>CANMWT010000003.1 GCA_947501635.1 uncultured Roseobacter sp.
AATGGCCCGGAGTTCATTGCCGAGGCTGTCAGAAACTGGATTGCAGCCGTCGGGGCAAAGACCGCTTACATCGAGCCGGGATCGCCTTGGGAGAACGGATACTGCGAAAGCTTCAATGCCCGGCTCCGCGATGAACTGCTCAACGGCGAGGTCTTTTACTCGCTACGCGAAGCACAGATCATCATCGAAAAATGGAGAAAACACTACAATACCAAACGACCCCACAGTGCATTGGGCTACCGCCCACCGGCTCCAGAAACCATCGTGCCGATGGCATCCAGGCCGATCATGCACTAACATTCAAACTGGACCACTCAGGTGGGGCTGATCAGGCCCAGATACCGCGTGAACTCCCGCATCGCTCGCAGATACATCGTCTGCGTCTTGGACTGCAGTCCCTTGATTCGCATGTCTTCGAGAAAACGCTGGCGCAGCGCAGGTACATATTGGTCCGCTATCGGAACCTCCTGTCATCAGATTGAGAAGGTCCCAATCGTCAGACAGACGCGCCCAACTACAAAATCGCAGCGCCCCAATCAGAGCACAGCACCCGCCACAGGCACCAATACCGCGAGAGCGGTTTCGTCCTAGTTCGCATGTGAGACATACGAAACTGGCACAGCGAAAGTCCGTTTCCAATTAAGCGTATTTTGCCTGTTTTGAACGACCGCTTTTGGGAAATAATGCTGTAATGCTGCGACAGGCCCCGAGACTTGGCCGCCCAGCAATGGTCGATTTCTCTGCACGTGCGACAGGCAGAAAAGTCCGCAACTGAGACATTGGGTCTTTCGGCAGCGAACGTCCGGTTTGGATTTCGGCCATTTTGACAGCTTTCGATGTCCGCTTTTGGGAAATGTGCTGCAATGCCGCGGCCTGCTCAGCTTAGCGTCAGTGCGCAGAAGCAAATCTCGCTGCGTCAGAAACAGACTGCTTGTTGCCTGCGATTGCTGTCATGTCTTCGGCTTACTTAGAAATTGAAACCACGTTTTCTGCTCGTTCAGAGGCGCAAGCAAAATTCGACCACGCCGTCATCAATTCTCGGCGCTTATCAAACAGGTCGGAGCGCGCGTAGGCCGCCTCTGCCTTATCTTTGATGCCATGGGCCAGTGCGGCTTCTATCACCTCGCGCGGAAAGCCGGTGGTTTCACCGGCCCAATCACGGAAGGTCGAACGGAAACCGTGCACTGTGATGTCTACCCGCTCCATGCGGCGCAGAACTGCGGTCATGCTCATATCAGAGATTGGCTTGCCCGGTTTGGCTTCACTTACAAAGATAAGTTTGTCGTCGTCGCGCTTTTCACCAAGCAAACCAAGTGCCGC
Source organism: uncultured Roseobacter sp. (assembly GCA_947501635.1). GTDB lineage: Bacteria > Pseudomonadota > Alphaproteobacteria > Rhodobacterales > Rhodobacteraceae > Roseobacter. The sequence goes on from CANMWT010000003.1 coordinate 1,321, forward strand.
CGTCGAAAGCGGAACGCGATGTTCTTTGCCGGCTTTCATTCGGCTTGCAGGGATCGTCCAGATCCTCGCGTCCAGATCAATCTCGGCCCATGTTGCGCCGCGTGTTTCGCCCGAGCGCGCAGCCGTCAAAATCGTAAAGCCGAGCGCCCGTGCTGCCACGCCCTCGCGGGATGCAAGATGCCTGATGAAGTCAGCGATCTCGGCATGGGGCAAGGCGGGATGGTGTTTGACCGCGCGCACTTTCGTGGGTTTGGGCAGAAGGTGATCCAGATGCCCACGCCAGCGGGCCGGATTTTCGCCGGTTCGGATACCCAACGCGGAAGCGTAATCAAGCACCGCTTCGATACGTTGCCGAACCCTGTTCGCCGTCTCAGGCTTAGCAGACCAGATTGGGGTGAGCACGGCCATCACGTCGGAAGTTTCGAGTTTGGCGACTTGCACCTGTCCGATTTTGGGAAAGGCATAGGCTTCCAGCGTCGAAGTCCATTGCGCGGCGTGCTTGGCATTCTTCCAGCCTGGTCGTTTGCCTTCGATCAATTCGAGCGCCGCGTCCTCGAAGGTTTTAGGCTTTGCCTGCTGCCGTTTCGCTATGGGGTCCTCGCCCTCCGCAATAAGGCGGCGCGCCTCAGACGCACGTTCCCTTGCCATGGCGAGGGTGACATCGGGATAGGCCCCTAGCCCGAGATCGCGCCGCCGCTTTTGCACCTGATAGCGCAGCACCCATGAGCGTGCCCCGGAAGGTTTGACATAGAGGAAAAGCCCGCGCCCGTCGCCATGGCGTCCGGGGCCTGCTGTTTTCACTTTCTGTGCGCTCAGAGCCATACCGTTCCCACATTTGTTCCCACACTTTAAACTGAGTTAGGATGAACGAGCGCGAACATCAATGAGAAGGCATGAATTTAGACCTCTGATATATATAAACAAATGTGTTCTCACCCGAACTCACATGAACACCGAAAAACAACAGTTATACGGACTTCGTCTCCGCCACCTTACCTCAGTTGAGCATGTAACCCCTTCATAACATTAAGGTATGCTCCGAGGGACCAGAGGAAAACCCAAGCAAATAGCGCAGGTGTCACACATAGGAATGACACTATGGCGCAAAAAACTCGCTACACGGCCAGGAACGCGGCCCAGTGGTCCGGCTTGATGAACTTGCGGGCCGTTTCCCCGAGCCGCCGAAGGCCCCCCGTCAAGAGCGGAACGCAGTGGCCTTTGGCTGCTTTCATGCGCTCTGCCGGGATCGTCGAGAGCTTCGCGCCAAGGTCAACTTCGAGCCAAACTGCGCCGCGTGTTTTACCCGAGCGCATCTTTTTTGCATCTGTTCCGAAGCAGGTTGCTGATTTTTCAGCTTTCACCTATAGCGAGAGGCGCAAAGATATACCTGTGTCTTCGCCATTTTGCCTGCAAATAGTCTTACTGACGGGGTCAGATACATGCTTTCCATTCGACGTTCCCGAACGGCTTTGATTGCCGCCATGCTTGGCGTTTCTGCGCTGGCGGCCTGTGCGCCCGCGCCTGAATTGATTGGTGTCGACAACCCTGAGATACCGGTGGACTCCGTAGCCGAAGCGACAACACTGCCTGTATTCCTTGCAACGACACGTCAGCAGACAGAAACCGTGGGCGCATTCTTTTCCGAGGCGCGCGCGCCCGAGCTTGGACTGGCGTCGGTCCTGGTCTCTATCCCGCCCACGCACGAGGTCGGCCAGCTTGAGCGACCAGAGCGTTTACCCCCCGATCCCAGAACCGAATTTGCTGTGGTAGAGCCCAAAGTCTACGCGACAGACCAAGCCTTTGTGAGTGCGGTCGATGGCGAGTTGCGCAAGCTTCCTGCGGGCAAGCGCGAGGTCCTGCTTTTTGTTCATGGGTACAACAACACAACCAGCGATGCGGTCTTGCGCCTTGCCCAGTTCGTGCATGACACCAACTTTGAAGGGGTGCCGGTTTTGCTGGACTGGGCTTCTGCCGGCCAGTTAACCCGCTATGTGTATGATTTGAACAGTGCGTTGATTGCACGCGGCAGCATTCCGAAGATCAGTAATTTGATGAACCGCACAATTGCCGAGAAATACACGATTTTTGCCCACTCGATGGGTGGGTTCCTGACCATGGAAGCGATCCTTGATCAATCTCAGAAAGGAACACTGGATCAGGCCGGTCGTATCGAAAGCGTCATACTTGCCTCACCTGACATCGATTTTGATTTGTTCAAGACGCAGTTGAATGAAATCGGCGAGCTGCCTGACAGGTTTTTTGTTTTGTTGTCCAAAGATGACGGGGCGCTGAACTTCTCGCAAAAACTGGCCGGAGGCGTACCGCGTGTCGGTGCAGCCGACATTGACGCCTTGGCCGAACTTGGCGTTATCGCCATCGACTTGTCCGAAATTGACGATTCAAGCTCTGGCAACCACACGAAATTTGCAGGCTCCCCGGAAGTGGTACAACTCATCGGTCAGGGCCTGAACAATACAAGCCGGTTTGATCGTCGCGCACGCGGCCGAGAATTGACTGACCTGCTGATTGGCTTGCCGATAACAGTGGCCTTCGACTAAGAGCGGACTGGCCGTGCCGCGCTCACTGCAAGAAGAGATCGGACAAATCGATGGCACTGGCAAAAAGCGGAGTACTTGCAGCGATCGACCAGGCGAGGATGACTGCGGTGGCCACGCCAGCGGTTACTGGCCCCTGCCTTTTCGCGATCAGATGCCCCATGGTGCCGTACACCAGATAAAACAGCACCATCACCGGCAAAACCGTGAACAGCAGGCCCAGCTTTTGCGGAAAGATCACCATGCACGCGCTGAGCGCGGCAACCGGAACAGCCCGCGCCAGAAACCGCTGCCAAATCGCGGCGCGATAGACCAGCAACCGGTCGGCGAGCATAAACGGCAGGCACCCTGCGCATAGCAAGACCATCAACCACAGCCGCGGCCCAAGGGGCAAGAAAGCAGCGGCGTATCTGTCGAGCGCAACCGCAAATACCCCAAGACCCCAGATCAGCGCCAACACCACCCCGCGCCATTGCGGCCATTGCAGACGGCATCCGTAGCGCAGCAGCACCCCCAATGAAGCGAGCCCCCAGAGCGCAAAGAAGACAAACAGACTTCCAAACGCGGCAAGCCCGCCCAAAGAGCCCCCCAAAAAGACCGCCCCCGCGCAGGCCGGTAGAACAGGCACCCCGAGCGCAAGAAAGTAGTGACGCAGAGCAAGCGGTTCTTTTTCCGGCGCGCGCGCAGACAAGAGCCGGAACACCGGCGCGCTTAACAGGATCAGCCCCAACAGCAGCACCGCGATGTATGGACCGGGTGCAAAGGTCTGCCCCTTGTTCGGTTGGTCAAGGCCCTGCTGTAGCCACCTTCTGGTTTCTTCAAAGGTGGGAGTGGCGAACAGCACCGCGACATGCTCGGTTGCAGGCACGGAGACCGCGCGGCGCACGACGTCGCCGCGTATGACGGTCTGCCCTTCGACACCCTCGCCGCCCACCAGTGCCACGACATCCCGGCCAACCTTGCGCAGACGCGCTTCCCACGCGCCGGAAATCACCAGAAGCCGCTGTGGAAACGCGGCTGTCACAGCTTCGGAATACATCGAGATGGCGACAACAGACTGCGTCTGTTTGCGCGCCGCGGCGGCCCGGATGACGATATCCGTGGCCATGGAATGCCCCACAAAGGCAAGCCGGTCTGACGCGACACCTTCTGCCTCCAAAGCATTCAGCACACCCAGCGTCTGATCAACCAGCTGCTGGGTTGTTCCTTCGATGCGGGCGACATCCGGTGACAAAAGACCACCGTTTCTGCCGTGTCCTATGAAATCGAACGCGGCAACGGTAAATCCGGCGCGCGCCAGATCACGCGATATGTACTGCATCATCTGCAATGAGCCTGCAAAACCATGAGTGACCACAACCAGCGGTCCCGCCGCTTCTTGCGGCGCAGTATAGAGCGTGACCGCCCCCATGGTCGTCGACAGGGTGCGGGTCTCAACGGTTGCGCGCTCCAGCTCCAGTCGCAGAAAGCTCAGCCCCACAAGAGCAGCGATGCAGCCCCAGAAAAGCCCTTGCCGCAGGTTTCCAAAGCGATGCAGCCTCTTCTCGTCCACAGGCTACACTCCGCGCAGGCGATCATGACAGGGTGACGCTGAAGGGTCGACGCGCCCTGCTATGCGCACTAGGTACCCGCGGGGAGAATTTATGTTCATCGTCAGCCCTTCAACTCTTCTGAACGCCAGAGCGCTGGAAACGCGCAGCGTGCCAAAACGTATGATAGGGCGAATTTCGCTCTTTCCACGCAAGGGAGCGCGCTGGCGTGTTGTTTTACGCCTGATCTTCGAAGTTCAGGTTCTGCGCTTTCTGGCAGCACTTTTGCCCTTTGTCATCGCCATGTTCATCTGGCCCGATCTGGCACTGCCGATTTCCCAAGCGCCCATTCCAATGCTGTTTTTGATCTTTTTTGTAGAGACACGGGTTTTCAACATGCCCAAAGAGAAACGCAAATCACTTATCTCGGACGCAGAGATGGACCGCGTACTGGATGCCTTTTCGTTCAACGCGCGCAAGGTGTTGACCCGTATCGCCGCGCGACAAAACCTGACCAGTGGCACGTTGCACCTTGTGGCAGAACAATCCGAGCTTGGCCGCGTGCCAGTTCTGACGCTGGTCTCTGTGCAGATGGCGGGGAAAGACCCACATGTGCTTGACTTGGATGACAAGGACCGCGCGGATATCGAAACGGGGCTTTTTGACGATGATTTCACGGAAGAGCGTCTGCATCTTGTGACCCTGCGCGAAGGCCAGAACCTGCGTAGCGTCACGATCGAAGCCAGTGAGATTTCAGCGCATGCAAGGATGGCCGCACTGATGGACTACGCACAACGCACTCCCGAAACACAAAAGGTCGCCTTATGAGCCTAAACGCATCACGGCTTTCGGCGGGCGATACACTTGCTCTGTTGCGCAACGGATGGTCCGCGCAATCGGATGGAAAGCTCACGGCGACTTGGATGCTGCACGGCCGACCGGGTGTCGGCAAATCGCAGATCGTCCAGCAACTGGCGGATGAGATCGGTGCAAGGCTCTTTGATCTGAGGCTTACAACCATTGAACCGCAGGACCTGCGCGGGCTTCCCTACTACGATCACGATGCACGCAAAACCGTCTGGTACCGGCCGGAAGACTTGCCCGATGATCCGACCCGGCCCGCCATCCTTTTTCTGGATGAGCTGACGGCGGCATCCCAGTACTTGCAACCGACCGTCTATGGACTTTTGCAGGAAAGGCGCGTGGGCCAGCACAAACTGCCTGACGGTGTGATGATTATTGCTGCGGGCAATACCGTGGAAGACGGAGCGGTGGCTTATGAAATGGGCACGGCGCTGTCTGACCGACTTGTGCATGTATATGTCCAAGCGGATGCGGATGACTGGTTGGAAAACTACGCGGCCCCCAAAGGTCTGGCACCGGCTGTATGCGCCTTTTTGCGCGGACGGCCCGATCTTTTGGACACCACAGAAGAGGCCCTGCGCCGCGGCGATGTGATCGCCTGCACACCAAGGGCGTGGGAACGCGCAAGCACCATTCTCAAGGCCATCCCTGAGCGAAAGGCGCGCATGGCCATGCTTTCGGGCACCATCGGGGAGGCTGTCGCTGCCGAATTTGCTGTCGTCGCAGAAGAAGTTGAGGCGCTTGTACATGTCGAAGACTTGCTCAAAGCCTCCGCCTCGGAACGCTTTGCGCGATTTCCCAACACCCTTTATGGCTTGAACGCTGTAGTCTTTGCTTTGGTGGGCGCCGTCACATCAGACAGCCTGCCTGCTGTCATCGACACGTTGGAACAGATCGGCCGCATTGCAAGCCACTCTGACGATCCCGCGTTTGCACAACTGCCCCTAACCGAACTTTGTGCCTTTGGCTTTGAAATGCTGTTGACCAAGGCACTCAAGGAAGGGTGGCAGGACAGCTTCATCGCGTCCCCGGCCTATGCGCGCTATGCCGCAACCCGTCGCGAGCAAGGACTTGACTGAGCGGCCGGTGGCACGCTCGGCACGGGCGGCTCATGCACTGGCCCATATGCCAGAGCGCGATCCGGCGCTGGCAAGCCTCGCACTATGGTGCGCCATGCGCGACAGCAGCGGGTCGGCAACCTATACGTCCAATGACGTTATCCACATCGGCACATCCTTTGAAACCCTGCCCCTGCGCGAACAAATTGGCCTCTTGGGTCACCATGTGCTGCATATCGCCTTGCGGCACGAGTTCCGCATGCAGTCGATGCAGCAACGCTTCGGAGCTGCTTTCGACCGTATTGCCCATAACTTGAGTGCCGACGCAATAATCAACGAATGCCTGAACCGGGGCGGTCATGCCTTGCCGCGACCGGCGGTCACGCTGACGGACCTACTGGACAAAATGGGCATCGATGACGCGGATCCCGCGCAACACCCGCTGGAACGATGGGATGTTGACCGCCTCTATATGCAGTTGCGTGAGGCGGCGCGGCACCATGCGTTGACCACCTACTATAGCACCACAGAGTTTTTGGCGGATGTTTTCCCGCTTGACGCCCCGCTCCGGACAGATCGTGATGCGAACATGTGGCAGGCGCATCTTTTGCGCGCGTCGCGTGCGGGTGGCGCATCCGGGCGTGGCATTGGCACGGCCCTGATGCATCTGGGCGATGCAGCCATCAGCCAGACGCCGTGGGAAAACCGCCTGCGCCGGTTGCTGGGCAAAGCACTGAGCCACACGCCGCAACGCACCTATCGTCGCCCACGGTCCGCCTGGATTGCCGCCGAAGCGGAGGCGCGCCGTCATAAGGGCCCCCAGCCTGTATTCGAACCTGCACTGCAACGCCGGGGCCTGCGTCCCAGACTGGTCGTGGCCGTTGACACCTCAGGTTCCGTCGATCGTGACATCCTTGCGCTGTTTGCAGGCGAAGTCATCGGCATCACGAACAAAAGCGACGCGGAAACGCACCTTTTGTGCTTTGATGAAGACGTTTTCGCACAGCAGAAAATTTCCGCGCTAAATGCGCGCGCCACCTTCAGAAACCTGCCGATGCGGCGCGAGGGGGGAACCTCATTTGTCGATGTCTTGCAAAAGGCGGATGCGCTCGGGCCATCTTTGATTGTGGTTCTGACTGACCTGATGGGGGCCTTTGGCACGCCGCCGAAGGCCCCGGTTCTATGGGCCACGCCACACACAGCAAGCATCACCCCACCTTTTGGAGAGGTTCTGGAAATGGTACGCTAGGCCCGCCTGCCAGCTACGGCGCCCCCTCTTCTTGCAGCGCGCGGAAAACACCAATGATGCGACGCACCATACCGGTCCCGTCCTGTCGGGCCAGACCGAAGCACTCGATAGGAACGGTCTCACCTTGCCCGTTGATAATGCGGTGTTTGAAGTTGAAGTCTCCGCCCTCTTTGCTCACGCGCGTCAACTCGGCACTTACGTCTTCGCGGTCCTCAGGATGGTAGAATTCCAGCCCCTCTTCCAGACTGGGCGTGTATGTGGCCGGGTCCTTGCCGTGAATGCGGTACACCTCCTCGGACCAGAAAACAGTGTTGTCTTCTACATCCAGCGACCAGAACCCTACATGGGCCAGCTCCTGCAGCAGCAAGAGCTGGGCCAGAGCGTCTTCCGCCCTATCGCGGGTGTTCACAACTTCCGAGACGTCCTGACCAATCGTATAGATCGACGCTGCATCCTCTACCGGGTCATAAAACAGGAAGTTTTCAAGGTTTAGCCAGGTTGACTGGTGTTCGGTCATCGACCGGAACAACACGATGTCCTGCATTACGCCCTCTTTGCTCGCCGTCAGTTTTGCATCAAGTTCGCGGGTCGTGTTGGCAATGCTTTTTGGGGCCAGCCGGAAGAAGTTCGCACCTTCCGCCTTTTGGCGCGTGGTGCCCAGAAAGCTCGCGGATTTCTCGCTGATCCGCAGGATCGTCCCGTCCTGCGCGCGGTTGAGCATGTAGATATCGCCATGATCGAGGATCAAGTTCAGCTCCTGCGCAAGGCCGGGGAACTCCGACACGACCATAGTAACGCCCTTCATCTGACCGCGCATATCAAAGAATGGCGAACAGGTGAGCTTGTAGCGCGACCCGCCCGAGTTGAACTCCTTGCTGATGGGCTCGCCCAGTTTGAGCGTCTCATTGCAGATCGGTGCCAGCGAGGGAAAGCCGTCGGGCAGAATGCACTGGCTGACATGCGGATTGGACACAGGCCTTGTCAGCCCGAACATAGTAGCGGCGGCATTTGTCGCTTGCGATATCTGCAAAGCTGTATCGAGCACCATGATCGACAAAGGCGCCGTCTCCAGAACAGACATCAATTCGCCCGTGCGCCCGCTCAGTTCGGCGGCGGTGACCTGTAGCTCTTCGTTGACCGTGATCAGTTCTTCATTGGTGGATTGCAATTCCTCGTTCGAGGTTTCCAGTTCCTCATTTGTTGCCTGCAACTCTTCGTTCGTCGATTGCAGCTCCTCATTCAGCGACTGCAACTCTTCATTGGATGTCTCAAGTTCTTCGATGGTTTGCTGAAGCGCCTCGCGAGTCGTTGCCACTTCGTCTTCGAGCAATCGGATGCGGTCATTCTCCAGACCTGCGTCGTCAACTTCAGCCTTTGCACCTGCATTTCTGGCGCGGTCGATCTGCACCTCGCTGAAAACCACAAGTGCCGCCCGCTCATTGATGTCCCGCGCGATGATCGGATAGACGTCAAGGCGTATCTCGGCGTCGTCATCTTCGCCTAACAGATGCCGCACGCCGGTTCGGTGCTCGCCATGCTTCAGTGCCAAGGTTACCAGACTGCGCGCCTCTTCGCGGAACGGACGTCGCAAAAGGTCAATGTGCATCTTGAGATTACTGCTGTCGTTCATCTCGATATAGACGCTGACATTGCCGTAAACCCTGACAATAGAGTAGTCGTCGGTCACCAGAACCGAGTTCTTACCAAGCGCCAGCGCGAGCGCCTCGAACATTTGGCGATCCGTTGAATGCCCGGGGGCCTCGCGCGCAGGCAAAGGCTGTATCTTACGTGACCGCGGAAGGCTTCGGGTATTTGCAAAGGCCGTATGTTCGCTGCGCCGAATAGAGCGACGGCGATAGATATGCGCCGAACTGCTGTCCTGAATGAACATTTCATCTGATCCCGCAACGGTCTCTGCAGTTCCCAAAAACATCAGCGAATTTTCCGTCATCGCATAGTGGAACCGCGACATCACCTTATGTTGAAGAGAATTACCAAAATATATCAGAAGGTTACGACAACACAGAAGGTTCACCTTTTGGAAAGGCGGGTCCTGACAGACATTGTGATCCGAGAAGAGAATTGCCGAGCGCAGCGTTTCGATGACCCGGATGCCATCGTTTTGCTGGATAAAGTACCGGTCAGACAGCTCCTTGGGCATGTCATTGAGTGCGGACAGACCGTAAAACCCCTTGCGCGCGGTCTCAAGCGCGTCTTTGTCGATATCGGTTGCGAATATCTGCACATGGTCTTTCAGATTCACGCTCGGGCCCCCGAGGGCTTCGGCCAGCAACATTGCTATCGAATAGGCCTCTTCGCCTGTCGCGCATCCAGCGATCCATACGCGGAACGGCTCGTTCTCATTTTTTTTCAAAAGTGCCGGCAGCATTTCTTTAAGCTGCTCGAACTCCGATCGGTCGCGAAAAAACCGCGTCACAGAGATCAGCAAATCCTTGAACAGCGCGTCAACTGCATTGGGATTTTCACGACAGAACTGCGTGTATTCCTCGTGACCATCAATGCCCAGCGCCAGCATACGCCGTTCGATCCGTCTGTTGATGGTGGTTTGCTTGTATTCGCGAAAGTCGACCCGTGTGCGCGCAAGAAGAATTTGCAGCAGCTCAGACGACGCGCTGCTTTCCGTTGCCTCTTTGTGAAAAGCGCCAAAATCACGTGCTGAGGTCAGTATTTTCTGAAGATGCGTGCCAATCTCGAAGGGGCGCAGCACAAGATCGATGCAACCCGTCTGCATGGCGGCCATAGGCATTCCGTCGTATTTGGCGCTTTTGGTATCCTGTGCGATCGTGATGCCGCCTGCCTCTCGGATGGCCTGCACACCGTAGGCTCCATCTGTACCAGTGCCCGACAGGATTATCCCCATGGAGTTTTCACCATGTTCGTCCGCGAGACTGAGCAAAAAGCGGTCAACTGATGGTTTGGGCGACGCCACTTCCGTACTGGGCTCCAGCAGGTTGAGCTTGCCATCGCGGTAAATGATATCTGTGTTGGGTGGCGTGACGTAGATGACACTGGGCTTGGGTTCGGTCCCGTCTTTGACGTCCATCACGTCAAGGCTGGTTTGACGGGCGACCAACTCCGTCATCAGGCTTTTGTGGTGCGGGGACATATGCTGCACCACAACGTAAGCCACATTAAGTGTTGTTGGCAGCGTCGCAACCAGTTCTCTGATCGCCTCCAGCCCGCCGGCTGAAGAACCAATACCGATGATTGTCAATTTCTTTTCGTCTGTCGTCACGCCGAAGCACCTGCCTGTATATCACTATCGCCTGCCGTGTCGTGGTGCGGGCCACTGACGCGACACAAATACGCTTAGCAACTTTGGGTTGCAAACTGCAAACCTGTTTCCACTATCACAACTGGCGGCGCAAGATAAAAATTCACCTAGTCCCGCACGCAACGGGGACCGTGCGGTGCATTAACTCAACGTGTAACGAACAGGCGCATTATTGGAGACTAACCCTCACAAAAGGTGCAAGTTCATGACGACTTTACCTGATCTTCAACCAATCCCTTCAGACTTGTCGGACCGGACCGTCACTTTGAGCCTGAACCTTTGCGGCGCCGACGTGGTCACAGTCAGATCCTGCGAAGTCATCGGGCGCTGGTTTCGCAATCGGGTCTCTTTTCAGGAACAGCGTTCCATCGAAGATATTCTGGTCGCCCGACTGGCCCAAGCGGTCCGTTCCTGCCTGAGACGCCTTCCCGAAGGCGCCCATGTGCTGGCGCTGCCTGAATTTCTGGTTGAACTGCCCGGTCTGGCCTTGTCGGGCGTGCATGTCATGGTGATGGATGCGAAACAAGGCAGCCGCAGTGCGATACTGCGGTTCAAGGAATTCATAGGCTCGGTCAACAACGCATTTCTCATGGACATCGGCCTGCAGGAGCCCTGCCCCAGCCATTCCGAAAAGCTCGCCGTGAATGTATTGGAGGACATCTGCCTGCCCATCCTGAACATGTGCCGCGATCTAAATGATACTGGTCTGGGCAGCACCGGTCTGGTCCCTCAGCATGTTGCAGACCGTGCAAGAGAATTCGAATTTCAAACCGAATTGCTGAAAAGGTACATTCACAACGCGGGCTTGCAACACCAAGCGGCATCCGGGTACGCCTCTGGTGGTTTGCCTCGCACGCCTTCGAATTTTATCGTTGACTGACAACCTCTAGCCATAGCCTTAGTAGGATCGTGCCTGACCGGCACGGCTCCAACTGACCAAGGCACTCTCATGATTGAACTGCGCACTGAACATCTGACGGTCCTGCTCAGCCCTGTGGGTGCGCGACTTGTCGGTCTTTGGTACGGAAGCTACCCGCATTCACTGGTGCTTGGCGCGCCGGACGACGCCGCATCCAGCGGAACGTTTGAATACTTCGGCGCGTTAATCGGGCCTGTGGCCAACCGCATATCCGGCGCGACAATCGAGATAGACGGGCGGTCGTGGCGCTTGCCGATGAACGAAGGTAACAATTGCCTGCACAGCGGCCCAACCGGGTTGCACGCCCTGCGCTGGGACACGGCCAAGCGCAGTGACAACAGTATGACCTTCGAAATCGCCCTGCAGCACGGCCATGGTGGGCTGCCCGGCAATCGCAACGTGACAGCCACCTATAGCCTTGACGGGCCGACACTCACGTTGGTTGTCGACGCGTCAACAGACCACAAGACCCCCGTCAATATTGCCCACCACCCCTATTGGAAACTGTCACAGAACGACACGATCGCAGACCATATCCTGAAGGTGGCTGCCGATACATATTTGCCGGTTACTGCGGAAACTTGCCCTACCGGCGAGATCGCAAGCGTGCAGAACACAGATTTCGATTTCCGTCATCCACGTGCGGTGCCCACTGATGTGACTTTGGACGCAAACTTTTGCCTGTCGCCCGCACCGCACAGCCAGCCGCGATTTGCCGCGCATTTAGAGGCACCATCGGGACCGCAACTGGAAATCCAGACAACAGAACCCGGCCTGCAAATCTATAATGGCACCGGCTTGCAGGCCACGGACACCCCCATGCATACCGGTCAGCAGCTTGGCCCATGCGCCGGCATCGCGCTGGAGCCTCAACGCTGGCCCGACGCGCCCTCGCACGACAGGTTTCCCAGTGTTCTGTTGCCAGCAGGCGGTATTTACCGCCAGATCACACGCTACACATTTGCATAAAATCGGTACGCAAATACCTTAGTCTGGACACGCGACCGCCCCGCCGTCGGCAGAAAACTCAGTCAGATTTATCGGGCATCCTCAAGGCAAACCTGATTGGAAGGATCTCACTATGCCTACTCTGCCGCCCCCCGCTCCGCAGCCGGTGCCAGCGCCACCGCCAGTAACAGGACACCAAAAACCACCACCACCGCCAATCACGGACTATGCAAGCATCTGAAAAAGCTGCGTGACGGGTCCGAGGCGAACCGGTTAAAGTACGGGTATGTCCACCCCTGTTTCAGCCATCCGCAATCTGGGACCAGCCTTTGAGGCCGCCTGTACAGCTGCAGGCATTCACAGTGCCGAAGAAGTCCGTGCACTGGGGCCTGACGCAACATACGCCCGCCTGCTGCGCAACGGCACGCAACCACATTTCATCGGCTACTACGTGCTTGTCATGGGCCTCCAGAACCGCCCGTGGAATGACTGCAAGGGCGCGGAAAAGAAAGCCCTGCGCGCCCGTTTTGACCAGATAAAGGCGGAGGCCTTCGATCAGGAACTTGACGGCTTTGAGCGGATAATGGACCAGATCGGCGTACGTCCCGCACAAAAAAAGGGCCAACCCGGCGGCTGACCCTTTAACCTGCATCCAAGATGCCGACTTAGCCGACGAGTTCCATACCCGAAAAGAAATACGCGATTTCGACAGCGGCCGTTTCCGGCGCATCAGAACCGTGCACAGAGTTCTCGCCCACGCTTTCGGCAAATTCCGCGCGGATTGTTCCCGGTGCCGCATCGGCAGGGTTTGTCGCGCCCATTACTTCACGGTTCTTGGTTATCGCGTTCTCGCCTTCAAGAACCTGAACCACAACCGGAGCGGAGGCCATAAATTCGCACAGCTCGTCATAGAAGGGGCGCTCGGCATGCACCGCGTAAAAAACGCCCGCCTGCTCTTTGGTCATATGGATGCGCTTCTGCGCCACGATACGCAGACCGGCGTCTTCAAATTTGGCGTTGATCTTGCCGGTCAGGTTACGCCGTGTGGCATCCGGTTTGATGATGGAAAATGTGCGCTCAAGGGCCATGAGAGGTCTCCTGCAAGGGGTTGAATTTGCCGCGCGTCTATCACGCGTCTCCGCGGTCGAAAAGGCCTTAATTCCCTATCCGGCACATGCGGGCAGACAGCGCATTGACATAGGCGCGTCACTGGTTCAGTGCAGCACCCATGTTACGCGTAAATGACATAAGCTATTCCATTGAGGGCCGACCGCTTTTTGACGGCGCCAGTGCGGTCATCCCGAACGGCCACAAGGTGGGGCTTGTCGGGCGGAACGGAGCGGGAAAAACGACGCTTTTCAAACTCATCCGGGGGGAGCTGTCACTGGATGGCGGTGACATTTCGCTACCAGCGCGTGCAAAAATCGGTGGTGTCGCCCAAGAAGTGCCCTCTTCTGACACCTCTTTGCTTGAAACGGTATTGCAGGCCGACACCGAACGCGCGAGCCTTCTGGCCGAAGCTGAAACGACGCAGAACCCTGAAAGAATATCTGAAATTCAGACCCGGCTCGCCGACATCGACGCATGGTCCGCCGAAGCGCGCGCGGCCACGATCCTGAAGGGTCTTGGGTTTGACGACGAAGAGCAACTCAAACCCTGTTCGGATTTCTCCGGCGGGTGGCGGATGCGTGTCGCCCTTGCCGCCGTGCTTTTCGCCCAACCGGACCTTTTGCTTTTAGACGAGCCGACCAACTACCTCGATCTGGAAGGCGCGCTCTGGCTTGAGGCCTATCTTGCGAAATATCCGCATACCGTCATCATCATAAGCCACGACCGTGGCCTTTTGAACCGGGCCGTGGGCGCGATCCTGCATCTGGAAGACCGCAAACTCACCTTTTACCAAGGCCCTTACGACCAGTTCGCGCGTCAACGCGCCGAACAACGCGCATTGCAGGCGGCTATGGCCAAGAAACAACAGGCGCGGCGCGACCATATGCAAGCCTTTGTGGACCGTTTCAAGGCCAAGGCTTCCAAAGCCAAGCAAGCCCAGTCACGCATCAAGATGATCGAGAAAATGGACATGATCGCAAGCCCCGAACAGGCGGCAAAGCGTGTCTTTACCTTCCCCGAGCCGGAAGAGCTTTCGCCCCCGATCATATCGATCGAAGGGGGCGCTGTCGGATACTCCGAGACACCAGTGCTCAGCCGTCTCAACCTGCGCATTGACCAGGACGATCGCATTGCACTGCTTGGCAAAAACGGTCAGGGCAAATCCACCCTGTCAAAGCTATTATCCGACAGGCTGGTCTTGATGCAGGGGCGCGCGGTGAAGGCTAACAAGCTGCGCATCGGCTTTTTTGCCCAGCATCAGGTTGAGGAGTTGCAGGTCAAAGAAACACCTCTGCAGCACATGATTTCGGCCCGCCCGGGTGTTTTGCATTCCAAACTGCGCGCGCAGCTGGCCGGTTTCGGCTTGGGGCCGGAGCAGGCGGAAACAGAAGTCGGGCGGCTCTCCGGCGGACAGAAAGCGCGGCTATCGCTTTTACTGGCAACACTTGACGCGCCGCATCTGCTGATCCTCGACGAGCCCACCAACCACCTCGACATCGAAAGCCGTGAAGCGCTGGTCGAAGCGCTTTCCGCCTATTCAGGTGCGGTCATCCTCGTCAGTCACGATATGCATTTGCTGTCCATGGTCGCAGACCGGCTTTGGCTGGTATCCAACGGGACGGTCATACCTTACGAGGATGATCTGGAAGCCTACCGCAAAATGCTGCTCACGCCGGCCAAACCCGTCAGCAAGTCTGCAAAAAAGCCCGCAGCGGCCCCGAGCCCCAAAAAGCTGTCGCGCGATGAGATGCTGGCCTTGCGCGCGGAAGTGCGCAAATCAGAGGCGCGGGTCGAAAAGCTGAATGACATGCGCGAAAAGCTAGCCAAAAAGCTATCCGACCCGGAACTATACGAGGATGCCAAACACGGCGAACTCGCGGTGTGGAACAAGAAGTATGCCGAAGTCATGGAGGCGCTGGAACGCGCAGAGGGGCTGTGGATGAACACGCTGGAAAAGCTCGAAAAGGCCGAAGCCTAGACCTCCAACCCCTTGAAATGCGCATGCTCCGGCCTGCGTGAGACGATGAAGTGACACACCTCTGCGCCCATGGCGCAACACGACACCTCGCGGCAATAATAGGTCTTGCCCAACAGCCGTGAAAAAAGCTGTGCAAAAACGGCCTGATGCCAGTGGCAGGGATGCGGCGGATGTGCCTGCCGGTCCGCCAGCGGATTGTCGCGGATCACAAAGTGGATCGCGCCGTCCTCGCGCATGGTGCCCAAGGCACCTGAGCCGCAAAACGTCCAGGCGTGGTCTTCTATCGCGCGTGTCAGCATCCGCTCGGCTATCGCAGCCGGCAACACGCGCAACGCCACCCGCGCCAAACGGGGGATGCGGTTTTTGCGGATGTAGCGCGCGGTGCCGTGGCCGGCCCGCTCTGACACCGCCTGCGCCCGGTCCGGAAACAGCTGCCACAGCGTGTGATGCACGCGTGCGGCCTCTTCCTCGGCGATCATGCGGTCCCCCGTGGGCATCGATACGCGACAAAGGTCAAGTATCTGCGCCAGAACACCCTGCCCCAGTATTTCATCCACCGGCGCTTGCAGTTGCAATATCGCGTTCGGCCCGATCAGACTTTCGGTTTGGGGCTCAAAAAGATGCGATCCATCAGGCATCTGCATCCTCCATCTGCTGATCACCACCACCGCAGGCCTTTACTGCGGCACCATTCGGCATTTTGAAATCTGCAGACCGTTCCAGCGCACGCGCCTTGCCCTGTTTGCGAACCGCTTCGCGACGCTCTGCTGCACGGGCTGCACGATCAGCGGCAGCTTCCCAGTCTTCCAGTTGTGCCTCGGCGAGTGTTCGTGTCTCGTCAAAATCAAAATGCACCTTGTCTTTTGTCTGCGGGCCCCAGTAGCCCGCTTTGCCCAAATCATAAAACGTTCTGCTGACACCGGCCTTGAGAAAAGCCTTAAGACAGCCCAAGAGATAGCGCCGGCGATAGCCTGTCCCGCGCCATGGATAATGAAAGAGCGCTTTGCGCATATAGAAGCGACGGTAATTCTTCATCACCCCGTCAAGCAATTCGCCACGGGTCAGCGCCTCTGGTTTCATGATCGGTGTAACAAAGTTATATTTCGAGAAATCAAAGATTTCGACCTGGTCTTTCAACTCCTGAAAGAGCGGCGTGAACGGCCAGGGCGTATACATTGACCAGTTCGCCAGATCCGGTTGCCAGTCCCACGCCATCTGGAAAGTCTCTTCCAGCGTCTCTTTGGTCTCATTGTCGAGCCCGACAATAAACTGGGCCTCGGTAAAGATATCCGCTTCTTTCAAAAGACGGATCGCTTCCTTGTTTTCCTCGACCTTGGTTTCCTTATTGAAGAGATCCAGTTTCAACTGCGCCGCCGCCTCTGTTCCCAAAGACACATGCACCAACCCGGCTTTGCGGTAAAACTTCAACAGGTCCTTGTCGCGGTAGATGTCGGTGACACGGGTGTTGATGCCCCACTGTACCTTCTCAGGCAGGCCGCGCTTGATAAGCTCCTCGCAGAATTGGATGAACTTCTTGCGGTTAATGGTGGGTTCCTCATCTGCTAGGATGAAAAAGCCGACGTCATGTTCGTTCACCAGTTTTTCGATCTCATCCACAACTTTCAAAGGATCGCGCACGCGGTAGTCGCGCCAGAATTTCCATTGCGAACAGAACGAACAGGTAAACGGGCATCCCCGCGCCATATTGGGGATCGCCACCTTTTTGTTGAGAGGGATGTAGATGTATTTGTCCCACTCCAACAGCGACCAGTCAGGATCGATCCCGTCAAGGTCCTTGACGGTGGAAGCGGCCTGTGTCGCCACGATTTTCTTATCATCTCGAAAGGCAAGACCTTTGATGCTGTGCCGCGCGTCGGGCCAGCGTTTTTCTGCCACGGCGTTCATCAGGTCGACGATGATCTCTTCGCCTTCGCCGCGCACGATCACATCGACCCACGGCGCTTCGGACAGGACCTGCTTGTACATGAAAGTCGCGTGGACACCGCCCAGTACACGCAAGGCATCGGGGGCGACGTCTTTGGCGATCTCCAACACCCGCTCTGCCACATAGATGGAGGGCGTAATGGCAGTGCAGCCCACAACGTCCGGTTTGAGGTCGCGCAACTTCTCTGCCAAGGTGTCATCTGCCAGATCGTTGGTCATCGCATCGATGAAGTGTACATCGTCATAGCCTGCCCGCTTCAAAGCGCCTGCAAGATAAGCGACCCACGCGGGCGGCCAGTTACCTGCAATTTCCGCTCCGCCTGAGTGATAATTCGGGTGGATGAATACGATACGCATAGGAACCCCATCTGTTGTGTATCGCAATTCTTACATCTCAAGTGTCAACTTACCTTGACATATGTCAACCTAAGCCCGTCCTGCGCATTCCCGTTTGCCATCGACGCACGGCTGCCCTAAGGCTCGCAAAGGCCTTCGAACCAGTCGAGGTAGAAATGATCGACACCGCCTTTTTGATAACTGCTTTTGTCACGATGTTTGTCGTGATCGACCCGATCGGGCTGGCGCCGCTGTTTGTGGCCCTGACCCAAGGCATGTCAGATGCCGCGCGCCGTCGCATTGCCGTGAGGGCAACGCTGATTGCCGTGGTGATCCTTCTGGCATTTGCAGCTTTCGGAGAGGCATTGCTGAGCTTTATCGGCATATCGATGCCGGCTTTTCGTGTTGCCGGCGGTGTTCTGCTTTTTCTGACTGCCTTGGATATGCTGTTCGAACGGCGCACGAAGCGGCGCGAGGATCAATCGGAAGAGGATGAAACCGACGATCCTTCAGTGTTTCCGCTGGCGATACCGCTTATAGCCGGTCCCGGTGCGATTGCCTCGGTGATCCTGCTGATGGGCCAGCGCCCGGGCTGGGAAGGCGCGGCCATGGTATTGGGTGCAACCGGTCTGGTGATGGTGATCGTGACCGCACTCTTCATGGTGGCAGGCACGCTTGAGCGCGCGCTTGGCAAGACGGGCGTCACCGTTGTCACCCGCCTTCTTGGCATGCTGTTGGCTGCTTTGTCCGTGCAGTTTGTGCTGGACGGCCTTGCGGCTTTCGGATTTGGCCCCGGTGCAAGCTGACATTTCCGCACGCCACCCTATATAAAGATCAGCACAAATGTAGGAACACCGGCTTGGACAGTTTTGACACGGGGCGGCTGATTTA
Organism: uncultured Roseobacter sp.; assembly: GCA_947501635.1. Lineage (GTDB taxonomy): Bacteria > Pseudomonadota > Alphaproteobacteria > Rhodobacterales > Rhodobacteraceae > Roseobacter. Next base: position 19,997 of record CANMWT010000003.1, read on the forward strand.
TCTGGTCCTTCTGGGCTTAATGGTCATCGGCTGGTTCGTCACACAGGGAAAAACCAACTGGAACAAGACGCTGCAACAGGCGGCGGCTTGGGCGTTGATCTTTGGTGGAGCGATTGCCGCCTATGGGCTTTGGGGCGACATCGCACAGACGGTCAGGCCCCAGCAGACGGTTTTTGCCGAAGAAAACAAGATTGTCGTCCCGCGCAGCGCGAATGGCCACTACTACCTCGACGCGGAAGTGAACGGTGCGCGTATCTCCTTTGTGCTGGATACAGGGGCCACCTCTGTGGTTCTGACCAAGACAGATGCCGCGCTTGCGGGGCTCGATGTGGACGGCTTGACCTATTACAGCCGCGCCATGACTGCCAACGGAGAAGTACGCACCGCGCCGGTGCGACTGGACAGCATCGCGCTGGGGCCGGTGACCGACACGGATGTGCCAGCTGTGGTGAACGAAGGTGATATGTCAAATTCCCTCATGGGGATGACCTATTTACAGCGCTGGGGCACGATCCAGATCACCGGGAACGAGCTCACTCTGATCCGCTAGACGCCAAAGCTTGCGCACCGTCCTAACCCATGGTTTCTGCTTTTTTCTGCCAGTTACCACTTTCCTCAGACCAATACACTGCATGCATGCCGGCGGTCTTCATCGCCTGCCATTGTGCGCGGGCCGTTTGCAGGGCATCTTCGGCATTTCCGTCGAAAAGCACACAGGTTCTCTCCAGAGAGGCGACCTCTTCCGGTGCGACCTCGGCGCCATCAACAGTCATCAGGCAGGTTGCTCCATTGGTCAGATCAGCCCCGCAGGTCAGCAACACGGGCTGAGCGTGGTCATGCGCGCCGCCCGCCAAACCGTGGGGCAAGAAGCTGTCTTCCGCGCCGAGCCATAGCTTTTCGTCCAACCATGCCAGCCGCTCAACCGAGGTGCCGCGCACGCTCACACGCCACCCGGCCTGCTGGGCCTTGGCCAGCAGCATCGCCAGCGTGTCTTCGACGGGCCGCCGCGTCAGATGGTAAAACATGGCCTTGCCCACGGGCGGCTACTCCGTTTCGTAGGCATCCGCCACAAGCCGGTCGAGCGCGCGCACGCCCCAACCTGTCGCGCCCTTGGGCGCAAGTGGGGTGTCAGTTTTGACCGACGCCACGCCGGCGATGTCCAGATGGATCCATGGAACGCCGTCTTTCACAAACCGTTGAAGGAACTGCGCCGCGGTCACCGAACCGGCCGGTCGGCCCCCGATGTTCTTCATATCCGCGATGGGCGATTTCAACATGTCATCATAGGCCTGTCCCAGCGGCATGCGCCATGCCCCCTCACCTTCGGCTTCAGCCGCCTTGAGAAAGGCGCGGCACAGGTCGTCATCGTTCGAAAACACACCTGCATTTTCGTGGCCCAGACCGATAATAATCGCACCGGTCAGCGTTGCCAGATCAATCATCGCCGCCGGCTTGAAGCGTTCCTGCGTGTACCACATCGCGTCACACAACACCAAACGGCCTTCGGCATCGGTGTTGAGGATTTCGACCGTATCGCCCTTCATCGAAGTGACGACATCGCCTGGCCGTATTGCTGTGCCCGACGGCATGTTTTCGACAAGACCGACGATGCCGACCACATTGGCCTTGGCCTTGCGCAACGCCAGCGTGCGCATCACACCCGCGACCGTACCCGCACCGCCCATATCCATCGTCATGTCTTCCATACCGGCCGCAGGTTTAAGGCTGATGCCGCCGGTATCAAACACAACTCCCTTGCCCACCAGTGCCAAGGGTGCCGCCCCTTCAGCGCCGCCATTCCACTGCATCACAACAACCTTGGACGGGCTGTCAGAGCCCTGTCCGACAGCCAGCAATGTGCGCATGCCCAGCTTGGCAAGCTCGTCTTCGTCCAACACTTCCACCTGCAGGCCAAGTGCTTCCATCTCGACAAGGCGCTCGGCGAAAGCTGTGGTTGTCAGGATATTGGCAGGCTCGTTGACCAGATCGCGCGTAAAGAACGTGCCTTCTGCCAAAGCAAGACGTGGCGCGGCGGCCTGAGACACCGCATCTGGTGCGTTGCACATCACTGTGATCGCGCCCTGCCGTTCCTCTGCCGCTGTTTTGTGGTCCTGAAACTGGTAGTCACGCAGCACAACGCCAAGCGTGATATCCGCGGCCCATTTTGAATTGCCAAGCGCAAGCAACACATCCGATTTACCGCGTTGTTTTCCGATTATGGCGCCCGCCGCGCGCGCTTTGTGCACGTCAGAACGTCGCGGCACGCACAAGACATCGACCGCCACCGCAGCCATCCCCGCGGGATAGGCCAGACTGAAAACTGTACCCGCTTTCAGCCCTTCTTCAACCTTCGCCTCAACCGCACGTTTCAGCGCGCCTTTTGTAAGGCGGTTCACCCGTCTGCCTGCCCCGTCCAGCTGCCCCTCATCGCCTATCACAATCGCCACGCGCCCCGACTGGTCGCCAAGTAAATCTATATCGGTTTCAACAAAGGAGACGGAGGTGGGCGTGGTCATAGCAGGAGCCTTCTTGAGGTTTCATCTGCGTAGGACGTAGCGCGCCTGACACACAAAGACCAGATAGCAGTTTTCCAAAGGCGAAGATTGGTCTACTCTGTCAAAAAAGCAAAAAGCAGAAACGGACAAAGAGGGAATCGAAGTGGTACGCATCGACAGATATATGCTGTCGCAGCTTCTCGTGCTTTTCGGGTTCTTTGCGCTTGTTCTGGTCACAGTGCTGTGGATCAACCGCGGCGTCTCCTTGTTCGAGCAACTCATAAGTGACGGGCAATCGGCTTTGGTGTTTCTGGAATTCACCGCCCTGGGACTGCCCAAGCTGATAACGACTGTACTGCCGATCGCCACCTTTGCCGCCACGGTCTATGTCACCAATCGCATGAACAATGAAAGCGAGCTGACAGTGATGCAAGCCACCGGCACCGGCCCGTTCAGGCTGGCACGGCCGGTTTTGCTTTTCGGGGCGATCGTGTTCGTCATGGCGTCATCGTTGCACCATGTGCTACTGCCCATGTCACAAGAGCAGTTAGGCTACCGGCAAAGCGAAATCACCCAGAACGCCACGGCCCGCCTGCTGACAGAGGGGCGTTTTCTGCATCCCTCCAAGGGGGTTACCTTCTACACGCGCGAGATCGACGATGAAGGTGTGTTGCGTGACGTCTTTCTGTCGGATCGCCGTCGCGCGGACGAAGGTGTCATCTATACCGCCGCACGCGCCTACCTGATCCGCAACGAAGACACCACGTCTCTTATCATGTTGGACGGTATGGCGCAGCGGATCGATACCGCTACATCGCGCCTGTCGACGGCGAATTACAGAGATTTTTCGTTCGACATTTCCGCGCTTGTGCAAAGTGATGCGACACGGCGACTGGACCCCGATCGCATGACCACATGGGAGCTGATGCAGCCGTGGGATGACCTTGTCGCGCAAACCGGGCGGAGCAAGGGCAGTATCGTGCAAAGCTTCCATGCGCGCTTTGCTGATCCGTTGTTTTGCGTGGTTGCCGCGCTGATTGGCTTTGCCACACTGCTTGTCGGTGGTTATTCCCGTTTTGGTGTATGGCGCGAAGTTGGCATCGCCTTTGGCGTTCTGGTCGCCATTGACGGGGTGCGCAGCACCTTGCAAAGCCCGGTCCGTAAAGACCCTGACCTATGGCCCCTGCTGTACCTGCCGACGGCCGGCAGCGCGCTGCTTGTGGTCCTTATGCTATGGATCGCGGCCAAACCCCGTGGCGCATTCTTGCGGTTTGCGAGGCGCACAGCATGACACTGCACCTCTATTTCGCACGTCGCTTTGCCATGTGGCTCGGAGTTTGTTTTATCGGTCTCTTTGCGCTTATCGCTCTTGTCGATCTGGTCGATCAGACACGGCGCTTTGCGGACAGAGGCGTCAATGCGGGTGGGATCTTCGAGTTGGTTCTGCTGAATGCCCCGCAAGCTGTAAATCAGGTGCTGCCGCTGATCGTGCTGTTGTCGACGGTGGCGTTTTTCATCAATCTGGCACGCACCTCCGAGTTGATTGCGACACGGGCTGCCGGGCGCTCGGCACTGGGCGCTTTGGTCGCGCCAGTCGTGGTCGTTCTGATGCTCGGAACATTCGCGACGACAATGCTTAATCCCATCGTCGCGGCGACTTCCAAGAAATACAACGAACTGGCGCAAAGCTACCGGTCGGGCGGGGTGTCCACGCTGTCAATCTCGACGGAAGGGCTATGGCTGCGACAGGCCACGGAAGACGGGCAGATGGTCATTCGCGCCTACCGCTCCAATCCTGACGCTTCGGTGCTCTTTGATGTGACATTCATGGCCTATGACGCCGAAGGTGCCCCCGTGCGCCGGTTGCATGCCGACAGTGCGGAATTGCGCGAGCTGGAATGGTATCTGCGCAACGTCAAGGACTGGCCCCTGGCACGCGGCACCAATTCCGAGGCAAATTCCAGCACGCATAGTGAACTTATCATTCCGTCGACGCTCACCATCGAACGCATCCGTGAAAGCTTTGGCCACCCCAGCACCGTGTCCATCTGGGAGTTGCCCGACTTTATCGAACAACTTGATCAGGCGGGCTTTTCATCGCGACAGCATCAGGTCTGGATGCAATCCGAGGTCGCCCGTCCGGTGTTTCTGGTCTCCATGGTATTGATCGCCGCGGCCTTTACCATGCGCCACACCCGATTTGGCGGAACCGGTATCGCTGTATTGACCGCGGTGCTGCTTGGGTTTGCCCTGTATTTTGCCCGCAGCTTCGCTTTGATTTTAGGAGAGAACGGCCAACTTCCCGTTCTTCTGGCGGCCTGGGCCCCGCCGGTAGCATCTGTCTTGCTTGCCTTCGGACCACTCTTGCATGCGGAGGACGGCTGATGCTGCGGGCCTTCTTCTTGATCCTCGCATTGCTGTTGCCAGCTGGCCTTCAGGCGCAGGAAGCACCGCAAGAGCGCCCTGCAGTCTTGGTCGCCGACGAGGTTTTTGTAACTGCGGAGCGCGAGCTGGTGGCGCGCGGAAACGTCGAGGCATTTCAGGGATCGGTGCGCATTCAGGCGCAGGAAATCCGCTACGACCGGGTGTCGGGCGAACTCACGGTCACAGGTCCCATTACGCTTGCTGACGGCAGTGACATTACGGTGCTTGCCAGTGCTGCAGAACTGTCGCCCTCCTTGCAGGCCGGGTTGCTGACCGGAGCGAGAATTGTCATCGACCAGCAATTGCAACTGGCCGCCGCCCAGATGCAGCGCGTGGATGAACGCTACAACCAGATGTACAAAACGGCGGTTACATCCTGCAACGTCTGCGAAGACGGCAAACCGCCACTTTGGCAGATACGCGCCCGCCGCATTATCCACGACAAAGAGGAAAGGCAGCTCTACTTCGATCAGGCGCAACTGCGTGTAAGGGATGTGCCCATCCTTTACGTGCCGCGCCTGCGCCTGCCCGACCCCACGGTCGAACGCATCACCGGTTTCCTGATCCCGTCTTTTCGCAGCACCTCCGAGCTGGGCTTCGGGATCAAGGTGCCCTACTTTATCGCCCTGCGCGAAGACCGCGACCTGACCGTAACACCCTATGTTTCAAGCCGCACAAACACGATCGAATTACGCTACAGGCAAGCCTATGTGAACGGCGCGATCGAGTTCAATTCGGCCATCAGCCGAGACGACGAAAGACCGGGTGAGACGCGCAGCTACCTTTTCGGAGACGGGTCATTCGCTCTGCGCAACGATATCAAGCTTGAATTCGATATAGAGATCACATCTGACGACGATTACCTTCAAGACTATGGCTACTCTGGGAAAGACCGTCTGGACAGCCAACTTCTTGTCAGCCGGGCAAAACGTGACGAATTCGCGGCCGGCAGCCTCATCAACTATCAATCGCTGCGCGACAACGAGCAAAATTCGACCATCCCGACGATCATAGGCGACGTATTCTACCAGCGCCGCTTTTTTCCATCCGGTGTGCCGGGTGAATTGCGGCTGACAGCAAATGCACATAACCACATTCGCTACTCGGACCGCGATGTAGACGGTCGCGACGTGCAGCGCTTGAACACGCAGGCAAAGTGGCTTTACGGCTTTGGGCTACCCGGAGGCCTGCGTGCGGAAACCCAGCTGGGCCTTAACGGTGACATCTTTAACATCACCCAAGACAGCACAACCAATCAGAACCAAAGCCAGATCACCCCGTTCACGACGGTCGCACTGCGCTACCCGATGACCCGCGTGGATCAGACAGGAGCGACGCAGTTTCTAGAGCCTATCGGGCAACTGGCATGGACCGGTGCCTCTCAGCTGGACATTCCCAACGAAGAAAGCACGCTGGTAGATTTTGACGGCGGCAACCTTCTGGCCTTGTCGAGGTTTCCTGCACCGGATCGGCAAGAGCGCGGTGCCGTCAGCGCCGTTGGCATCAACTGGTCGCGGTTTTCTCCGACGGGCGCGGAACACGCCCTGACATTCGGTCAGGTCTATCGAAAAGACGAGGACAAGAATTTCACACAGTCTTCCGGCCTTGACGGCATGCGGTCGGATTTTCTGGTGGCCGGTCAAATCAAAACCGATGGCGGTCTTGCTGTCACCGCGCGCACCCTGTTCGATGAAAGCTTTAACTTTACCAAGGCAGAGATACTGGGAGGGTTCTCGCATCGCCGCGGGACGCTGTCGGGCAGTTACCTGTGGCTTGTCAAGGATCCGGCAGAAAGCCGGTTCATCGACACCTCCGAGGTGTATCTTGACGGATCTTTCGCGATTGCCGGCGCGTGGCGCGCGAATGCTGACTGGCGCTACGATCTGATCGAAGACCGCGCGTCCAGAGCAGGCTTCAGCTTGATCTACGAGAACGAATGCGTTGAGGTCGATTTCTCGGTCCGCCGGCGCTATACCTCGTCAACAAGCCTTGAGCCCTCCACCAGTTTGGGCTTAACCATTGGACTGCGCGGGTTCTCGGCGCGTCGCGGAACCGAAACCTATTCCAGAACATGCGGGTAGTACTTAAATGCAGCTTATGAAAAAACTGACAGCGCCTCTGTTGATCGCGGGAATGCTACTTTTCGGCGGACCGCTGACCGCACAAGGGCTGTTCAGCCCGGTTGTAATCGTAAATGATTCAGTCATCACTGCCTTTGAAGTCGAACAAAGACAGCAGTTTCTCACGCTGTTGAACGCCCCCCGTTCAAGCCGCGACGCAGTCGTGGAAGAATTGATCGATGAAAGGCTACGCGCCACGGTGGTAAACTCGGTCGGGCTGGACCTGTCTGAAGAGGCCTTGCAGGCGGGGATGGAAGAGTTTGCCGCGCGGGTCAATCTGTCTGCTGAAGAGTTCATCGTCGTGTTGGAAGAAAACGGGGTGGCCAAGGAAACCTTTCAGGACTTCGTACGGGTTGGTGTCGCCTGGCGTGAGTACATCGGCGCAAGGTTCGGCCCGCGACTGGAAGTGACGGAAGAAGAGATCGACCAGGCTTTGGGCAGCAGCACCGGCTCCACCGATATTCGTGTTCTGGTGTCGGAGATCATCATTCCAGCGCCCGCGGAAAGGCTGGCCGAAGTGGAAGAGATTGCCACCCTGATTGCCGCCTCCACCTCTGAAGCGGAATTCTCGGAATATGCGCGGCAGTATTCGGCGACAGCGACACGGGATCAGGGCGGACGCCTTGGCTGGCAGTCGCTAAGCAACCTGCCGCCGGTGCTGCGCCCATTGCTTTTGGGTCTTGCACCGGGTGAAGTCACAGACCCGATCCCCATTCCGAATGCTGTTGCGTTGTTCCAGTTGCGTGACATTCAGGAAGCCGGAACGCAGCCCGAGGAATTCGCCGCAATCGATTATGCCATCTACTACATTCCCGGCGGCCGCAGCGAAGCGGGACTGAATGCTGCGCGCAAGGTCCGCAGTGAAATCGACAGATGCGACGATCTTTACGGCGTGGCGCAGGGGCAGCCGCCGGAAACGCTTGAGCGCGGCAGCCGACCACCTGCGGAGATACCGGCCGATGTGGCACTGGAACTCAGCAAGCTTGACCCCGGCGAGACATCAACAGCGCTGACGCGTAACAACGGCGAGACGCTGGTATTTTTGATGCTCTGCGGCCGAACGGCTGTGGCAAATCAGGATGTGAACCGCGATCAGGCCGCGTCTTCGCTGCGCGCGCAGCGGCTTACCGCGATTGCTGACAGTTTCCTTGAGCAGCTGCGCGCTGACGCCCGTATCGTTTTCCCGTGACGGCCGGCACACGACCCGTTGTCATCAGTTGCGGCGAGCCTGCAGGCATCGGACCCGAGGTCGCCGCGACCGCCTGGCGCGCGCTGCGTGGCGAGGTGCCCATGGTTTGGGTCGGTGATCCTGCGCACTTGCCGCCCGACACAGCTGTCACGATCGTGAACTCTCTTGATGCCGTTTCTGAAACAGACGGGGACAGGCTGGCAGTTCTGGCGCATGACTTTGCCGCGCCCGCAGTACCGGGGCAGCCGGATCCGCGCAATGCGCGCAGCGTGATCGATGTGATCGCGCGATGTGTGGCGCTCGTCACATGCGGAGATGCCGCCGCGCTCTGCACCGCCCCTATCCACAAAAAGGCGCTTATTGACGGTGCAGGTTTCGAATACCCAGGCCATACCGAATACCTGCAGGCCTTGGCAGGCGGGGCCGGACGGGCGGTGATGATGCTGGCCAGCGATGCTTTGCGGGTTGTACCCGCAACCATCCACATTCCGCTGAGCGCGGTGCCAGAGGCGCTCACCCCCGATCTGCTGCGCGAAACGATTGAAATCACGGCGCGCGATTTGCGAGAGCGTTTCGGCATCAAGGCGCCACGGATCGCCGTGGCGGGTCTGAACCCGCATGCAGGTGAAGGCGGCGCGATGGGGCATGAAGAGCTGGACTGGATTGCGCCGCTGATCGCAAAGATGACCGAAGAAGGCATTGATCTGCGCGGCCCCTTGCCCGCCGATACGATGTTTCATGCGCAGGCGAGAGCCGGATATGATGCGGCCGTGGCAATGTATCACGATCAGGCGCTGATCCCCATAAAGACACTGGATTTCGACCGGGGCGTGAATGTCACCCTGGGTCTGCCGTTTGTGCGCACGTCTCCGGATCATGGCACGGCATTTGACATTGCCGGCCAGGGGCGGGCCAATGCAATGAGCATGATAGAGGCATTGCGTTTGGCACATCGGATGGCGGTGGGCCGTGGGTGAGGCAACGGGTAAGATTTTGTGCCTCCGGCGGGGATATTTCGGGACCAAAGAAACATGAGCGCCATCGACAGTTTACCGCCTTTGCGGGACGTAATCCGCACTCATGATTTGCAGGCGCGTAAATCCATGGGGCAGAACTTTTTGTTGGATCTTAATCTGACGGCAAAGATTGCCCGGCAGGCGGGGGACCTTTCGGGATGCGATGTGCTTGAGGTCGGCCCGGGGCCCGGCGGGTTGACCCGCGGGTTATTGGCGGAAGGCGCGCGAAAAGTTCTGGCCATTGAAAAAGATGCCCGCTGCTTGCCGGCTTTGGCAGATATCTCGGCAGCCTACCCCGGGCGCTTGACGGTTGTGGAGGGGGATGCTTTGGCCATTGACCCTTTGACGCAGCTAAACGCACCAGTTCGGGTTGTCGCCAACCTGCCTTACAACGTGGGTACCGAGCTATTGGTGCGGTGGTTGACGCCAGCGGTCTGGCCCCCATTCTGGGAAAGTCTGACGTTGATGTTCCAGCGCGAAGTAGCGGAACGGATTGTAGCACGGCCCGGAAGCAAGGCCTATGGCCGGTTGTCGATTTTGGCCCAGTGGCGGACAGAGGCGCGCATTGTTATGCAACTGCCACCCGAAGCTTTCACGCCGCCGCCGAAGGTTGCAAGCAGTGTGGTGCATTTGACCGCCCTGCCCGAGCCACGCTATCCGGCGGACCCGCAGGTATTGAGCAAGCTTGTTGCAGCGGCGTTCAACCAGAGACGCAAGATGTTGAGGTCGGCGCTTAAAGGGGTGGCGCCCGATATCGAAGGCGCGTTGCGCATGGCAGGGCTGCACGCAACAGATCGGGCTGAACAGATATCGCTTGAAGGCTTTTGCGCCCTTGCACGCGTGATCGCAGAGCGCTGACGGCCTTATTCGGCAGCTTTTGGCGCGTCGTCTGTGGGCTCGGGCGCGGCAGCCGCCTCACCGCCTGCTTCGTCCGCGCCGGGTTGGCCTTTGTTCTGGCGGGGCTTGCGGCGCGGGTTGCGCTTGGGCTTGGGCTGACTTTCGGGTGTGTCGACCAGTCCATTGTCACCGTCGTCATCCGTACCAGCCGCAGGCGCGGCACTCTCGGTTGAGACCTGTGCGGCCTCGCGTTCCTGACGCTCTGCGCGTTCGCGGTCGCGTTCTGCCTGACGTTCGCGGTTCTGGCGCTCCTGTTCTTCGCGGCGCTGGTCGATTTCGCGCTGCGCCTCGCTGAGCAGGCGGGTGTAATGTTCGGCGTGTTGCTGGAAGTTCTCGGCGGCGACACGGTCATTGCCCAGATGCGCATCGCGCGCAAGCTGGTTATATTTCTCGATGATCTGTTGCGGTGTGCCGCGCACTTTGCCTTCCGGGCCAGAGCTGTCGAAGACCCGGTTAATGACGTTGCCGCCCTGATTATTGGACCTGTTGCGGTTTCCCTTCGAACGGGACCGTGATCTCGATGATTTCATGAAGCTTGCTCAGCCTTCGTGCTGTTAATCGTAAATCCGGATGTAAGGTCAGTCTCAGCCAATCCGGTGGTTCGACATGTTGGGCTTAACGCCGCGCGGGACCGCATAAGAGCATCCACCGCTGCAACACTCTTGAATAAACACGCTGCGGCCATCGCTGCAAGAGAAAAACTGGCATTTCGGATCGTTTTAGGTGTTTTACTGCAAAAATCGGTGAAGATTACCCCGGTTTAGATGCTGCAACCACACGGTCGCGGCCGCCCAGATCAGGGAGAATCGCAATATCACCCCAGCCTTGAGAGGCAAATATCTCTTGCACCGCGTCAGCCTGTTTCCAGCCGATTTCGACCAGCACCCTGCCCTGCGCACTTAGATATCCTTGTGCCTCTGCGGCAATGGTGCGGTAGGCCGACAGCCCGTCCGCCTCATCGGTCAGAGCGGCGCGCGGTTCGTAGTCGCGCACCTCAGGTTGAACATCACGCATTTCGTCGCGCGCGAGGTATGGCGGGTTCGCGACAATAAGGTCAAAGCGCCCGTCGACTTTGTCAAACCAATCAGACTGCAGGATGGAGGCGCGATCGGCAACATCGTGCAACACGGCATTGGCGCTGGCCTGCAGGCAAGCGGTGGTGCTGATATCGACACCAACCCCGACGGCTTCAGGGCGTTCTGCCAGCAGCGTGACAAGGATACAGCCAGATCCTATCCCCAGATCCAGCACTGTTTCAAAAGGGACAGACAGGGCAGCCTCGACAAGGCTTTCGGTTTCCGGACGCGGATCAAGCACCTGCTGAGAGATATCAAAGCGCCGGCCATAAAACTCACGTGTGCCGATCAGTTGCGAGACCGGCACGCGCACGGCACGCAAGGCCACCAGATGGTCATAGCGTTCTGCAATGTCATCTGCGATATCTTCAGGCGCAATAAGTGTCACCCGTGCCGCATCGACCTGAGCTGCGTGCGCGAGCAAGACCCGGGCATCCCGCGCTGGGTCCGGCACACCTGCCGCCCTGAGGCGCGCCATTGCCGCGACCATGGCTTCGGCGGCCGTCACTGGCCCATCTCCACCAGTTGCCGTGCCTGCGCATCTGCCGTCAGGGCATCCACGATTTCGTCCAGATCGCCCTGCAGGATCGCATCAAGTCGGTACAGCGTGAGGTTGATGCGGTGATCCGTCATCCGCCCCTGCGGAAAGTTATAGGTGCGGATCCGCTCGGATCTGTCGCCTGACCCGACCTGTGCGGCGCGGTCAGCGGAACGTTCGCTGTCGACGCGGCTGCGCTCAAGGTCATAAAGCCGGGCTTTGAGCACCTGCATTGCAATCTCGCGGTTGCGGTGCTGCGACTTTTCCGAACTGGTCACAACCAGACCTGTGGGCACATGCGTAATGCGCACAGCAGAATCCGTCGTGTTGACGTGCTGTCCACCAGCCCCCGATGAGCGCATGGTATCAATGCGCAAATCCCCGGGATCGATCTGGATGTCCACATCCTCCGCTTCGGGTAAAACGGCAACCGTTGCGGCAGACGTGTGGATGCGGCCTCCGCTTTCTGTCGACGGTACCCGTTGCACGCGGTGTACACCGCTTTCGAACTTGAGCCGCGCAAAGACGTCTTGCCCTTTCACATGTGCGACGACTTCCTTGATCCCGCCAAGCTCCGTCTCCTGCAATTCTATCAGCTCCATTTTCCAGCCCTTCGCCTCGGCGTAGCGCTGGTACATCCGCAGAAGATCAGCGGCAAATAGTGCTGCCTCGTCGCCGCCTGTGCCTGGCCGGATCTCTAACATCGCAGGTTTGGCGTCTGCTTTGTCCTTGGGCAAAAGCGCCAGTTGAAGGGCCGCTTCCGCGTCGGGCAAAGCGGCCTTGATGCGCGGCACCTCCTCTTCCGCGAGTGGCGCCATATCCGGGTCTGCCAGCATATCCTGCGCCTCATCCAGATCGCTAAGAAGTTGCTGATAGGCCTCGATCTGCTCGACCACGGGCCGCAGGTCAGAGTATTCCTTGGCAAGTGTCGCGATGTCTGCAGATGCGTCGCCAGCGGCCATTGCGGCCTCCAGATATTGGAACCGTTCGGTAATCTGTCTGAGTCTTTCACGTGGGATCATTTACACCCCATCCGATATTGAAAGCCGTTGGTCAAGGCTGCAATCCATGCTATAATTCTGCTCATGATACGCTTAATTTTTGCCTTTGTCTTGAGCGCGGTGCCGGCCTTTGCCGACATCACATATCCCAGTGGGAAAACTGTCGATTGCTACTGCACGGACAGGTCTGGTGCACGTATCGAGTTGGGCCAGACAATCTGCATGCAAGTAGATGGCCGGATGTTTATGGCTCAGTGTCAGATGTCGCTGAATGTGCCGATGTGGCGCGAGGTGGAACAGGGTTGTCTGTCCTCGTCACTGGACGGCAGCGATCAGCCGCTCCAATCGACTGCGGTTGACACCCATATCTGACGTACCGAAGCGCAATCGGGCAAACATCCTTATCTCTTCGCCGACAAGCTCGATCGTTGTGAGGTCGGGAAACCCAAACAGAAGCGACCGCGTCACGTAGGTGATACGCCCTTCAGCAACCGAGCCGGCAAGCACAGTGGTGCGTGCAAGCGCACGCGCCGCCTGATCCAGTGCTTTTAGCGTTGTTTCGTCGCCCTTGATAACGCGCACGGCACCGCCGGTTCGGTCTTCATCCGCTATGGCATCGACGGCCACGTGCCATCTTGCAGGATCAAGTGGTGCCACGCGCACGTAGGCCATGCCCAAAAGCACCGCAAAGATCAGAACCGATCCGAACATTTTCGCTCCTCTTACCATGTCAAAACACTCCGCCCCACCAGATCAGCGATAGGCGACACCGGGCAGCACACACAGTAGCTCGAACAGAATATTGGCGCCTGTAAGAGCAGTGTTGCCGGTGGTGTCGTATGGCGGGGAGACCTCGACCAGATCGCAGCCAACGATATTGAGCCCCTTGAGCGCACGGATCAACTCCATCGCCTGAGGTGTTGTCAGCCCGCCGATCTCGGGCGTGCCGGTGCCTGGCGCAAAGGCAGGATCCAAGCTGTCGATGTCATAGGTTACGTAGACCGGCGCATCCGGCCCGATATCGCGGCGGATTTCGGCCCCAAGGGCGGACAGGCTGCGGTGCCAGAGGTCCTGTGCGGGGAACTGCTGAAAGCCCCAGCCCTGCGCTTCGGTAAAGTCTTCGGCCGTGTAGCCGGTGCCGCGCAGCCCGACCTGATAGGTCTTGTCGGGAACGATCAGCCCCTCTTCGTAAGCGCGGCGAAAGACGGTGCCGTGGGTTTCCTTCTCGCCGAACATCTCTTCGTTTACGTCGGCATGCGCATCCACATGCACCAGCGCCACGGGGCCGTGCCGCTTGTGCATGGCCCGCAGGATCGGCAGCGTAATCGAATGATCCCCACCAATCGCAAGGGGCATCGCGTCATAGTTCAGGATGGCGTTATAGCTTGCTTCAATGATTTTCAGACTTTTGGCCAGTGAGAAGGTGTTGATCGCAAGATCGCCAATATCGGCGACTTGCAGACTGTCAAACGGTGCCGCCCCTGTGCCCATGTGATAGGGCCGTATCATCGCGCTTTGCGCGCGCACTTCCTTCGGTCCAAAACGGGTGCCGGAGCGCCAGGAGGTACCGATGTCCATCGGAATACCAAGCACTGCCACATCCAGCCCTTTGAGGTCATTGACCACGGGCAGCCGCATAAAACTGTTAGGCCCCGAAAAACGGGCCAAATCATTGCCGCTGATGGGTTGGTTTTTCTGCGTCATGCCGAGCCTCCGCGCAATCGCCAGCCGATCAGGCTCAACAGTTCGGTTGCGACGTGGGCACCGGCAATCGCCGTCGCACCCGTTGTGTCGAATGGTGGAGAAACCTCGACGATATCACCACCGACAATATTGATGCCCGCAAGATCGCGCAGCATGATCGCCACTTGCGCTGAGGTCAGCCCGCCCCAAACCGGCGTGCCGGTTCCGGGTGCATAGGCCGGATCCAGCGCGTCGATATCGAACGTCAGGTACACAGGTCGGTCGCCCAAAACGGATTTGATTTTGGCAACCGCCGCCTCCGGCCCCTTTGTATGCACCTCGCGCGCGTCGATCGTCGTCACACCCATCGGGTCCGTATTCGTTGTACGGATACCCACCTGAACCGAATGCGCGGCATCCACGATCCCACTTTTGATCGCCTTATAGACGAATGTGCCATGATCGATCCGATCGAAATCATCGTCCGGCCAACTGTCGGAATGCGCGTCGAACTGCAACAAGCTCAGCGGACCGTGCGTTTCGGCATAGGCTTGCAGCACGGGAAAGGTGACGTAATGGTCGCCGCCAAGCACCACGGTCGGAACGCCCGCCGCCAGAATACCACCGATATGCGCTCGCGCGGCCTCCGGAAAGCTCGCGGTATTGCCATAGTCAAAGGCCACATCTCCGTAATCGGCAATCGCAAACTCGCTTAGCACGTCAAAGGGCCAGCCGTAGGGCGGATCACAGGGTTGCAACGCGCTGGCTTCACGGATCGCACGCGGACCCAGCCGGGTACCGGGGCGATTTGTAACCGCCTGATCGAATGGCATACCTGTAACAGCAATATCAACGCCGGTAAGGTCCTTGGTGTATTTGCGTCGCAGGAAAGACGGCGCGCCACCAAAGACATTCTCAAAACTGTGGCCCTTCATATCCTCGCGGGTAAAGGCATGATCGACCTCGTTCTTGGCATCTTCCAACCCCATGCGTCAGCTTCCCGCAACAGGCTGTGCGCGCTCAACCAGACGCACGAAAAAAGACGCTCCGATCGGACCGATTTCATCATTGAAGTTGTACTGCGGGTGATGGCACCCGGGGCTTTCGCCCTGCCCAAGCTTCAGGTAGGCACCCGGTCGGCTCTCCAGCATGTAAGAGAAATCTTCGGCCCCCATGGCTGGCGGCGTGTTGGTGTCAACCGCGGCCTCTCCGGCGATCTCGCGCGCGACTTCTGCGGCAAAGTCCGCCTCGGCCGGGTGATTGATGGTGGGCGGGTACCCGTATTTGTAGTCAAGCCGCGCCTCTACCCCAAAAGAGGCAGCCTGCCCGGCAATGATCTCTTCCATCCGACGCACAGCCATCGCCTGAACTTTCTTATCAAAAGTCCGCACAGTGCCCGTAAGGGTGCAACTTTCGGGAATGACATTATGCGCCGAACCCGAATGGATTTGCGTGACCGAAATCACAAGCAGCTCAAGCGGGTCATTGTTCCGACTGACAATGCTTTGCAAAGCCTGCACGGTCGCGCAGCCTGCAAGCACCGGATCAACGCAGGACTGCGGACGTGCCGCATGCCCCCCAACCCCGGTGATGTGGATCGTGAACTCATCCGCGGCAGCCATGATGGCGCCCGGATTGATGTTGAACGTGCCAAAGTCATCGGTTGGGGAATTGTGCAGGGCATAAACCTGACCAATATCGAAGCGTTCCATGATGCCCTCTTTGACCATCTGTTCGCCGCCGCCACCGTCTTCTTCATCGGGCTGGAAAATCAACGCAACGCGGCCCGAGAAGTTTCGCGTCTCGGCCAGGTATTTCGCCGCGCCCAGCAACATGGCGGTATGCCCGTCATGGCCGCAGGCATGCATCTTGCCCGGATGTGTCGAGGCGTATTCAAGGTCGGCCGTCTCATCCATCGGCAGCGCATCCATATCCGCCCTGAGCCCGATCGTTGGGCCGTCCCCGCGGCCATTGATGATTGCGACGATCCCCGTTTTGGCAATGCCATCGTGCAATTCATCCACACCGAACTCGCGTAACCGTTCCGCCACGAAAGCCTGCGTCTTGTGACACTCCAGCCCAAGTTCGGGAATGGAATGCAAATGCTGACGCCACGCCATGATCTCATCGCTCATATCCGCAATTCTGTTTACGACCGGCATGCTATGGACTCCTCGCCTTTTTGTTTGTCAGGTGCATCTGACACCGAAGGAGGACCCTCTGCAATGGCTGATGACCTGATCCATGACAGTGAAGCAGGAATTGAACGCCTGCTCGAGATCATGCGGCGGCTGCGCGATCCCGAAACCGGATGCCCGTGGGATATTGAGCAGACGTTCGACACGATCGCCCCCTACACAATCGAAGAGGCCTATGAGGTTGCGGATGCAATCGACCGGCGCGACTATGGCGAACTTGAGGGCGAGCTTGGCGACCTGTTGCTGCAGACGGTCTATCACACGGCCATGGGCGAAGAGGAAGGACACTTCAGCTTTCAGTCCGTAGTGCGTGCGATCAGCGACAAGATGGTGGCGCGTCACCCGCATGTGTTCGGTGACGAAAGCCGCGACAAGTCAGCCGATCAGCAAACTGCGGACTGGGAAAAAATCAAAGCCGCCGAACGTGCGGGCAAAGCCCAGAAAGGCACGCTGGATGGCGTTGCAATCGGCTTGCCGGCGCTTTTACGCGCGCTCAAGCTACAAAAAAGGGCGGCGCGTGTCGGTTTTGACTGGCCGTCTACCGATGAGGTGATCGACAAGATTGTCGAAGAGGCACGCGAGTTGGTGGAAGCACGCGACCGGTTGAGCCAGAAAGAAATAGAAGAAGAGTTCGGTGATCTGCTTTTCGTGGTCGCAAATCTGGGTCGTCACCTTGGCATTGATCCCGAGGCGGCATTACGGGCCACAAACGCCAAATTCACCCATCGTTTTGAAGCCGTCGAGGCGAAACTGGCCGCGCGAGGGAAAACGCCTTCGGACAGCGATCTGGAAGAGATGGACACGCTCTGGGACGAGGTGAAACGGGAAGCTCGCTCGCCTGACTAGTGCACCGTCAGGGCAATCCCCGACTGCGCAAGCACTGCCTTAAAGTCATCAATGGGCGGAATATCGCCGGAGAACGCGTCGATCACATCGCCCGATCCAAGATGTATTTTCATGTCAGTGCTGTCAGACCATTCAATGATCTCTACCAATGCGATGTCGCGCAACGGAATGCGGCGCGGCTTCCGCCAAGCCGACAGCACCAATTGCCCGTCTTCGATCAACAACCCGTTTACAGGGTTTCTCACCAGCATAAAGAGAACCATTGAAGCTCCGATGGCCGCAGGCACATAAAAAATCAATTGCGCGCCACTGAGTGTCAGCAAGAGAAACATGATGCAAAAGGCGGCCGCCAGCGCCCATACCACCGGACGCCGCGACGGCTGCCGATATAGAAAACGCCGCGTCATGGCGCTATTCTGCCCGCAGAATGTGGCATCGCTTTGACCGCTGGACTCTTGCTCTGGCACAGGCCAAAGAAGCGGGATGACACCGAGAAAAATCATCATCGACACCGATCCCGGACAGGATGACGCCGTAGCCATCCTGCTGGCGCTCGCAAGTCCCGAAGACCTTGACGTGTTGGGGATCACCTGTGTGGCAGGGAATGTTCCGCTGACCTTGACCGCGCGGAATGCGCGGATCATCTGCGAGTTGGCGGACAAACCCGGCGTACCGGTTTATGCAGGCTGCGACAGACCCCTTGGGCGCGCGCTGGTCACCGCCGAACACGTTCATGGCAAAACCGGTCTCGACGGGCCGGAACTGCCCGAACCAAAAATGCCGTTGCAGGACCAGCATGCGGTGGATTTCATCGTAGAGACACTGCGCCGCGAAGACGCAGGCACGGTGACGCTTTGCCCTTTGGGACCTTTGACGAACATCGCGACGGCCTTCCAACGGGCCCCCGACATCGTAGAGCGGGTACAGGAAATTGTTCTGATGGGAGGCGCGTATTTCGAGGTGGGCAACATAACACCCGCGGCGGAATTTAACATTTACGTCGACCCGGAGGCTGCTGATATTGTTTTAAAATCTGGCGCATCCATTGTTGTAATGCCGCTGGATGTCACACATAAGGCGCTTGTCACCGCGCCGCGCAACGCAGCCTTTCGTGCACTGGGGACGCCAGTTGGTATTGCAGTCGCCCAGATGACGGAGTTTTTCGAGCGATTTGACAAAGAGAAGTACGGCTCTGCCGGGGCACCTCTGCATGATCCCTGCGTGACCGCCTATCTGCTGGCACCGGAACTTTTTTCCGGTCGGCGCGTCAACGTTGAGGTTGAGACACACTCCGAACTGACGATGGGCATGACCGTAGCTGACTGGTGGGGTGTCACTGATCGACCCGCGAACGCGCTTTTCATCGGTGACCTTGACGCCGATGGTTTCTTTGCACTTTTGACCGACAGGCTGGGCCGGTTGTGAGCGCTATTTTGACGCTCGCGCGCCCCGAACATCTCGACAAGCTGGACGCTTTGGTCGCGGCCTTTCATGCCGAGGAAGGGATCACCCTGCCTGCGGACAAGCGACGAGAGGGTTTGCAGCCGCTGTTGGAAGGTATCCCGCATGGCGCGGCTTATCTTATCGGCCCACCCCGCGCGCCTATCGGCTATCTTGTAGTGACTTTTGGCTGGTCGCTGGAATTTGGTGGTTTGGACGGGTTTATCGACGAAATCTACATCCGTCCTGGCGTGCGCGGACGTGGCATCGCATCAGAAACCCTGCAGGCGCTGCCGCGCGCTTTGGCCGGTGCCGGGCTCAAGGCTTTGCATCTGGAAGTGGCGCGCGGCGCGGATAAAACTCAGGAGTTTTACCGTCGCGCAGGCTTCAGAGCGCGCGAGGGCTACATGCTGATGACCAAAACGTTCTGAGCCGCTTTGGTGTGGCGGCCAAGCGCGCGCACCCCTATATGTCGCCCATGACCATTACAATTCCGTTTGACAACAGTTTCGCACGCCTGTCCGACGCCTTTTACACAAGGCTTGACCCGCAGGCTGTGCGCGACCCTGCCCTGATCGCCTATAATGAGCCCTTGGGCGCCTATCTGGGGATTGCGCCCGCCTCTGAGCAAACGCGCGCTGCGGTGTTTTCGGGCAACGTCACGCCCAAAGGTGCGGCCCCGTTGGCGCAGCTTTATGCCGGACACCAGTTTGGGAATTATAATCCGCAACTGGGCGACGGGCGCGCAATTTTACTGGGCGAAGTCTGCGCGCAGGATGGCCGGCGTTACGACATCCAGCTGAAAGGATCGGGGCGGACACCCTATTCGCGGGGCGGTGACGGGCGCGCGTGGCTGGGTCCGGTACTGCGCGAGTATGTTGTCTCCGAAGCCATGCATGCCCTCGGGGTCCCGACCACGCGGGCCTTGGCGGCGACGCTGACAGGCGAGGATGTCTACCGCGAAACACTTCTGCCCGGTGCAGTTCTGACACGCGTCGCGTCGAGCCACCTGCGGGTGGGCACCTTTCAGATATTCGCCCACCGCGGACAGATTGCGGAGCTGAAACAGCTGACCGACTATGCGATCGCACGCCACTACCCGCAGGTATCGGGCCCTATGGAATTGCTGCAGGCTGTATGCCGCGCGCAGGCGGAACTGGTCGCGGCGTGGATGTCGCTGGGTTTCATTCACGGGGTGATGAATACGGACAACAGCGCCATTTCGGGTGAAACGATCGACTATGGCCCCTGCGCCTATATGGATGCGTATCACGCAGATACTGTGTTCAGCTCGATTGACCAGATGGGGCGGTATGCATTCTCGAACCAGCCGCGAATTGCGGTATGGAACATGGCGCAGCTTGCTACCGCGCTTTTGCAGCAGATGGATGATCCCGAAGGAGCTGTCGAGGAGGCCACGCAGATCGTGCATGCAATGCCTGACATGTGGGAAACCGCATGGCGGCGCCGTATGGGCGCGAAGATCGGGTTGGCAGAGGCTCGTCCAGAGGATCAGCCCATGATCGAGAACCTGCTCTCGCTGATGCAGGAACAGCACGCGGACTTTACCAATGTTTTTGACGCCTTGGCACGTGGTCAGGCCCGCGATCACTTTGTTGATCGTGCGGCATTTGATACGTGGTATCATTCCTGGCAGACCCGGTTGGAACGCGAGCATAACCCAACCGCGGTGATGCAGCGCGCCTCGCCGCGGGTCATACCGCGCAATCACCGGATCGAGGAGATGATAACGGCTGCTGTGGCAGGTGACACCGCGCCTTTCCACCGGTTGATGGCAGCTTACGGCGATCCCTTCGGGACGGATGATCTGGAGCTCATGCGCGCCCCTACCGCAGACGAACGGGTACCCGCTACATTTTGTGGCACGTAACGTAGTAAGACTTCACGCCTCCGGCGGGGATATTTAGAGACCAAAGAAAGCCCTTTTCAGGAGGCTTTGGCCGCGGGGTTGCCGGGTTTACGACGGCGTCTGCGCCGTGTTGGTTTAGGGCTCGCGGCATTTCTGGTGCCCTCCGTGCTGCGCGGCTGGCCGGCGCCCGGGCGGCGGCGTTGGCGGCGGCCTTTTGGGGGCGTGCCGGCGGGAATGTCGGCAGTCTCCCACGGTCGGCCCGAGGCCACAGGGATCGTGATGCCCATCGTCTTCTGGATCGCGAGCAATTCGCCCATTTCGTCCGGTGCGCAGAAGGCGATGGCGGCACCGTCTTTGCCCGCGCGCGCGGTGCGACCGATACGGTGCACATAGTTATCAGGTACATTGGGCAGATCGTAGTTATAGACATGTTTCACGTCCGGAATATCCAGACCTCTGGCGGCGACATCTGTGGCCACGAGAACTTTTATTTCGCCTGACTTGAAAGCAGCGATGGCGCGGTCGCGCTGGCCCTGGCTTTTGTTGCCATGGATGGAGCCTGCGGCATAGCCTGCTTTGACCAGCGATTTCATCAGTTTCTCGGACCCGTGTTTCGTACGCCCGAAGACCAGCGCGCGTTCGTCGCGGTGTTTGTCCAGCAACTCGATCAGCAAGCCCGCTTTTTCGGATTTGGCGATGAAGTGGATCTCTTGCGTCACTTTGTCGGCGGCTTTGCCGGGCGGTGAAACTTCGACGCGGATGGGTTTGTGCAAATAGCTTTGTGCAAGCTCGTTCATCTGCTTTGGCATTGTTGCAGAGAAGAGCATGGTCTGACGTTCTTTGGGGATTACGCTGGCGATTTTCCGCAAGTCGTGGATGAAGCCCATATCGAGCATCTGGTCAGCTTCGTCGAGCACCAGAAACACCGTTTCGTCAAGGCGCACGGCGCGGCGGTCCATCAGGTCGAGCAGACGGCCCGGTGTCGCCACCAGCAGATCAACACCGCGTTCGAGGCGCTTGATCTGGTTGTTGATGGATTGTCCGCCCACAACCATGGCCACGCGCAGGTTGGTTTTTTCGGCAAAAGCGCGCAGGTTCACGCTGATCTGTGTGGCGAGTTCGCGCGTCGGCGCAAGCACAAGGCCGCGCACGGATTTCGGGGCGGGACGCCCCTGCAATTCGAGCATCTGTGCCACAAGCGGCACACCAAAGGCTGCGGTCTTGCCGGTGCCCGTCTGGGCGAGCCCCATCACGTCGCGCCCGTTCAAGGCGTGGGGGATGGCCTGTTTCTGAATCGGTGTCGGATCGGTCAGGCCCATGTCGTTGAGACGTGCCACTAGTTTGGGCGGCAGATCCATCATGTCAAAATCACTCATATTAATCTTTCCTGCGCGGGTATGCGCATCATTATGCACCGACGGGATCCGCCGGCAGTCGGGTGACGCATATAAGATCGCAAGCGCAAGCCATATGCCTGAACCTGTCTCATGCGTTCGGCCCCACGCGTGATTTTGGGAACAATGGCGCACCTTGCGGATCGACGTTCGGGGATCTTTCAACATCCCGACGTGATACTGCTCACGCGGCAGAAGGTATCGCTTGGAGTGCAGATGGGCTCTTTGAGGCGCAAAGTCAACCAAAAGGTCAAACACAGGCTGGCCCCCGCGTTTAAAGCCCGCTAAATGTTGGGTCACGGGACAGGAAGACGGCATGAGCAATTCGATCATCACCAGATGCGAAACCAAGGGGCTTCGCATGACGGGACAGCGGCGCACTATTGCGCAGGTCCTGGAAGACAGTGAGGATCATCCCGATGTCGAAGAACTCTATGCGCGCGCCTCTGCGATCGACACGGGCATTTCGCTGGCGACGGTGTATCGCACCGTGAAACTTTTTGAAGAAGCGGGCATCCTCGACAAGCTGGAATTCGGCGACGGGCGCGCCCGCTATGAAGACGCCGAACGTGACCATCACGATCACCTGATCGATATCAATTCCGGAGAGGTGATAGAGTTTGTCGACGAGGAAATCGAGGCCCTGCAAGAGCGCATCGCCCAAAAGTTGGGGTACGAGTTGCGCGGGCACCGGCTGGAACTTTATGGCGTACCGTTAAAAAAAGAGTGACCGTCGCGCCGCTTGCGGCCATGGACAACCCGATCCGCCGCCCCTAGATGTGGCGCAGTTTAAACGATCGGATCACCCAAATGGACAATCTTCGCGGCGCGGGCTTGATGGTGCTCGCGATGTTGCTTTTCGCGCTGGAAGATATGCTTATCAAACTGATGGCCGTCCGGTTGCCCGTCGGCCAGATCGTTGGGATGTTGGGGGTGGGCAGCGCAGTTTTGCTGGCCGGTCTGCTGGTCCAGCAGAAACAGGCCTTGTTTACCAGACAGATGTTGACGCCGGCGATTATGTTGCGTGCTTTTGGTGAGTTGGTGGGGACCGTCGGATTTGTGACTGCGATCGCGCTTATTCCCTTGTCCACCGCTTCGGCGATTTTGCAGGCCACGCCGTTGTTTGTGACACTGGGTGCCGCGCTTTTCTTGCAAGAGGCTGTTGGATGGCGGCGCTGGACGGCCGTGTTGGTTGGCTTTTTTGGCGTTCTGCTCATTATCCGGCCCGGACTGGAAGGTTTCAGCTGGCAGTCGTTGTTTGCGCTGCAGGGTGTTGTGGGCTTGGGCATCCGCGATCTGGCAACGCGCCGCGTGCCCAAATCGACATCATCTTTGCAGCTAAGCTTCTGGGCCTTTTTGGTACTCATCCCGGCATCAGGCCTGATGATATGGGCCAACAATGAAGTCATGGTCATGCCGGCTGGACTGACCGCCATATACTTCATGATTGCACTTTTGATTGGTATCGGCGCCTACTATTCAATCGTCGCGGCAATGCGATTGGGCGAGATCAGCTTTGTTTCTCCATTCAGATACTCGCGCATTCTGTTTGCGCTGGTCATCGGCGTCATGGTCTTTGGCGAGCGGCCCGACGCGCTGACCCTGACCGGTGCCGCGATCATCGTAGGTTCGGGGCTTTATACGTTGTGGCGCGAACAGCAGGCAAAATCGCGCCGCGCCTAGCTCTTTCCATCCCGGTTGTGTCGGGCTATGACGCGGGGGAACCGAACAGAAGGCAAAGTCACATGAGCACCATCATCGACATCCACGCGCGCGAGATTCTTGACAGCCGGGGCAACCCTACCGTTGAAGTTGACGTGATATTGGAAGACGGCACAATGGGCCGCGCCGCCGTACCATCGGGTGCATCCACCGGCGCCTATGAAGCGGTGGAGCGGCGCGACGGTGACACGGCACGCTACATGGGCAAAGGCGTGTTGGAAGCCTGTGCTGCGGTCAATGGTGAGATAGCAGAGGCGCTGGTCGGCATCGACGCGACAGAACAGGTAGAGATCGACACCGTGATGATCGAACTTGACGGCACCGACAACAAATCGCGCCTGGGCGCGAATGCTATTCTGGGCGTATCCCTCGCCACCGCCAAAGCTGCTGCCGACTACTGTACGCAGCCGTTGTACCGCTATGTCGGCGGGACATCCGCACGCATCTTGCCTGTTCCGATGATGAACATCATCAACGGTGGCGAGCATGCGGATAACCCGATTGATATTCAGGAATTCATGATCATGCCGGTTGCCGCAGACAATATCCGCGACGCAGTGCGCATGGGTTCCGAAGTGTTCCACACCCTGAAAAAGGAGCTTTCCTCGGCTGGCCTTTCTACGGGCATTGGTGATGAGGGTGGCTTTGCACCTAACATCAGCTCCACGCGTGATGCGCTTGATTTTATTCTGAAATCTATTGAAAAAGCAGGTTATAAACCTGCCGAGGATATCTTTCTGGCGTTGGACTGCGCAGCCACCGAATACTTCAAAGACGGCAAGTACGAATTGACGGGCGAAGGCAAATCGCTGTCGCCGGAAGAAAACGTCGAATATCTTGCTGCGCTGGTCGGCGACTACCCGATTATTTCCATCGAAGACGGCATGTCAGAAGACGACTGGGACGGCTGGAAAGCACTGACCGACAAATTGGGCGACAAGGTACAACTGGTCGGTGACGACCTGTTTGTGACAAACCCCGCCCGGCTTGCGATGGGCATCGAGCGCGGATCAGCCAACTCGATGCTTGTAAAAGTAAATCAAATCGGTAGCTTGACGGAAACTCTTAAAGCTGTGGATATGGCCCATCGCGCCGGTTTTACCAATGTCATGTCGCACCGTTCCGGCGAGACGGAGGATGCGACCATCGCAGATCTCGCCGTCGCGACCAACTGCGGTCAGATCAAGACCGGTTCTTTGGCGCGGTCGGACCGTCTGGCCAAATACAACCAGTTGATCCGCATCGAAGAGGCGCTGGGGGAAACGGCTGAATACGCGGGCCGGTCAATCCTGAAGTAAATCCGACCAAGCCTAAGGGTCTATTCAACAAACCGCTGTGGTCGGTACGGGGCGATCAATGCCGCCTGTGCATTGCCTGTCGCCTCGCCTGATATCTCGCGCGCCGCGATCTCCGCGACCAGGGGCGCAAGCGTAGCGCCGGAATGCATCGTGGTGACATAGACCCCCTCTGGCCCGCAGGCACCGACCACCGGAAGGCCGTCTTGCGGCACGGGGCGATATGCCTGCGCTACCTGTTCCCACGCAACTGTTCTGCCCAATAACGCCGCTATCCGCGCGGCGGCTTCGTCGGCGAGTTCGATCGGGTTTTGCGTTATGGCTTCCGTTTGATCGCTCTGGTGCGCGGCCGCGACCGGTGCGAGGAGCCTGCCCGACGGCTCTTGCCGAAGCTCCTGTCCGGGGCTGACAAGGATATGGGACAGCAACGGTGGCAAAGGCTGGCTGCGCAGGATCAGGCCCGGCCGGTCAAGCATGGGCAGCGACACACCGACATCTGCAAGAAGGCTTTCGGTCTGTATCCCGGTAGCGAGCACCACGCGGTCGGCTTTGATCAGCCCGCCCGACCACCGCACGCCAACCACCGCCCCTCCGCGCACTTCCAGACCGTTGACCGGGACCCCCAGAACAATCCGCGCGCCTTGTGCCGTTGCAGCGTTCAGCGCGTCGCTGCACAGACGGCCCAGATCAACCGCGCCTTCCTGCGCAAAATACAGTGCGCGCTCCGGCGGATCGATTTCGGGTTCCAGTGCAGCAAAGGCTGCTCTGTCGACTTCCCGCACTGCATATCCCAGCGCTTTGAGCGCCGCGTATTGGGCGTCAAAGGCATCGCCCTGTTCTTCCCAGCACAGGCACCCCTGCCAAACCGTCGCTGTCGACTTCAACCGCGCGCCCAACTGGCGATGTGCCTCCATCGCGGCCAGTCGCAAGGCAAAATGATCCGCGTCATGATAAAAGCTTGCGTTGATCCAGCCGAAGGACGCGCCCGACGCACCCGAGGCGGGGCGTCCGGCATCGATCACGGTGACCTGACCGCCCGCCTGGACCAAATTGTAAGCTGTCAGCGCACCGATGATGCCAGCACCGACAATGATGGTATGCATGCCGTTCTCCTCTTGGCGGGCTCTTCAGGCAAGAGTACCCTGCCTGCATGACAGCACAAGAGATCATCAAACGCCTGCAACTGGAACCGCATCCGGAAGGCGGGCACTATCGCCAGACATGGGCTGCCGATAACAGCGGTCGCCCCTGCGGAACGTGTATTTACTTTTTGCTGGCCGAGGACGAAACGAGCCACTGGCACAGAGTGGATGCGACCGAAATCTGGCACTACCACAGCGGTGCGCCGTTAACCTTGTCGATCAGCCCAACCGATATCGGACCCGCCAAGGATTTTACCCTTGGACCAGACCTGACCGCCGGGCAGCTTCCGCAGCGGATCGTGCCTGAGAACTACTGGCAGGCCGCGCGCAGCACCGGCGCGTTTACACTTGTCAGCTGCACCGTGTCACCTGGTTTTCAATTCGAAGGGTTTACGCTGGCTGGGCCCGGCTTCGACATTCCGCGCGGCTAAACACCGGCCTGCTGCAGCCCGGTTGCGACAGGAACGCTGACAGTGCCGCCGCCAACTGCCGCCCGCACGCCGGTCGTGCCCGGGCAAGATGTCGGTAACCCGCGGGCCACGCGCACGGCCAAAAACGCAAAGGCCTGTGCTTCGAGCATATCGCCATCCAGCCCGACGACCTCCACCGGATCAACCGGGCAGTCGAGCGCCGCGGCAAGCATTTCCATCAGAACGGGATTGTGACGCCCCCCGCCAGTGACAAGTACACGCGACGGATGGCTAGGGCAGTGCCGCATTCCCTCCAGAACCGATGCAGCGCATAGTGCAGTCAAAGTGGCAGCCGCATCGGCGTCTCCAAGTGACTCCACAAGCGACATCACACGCGCAAACGCATTTCTGTCGAGCGATTTTGGCGGCATGCGCGCAAAGTACGCCTCTTTCAGGAACTGCTCCAGCACGGTCTGCGCCACGCGCCCTTGCCGTGCAAGCGCCCCCCCTTTGTCAAAAGCCATCCCCAGCCGCGCGCGCACCAGATCGTTCACCGGCGCATTGGCAGGCCCGGTATCAAACGCCAGCAAAGCGCCTGCTGTTTCGGGCTTGTCAAAGGCCGGATCGACATATGTCAGATTGCCGACGCCACCCAGATTTAGAAACGCCAGCGGCGCAGTCGCATTTATATATTTTGCACAAGCAAAATGAAAAAACGGCGCAAGTGGCGCGCCCTCTCCGCCTAACTCCACATCCGCTGTTCGAAAGTCCCACACCACCGGCACGCCCGTCGCTTGTGCAAGCCAAGCACCGTCACCAACCTGCAGGGTGCCCTGCACGCGCGGGGCATGCGCCAGTGTCTGTCCATGAAAGCCGATCACATCGACGTCTTCGAACCGGCCCAACACCTCAAGATGAGCCTGTTCGACAACATCTGTCGCGGCATCGACCAGATCACCCGACCAAATCCCCAGAGCCCGCGTCAGCACGGCCTGCTCTGCTGGCGAATAGGGACGGTATCCGGTGGCGCCAAAGTGTCTGATTGTATGACCGTCAGTAACGACAACAGCAGCATCCACACCGTCACAGGACGTGCCGCTCATCGCGCCCAAAGCCGCAACATCGCCTGATTTATTAATGGCTCTTGCCAAAGCCTTTTCCTTTGCCCGCTCTGCGCCTATAGAGTGCCTCAGATTGCAAGCTGAGAGCAAGAGCCATGACCTACCACCCCAAGTCCGACTTTGTATCTGTGATGATGGAACGCGGTTTTCTCGCCGACTGCACGGACTATCAGGGCCTGGACGAGGCTTTGATGGGTGGCGCCAAGCCCGGATACATCGGATTTGACGCCACCGCGCGGTCGCTGCATGTCGGCTCCCTGATCCAGATCATGATGCTGCGTTGGCTGCAAAAAACCGGACACAAGCCCATCACGTTAATGGGCGGCGGCACAACAAAGGTGGGCGACCCGAGCTTTCGCGCCGACGAGCGGCCCTTGCTGAGCGCTGAAGCCATCGACGACAACATCGCGGGCATCAAGCGCGTTTTTTCCGCCTATATTGACTACTCCGACACGCCGACGGGGGCTTTGATGCTCAATAACGCGGAATGGCTGGATGACCTGAACTACCTCGATTTTCTGCGCGACATTGGACGGCACTTTTCGATCAACCGCATGCTGTCGTTTGAAAGCGTGAAGTCGCGCCTTGACCGCGAGCAGTCATTATCCTTTCTGGAATTCAACTACATGATCCTTCAGGCCTATGATTTTCTGGAGCTGCACCGGCGCTACGGGTGCGTGTTGCAGATGGGCGGTTCGGATCAATGGGGTAACATAGTCAACGGGATTGATCTCACCCGCCGGGTCATTGATGGCGAGGTCTACGGTCTCACCTCACCGCTATTGACCACCTCCGACGGCAAGAAAATGGGCAAATCCCAGTCCGGCGCGATCTGGCTCGATGCGGATATGCTCTCTCCTTACGAATTCTGGCAGTTCTGGCGCAACACGTCGGATGCGGATGTGGGACGTTTTCTCAAGCTTTACACCGAACTACCGGTGGATGAATGCGAACGGCTTGGTGCACTTGCCGGCGCAGAGATCAACACGGCCAAGATCATGCTCGCCAATGAAGTCACTGGCTTGCTCCACGGGCCACAGGCGGCCGCGGCAGCCGAGGCAACAGCACGCGAAGTGTTTGAAAAAGGCGGTGTGGGAGACGATCTGCCCACCCTGACGCTCAGCGCGCAAGACATAGGCGACGGGGTGTCGGTTGTGCAACTGATCGTCAAATCCGGCTTGGCGGCCTCTGGCAAGGAAGCCAAGCGACTGATCGCAGAGAATGGGGCGCGGCTTGACGATGCCCCGTTGACGAACGCAGGGCTGATGCTGGATCAGGAAGCATTGCGCACACCCGTCAAGCTAAGCGCGGGGAAAAAGCGCCACGCCCTGGTACAACTGGGATAGGTTCATCACACGGGATGCAGGCGGGCCGCTAAGGCCCGCCGCTGCCCGATCCCATTTGGCGGGAACCGGCGCGTCCGGGTTTCGCATCTGCAGACGGACGCATGGCAGAAAGGTTTCAGATGAGACTGGAAGACACAGCAGCAATCATTACTGGTGCCGCTTCGGGGTTGGGCGAGGCTACAGCACGGCTTTTTGCGGAGCGCGGCGCACGCGTGGCCCTGCTGGACCGCGACATCGGCAAAGCGCGCGACGTGGCGGACCAAATCGGCGGCGCCGCGTTTGAAACCGATGTGACGGATGAAGCTTCGGTGCAGCGCGCAATAGAAGGTTGCATCGCCCGCTTTGGCGTCATCACTGCCGCGATCAATTGCGCAGGCGTTGCCGATGCAGCCAAGACTGTTGGTCGCGACGGCCCGCATCCGCTCTCTGTTTTCCAACGTACAATCGACATAAATCTTGTGGGCACATTCAATGTCGCGCGGTTGGCCGCTGCAGCCATTCAAAACAACACACCAGCCTCGGACGGCGCGCGTGGCGTTATCATCAACACAGCCTCCATTGCGGCGTTCGACGGACAAAAAGGGCAAACCGCTTATGCCGCTTCAAAGGGCGGCGTCGTCGGTATGTGCTTGCCCATGGCACGCGACCTCGCCAGTTCAGGCATCCGGGTTATGACGATTGCACCCGGCATTTTCATGACCCCGATGCTTGCCGGTCTGGGCGCAGAGGTGCAGGCCCAACTGGCCGCCGACGTGCCCTGCCCGCCGCGTCTGGGCGATCCGTCGGAATACGCGAAACTGGCTGCCTTTATTGTAGAAGCAGGCTACCTGAACGGAGAGGTTATCCGCATCGACGGAGCCTTGCGCATGCGCTGATGCCGCTTCAGAACCGTGTTCAACCCACCGGGGAAATTGTAGCAATCCCGCAGCGCGGGCGTTTCATGGGCAACCGCGGCATCCTGCACATCGAACAGGGCAAACTCGGGCCGGCCCGATGGCGGCACAAAGCCTGGGTCTGCTGCGTTCTGAGCTTTAAGGGCCGCAAGCGCGCGGTGATGACACCCGGCAGCTATACTGAACTGTTCTTTTTTGACGAAGCCGTGGCCCTCGCGGCCGGGCACAGGCCCTGCGCAGAGTGTCGGCGGGCAGATTACAACCGATTTTGTGCCGCATTGGAGATCACGCCACCGATCTCAGCTTTTGATGCCGACTTGCACAAAGCCCGCGCCATTCCGCGCATCTACGGCCAGCGGCGGCACACCACCCCGCTGCAAAACCTGCCCGAAGGCGCGTTCATCCTAAGCGATACAGGCAATCCTCAACTTGTCTTGCGCGACAGGCTGGTGCCGTTCTCGCAACAGGGCTACGGCCCGGGCGTCACCCGACCCAAGCGCGGCGATGTCACGGTACTGACGCCGCCCCCGTTGATTGCCGCGCTGAACGCCGGCTACGTGCCGGCGCATGCCGCAGTCTAGCCTTGCGCCTTTTCCTCAAGGGCAAGCCATTCCTCTTCCGCTGCTTCCAGCTTTCCCTGTCGTTCCACCAGCGCATCGGTCGCCTTCTGGAACTTGACGGGGTTGGCGTTGAAAAGGTCGGGATCGCTCAGCAACTCGCTCAATTTGGCAATTTCAGCTTCGATACGCTCAATCTCTGCCGGCAAAGCGTCGAGCCTGTGTTGCTGTGTAAAGCTAAGGCCGGATTGAGACGCGGCCTTGGGCTTTGTAGATGCAGCCTGCGGCTTGGCCTTAAGTTTGGTGTCGGTGGTAGCTTCTGCCGTGGTTGCGCGCTGGCGGATGTAATCGCTCCAGCCCCCCGCATAGACGGTTGCACGACCATCCCCTTCCATCGCAATCGTTGTGGCGGCGACGCGGTCAAGAAAGTCGCGGTCATGGCTAACCAGCAAAACAGTCCCGTCATAGTTTCCCAGCAATTCCTGCAACAGATCGAGCGTTTCCACATCCAGATCGTTTGTTGGCTCGTCCAATACCAACAAGTTGCTTGGTCGCGCCATGATCTTGGCCAGCAAAAGCCGCGCCTTCTCACCTCCGGACAGCGACCGCACCGGAGCCCGCGCCTGCGCCTCGTCAAACAGAAATTCCTCGAGGTAGCCCACTACGTGTTTCGGGGTGCCGCGTACCATCACCTGATCTGCCTTGCCCGAGACACGCATCTCAGGATCGCCGGTCAGACTGTCCCAGAGGCTCATGTCACCATCAAGCTGGGCGCGCGCCTGATCGAAAAGAGCGAGTTCAATATTGGTGCCAAGCTTTACGTCGCCCGCGTCCGGAGCCTCCTGCCCGATCAGCATGTTCAGCAAGGTCGTCTTGCCAACACCGTTGGGGCCGACAAAGGCGATCCTGTCGCCTCGCTGAACGGTCAGTGAAAACGGGCGCAGAATCGTCTTGTCGCCGAAGGCCTTGGTGATCGCGGTTGCCTCGATTACTTTTCGACCCGATTTCGGCCCTGCATCCAGCTCCATCGCGGCGGCACCTTGCCTTTTTATCTGCGCGGCGCGTTCCGCGCGCAGATCCTGCAGCGCCCGCACCCGGCCCTGATTGCGCTTGCGCCGTGCGGAGATCCCCTCCACAGCCCATCGCGCCTCTGCCTTGATCTTGCGATTGAGTTTGTGGCGTTGCGTGTCTTCTTCTTCCCAAACGGTATCGCGCCACGCCTCGAAGCTTTCAAAACCCTTTTCCTGCCTTCGGACGACACCACGGTCTATCCAGAGAGTCGCACGCGTCAGGGCCCGCAAAAACGCACGGTCGTGGCTGATGACAACATAACCCTTGCGGCTTTGCTTCAACTCGTTCTCAAGCCAGGCGATGGCCTCGATATCAAGATGGTTCGTGGGCTCGTCCAAGAGCATCAGATCGGGTTCATCCGCCATCAGACCGGCAAGCGCTGCCCTGCGCCGTTCGCCACCACTTGCGGTTTCGACAGGCCGGGCGGGGTCAAACTTCAACCCCTCGCCCGCACGCTCGACCTTGTACATCTCGGAAGGGTCGAGCCCCTGCGCGGCGAAGTCCCCCAAAGTCGCAAAGCCGGTCAGGTCCGGGTCCTGTTCCATGTATCCGACAGAAACACCCGGACCGCGCACGATCTCGCCACGGTCCACGTCCACAAGACCCGCCATGACCTTCATGAGCGTCGATTTACCCGATCCATTGCGCCCCACCAGCGCCACCCGATCCCCCGGTTGTGCCACAAGGCTTAGGTCGTCGAATACGGGATCGCCGCCAAATGTAAGCGAGATACTGTTGAGCTGAAGTAAAGGTACACGTGCCATACCGGGCAGCTATGGTGACATGGCGGCCACGTCAATCGCCTTTTGGTTCACAGACCTCCGATCGGTCCCAGTCCGGCTTGCAAGGCACGCAGTTGCCTTTGACGCGCAGGCGGGATTGCGGCGGTTTCTACGGCCGTAAAAACATGCAAAGTGTTCATTTCGCGGTCAATCGCGGCATGATCGCTCACCCAACCGCCCATGCCCAGATAAGTGCGCAGCAACGGCGGCATCTGTCGGAAAGCCCGCTTTTTGTCAAAGCTGGTCCGGAGCACTGCAGAAAAGTCAAAAACTTCTGGTGCCTTTCGCTGCGGCAACCATTTCGCCGGAGCCACAGCATGCGTGTTCAGATAGGCGAAGGCATCTGTGTAGAGCTCAGGGTCGATGCCCGCGAAGGACGAACAGCCAAACAGCAGCGCGACACTGTCTCTATCCACTGTAGCTGCGATTGCCCCCCATGCCAGACGCAGAACATCCGGATCGCGGCTGGAAGGATCCACGCAAAAACGGCCGATTTCCAGACACCGCCCCGGAAAGCGCCGCAGTTCCGTCAGATCATACCATCCGGCGGCATAACTGTTGGTGATCTTTGCGGCATCAAACCCGCGCATACGGAAACACCCCACCAACTCGTCGCGGTACGCATCACGGATCAGGATATGTGTGCAATCCGGATCAAAGGCGTCCGCGTCCCGCACTGTTGCCATCCCGAAACGCTGTGCACGAAATCTCTGGGCGGCGTCGATGTCGCCTGCGTCCTGCGCTTCATATAGCCGGTAGCGGCAGTCTTGTTGCGGCGCTTTAGAGGAAGACATATCCATCTGCGCCTCCCACTCGTGTTCTGCTAGCCGCCCGAGGGCACCGGTCCGAAGTTACCGATGTTGCCCACCAACTGCCTGAGGAAGGATTTGTTGGCAACGCTGCTGTCGGTGACCCGGCGCGTCAGGGTGACGATCTGGCCACGCTCGAGTCCGAACTGTTCGACGTTTCGTACAATCCCGTTGTCGTCAAAGCTCACCGCGACCACATCGCGCTGAATGACCTCGGGCTCCAGCATTGCGACCGTACGCACGCGACTGCGCACAAAATAAAGTGCGTCATCTTCCAGCACCGACCCTGACCCGGCGGCCCCCAATGTTTCTTCGACGCTTGATCGGGTGTCGATACCAACGACGATCTGGTCGAGGTCTTCCTGGGTGGGGACATAACCGTGGTTGGTGTAAATCGGCCCGCAGGCCGCAAGGCCATAGAGCATCGCAGCCAAAACCAGCGGTTTTGTGCGTCGGGCAACCCGTTTGACCAATATTGAAGGTTGGCGCATTCTTATGCCCTCTTGCCCTTGTGCGTTCTGGCTTCTATTCCGCTTACACTATGCGTGCGCCATGGTTCAAGAAACGAAAGTGTCGAGCATGAAGCAATCTGCCCCCTCTCCCAGCGCTTTGCGCGTCTCAGACCTGTCGCAAAACAGCCCGACCGCCTTTAATTTGCGACCCAATACCGAGCAGCTAAAAGCGATTGCCGGTGACTTGGGCCTGTCCGGTCTGCGCAAACTGTCATTTGAGGGCCGCGTCGAAGGCGTCGGCGCGGCAGACTGGCAGCTGAAGGCAAAGCTGGGCGCGACGGTGATCCAGCCCTGCGTTGTCACGCTCGAACCGGTCACCACGCGAATCGATGAAGCCGTCGAACGAACCTATCTGCGCGATTTCGTCGAAGCTGATGCCCCCGAGGCGGAAATGCCCGAAGACGACACCACTGAAGCGCTTGGCGCTTGGATTGATCCCGAAGCGGTCATGATCGAGGCACTGGTTCTGCATCTGCCGCTCTATCCAAGGTCTGGTTCGGTGGAACTGGGCGAAATGGTCGTCAGCGCACCGGGCGTGACCCCCATGCGCGATGAAGACGCGCGTCCCTTTGCGGGTCTTGCCGCGCTCAAAGACAAGCTGGGTGGCAAGGAAGAGGACACCTAAGCCCTAGCGCAGAACGTCCAGAGCGACACGCGCCGAACTTGTACTCAATTCCTCGAAAACGGCTGCGGCGCTTGAAAACCCGTCGTTGGCGGCGCTTCGCAGGGCATCTGAGTCATCTGCTGGAGGATCGAGCGCCGCGTCAGGTGCCACTTCCGGTATCTCTTGCGACAAAGATGGTATGACATCATTGGCTTCGGCGGTTTGCCGATCGACGCCATCAGCGACCTGATCAGGCATGCCGCCTTCAACAGCAGCCGTCTCTGAAACCTCTCTGGTCACTTCGTCGATTTGCACTGCAAAGAGACTGGCAGCGTCAGCACCACGGGCAATCTGCGACGCGGCAAACCCTTGCGCATTTTTGGGCAGAGCGATTCCCGCCTCTTGCGCGGCACTGACGGCCTGCTTTGCCAGCTGGCCCACCGCGTTCGCGCTGTTTCCCGGACGCGGCGATGCTTGCGCCTTCCCCAAACTGGCTGGCGGTTGGAAAACCGCAGCCGTTTCTATGGACATAACACTCACTTCCTGATCCTCCATCTCCTGAAGTCAGCATGATACCCTCGACGTCTTACGATTCCCTTGCCCCGCACCCCAACGGCGAAGCCTTGGAAAAAAGGGTTGCACAAGGCGACAATCCCAGTATTTTGCGCCGCTCACCCAAATAGGGTTGGACAAAGCGCGGGCTTGGGCCTAAACGCACGTCACACCCACGAATGGGACTGGATTTATGAAACTCGGCCGCGCGTTTATCACTTGTCGCGTCAGGCCCCGAACGACAAAAGGCCCAAGACAATGGCTGTTCAACAGAACAAAGTCTCCAAATCGCGTCGCAACAACCGCCGCGCGCACGATTCGCTGGTCGCTGCGAACCCGAATGAATGCACAAACTGCGGCGAGCTGAAACGCCCCCACCACGTCTGTGCCGCTTGCGGTCACTACGACGACAAAGAAGTTGTTGCTCTGACAGAAGAGATTGATCTGGAAGACGACGCAGCCTAAACCTTTGCCTAAACAATAAGGCAGCAGGGTTTGGGGGCAGTCGATCGATGGCGGCGCAGTCCGATCAGTCACAGTCAAATTCCAGACGCATCGTTATTTCGGTAGATGCGATGGGCGGGGACATGGGCCCCGCCGCTGTTATTGCGGGCTGCGATAGTTCTGCGCGCAAAAATCCGGACATATACTTTATCCTTCACGGACCAGAAAAAGAGATAAACGCGCTGGTAGCGCGGCGAAAATCGCTGACCGGCCGCTGCGAGGTGCGCGACGCCACCGGGGTCGTGACCATGGACGACAAACCCAGTCAGGTCGTGCGCAATGGCAAGGAAACCTCGATGTGGTCCGCCATTGAAGCGGTGCGGGACCAGACCGCATCGGTGGCAGTGTCATGCGGCAACACTGGTGCCTTGATGGCCCTGTCGATGATCCGCCTGCGCAAGCTGCCGGGCGTCAACCGGCCAGCGATCGCGGTGCTTTATCCTTCATCCAACCCGCAAGGCTTTAACGTGCTGCTCGACGTCGGCGCTGATGTCAAAGCGGATGCGGACGATCTGTTGCGCTTTGCGCTGATGGGTATGTCCTACGCGCGCAACGGCCTGGGCCTGCCGCGACCTCGTGTCGGCTTGCTGAATGTCGGAACCGAAGAGCATAAGGGCCGTGTGGAACTCAAGGAAGCCTACGAACTGATCCGCGATCAACGCGACGTCGCAGGCTTTGAATTTGTGGGTTTCGTGGAAGGTGGAGATATCTCGGGCGATGTATGTGATGTGATTGTGACGGACGGCTTTACCGGCAATGTCGCGATCAAAACCGGTGAAGGAACTGCAAGCCTTGTCGGCGACAGGCTGCGCGAAGCGTTCAAGTTCACACCTTTGTCCCGCCTTGCTTCTTTGCTGGCCTACCCTTCCCTGAGACGGTTGAAGAAAAAGATCGATCCGCGCCGGGTTAATGGCGGTGTCTTTCTGGGTCTGAACGGCACGGTTGTAAAATCGCATGGCTCGGCGGATGCGACCGGCGTGTCTTCTGCTATAAAACTGGCAGCGCAGCTTGCAGAAATCCAGTTTACCGACAAACTCGCCGCCCGTGTGGCGGGCCTGCCCGCAGAGGAGACCACCCAATGACGCTGCGTGCTGTAGTTATCGGCGTCGGCCACTATCTGCCTGAGCGGGTCGTGCCGAATGCGGAGTTTGAAAAAACGCTCGATACCAATGACGAGTGGATCAAAGCACGATCGGGTATCGAACGTCGGCATTTTGCAGCCGAGGATGAAACAACCTCGAGCATGGCGGCCGAAGCCTGCAAGGCTGCGCTGAACATGGCGGGCCTGTCCGCAGATGACGTGGATGCGATCATTGTCGCCACATCGACCGCCGATCTGACCTTTCCGTCTGCAGCAACCATGGTGCAGGCCGAGCTTGGTATGACCAAGGGCTTTGCCTTTGACGTTCAGGCCGTTTGCGCTGGCTTCGTATTTGCGCTGAGCAATGCCAACGCGCTGATCTTGTCGGGTCAGGCCAAGCGGGTGCTGGTGATCGGCGCCGAGACCTTCAGCAAGATCATGGATTGGACCGACCGGTCAACCTGTGTGCTTTTCGGTGACGGCGCGGGCGCGCTTTTGCTCGAAGCGCAGGAAGGCACCGGCACCTCTGAGGACCGCGGCATCCTGTCGACCGACCTTAATTCGGACGGACGACACAAAGACCTTCTTTATGTGGACGGCGGCGTATCGACCGGCACCACCGGATATCTGCGGATGCAGGGCAATCAGGTCTTCCGCCATGCCGTTGAAAAGCTTGCCGCGACCGCGAACACCGCCATGGACGCAGCGGGTGTGACAGCAGACGAAGTCGACTGGATCGTCCCCCATCAGGCAAACATCCGGATCATTCAGGGCACCGCCAAAAAGCTGGGCCTGCCGATGGAAAACGTTGTGGTAACGGTTCAGGATCACGGCAACACCTCTGCGGCATCGATTCCCCTTGCTCTCTCGGTCGGACATGCGCGCGGGCAGATAAAACAGGGTGATCTGATCGTAACTGAAGCGATCGGCGGCGGTCTGGCATGGGGTGCGGTGGTTCTGCGCTGGTAAAGCGCGAAATTTCCTGCCGATCACGGCGTCCCCGGCCCATTGATGTTGACTCGTAAAATCGCATGGCCCTATTGTCGTGGAAAATTAGGGGGATAGACATGGCTGAAAAGACGTTAACACGCATGGACCTGAGCGAAGCGGTGTTTCGCGAAGTCGGCCTGTCGCGCAATGAAAGCGCACAACTTGTTGAATCCGTTTTGGAACACCTGTCAGACGCACTTGTGCGCGGTGAGCAGGTAAAGGTTTCATCCTTCGGCACTTTTTCTGTGCGTGATAAATCCGCACGCGTCGGGCGCAATCCAAAAACCGGCGAGGAAGTCCCGATCAACCCGCGCCGCGTGCTTACGTTCCGCCCGTCTCATCTGATGAAAGAGCGCGTCGCAGAAGGCAACAAGTCCTGATCTGATGGCAAAATCACCTGACGCTTTCCGCACGATCTCAGAGGTCGCTGACTGGCTGGGTGTGCAGGCGCATGTCCTGAGGTTCTGGGAAAGCAAGTTTGCTCAGGTCAAACCCATCAAGCGTGCCGGCGGGCGCCGGTACTACCGGCCAGCAGATATGTTGTTGCTGGGTGGCTTGAAAAAAGTACTTCACGAAGACGGGTTGACCATCAAGGGGGCGCAAAAACTCCTGCGCGAACATGGTGTGAGCCATGTGGCGAGCCTGTCTCAACCGCTTGACGATCTGACAACGGCAGTCATCGAAGGCAGCAGTACCCCTGTCGGGGCTGAAAGTCACGAGCAGGTCGTTGATGCTGTCCCCGCCGTTGAGACGGCGAATGTCGCACAAGAGCCCGCGGATCTCACTGCGCCAGAAATGGTCGACGATATGCCCGCTGAGGCCGCGCAAACGCAGGACGATCAACCTGATCTGCCGCTTGAGGATGATCCACAGGACGCACAGCAGGCAGCGGCGCGAGAAGAAGCGCCCAGCGAAGAGACTGGCCTGCCCAGCTTCCGTGCCAGACCGCGCGAGACGCCCCCGCCCGCGCCGCACGAGGCCACCCTCCCCGCGGCCGACAGTGAAACACCTGCAGAGCCCACAGCCGAGCCGGAAGCGCCGAAATCGCCCAAGCCAAACCGCATTGACGTGACGCTTGTGCATGACCACACGCAGATTGAGGTCACGCCATCCGCGCTATCCGCCATATCCGGGATACGCCATTTGTCTTCCGAACAGGCGCAGGAAATCCGTCCATTGCTGGCGCGGCTGACACGTTTGCGCGCAAGTATGTCCAGCCCGCGCAAAGATCCCCGCAAAGACTGAGACTGTGGTATTTCTCTCTTGTCACGACGCCCAGATCGGGTATGAAGCGGTTCAAGTCGGGCTATGGCGCAGCCTGGTAGCGCGTCCGTCTGGGGGACGGAAGGTCGCAGGTTCGAGTCCTGCTAGCCCGACCAATTCACGACCCATGTTAAACGCCCGTGCTTGCAGAGCGCGGGCCTTTGCATTTTCAGGAGTTCCGGTATGAGCGGCGTGTT
Source organism: uncultured Roseobacter sp. (assembly GCA_947501635.1). Classification (GTDB taxonomy): domain Bacteria; phylum Pseudomonadota; class Alphaproteobacteria; order Rhodobacterales; family Rhodobacteraceae; genus Roseobacter. The sequence goes on from CANMWT010000003.1 coordinate 59,035, forward strand.
GCCCAATCAAGCGATCGAGCAGATGATCTCTGACAATCAGATCGCCGCGACGCGCAAAATCCTGCGTGAACAGATACAGCCCGCGAGCCTTGACCTGCGCCTCGGCAGTACCGCCTACCGCGTGCGCGCGTCATTTCTGTCAGGCCATAATGCCCGCGTCTCCGACAGGTTACAGGACTTTGAAATGCACCGTGTGGATCTGAGCGGAGGTGCTGTCTTGGAAAAAGGCTGTGTCTATGTTGTGCCGCTGATGGAATCGCTGGCCCTGCCGGATGGGGTTCAGGCAGTCGCCAACGCGAAAAGCTCCACGGGGCGCCTTGATCTGCTGACACGCACCATAACCGACGGCGGCACCGAGTTTGACCGCATTACACCGGGGTATCACGGCCCGCTATATGCAGAGATTTGCCCCCGGTCCTTTTCGGTGCTGGTGCGCCCCGGCATGCGCCTGAACCAGATCAGGTTCCGTGACGGGCAAGCCGTGCTCGAAGATGAAGACCTGCGCAGATTGCACGCACAGACACCATTGGTGGATGGCGAAGCCGTGATCGACGATGGTTTGGGCTTTTCGGTGGATTTACGGCTGAAAGACACAACTCTTGTGGGATATCGCGCCAAGCCGCACACTGGCGTCATCGACCTTGACCAGATCGGCAAATACAACGCGGCGGACTATTGGGAAGAGGTGCACAGCGACAACGGGCAAATCATTCTGGACCCCGGCGCTTTCTACATTCTGGTCAGTCGCGAAGCCGTCACGATACCACCGCAATATGCCGCTGAAATGGCGCCATACCTTGCCATGGTTGGCGAGTTCCGTGTGCACTACGCAGGCTTCTTCGATCCGGGGTTCGGGCATGCGGACGCGGGCGGTGCGGGCTCGCGCGGCGTTCTTGAAGTACGCTGCCACGAAGCACCCTTTGTGCTGGAGCACGGTCAGATTGTGGGGCGTCTGGTCTATGAACAGATGACGGATGTACCAACGCAGCTTTATGGCGCGGGGATTGCGTCGAATTATCAGGGTCAGGGCCTGAAACTGTCCAAACACTTCAAGTAAGTCAGCCGGTACTGCCAAAACCCGCGCATCTTCCACGGACAGCAGACGCGTGCGACGGCAGTTACTCGTCCTCGAACAGTTCGCTTTGCCCTTCCGCGCTCTCCTCGTCGGTGTCGTCCTCGCCCGAACCAATTTGAAAGCTACCGGGCGGGGGGCGGTTCTCCAGCAAACCAGCGGCACGCAATTCTTTCACACCGGGCAGATCGCGTGCGCTCTCCAGACCGAAATGATCCAGAAAATGCGAGGTCACCACGAATGTGACCGGCCGGCCCGGGGTCATTTTGCGTCGTCCGAAACGAATCCATTCCATCTCGAGCAGTTGATCCACCGTGCCGCGTGACACCGACACTCCTCGGATTTCTTCAATTTCGGCGCGCGTGACAGGTTGGTGATAGGCGATAATGGCAAGCGTTTCGATGGCTGCACGGCTCAGCTTGCGTGTCTCGACGGTTTCACGCTGCATCAAAAAGCCCAGATCGGATGCGGTGCGCAAAGCCCATGCGTCACCGATCTTGTACAGGTTTACCCCCCGCCCCTCGTAGCGTTTTCGCAAATGAACCAACGCCTCCGCCGGGTCCGATCCGTGCGGCATGCGCGCGGCCAGTTCTTTCGTTGTAACCGGTTCGGCTGTCGCAAACAGAATAGCCTCAACCATACGTTCCTGCTCACCCATGGGCGGTGCTTCGAAGAGGCTTTGCGCGTCTTCTTCCGGCAGGTCTGACGGCGGCAGCTCTTCGCTCACGGGTGGGTGTCCTTTTTGCGCAACTGGATGGGTTCAAAGGTGCCCGATTGACGTATCTCCAAATGGCCCTCTTTGACAAGCTCCAGCGAGGCCGCAAAAGTGGCAGCCGTCGCAGAACGTCGGCGCCCGGGGTCAACTTCCCATCCTTCCGGCAGATAGCTCGAGATATCCGTCCAGTCGCCCGCATAGCCGATCAGTCCGCGCATGCGCTCCAGCGCCTGCTCCATCGTGAATACCGCATCTCTGTCCATTACAAAGGGCCGGAACTCATCTCGGGTACGGATGCGTGCATAGCCCTGCATCAGGTCCAGAAGCGTGGCGGTATATTTCACTTTCCGCGTCCGGGTCACCTCATGTGTCTGACCGCGCGCAAAGAAATCACGCCCCAGCCTGTCGCGCCCCATAAGACGGGCAGCCGCGTCACGCATAGCTTGCAAACGCTCGAGCTGAAACGCCAGATGCGCGGCCAGTTCTTCTCCGCTTGGCCCTTCATCGGCGGGATCAGGCGGCAACAACAAGCGTGATTTAAGAAATGCCAACCAGGCGGCCATGACCAAGTAGTCAGCGGCAAGTTCCAACCGCAGCGCTTTGGCTTTCTCGACAAAGGCAAGATACTGCTGCGCGAGCGCCAGCACGGATATCTTGCGAAGATCAACCTTCTGCGTGCGCGACAGCGTCAAAAGCACGTCAAGCGGCCCCTCAAAGCCGTCCACGTCGACAATCAGCGCCTCGGCCGCGATGCGGTCGGCAACAGACATCGGATCTTCTTCGAATGGTATCTCAGACATGCGCCATATCGACTTTCAAGCCCCGGTCAACAGCGTCTCAAGCTGAGCGTGCAGAGCTGGAATGTCAATATCGTCGGGGGTCTTGCGTGCGGCCAATGCACGCTCTGCGCGGGTCTGTGCTGTAAAACACATCCGACCAGCGGCCTCTGCGACCGCGCGCCGCTCGTCCAGCGGGGCATTGCAGTGCAAGACAACATCGCAGCCTGCATCCAATGCACCGCGGGTGATGTCGCCTAATGAGCCGCTGAGCGCCTTCATCGAGATGTCATCCGTCATGATGAGGTTGTCAAACCCGATGTCGTCGCGGATGACGCGCATCACCTCGGGCGACAGCGTGGCGGGGCGGTCGTCAAGCGCGGTGTAGACCAGATGTGCGGTCATCCCCATGGGCAAGTCCCGCAACTCCGAAAACGGCGCGAAGTCGCGCTCTTCCAAATCCTGCAAGTCGGCATCAACACGCGGCAGATCAAAGTGGCTATCAAGCGTTGCACGCCCGTGGCCCGGAATATGCTTCAGTACAGGGAGGACCCCACCCGCCAGCATGCCGTCTGCCGCAGCGCGCCCCAGACGCGCGACCTCGGCGGGCTTTGTCCCGTAGCAGCGGTTACGCAGGAATTCATGGGTGTTTTGGTCAGCAACATCAACCATCGGCGCGCAGTTGCTGTCGATACCAAGATCGTAAAGTTCCTGCGCAATCAGACGGTAGCGCAGATACATCGCCTTTGTAGCATGCCTGCCCGCAGCCGCGATGAAATCCAGAGGTGGCAGCCATTCGGTCCAGTAAGGGCCGCGCAAGCGCTGCACGCGCCCGCCTTCCTGATCGATCGTAATCGGCGCATCGCGCCCGACCGCTGTGCGCAACTCATCGCAAAGTGCGCGCACCTGATCGGCGGTATCGATATTGCGCGCGAACAGGATAAATCCAAAAGGATCGGCATCGCGGAAAAAGGTTTTCTCTTCTGCGCTAAGCCGCAACCCGTCCGCATCCAGAATAGTCGCGCCAAAAGCGGCCATCCGGTTATCTGGCCTGCACAGGAATGCAGTCAACGCCCTCGGCCTTGACCGCCGAGCAGAACCGGCGCGTGTCGCTCAGGTCAACAAAGCCCATGGCACGCAGACGGTAAAAGGTACGTCCGCCTGATTGCGCTTCTTCGATGACGCGCGATTTCCCCTGCAGGATATCGCCAAAGCGAGTTTGCATACGACCCCATTCGGAGCGCGCCACATCGGGGCTGTCGAAGGCACCGAGTTGCGCCAGACGTGTGCCCGAAGGTATCTCTGCAGGGTTGATCTCGACACTTTGTTGCGCCGGCGCAAAGGACGCAGGCTGCACAGCCGCCGCACCACCTGCCGGCCTGAGCCTCGGACGGATGGACTGGGCAAGGCCCTGCTGCGGCGCAGGCTCTTCAGTCACCAGCACTGCCGGCGTGGCGGTCAGCCCATCGGCGGCATCCGCCGCAATACTACGCGCGCCAACAACTTTGGCACCCGGCACGTCCACACGCGGTTGCGCCTCTGACATCACCTCGGCAACGATGCTGTCAATTGCGTCTTCGGACAGCACTTCCGCGGGGGCCGCAGCCTCCACGGTGTCAAGTCGCATCACCTCTGCGTCATCGGATTGCGGCGCGGCAGCGGGCGCAATGACGGGCGCTGCGGGAACGGGTTGATCCTCGATATCGAGCGAGACCGCAGGAGGTGCCAGTGTCACCTGATCGACAGGTCCGGCCGCGCGTCCGTTGGCCGCAATCTCGTTCACAGCAAGCCCTTGATGTTCAGCCAGAATGCCGCCGGGGTCTTCGGGGCGCACCCGCATCTCGCCTTCTGCCGCCCGGACCACCGGAATGCCGCTGACATCGCGCACCATCAATTTGTATCCCCAAACCCCGACACCAGCGATTAGCGCAAGCGACACAAGCGCACCTGCGATATTCGTCATCGTTATCAGAGAGTTCGGCCCGACCGGTTGCGGAGCCTGCGCGCCCGCCTCACGACCGTAAGCCCCCATGTTATGGGAGAATTCAACATCCGCCATCAGTGCCTCACCGCCATCAGGGTACATTGCCCGTCAGGTCTGTCTTATGGTTGTCTGCTCTGGCGCCTGTGCAGCTTATTTTACCGCATTTCCTGCGCCGGTGTGACACCCAGAATACCAAGACCCGCTGCAATTACAACGCTGGTGGCACGGGCGAGCGCGATTTTTGACTGTGTGACTTTTGGGTCATCCTGTACAAACCGCAATTCGGGCAGGTCATTCCCCTTGTTCCAGAGCGCATGGAACACACCCGCGAGCTCATATAAGTAGAACGCTACGCGATGCGGCTCGTTGCTGCGTGCGGCGGTTTCCACCAGACGCGGCCATTCCGCCAGTTTGGCGATCAGGCCAATTTCAGACGGGTGGCTTAACAGTGTTGCATCCGCTGCTTGCAGCGTGGCGTCATCGGTCGCGATCCCCGCCTCTGCGGCTTTGCGCATCACCGATGCGACCCGCGCATGGGCATACTGCACATAAAACACGGGGTTTTCGCGGCTCTGCTCCAACACTTTGTCAAAGTCAAAATCCAACATGGCGTCGTTCTTCCGGGTCAACATGACAAAGCGCGTCACATCCGGCCCCACCTGGTCCACCACATCGCGCAGGGTCACGAATGTCCCTGCCCGCTTGGACATTTTGAATGGCTCGCCGTTTTTAAAAAGCTTCACCAACTGCGTCAGTTTTATATCCAGCGGCGTTTTCCCGTCAGACAAAGCCGATACGGCCGCCTTCATTCTTTTGACATACCCACCGTGATCAGCGCCAAAGACGTCGATTAACGCATCAAACCCACGCTGCACCTTATCGTAGTGATAGGCGATATCCGGTGCAAAATAGGTCCAGCTGCCATCTGATTTCTTTACCGGCCGGTCCACGTCGTCGCCATGTTCCGTCGATCTGAACAACGTCTGTTCGCGTGGCTCCCAGTCTTCGGGTTTTTTACCCTTGGGGGGCTCAAGCACGCCCTCATAGATCAGCCCTTTGGCTTTCAGATCCTCGATCGCCGCCTCGATCAGACCGGTGCCATAAAGGGATTTCTCGGAATAAAACACATCCATCTCGACGCCCAAAGCCTTCAGGTCCGCCCTGATCAGATCCATCATGGCATCAGTCGCAAACGCGCGGACATCTTGCAGCCAGAACTCTTCGGGCTGGCCCACATAGGCATCCCCCTTCAGGGCCTTGAGCCGCTCTCCCACGGGGATCAGATAGTCGCCCGGATAGGTGCCATCCGCAAAGGCGACCTCTTGCCCGTGTGCTTCGAGGTACCGCAAATAGACCGAGCGCGCCAACACGTCGACCTGTGCGCCGCCATCGTTGATGTAGTACTCGCGCGTTACGTCATAGCCTGCAAAATCCAGCAATGAGGCCAGCGCATCGCCGAAAACCGCACCGCGTGTATGGCCCACATGCAACGGCCCCGTCGGGTTGGCAGAGACATATTCGACATTTACCCGCTGACCGGTACCAATATCGGCGCGGCCAAAACCGGTGCCTGCCACCAAAATGGCATCCAGCACATCGTACCAGGCCTCTGGTGACAGCCGCAGGTTCAAGAACCCCGGCCCCGCGACCGACGCTGAAACGACCCGTGGATCTGTATTAAGCTTTTCAGCCAGAGCTTCGGCAATGTCGCGCGGTTTCAGACCGGCCGGCTTGGCCAGAACCATTGCGGCATTCGTTGCCATGTCCCCATGCGCGGGATCTCGCGGTGGCTCGACCGTCACATTGGTCAGCACCAGACCTTCGGGCAGCTGCCCCTCGGCGGTCATCTGCCCCAGGCAGTCAAGCACAAGCTCGCGAATATTGGCAAAGAGGTTCATAAGGATCCCACATCAAAACTCTGGCGCGGTTTATCACGCAGCGGGCGCGGGTCAACCTGCGCGTTGACGCACGACGGGTTCTCGCCCTAGAGGCCCACCAACCGCGTGTGCTCTTGAAGCGCAAAGCGGTCGGTCATACCGGCGATGTAATCCGATACAATGCGCGCCAGATCGGTTTCGGTCTGTGCCGCGTGCACATCCTTGCGCCATTGCTTGGGCAACTGGTCGGGGTGCGCCATGAAGTGGGGAAAAAGCTCTTCCACAACCTGCGTGACCTGTTTGCGCATCACCACAACGCTGGGGGCGCGATACATGCGATCGAACAGAAAGGCGCGAATGACTTTCAGGTCTTCGAACACATCGTCGGAAAAGCGAATGATCGCATGGTCCGCTGCACGGATATCATCAACAGACTGCGGCGCAAGCTGGGACAGGCGTATTTGTGCCAGCCCGATCACATCTTCGACCAGAACCCCAAAGAAGCGGCGCAAGGCTTCATGGCGTCGGCGGTAGTAGTTCAGCCCCGGATACAGCGTATCCACATCCGAAAAACAGGCATTCAGGATCGGAAGCTCGGCCAATTCATCCGTCGAGAACAGTTCTGCCCGCAGCCCGTCATGCAGATCGTGATGATTGTAAGCGACATCGTCGGCAATCGCGGCCACCTGCGCCTCGGCGCTGGCAAAGGTATGAAGCTCAAGATCATGGCGCGTGTTGTAGGCGGCGAGCGCCCAAGGGACTTCACCGATTACGGGCCCGTTGTGCTTTGCCAAACCTTCCAGCGTTTCCCAGGTCAGGTTCAGACCGTCAAATTCCGCGTAATGACGTTCCAGATCGGTGACGATGCGGATGGCCTGCGCGTTGTGGTCAAAACCGCCATAGGGTGCCATCATTTCCGCCAGCGCGTCTTCTCCGGTATGTCCAAAAGGGGTGTGGCCCAGATCATGCGCCAGTGCGACAGCCTCGGTTAACTCGGCATTCAGTCCCAAAGCGCCGGATATCGTCCGCGCCACCTGCGCCACTTCGATGGAATGGGTCAGCCTGGTACGGTAGTAATCACCCTCATGCTCGATAAAGACCTGTGTTTTGTGCTTCAGCCTGCGGAACGCGCTGGCGTGAATGATGCGGTCGCGGTCGCGCTGAAAACAGGACCGGAAAGTACTCTCCTGCTCGGGGATAAGCCGCCCGCGCGCCCTTGCGGGATCGGAAGCAAAGGGTGCTGTCATGGGCTGGGTCCTTGTCGCCTGTACTTTGAGTTTATATATTGTACTCGACACGTTAATAAAACCGCTTGACGGAGCACGGCAATGCAACTCCCGCCCAAAGTAACCCCCCGCGCATTCGAACGTTTGGCCGAGATCGGCGCATCCGATCAGGGCAAGGCGCTCAGAGTTGCTGTCGAAGGGGGTGGCTGTTCAGGTTTTCAGTACGAGATTGATCTGGACGAGCCGCGCGCAGACGATCTGGTGCTTGAGGGTGCAGGTCAGAAAGTAGTTGTGGACGCGATATCGCTGCCATTTCTGGCCGACGCGGTGATTGACTTCAGCGAAGAGCTGATCGGCGCGCGGTTTATCATCAACAATCCCAACGCCAGCAGTTCCTGCGGCTGCGGCACATCCTTCTCGATGTAACTTGAGCTTTCAGCTGCAATACATTGAATTAGAATGCTATAGCGCCCTCGAGAAACCCTCGAAGAAGGTCTCGAAACGCTGAGAAGACTGCGCCGCGCCTATGAGGATCGAGTGATGCTCGGGCGGCAGTGCCTGTTCAAACAAAACACGCATATGTGTCCAATTTCCGCTGCGGGCCGTGCCGAGTTGATACATCAATTCGGAAATTGCGCGCAAAGGTCCGCGCTGCGAATGATGTCTTGAAATCTCAATAGCACCCGGCTGCTGCACACTGCGAAACCCGGACAGGCCGGCGATTGTGGCCCACCAGCTGGTCACAAGATACTCGTGATACGCATCCGCCGCAGGCGCTGAACCCACCGACCTGACGACAAAACCATGGACTTCTGTTTCCAGCCATTGCTCCCAGATTTCACTGGGCAACTGACCTGCAAACCGCAGGGCCACGCAGACTTCGGACAAAAGATCGACGTCCTGATCCAGATAGGCCAGCAAACCTGCATATTCGAGGCTGGTGATCGCGCGTTCTGGCAACGCAAGCGGCTGCGCACCATAGTCAGAGAGATAAAACACAATATGCGTCAGCTCGTAAGCAACTTTCTTGTTGGGCAATGCGAAGGTTTCCGCATGCGAGATAAACCGCAACAAGCGCGCATGAAGCGCCTCATCCGGCTCCGCCACATCTCTGCGGGCAAGCAAACGGTTTGCCTCCGCACGTTGTAAATCAGACAGCTCGCTTTCCGGCAGGGACGCCGCGCGCACTGTGTCGCACAGCCGCCGGCCCGTATCGCCGGGCATGCCCAGTTCCTCAAGATCAAGACAAATGGACAGCAGAAACCGGTAGTATTGCGGGAAAAACCGCATCCGTTCTTCAATTGTGTCGTAAAACGACGCGTAAACCTCCAGCGCGTGTGTCGGCAACACCGCCCCGCTGGTTGCAAGTATATTCAGAACCTCGGCATTTTCCTTCAGCCAGAACACGTCGTCCGCCGGGCGTCTGTGCTGTGCAAAACTGCCGAGCAGTGCCGCCTGACGCTGCCCAAGGTTTGGTTTTTTCGGCAAGCCGATCGAAACAACATTTGTCATGAAAATACCTGCTGGTTCGCGAAGGGTTTGTATCAGAACCGGGCCGCGCCTTACCCCAGACGCGGCCCGGCGGCAGACCTCAGCGGGCCGGCGACATGCTGGTGGTGAACAGCTCGGTGGCCTCACCAGAAAATGCATCGCGGCCGGATACCATGCTTGTTGTGAAAAGCCCGGTCTGAGCGCCCGTCATTGTGGACCCTTGTGGTGCCATGGAAGTTGTAAACAAGTCCGTCCCCTCACCGCTCATCATATCGGTGCCCTGTGGCGCCATCGATGTGGTGAAAAGACCAGTGGCTTCGCCCGAATACGCATCGGCGCTCTGGTGGACATCAATTGCGTCAAAAGCTTCTACGGTCAGTGCTGAAGTATTCATCGTTTATCCCTTTCTGTGGATGCTTAATGCCCTTTCACGTTTGCCCGCATAAGGAGAGTTTAAAAGAAATATTCTCGTTAAGGATACGTTAACCACCGGTTATCCACAGGCTCGCTTCCCGGCATATCTTCCCGTCGGGCGGGAATAATCCGACATTGCATCTGCAGAAAAAAAATTTGTCCACAGGGGATAACTCTGTGGATATTAACCATTCACAATCGTTAACGATCAAAAGGTTAACAAGAATCACCTCCCCCGAATTGGTGAGTTGGTGGTCGCTTCGCTCTTGCCCGGGGAGCACGCATCAGCGATACCCCATGAGAGACGCAAAGGAGCTGGGGCATGAAAGTCGCAACATTCAACATCAACGGCATCAAAGCCCGCATCGAGGCACTGCCAGCATGGCTGGACGAGGCGCAACCCGACGTGGCCTTGCTGCAGGAAATCAAGTCAGTGGACACGGCATTCCCGCGCGAGATTTTCGAAGACCGTGGGTACAATGTCGAAACCCACGGGCAGAAAAGCTTTAACGGTGTGGCCATATTGTCGAAGCTGCCGCTGGAAGATGTCACACGTGGGCTGCCCGGTGATGACGACGACGAACAGGCGCGCTACATCGAAGCAACCGTGATGGGCGATCAGCATGCGGTGCGGCTCTGCGGATTGTACCTGCCAAACGGGAATCCCGCGCCGGGGCCAAAGTACGACTACAAGCTGGCGTGGATGGAGCGTCTCTACCGCCGGGCACAGGTTTTACTGGCCAGTGAGATGCCCTTTGTCATGGCCGGCGACTACAACATCATCCCGCAAGCAGAGGATGCCGCCAAACCCGACAGCTGGCGCGAAGATGCCTTGTTCCGTCTGGACAGCAGAACGGCCTTTCGAAAACTATTAAATCTGGGGCTGACCGAAGCCTTCCGGGCCCGAACGCAAGGCCCCGGGCACTACAGCTTTTGGGATTATCAGGCCGGCGCGTGGAACCGCAACAATGGTATTCGCATCGATCACTTGCTTCTGAGCCCACAGGCGGCGGACATGCTGACAGATTGCCAGATCGACAAGGACGTGCGCGGACGCGACAAGCCATCGGACCACGTGCCCGTGTGGATCGATCTGGCTGCCTGACCGGTCCGGCCCTTGACCGCCGCTACATCATTGATAGATGCGTGGCACCGCAAGACTGTCATGCAACTGATTAACCGTCGAAGGCGACAGCCCCAGACGCTGCGCTAAAGTGTGCAGATACTCGGCTTCGGCGCGATTGTCGGGACTGATGGCGTTCAGGGACATGGTGTAGACCTGTGTCTCTACCCCTTTCGGTGTTGCATCTGCGATTGCGGTGGGGTCCGCCGTTTCCCGCAGTATCTTGCTGACCGTCTCCATCTCCTCGGGCCCTGACCCCTCAAAAGCTTCAAGCAGCTTGGCCTTTTCCTGCGGATCGATATCGCCGTCCGCGCGCGCCGCATAGAGCATGGCGCGTAGCATCAGTTGCGCCATCTCGTCCTCGTCCGGTTCCTGAGAGGGGTTGTCCTGATCAAGCAATGCTTCAAGCTGGCTGGCCGCGGCCCCCCCGCGCGCCCCTGCGAGCCCGCCCAGAAGCCCGCCGATACCCGCCAATCCGCCAGCGGAAGCCGACTGCCCGCCAGAGCCCGAGCCGGTAAGCTGGCCCAGCATATCGCCCAAACCGCCGGACGCTCCACCGCCCGCACCAGAAAGTTGGCCCAAAAGGTCACCAAGGCCACCCATTCCTCCGGCACTGCCAGCTTGCGACGTGGCAGCGCCTTGCAAGTCCTGCATCAAAGCGCCGATCCCGCCGCGTTGATTGACGGCCTGCATTCCCTTGGCGACGGCAAACCCTATCGCCATTTTCGTAACGGTATTCATCAGTGACATCGATCGCATCTCCCCAGAGCTTCGCTTACTGTTACTATCCGCCGATCTTGGACGGCTGATACAGACAGGTCCAGTATATTTATGTGACACGTTGAACGCAGCATTTGGCTGTGTCATCCGCAGGTGGCTTTACCGATGGCTGCAAACTATCCCCCCACCATTGCACCAAAAGCGCCGCAGCAAGGATCGCGCGGTCAGCGCTATGCCTCCAATTCGGCATCCCAATACAGAAAATCCATCCAGCTTTCATGCAGGTGGTTGGGCGGAAACTTTCTGCCCATGTTGCGTAGTTCTTCTGCCGCAGGCTGGCGCGGTGGTTTGCGCAACGACAGCCCCGTTCGGTGCAGCGGTTTGGAGCCTTTTTTGAGGTTGCAAGGGCTGCAGGCGGCCACCACGTTCTGCCAGCTTGTGACACCGCCCGAGGCCCGCGGCACCACGTGATCGAAAGTCAGATCGCCGCGCGCGCCGCAATATTGACAGCGGAATTCGTCCCTCAAAAACAAATTAAAGCGCGTGAAGGCCACGCGCTTTTGAGGTTTCACATAGTCTTTGAGAACAACGACCGACGGTATCCTGATCTCGGTGCTTGGGCTTCTGACGATATCATCATACTCCGCGACGATATCCACCCTGTCGAGCCATGCCGCCTTGACCGCTTCCTGCCAGGGCCACAGCGACAGAGGGTAATAGCTCAGTGGTCGGTAATCTGCATTGAGCACCAATGCCGGCCGGTGTTTCAAGCTTGCAGGGTTACGGGTAAACTCAGTTCTGAAATCGCCGTCCATAGTGCACTGTACCTTTTGCCGTTCCGCGTCCGGTCCGGCGGGCCAGTCCCGCCGATAGCTTGACTATATCTCGTGGTTTTTCTCTGGCAAGCCCTTCGTTGACCACAAGATATCGCTCAATACGTAGAATGCACAGATGACAGGCAGATGACAGTTATCCACAGGCCGGCAAGCCATGCCACAGGGATCATCCCTTTCAAGGCCGCGGCCAGAAAGACATGGAAACCCCGGGGGTTCTACTATTCAGGCAGGTGCGTGTGGAATCACTTGCGGCCGCTGGCCGCCTCATGGCCGTCCCCACGGGACTGCGCCGCCATCCGCGCGGCCAGTGAACGCTTGCGCATGACGAAAATCGCGACGAATACCGCGAGGCAGATCAACGTGCCGATGTTAGCTTCCTCAAGCAGTTCTTGAAGCATCATTTGACCGGTTTCCGTTCTGTTGGTTTCGACCACACCGCTGACGCGTAAGGTGCAAAGCTGACAATTCTGTGGCAATTGCTGCAAATTCTTTAGTGTTATGCCGGGTGCCCGTGATTGCCGTCCACAGCGTGTCGGGCGGCACAAAGGCCGGATCGGCGCCGGACCCGCGGGGGACTTGGCCTGCTGCGAAGGCATGCAAATGCCCTTGTATCGCCCTGATCCAGACACACAGGACGCCGACTGTTTTCGGATATTTTAGTCAAAAGGAATATACCCATGCGTAAACTCATAGCCGCAGCAACGCTCGGCGCAATTCTTGGTAGCGCTGCAACCGCGCAGTCTTACAATCTGGAAACCTGCTTTGAAGAGGCGGGCCTTAAATACGTGGCCCAAGAGGCCGGCATCGACATGGCCACCGCCCGCCAGGTTGCTCCGCTGATGCCGCAGGGCAAGGCCATGCTCGCATCCATGCGCGACTCCGCCGCCGCTGCAGACCGCGCCCGCGCGTCCGGGGTCGACAAAGACACCCTGATGATCGTGGCCCGCGGGTCCATGGCCGACACGCCCGCTCTGGGCGGCTACGTGGCGTCTTGCATCAACAGATACTACTGACAGACCGTTCCCTGCGGGGCGGGCCATGCGGCGGCTTTCAACAAGCCGTCGCCGCTGCCAAACCGCACGCTGTGACTACAGGCTCAGCTTGTCGCGCATAAACGCCAGTGCCACCGACAGCCCATCAGGCGCGATGCCGTGGCCTGTGCCTTTCATGATATGCGCGTAGACGTCCTTCCAGCCCGCTTCCTGCAAGGCCTCGGCGGCTTGTGGCAGCGATTGCGGCGGGACAACATCATCCGCATCGCCGTGCACCAACAGAACCGGGGGGCGCACCACGACCTCATCCGCCAGTGTTTCGGGTGACAGCAAGCGGCCGGAAAAGGCGACGATACCCGCGACCTCGTCTTCGCGCCGCGGCGCCACATGCAAAGCCATCATTGTGCCTTGCGAGAAACCAAACAGCACCACCTGCTCGGGCAGCACATCTTCATCCACCATGAGAGCGTCGAGAAAGGCATTCAGGTCATCGACTGCCTGAACCATGCCGCGCATCGATTCTTCCTCGGAAGAGCCGTCAATCCATGGGATGGGGAACCACTGGAAACCGAACGGGGCCCCCGCACAGGCCTCGGGCGCATCGGGTGCAATGAACATCGTGTCGGGAAGATGCTCTCCCAGCGGGTCGGCAAGACCCAACAAATCAGCGCCATTTGCGCCATAGCCATGCAGAAAGACAACGATGGAGCGCGTCTGCCCCGAAACCGGCGCGCGGCGCTCTGCTTTCAGTACCCGTGTCATAATATACCTTCCCGTTCCTTGATAACGCGGTAGTACGCAAACAAAAGCCGCGCTGCAACAGAGCGCCAGGGCGACCAGCTTTGGGACATTTTCCGCAGCTGCCCATCGGTCGGTCGGGTGTCGAGCGCATAGAGGTTCTGAGCCGCCATTTGCAGCGCCAGGTCGCCGGAGGCAAAAACATCCGCGCGCCCCAGGCTGAACATCGCGTAAATTTCTGCCGTCCAGCGCCCGATCCCCGGTACAGCGGTCAGTGTCGCGACGATTTCCTCGTCTGGCATGTCACGCAACGCGGCATAATTGATATCCGCTGCGGCCAGCGCCTGCGCGTATCTGACTTTCTGTCGGCTGAGCCCCAACGCCCGCAGATCCTCGGCACCTGCCGTGCTGATCGCGTCTGGCGTTGTCATGCCCGCGCTGTGCAAGCGGTCCCAGATCGCCCGTGCCGAGGCGACGCTGACCTGCTGGCTGACAATAGCGTTGAAAAGTGCGCCAAAGCCATCGTCACGGCGGCGCAAAGGCAAAGGACCTGTCTGCTGCAGGGCGCGGTGCATATGCGGGCATTGCGCGGCAAGCCATGCAGCCCCTTCTGCCACATCCGCATCGGTGTCGATCAGTCGGCGCTGTGCCAAAGCGCGGCCTCCCATGACAAGGCCTCGGCCACGGTTTCGACCTGTGGGACAGTTTGCGCGGGCAGCTGGCGGTCCACCATTATCACCGGCAGGCGCAGCGCACGCGCCGCCAGTAGTTTCGACATACTTGAGGGCCCTCCGACATTGCGACAAACAAGATGCGTCACACCCAAACGCCGAAAGAGGTCTTCTTCCTGAAACTGCGAAAAGGGAGGCTGACCTTCGATACATTCGACAAAATCGAAGGGCGGTGGCCGCGCGGTGCTGCCGGTCTGGCGCAAATAGAGCTTGCGCCCCTTGAATTCCGCAAAAGCGCCCAGGCTTTGCCAGCCCGTGTTTGCAAAAACGCGCGCGTCACGCGGCAAGGCGGCAGCCGCGTCTTGCAGGCTTGCTACATGTTGCCAGATATCGTGCGCTGTGGCGGTCCAGGGGGGGCGCAGAAGGCGCAGGTAGGCCAGTCCCTGTGCCGCGGCAACGGTACGAGCCATGTCACAGACATCATCGTCAAAGGCGTGGCTGGCATCGAGGATGACGCCCACGTTGTTGTGCAACAGCCAGTTGGCAAAGCTGCGCGGTCCATCAAAGAGACCGACCCTTGTGGGCACCGGCAACGCGTCGAACATCCGCTCGGGTTCGGGCAGGCTCGCGATAACCCGCCGGCCACGCGAGACCAACCCTGTGACCAGCGCATGCGCTTCGCGCGCGCCTGCCATCACCAGCGTTGTGTGTTCCACATTCATGGATGCGACTTTAAGCCTGTGACGCGGCGGAGCAATAGGCTTGCAGCCGGGCGGTTTTTGACGATACCCAGAGCGCATGGAAGATACATCCGATACCCGGGCGAAACGCAACGTGGTGGTCCTTGTACTGGCGCAGGCCGTGTTGGGCGCACAGATGCCGATGCTGTTTACGATCGGGGGGCTGGCCGGCCAGTCTCTGGCCAGCAACATCTGTTTTGCCACCCTGCCGATCACCCTGATCGTGCTGGGGTCAATGCTGGCCGCGACGCCGATTTCGGCGATCATGCAACGTTATGGCAGGCGGGCAGGCTTTATGGTCGGGGCGGCAGCGGGTGCCCTGGGGGGCGCTGTGGGCGCTTATGGGCTTTATCTTGCCTCTTTCCCGGTGTTTCTGCTGGGCAGTCTGATAACCGGCTTTTACATGTCCGCACATGGGTTTTACCGCTTTGCTGCGGCCGATACCGCCTCGGAGAGCTATCGGCCCAAGGCCATTTCCTACGTGATGGCAGGGGGGCTGGCCGCCGCGATTGTGGGCCCGCAGTTGGTCAAGTTGACGGCCGACGCCTATGTCATACCCTTTATCGGCACCTATGTGGCGATCATCGGGTTGAATGTGGCAGGGGCGTTTTTGTTTTTCGCGCTCGATATCCCCAAACCGCCGCCGCCAAGTCCGGAAGAGGGTGCCGGTCGCACGCGTTGGGAGCTTATCACCACGCCGCGCATCGCGGTTGCTGTCATTTGCGCCACCGTCACCTATGCGCTGATGAATCTGGTGATGACATCGACCCCGCTGGCCGTTGTCGGCTGTGGCTATACCACCAACAACGCGGCAGATATTGTCACCGCACATGTTCTGGCGATGTATGTGCCGTCGTTCTTTACCGGGCATCTGATTGCTCGTTTCGGGGCTCAGCGCATCATGGCGCTGGGGCTTTTGATCCTTGGGGGCGCGGGAGGTGTTGCCCTGTCAGGCGTCGCGTTGGAAAACTTTTTTGCGGCCCTGATACTTTTGGGCCTGGGCTGGAACTTTGGCTTTATCGGGGCGACTTCGATGCTGGCCGAGGAGCACAGCGCACAGGAGCGTGGTCGCGTGCAGGGGCTGAACGATTTCATTCTTTTTGGCGGTGTGACGCTGGCATCGCTATCCTCGGGGGGGTTGATGAATTGCTCCGGTGGGTCCCCCGAGGAAGGGTGGATGGCGGTGAACATCGCGATGGTGCCGTTTCTTGTGCTTGCCGGTGCCGCCCTGATCTGGTTGATGTTCCAGCCGAAGACACGGGTGGCCTGAGCGGGCTTGGGGGGGCGCTGCCCCCGGCCCTTGCAGGCCTCCCCCGGGATATTTCAGGACCAAAGAAGCCTTATCACGACCAGCGCCACAGCAGGACAGAACGTTTGAGCGGCGTGATTTCAACGCGTCCGTCGGCGACGTGCTGCGGGTTGGCGGCGATGAGTTTAAGGGTGCTTTGAGCGAGATAGGCTTCGGTGATCGCAGGGCGGGCATCGGCTGCAAGCTGCTGTCTGAGCGCGCGGCGCTTTGGGAAATCTGACAGGGCGTTCTGCGCGAGTGCGGCAACCGCCTCTGCCCTGCCATCAAGCAGCGGGATCCGGTTTTGCGCTTCGAGTGCGGGGACGGCGCGTAAAAACCGCGCAAGGCCGGTGCAATAGCCGAGCGCGTTCAGTAGCTGTGCTGTCTGTGTGTCGGGCGGGGCGCTCAGAGCGGATGCGGCCGCCGCCATCAGGGGGGCGGTTGTTTCTGTCAGGTAGTTTTTCAAGTGGGCCGCATCCTCGAACGGGTCTTTGTAGATATCCCAACGGCGCGCAGCCACGAGGCGGTCGAGGGCTGCTGCGCTGGCGGCTGAAAGACAGCGGCTGAGGGGTGTCACGACTTCGTGCCGGCGCACGGTTTTGCCGGATGCGATTTCCTCCAGCGCATCGCGCCACCACTGCAGCCGCATTTCTGCGATCATGGGTTCCTGTGTGACCCAGGGCGCACGCGACACCTCGACGTTGAACGCATAGAGGGGAAAGAGGATTTCGCGCGCAGCGAGCGGGCTTGCCATGGCTGCAGCGAACCTTTCCGGATCGCCTTTTTCAACAATCGCAGCGCAGGCGGTCAGATCAGCGTCGAAGCTCATACCGGGCGTGCGACGCAGAGCAGATAACCAAAACTGTCGCGTTCGGCGCGCCACAGGTCTGCCTCGGCGCGGGCTTCTGCAAGAACGTCCGCCAGCGCGGTGCCGGCGGTGTCGCTGTCGCTGAGTACGGAAATGCGCGCGTCCAGTGGGGTGTAATAGGCTTCCCAAGCCGCATCAGAGAGCCGTTTTGACGCCACGCAATCATAGCCCGCATCCGCGATCTGTTGCAGCACACCTGCTTCATCGGTCATTTGCGGATAGTCGGCCCAGCCTGCGCGCGCGGCCGCGGAGGGAGTTTGCGTGAACCAGCAGGCTTGCGAAAACGCGACAGCCCCCCCGGGTGCGAGCGCATGCCGCCAGAGGCTCAGCGCCTCCTTCACGCCCAGAAAATAGACCGCGCCCGCGCTCCAGATAAAATCATACGGGCCTTTGATTTCTGCCATATCCCCCACACAGAGAGTGACGGCAGGGTCATTGGCATATGTGGCGCGGGCCTGATCGACAAAGGCGGGCATTTTGTCGATTGCTGTGATCTGTCCCAGCGGGGCGGCGGCCTTGAGTGCTGCGATATCCGCACCCGGACCGCAGGCCGCGTCACAGATGCGGGCGTCTGCGCGCAGCCCCGCCACCTCGGCTGCCCATGCGACATCCGACGGCAGCCCCGGACCTTCCCGCGGCAGGTCACGGTGCAACTCAAAGAACGCATTCCAATAGGCTTCTGTCATGACGGTTCCCAGTCACGCAGCAGTTTCCAGCGGATTGCATCCAGCAAGGCCTCGAAAGAGGCATCGACGATGTTTGCAGACACACCCACCGTGGACCAGCGCCGCCCGGCCGCGTCCTCGCTGTCGATGATGACGCGGGTGACCGCTTCGGTGCCGCCTTGCGTGATACGCACCTTGAAGTCGACAAGGCGCATGTCGTCGATGATCTGCTGGTAGCGGCCAAGATCTTTGGCGAGCGCTTTGGACAGGGCGTTCACTGGACCGCGGTCACTGCCGGTTTCATCCATCGATTCCGACACCGACAGTTTCTTTACCCCGTCCACCTTGACCACGACGACCGCCTCGGACAGACTAACCATTTGATCATATTTATTTTTACGCCTCTCGACAGTAACCCTGTAGCGCTTGACCTCGAAGAACCGAGGCATCTGCCCCAGCGCATCACGTGCCAACAATTCAAAGCTGGCTTGAGCGGTATCATAGGCATAGCCGAGCGCCTCACGCTCTTTGATGCGGTCCAGAATGAGACCCAGCGCAGGGTCGCCCCTGGCCACTTTGAGGCCCGCGCCCTGAAGTCTTTCGCGCAGATTGGACTGACCTGCCTGATTGGACATCGGGATAATGCGCAGATTGCCGACGCTTGCGGGGTCGATATGTTCGTAGGTTGTCGGGTCCTTGAGGATCGCGGAGGCATGCAGGCCGGCCTTGTGCGCAAAGGCCGATGACCCGACAAAGGCCGCCTGCCGGAAGGGCACGCGGTTGAGAATTTCATCGAGCATCCGGCTGGTACGGGTAAGCGATGTGAGCGCGTCGCGGGTGATGCCGGTCTGATACCGGCTGGCGTAGGGTTCCTTGAGCAGCAGGATCGGGATAAGTGCGGTGAGATTGGCATTGCCACAGCGCTCTCCGAGCCCGTTGAGCGTGCCTTGTATCTGCCGCGCGCCCGCATCGACCGCAGCGAGTGTACAGGCCACGGCGTTTTCGCAGTCATTGTGCGTATGGATGCCGAGGTGGGTACCGGGCACACCTGACGCGATCACTTCTTTTGTAACCTTTTCAACCTCTTGTGGCAGTGTTCCGCCATTGGTGTCGCACAGGACAACCCACCGTGCGCCAGCCTTGAAGGCGGCATGCACAGCGGCAAGCGCGTAGTCGGGATTGGCGCGGTACCCGTCAAAGAAATGCTCGGCGTCAAAGAGCGCCTCGCGGCCTTGCGCCCTCAGGTAGGCGATGGATCTGGCGATATTGTCCGTGTTTTCTTCAAGGCTGATGCCGAGGGCTTTTTCGACGTGGAAATCATGCGTTTTGCCCACCAGACAGACTGCCGAGGTGCGTGCGTTCATGACGCCCGCTAGAACATCGTCGTTTTCAGCCGAAAAGCCTGCGCGCTTGGTCATGCCGAAGGCGGTCATGGTGGCGCGTGTCTTGGGGGCGGCTTCGAAGAACGCGCTGTCGGTGGGGTTTGCGCCGGGCCAGCCGCCTTCGATGTAGTCCACGCCCAGCGCATCGAGCGCCTCGGCGATGGTCCGTTTTTCATCGGTGGAAAACTGCACGCCCTGTGTTTGCTGGCCATCGCGCAGGGTTGTGTCATAGAGGTAAAGGCGATCTGTCATGGGTGGCTTTCCGCTATTGGATGACTGGTGCGCCCAAGAGAGCCAACGCGCGCCCGTGCAGCAGGAAAGCGAGAGAAGATTTTATGCCTCCGGCGGGAGTTTACTGGGCAAGATGATGGGAGCTTTGTTTGGAAAAGCATGAGTGGCTGCAGATCATCGCGCGTCGTGGCGTTTTGGGCCTTGGTATCTTGAAGCAAGGTATCGTGTGGGAGTCCGATGTATATTTGTGCACCAACGGTTCTTTTGACACTAAGGATCATCTGACAGCGTCCAGTTTGGTTGGGTCAAAACTGTCCTTTGGGCTCAGAGTTACGCTGTCTTTTGACATTTTCACTTCGACGCCTGCTTCCAAAAGCTGCGCTTTGAGTTGATCCACTCGATCGAAGTTTTTTGTCTCCATCGCTTTGACCCGTGTTTCATGCAACAACACCTCCAAATCCTTCAGAATTTTCCTATTTGTAAATTCGTCCAGGTGAGGTTCTAACGCCCATCCGCCCATGTTTGAGCTATCTTCCAAAAGGCCTAGAAATTGAGCCGATGCGAGAAAAATGGAAACTTCTTTCGGTGGTACGTCCATGCGTTGTTTTTGTTCGATTTCCTTCGCGAAGCGATGAAGCACCGCTATTGCACCTGAAGTATTCAGATCTTCGCTGAGTGCGGCGATGATCTCGGAGGCCGGGTTCGCTGCCGGCTCAACCGCATTGGTCAGCTTGCGCCACTTCCGCAGCGTCTTTTCCGCTTCTTCGCGCTTCTTTTCGGTCCAGTCCATTGGTTTGCGGTAATGCGTGCTCAGCATCACAAAACGGATGACTTCGCCCGGTACACCTTCGTCCAGCAGATCGCGCACGGTAAAGAAGTTGCCCAGCGACTTGGACATCTTCCTGCCTTCGACTTGCAGCATCTCGTTGTGTAGCCAGACGTTGGCAAAAGCGTGGCCTGCGCATTTGCTTTGGGCGATCTCGTTTTCATGGTGGGGGAACATCAGATCATTGCCGCCGCCGTGGATGTCAAAGGCCGCGCCCAGCAGGTCATGCGCCATGGCCGAGCATTCGATATGCCAGCCAGGACGCCCCCTGCCCCACGGGCTGTCCCAACCGGGAGTTTCAGCGTCCGAGGGTTTCCACAGCACGAAGTCCATCGGGTCTTCTTTGAAGGGGGCCACTTCGACCCGCGCGCCGGCGATCATGTCATCGACCGAGCGGCCCGACAGCTTGCCGTAGTCCTTGTAGGATCGCACACGGAACAACACATGCCCTGCCTTGGCATAGGCATGGCCCTTGGAGACAAGGTCTTCGATCATCGCCACCATCTGTGCAATGTAATGCGTCGCACGTGGCATGGCGTTCGGTTCAAGTGCGCCGACCGCGGCCATATCGTCCAGAAACCACTGTGTGGTTTCGGCAGTGATCTCACCGATGCTGCGGCCGCTTTCAGCCGCGCGTGCGTTGATCTTGTCGTCCACATCCGTGAAGTTGCGCACATAGGTGACGTGATCGGCGCCATAGACATGACGCAGCAACCGGTAAAGCACGTCAAACACGATGACCGGCCGTGCATTCCCCAGATGCGCGCGGTCGTACACCGTCGGCCCGCAGACGTACATCCGCACGTTGTCCGGATCGATTGGCACGAGCACCTCTTTGCGGCGCGTTCTGGTATTGTAAAGCGTGAGTTTTGTCATCGCGTGGCGTCCTTGGTGCGGGCTCAGGCGCGGGCATAACAATCTTGTTCGAAGATGAAAACGACCTATTGCCGCCCGCAGATGGGGTTCAGCAAATAATACAGCAAATAGGCGATATACGGGTCATGCCCCTGTGGTAGCCGCAGCGGGTGCCTGCGGTCAAGCCTGATTGACGAATCGTGCGGCCTCTGCGTCCTTGCGGTCAGGATCAACGGAAGGACAGGCACGTGAAGCTTTCAAATCGCATTACCGGATTGACCGGCGGTGGATCGGACGGCTGGGACGTTTTTACAAAGGCGCGCGAGATGATTGCCGCTGGTGAGGATGTCACTGAACTGACCATCGGAGAGCATGATATCCGCACGGCAGCACCGATCCTGCAGCAGATGCACCAAAGCGCCCTTGGCGGGCACACTGGCTATGCCGCTGTGCCGGGAACCCGCGCGCTGCGTCAGACGGTGGCGGCGCGGGTCGCTGCGCGCACCGGTGTGCCCACGGGCCCCGAGAATGTTCTCATCACACCGGGCGGGCAAGCCGCCTTGTTCGCGGCACATATCGCGGCCTGCGATCCGGGTGACACGGCGCTTTACATCGACCCTTATTACGCCACCTATCCCGGCACGCTGCGCGGCGCGGGCGCCCGACCGAAGGCAATCGCGGCGCGGGCAGAAAACGCGTTCCAGCCACGTGCCGCGGACATCGCCGCGCAGGCGCGCGGGGCGGCATCCCTGCTTATCAACACGCCCAATAATCCCACAGGCGTCGTCTACGGGCAGCAGACCCTGTCAGAGATCGCCGCGCTGTGCTGTGCCGAAGACATGTGGCTGATCTCGGACGAAGTCTACGACACGCAGGTCTGGGACGGCACTCATCTGAGCCCGCGCTCCCTGCCCGACATGGCAGAGCGCACATTGGTCGTCGGCTCCATGTCCAAATCACACGCCATGACCGGATCTCGCTGTGGCTGGATCATCGGCCCCGCGGCAGCGATCCGGCATCTGACCAATCTGGCCACCCATACGACCTACGGGGTGCCGGGCTTCATACAGGATGCCAGCACCTTTGCCCTGCAGCAGGGTGCGGCTTTCGAAGCTGAGATCGCGGCCCCCTTTCTGCGGCGCCGGGCGCTGGCGCAAAAGGTGATCGCCGCGCAGAACATCGTGGGGTTGGTGCCCGCGCAGGGCGCGATGTATCTGATGCTCGACATTCGCGCGACCGGCATGACCGGCGAGGCTTTTGCCTTTGATCTGCTGGCCACGCACCACATTGCCGTGATGCCCGGCGAGAGCTTTGGTCAGGCGGCGGCAGGGCATCTGAGGATCGCAATGACCGTGGCGGACGACGCCTTTGAAGCCGCGCTGAAAACCACGCTGGAGCATGCCGCGCGACGGGCCGGCGAACACGCGGGCCATCAACCGCGCGGCCACGCCCTGCCCTAAAAGCCCAAAAGCGACCACGGGTCGCAAACAGGACAGACGTGGCAGTCGACCCGACCGAGGCTGGTAGAAGTCTCGGGAGGGCGCATGGTTGCAGACCGTATCAAGATCACGCTTGTGTCACGCACCATCGGCGCGGATCGTGGTCGCGCGGCGCGCGGACGCCCCTGAGAGTGGCTCACCCTTCAAACGCTACTCTTACAGGACCCTGATATGAACCAAAGAATACAATCCCGCGCTGGTGGCCGCTCTGCCCGACGTGCAGCCCGCGCCGCACCGCTTGCCGATCATCTGCGCCCGATCCGTCCGGGTCTGGAGGGCGGGCGGTATGCGCCCATGACCCCGGCGGAACTTGACCGTATCCACAATGCAGCCCTTGAAGCGCTGGAAACCATCGGCCTTGTGGATGCGCCTGACAGCGGTATCGCCTATCTGACAAAAGCCGGTGCCGTGCTGGGAGACGACGGGCGTATCCGCTTTCCCCGCGCGCTGGTGGAGGATGCAATTGCCAAGGCCAACCGGTCGATTACCCTGCATGCACGCGACCCGCGCCACGATCTGGATTTGTCCGGCACCAAGGTCCACTACGGGACGGCAGGCGCCGCCGTGCATCTGGTAGAGCCGGACGGCCGCAACTACCGCGAAAGCACCCTGCAGGACCTGCACGATGCAGCGCGTATCAGCAATGTGCTCGACAATCTGCACTTTCTGCAACGCCCCATGGTGGCGCGCGACATTGAAGACAACCGCGACATGGACCTCAACACGGTCTATGCAACAACCAGCGGCACGACCAAGCATATTGGCACTTCTTTTTACGACCCCGCGCATGTCGCCCCGGCCATCGAAATGCTGCACATGATCGCGGGGGGCGAGGACAAGTGGCGCGCGCGCCCTTTCATGAGCAATTCCAACTGCTTTGTCGTCCCGCCGATGAAGTTTGCCACCGAATCCTGTCAGGTCATGGAAGAGTGCATCAAATACGGCATGCCGGTGCTGTTGCTCTCTGCCGGGATGGCCGGTGCCACGGCCCCCTCGACGGTCGCAGGTGCGATCGTGCAGGCCACGGCAGAGTGTCTTGCCGGTCTGGTGTATGTTCAGGCGGTCAAACCCGGGCATCCCGCGATTTTCGGCACATGGCCCTTTGGTCTTGACCTGCGCACAGGTGCCATGACCGGCGGATCGGGTGAACAGGCCTTGCTGACGGCGGGATGCGCGCAGATGCACCGCTATTACGACCTGCCTGGCGGGGCGGCGGCGGGGATCGCCGACAGCAAACTGCCGGACATGCAGGCGGGTTGGGAACAAATGTGTTCGAACGTGATGGCGGGGCTTGCGGGGCTGAATATGGTCTATGAAGCGGCAGGCATGCACGCCTCGCTGCTGGGCTTTTGCCACGAATCCCTCATTCTGGGTGATGATCTGATCGGACAGGCGTTGCGCTGTGTCCGCGGCATCGAGGTCAATGACGAAACACTGGCGCTGGATCAGATGCGGTCGGTCTGTATGGGCGGGCCCGGCCACTATCTGGGCACCGAACAGACGTTGGGCCGCATGCAGGCGGATCATGTCTATCCCAGCCTGGGAGACAGGACCTCGCCCAAGGAATGGGTGGAAAACGACAAACCCGACCTGATTGCAAAAGCGACAGCGCGCAAGGAGGAGCTCCTGTCACAGCGCTCTGAAGCGCGGTTCGATCCGGCTCTCGATGCCGAGATCCGCAAAAGGTTCAGGATTTACCTGCCCGCGTAACTTATTGCTTTGCAAAAGCTTCCCCGACTGCGAAGCCGGGGAAGTCAGGGCAAGTCCGGGCGCTTAGGCGGGCATCAGCCCCGCGTCCTGTGCGGCCTGCACTTCGGCGGCATCCAGAGCGCCATCCGCGTTGAGGTCCATCGCGTTAAAGCTCTCAGCAGTGATATCCGGCATCACAGCCTGCACTTCATCGATGGTCAGCACGCCGTCGCCATTGGCATCCGCCGCCGTGGCGGCAGAGACCGCACCAGCCAGCCCGAGGCTGAGAAGGATCGTTGCAATTGATGATCTGGTCATGTCTGTTCACTCCCGTTTTATCTGCGGAACCACTCCGCGTCACCGGGATGGCACAAGGCAGGCGCGCCGGCATCGGGACAGGGTAAACAACCCCAAAACCGGCAGGGGTTTGCAAATCTGGCCCATCGCGCACGGTGAGTCTTCGCCGGGCAAAATTCCGCCAAGGGTGTTTTCGGCAATCCTTGACCGATGAAGGTGCTTCACAGGCACGATACCGCCACCGCGCAGAAGGCAGCTTGGTTTCGCACCGCACCGCCGGACACGGCGTGGTCCTCCGGCGGTGCGGCCTTTTCGGGGTCTTTAGAACGGATGGATGCGCGGCCAGTTTTCATTGCCCGCCGTGATATACGTGGGGATATCCTCCTGCCACAGTGTCTGCGCGCGCGGATGCACCTGAACGTAAAGTGTACCCTCTACCACCTGCCAGACGTTCGGATCTCCGGGGGCCTTGTAGCCCTGGCTTGCCGCCCAGGAGCAATACCCGTCATAAGCCGGTGCAAAGGCCGCGGGGTCCGCTTTGAACTTGTCGCGGTTCTCTTCGTTGGTGAAATACCAGATCGCACCGTTGTAGAAATGGTTGAAGCGGGCCTCGCCCTGCGCAGGTGTGCCGTCATGATAGGAAACGGTATCATACCCCCCGATGGCGACCGCCAGCTGATTGCCGGCACCAGCTGTTTGTGCGGCCAGTGCAAAGCCTGCCGCCAAACCAAGCGCGAGAAGTGTCTTCTTGAACATATCGTCCTCCAATTGAGTTGCGTCCCGAGGATGAGACACCCTTGAGGTACGCAAGACCGGGATCACTTGCACTTAACGTCTGCGCCAAAAAGCAGAGCGGATTTCTCGCGCGTAGTTTATCGGTGCGTGAGGCGCTCTGACCTGCGCCGCAAGCCTCCGCCAAGCAATGTGATAGCAAACGAAAGGCGACTGCTCGCACAGCACCATTGCCCTGAAGCGTATACCTGTTGCAGACTTGGCCAAAGAGACGGGGCGTTTGGTCATCGCGATACTGCGCGCGAAAAGGTTCGAGATGCCGCCGCCCCCTTGGAAGGAGTGCGTCATGCCATCTGAAACCGAAGGCTCCACACCACCAGGCACCTTGCAGCCACGGCAGGCTGCAACGCTTGAGGTCAACACAGTCACAGCCGATGACGTCAAAGCGTCTTTAAAAGCTGGTTTTGCCGACTTTCTGGCCCATCCGTTCATGAGCGGCTTTTTCGGGTTGTTCTATGCGGTTTTCGGCATCCTGTTCGTCTGGATACTGGTATGGCTGGAAAAGATATGGATGATCATCCCCGCCGTCATAGGCTTTCCGCTGGTCGCCCCCTTTGCAGCGGCCGGACTTTACGAAATGTCCCGAAGGATGGAAAAGAACGAAAGTTTTGGATGGTCGGACATCCTTACCGTCATGGCCAGCCAGAGCAAACGGGAAATGGGCTGGATGGCCTTTGTCACCCTGTTCGTTTTCTGGGTATGGGTCTATCAGGTGCGGCTGTGGCTCGCGCTCCTCTTACAGCATGCGTCTTTTTCGGATTTCAGTGGCTTCGTAAACATTGTGTTCTTCACGCCGGAGGGCTGGGCCTTTCTGGCCATAGGGACCGGCGTCGGCGCTTTTCTGTCAGCTGTTTTGTTTTCACTGACCGTAGTCGCCATGCCGCTGCTGCTGGACAGGGAAATGAATTTCGTCACGGCGATGCTGACATCTTTACGTTTGGTCGCTGAAAACCCCGTTGTCATGTTGGGCTGGGCGGCAATCATCTCAGTGACAATGCTGTTGTCCCTTGTCCCCGCCTTTCTTGGGCTGATCTTCACCTTGCCGATCCTCGGACACACCACCTGGCATCTTTATCAGCGGGCCGTGCCCCGGGCGGAAGAGTGACCACCGTAGCCACTATGCAGGCTGACCGAATGTGCAAGCGATGATCGGGTATGCCCCAAGATAGTGACAAAGAAAAAAGGGGGCCGAAGCCCCCTTGATAAGTTTCGCCGTTCAGGCTCAATTTGTTAACCGCTCGGTATTTTTCTGCCTGCGGCCTGAACGTCGTCTGGGGCGAACGCATCCGCCCCGGATGAAGGTGGGAAGGAACAATAGTCGCTCCCACCCTATTCGTCGGGGTGCGTCCGCTTGGGCACGGACTGCCACCCCTACGCGTCCCCCAGGGACGCGTTTGGTTTAGCTACACCCGGACGTTCCGCCGCAGGTGTTGCATTTCATGCAGGTGCCGTTGCGCACCAGCGTGTAGTTGCCGCATTCGCCGCAGGCTTCGCCCTCGTAGCCTTGCATCTTGGCCTTGGTGCGGGCGTCCATCTCGACGGTGCCGGTGGCGACTGCGGTTGTCGCCGTCATGGCAACCGCCACATTGCCCCCCTCAACAGGCGCGATGTTGTCGAAAGAGACCACTTGCTCGGTCAGGTGTTGGCCGCCCTGAAGCACGACCAATTCCTGCGGCAGACGCTTGCGCAGATAGCCCGTCGAACTGATTTGTTTCAGCACTTCCAGCGACTTGGAGGCCGCAGTTTCACTGATTTCGGCGACGTTGCTGACGCCTTCGCTCTCGCCTGCGCCCAGATCATCAAAGGTGTGTCCCTCGGGCTGAACATGCGCCAGATCGGTACGGTCCAGATAGCTGACGGCCAGTTCGCGGAAGACATAGTCAAGGATCGACGTTGCATTCTTGATCGTCTCGTTGCCCTGTACCATGCCTGCCGGTTCGAACTTGGTGAAGGTGAAGGCGTCGACGAACTCCTCCAGCGGCACCCCGTACTGCAGACCGACCGACACCGCGATGGCAAAGTTGTTCATCATCGCACGGAAGCCTGCGCCCTCTTTGTGCATGTCGATGAAGATCTCGCCAAGGTTGCCGTCTTCATACTCGCCGGTCCGCAGGTAGACCTTGTGGCCCCCGACGATCGCCTTTTGCGTATATCCCTTGCGACGCTGGGGCATCTTCTCGCGGTGCGATTTGACGATTTCCTTGATGATGACCTTCTCGACCACTTTCTCGGCCAGCACGGCGGCCTTTTCCTGCGGCGTGCCGCTCTCGAGTACTTCTGCTGCGTCTTCGTCGTCTTCCACCAGTGCCGCCGCAAGCGGCTGGCTCAGCTTTGAGCCGTCGCGGTAGAGCGCATTGGCCTTCACCCCCAGTGACCAAGACAGTTCGTAGGCCTTTTGGCAGTCTTCGATGGTGGCGTCATTGGGCATGTTGATCGTCTTGGAGATCGCACCCGAGATGAACGACTGGGCCGCGGCCATCATGTGGATGTGGCTGTCGACGCTCAGGTAGCGCTTGCCCTTTTTGCCGCAGGGGTTGGCGCAGTCAAAGATCGGGTAATGCTCTTCTTTAAGGTGCGGTGCCCCTTCGAGGGTCATGGTGCCGCAGACATGGTCGTTGGCGGCCTCGATATCCTGCTTGGAGTAGCCCAGATGCTTGAGCAGGTCGAAGGTGGGATCGTTCAACTTTTCAGCCGGAATACCCAAGACCTGCGTGCAGAATTCTTCGCCCAAGGTCCACTGGTTAAATACAAAGCGGATGTCGAAGGCCGAGGCCAGCGCCGCGTCAACTTTCGCCAGCTCGTTGGCACCGAACCCGTGGCCTGCCAGCGTGGTGTGGTTCACACCGGGCGCATTGCCGATGGTGCCGTGACCGACCGCATAAGCGACGATTTCTTCGATATCGGCCGAGCCGTACCCCAGCTTTTCCAAAGCGGCCGGTACGGATTGGTTGATAATCTTGAAATAGCCGCCCCCCGCAAGCTTCTTGAACTTGACCAGTGCGAAATCAGGCTCGATCCCGGTGGTGTCGCAGTCCATGACAAGACCGATGGTACCGGTGGGCGCGATCACGGTGGATTGCGCATTGCGGTAACCGTGCTTTTCACCCAGCTCCAGCGCCTGATCCCAAGAGCCGCGGGCCACTTCGATGAGGCGCGCGTCAGGGCAGGATTTGTAGTCGAGCGGCACGGGTGCCACGGCCAGCTTTTCATAGCCACCCACCTTGCCGTAAGCGGCCTGACGGTGGTTGCGGATGACGCGCAGCATATGGTCTGCGTTCTTGGTGTAACCGGGGAACGGCCCGAGCTCGCCGGCCATTTCTGCCGATGTGGCATAGGCGACACCTGTCATGATCGCTGTCAGCGCACCGCACAGCGCGCGGCCCTCGGGGCTGTCATAGCTGTAGCCCATGTTCATCAGCAGCCCGCCGATATTGGCATAGCCCAGACCAAGGGTGCGGAAGTCGTAAGACCGCTGTGCGATCTCTTTGGACGGGAACTGCGCCATCATCACAGAGATTTCCAGTGTGACAGTCCACAGACGGGAGGCGTGCATGTAGTCCTCAACCTGAAACTCGCCATCCTTGAGGAAGGTCAGCAGGTTCATAGACGCGAGGTTACAAGCCGTATCGTCGAGGAACATATACTCAGAACACGGGTTGGAGCCGCGGATCTCGCCATCCTCAGGGCACGTATGCCAATCGTTGACCGTGTCGTGATACTGGATGCCCGGATCGGCGCAGGCCCAGGCCGCGTGGCCGACTTTTTCCCACAAATCCCGCGCCTTGACGGTCTTGGTGACTTCGCCGTTTACGCGGTTGATCAATTCCCAGTCCGCGTCTTTTTCAACGGCAGTCAGGAAGGCGTTTGTCACGCGGATGGAGTTGTTTGAGTTCTGACCGGAGACGGAGTTATAGGCCTCAGAGTCCCAGTCGGTGTCGTAGGTCGGGAATTCAATCGCGGTGTGGCCCTGCTTGGCGTAGTCGAGCACGCGCTTGACGTATGTCTCGGGGATCGCGACCTTTTTGGCTTCGCGGATGGCCTGCTTGAGCGCATCATTCTTGGCCGGGTCATAGGCATCTGCCTCGGCACCGTCCCATATCTTGATCGCCTCGAAAAGACCGTTCAGTTTTTGCTCGTGCATTTTTGAGCCTGCGACGATGCTGGCTACTTTCTGCTCTTCGACGACCTTCCAGTTGATAAAGTCCTCGATATCGGGGTGGTCGGCGTCGACGATAACCATCTTGGCCGCGCGGCGCGTGGTGCCACCCGATTTGATAGCGCCGGCAGCACGGTCGCCAATCTTCAGAAAGCCCATGAGGCCGGATGACTTGCCCCCGCCTGAGAGCCCTTCGCCCTCGCCGCGCAGCGAGGAGAAATTCGTACCGGTACCAGAGCCGTATTTGAACAGCCGCGCCTCGCGAACCCAGAGGTCCATGATACCGCCTTCATTCACCAGATCGTCGGATACGGACTGGATGAAGCACGCATGCGGCTGCGGGTGCTCGTAGGAGGATTTCGACTTGGTCAGTTTGCCGGTTTTGTAGTCAACATAATGGTGTCCCTGCGCGGGTCCGTCGATACCGTATGCCCAGTGCAGGCCGGTGTTGAACCACTGCGGGCTGTTGGGGGCGGCGCGCTGGCTGGCGAGCATGTGACGCATTTCATCAAAGTAGGTTTTGGCGTCTTCCTCGGTCGAAAAATAGCCGCCCTTCCAGCCCCAGTAGGCCCATGCGCCGGCAAGACGGTCGAAGACCTGTTTGGATGATGTTTCGCCACCCATCTCAGCACCTTCTGCCGGCACCGAGCGCCAGAGAAACTCGGGCACGCCCTTTTCCTTGACCTTGCGTGTCTTGGAGGGGACACCTGCTTTGCGGAAATACTTTTGCGCGATGACATCGCTGGCCACCTGGCTCCAGGTCGAGGGCACCTCAACGGCGTCGAGACGGAACACAACAGTACCGTCAGGGTTACGGATTTCAGAAACGGTACTAATGAAATCCAGATCCGCGTAAGCGTCTTGACCGGCCGTCGTGAATTTACGTTCAATTTTCATGTGCGCTGCCTCATATTCAGCTTTCCATCCCAAGAGGCCTGCTGTCTATGCAACACAGCCCCCGCCTTGTGCCATCGGTCAGAGGGCAAAACTCCGGTGTCTGCCGGCGCTGCATATCGCGCCCTCAGCCCACAGGTTGATCCGAAACAAGATCGTTTGTTGTCCCCGTCCCGCCGGTTATCCGTTTGAGTGGTTATCCACTACATGTTGTGGCGTTACCGTCGGCTTGCACAAACTGACGTATATAGCCCTATCCGGTCAACGCCCTTTTTAATTTTTTTTTGCGCATCGCCCGCTTGACGGATCGCATTTTTTTAGCGTGTCCGCCCGCAGATGTGATTCAACAAGTTAACGCAAGAGCAACCACAGGCATGTGGTGCGGTGTGTGCTGCATCGCGGTACCAGCAATTTCATGAATAATTGCTGCCGTTTAACCTTGGCCGTTCAGGTAAAGGGTCAATCCGCGCCTGCCTTGGTGGCGCGTCGAAAGTTTAACGGCACAGTTTATGAGTTTGCGCGACTCGCCCCGCGGCGCGCCAACCAATCGCCAACGTATTGTGTCGGGAACACAACAAAACGGTCCCTGAACAGTCTTTCCTAGGCAACATATGCGGGGCGTGTCGGGGCAGCATACACAAGATGTGGTGCTCACAGTCATCCGCGCCCACAAAAAAAGCACCCGCTAGGGGTGCTTTCTTGAAGTGGTCGGAGCGAGAGGATTCGAACCTCCGACCCCCTGTACCCAAAACAGGTGCGCTACCAGGCTGCGCCACGCTCCGACTGGCGCCTCTTTAGACCGCCTTTTCCGGTTTGAAAAGCCCCTAACAGGGCCATGCCGCATTCTCTTGTGCAAAACTTGGATGGCGGATCACATCTCCAACGCCGATCCCCAGCTGTTCCGCCACACCGCCGTTCACCTCCAGCACATGTGTCAGACCCCGTCCGCCCAGTACTGGTGTTTCGTCCAGGGGCTGGGCGCGGTGATGCACGTGGTGGACGACGCCTTGCGGGTCGATGAAAATCATGTCGAGTTCAATGAGCGTGTTGCGCATCCAGAACGAGAGGCTTTGCGGATGTGGGTAGACAAAGAGCATTCCGGAGAAGGTCGGCAGCTCTGTGCGGTGCATCAGCCCTTCGGCACGTTCCGCCGCATCATCGGCGATTTCCACCGCAAAACGCGCCTGCCCCCAGTCGCCTTTGAGGTACACAGCCGTGTCGCTGCAACTTTGGGCCACTGCGGCGCTTGCGGCCAACAGCAAAGCCCCAGCAAGCTGCGCGGTCAGTCGTCTTCGGAATCGAGCGCTGCTTCCCACGCAAAGACCTCAGCCGCCATATGTCCGCGTTTGCCTTCGATGACCCGGATCGCCAGCGCCTCGCCCGGAGACAGATCCGACAGGCCGGAGCGACGCAGCACTTCCATATGCAGGAAAATGTCTTCGCGCCGGCCAAACACATTGGCAAAGCCAAAGCCCTTGCCCTTGTCGAACCACTTGACCCGTGCAGGTTGCAGCGGTGCGGCGGCGACCACTTCAGGATCCAGCGCGGCAATATCCGACAGGCCGACCGAGTCGTCTCCCTGCGGCGGCAACAGCGACACCACTTGTGTCGCCTGCACCCCACGGTCGGTGCGTTGCACCTCAAGTTCCACGCGCGCGCCATCCGCAACAGAGCTTTGGCCGAAATTTCTAAGGACGTTCACGTGAAGCAAGATGTCAGGACCGCCGGCATCAGATACCACAAACCCGAAACCTTTGACCGGGTCGAACCACTTGACGACCCCGACGACAGGGCTGGTCGTATCTGAGGCGTCGTTCACGTGCTTCCTACTCGCATTGTTCGAAACAACCTTACTGTTTTTGCGCCAAGGCGCATCGATCTGTCACAGCGGCACCGTGAACAAACATCACACCCGCGTAAAGGGTATACTGTAGTATTCACCATTATCACAAGTTTGTGAACACGCCCGTGTCACCGTTTTCCGTGTTTTAGTCCGATTAAACAGCACTTCTGCGTTAGTAAAGCAGTGCGCCGCACACGTTCTGTGCAAATTCCCACAGGTAAAGGAGGAAACACAGCAGAAGCGCACCAAATAACCTAGGGATTCAGGCGTGTTACAGACCAATCGTCAGACAATTGCGCCCGCCGCCACACAAACCTGTCATGCAACCTGAAATCACCGTCTGCCCAAAATTCAATCTCGAGCGGTGCGATACGGTAGCCCCCCCAGAAAGGTGGCCTCTCGGGGTTTGTGCCGTGTGTGGCCGTGACCTTGGCCACTTCTGCCATCAAGGCCGCGCGGTTCGCAAGCGGTCGCGATTGCCGCGACGCCCAAGCGCCCAGACGGCTTTTGAGTGAGCGCGATCTGTAATAGGCGTCCGCAGCCGGCCCGTCCTCACGGGTCACCAGACCGCGCACACGGATTTGCCGGCGCAGAGATTTCCAATGCAGCACAAAAGCCGCCTTGCCCGCGGCATCCAGTTCGCCTGCTTTTGCGCTCTCGTAATTGGTGTAAAAAACAAAGCTGTCAGGATCGACGCCCTTCAACAGCACCATGCGGACATTGGGCAAACCATCGCTGTCCACCGTACTAAGCGCAATGGCGTTCGGGTCGTTCGGCTCGCTCGTTTCGGCCTCGGCCAGCCAGTCACGTGCGATGACGAAGGGATCGCTGCCCGCAAATTTGCCTGTTCTGTTTTCCATCTCGTTACTCCGTGCAATCACCGCTGCGCCAAGAGGTGAGGGAAATGCCGCGAAGGTCAAGGGTTTCAGGTGGAATGGACGGGTATCATGCCTTGATGGGCTGCACGCAATCGCCTAAAGATCGGCGACAGACAGAAATTTGATGACCGGGGGCCATCTATGGGCAACGAACTTCTCGCAGGCAAACGCGGCCTGATTATGGGCCTTGCAAACGACAAATCCATCGCATGGGGCATTGCTAAGGCTTGTGCCGAAGCTGGCGCGCACCTGGCGTTTTCCTATCAGGGCGAGGCGTTGAAAAAGCGTGTCGGGCCTCTGGCAGAACAACTTGGCAGCTCCATTGTGCTTCCCTGCGACGTCTCGGACGAAGCCTCGATGGACGCGCTCTTTGACGCCTTGAAAGAGGAGTGGGGCACCCTCGATTTTATTGTGCATGCCATCGGGTTCTCGGACAAATCGGAATTGCGCGGGCGCTACGTCGACACCAGCCGCGACAACTTTACCATGACAATGGACATCTCGGTCTATTCTTTCACCGCGGTAGTCCAGCGGGCAGAGAAGATGATGAACCCGGGCGGCTCGTGCCTGACCATGACGTACTACGGCGCGGAAAAGGTCATGCCGCACTATAATGTCATGGGCGTCGCCAAGGCAGCGCTTGAGGCGTCAGTCAAATACCTCGCGGAAGACCTGGGCAAGGACGGTATCCGCGTAAACGCCATCTCGGCCGGCCCGATCAAGACGCTTGCAGCCTCCGGTATCGGGGATTTCCGCTACATTATGAAATGGAACGAGTACAATTCGCCCCTGCGCCGTACAGTGACGACGGAAGACGTGGGCAAGGCCGCACTTTTCCTGTTGTCAGATCTGGGGTCCGGCACGACGGGCGAGAACCTGCACGTGGATGCAGGCTATCATGTGGTAGGGATGAAATCGGTCGATGCGCCGGACATGAGCAAGGAATAGGTCCGGTGAGTGCCGAAAGCCTCATCGCGTTCAACCTTGTGCTGATGGCTGCAATAGCGAGCCCCGGCGCGGCTTTGATGTTTTTTGTCAAGACCACAGTAGCCTCCGGGCGGCGCGCAGGCATCGCAACGGGTGCGGGTCTTGGAGTGGCAGCGAGCCTTTGGACCCTTGCGGCACTGCTCGGGCTTGAAAGTCTTTTTCGGCTATTTCCATGGGCCTATACCACGCTGAAAGTCGCAGGCGCAGCCTACCTGCTCTGGATCGCCGTCGACACCTGGCGACACGCAAGCGCCCCGGTGGGCAAGGCGGCCCGCGCATCCGGCCGGTCGTTTCTGGCGGGCCTACTGGTCAATGCCGGCAATCCAAAATCAGTTTTGTTTGCGGCGGCGGTGATTGTTGTGGTTTTCCCACAGGGGCTGAATGGGGTCGAGATCGCTCTGATTGTCGCAAACCATCTTGCTCTCGAGATCGCCTTCTACACTGTTGGCGCATTCGCGCTGTCCAGTGCCCCCGCACGCCAGGGATATCTGAACGCCAAACCGGTGATCGACCGGATTTCAGCAACCATATTGGGCGCGCTGGGGCTGCGCCTGCTCTTTGAGAAGGAAACACCATGAGCGCTAGAGATCCGGGCCGCCTGCCGCATGAAAAAGGATTTCACATCAGCTGGGACCAAATTCACCGTGACAGCCGCGCACTGGCCTGGCGCCTCGATGGGCAGGGGCCCGATCACGGCGCCTGGCGCGCGGTCGTAGCCATCACACGTGGCGGCATGGCCCCGGCGATGATTGTGTCGCGCGAGCTTGATATCCGTACTGTCGATACAATCTCTGTCAAGTCATACGATCATCAGCAGCAAGCCGAGGCGCGGGTCTTGAAAGCACCAGATGCAAACTTGATGGGCGATGGCACCGGTATTTTAATCGTTGACGATCTGGTCGACAGCGGGAAAACGCTGGAGCTTGTCCGAGAAATGTTTCCGGCCGCGCATTTCGCCACTGTCTACGCGAAGCCAAAAGGACGCCCGCAGGTCGATACCTTCATCACCGAGGTCAGTCAGGATACGTGGATTTTCTTCCCCTGGGATATGGCATTGCAATACGTCGAGCCCTATCGCGGCACGGACTGAAGACCAAAACAGATTTTATGCCTCCGGCGGGGATATTTTGTGACCAAAGAAATTGGAGCCGCTTCTTTGGTTTGTAAATATCCCCGCCGGAGGCTCCCGAACTTTCAAAAACACCAACGAAGGTTTTGACGCGATGACGCTTTCACGGACAAAAACAACTTTCAGGCCACCCGTAATGGAAGCGCGGCGCTGGCTTGATGGCGTTGACTTACCGTCGGACATGCCACTTATCAATGTCAGCCAGGCCGCCCCGGTCGCCCCGCCGCCTGCCGGCTTGAGACAGGCCATCTCAGATGCAGCCGTCAGTGACGATGCGGCGCATCTTTACGGGCCGGTTTTGGGCTTGCCTGCCCTGCGCGATGCACTGGCGGATCGCACAGCATCACTCTACCGCGGCGTCGTAGCCGCCCGTCATGTGGCCATCACTTCCGGCTGCAACCAGGCGTTTGCCGCAGCCGTTGCGGCGCTTTGCGCGGAAGGCGACGAAGTGATCTTGCCGACACCCTGGTACTTTAACCACAAAATGTGGCTGGATATGTCAGGTGTGCGTTCAGTTGCCTTGCCAACCGGTCGAGACTTGTTGCCGGATCCTGAAACTGCGGCGGCACTCATCACGCCCAGGACGCGTGCGATCGCTTTGGTAACGCCCAACAATCCGGCAGGGGTAGAGTATTCTGCGGATTTGCTCGAGGCTTTCATGCAGCTCGCCCGCGCGCGCGGCATAGCGCTGATTTTAGACGAGACCTACCGCGACTTTCACAAAAAAGAAGGCGCGCCGCATGCGCTGTTCGAGGATCCCGACTGGGAGGACACGCTGATCCATCTCTATTCGTTTTCCAAGGCTTACCGTCTGACCGGCCATCGTGTCGGCGCTTTGATTGCGTCAGAGCACCGTCTGGCAGAGATCGAGAAGTTTTTGGACACAGTTGCCATCTGTCCGGGGCAGCTTGGTCAGCGCGCGGCGCTATGGGGCATGAAAAACCTGTCAGACTGGCTTGCGGGAGAGCGCACGGAAATACTTGCGCGGCGCTCTGCCATCGAGACCGGTGTCCATGCGCTTGCCGCGCAGGGGTGGCGGCTTTTGGGAAGCGGCGCGTATTTCGCCTATATGGCGCATCCGTTCGATGAGAGTTCCGCGGATCTTGCACCGCGCATGGTGCGCGATTGTGGTGTGTTGTGTCTGCCCGGAACGATGTTCATGCCGCAAGACGACCCTGCGGGCAGAGGCCAGTTGCGGATCGCTTTTGCCAATCTGGACGTCGCTGGCATCGGCACGCTCTTTGAACGTCTGGCAGCGCTCAGGGCCTGATCCTCACAAGCCCTTGCTCCTCTGCGCGCCACCGCATAGATAGGCGTGCAACAGGGTGAAAACCGCAGCGGATAAAGGACGACCATGGCCAAAGGCTCAACCATTTCAAAAACCGCAATCTGGATCCTCTTGGGCCTTTTGATCTTGGGTCTGGCCGGTTTTGGTGCCACCAATCTGTCGGGCACGATCCGCACCATCGGAACCGCGGGCGACAAGCCGATTTCCGTCGACACCTATGCGCGACAACTGCAACAGGAAATCCGCGCGGTCGAGCAACAGCAGGGTGCCGCGCTGCCCTTTGCACAGGCGCAGCAATTCGGTCTGGACCGGGCTGTCTTGCAGCGGTTGGTGGCGACACGGTCGCTGGATCATGAAACGGCGCAGTTAGGGTTGTCGATCGGCGATGGCGAGTTGCGCGACCGGGTGCTTGAGATTGACGCCTTTCAGGGGATCAATGGCGAGTTTGATCGCGAAGGCTATCGCTTCGCGCTCGAACAGGCCGGGCTGAGCGAGGCACAGTTCGAAACGCAGTTGCGCGAGGAAGTCGGACGCACAATCGTGCAAGGCGCAGTTCTGGGCGGGATTGCAATGCCCAACACTTATGTAGACACGCTTGTCGATTTTGTGGGCGAGCAGCGCAGTTTCACCTGGTCGGTGCTGGACGCGGGTGATCTGGATGCACCCCTGCCCGAACCGGATACAGCGACGCTGCAGGCGCATTACGAGGAAAACATCGACCGGTTTACGCTGCCAGAGACCAAAGAGATAACATATGCATGGCTGAGCCCTGATGCGCTGTTGGACGAGGTCGAGATAGACGAGGCCGCACTGCGCGCGGCTTATGAAGAGCGCGCGCCGGAATTCAACCGCCCCGAGCGCCGCCTTGTGGAGCGACTGGCCTTTCTGGACGCGGCCTCTGCCGAAGCTGCTGCGGCTGCCCTGGCTGAGGGTACAGGTTTTGAAAGCCTCGTTGAGGAACGCGGGCTGACACTGGCGGATGTGGACATCGGTGATGTCACCTTGTCGGAGTTGGGTGAGGCTGGTGTCGGGGTTTTCGCCGCAGATGTTGGCAGCGTTGTCGGTCCGCTGCCCAGCACGCTGGGCCCTGCGCTTTTCAGGGTGAACGCGGTACTGGACGCCCAGCAGACCCCGTTTGAGCAGGCCGTCGACATCCTGCGTCCACAACTGGCCAATGACCGCGCTATCCGTTTGGTAGAAGCGCAGGCGGAGAACCTTGATGACCTGCTGGCCGCCGGTGCCACGCTGGAAGAGCTGGTTGCCGAGACCGACATGGTGTTGGGCGAGATTGCCTGGAGCCGCGAAAGCGCGGAAGACATCGCTGCCTATGAGGCTTTCCGCGATGCAGCCTCTGCCGTCACGGCCAGCGACTTCCCGAAAATCGAGCGTATGGATGACGGTGGTCTGTTTGCGCTGCGGCTGAATGCTGTGTTGCCGCCGCGCCCTGCCCCTTTTGACACAGTGCAAGACGCGGTACGCGCCCATTGGGAGGAAACCCAGACCACAAATGCATTGCTGGCGCAGGTCGCACAGGACGTGAGCTTGCTGGAGGCGGGCAGCAGTTTTGCCGAGTTGGAGCTTGACGCGATTGCCGAAGAGAACCTGCTGCGCAGCGATTTTGTGCCGCGCACCCCACCGGGATTTCTGAATCAGGTTTTTGAGATGGAACCGGGAGAGGCGCGCGCGATAGAGAGCCAAGCAGCGGTCATTCTTGTCCGTCTGGACAGCATCGCCCCGCCTGCCGATGACGGCGAAGCGGCGACGCTTCGGGTGCAGTTATCACAGCAAGCGGCGCAACAACTCGCGCGCGACGTGTTTCAGGCCTATAATGCCGACGTGATCCGGCGCGCCGATCCGCAAATCAACCAGCAAGCCTTGCAGGCTGTTCATGTGAATTTCCCCTGACATGTCACTGGTTCCTGAATTCGACACTTTTGAGGCCGCCTACTCTGCCGGTCGCAATCAGGTTGTATACACCCGCCTGGCCGCGGATCTCGACACGCCTGTGTCCTTGATGCTGAAGCTGACCGGCGCACAAAAGGATGCCTTTGTGCTTGAATCGGTCACCGGCGGCGAAGTGCGCGGGCGATATTCGATCATCGGGATGAAACCCGATCTGATCTGGCGGTGTCAGGGCGAGACCAGTGCCGTGAACCGGCAGGCGCGCTATGACGCCGAGGCATTTGTGCCAATCGAAGGCAACCCGCTTGATGCGGTGCGCGCGCTGATCGCAGAGAGCAAGATCGACCTGCCACAGGATTTGCCGCAGGCGGCTGCGGGCCTTTTTGGTTATCTGGGGTATGACATGGTGCGTCTGGTCGAGCATTTGCCCGACGTGAACCCCGACCCCTTGGGATTGCCGGATGCGATCATGCTGCGCCCTTCCGTCGTCGCCGTACTGGACGGGGTCAAGGGAGAGGTCACCGTGGTTTCGCCCGCTTGGGTCTCTGAGGGGCAGACAGCGCGGGCCGCCTATGCGCAGGCTGCGGAGCGTGTCATGGATGCGGTGCGCGATCTGGAGCGTGCGATACCCGCCGCGACGCGCGATCTGGGCGAAGCGGATGCACCGGCCGCGCCAGTCAGCAACTTCACCCATGAAGGTTACAAGGCCGCAGTTGAAAAGGCGCGCGACTATATTTGCGCGGGCGATATCTTTCAGGTGGTGCCCGCACAGCGCTGGTGTCAGGACTTCGCACAAGACCCCTTTGCGCTTTACCGGTCGCTGCGACGCACCAACCCCTCGCCTTTCATGTTCTATTTCAATTTCGGCGGTTTTCAGGTGATCGGTGCCAGTCCCGAAATTCTGGTCCGCGTTTTTGGCGACGAAGTAACGATCCGTCCGATCGCCGGCACCCGTCCCCGCGGGGCGACGCCCGAAGAAGACAACGCGCTGGAAGCAGACCTGCTTGCCGATCAGAAAGAGTTGGCCGAACATCTGATGCTGCTGGATCTGGGGCGCAATGACGTGGGACGGGTTGCCAAGATCGGCACCGTACGACCCACCGAAGAATTCATTGTCGAGCGCTACAGCCATGTGATGCACATCGTCTCGAATGTGGTGGGAGAATTGCGCGACGACGCCGACGCGCTGGACGCCTTTTTTGCGGGGATGCCAGCGGGCACCGTGTCGGGTGCACCCAAGGTCCGCGCGATGGAGATCATCGACGAACTGGAGCCTGAAAAGCGCGGCGTTTACGGCGGTGGTGTCGGCTATTTCAGCGCTGGCGGCGATATGGACATGTGTATCGCGCTGCGCACCGCGGTTGTGCAGGACAAGAAGCTCTATATTCAGGCCGGTGGCGGTGTGGTCTATGACAGTGACCCAGAGGCGGAGTATCAGGAGACCGTGCACAAGTCGAACGCCATTCGGCGTGCCGCAGCCGATGCCGCGCGCTTTAGCGGGCAAGGCAACCAGTGAGCGGCACGACCGATATTAGGGTGAAGCGCCCAACGCGGCCGCTGCAATGCGGTCTGTGCCGGGATGCCTAAGCGGCATTCCGCGTGGCGCGGCACCGGGGCCAAGGCCTGAAATGGCGCGTGCGGCTTTCGAGATCGCGGGGCAGAAAATTGCCAGAGGCGCGGTTGGGACCGTGCATTTGCCGGTGTCGATCATGCCCGACCATACGCCCGTCAACCTGTCGCTTCAGGTGCATCACGGCAAACGTGAAGGGCCGACGGTTTTTGTATCGGCCGCCGTGCACGGTGACGAGGTAATCGGTGTCGAGATCGTACGGCGCCTGTTGCGTGCACCGCAACTGGCACATCTGCGGGGGACGTTACTGGTGGTGCCCGTGGTCAATGCCTTCGGGTTTCTCAACCGCTCGCGCTATCTGCCGGACAGGCGCGATCTGAACCGCTGTTTTCCCGGCCACCCGTCGGGCTCGCTCGGGGCGCGTCTGGCACATATCTTTCTGAACGAAGTCGTGCTGCGGTGCGATTGCGGGATCGACCTGCATTCAGCGGCGATCCACCGCACGAACCTGCCTCAGATCCGCATTTCGCCCAAAGATCCGGTAACAGCGCATATGGCCATGTCCTTTGGCGCGCCTGTCGTTCTGACCTCGCCCTTGCGCGAGGGATCCCTGCGCGCCGAGGCGGCAGAGCGCGGCACACCTGTCTTGCTCTATGAGGCCGGCGAGGGATTGAGGTTTGACGAGATCGCCGTGCGCGCGGGCGTTGCGGGCATTCTTCGGGTACTGCGCGGTCTGAACATGTTGCCCGCCAAGGGCATCGCACGGGCAAAGGCGCAGCCCTATTTGTGCCGGTCCTCCTCCTGGGTACGGGCCCCTGCGGGTGGGTTGCTGCGCACATTCCGGGCCGAGGGTGAACTGGTGGAGGAAGGCGATGTGCTCGCCTCTGTCGCTGACCCCTTCGGGGCGGTGGACACCGATATCACCGCGCCGTCTTCGGGCATTCTGATCGGGCGCGCGATTTTGCCGGTGGTGAATGAGGGCGATGCGGTCTTTCACCTCGCTCGCCTCAGCCCGAAAGCGGCCGAGGACACGGTCGAGGGGCTGACACAGCAGCTTGAAAGCGACCCGCTTTTCGATGAGGACGAGATCATCTGAGCCGGCACCCGCCATCCCGGACAGCTTGCTCTTTAGTCAAATCCCCTTAAAACCTTCCGAACAAAAAACGCAGCGATCTGCTTGCAGCGGTGCATTTGTTTACGTCTGGCGCTGCAGACTGCCCCTGAATCGTTTTACGGGACACAAAGCAGCGCAGGCATGAAAAAATCGGGGCGAGTGATAGGGATAATGGCGCGTATTCTCAACACGCGGCGGCCGCGCGCGCTCTGGCACCGGTATGTTCTGGGGTTCTTTTTCATTTTTGTGACCGTCTCTGTGTCGCATTGGGCCTCGGTTGAAACCATCACAGCGGCCGAGGATGATGCAGAGGTGCTGTCGGTTTCGGCCCGCCAGCGCATGCTGAGCCAGCGCATCCTGTTCCTGATGTCCGAGATTGATGAGGCGCATGCTCCGCATGCCGACCACCGCCTTGAGGCCGCCCTTGATCTGTTTGAAACATCGCACGACTGGCTTGTGTCCCGCCCCGACCTGTCTGACGAGTTAAAGGCGGTTTACTTTGAGAACGGTGCCATTCCGCTGGACGCATTTTCGCGCCGGTTTGTCCAGCTGGTGGGCATAGCAAGCAATGCGGAAGGGGCCGAACAGCAAGAGCTGCGTGCGCTACTGGCCGATTGGGGCACCCATGATCTGCTGGCTGCACTCGCCGCGGCGGCTGACCTCTTTCGGCGCGAGTCGGAGGCGCGGATCGCGCGGCTGCAAGCGATCCAGCAGATCACTCTGCTGGCTGCGCTGCTGGTACTTTTACTTGAAGCGCTGCTGATTTTTCTGCCCGCCCAGTTGTCGGTCAATCGGGCCATTGATCGGCTGGAGGCGCGGACGAAACACCTGAAGACATCGCTCAAAGTGCTCAAAAAGCGTAACGTAGAGTTGTCGAATGCACGCCAGAACCTGACCCATGCCGCCAATCATGATGCCCTTACCGGGCTGCACAACAGACGCTCCATCTACGAACATCTGAGTTTTGACGCCCCCGCTACTCAGCGCGGAGATACCGCGCGTTGCGTGATGAAGATTGATCTGGACCTCTTTAAAGAAGTCAACGACACGCTGGGACATCACGCCGGTGACAAAATGCTTGTGCATGTGGCACAGACCCTGACCCGTGAGACCCGCGCGCAAGACGTAGTGGGCAGGATCGGTGGCGACGAATTTGTGATTTTGCTTACCGACCCGCCATCGGTTGATATGATCATGGCGCTGGCAGAACGTATTACCGCGGCAGTGGCTCAGCCTGTACAGTTGGAGCATACAAGCTGTAGCATCGGTGCAAGCATCGGCTACACGCTGGCCACGTCGACGGATGCCACAGCAGATCAAATGCTGGTCGAGGCGGATCTGGCACTTTACGAGGCAAAACGCGCCGGGCGTGGACGCGCCTGTGCCTATTCCGACGCTCTTGCTCAGGAGCTTGAGATGCGACGCGCGCTCTTCAGGGAGATCAACGAGGCGCTGGCGCAGGATCAGTTCGAACCCTTTGTGCAGCCGCAGGTCTTCACCTCCGACGGAGCAATTTACGGTTGTGAAGTGCTGGCGCGGTGGCGCCATCCGGAGCGCGGGATTGTGCCGCCCGCAACCTTCATCGCCGCCGCAGAAGAGGCGCAGTTGATCGACCAGATCGACCGGATCATGATCTGCAAGGGTCTGGACTTTCTTGAAGAAATGCATGCGGCAGGTATCGAGCTGCCGTCGATCTCGGTCAACGCCTCTCCAACCACGCTGCGCGATGTCCATTTGACAGACAGGCTGTTACAGGAGGTGCGCGCGCGGCATCTGGCACCTGCTCATCTGATCGTGGAAGTGCTGGAAAGCACGCTGATCGAACATGACGACGATGCAGCACTGCACACGATCGAAGCACTGTCCAAGGCAGGTTTCAAGGTCGTGTTGGATGATTTCGGCACAGGCTATGCCTCTATGTCCAACCTGTCGCGGCTCAGACTAGACGGGATCAAACTGGATCAGTCGCTGGTCAAGCCGGTGCCCGAACCCCGCGCTGACAGCATTATCACAGCTCTGGTCACGCTTGCACGCAGTCTCAATATGTCGGTGGTGGCCGAAGGGGTCGAGACGGCATCCCATCACGCCTGTATCTCGCGCCTTGGGTGTGATGTGGTGCAGGGCTATCACATTGAAAAGCCAATGCCGGTGCGCAACTTTGCCGACTGGTACTTCGGCTATACGGCGTATGTAGCCGCGCGCGCGTAACAGCGCGATGCAGGCACGGTGCCTCGGAACACTCTATCTGTTTTGTGCGCTGTCAGGCGGTAGGGCAGATTCTGCAAGTGGCGCCAGAGCTGTCAGGGCTGTTGCGTCAGCACTGCGGAAACCGGCGCCATGGCCACAGTAGCCGCGCGATCCTGCAAGGACCAGGACAGCAGTGCCGCCAGTGTTTCAGGGCGCACACGGCCCAACATTACCACGCCGCCGTCCTGCCCCGCACGGAATGCCGCCTGATCCATGAAGCGGCGGATCACGACTTCGCTCTGGTCCTTGCCGTCAAGATCACGGAAAACCGCGCGCGCGGGCACGCCTTCGCGCAGCGCCAGTTTCTGAACAGTGTTCAGACCGCGGTTCTGTGTAACAAAACCGTGGCCTGTCTGGGCCAATATCTGCGCGACCTGACGGCCCGCCATGGGCGTCGTCTGCACGCCAGTGTCAGTGCCTTCAAACACGCCGATAACCTCGGGCAGCTTTTCCAGTGCCACAGACAGGTTCACCTCGGCGTCCGTGGCCGTCGCACCTGCGGGCAGGTCGATGCCCGCAAGCACCTCAAAGCCCGCCGCACGATATGCCGCCATACGCTCCGCGGCATCTGGCATCAATGCATTGACGGCAAAGCTGACCGGATAGGGCAACGCGCTGATCGCTGCCAGGCCGTTGTCCGCAGACTGCAGATCAATCCCCTCGTCCATCAGAATGACGGCCATCAGTGGTTTGCCATCAGGCGCCTCGAAGGGAACACGATAGCGCTCCATCGGGGTGGCGAGCGCATCACCCTCCACTG
Source organism: uncultured Roseobacter sp. (assembly GCA_947501635.1). Classification (GTDB taxonomy): domain Bacteria; phylum Pseudomonadota; class Alphaproteobacteria; order Rhodobacterales; family Rhodobacteraceae; genus Roseobacter. The sequence goes on from CANMWT010000003.1 coordinate 103,570, forward strand.
GGGCCTGCGCTGCGGCAGTCTCCGGCTCATCCTCTGGTACCGCGTCAACCTCAGGTGTTGCGGAGCCAAGCGACGGCAGGCGGTTCACGCGCACAGCCGCCGACGGCGCTTCGACTGACGGCGCGCTTTGCGGGTCTTCGGCCGGCGCAGCTGGCGCCTGTGCCTGCGTGGGCACGATTCGATCGGCCGTTTGTTGCACCGCCGGCGCCAATACTGTTTCAATCCGCGCAATCTCGGGCAAAACGGTCTGGCCCGGCAGTTCGGGTGCGGGCGATGCTGTCACATCGACGGATGGTGCCACCTCTGAAGGTGCGACAGTCTGCGGCGTCTCAACGACGAGTTCAGCCGACACCTGCGCGTCCGTGCTGTCATCTTGCTTGCTTTCCACCTCTTTGGCATCCGGTTGGGGCAAGTCGGCGACATCCAGAACCGCGGGCGCCGAGGGTTCCTGCGCAGCGATCGCGGCAACCACCGCGACAGTTTCAGGCACCGACGCCGGCACAGGCTGCTGGGTCGTCTGCGCGACCTCAGGGGCCGGCGCGGGTGGGACGACTTCGGCAGGCGCCGGGGCCGCCACAACCGCAACCACCTCCGCCTGCTCAGCAGCTGGCGCCTCAGAAGCAGCGGGCATCTCCGGCTCAAAGGCCGTGGCCGGCATCTGGGCCGACGGCAGCGCTGGCTGGTCGGGATCAAGGGCGATGGCACCGATTTCAAAGCTGCCGGCTTGGGCCGGTTGCTGCTCATCCGGGGCAGCAACGTCTGCATTGCCCGCCACCATCTCAGGCTCCGACGGCACGGCAGGCGCTTGCGGCACCTCGGGATCAACAAAGGCTGTCGCTTGCGGCACGGCATTGGGCTGCGGGGGTTGCGCCGGCTCAGTACTGATTGGCAGCCCCGGCTCCGTGGCCGGTACTTCCAAAGACCCGGTGCTGGAATACCTGACGGCTGGCGCCTCTGTATCCGGGGTCGCGATACCGCTCAGCGCGCTATCTTGCAGCGGTGCAGTCTGCGGTAGCGCTGATGCCCCGCCCGTCTGCGGCACCGCAGCGGGAGACAATGCATCACTCAGCAACGCTGCCAGCGTGTCGGGCTTTGGCGCCGGCACATCCTGTGTCGCGAGCCCGACGGCGGTCGGGCCAAGCCCGTCCTTGCCGCGATTGCTACCAGGGGCGGAGGCGTCGGAGGTGCGCAGGACAGAGGCATCCCCCCCCTGACCACGGTACTGCGGGTCCGCACTCATGAGCGACAAAAGTGTAACAGCGCCAAAGCTGACACCCGCGCCCCACAATGTTCCTCTGATAAAACCCTTTGCCACGATCCGCTCATCCTCTGTCTCGGCGCGACCGGATCATTCCCTGCACAGGGCCTGCCCGCTCGTTCAACCTCATGGCCGCCTCCGCACCTCTTGACGCTGGGGGCTAAGCCTGAACATGTATGCCGCACGTATACCGCGCCTGGGGCCTTGGTCTCCAGCCCTGAATGAAAAGTTTTGAGAATGTTGCTGCTGATCGACAACTATGACAGTTTTACCTACAACCTGTTGCATTATTTGGGCAGTTTAGGCGCCGATGTTGTGATCCGGCGCAACGATGCGCTGGATGTGCAGGAAGCCATGGCAATGAAACCGGCGGGAATCCTCCTATCACCCGGGCCCTGCGATCCCGATCAGGCCGGAATTTGCCTCGCCTTGACGGCCGCCGCAGCAGAGACGCGCACGCCGCTGATGGGGGTGTGTCTGGGACATCAAACGATCGGACAGGCCTTCGGCGGCAAGGTTGTGCGCGCGCATGATATCGTGCACGGAAAGCTGGGCGAAATTCACCACGATGAAGCTGGCGTCTTTGCCGGACTACCAAGCCCCTTTGCCGCGACGCGCTACCACTCGCTTGTGGTTGAGCGCGCTAGCCTGCCCGACTGCCTTGAGATCACCGCGGCGTTGACCGATGGCACAATCATGGGCCTGCAGCACAAAGAACTGCCTATTCACGGCGTGCAATTCCATCCCGAATCCATCCGCTCTGAGCATGGCCACGCAATGCTGCAGAACTTCCTGAAAGAGATGAAAGTCCCCGCATGAGTGACGCGCTGAAACCTTTGATCGGTGCGGCGGCCGACGGCCCGCTGAGCCGCGCGCAGGCCGAAGAAGCCTTTGCCATCCTGTTTGACGGCGAAGCCACCCCCAGCCAGATCGGTGGCCTGTTGATGGCGCTGCGCACACGCGGTGAAACTGTCGCGGAATACGCGGCGGCGGCGGCCGTCATGCGGGCCAAATGCAATGCTGTCAGGGCCCCGAAAGGTGCAATGGACATCGTAGGAACGGGCGGCGACGGTAAAGGCACGCTGAACATCTCAACCGCGACGGCATTCGTGGTCGCGGGCGCAGGGGTGGTCGTGGCAAAGCATGGCAACCGCAATCTCAGCTCAAAGTCGGGCGCAGCCGATGCACTGACCCAGATGGGGCTGAACGTCATGGTCGGCCCCGATGTGGTTGAAAAAGCGCTTAACGAGGCCGGTATAGGCTTTATGATGGCGCCTATGCATCACCCGGCAATCGCCCATGTGATGCCCACACGCGCGGAACTGGGTACACGTACGATCTTTAATATTCTGGGCCCACTGACCAACCCTGCCGGTGTCAAAAGGCAACTGACCGGCGCCTTCTCCCGTGATCTCATCCGCCCCATGGCCGAGACACTGGGCGCACTTGGGTCCGAGAAAGCATGGCTTGTGCACGGCTCGGACGGGACGGACGAATTGACGATCACCGGCACAAGCTGGGTGTGTGTGCTGGCGCCGGACGGATCTGTCACCGATATGGAGGTGCACCCCGAGGACGCGGGTCTGCCAACCCACGACTTTGAGGCCATCATCGGCGGCACACCAGAAGAAAATGCGCGCGATTTCAAAGCTCTGCTTGAAGGTGCGCCATCTGCATACCGCGATGCGGTGTTACTGAATGCGGCTGCTGCGCTTGTTGTGGCGGACGCGGCGGATGACCTGCCTACCGGTGTGGAAATGGCGGCACAGTCGATCGATAGTGGTGCGGCATCCGCCAAGATCGACGCCGTGGCGCGGATCACACAGGCCGGGTGACAGGCTTTGACCTCAGCCGCCTGGGCGACTGGCGCCGGTTGCGCTTTTTTGACAACACGCTGCCCGCGATAGAAAGCGCGCTGGCGGCAGAAACTGCTCAAATCCTGCCGCCACGGGGCCTCGTCTTTGCGGCGCTTGAGCGGACACCTCCGGACAGGGTCAGGGTTGTGATCCTTGGGCAGGACCCCTACCCAACACCCGGCCATGCGCATGGATTCGCTTTTTCCGCCGAAGCCGATACACGGCCGTTTCCCCGTTCACTGAGCAATATTTTCAAAGAAATGGAAGCCGATGTCGGCGCAGCACCGCGCCAGCCTGATCTGCGGTTCTGGGCTGATCAGGGGGTGCTTTTGCTGAACACAAGCCTGACCGTGCCAGCCCATGACGCCGGCGGGCATGCCAAACTGGGCTGGCATCATCTCACCGCGCAGGTGCTTGACAGGCTCGCGGACCGGCCGCGCGCCTATCTGTTGTGGGGCGCGCATGCCCAAAAGGCCGCGCACAATGTAGCGCAAGGCCAAAACCTCAAGATAGAGACCGCGCACCCCTCGCCGCTATCAGCAAGGCGCGGATTTTTTGGCTCTAGACCCTTCAGCCAAGTGAATGCGTGGTTGCAGGCGCAAGGGCATCGCGCCATAAACTGGGCCAACCCGCCGGAGACGTCATGACCGAAACAATACTTGATAAAATCAAAGCGTATAAGCTGGAAGAAGTGGCCGCGGACAAAGCCGCCAAACCGGTGGAGGCCGTCGAGGCGGAAGCGCGCGCCGCACCGCCGGTCCGGGCTTTCGCGGAAAAGCTTCACCAGTGCTCCATTCAAGGCTACGGGCTGATTGCTGAGATCAAAAAGGCGAGCCCCTCAAAGGGTTTGATCCGCGAAGACTTTGACCCCGCCACATTGGCATCCGCCTACGCGGAAGGGGGCGCGACTTGCCTGTCGGTACTGACCGATACACCAAGTTTTCAGGGGGCCAAAGACTATCTGGTGCAAGCCCGCGCCGCCTGTGATCTTCCGGTCCTGCGCAAAGACTTCATGTATGACACCTATCAGGTGGCCGAAGCGCGCGCGCTTGGGGCTGACTGCATCCTGATCATCATGGCTTCCGTCAGCGATGCGCAGGCACAAGAACTGGAGGATGCGGCCACAGCATGGGGCATGGATTGCCTTTTGGAAGTGCACGATGCGCAGGAGCTGGAACGCGCAGGCGCGCTGAAAAGCAGGCTCATGGGGATCAACAACCGCAACCTGAAGACCTTTGAAACCACGCTTGATACAACGCGCACCCTGTCGCGCGACGTGCCGCCGGACAGGCTGATTGTTTCGGAATCCGGGCTGAACACGCCTGCAGATCTGGCAGATATGGCACGATATGGCGCACGCATTTTCCTGATTGGCGAAAGCCTTATGCGTCAGGCGGATGTCGCCGACGCGACCCGCAGGCTCTTGGCGGACCCTCTCAGAGCGGGGGGCATGTAGCATGGCCGACAAGCTGACCCATTTCGACGCAAAGGGCGACGCACATATGGTCGATGTGGGTGACAAAGCTGTCACGGACCGCATCGCAACCGCAAGATGTAACATTAAGATGCTGCCTGAAACATTTGATATCATTGCAGAAGGCCGCGCGAAAAAAGGCGATGTTCTCGGCGTTGCGCGTTTGGCGGGTATCATGGCTGCAAAGCGCACGGCCGATCTGATACCACTGTGTCATCCGCTGCCGATCACCAAGGTCGCCGTGGAGCTTACCCCCAACGCAGCGCTGCCCGGTATCGATGTCGAAGCAACGGTCAAGACCACTGGCCAGACCGGCGTGGAGATGGAAGCCCTGACAGCAGCGAACATCGCTGCACTTACTGTCTACGATATGTGCAAGGCGGTTGATAAGGGCATGGTGGTCAGTGACCTGCGCGTTGTTCTCAAGGACGGCGGCAAGTCAGGCCGGTTCGAAGCCAAATGATTACCGTTGAAGAGGCTCTGACGCATCTTTTCGACCTGATTGCACCGCTTGAGGCCGAAGAAGTACCGCTACGCGAGGCAGCGGGCCGGGTGCTTGCACGGGATGTGACGGCAGAGCGGACACAGCCCCCCTTTTCAGCCTCGGCCATGGACGGCTACGCGTTGCACAAGAACGAAGTCGAACCAGACGCCATGTTCAAGGTCATCGGTGAGGCTGCTGCGGGACACGCCTTTGCCGGACAGGTTGGCCCGGGTCAATGCGTTCGTATTTTCACCGGCGCCCCCGTGCCTCAAGGTGCTGATTTCGTTGTTATCCAGGAAGATGTAACGCGCCGCGGCGATCTTATTACACTGGGGCGGTCTTTGGGCGAGAAATCGCACATCCGGCCAGCAGGCGGGGATTTCAAAGCCGGTGACAAGATGGCGGCACCGAAAGTACTGGGGGCAGCCGACATCGCCTTGCTGGCTTCGATGAATATTCCGCTGGTGCCTGTGGTGCGCCGCCCCACGGTTGCGATCATGGCGACCGGAGACGAGCTGGTCGCGCCCGGAGAGATACCGGGACCGGATCAGATCATCGCCTCCAACAGCTACGGGCTTGCGGCGCAACTTGAAAACATTGGCGCCTGCGCAAGGCTTTTGCCAATTGCCCGCGATACGGCCTCTTCGCTCAAAACGGCCTTTGAACTTGCGCTGGATGCGGACCTTATCATCACAATCGGTGGCGCATCAGTGGGAGACCATGACCTTGTCGCGGGCGTGGCTGCAGATCTGGGCATGGCACAATCCTTTTACAAAGTCGCTATGCGCCCCGGCAAACCGCTTATGGCCGGCACGCTGCGTGGTGTGCCGATGATCGGTCTACCCGGAAATCCCGTCTCGGCACTGGTTTGTGGCACGGTTTTCGTAGCTCCTGTCGTGCGCGCGATGCTCGGACTCGACCGGGTGGCCGCACCCCGAAACAGCGCGATACTCGCGGCGCCATTGGGCCAGAACGGGCCACGCGAACACTACATGCGCGCTACACTGCAAGCCGACGGCTTACGCGCGTTTGACCGTCAGGACAGTTCGCTTTTGTCGGTACTTGCGGGTGCAAACGCACTTTTGGTCCGACCGCCACACGACCCGCCACAACCCATGGGCGCACAGGTCGACTACATCCCTTTGTGACCGGATTGGGCCGCCAGGTAAAGGAAACGTTGACACAAAACAGGAACATGAGTAGAACAAAAGCAAATCAAGCGTCGGAGGACCAAAAAGATGCTCACCAAGAAGCAGTTGGATTTGCTGGATTTCATCCATAAACGCGTACAGCGTGACGGTGTTCCGCCAAGTTTTGATGAAATGAAGGAAGCTCTCGACCTGAGGTCGAAATCCGGCATCCACAGGTTGATCACCGCATTGGAAGAACGTGGATTTATCCGACGCCTCGCCCACCGCGCGCGCGCCATCGAGATCGTAAAGCTTCCCGAAAGCCTTGGCGGCGAACCGCAGGTCGGTTTCACGCCGCGCGTTATCCAAGGTGACAGGCCAGATAGGCCACAACCTGCTGGCGCGCAACCTGTGACCCATGCCGCCGCCACCGAAGTGCCCTTAATGGGACGTATCGCGGCGGGGGTGCCAATCGAAGCCATCAGCCAGCGCGACGCCAGCGTGACGGTGCCCGGTCAGATGCTTTCTGGCGCGGGCGAACACTATGCGCTTGAGGTCAGGGGCGACTCTATGATCGACGCAGGGATCAACGATGGTGATGTGGTGGTCATTCGCGAAACGTCGGTCGCCGACACAGGCGACATTGTCGTGGCTTTGGTCGAGGATCACGAAGCAACGCTCAAACGCTTTGTACGGCAAGGGCGTTCCATCGCTTTGGAAGCGGCCAACCCGGCGTATGAAACGCGTATCTTTTCGGAAGATCAGGTCAAAGTGCAGGGCAAGCTTGTAGGACTTATCCGCACTTACTGACCTGCCGTTTTTGTATCCGGCCAGCGGCTCCAAAGCCGCGTGCCGGTGACGTCGCGCACCGTTCTCATCTTCAGGCCGTCCGGCTCTGAATAAAACGCAACGGCACCCGTCTCGCGCAGGCGCGGCGGGTCGAATATTTCGCAAGCATGCGTATTTGATCTGTGCGCGGTGATTTTGGCGGAGGCGACGATAATCTGCCCCTCGTTACAGTCTTCAAAAGACGCGATCGCCCGTTTGCCCGACAGGTGTCTTACGTACAAGTTCTGGAGCGGCGCACCACGATCACCCCTGTGCCACCGTGCGGCGGCCTGCACCTGATCGCTGGGGTCGCCATCGTTTTCCAGCCAGTTCTTTGCGATAAATCCTGCCCCTTTCGGCTTGCTCAGTGCGCGCCCCTCTTGTGTCATCACCCCTACCAGTGCCCCGTTTTCGGCGATCAGCGCTGCGGGCCGTTGCACCACGCCCCAAAGCGCAAAGGCCGCCAGCACCGGCACCGCACCCAAGACCCGCAAGCGCCCCTGCCACAAAACAATCCACAAAAAACCCAGCGCCAGCGTGGGCAGCACCACACCACCTGGCCCCGGTACAAAGGACCGCGCCCCATCCAGACCGGCCACGAAGGCGCCTACCTCCAGTATCCAGCGCAGACCGATGCCCATGATCCATAGCCCGATCCAGTCAAGCCCCACTGGCAAGAGGCAGAAGGCCAGCACGGCCGCGGGCACCACGACAGCGCCCATAACCGGGACAGACAGCAGATTGGCCAGCAAACCATAGTGCGAGATTGCGTTGAAATGGGCCGCCCCGATGGGCGCAGTCGCCAACCCCGATATACCAGACGCCAGAAGCACGCCCAAAACCGGCTGCAACCACTTTGGTCCGATCGTAATGCGCGCGTCACGCATATAGCCGAAGACGGCGACCAGAGCCGTTGTAGCGGCAAAGGACATCTGGAACCCGGGGCCCAGCAGCGCTTCGGGGCGCAACAACAGCACGATGGTTGCAGCGATCGCAACGGCGCGCAAACTGATGGCGCGCCTGTTGACCATCACTGCACAGAGGGCAACCGCCACCATTATAAATGCACGTTCTGTCGCTACATTACCGCCCGAAAGCGCAAGGTATCCGCTGGCCGCGATCAAGGCCCCGCCGGCAGCCATCTTGCGCGCGGGGATCCGCAGTACCAGCGGCGGCACCAAGGCAAAACCTGCCCGAAGCAGGCCAAAGACAAAGCCTGTCAGCAAGCCCATGTGCAACCCGGAAATGGCCAGAAGATGCGCAAGGTTGCTGGCGCGCAAGTCATCCAGCGCCTGCTGGCTTATGGCAGAGCGCGCACCGGTGGTCACCGCAACGGCGAAACCGCCTGTGTCACCGGGCAGCACATCAAGAACCCGGTCTGCTGCGGCCATGCGCAGTTGAAAAACGGCCATTCCGGCATCCCCGTCGCTGGCAGGTGCTATGGCAAGGACAGGCACGCGGGAGTACCCAACTGCACCCAATTCGGCGAACCACGCATGTCGCTGAAAATCGAACCCGCCCGGCTCCACCGGGCCGCCGGGCGGCGAGAGATGGCCTGTCGTCATGATCCGCATACCCGGTTCAGGCGTCACGCTCTGGCTTTGGTCACCGTGTAAGGAGATGCGCACACGGGTCGGAGTTCTTTCGGGCAGCGTGTCTTCCAGAACGACGGCGTCCAAGGTGATACGCAAAGCATCGGACGCGCTGCGGTCAAGATTGACAACGCGGCCTTCGATCGGTCCGTAGTAGCGCCACCCCAGCACGGGCCCCGCCACATCATGCGCGCGGTGCGCGGCAAGAAGAGTGCCGCCGAAGACAAGAGCCGCCCCGATAGCAAGAGGCCCGAAGGCATCGCCCAGCACACGCGAAACGACCAGCAAAGCCACCGCCGCACTGGCAAGGCCAAGGTAAACCGCGAGCTCCGGTTCGAACTTTAAAGAAAAGTAGGCACCGATCCCGCAGGCCAGACAAATCGGCACCCATTCAAAGAGGTGTCCCCGCTGGAAGAGCAATTGCAACCTGATGCGCGCCAAAAGCACCGCCTTGCCCCCGTTCCCCGCACTGGATAGACACGCATCAAGACTTACGCCTCCCTTGGTTACTGAAAGGTTAACTCCCGCATGTCCGCGCCCGTTGTCACCCGTTTCGCCCCCTCGCCCACCGGCTTTCTGCATATCGGCGGCGCCCGCACCGCCCTTTTCAACTGGCTTTATGCCCGTGGTCGGGACGGCAAGTTCCTGCTGCGGATCGAAGACACGGACCGTGCCCGCTCCACCCCTGAAGCGACGCAGGCGATCTTGCAAGGGATGTCTTGGCTTGGTCTGGATCACGACGGCGAAGTCGTCAGCCAGTTTGACAATGCTGCGCGTCACGCAGAAGTGGCCCTCGAACTGCTCGCTGCCGGAAAAGCCTACAAGTGTTTTTCCACGCAGGAGGAAATCACAGCCTTTCGAGACGCTGCGCGGGCCGAAGGGCGCAGCACGCTGTTTCGCTCGCCCTGGCGCGATGCGGACCCGCAGACGCACCCTGACACACCCTATGTCGTGCGCATCAAAGCCCCGCAAAGCGGCGAGACGGTCATCCACGATATGGTTCAAGGCGATGTTGTGATCCGAAACGATCAGTTGGATGATATGGTGCTGCTGCGGTCGGACGGCACTCCGGTTTACATGCTGGCCGTGGTGGTCGATGACCATGATATGGGGGTCACACATGTTATTCGAGGCGACGACCATCTGAATAACGCCGCGCGGCAGATGATGATCTACGAAGCGATGGGCTGGGATGTGCCGGTCTGGGCGCACATACCTCTGATCCACGGACCTGACGGAAAAAAGCTGAGCAAGCGCCACGGCGCTTTGGGCACGCAGGAGTATCAGGCGATGGGCTATCCGGCCGCCGGTATGCGCAACTATCTTGCGCGCCTCGGGTGGAGCCACGGAGACGACGAGTTTTTCACCGACGCACAAGCGCTTGAATGGTTTGACCTCGACGGGATCGGCAAAAGCCCTGCGCGTTTTGACTTCAAGAAACTGGAGAACCTGTCAGGGCAGCATATCGCACGCGCCGATGACGCTGCACTGCAGAAAGAGATCATCGCCTTTTTGGAGGTGTCAGGTGGTAAGTCACTGACCGCGTCACAATTACACATGCTGGAAAAAGCAATGTACTGTGTGAAAGAACGTGCGAAAACGTTCCCGGAACTCCTTGAAAAGGCAGAATTTGTTCTTGCTTCCCGTCCAATCGAGCCAGATGACAACGCCGCGAAGGCACTGGACGCGGTATCCCGTGGTATACTGAAAGAATTGACGCCGCACCTGCAAGATGTTAGCTGGACGCGAGACGATCTGGAGGCGGCCTTGAACGCATTTGCTGCGCAAAAGGACACCAAGTTCGGCAAGCTCGCCGGGCCACTTCGCGCCGCTCTGGCGGGGCGGGCGGTCACCCCCTCTGTGTTCGATATGATGCTGGTCTTGGGACAAGATGAAACCATGGCCCGCTTGACAGAAGCTGCTGACTGACGGGAACTTCCATCAGCTTACGCAGTGAAAACGGGCTTGGCCGGGTCGCGTGCCAAGTTCGGGCGGCGCTGCGCTGCCCGCAATGATGAATGGAAGGACCACCTATGGCCGAAAGCACAAAATCCGCAAAGCTGACCATCGATGGCAAAGATTTCGACCTGCCGATCTATAGCCCGACGGCGGGCCCGGATGTCATGGACATCCGCAAGCTCTATGCACAGGCCGGTGTGTTCACCTATGACCCCGGCTTTACGTCAACCGCGAGCTGTGACAGCACAATAACTTTTATCGACGGTGGCAAGGGCGAGCTGTTGCATCGCGGCTATCCAATCGACCAACTGGCCGAGAAATCGCACTATCTCGAAGTGTGCTACCTGCTGCTCTACGGAGAGCTGCCCTCTCCCGCACAGCTTGAAGACTTTGAAAGCCGCGTGACCAACCATACGATGCTGCACGAGCAGATGATGAACTTCTTCCGCGGGTTCCGCCGTGATGCGCATCCGATGGCTGTTATGGTCGGTGTCGTGGGGGCCATGTCCGCGTTCTATCATGACAGCACCGACATCCACGATCCATGGCAGCGCGAAGTCGCTTCAATCCGCCTGATTGCGAAGATGCCAACGATTGCGGCGATGGCCTATAAATATACAATCGGCCAGCCATTCATCTACCCGCGCAACGATCTCGACTATGCATCGAACTTCATGCGCATGTGTTTTGCCGTACCTGCGGCAGACTATGAGGTGAACCCGATCCTGAGCCGCGCCATGGACCGTATCTTTACGCTGCACGCGGATCATGAACAGAACGCTTCCACCTCAACGGTGCGGTTGGCGTCCTCTTCGGGGGCCAATCCTTTCGCATGTATCGCAGCAGGCATCGCCTGCCTCTGGGGCCCTGCCCACGGAGGTGCAAATCAGGCCTGCCTTGAGATGCTCAAGGAAATCGGCACGCCAGACCGCATCCCCGAGTATATCGCACGCGCCAAAGACAAGGATGATCCGTTCCGCCTGATGGGCTTTGGTCACCGCGTCTACAAGAACTTTGACCCGCGCGCGACGGTGATGAAAAAATCTGCGGACGAAGTGCTTGATCTTCTGGGCGTCGAGAACAACCCGATCCTTGCCACAGCAAAGGAACTGGAAGCCGCCGCTCTGGCCGATCCGTATTTTGCCGACAAGAAGCTTTTCCCGAACGTTGACTTCTATTCCGGTATCATTCTCGAAGCCATGGGCTTCCCGACATCCATGTTCACGCCGATCTTTGCCGTGGCGCGAACCGTGGGTTGGATTTCGCAGTGGAAAGAGCAACTGAGTGATCCTCAACACAAGATCGGGCGGCCACGCCAATTGTATCTGGGCGATACGCTCCGCGACTATCAGGACATCGAAAACCGCTGATTGCGAGATTTTGGATTATCCAATGGGGGCCGGCAGAGAAATCTTCCGGCCCTTCTTCTTGGCATGGCGAATCGCTCTGGTGCCGTTTGTTTCGCACAAAGGCTCTACTGTTGCCCGTCCCGAAAAGGAAATATGGCAAAAATAAGACATTGTTTCGAGCCAGCCCCATAATACCCCCGAAAATTTGACCGCTCCGCTTGAACCCGCCTAGTGTGCAGTAACTAGAGCGTTGTTTTAGTTAAAGATATGCGTTGATGGCTTTCGTTCGCTGCCATTTAGAGCGGCAGCCCGACCTTACAGCAATTGAGGTAACTCCGCAGGTCTGGCGACCTGCGTCCCAAGAAAAAGTGTGAGTGTTTACGATTATGCCAAACCGAAATCGCGAGATTACTGACGGACGGGCACACCAGATGCCGATGGGTCTGCGCGCCTCGGCCCGCCCTCAGGGCGCGCTGATTTCTGCGCGAAATGAAAACGAAGAACGCATTGCCGTTGTCTATGAACACGGCGATACGCCACCGGAAATTACGATCACGCAAACGGCGGGTAACATTCAGACCATTCTGGCCAATGGGATTGCTGTGGCGATTGTAGCCTGCGCTGCCGGGCCAAGCCTGTCAGTCAAAGACGTCGTGCTGGTGGAGCGTTTTGCAGGCGCCGCCGGCTAGGCGGCAGCTGTTGGTCAGCGCCCTTCGAACTTCGGCGCGCGTTTCTCGGTAAACGCCAGGACGCCCTCTTTGAAATCCCGTGATTTTCCCACGATGCCTTGCTGGCGCGCTTCATGGGCTATCTGTTCCTCGAAATCGTTGCCCCAGCTTTCGCGCAGCACCGATTTGATGACCGCGTAGGTTTCGGTTGGGCCATTCGCGAGATGCCGTGCACGCGCGCGCCAATGCGCGTCAAAACTGTCGTCCTCTACGGCCTCCCAGATCATCCCCCACGCATCTGCTTGCCGCGCCGAAATCTTATCTGCAAATAGCGCCGCCCCCATGGTCTTGGCCATGCCCATGCTGCGCGGCAGGACGTAAGTACCGCCCGCGTCCGGGATCAGACCGATACGTGCAAACGCCTGCACGAAATATGCGCTCTCCGCCGCGATAACCACATCCGCGACCAGCGCAAGGTTTGCGCCTGCCCCCGCTGCTGCCCCATTCACCGCGGCAATGGTGGGCACCGGACAATTTGTAATCGCGCGGATCATCGGCGCGTATTCGTCGCGCAGCGTGCGCTCCAGATCAAGGTTAGATGCCGACACCCGATCGCCCAGATCCTGACCCGAACAGAAAGCTTTGCCGGTGCCGGTCAGGACAACGACCCGTGCGGCTTTGCCCGCCTCGGTCACCGCAAAAGTTAGTTCTGCACGCATCTGCGTGGTCAGCGCATTCATCTTCTCAGGTCGGTTAAGCGTTATCACAGCCACGCCGTCTTCGAGAGTATAGGTGAGCGTTTGATAGTCCATCATTGATCCTTAAAGCCAAGCGCGTTGTTGGCCGGACCCTATCAGATATCGCAAGCGGCAAAAGCTGAACGAGGCGTCATTCTTTCAGAATTTCCTTGAGACGCGCCGCCTCTTGCGGGCTCAGCGCCTCTTCGTGGGGGGCTGCGGCGGTTTCACGGCCACGCAGGTACATCACGCCAATCAGACCCGCCAACAGCAGCATGATCGGCCCTGCCGCCCACAACAGCCAGTTAGAGCCGCTGGGACGCGGTGACATCAGCACAAACTCGCCGTAGCGAGCAACGAAGAAGTCGAATACCTCGTCATCCGTCGCCCCATCTGCCACCAGTTCGCGCACCGTGCGGCGCGCGTCTTCGGCCCAGTTGGCATTGGACGAAGCAACCGATTCAGACTGGCAGACAACGCAGCGCAGCGCATGATCCAAGGAACGTGCACGCTCCTCCAAAGCCGGATCGGCGAGCATCTCCTTGGGATCAAGCGCCCAGGCCGGTGCCGCGAGCAGCAGCATGAGCAGAGCGGCGCGGATCATTCGGCTGGTACCGGCGACGCGGCTGTCTTGCGCGCGCCGGCCGCCACACGGAACCGACGGTCAGACAGGCTCAGCAAGCCGCCCAACGCCATCAAACCGCTGCCAATCCAGATCCAGTTGGTCAGTGGCTTGATGTAGGTGCGCACGGCCCAACCACCGCCGACCTGTTCGTCGCCGATCACGACATAGACGTCGCGCGCAAGGTCATAGTCAATCGCAGCTTCGGTCGTCGGCATCTGTGCGACCGGATAAATCCGTTTCTCGGGCTTGAGCTGGGCGATGACCTCCCCGTCCTGAGCCAGTGTGATGTAGCCTGTGGTCGACAGGAAATTCGGCCCTTCATAGCGGTTCACCTCATCGAGTGTGATTGTATAGGCGCCAACGTCATAGGGCTCTCCGAACTGAGCCACGCGGATGTCTTCCTGCTGCCAGGCCATCAGGCCACAGACCCCCATCATGGTGATACCCAGCCCGGAATGCGCGACCATCTTGCCCCAGTCCGCGCGCGGCAAGCGCAACAGACGACCCCAGCGTTCCGGCCCACGCCCCGCGCGCTGGACAAAATCGACGATCGTACCCATCACGATCCATGCGGCAAGAAACAGCCCAATGGGTCCCAACAAGCTACGCCCGGTCTGCATGGCATAGGCCAGCCCGCCCACTGCCAATGCCAGTACAAAGACATAACGCAGCGGCTTGACCGCCCGCGCGATGCGCGCCCGTTTCCATGGCATCGCTGACCCGATGGGCAGCAACAACCCCAGCACCAGCATGAAGGGCGAGAAGGCCATGTTAAAGAACGGGGGCCCAACGCTGAGTTTGCGGTCAAAGAACATCTCGGCCACAAGCGGCCACATGGTCCCCACAAACACGACAAAACAGCTCACCGCCAGCAACAGGTTATTTGCAACCAGCGCGCTTTCGCGGCTGACAAGGCTGAAGACACCGCGCGCCTCCATGGCACTGGCCCGGAAGGCAAACAGGATAAGTGCGCCGCCCATGAAAAAGCCCATGATCATCAGAATGAAAACACCGCGTTCCGGATCATTGGCGAAGGCATGCACAGACGTCAGCAACCCCGACCGCACGATGAATGTGCCAATCAACGAAAAGCCGAAGGCGAGGATGGCAAGCAATATGGTCCAGCTTTTCAGGCTTTCGCGCTTTTCAACCACAATGGCGGAATGCAGCAGCGCCGCCGCCAGAAGCCATGGCATGAAAGACGCGTTTTCCACAGGATCCCAGAACCAGAACCCTCCCCAGCCAAGCTCATAGTAGGCCCACCATGAGCCGAGCGCTATTCCAATGGTCAAAAATACCCAGGCCGCCAGCGTCCACGGGCGCACCCATCTCCCCCAGGCCGCATCCACACGCCCTTCGATCAGGGCCGCAACCGCGAAGCTGAACGCCATGCTAAGGCCGACGTAGCCCAAATACAGAAACGGCGGATGGAATGCGAGGCCAGGGTCCTGCAACAGCGGGTTCAGATCCTGCCCGTCAAAGGGCGGCACGACAAGTCGGACAAAAGGGTTCGACGTAAACAGGATAAAGGCGAAAAAGGCCACGCCAATCGCTGCCTGTACAGCCAGGACACGTGCGCGGAGAGTTGGCGGCAGGTTGCCGCCAAACCAGGCCGCCGTCGCGCCGAAGAGTGCTACAATCAACACCCACAAAAGCATCGAACCCTCATGATTACCCCATGTGCCGCTGATTTTATAAATCATTGGCTTGGCGGAATGACTGTTCAATGTGACCAGCTGCAGGCTGAAGTCTGAGACGATAAAGGCCCACATCAACGCACCAAAAGCAAAGGCTGTCAGCAAGAACTGCGCTGTCGCTGCAGGTTCCGCAACGGCCATCCAGGCAGGCCAGCGTTTGTGCGCGCCAATCAGCGGCACAACCGTCTGTACGATGGCGACAATAAAGGCAAGAATGAGGGCGAAGTGACCGAGTTCTGTAATCATGAGGCTGAGTATAATCTGCCCCGCGACATCATCCAACGACAAACGGTCGCATCAGGCGATCACTTTGTCGCGGGTCCCGAGACACTGCGCTGCCAATCCTCAAGCGCACGATTTTCCCCCGGCCGCAATGATGCCCCGTAAAGGCGCGCATCACTGCCGGTTGCAGCGATGCCGGGCGTTTTGTCACTTAGCTGTCGCAGATTTCTGATGTTCTTCGCGACGGTCGGCGCCATGGCGATACTATGTGCGACAGATCTTTGAAATTGCTGGCTTTTGATCTGATGACGTGCCCCAAAATAGAAAGACACAATGACGCCCAACAGCCACCAAAGCGGCTCGGGCACAAGGGCAATACCCTGCATGCGCGCGGCAAACCAGATCGGATCAATCATGGCAGAGACGAATAAGGCCAACGTCCCCACGGCCAGCGCCGGCCGCGGAATTCGGTTAACGCCATCCATGATGCGGTTAAAGAGGCTATCGTTTTTTGCCTCGAACTCGCGACCAAACTGCTTGAGCACCTCGATCCGAAGCTCTTGGCCTCGGGCGGCTTCCTCTTCCGCGTTCTCTCGAAATACCTCAGCCGTCTCCTTCAACACATTGCGGTTACTGCCAAAAACAATGTCCAACAATCCTGCGATCAACCCCATGCGGCAACCCTTTCCTGAAACTGTCGATCGGTAAGGTGGTACCGGTCGGAAATGAACTCTTCTGCCCGTCTGATCCACCCCCCTTTGCCGCCCGCGCGGGTACGCGCATATTTGCGGCTCGCGATCCGCTTGTCGGCTATTCGAAAGTAATAGTTGCGCCGCGCAATACCGTAGGCATCCACAAGATGTTCCGGCGCGTTCAGATATGCCGCTTGCGCCGCCCCGCTTGTCTTGGGCCCCAGAGTGCCATCAATGACCAGTCCGTACCCCATATCACGCAACAGGCGTTGCAGTATCCGAATGGCATTGCTACCGGCGTTGACATACATGTCAAAGACGGTCGCCTGCAGCGCATCGGGCAGCGTCGCGATCAGAGGTTTTTCGAAGTAGTGCTTTACAAAGATGTCGATGGCCTGATCCTGGGACAGCGCACGCACGTCCTCAATGGAAACGGTGCCGTCTCCGTCCAGGTCAAGCCCCAGCCTGCGCATTGTATGGATGGTGACGCCATAATTCGTGGCGCCACCCGGATCATCCGGGTCGTTCACAAACCCACCCTCGCGCGCAACAACCTCTTTGGCGATTTGCCTGACTGACTGCATGATATCCCCTCGGCACTGTGCATGACGTGGGGAAAATGGAACAGGAGTGGTTAACAGCGATTAACCGCAGCGTACGCAGTCAGCCTTCCGGGGCTTGGTAAACCCCTTGCTCCTTCAAGGCGTCGACGACCTCGGCTGGCATGTAGGTTTCGTCATGTTTCGCAAGAATTTCATGAGCTTCAAAGACGCCGTTGATATATTTTCCGGTGCCCACCATGCCTTGGTTTTCCTCAAAGAGGTCAGGCAACACTCCTGTGTAGGTCACAGGTACAACGCCGTTTCCATCGGTAACGCTAAAGCGGATCGTCTCGCCCTGACCACGCACGATCGAGCCTTCTTCAACCAGCCCGCCAATGCGGAAAACTTCCGTGGGCGGGGGTGGCTCGGCCAAAATCTGCGTCGGTGCACGAAAGAAATTGATGCCGTCCCGCATCGCATAACCGATCAGGGACACCGACAGGACAAGCGCCAGCGTCACCAGCATGATGATCTGAATGCGTCTTTGTTTTTTAAGGTTCTTCATAACCCCTCACGGAAACAGCGGCGCCATTGTGAGCCCTTCGACCTCCTCAACATCTAACATCAGATTGGCGTTTTGCAACGCCTGCCCGCTGGAGCCCTTTGTCAGATTGTCCAGTGCTGCCACTACGATAGAGCGGCCTTCGATACGGTCCGCGACGACCCCGATATGGCAATAGTTTGAACCCCTTATGTGACGCGTGCTCGGCGCCTCTCCCAGCGGCAACACCTCAAGGAAAGGCTCGTTTGCGTAAGCCTGCGACAAGGTGTCATGCAAAACCTTCGCTTTGCCATGCAAATACGCCGTAGCCAGAATACCGCGGTTGGCCGGTATCAGATGAGGCGTAAACTGGATATGGACGGGCCGCCCCGCCAGCGCACTGAACTCCTGATCAAACTCGCCCAGGTGCCTGTGTGTACCTCCTACGGCATAGGCATGATAGCCTTCTGAAAGCTCTGCGTGCAGCAGGTTTTCTTTCAAGCTGCGCCCCGCTCCGGACACTGCGCACTTCAGATCAAGAATGATATTGTCCAGATCAATCACACCCGCCGAGATCAGCGGCCGAAGGATGTATTGCCCTGTAGCCGCATTGCAGCCCGTGCCCGCAACAAGCCGCGCGCCCCGGATCTCGTCACGATAGAATTCCGTCAAGCCGTAGACAGCTTCTTTTTGTTGTGCGAGCGCGGCATGCGGATTGCCATACCATTTTTCATACTCCGCCGGGTCGCGTAGACGGAAATCCGCGCTCAGATCGACGATCTTCAGGTGCGACGGCAAAGCTGCTATAACTTGCTGACTGGTCTTGTGCGGCAAGGCGCAGAAACAAAGATCAATGTTTGCAAAGTCGATTTCATCTATTTGCAAAAGTGGCGGAAGGTCGAGATGACGCAGATGCGGGAACACTTGAGCAATACTTTGCCCCGCCTTTGAATTTGCGCCCAGTGCTTTGATTTCCATATAGGAATGACCAGCCAGAAGCCGGATCAATTCTGCCCCGGTGTAGCCCGAGGCGCCAAGGATAGCGATAGAATATGTCATTTTATTTGGTCCGTTGAGGATAGCGTGTCAGATCAGGCGGCAGTAAATTCGATCCGTCGTCGCAAAAACTGTGTCGCCCGGTCGCTGACGCGCGACGGCTCACCTGTCGTCAGAAACGCCGCCTCGCCGGTTCCACGCATATCAGGATGCCGGTCCAGATAGTCAGCAAGACTTTCGGCGACCAGGTTGGCCTGACTGAAAACTTTGACACCACCGCCAAGCGCTTTTTGAAAAATGTCCTGCATCAGCGGATAATGCGTGCATCCCAGAATGGCCGCGTCAGGCGCCGGCATCTTGCGCTTAAGCGCGTCGACATGGCTGCGCACCAGTGCCTCGGCGAGCATGTTATCCCCGTCCTCGATGGCATCCACAACGCCGCCACACGCCTGCGCCTCCACATCGACCCCGATTGCGCGAAAGGCAAGCTCACGTTGAAAGGCACGGCTGGCGACTGTTGCCGGCGTGGCAAACAGAGCCACATGTTTCACCGCGACCTCGCGCGGTGGGGAGTTGTCTCCCCATTGCCGTTCGGTCATGGCTTCAATCAGCGGCACGAACACCCCAAGCACCCGTTTATCCGACGGCACCCAGGCTTCTTGCATGCGGCGCAGCGCGGCCGCGGACGCCGTGTTGCAGGCCAGAATGACCAAATCGCAGCCAGCGTTAAACAGACGCTCGACCGAGGCGCAGGTCAGCTGGAAGATATCTTCGGATGTCCGCACGCCGTAGGGTGCATGCGCGCTATCGGCCAGATACACAAAAGGCACCTCAGGAAGCCGCTTTTGCACGGCGTCCAACACGGTCAAACCGCCCAGTCCACTATCAAAAATTCCTACCGCCATGCGTTCCGTGCCTTTATGGGCACCCTGTCACATGCGGTGCCGCTCTTCGAATTCATACCCCAGCTGAAAGCTTTTCTGTGGGTCTGGTGAAAGCTCATACGTCGCTTTTCGCAAGAAATCCATCATCGCTTTACTGTCTTTGGAATATGTTGCCAGCGTGTCAGCTCCAATCGGCTCGCCAATGGCGAGATTGACAGGCGTATCGACACGCCGCCCAAATTCTTTTATCAGCAGGCCCATGCGCAACGTGTTATGCGTATGGCTGGCGATCTGAAACAAACGACTGGTGTGCCCGTCAAAGTAAATGGGCAGCACGGTTGCCCCAGATTTGACGATCATCCGCGCTGTAAAGTTGCGCCAGCCGGGATCCATCGGCTTGGCAAACGGACGCACGGCCGTGCTGACCGTTCCGCCCGGAAAGACTCCGATCGCCCCCCCATCTGCCAGATACTGCAAGGCGTGTTTACGAGTAGCAATATTCAGTGCCATCGCTTCTTTGTCTTCGTCAAAACTAATCGGCAGAACCACACGGTTCACCATTTCGGCCTTGCGGAAGACAGAGTTGGCCAGAATCCGGAAATCGCCGCGCGTTTGTTCAAGGATGTGCCCCAACGTCAGCCCGTCCAGAATGCCGTAAGGATGATTTGCAATCACAATAAGCGGCCCGGTCTTTGGGATATTCGCCAGCGCGCCGCGCACGACATTCAGCGTCAGACCGTACCGTTCTAGCATGACCGTGAAAAACTGCCGGCCCGCGGCCACGTCATCCTCGTAGCCCGCCGCGCGCTTAATCAGTCCAAGCCGGCCTGTGGTGTTTTCCATCAGCCGGATCAGGGCGCGCCCGCCTTTTGTTTCCGCACTATACGCATAGCTGATGTCTCTTGTCGTGTTTACATCTGCTGCGCCCATGGCCTTCCCCGTGGCTCCGATCAAATCCGAATGCACGTCAGTCTAAACCGACGATTGTGACAAAACTCTAAAATTATTCAGCCGCGTCTGCCATAGCAGACCCGCCCGAGCGGATCACCGACAAAAGCTCTTCGCGGCGTTTTGCCGCTTTGTGCTCGTTGGCCTGTTTGACCGGACCGAACCCTCGGATGTCCGTTGGCAGTTCCGCCAGCGCGATCACCGCGTCTTTGGTTGCGTGCGTAACCAGTGGCAGAACCTCTTTCATGTCTTTTTCATATTGTCGGATCAGCGCGCGTTCCATCCGGCGTTCGGCCGTGTAGCCAAAAAGATCAATCGGCGTGCCACGCAGCCAGCGCAGACGCGCCAGAACGCGCAGAGGTCGTTCCATCCACGGCCCGAACTCACGCTTGATCGGGCGACCGTCGGGACCGGGTTTGGAAAAGAGCGGCGGCGCCAGATTAAAGCGCATCGTGAAGTCTCCGTCGAATTCAGCGCGCGCCTTTTCGCGGCTGGACAAAAGCAGCCGCGCAACTTCATATTCATCCTTGTAGGACAATAGCTTGTGATAGCCAATTAATGCAGCCTTGCGGATGTCCTCATCCGCGATCGCGTCAAGGAACCTGCGGTAGCGCCTGGCCAGCCTGCGCCCTTGATAGGCCTCAAGATGGGTTGCTCGGAAATCGATCTTGTCCGAGGTCGATTTAGGCAGTTGCACAACCGTTGGCGTGATAAGACGGGCAGCCTCCTCTGGGTTCAAAACGGCCCACCGGCCGATTTCAAAGGCACGTAGATTGCGCTCGACCGCTGCACCATTCATGCGGATCGCTTCGGTTATGGCCTCGTGGCTTAAGGGAACAAGACCGCGCTGCCATGCGCCGCCAAAAACCATCATGTTAGAAAAAATGGAATCTCCCAAACTCACCCGGGCCAGCTCCGTTGCGTCGAAAAGATCAAGGCGGTCTTTCATGCGCGCCTGCAACGCCAAAGACAGCTCTTCGCCAGGCAAGCGAAACGCGCTGTCGCGGGTAAACTCACCGGTTATGATTTCATGGGCGTTCACCACGGCGCCAGTCTTGCCAATGCTGGTCAGGCCAAGCGTTTTGGAACCGGCCGACACGACCAGATCGCCACCGATCAGCGCATCGGCCTCGCCCGTGGCCACACGAATAGCCGAAATATCGCTCGGTTTGTTGGCCAAGCGACAGTGAATATGAACGGCGCCACCTTTTTGAGCGAGGCCCGCCATCTCCATCATACCCGCGCCCTTTCCATCTATGTGGGCGGCTTGCGCAAGCAGCGCCCCGATCGTGACCACGCCAGTGCCACCGACCCCCGTCACGACGATGTTCCATGTGCCGTCGATCTTCGGCACCTCTGGTTGCGGCAGGTTCGGCAGGTCCAGTTCAGCCGTCGGCTCCTTTCGGATCTGTGCGCCTTCCAGCGTTACAAAAGACGGGCAGAAACCTTTGATACAGCTAAAATCCTTATTGCACGAAGACTGGTCAATCGCGCGCTTGCGACCCAGTTCGGTTTCTGCTGGCACAATAGAGACGCAGTTGGATTGCACCCCGCAGTCCCCGCAGCCTTCGCAAACGTCCGTGTTGATAAAAAGTCGTTTGTCCGGGTCAGGAAAAAGACCGCGTTTGCGGCGGCGGCGTTTTTCGGCGGCGCATGTCTGGATATATACGATGGCCGAAACGCCCGATAACTTTGCAAACTTCTCTTGTACAGTTTGCAAATGGGCGCGCTCATAGGTGTCTACCCCTTTCAGAGCGTCAAAATCGACGTCCTCTTTCTCGTCGTAGACAACTGCAAGATGCCCCACGCGCATCGCTTGCAGTTCCTGCACGATTTGGACAGCAGTCAGCCCGCCATCATTGCCCTGCCCGCCGGTCATCGCCACGGCATCATTGTACAGAATCTTATAGGTAATCGTGGTGCCCGCTGCGATTGCGGCCCGAATGGCCTGAACGCCGGAATGGTTGTACGTGCCATCGCCCATGTTCTGAAAAACATGCGCGCGGTTCGAAAACGGCGCCTCGCCGATCCAGTTGGCCCCTTCAGCGCCCATATGGGTATAGCCCAATGTCTCGCGATCCATCCACTGCGCCATGAAGTGACACCCGATGCCCGCGTAAGCGCGCGATCCTTCCGGCACCTTTGTCGAAGTGTTATGCGGGCAACCCGAACAGAAATACGGCAGGCGTGCTGCGATTTCCTTCGCGTTATCAGATCTCTGCGCCTCGCGCAGGATAGCCAGACCAGCGTTGATACCGTCGGTATTGCGCCCTTCATCAACCAGCAGCTGGCCCAGCTTCAGCGCGATCCCAACAGGATCCAGCGCCCATTTGAACGAAAAGAACGGATTGCCCTCTCGCGTGCCGCCGTAAACGCGACGTCCGCCACGGTTGTCAAACAGCGCTTCTTTGATCTGGCTCTCGATCAGCTTGCGCTTTTCCTCAACAACAACAATCAGATCAAGCCCTTCTGCCCATTCTTCAAAGCTGCGTGTGTCAAGCGGCCAGACCTGACCAATCTTGTAAGTCGTCAGTCCGATCCGCTCTGCCTCTTTGTCGGTGATGTTGAGCAAACTCAAAGCGTGCTGAAGATCCAGCCAGTTCTTGCCCGCCGCGACAAAACCAATCTTTGCACCGGAACGGCCCAACACACGTTTGTCCATCTTGTTTGCATAAGCGAACGCGGATGCTGCCTGCCGTTTGTAATCGACCAGCCGCGCTTCCTGATCGACCCGGTCGTCAATCAGCCTGATATTCAAACCACCCTGTGGCATTTCGAATTCTGGCACGACAAAATTGTAGCGCCCGATATCCGCATCCACCACGCTGGTCACCTCAATGGTGTCTTTCATAGTCTTGAGGCCCACCCACAACCCGCAAAAACGGCTGAGCGCGATGCCGTAGATGCCGTAGTCCAACACCTCCTGCACGCCAGCGGGGCTTATCACCGGCATATAGGCGTCAATCAGTGCCAGCTCGGACTGATGCAAAACGGTCGAGCTTTCACCTGTGTGGTCGTCGCCCATGGCCATCACAACGCCGCCAAACTTTGAGGAGCCCGCCATATTCGCGTGCCGGATCGCGTCGCCGGAACGGTCCACCCCGGGTCCTTTGCCGTACCACAGGCCAAAGACGCCGTCGTATTTCCCCTCGCCGCGCAACTCCGCCTGTTGCGCACCCCAGAGCGCCGTGGCCGCAAGATCTTCGTTCAGTCCCGGCTGGAAGGTCACGTCACTTTCGCCCAAAACCTTGAGCGCACGCATCATCTGCATGTCCACTGCACCCAGAGGCGAGCCACGGTATCCCGTCACCAACCCAGCCGTGTTCAGACCGGCAGAGCGGTCAAGCGCTTTCTGCATCAGCATCAATCGCACCAATGCCTGCGTGCCGTTCAGCAGTACCGGCGATTTTTGCAAATCATATCTATCGCTTAGCGATACCTGTTGCGTGCCCATCCCAAACCTCCGTGCCCGGTTGTATTGTTGCACATCAGTAATGCTATAATAGGTCACAAAAGCTGACCTGCATAGACAAACTTTTGTGAAATGCGGGCTTTCCGCAACACCCCCTTCAATTCAGGCGGCTATAGCGCTAACAAAGCAGGGTACGCTGAGAGAGACGAGATGGACTGGGACAAGCTTAGAATATTTCACGCCGTTGCGGATGCAGGCTCGCTCACCCATGCCGGTGACAAGCTTAACCTGTCGCAGTCTGCGGTCAGTCGGCAGATCAGGGGGCTGGAAGAATCCCTCAATGCCACGCTTTTCCATCGCCATGCCCGTGGTTTGATTCTGACCGAACAGGGCGAGCTTTTGTTCGACGCGACATCTGCCATGACGCGCCGCCTTGACACCGCTTCGGCGCGGATCAGAGACAGCGAGGAAGAGGTTTTTGGAGAGTTGCGCGTGACCACCACCACAGGGTTCGGAACGCTCTGGCTGGCACCGCGCCTGCCAAAGCTTTACGAAAAATACCCTGATTTGAAGGTCGATCTGATGCTTGAAGAGCGCGTGCTCGACCTGCCGATGCGCGAAGCCGACGTCGCGATACGCATGAAAGAGCCCAGCCAGGCGGACCTGATCCGCAAAAAGCTGATGATGATCCGCATGTGCCTTTACGCGACGCCCGACTATCTGGCAGACCATGCCGCACCCAAAGTCATCGAGGACATCGCCCAACATCGCCTTATCTGCCAGAATACCGACAGCGATCAGGTCGGCGCGGGGCGCAGTCTGGTACAACACCTGATGACCTATGATATCCGTTCGCTGCTGACCGTGAACAACTATTATGGCGTGCTGCAGGGCGTGCTACAAAACCTCGGCATCGGCGTCTTGCCCGACTATGTCACGCAAGACTTCCCCGATCTTGTTCCGGTACTGCCCGATCTGACATCTGCGGACGTCCCGGTCTTTCTTGCCTATCCAGAAGAGCTGCGCCACTCGCAAAGAGTATCTGCATTCAAGGATTTCGTTCAGGACGAAATAATCACCTACCGCAAGCAGTTACGGGCAAAACAAGGGTGAAATCGCGCGCTTGCTATGCACTGAGCGCATAGCGGACATGACTCAATACTGTTAAAAACTGCCTTGATCCGAGGCAGCATGCGTCCTAATTCAGCGTTATGCAAACGGCGCGCTTGGCGCGCGTTTGATACCTCCCTGTTGGACTTGGCCGAGCTTCGCGCTCGGCCTTTTTTTTTGCGCGTCACACCTTTTCTCGCCTACAGGCATATCCACGCGCCAAGTTGCTTTTCGCTGATATCGTCGAAATGCAGCTTCAGCGGCTGATGATCGTCACTGTAAGAGGCGGCAAACCCCCGCAAGGGGAGCGAGCGGCGCACGAAGAAACCAGCGATCCAAACCCCAAGCAGCAGCCCGTTGCGCTCGCGCAGCTCTATGCGGTGGCCCTGAACATCCCCGTTGTCCAGCTTACCGCTTGTGTTGGCCATCTGCGCATCAAAACAAACCAGTCCATTGGAGTAAAACCTCCAGCGGACCACGCCCCATTCGCACTCATCGATCGTTTCGGCCTGCGTCCAAAGAAACTCCCGGTAGCGCACCTCTTCCGACTGGCCAGACGTGCTGTGCCCGTCGTTGGTTGTCTGATTTTCGGCAGCCTTCCACCGCACATAACCTGCGGGCTCGTCCTCGCGGCCGATGGGAATACCTGTGTCCGCCAAACCCAAGGTTGACTTGATTATATTGTCGCGCTCGAACCTTTTATCGCCATCCGCTGCGGCGATTTTTGCGACAACCTTTGAAGCAGCCCCCCAAATCATGTCAAACCCTCCTTGCATCTTCCTGACCTGACACTGACGCGCACGCGCGGATTCGGCCATCCCCTTCGATAGCATACCGGGCTCAAAGCAGCAGATTGCAAAAACCCGGATCATTTCCCGCTCTGCAAGCTCCACGTGACAACGGCTTTTTCCTGGCCCCCTATCAATTGCCGGCTCACCTCTTTCCACCGGACGCCGCGCGCTGTAAGACGTGCGCGACATTGACCAGACGGGGACAGACGGCACATGCAAGAGCCTGCCATCACATCGGAACTGATTGCCAGCCACGGGCTCAGCCCCGAAGAGTACGACCGCATCCTCGAAATCGTCGGACGCACGCCAAGCTTCACAGAGTTGGGCATCTTTTCGGCCATGTGGAATGAGCACTGCTCTTATAAGTCCTCAAAAAAGTGGCTGCGCACCCTGCCGACCGAAGGTCCTCAGGTGATCTGCGGCCCCGGAGAGAACGCCGGTGTTGTTGATATCGGCGACGGTCAGGCGGTTGTGTTCAAAATGGAAAGCCACAACCACCCCTCCTACATCGAACCCTATCAGGGCGCGGCCACGGGTGTTGGCGGCATCCTGCGAGATGTGTTCACCATGGGCGCAAGGCCTGTCGCTGCGATGAACTCCTTGAGTTTCGGCGCGCCGGACCATCCAAATACGCGTCAGTTGGTAAATGGCGTTGTCGAGGGGATCGGCGGATACGGGAACTGTTTTGGCGTACCCACGGTTGGCGGCGAAGTGCGGTTTGACCCTGCCTACAATGGAAACTGCCTGGTCAACGCTTTCGCGGCCGGATTGGCAGACGCCGACAAGATCTTCTACTCCGCCGCCTCGGGCGTCGGCATGCCGGTGGTTTACCTCGGAGCAAAGACCGGCCGCGACGGGGTCGGTGGTGCAACAATGGCCTCGGCTGAGTTTGACGATACGATCGATGAAAAACGCCCAACCGTACAGGTGGGCGACCCCTTCACGGAAAAACGTTTGATGGAAGCCACGTTGGAATTGATGGCGACCGGTGCGGTGATCTCCATTCAGGACATGGGGGCGGCCGGCCTCACCTGCTCTGCCGTGGAAATGGGCGACAAGGGCGGGCTGGGTGTCCGGCTTGACCTTGAAAAGGTGCCGGTGCGCGAAGAGGCCATGACGGCATATGAAATGATGCTCTCTGAAAGCCAGGAACGCATGCTGATGGTTCTGCGCCCCGAGCTGGAAGCGGAAGCCAAGGCCGTTTTCGACAAATGGGATCTGGATTTTGCCATCGTCGGCGAGACCATCGCAGAAGACCGCTTTCTCATCATGCTGGACGGCGAGGTCAAAGCCGATCTGCCGCTGTCAAAACTCGCGTCAACCGCGCCTGAGTATGACCGGCCATGGGTCGAGACACCGCCGGCAGAACCCTTGGGAGACGTGGTGGACGTCGATCCTATCGACGGGCTCAAAGCCCTGTTGGCAAGCCCCAACTACGCGTCAAAGGAATGGGTCTACGCGCAATACGATACGATGGTGATGGCGGATACGGTCCGCATTCCGGGGCTGGGCGCGGGTATCGTCCGCGTCCACGGCACGAACAAGGCGTTGGCATTCACCTCTGACGTGACCCCGCGCTATGTTCTGGCAAACCCTGTGGAAGGCGGCAAGCAGGCCGTTGCCGAAGCCTACCGCAACCTCAGCGCCGTTGGCGCGATGCCTCTCGCGACCACCGACAATCTCAATTTCGGCAACCCCGAAAAGCCACAGATCATGGGGCAGTTCGTAGGCGCAATCAAAGGCATCGGCGAAGCGGTCGCGGCTTTGGGCATGCCAATCGTGTCTGGCAATGTGTCGCTCTACAACGAAACCGACGGTGCCGCCATTCTGCCCACGCCGACAATCGGGGCCGTCGGCCTGATCGACAATCTTGACGATATCATTGGCTGTGACGTCCGCGAAGGGCATGTCGCGTTAGTGCTGGGAGAAACGCAGGGCCATCTGGGCCAGTCTGCGATCCTGTCCGAAGTTTTCAACCGTGCCGAGGGCGATGCCCCCGCGGTCGATCTGGCGCAGGAAAAAGCGCATGGCGATTTCATCCGCGCGCACCGGACCTTCATAAAAGCCTGCACCGACCTGTCTGACGGGGGGCTCGCGCTTGCGGCATTCGAGATGGCCGAAGCGTCGGGCGTCGGCGTTTGTCTTGATGCGGCGGATACGGCAACGCTTTTTGGCGAGGATCAGGGCCGCTATCTGATCGCCTGTAACTTCGATCAGGCCGAAGCATTGATGATTGAGGCAGGTCGTGCGGGGCTTGTGCTTCAGTCGGTTGGCAAATTCACCGGACAATCGGTCGTTCTGGGCTCTGGCTCTGCGCCACTCGCGGAGCTTTCCGCGCTGTATCGCGGCAGCTTCGCCGAGGCAGTCGCTTAAGACGCGATCATCTGCATCAGCCGTCCCTTTTCGCCGACGTCTTCGGGGCGCGATATGACCTGTGCAAGCTCTTCCAACGAGGCGATCGAATGGCCAGCCCTGAAGCTGTCCACATGGGGCAGCATCGCCGCGATGCCGCGTGCTTTGGGCGCAAAACCGTCCCAGCGCAACAGCGGATTAAGCCAGATCAGGCGGCGACTGGACAGATGCAGCCGCTCCATTTGCTTGGCGAGACGGTCCGGGTCATCGCGGTCCAACCCGTCAGTGATCAAAAGCACAACGGCACCCTGCCCCATGACGCGGCGTGACCAGTCGCGGTTAAAGCTTTCCAGGCAATCCCCGATCCGCGTGCCGCCTTCCCAATCCTGCGCCTCCGCACCTGCCGCAGCCAGCGCGGCGTCCACGTCCCTTTGATGCAGGTGGCGTGATATATTGGTCAGCCGCGTGCCGAAGGTGAAAGCGTGCACCTTAGCCCAACCGGCTCCCTTTTCATTGGCGACAGCATGTAGAAAATGCAGCACAACGCGGCTGTACTGGCTCATTGAGCCCGAGATATCGCACAGCACAACAAGGTTCGGCCAGCGCGGGCGCGGTTTTTTAAACGCGATCTTGTTGAGTTCCCCGCCATGACGCATGGCCGACCGCAAGGTGCGCGCGGTATCGACCTGCCGCCCCATCAAACTGGCCTGCCCGCGACGGGAGGCAAATGGTTTCACCGGCAAGTTCAGGCGTGCGATCATGCGCTTGGCCTCGGCCATCTCGGCAGTGCTCATCTGCTCGAAATCGAGCGTGCGCAACCGTTCCTGACCGGACATTGTCAAGCTGGCATCCACCTCGATCTGGGTTTCGCCTTCGGTGTTGTCTTCCTGCAGATCGGGCGCTTCAGCACCATCCAGTAGCGCTTCGGCTGCACGTTTCTCGGCGGACTGGGTCTTGCGCTCTTCCTGCACGCCGCGAATGGCAGGGATCATCATGGACATCATATGCTCCAGATACCGCGGGTCGCGCCAGTACAGGCGGAAAACCTGAGCAAAGATCATGCGATGCTCCGGGCGGGTCACGAAGCAGGCGTGCAAAGTCCAGTAGAAGTCTCTTTTCTCGGTGAAACCCGCGGCTCCCACCGCACGGACGGCGTCTATGATACGTCCCGGCCCGATCGGCAGACCGGCCCTGCGCAATGCACGTGCAAAATGTGTGATATTGCCCGCAAGCTTTGGGTTTTCAGGCAGTTCAAGCGGCGCGTATTCTGGCATCTCGATCCTTTGTTGGGGGCTCTGCCCCCGCGCTGCGCGCTCCCCCGGGATATTTCACGACCAAAGAAATTCAGGCCACGGCAAGCGAAGATTTTACAGTGTCGAGGATTCGTTTGGCTTCAGATCCCTGAAGTTTCTGAATGTCGTCCTGATACTTGAGGATCGCGCCCAGCGTATCTGCGATGACCTCTGGACTGAGCGTCACGACATCAAGAGCGAGCAGACATTTGGCCCAGTCGATGGTTTCTGCGACACCGGGCTTTTTGAAGAGATCTTCAGTGCGAAGCGCCTGCACGAATGCCACTACTTCGCGGCTGAGTGCTTCAGCGGCTTGCGGCGCCTGCGCGGTGAGGATTTCCATTTCGCGCTCGAAGTCAGGATAGTCGACCCAGTGGTAAAGACAGCGTCTTTTGAGCGCATCATGAACCTCTCGCGTCCGGTTTGATGTCAAAATGACAATCGGCGGCTCGGGTGCGTGGATCGTGCCAAGCTCTGGTATCGTGACTTGGAAGTCACTCAGAGCTTCGAGAAGGAAAGCTTCGAAAGGCTCGTCCGTGCGGTCGAGTTCGTCGATCAGCAAAACAGGCGCACCGTTCGGGTCCGGGCGCATGGCTTGTAGCAGCGGCCGCTCTACCAGGTATGTGTCGCTGAACAACTCTGCCTGCAGTGCCTCCCGGGAGCTGGACTGCGACGCCTCTGCTGTTCGGATCGCAATCATCTGGGCCGGAAAATTCCATTCATAGACAGCGCTTGCAGCGTCAAGGCCTTCGTAGCATTGCAAGCGGATCAACCGACGGTTCAAGCCGGACGCAAGTGCTTTGGCAATTTCGGTTTTACCGACACCTGCCTCGCCCTCCAAAAACAGCGGGCGCCCCAGCTTCAAAGACAGGAATACGACCGTCCCCAAGGCGCGGCCGCAAACATACCCCTGGTCTGACAGCATTTTTTGCACATCATCTATGGTCGCGGGTTGGGTCATGAAAGCTCCTTTGTCGACACTGCAAGACTGCATTCTGCCGGGGGGGCGTCAAGTGTTGATCGCCGAAATGCGGGAACTTGGGCCTCTGCCCGCGTTGTGTCGGGCCTCGTGCTGATCTGCGAATGTGTGCTAGACACAAGGCGGGGCTGAATTGATTCTGCTGCCTTTGTGCCACGGCGCGCAGGCTCGCGCATGTGGCATGTGTATCTTTTTCGTGAGGAAAGGCATCATGTCATACGTCAAAGTCGACTTCGGACCCTCCCTGAAAGACTACAGCCGGTCAGATTGGATCGCCGAAATCGCAGAACTGGTTGAGGAAGACGGCAGCTTTCAGCGATTGGGGAAAACCCATTTTTCGGTCTTTACCGAGCATGGCAAAACCTTGCTGGTCGCGTTCGAGACATTGCAAGGCATCTGCGCGCTTTCTCCCACGGCTCACCCGATGGGGTGGCACATGGCAGAGAACAACAACTGGTCGAGCCTGACGCTGGTGAGCGACGGCGACACATGGTTTCGAAACCCGGCTGTTTATGCCTATTTCGATCACCTTGTGGACGATGGCTTCTTCGATGAATTTGAACGTGTGGTATTTTACGGAGCCGGCTCCTGCGGATATGCCGCCGCCGCCTTTTCCGTCACTTCCCCCGGCGCCTGTGTAGTTACGGTGCAACCGCAAGCGACACTCGACCCTGCAGTGACCGAGTGGGACCAACGCTTTGTCGAACAACGGCGCGTCAATTTCAACGACCGTTACGGATATGCTCCGGACATGCTGGAAGCGGCACAACAAGCTTATGTCATCTACGACCCCACACAGCTTGAAGACGCTATGCATGCAGCCCTGTTTTCCCGCCCCAATGTCAAGAAACTCAGACTGCGCAACATGGGCAGTACACTGCAAACCGATTTGCTGGACATGGGCATTCTGTTTGACTTGCTGGAATACGCAAATCACGGTCTGCTCAGCCAAACGCGCTTTGCAGAACTGGCACGGATGCGGCGCAACCACCTGCCCTATCTCAAGCGACTACTGGCGCGGCTGGACAGAGATGACCGTCCGCATCTGTCTAAATTGCTGTGCCACAACGTGAGTGCGCGGATGCGAGCGCCGAGTTTTGCCGCCCGTCTTACCCAAAAACGGGACCAAGAGGCATAGTGCTGGAAACCGACCCGACCCTGTGCTAGCCGAAAGCCATGACGGATACTCTCAAAATACGACAACCCGATGACTGGCACCTGCACCTGCGCGACGGCGCGATGCTAAAGGCTGTTTTGCCTGCAACGGCCGCACATTTTGCCCGCGCCATTATCATGCCGAACCTGGTCCCGCCGGTTGTCACCGCACAACAGGCAGCGTCATACCGCGACAGGATCGTCGCCGCACTTCCCGATGGCGCCACCTTCGAGCCGCTCATGACGCTCTACCTGACAGAAGAGACCGATCCAAAAGACGTTCTCGTCGCGCATCAATCCGGGTTGGTTCACGCGGTCAAACTGTATCCAGCGGGCGCAACTACAAACTCCGCAAGCGGCGTGCAGAACTTCGACAAGATCCGCGCGGTACTTGAACAGATGGCTCAAATCGGGATGCCGCTCTGCGTGCATGGCGAAGTCACCGACCACGACGTTGACATTTTCGATCGTGAAGCCGTTTTTATCGACCGTATTCTGGACCCGATCCGCAAAAAAACGCCGGGATTGCGCGTTGTAATGGAACATATCACGACCGCTGATGCCGTCTCATATGCCAGCAGCCAGGACGATAGCCTGGCCGCGACGATCACCACACACCACCTTGTCATCAACCGGAACCATATTCTCGCCGGCGGCATCAAACCGCACTACTACTGCCTGCCGGTGGCCAAGCGAGAAGAGCACAGGCTTGCACTGCGCCGCGCCGCGACCAGTGGTGACGCGCGGTTTTTTCTGGGCACTGACTCTGCGCCGCATACAGACGCCAACAAACTCCTGCCTTGTGGCTGCGCAGGCTGCTTCACCGCACCCAATACCCTCTCGGTTCTGGCCCATGTTTTCGAAGAAGAGGGCGCGCTCGACAAACTGGAAAGCTTCACGTCGCTAAACGGTCCCGCTTTCTACCGATTGCCGGTCAATCCGGGTCACATTACACTCGAAAGATCGCCGCCCGTGATCCCCGCACAAATCGAAACAGAAGACGGTCCTGTGACCGTATTTGATCCGGGCTTTCCACTGCACTGGAAAGTGACCTGATTTCTTTGGTCACCAAATATCCCCGCCGGAGGCACAAAATCCGCCCCCGCTAGTAAACAGGACCAACGCATGATCCCCTCTTCTTATCCGGACGCCAAGGAAATGGCCCGCCTGACGGCGCGAATGCTGCTTGAAATCAAAGCGGTGCACTTTAATGCGGATACACCGTTCACACTGGCCTCAGGTCTGCCGAGCCCGACCTATATCGACTGCCGCAAACTTATTAGCTACCCGCGCATTCGTTCAACACTGATGGATTTTCTGACAGTCACCGTGATGCGCAACGCAGGGTTTGAGGCTTTCGATAATATCGCTGGTGGTGAAACAGCCGGCATCCCCTTTGCAGCCTTTGTGGCCGAACGCATGGCGCTTCCGATGACATATGTCCGCAAAAAGCCGAAAGGCTATGGGCGGAATGCGCGCATTGAAGGTGCTATGTCAGAAGGCCAGCGGGTCTTGCTGGTCGAAGACCTGACAACCGACGGCGGCTCCAAACTGTCCTTTGTCGACGCGATACGTGAAACAGGCGCAACCTGCGCGCATACCGCAGTGATTTTCTACTACGGGATTTTCCCTGAAACAGAAAAAAATCTGGGCGATCACGGCGTGGCACTACATCATCTTTGCTCGTGGTGGGATGTTCTTGAAGAGGCCAAAGCACAGGCCGCATTTGACAGTGCAACGCTGGCCGAGGTCGAGAAATTTCTGCACGCGCCGCGTAAGTGGCAAGAAGATAACAGTAAATAAAATCTTCTCCACACCGCGATTGCCCGGACGGAAAAGAATCGCCACTGCACAGCACATATTGCGTGAAAGACTGGCGCTGCTACTATATCGTCAGGGTGCACGATCTATACACAGAGTTGTGGCTTAGGTTATCCACAAATCTATCAAGATAGAGTGGTGCATGGAATTCGGTTAAAACAGCCCAACGACGCCACACGAAGCGTACGAGCAGACAGAGCGCGAATTAGGACAGACATGAACGAGATTACCGCCTTTAATCCGACAGGTGTGGACGTGCAGTCCCCTGAAACCATGCCGCACTCCATCGAGGCTGAACAGCAGCTGCTGGGTGCCATCCTGACCAACAATGACATCTACGACCGAGTGGCGTCGATTATCGGTCCTAAGCACTTCTATGATCCGGTCCACGCCCGCATCTACGAGATCGCCTCGGCACGTATTGCCAAGAACAACCTGGCCTCTCCCGTGACGCTCAAAGCCTTCATGGAAGACGACGAAGGACTGAAAGAGTTGGGCGGACCAGCCTATCTGGCGCGTCTGGCCGGTGCTGCCATTTCGGCATTTGCCGTCAAAGACTATGCCCAGATGATCTACGATCTGGCTGTGCGCCGCGACTTGATAAAGTTGGGCCGCGACATTTCGGACAAGGCCGCCACAATCGATGTGGCCTCCGAACCGCGCGAACAGATCGTCGAGGCGGAACAAGCGCTCTACGCGCTGGCGGAACAAGGGCAAGTCGAAAGCGGTTTTCAAAGCTTTCTCAAAGCCGTAACAGACGCAGTTAATGTTGCCAACGCAGCCTATCAGCGAGATGGCGGGCTGGCGGGTGTCTCTACCGGCCTGATCGACATGGACAAGAAACTCGGCGGTCTGCACCGCTCCGACTTGCTGATCCTTGCCGGACGCCCCTCCATGGGCAAGACGTCTCTGGCCACCAACATCGCCTTCAACATCGCCAAGGCCTACAAGCGCGGCATACTGCCAGACGGCTCGGAAGGAGCCATCGACGGTGGCGTGGTCGGATTTTACTCCCTTGAGATGAGTGCCGAGCAGCTCGCCGCACGGATCCTGTCAGAAGCATCAGAAGTGCCATCAGAACAGATCCGTCGCGGCGATATGACAGAGGCCGAGTTCCGCCGCTTTGTCGATGCCGCGAAAGCGCTGGAAGCCTGCCCGCTCTACATCGACGACACGCCCGCCCTGCCGATCGCGCAACTGGCGGCGCGCGCACGACGGCTCAAGCGCACGCATGGGCTTGACGTGCTGATGGTCGACTATCTGCAGCTTGTGCGCGGCACCGGCAAATCCGAAAACCGTGTAAACGAGATCTCTGAAATCACAATGGGACTGAAAGCGATTGCCAAGGAACTCGATATTCCGGTGATCGCCCTGTCTCAGCTGTCGCGGCAAGTGGAAAACCGCGAAGACAAACGCCCGCAGCTCAGCGATCTGCGCGAATCAGGTTCTATCGAGCAGGACGCCGATGTGGTCATGTTTGTATTCCGCGAGGAATACTACAAAGAGCGCGAAAAACCCGGAGATCACGATCTCGAAGCCATGGCCAAGTGGCAAGAAGAGATGGAACGGCTGCATGGCCGCGCCGAAGTGGTCATCGGCAAACAGCGCCATGGCCCCATCGGCACCGTCGATCTTAGCTTTGAAGGCCGTTTTACCAGATTTGGCAATCTGGTTCAGCCTTGGCAACAAGGCAGCGATCAGGAGTTCTGATAGCACAATTAGGTGGACAGCCACGGCAGGTTCTGGCGCTATGGTCCCATGCGACGCCTGTTGTCATCCCTGATTTTCTGCCTAAGCCCACTGGTGGTCTGCGCGCAGCAGACCGAGGTCGATATCGAGTTGTTTCTCGCGGTCGATGTCTCGCGCTCCATGACCGAGGAGGAGCTGGACATCCAGCGCCTTGGCTATGCGGAGGCGTTAACCAGCCCTGACGTGCTGCAGGCCATCGGCGCGGGCCTGCTTGGGCGTATCGCCATCACCTATGTGGAATGGGCTGGAACCGGCGCCTATCGCGTCGTTGTTCCATGGCAAATCCTGTCGACCGCCCAAGAAGCTGACGAAATTGCCACGACCATCGTGACCACGCAGGGCTCGGGCATGCAGCGCACTTCCATTACAGGCGCCATCACCTATGCGGCGGACGATTTCGACAATAACGCCTTTCTGGGTTTGCGCAGGGTCATCGACATATCTGGCGACGGGCCAAACAATCAGGGGCCGCCCGTCGTGGAAGCGCGTGACGCGGCACTTGCCAAGGGGATCATCATCAACGGCTTACCCCTGATGACCGAAGACGCATTGAGCCGCTTTTGGGGCATACCAGACCTTGATGTTTACTATACCCGCTGCGTGATCGGCGGGCCCGGGGCTTTCGTGATCCCTGTCCTCGACTGGGCCGCCTTTGTGCCTGCGGTCAAACGCAAACTTATCCTTGAAATTTCGCAAAAACCAGCGCGCGTTGTGCCGGTACAATTCACCGCGCAGCCCCCTTACGACTGCCTTGTTGGCGAAAAGAACTACCAAAAAAACCGCAGGTACTTTGACGAACCCTGAACCACGGCACGGATTTTCCAACGCAGGCTTGACCTTGCGCCTTTTCCTGTCATGAACGCCCCATGACGACAGCGACACTGACAATTGATCTGACTGCTCTGCAAGACAACTGGCGCGCGCTTGATGCTCAAACCGATGTCGAAACCGCGGCAGTGGTCAAGGCAGATGCCTACGGTCTGGGCCTTGAACCTGCGGCGTGTGCGCTTGCCAAGGCGGGGGCTCGACAGTTTTTCGTGGCAGTGGCCGAAGAGGGCGTAAGGCTGCGCCACATTCTCGGAGAAGGCCCGGCAATCTCCGTTTTTGCAGGCCATATGGCGGGCGATACCGACAAGATACGTGATGCCCATCTGACGCCTATGCTGAATTCGGTGGAGCAGATCACCCGCCACTTTGAAACGCTGCCGGGCCATGCCTTTGGTCTGCAACTGGACACAGGGATGAACCGACTGGGGCTTGAAGACGCGGAGTGGCGCGCGATCCGCGCGATTGCATGCGCACAAGGCCCGGCGCTTGTCATGTCTCATCTTGCCTGTGCCGATGATCCGGGTCACGAGATGAATTCCCGCCAGCTGCGCAACTTTATCTCGATGACGCAGGATATCGAAGCTCCGCTGTCGCTCTCCGCGACGGGTGGCGTTTTGATGGGGGCCGATTATCATTTCGACCTGACGCGCCCCGGTATCGGGCTTTACGGAGGGTTGCCGTATATAGACGCGCACCCTGTGGTGACGCTTGATCTGCCTGTGATCCAGATCAGGGACGTGGAGCCGGGCGAAACCGTTGGCTACTCGGGCACCTGGACGGCCGTGCGCCCGTCGCGGATCGCCACAGTGTCGGGTGGATACGCGGACGGGTTGATCCGCTACATGGGGGCCAAAGCCTGTATGCACGCAGGCGATGTTGCCGTCCCACTGGCAGGACGTGTTTCGATGGACCTGATCGGTGTGGATGTAACAGACCTCGACCACGCGCCTGAAAGCCTTCAATTGATCGGGCGACATCAATCGGTAGACACGGTCGCCGGTTTCGCGGATACCATCGGGTATGAAATCCTGACGTCGCTGGGGGCGCGCTACACGCGCGTATATCGCTGATGAATCCGCTTGCAGTTCTTGGCCGTACAGTGCTGGCAGCATTGGCTGCAATCGGGCGCATCGCTTTGTTCGGGGCCGACGCGGTCAGCCATCTGATGCGCCCCCCCTACTACACGCGCGAGTTTGCTGCGCAGTTGCTGAATATTGGCTGGCTGTCCTTGCCCGTCGTCGGGCTGACGGCGGTGTTTACCGGTGGCGCGCTGGCCTTGCAGATCTATGCGGGCGGATCGCGCTTTAACGCAGAAGCGGTGGTGCCGCAAATCGTGGCCGTGGGCATGGTGCGCGAACTTGGCCCGGTTTTGGTGGGGCTGATGATTGCAGCCCGCGTCACCTCTTCGATCGCCGCGGAAATTGCTACGATGAAAGTGACGGAACAGATCGACGCGCTCGTGACACTGTCCACGCACCCAATGAAGTATCTGACCGTACCGCGGGTTCTTGCAGCCGTGCTCGTGGTACCATTCCTGGTCGGGGTCGGTGATATCATCGGCATTTTTGGCGGCTACGCCGTCTCGACCGGAACGCTGGGGTTCAATGCTGCGGCCTACATCAACAATACGGTCAACTTTCTTGAACCGCATGACGTCTATTCTTCGCTGACCAAAGGCGCAGTTTTCGGTTTTTGCGCAGCGCTTATGGGCTGCTATCACGGCATGAATTCGGGACGCGGCGCTATGGGGGTGGGACGCGCCACCAAAAGCGCGGTTGAAGGCGCAGCCATCCTGATCCTTGCGGCAAACTTCGTTCTGACGGGGGTCTTTTTCACGCTATGATACGCATGGAAGGTATTCACAAGTCCTTTGGCAGCAATCATGTGTTGCGCGGGCTCGACCTCAACATCCCCAAAGGGACCTCGATGGTGATCATCGGCGGTTCAGGCACTGGTAAATCGATTGCACTAAAATGCGTTCTCGGGCTGGTCACACAGGATCGGGGAGAGATTTTCGTGGATGGCAAAAACGCGGCCGACACTACGGATCGTGACGCGTTTCTGGCCCGCTTTGGCATGCTTTTTCAGGGCGCAGCATTGTTTGACAGCCTGCCCGTTTGGCAGAATGTCGCCTTCAGGCTGCTGCGCGGAACGCTGAAACGTCCCCGTGACGAGGCGCGCGCCATTGCTGTGGAAAAGCTGCGCCGCGTGGGCCTTAAAGAAGACGTAGCCGACCGCTTTCCGGCAGAACTTTCCGGCGGCATGCAAAAACGTGTGGGCCTTGCCCGCGCCATCGCAGCCGAACCCGAGATCATCTTTTTCGACGAGCCGACGACCGGGCTTGACCCGATCATGTCTGGTGTCATCAACGACCTTATCCGCGAAATCGTTGAAGAGATGGGGGCCACGGCCATGACCATCACACACGACATGACCAGTGTGCGCGCGATCGCCGACAACATCGCCATGCTCCATGAGGGTATCATTCAGTGGACCGGTCCCGTGGCCGAGATGGACAGTTGCGGCAACCCTTATCTTGAGCAATTCATAAACGGCCGCGCCGAAGGGCCGATCGAAGCCGTAAGGTAACCCCCACACTCAGCAGATCATGAACCGACAGCCAACCTGCACAGGGTCGGAGGATGCCGCTTTGCAGTGAAGACAGCACAGATTGCGCCGCGATATGTCGCTGCATACCAAAATGTGGTAGCCTTAGTTGATAAGAGGAGGAAGCCACATGTATTCCCGTATTCTCGTTCCTGTAGACCTAGAAAATGCAGACAAGCTGACGAAGGCGCTTGATCTTGCAGCAGAGACCGCAAAGGCACATGACGCAACGGTCATTTATGTCGGCGTAATAGATTCAGTACCTACCATCTCTACAAAAACAGAAGGGCAGAATGCTCAAAGCAAGCTGGACAGCTTTGCTACGGAACAGGCGCAAAAGCACGGCATAAAAGTCTCGGATCAGGTTGTTCTGCGCGGGGATTTGCAATTGAATGTCGGGCCGGACATCATAGCATCAGCACAGGATGCAAACTGCGACCTGATCCTAATGGCCAGCCACGTTCCGGGCTTCCTTGAGCATGTTTTCTCATCCAACGCAGGCTACGTGGCATCGCACGCACCCATGTCTGTCTATGTCATTCGCTAAATATCGAGCCTCCGCGGCTTGAGGTAGAACTTTGCAGGCGCTGACTGGCAGGCGACCGCCAGGTCAGGGCAATACGCGCTTTTTTAACCTTTTTCGGGTTTGACGCAGGCTCTCTGACCGGTCAAAAGAGCGCATGGCAAAATCCCCTTCATTCTCCTGCTCCGGCTGCGGCAACGTTACGACAAAATGGGCGGGGCGTTGCGAAGCCTGCGGAGAATGGAACACGATCACGGAAGACGCAGGCATTTCCAAAGGTCCCGCCAAATCGTTGGGCGGCAAACGCGGCGCGCCTGTCCAACTGACCGACTTGTCGACAGAAGAAGCGCCGCCGCCCCGCACGCAATGCGGTATTGCCGAGCTTGACCGTGTTTTGGGTGGCGGGCTGGTTGCCGCATCGGCGACCTTGGTCGGCGGCGACCCGGGTATCGGCAAGTCCACCTTGCTGTTGCAGGCGGCAGCACAATTTGCCCGCAGTGGTCTCAAGACGATCTACGTTTCCGGGGAAGAGGCCTCGGCGCAGGTGCGGATGCGTGCACGGCGCCTCGGGTTGGCAGATGCCCCTGTCAAACTCGCTGCAGAGACCAATCTGCGCGATATTCTGACAACGCTCGAAAGCGAGAGGCCGCAACTGGCCATCATCGATTCCATTCAGACAATGTGGGCCGACAATGTGGAAAGCGCTCCGGGTTCGGTTTCGCAAGTACGCGCCGCCGCACATGAGTTGACGAGCTTTGCCAAGCGAAAAGGCGTCAGCGTGATCCTCGTCGGTCATGTCACGAAGGAAGGCCAGATCGCAGGGCCTCGTGTGGTTGAGCACATGGTCGATACGGTTTTGTACTTTGAAGGCGAGCGTGGGCACCAGTTTCGCATTCTGCGCGCCGTCAAAAACCGCTTTGGCCCTGCGGATGAGATCGGCGTTTTCGAGATGACCGGCGGCGGGCTGGACGAAGTTTCAAATCCCTCTGCACTCTTTCTCAGCGAAAGAGGAGAGCCGTCCCCCGGATCGGTGGTTTTTGCCGGTGTAGAAGGCACCAGACCCGTTCTAGTAGAGTTTCAAGCGCTCGTCGCCCCCTCGCCGCACGCGCAGGCGCGAAGGACAGTCGTGGGCTGGGATGGCGGGCGGCTGGCCATGATCCTTGCTGTGCTCGAAGCGCGCTGTGGCATCCCCTTTGCGGGCCTCGATGTCTACCTGAACGTGGCCGGCGGCATGAAAGTATCCGAACCTGCAGCCGACCTCGCAGTCGCCGCGGCGCTTCTCAGCGCGCGCGAAGACGCAGCCTTGCCGGCAGATACAGTTGTTTTTGGTGAAATCAGCCTTTCAGGTGCCCTGCGACCCGCGTCTCAAACCGAAAGTAGGTTAAAAGAGGCACAGAAGCTGGGTTTTTCAAACGCGATTGCAGCGGGGGGTGGAAAAACGGTTGGAGTTTCTGGCATATCCTTGAACACGATGCGCGACCTTACCGGCTTTGTGGGCGAGATATTCGGCGCAGGGTAGAACGACAAAAAAAAGAGGCGATTGAGGCAATGGAAAACTTCACAATGGTCGACGGCGTTGTCGCACTTGTGGTCATCATATCAGCTTTGCTGGCCTACGGGCGTGGCATCGTGCGCGAAATCATGGCAATTGTCGGGTGGATTGCAGCAGCTATCCTGGGCTTCATGTTTGCGCCACAGGTCGAGCCGATGGTGCGCGAAATCCCCGTCGTCGGCGAGTTCCTTGCAGACAGTTGCGAATTGTCGATCATCGGAGCTTTCGCTGCGGTGTTCGCGGTAGCTCTTATCATCGTGTCGCTTTTCACGCCCCTGTTTTCCAGCGTTGTGCAAAGATCCGCTCTTGGCGGCATCGATCAGGGGCTGGGTTTTCTCTTTGGTGTCGCGCGCGGCATTCTGTTGGTTGCAATCGCATTCTTCGTCTACAATACCGTCGTTACAAGTGACAGCTATACCGTTGTCGACAACAGCCGATCAGCGGCTGTCTTTTCGCAACTCACCGATAATATCGAAGACGCTGAGCCAGAACAGGCACTGGGCTGGATCACAGGCCAATACGAAGCATTGGTCAGCAATTGCGGCCAGTAAAATTCAACGGTTTAAGATGACCTGCCTTGCAAAACAGTTGAGCGTTCGCGCCGCACCTGCGCGACATTCGGCTCCAGAAGTAGGATCGCCGCGTGACACTTCCCGCCCCAAGCCCTAAATAGTGCCCATCTGCCACGGATTCGGAGCTGCCCCGTTGTCCAAAATCATGCCGCCTGCTCACCCTTTTGACACCAGCTATCTGCGCGACAGCGACGACGGCGACAAACTGAAAGAAGAATGCGGGGTATTTGGTGTTATCGGCACCGCCGACGCCTCAAACTTCGTAGCACTGGGTTTGCATGCCCTGCAGCATCGCGGTCAGGAAGCCGGCGGCATCGTGAGCCATGATCCGGAACTTGGGTTCCAGTCTGCGCGGCGCTTCGGCTATGTGCGCGACAACTTTACCAGCCAGAAAGTTATGGAAACCCTGACAGGGCCACTGGCCATTGGCCATGTCCGCTATTCTACCGCAGGCTCCAAAGGCCAGACTGCAATCAGAGACGTGCAACCGTTTTTCGGTGAGTTTGCAATGGGCGGTGCCGCCATCGCGCATAACGGGAACATCACCAATGCCAACGCCCTGCGCCGCGAACTGATTGAACGTGGCTCGATTTTCCAGAGTTCTTCCGACAGCGAATGCATCATTCACCTCATGGCCCGCTCGCTGCAGCGCACGATCCCTGAACGTATGGAAGATGCCCTGCGCCGCGTCGAGGGCGCTTTTTCGGTCGTTGCGATGACGCGCACAAAGTTGATCGGCGTGCGCGATCCTCTGGGCGTGCGCCCGTTGGTTCTGGGCAAGATCGGCGACGGCTGGGCCTTGTCATCGGAAACCTGCGCGCTCGATATCATCGGAGCTGAATTTATCCGTGAAATCGAACCGGGGGAAATGGTTGTCATCACCGAAAATGGCGTTGAAAGCCAATTCCCTTTTCGGCCGCGCAAGCCGCGGTTCTGCATCTTCGAACATGTGTATTTCTCGCGCCCTGACAGCATCCTTGGCGGCCGTTCGGTCTACGAAACCCGCGAAGCGATTGGACGCGAATTGGCGCAAGAAAGCCCGGTTGAGGCAGATATCGTCTGCCCCGTACCCGACAGTGGCACACCCGCAGCAATCGGCTATTCGCTCGCGTCCGGTATCCCCTACGCCATGGGGATCATTCGCAACCAATACATGGGACGCACATTCATTGAGCCGACAGAGCAGATCCGCAACATGGGTGTGCGGCTCAAGCTGAATGTGAACCGTGCGCTGATCGAAGGAAAAAGGGTCATTCTTGTGGACGATTCTGTCGTCCGCGGAACCACCAGCCGCAAAATCAAGGAGATGATCCTTGATGCCGGCGCGAAAGAGGTCCATTTCCGCATCGCATCCCCTCCCACGGCTTGGCCCTGCTTTTACGGGGTTGATACGCCACAGCGCGAAAAGCTGCTGGCCGCTACCATGTCGGAAGAAGAGATGCGCGACCATTTGCAGGTCGACAGTCTCAAGTTCATCTCGCTGGACGGGCTCTACCGCGCGGTCGGCGAGGCAAAAGGCCGCGACGCGAAACAACCGCAATACTGTGACGCCTGCTTTTCTGGTGAATACCCGGTGAAACCGTCGGACCAGATCGACGAAGGCTTTGAAATGAAGCCCGCAGCAGAGTAGCGCGCACTCAAGACAATGCCGCCCGCACTCGGGCGGCAAACAGGGCACGGA
Organism: uncultured Roseobacter sp.; assembly: GCA_947501635.1. GTDB lineage: Bacteria > Pseudomonadota > Alphaproteobacteria > Rhodobacterales > Rhodobacteraceae > Roseobacter. The sequence continues at coordinate 146,476 of CANMWT010000003.1, forward strand.
AGACACAATGACAAAAACAGCTCTTATCACTGGCGCGTCCCGCGGCCTTGGTGCCGCTCTTGCAGAAGCCTTGTGCGACACCCATCACATCATTGCCGTTGCCAAAACGACCGGCGCTTTGGAAGAACTGGACGACCGCATTCAGGCCAAAGGCGGCACGGCGACCCTCGCCCCCATGGATGTGACAAACGCCGATGCGATGGCCACGCTATGCCGCGGAATCTTTGACCGCTGGGGCGCGCTGGACATCTGGCTACATACCGCCGTGCATGCGCCGCCACTGACGCCCGCACCCTTGATCGATGCCAAGGATCTGTCGAAGTCGGTAAACTGCAACATCACGGCCACCTCAACGCTCATTAGCTTTGTAGCACCATTGCTGGGCATGACCGGACGCGCGGTATTCTTCGATGATCCGCATACCGGCGACAAGTTTTTTGGAAGCTATGCGGCCACCAAAGCGGCGCAAATTGCGCTGGCGCGCAGTTGGCAGGCGGAAACCCGCAATACCGGGCCCCAAGTACAGATTCTGACACCCGCCCCTATGCCCACGGCCGTACGGGCGCGTTTTTTCCCCGGCGAGGACCGCACCCCTCTGAACGATCCGAAAACCGAAGCGCAACGCCTGCTGGCACAGCTTTAAGAGGTTCTTTGGACCAAAAATACGCCCGGCGGCAGCGCGCATGCTTGCCGCTCGCCTGCGGCTCGCCTATCAAGGCAAAAAGGGGCAGATCATGCGCATTCTCATCACAAATGACGACGGTATCAACGCGCCGGGGCTGGCGGTCATGCACGACATCGCCACCGAACTTGCAGGTGACGCGGGCGAGGTCTGGACTGTAGCACCCGCTTTCGAGCAATCCGGCGTTGGTCATTGCATCAGCTACACTCATCCGATGATGGTCGCACAAATGGACGCCCGCAGGTTTGCAGCTGAAGGGTCGCCCGCAGACTGCGTCCTTGCCGGACTGCACGAGATGATGCAGGACGCGCCCCCCGATCTGGTGCTTTCGGGTGTGAACCGTGGCAACAACTCGGCCGAAAACACGCTATATTCCGGCACCGTCGGCGGTGCGATGGAGGCCGCACTTCAAGGGCTGCCTGCGATTGCCTTGTCGCAATACTACGGGCCGGAAAACCTGAACCTTGAAAACCCATTCGAGGCCGCAGCACACCATGGCGTCGCTGTTGTCCGGCGCATCCTGCAACACACACCGCAGGAAAAAACCGGATACCGGCTGTTTTACAACGTTAACTTCCCGCCGGTGCCCGCCGATCGCGTCAAAGGTATCCGTATTGCAACGCAAGGCTTCCGCGAGGGCACAGGGTTTTCGACAGTGGCCCATGATTCACCTTCCGGCAGGCGTTTTTTGTGGATCAAAGGCGGTGATCAACGCCGTTCGACGACGGAAGGGTCGGATGCGCAATTAAACCTGCAAGGCTATGTGTCTGTCACCCCCATGCGCGCCGACCTGACAGCACATGAGATGTTATCCACCCTGTCGGGGATTAACACATAATGCCGGACGAGACGGACGCAGAACGCAAGATGCAGTTCCTGTATGCCCTGCGATCCAAGGGCGTGACAGACACACGCGTCCTTTCGGCCATGGAGGCGATTGACCGGGGCCCGTTTATTCGCGGTATCTTTGCTGAACGTGCTTATGAGGACATGCCGCTGCCGATTGCATGTGGTCAAACCATCAGCCAGCCTTCCGTCGTTGGCCTGATGACGCAAGCGCTTAAGATTTCACCCAGAGACAAGGTTCTCGAAGTTGGCACCGGCTCCGGCTATCAGGCAGCTATTCTCAGCAAACTTGCGCGACGCGTCTACACCGTTGACCGTCACAGCCGTCTGGTGCGCGAAGCGCGCTCTTTGTTTGAGGACATGAACCTGACCAACATCACCGCCATCACCGCAGATGGCAGCTTCGGCTTGCCCGATCAGGCCCCCTTCGACCGCATCCTTGTGACAGCGGCCGCCGAAGACCCGCCAAGCACCCTGATCGAACAACTCAAAACCGGCGGTATCATGGTGATCCCGGTGGGTCAGTCAGACGCTGTGCAGCACCTGATTGTGGCCCGCAAGACCGACACTGGCGTGAATTACGAAGAATTGCGCCAAGTCCGCTTTGTTCCGCTCTTGGAAGGCTTGGGTCAGGACAGTTAACCTGCTATATTGTGCCCGAATAAGCGTCGGGCACAAACTGGCGCAGGCTCTCTGAGCGAATTTGAGGACATGCAGATGGTTAATTTCATTCCCCGCCGGCGGGCATTCAGCTGGACGTTAACAGTTAGCGGCCTGGCGCTTTTGTCTGCCTGCGGTCAAAGCATTGATTACGACCTGCGCGGGCTGGGAGGCGGGTTTTCAACGGCAGAAGCCGCGGCGGCAGCGGGCACAGCGCCGCGTCCCACGCCTGACAACCGCGGCGTCATCTCTTACCCAAATTATCAGGTTGCGGTCGCCGACCGCGGGGACACAATCGAAACAGTGGCCAGCCGGCTGGGGCTTGATGCGCCAACGTTGGCACGGTTTAACGGCATTGATGCCGATGTGCAGCTGCGTCAAGGCGAAATCATCGCATTGCCCACCCGCGTGGCCGAACCCTCGCCCGCAACCGGCGCGGTCGGCACCGGTCCGATCCAACCCGGTGCCGTCGACATCGGTACCTTGGCAGGCAGCGCCATAGACCGCTCTGAACCCGCTGCAGGCGGTGAGAGCGGTGTTCGCGTCGCCGCCCTGCCCCCTGCAGATGCCGCTGCACAGCCTCAGACCGGCACGGAACCCGTGCGCCACAAAGTCGTTCGCGGCGAGACGGCCTACACCATCTCGCGCCTTTATGATGTGCCGGTCGCCGGTCTGGCGGAATGGAACGGTCTGGGTGCAGATTTTGCCATTCGGGAAGGTCAGTATCTGCTGATCCCTGTCGCCCAACAGGCACCCCCAGCACCGGTGAGCGAAGAAGTGCCGAAACCCGGAACAGGCTCTCCCACACCGCTACCGCCAAGTGCAGCGCAACCATTGCCGCCTGCGCAAGCGCCTGTCGCGGCCGCACCGCAAGAGCCGGAGCCGCAGATTGACGTGGGTGAGCGCACGGAAGCATCTGATGTGGCGCGGATGCGCTTTCCTGTAAACGGAGCAATTGTGCGGGAGTTCTCGAAAGGCAGAAACGAAGGCATCGACATCAAGGCGGATCCGGGCACCCCCGTTGTCGCTGCTGATGACGGCACGGTAGCCGCCATCACAAAAAGCGCCGAGGGCATTCCGATCATCGTCATCCGGCACGAACCGGAACTGTTGACCGTCTATGCCAATGTGACTGACGTCAGCGTCGAGAAAGGTGCACGTGTCGGGCGCGGTGATGCCATCGCCAAATTGCGCTCGGGCAACGAGTCTTTCGTGCATTTCGAAGTACGCCGCGGCTTCGACAGCGTCGATCCCATGCCTTATCTGCGGTAAGTGAACGAAAATTTTCGTAAAATTGCCCCGAATTGGCCATACCCGGGTATAGCTCGGCCATGCTCTGGCCCCGTTTCGCATGCAGAAACAGTCCAACGGAATTCACCGTATTGGACCCAAGACCATGCCCGCCTTTTATGCCTACAGTGTTGCGATTTTTGGCACCCAGTCGAAAGACGGTAACGGCAACCCGATCGATTATTCCTCGCCCCCGGGCAGTGAGTGGGAATACTCCGGCGCCCAAACCGGTTTTCTGATCGAAGAAGCCAACAAAAACAATTCGAACTTTGACGGCGACAAACCCAACAATGCGGTCAGCAGACCCAATCAGATCGGCCGAGGAAACGAGCAGACGACAGACATAGGAGGCACGGCGCGTCAGGTTCTGTGGGACTATACGTTCCAGGTACAAGACCCTGTAACCCTGCAAACCTGGGACATCGGTGTGGTCGATGTCGACCTGAACAATGATAATGACGTCTCTGACCCCGGTGAGGCAGGCTACTACCTGATCTTCATTGATGGCGTACCACCACCGGACACGGTGCTGACAGTCACCGGAGCGGTCATCGATGAAACGAAGATATCGCATGTCGATCTGGGTGGTGATCTCGTTTGTTTTGTTGCCGGCACATTGATCGAAACACAAAAAGGGCCGAAAGCAATCGAAACGCTGGACGTCGGCGACATGATCCTGACACGGGACGCCGGTTATCAGCCCTTGCGTTGGCTTGGAAAAACAGCGGCTGCGGCACAGGGCGATCTGGCACCGATTGTGATTCGTGCAGGCAGTTTGGGCAACACCGAAGATCTGGTGGTGTCCCCTCAGCATGCGGTTCTGGTCGAAGACTGGCGAGCCGAGCTGTTATACGGCGCGCCGGATGTTCTGATCCGTGCCAAAGACTTGTTGGGCCATGACGGTATCTACCGCAAGCCAGGCGGAATTGTTACTTATTGCCACGTTCTGTTTGACGCGCACCAGCTTGTGAAGGCCGGCGGCATCTGGTCGGAAAGCCTGTACCCGGGCGAAATGACCCGAGAGATGGTTACGCCCGAAGCCCGTGTTGAAATTGAATCCCTTTTCCCTGACCTGAAAGGATACGGGCCGAAAAGCGCGCGCTGCTTGCGCCGCTTCGAAGCAGCCTGTTTGACAGCATGACACAGATATACACTTTGAAAAGGCCAAGCATCACTGCGTGTTTCACCTTGGGTCGCAATGAGTTAGGCGTTTGCAAACAGCTTAGCATCTCTTTGCAAATGCGTCGCCCTCGCCCTGTTGCAAAATCAAATGTGGTCCGGCTTGTACGCCCGGTTAACCGGAAATCACAACACCACGGCGGCCCGCTAAATCCGTAAAATACTGCCATGCGACGCGCCCGGAACGAGACCCGCGCGTCGCTTGCCATTCGATCGCTTCTGCACGCAACGTATCTTCGTCGATATCAACGCCATAGGCGTCGCAGTACCCCCGGATCATCGCCAGATACTGATCTTGATCGCAGGGATGAAAACCCAGCCACAAACCAAAACGGTCAGACAAAGACACCTTTTCTTCCACCGCCTCTGAAGGGTTGATCGCCGAACTGCGTTCGTTCTCGATCATGTCGCGCGGCATCAGATGCCGGCGGTTTGACGTGGCATAAAGTACCACGTTGTCCGGACGACCTTCGATACCGCCATCCAACACAGCCTTGAGGCTTTTGTAATGCGCATCGTCATGTCCAAAAGACAGATCATCGCAAAACAAAACAAACCTATAGGGTGCCACGCGCAGAATATTCAAAAGACGCCCGACCGACGGAAGGTCTTCACGCTGCAATTCAACGATGCGCAAGTCCTCATGTACAGCATGAACTGCGCCATGTATTGCCTTGACAAGGCTTGATTTCCCCATTCCGCGCGCCCCCCAGAGCAGCGCATTGTTGGCCGGCAGACCTTTTGCGAACTGCTCTGTGTTGGCCAGTAGTGTATCGCGTGACCGTGTGACGCCGACCAAAAGCGACAGGTCAATGCGTGATACATGCTCTACCGGTTCCAGTCGGTCCGGTTCCGTATGCCAGACAAAGGCCGAGGCACGCGAGAAATCAGGGGCCGCCAGCGGGGCGGGTGCCAGCCGCTCTAGCGCAGCGGCGATGCGGTCCATTGGATCATCAATCACGGGAAAACCGTCCTCAATCGTCGTAATAGCCTTCGGCGCGCAGCTTGGCCTCGCGCTTTGTCTCAACGCGTTTCACAAGAAAGATCGACACTTCGTACAGGCCGTAGACGACCACAAAGAGGATCACCTGTGTGATAACATCAGGCGGCGTAACCAGAGCAGCAAGCACAAGGATCGCGACGACGGCATACTTGCGCACGTTGCCGAGACCTTCCGCGCTGACCAGCCCCGCCTTACCCATCAGCGTCAGCAGCACAGGCAGCTGAAAGCACATGCCGAAAGCGACGATAAACTTGATCGTCAGGTTCAGATACTCCTGTGCCGACCCCTGGAATACGACGCTTAACCCCGGAGAGGTCGCCGGGTCGCCCGGAACTGCCTCACCTTCGGCACCAAACTGCTGGAAGCCGAGAAAGAAGTCATAAGCCAGCGGTGTCACGACATAGAAGGCAAACGACGCCCCCAGCATGAACATGACTGGCGATGCCACCAGAAACGGCAGGAAAGCGCCCTTTTCGTTCTTGTAGAGCCCCGGTGCCACAAACCGCCACATCTGATGCGCAATCACGGGAAAGGACAGGATCAGCCCACCCAACAGGGAAACTTTGATAGCGACAAAAAAGCCTTCTTGCGGGCTGATAAAGATCAGATCACAGTCCTGCCCGCGTTCGCCAAGAACCTGACACAAGGGCGCTGTCAGAAAATTGAAAATCGGGGTGGCGACGGTAAAGCAAATGATCATGCCCACCAAAAAGGCAATCACCGACCGGATCAAACGGGTGCGCAACTCCGCCAGATGCTCGATCAGCGGTGCTGCACTTTCGTCCAAGTCTTCGGATGCACTCATGTGTCACTCTTTCCAGAGGCCGGAACCTGCGCTTCAAGCTCCTCCGCCTTTGCCTGCGCTTCCTGCGCTTCCTTAAGCTTTCGGTCAGCAGCGGCACGGGCCGTGGCGGCATGTATCTTCTTGGCGGCTTCGGCGCGCTCTTCCTTTTCGGCGGCCTTTTTGGCCGCGAGCTTTCCGGTCTCGCTTTCGGGATCGAACTTGCTCAGGTCCGAGGCCGCGGTCTTCACGCCTTCCATGGCGCTGTTGACCGGGTTCGTCGCGGCTTGCAGTCCCTTGGCCATATCCTTGACGCCCGCGTCATCCGCTGCATCATTCATCGCCCGGCTAAACTCCCGCGCCATGCCCTTGGCCTTGCCAACAAACTGCCCGAGCGTCCGAAACATCACCGGCAAATCTTTGGGACCAATAACGATAAGCGCGACGATGCCGATAACCAGCATCTCTGTCCAGCCAAGGTCGAACATGCGTTAGACCTTATCTTTTTCAGTCTCGGGCGTTACGTCCTTGGCCTCTTCAGAGGCATTCGCGATCTCGTCCTGCCCTTCATTGATGCCTTTCTTGAACGACGTGATACCCTTGCCGACCTCGCCCATCAGGCTGGAGATTTTACCGCGCCCAAAAAGAACCAGCACGACAACGGCGATCAGCAGAAGGCCCGGAAGGCCAATATTATTCAACATGGAGTGTCTCCCAACAGCTTGCAGCCCCTTTTGGCGGGGCGGTCGGTGTTGTTGTTAGCAAACTCTGGCAGCTCGGGGAGTCGAAATTGGCGCATCGCCGCGTTCACCAGGCCGGAATCCGAAAATAATTTGGGCTCGCCAAACTCAACTGACAGGTTTATGTCAGTTGTATTCCCATATTTTGTGACTTGGATATGTTCAAACACAGGAGAACCCAATGAACGAACCCACAGTCGCCGAAATCGTCACCTTCCGCCTGAAAGAAAACGCCAGTCCCGAGGCTTTTTCTAAAGCCGCGGATGCCATGACCCCCTTTTTACGCAGCACCGGCGCCATGATCTCGCGCAGCTTGAGCGCAGATCCCTCAGGCCTTTGGACTGAACACATTCTCTGGACGTCCAAGGCAGCAGCACAGCAAGCCGCTACAGCAATGTTCGAGCGCCCCGAAGCAGGCCCATTCATGGATATGATCGACCCGTCAGACATGGTCATGCGCCATGCCAACGTAGCCCTTTATCTGCCCCCGGAGTAACATGCGCCGCACCGACCGCCTATTTGATATCATACAGATCCTGCGCGACGGAAAACTGCACCGCGCGCAGGACATTGCAGAGCGTCTCGAAGTCTCCGTGCGCACGATCTATCGTGACATGGACACACTTGTGGCTTCCGGCGTGCCGGTGGCGGGTGAACGCGGTGTCGGCTACATGATCACCGAAGCGATCACTCTGCCCCCGCTGACGCTCACGGTGGCAGAACTCGAAGCGCTTAATCTGGGAATGGCCATTGTCAGCGAGGCGGCCGACCCCGACCTCAAGAGCGCGGCGCTCAGCCTTGCTGAAAAAGTAGACGCAGTCCTGCCGACCCAGGTTGTGGCCGAAGCCGACGCATGGAAATTCGCGGTGTACCCCTTTGCAGATGCTGCACGCGGCTTTGCCCATATGCCGACCCTGCGGGCAGCGATCCGTGCGCGACAAAAACTCAGGCTGGTGTATACCGCCAAGGACGGGTCGGTCACCTCACGCGTGGTCCGCCCGCTGCATATGGAGTATTGGGGCCGCATCTGGACGCTGACATCATGGTGTGAACTGCGTGGAGATCATCGTGTCTTTCGCGTCGACCTGATCCGGACTGCCGAAGCGTTGCCAGAGCTTTTCGTAGACGAGCCGGGAAAGACACTGGCGGACTATTCGGGGTAGCTCCCGGTCGGACACGCCCAAAACAACTTGTGACACACGCGCAGGTCGGGTTACGATTTCTGATACACTTGCATCACAAGCTCGAACAACCGTCGCAACGGGTGGGCATCAGCGTTTGCAGGTGTTCACAATGGGAGAACACAATGAACACATTTTTCAAAGCCGTCGCCGCCTTGCTGCTTAGCTTGACGCTCGCAGCACCAGCAATGGCTGAAGACGCGCGCTACGGAAAGCAGAAGGTCGTCTACCACATCAACTATGACGGTGGTCCGGAAAGCAAAGCCTATCGCGGGGCAATGCGGAATATTCAAAACCATATCAATGCCGTCGGCGCCGAAAACATGGAAATCAAAGTGGTCCTGCATGGCAATGGCTTGGGTCTTTTGAAAACGGCCAGAGAAAACGAGGGGCTCCAAACGGCCGTTGCTTCTTTAAAGGGTCAGAACGTGGGTTTTCAGGTGTGCAACAACACACTGAAGGGTCGCAAGATCAGCTATTCGGACGACCTCTACGACGTCTGGGAGGATGACATTATCCCGTCTGGTGTGGCCGAGTTGTCGCGTCTGCAGCAGATGGGCTACACCTATATCAAGCCCTAAAGCCGCATTTCAAATCATAGCGGCGGCGTGCAGACGCCGTCGCTGACACCCTGCATCAAAGGCTCTGTTCCAGAGGGCTTCTTGCGCTATTTGTCCCTAAAGACCAAAAAAACGGAGGGACATGCCATGAAATGGGCGCGGATCAAAACAAAAGACGAAACCATACTGACGGGCGTCGTGAACGCGGGCGCCTTTCACCCGCGGGCGGCCCTTGGCTCGGATGAGCCGGTAGGCGATTCAATTGCGATGGAACACCTCACGCTGCTTGCGCCCGTTGTACCGGGCAAGTTCATCGGGTTGTGGAACAACTTCCATGCTTCTGCAGAAAAGAACGGATGGACGCCGCCGGAACATCCCCTCTACTTTTTCAAGGCAGACACATCCCTGACGGGACCGGACACGGAAGTCGCCATACCCCAAGGCATCGGGCGTGTGTTGTTTGAAGGAGAGCTTGGCATTGTCATCGGCGAGACCTGCGCGAACGTCTCCGAAGAAGAGGCCGCCAAGGCCATCTTGGGCTATACCTGCGTAAACGACTTTACCGCCTTGCAGGTCCTGACCGCGGACAACGCCTTTCCCCAATGGACCCGCTCAAAAAGCTATGACGGCTTTGGCGTGGTTGGTCCCTTCATCGAAACTGAACTGGACTGGGAAAAGCTTGAAATCAAAGTCATGGTCGGCGCGCGCGAGCGACAGTCCTACCCCGCATCCGATATGATAATGCCGCCTGCGAAGATCGTCTCAAAGCTATCTCAGGACATGACGCTCAGACCGGGCGACCTGATCGCCTCCGGCACATCCCTCGGGGCCCGCCCCGTCAAACCCGGCGACCATGTAACGGTTTCAATTGCAGGGATCGGCGATGTGGCCGTTACGATGACCGGCTGAACTTCGGTCAGGTTTTGAGCCGCCAACCGGTTTGCGCAGGCAGGAACGCTTCAACACTGGCTTGCGCGATCACTATGGGCTCGGCGTCGGTTTCTACGTTTAAGCCGCCTTTGACCACACGCACCTCGGCGCGACCGCGCGGCAGGGTGGCTACCAGCGCGTCGGTATCTACTGCTTGCGGCTCCTGAACACCGACGGTGACCTGCACACGCATGGCATCATGATCCAACCCGACAGCGCCGAACAATGGCAGTGAAGAATGGCGAAACGCATCTTCGATCGCGCGCCTGGCCGCTTTCGTGTAATCCTGCCCGTGCAGGTCATTGCCCATACCCATCTCGATAATCAGCCGCTGCTCAGACATCCGCCCGCTCCATGTCAAAACCGACGGTCAGCGCCACATTCGCCATAATTGTCGGATTTCCCTGCCCGTCCGGTCGCGCAACATCCAGCCCGCCATGGGTCACATATACCTGTGCATCGCCATAGGGAAAAACCTTGAGCACCTCTTGCACATCCACGGCCTCTGGTTGCTGCACACCGATGTCCACGCGCAGGCGCATATCGGTTTTTTCAAACCCGAAGAGTTCGGCCAAATTGATTGAATTGTGCCAAAGCGCATCTTTGACGCCGCGCACGGCAGCTTGCGTGTAGTCCCCGCGGCGCAGCGAGGTTCCCATTCCGAATTCTACAAGCAGTCTGGTCATTTGTTCTCTTTCGTCCTCTCGTCAGATGCCGGAAAGACGAAACACTTGTCCCGCCGGATGGTGAGCCACATGACCGTTCCCGGCTGCGGTAGGAAAACGTTTGGCACCGTGGCCTTCAAAACAGAGCCATCATAGTCCATGCGAAACTCCACAAGGCTTTCGTTGCCCATAAAGCGCGCGCGGTCGATCACGCCACGGGCCGCTGTGCCTTCGGTGGCGGTGGGTTTGGGGCCTTGGCCTGCGCGGTCAAAGTCGATGCGCAGATGCTGCGGTCGAAAGACGATATCGACCGGCGTGCCGTCAGGGACGCCCGGCGCCAGAAACTGGCCAAAGGGTGTTTCAGCAAGCGCGCCGGTTACATTGGCCCGCAGCACATTGGCATCCGAAAAGAAGGAAACAGCTGCGCGGTCTACAGGTCTCGTATAAACATTGTAAGGTGCGCCCTGCTGGACAATGCGCCCGTCACGCATCAAGGCGATCTCATCCGCCATGCGCATGGCCTCGTCCGGCTCGTGGGTCACCAGCAAGACACCGGTGTCCTGTTCTTTCAGAATGGTAAGGGTCTCATCACGGATACCGTCCCGCAGACGATTGTCCAATCCCGAGAAAGGTTCGTCCATCAGCATGATCTTGGGTTTGGGCGCCAAAGCGCGGGCCAGTGCAACACGCTGTTGCTCTCCGCCGGACAGCTGATGCGGATAGCCGTCAATAAAGCGCTTCAGGTCTACCCGTTCCAGCAACTCTTCAACACGCGCACGCTTGTCGGCCTTGTTGCCGGTTTTCAAACCGAACGCCACGTTGTCGGCAACACTGAGGTGGGGGAAAAGCGCGAAGTCCTGAAACATTAATCCGATTTCGCGCCGTTCAGGTGGCACACGAAAGACCGTGTCACAGATCAGATTGCCATCAACATATATCTCACCGCTGTCCTGCATCTCCACACCGGCAATCATACGCAACGTGGTCGACTTGCCGCATCCTGATGGGCCAAGCAGACAAGTCACCTGCGCCGGCTCAATGCGCAAAGACACATCGTCAACCACTGCGCGGCCTTCAAAGCTTCGCCGCAGGTTTCTGATTTCAAGCCGAGGCGCGTCGGATGTCACTGGGTCTTCTCCGGAAATCTGATAGAATTTCTCGGGATAGCAGCTATCAGCCCTGCCAGCCGCCCGCAAGCATGACCGCATATACCCGCAGTGATGCAGGCTACCGGATGGTCAAAAGCATGACACAGCCGCACCTTACCGAACCGTGAAGGGTGTCTCGGCAAGATCATTGCCGTTGACCTGAAGGATCAACCGATGGGGCCCGGGATGCCACCTGAAGGTTGTCGCATCTCCCTTGATTTTGTGCGCCTTCGTCAAGATCAGAGGCTTGCCCGCCGTGACCCGTGTTTGCTTGAGCTTGAAGACTTTTTCACCCGTCCGCCGGTCTGGGCGTGCAAAAACGATACGGTAGTCCACAAGCACCGACGCATCGGCGTCACCGGAGATTTCTGCTGTCAGTTTCAGCGTGTCACCGATGTTCAACGCGGTGCGCTCAAGTACCAGACGGGCGTTCAGCGGGGCATCCGACCGGAACCCCTGCGCCTCCATCGCGCCTTGATGACCCGATTTTATCAACGTCCGCAAGGCGTGCCGCTGCATCCAATCAAGCTCTTTTTTCTGTTGGGCGCCCTCTTTGGACCACGCGTCCAATCTCTGCAAAACAGCATCTGCATCCGTTTTCGAGATATCGTTCAAGTGATTGGCCACCGACCGGGTCACATAGCGCGTGGGGTCTGCTTGCAGCAGGTCAAGCAGCGGCAAGGTCTGGTCCGGTGACAGGGACACCGATTTCGCCCATGGCAGCTTGGGTCGCGTACCTTCACTGACCAAGCGCCGGACATGGTAATTCGCATCGCCTGCCCATTCTCGCAAAAGCGACAGGGTCTCGTCAGGCCAGCGGTTCAGGAACGGGCGGATGTAGAACTCCATGGAAAAGCGCTGCGTGGCCTCATAGAGCAACCCCATCGCCCGTTCACGATGCGCCTCCAGCCCATGCCTTACGGCCAGTATACCCGGCACCGCATGGATGAACTGACCGAAATCGTCGTCTGTCAATCGCGGGTCAAGCGGCGCTGGCATAGCTGCTTCAAGATGCTCTGCCATCGCATTGAAATCCCTTGGTATCTGCGCCTCAATACAGTCCGCAATCCAGTCCAGCCGCGCCATCAGTTCACGACCATCAAACCCCGACAAAGCCTCACGGGTAAAGCGGTCTGCCTCAAAGTGCGGCAGCGCCTGCGCATATTCATGCGCAAGCTGGCCAACCGTTTGAGCATTAAAGAGATGGTCCTTTAGCGAAAACCGCTCTGCCATGGGATCAGATCGTTGCGTTGGTGGCGCCGCCATCCAAAAGAATATTCTGGCCGACAATGAACCCCGCATGCTGCGAGCACAAAAACGCACATGTAGCGCCGAATTCCTCGGCTGTTCCATAGCGCCGCACCGGAATCGTTGCAGAACGGCGTGCACGGGCTTCCTCGAGCGAGATGCCCTCGCGCTTTGCCACCGGGCCGTCAAGCGCCTCGGCGCGGTCGGTCGCGTGGATGCCTGGTAAGAGATTGTTAATCGTCACCCCTTTTTCAGCCACCTGGCGGCTGGTGCCGGCCACATAGCCCGTAAGGCCGGTACGCGCAGCATTCGACAGGCCAAGTTGCGGAATGGGTGCCTTGACCGACTGCGAGGTGATATTGACCACGCGCCCCCAGCCGCGGTCCATCATACCGGGCACCAACGCTTTTATCAGAGCAATGGGGGTCAACATATTGGCGTCTAACGCTTTAATGAAGTCTTCGCGATCCCAGTCGTGCCACATGCCGGGAGGCGGACCGCCGGCATTATTGACCAGAATGTCCACATCGCCAGCCGCTTCGAGAAGCGCCGCACGCCCCTCTTGCGTCGTCACATCAGCCGCAACAGTCGTCACCTCGACACCGCAGTCAGCGCGGATCGCTTCTGCTGCAGCCTCCAACGCCTCGGAACCGCGTGCGTTCATGACCAGATTGACACCGGCCTCTGCCAACGCCCGCGCGCAGCCGTGGCCTAATCCTTTGGAAGATGCGCAAACAACCGCCTGTTTACCTTTAATGCCTAAATCCATGTGATATTCCCCCTGTCTTTTGATCGTCACTAACACCAAACTCTGCCCCTAAACCAGCAAAAGACCACAGGCCTGACCCAAAGATTGCCATATTTTTTCTGTACCACTGACCAAACCTATCAGGAGTACCCGCGCATGGCCCTCGCGCCACCGTCACCACGCCCGTCGGCGCTCATCCCCAGTAAAACCGTTCCGGTCTATCTGTCGGAAAACTTTCGCGTGTCCTACGGGGCGAATGAGGGAGACGGGCTGAGTTTTGCCGCCGATCTGACGCTGGACGACGTCTATGCTCTTGATACAGTTGCACAACCGACGCGGCTTTCCTTGGCACGTCAGGATGGACGGCACGTGATTGCCGGCGACAGCGCCACCGGCGTTGCCGGCGCCAAGGTGCATCTTGACTGCACCGTCACCCTCATGGGGTATGGCACGACGGTGACAGAAGTGCTGGTGCTGGTCGAAGTGGACGGGCAAGGCCATGCGCGTCAGGTCTACTTGCTGCCCCTCGCGCCGCTGGAGCCAAAGGTGGAGTACCGGTTGGTGGGCATTGACACGCGCACCGTTGACCGCAAACTGGCGCAGGTCGCTTGTGTTTCTTTTACAAGCGGCACGCAGATCACCTTGGGAACAGGGCGGCAGTGCAAGATCGAAGACCTACGCCCCGGGGACAAGGTGCTCACCCGTGATGACGGCATCCAGCCTGTGCGTTGGATCGGACAAAGCACACAACGCGCTGTGGGTGCTTTTGCTCCGATCAGAATCACGGCTGGCACACTTAATAACCTCAACGATCTTCTGGTTAGCCCGGATCACCGCCTGTTCATATACCAACGGCAAGACCGGCTCGGCGTGGGCCGTGCCGAATTGCTGATAAAAGCGAGCTATCTGGTGAACGGGACATCTGTTACCGTTCAAGAAGGCGGATTTGTGGACTATTACCAGCTGCTCTTTGACACCCACGAGATTATCTACGCAGAGGGCATCGCGGCTGAATCGATGTTGGTCGATGATACAACCGCACCACTGCTTGACGAGGCCCTGCTCAATAGCCTGTCACTGGAACCGTCAATGCACCGCGAACTTAACGCGCACGATGTACAGAAAGCTTTGTTAAAACGTCCTGATACCGTCGATATCTTGCGCAAAGCCTCAAAAGGCTGACATCGCAGATCGCTTGCACTGACCGCGCCCCTCGCCTATAGCCGCAGCCATGCTGGATACGCCCAAAAACCGCCCCGATCTACCGCCCGAGATTGCGCGCCGTCGCACTTTTGCGATCATCAGCCACCCGGACGCCGGCAAGACGACCCTGACCGAGAAGTTTCTGCTGTTTGGCGGCGCTATTCAGATGGCCGGCCAGGTCCGCGCCAAGGGTGAAGCGCGTCGGACCAGATCAGACTTCATGGCGATGGAAAAAGACCGTGGCATATCTGTATCTGCTTCCGCGATGTCCTTTGACTTCAAAGACTTCCGGTTCAATCTTGTCGACACTCCCGGTCACTCGGACTTTTCCGAAGACACCTACCGCACACTCACAGCCGTAGACGCGGCAGTCATGGTCATCGACGGTGCCAAAGGCGTAGAGAGCCAGACGCAGAAGCTGTTCGAAGTTTGCCGCATGCGCGACCTGCCGATCCTGACTTTCTGCAACAAAATGGACCGCGAAAGCCGTGATGTTTTTGAAATCATAGATGAGATCCAAGAAAACCTTGCGATAGACGTCACACCGGCAAGCTGGCCCATCGGCGTCGGGCGCGATTTTCTGGGGTGCTATGACATTCTGCGCGACAGGCTGGAGCTGATGGACCGAGCAGATCGAAACCGGGTCGCGGAATCAATTGAAATCAAAGGATTGGATGATCCAAAACTGGCCGAACACGTTCCCCAGAACCTGCTTGAGAAACTGCGCGAAGATCTCGAGATGGCCCGTGAACTTTTGCCCCCTCTGGATATGGCGGCACTGCACGAAGGATCGCTCACACCCATCTGGTTCGGCTCCGCGATCAATTCGTTCGGCGTTAAGGAGTTGATGGACGGGATCGCAAACTACGGCCCGCAACCACAAATCCAAAAGGCAGAGCCGCGGCAGATTTTGCCCGAGGAAGCAAAGGTTTCCGGCTTTGTTTTCAAAGTTCAGGCGAACATGGACCCCAAGCATCGCGACCGCGTCGCATTCGTCCGGCTGGCCTCGGGACACTTCAACCGCGGTATGAAGCTTACGCATGTCCGGTCGAAAAAACCGATGGCCATCACCAACCCGGTGATGTTTCTGGCGTCGGACCGCGAATTGGCCGAAGAGGCGTGGGCGGGCGACATCATTGGCATACCCAACCACGGACAATTGCGCATCGGCGACACTTTGACCGAAGGCGAAGCGCTGCGCGTTACGGGCATCCCGTCATTTGCGCCAGAACTCTTGCAGGGGGTGCGGGCCGGTGATCCGCTGAAAGCAAAGCACCTTGAAAAGGCACTGATGCAATTTGCGGAAGAAGGGGCCGCGAAAGTGTTCAAACCGTCCATCGGATCGGGGTTTGTGGTCGGCGTCGTCGGCCAGCTTCAGTTTGAAGTACTCGCCAGCCGGATCGAATTGGAATACGGCTTGCCTGTACGCTTTGAACCCTCGCAGTTCACCTCGGCACGATGGGTTAAGGGAAGCAAACAAGCGATTGATAAATTTACCGAAAGCAACAAACAGCATATTGCACACGATCATGATGGCGATGTCGTCTACCTTACGCGGCTGCAATGGGACATCGACCGTGTTGACCGGGATTATCCCGACATCGAACTGACGGCGACAAAAGAGATGATGGTGTAAGAGCGCGTCCGGCCATGATCGACCATGAAGAGATACATTCAGGCGGTTTCTTCAAGCTCATGCGCGAAATGGAACGGCGCCAGCGCCCGTTTCTAGAGGTGGAGCTCGTGTTGCCGCCCGTCGACGTAGATCTTGACGGGCTATACCTGGACCGCGTGCCACCACCTGCCAAATCACCGGATGACTGCGCGAAGTACACCGCGGAAGCCAAATGGATGGAGCTTCAAGCGGAATTTGAAGGACAATCAGCGCTCTTTCTCGTGCATGCGATGATGATTGCCATCTCGCGGCGCAAGGACCCGCCGCCTCAGGCCGTTGATTTGTTTTTGCGGATTTGGGCGGAAAAGGGAAACGAACTTGCGCGTGAGCTGTCTACGCGCTGGCTGATATCCGCGGCCACGACATTTGCCGATTGCGGCCAGACGGCCGATCAGCGTGCTTTGGGCATGGGCCTGTCGACGATGTTCGACCTCATCAAACTGCACGATAGCGAAAGACGTATCACAGGTCAGCCAGGCAACACCCCTTTTCGACGGGCGAAAGATACGCGCCGCGCGACGATGCCCCTGCGCATGAAACCATATTCGCTTAAAAACGGTGACCTTGACCGGGTCATGCTGTCGCGGATGTGGCAGTTGTGTGAGCGTGATGCAACAATCCGGCCGCTTGGGATACGTATGCTCTGGATGGTTATGACAGATCGGCGCACTATATTCGGGCGAGTGGAAAAGTTTAAACGGCGAGGGAGAAAATGACGGCAACCATTCGGTGGGGTATGTGTGCCACAGTCAAAGCATCAGCGGATGAGACGCTGCGCTTTGTTGCGTACCATCTTGACGCGGGCGCTGAGTGCATCTGGATCTACCTCGACGAAGAAAACCATGAGACTTACGATGCCCTGCAAGCGCATCCAAAGTGCCATGTGGTAAATTGTGATCTCGACTATTGGCGCAGGATCTTTGGCCGTCGCCCTAAAAAGCATCAGGTGCGCCAGTCGCACAACGCCACACGCACGCTGGCCCGTGCCGGCAATGTTGACTGGCTGCTTCACTCGGATGTAGACGAGTTTCTGGTCAGCGCGACATCCATCCGCGACACTCTGGCCGCTCTGCCGCCCGAAGCCGCGACCGCCCGTGTCCGGCCTATGGAGCTTCTCGCCAGCGAAACGTTCAACGGCGGCAAAATGGCATTTAAAGACTTTATCCCCGCAGGCCCGCAGCGCGATGCTAAAGTCGACGAGATTTACCCCACATACGGCAGGCATGTTAAGGGCGGCTTTCTAAGCCATATCGCGGGCAAGATCTTTGTGCGCACCAACGTTGAGCCAACCGAACTGCGCATACACAATGCGTTTTGCGGGGACGTCAAAAACCCGGGCGAAGTTGCCCTGAACACTGTCTCGCTGGCGCATCTGCATGCCCCGGACTGGGACAGTTGGCGCGCCCATTTTGACTACCGTTTGCAAAAAGGCGCATATCGGGCCGATCTGGCGCCCGTACGCCCTCCGGAACAAGGAGGGCAGACGCTGCATGACTTTTTCAACGATATCATCGAACGGTCGGGCACGGAGGGTTTGCGCAGATTTTTTGACGAAGTCTGCGCCGACACGCCCGACTTGCGTGCCCGGCTGAATGCCCAAGGGTTGCTGCGCCTTCACGATTTGCAGCTTGATGCCAAGCTGCATCACCACTTCCCCGATTATCGCCCGCTTGCGGCAACTGTTTGACCCCGCCCCTGCGACTTGTTAAGCAGCATCATCATATCGCGGTACGCACCGCCAATAGGGCCATTCGGGCCGATATGAATGCTGCCGCGGGCGAAGGAATGTGTCCGCAACACACGGATACATATGACCAAATTTTCTGAGTTGAATCTCAACCCCAAGGTATTGAAGGCCATCGACGAGGCCGGTTACGAGTCACCCACACCCATTCAGGCAGGCGCTATACCGCCCGCGTTAGAAGGGCGTGATGTTCTGGGCATCGCGCAGACCGGCACGGGCAAAACCGCAAGCTTTACGCTGCCGATGATAACGCTTTTGGCACGCGGGCGCGCACGCGCGCGCATGCCGCGCAGCCTTGTGTTGTGCCCGACACGCGAACTGGCCGCACAGGTGGCGGAAAACTTCGATACATACACCAAGCACCTCAAGCTTACCAAAGCCCTGCTCATCGGCGGTGTATCCTTCAAGGAACAGGACAAGCTGATCGACAAAGGGGTTGATGTTCTAATCGCCACGCCCGGTCGCCTGCTTGATCACTTCGAACGTGGTAAACTGCTGCTGACCGGCGTGCAGATCATGGTTGTTGACGAAGCGGACCGCATGCTCGACATGGGCTTTATCCCTGATATCGAACGCATATTCAGCCTTACACCGTTTACACGGCAGACCCTGTTCTTCTCCGCCACCATGGCACCGGAGATCGAGCGCATAACAAATACCTTCCTTTCCGCACCTGAGCGGGTCGAGGTGGCACGACAGGCCACGACATCTGAGACGATCGAACAGGGCGTCCTGATGTTCAAAGCCACCCGACGCGACCGTGAAGGCACGGAAAAACGCAAAATGCTGCGGGCGTTGATAGACGCCGAAGGCGAGAAATGCACAAATGCGATCATCTTCTGCAACCGCAAGACAGATGTGGACGTAGTTGCCAAGTCATTGAAAAAGTACGGCTATGATGCCGCACCTATTCATGGAGATCTGGACCAAAGCCAGCGTACTCGTACGCTTGACGGGTTCCGCGAAGGTACCCTGCGCTTTTTGTGTGCCTCGGACGTAGCCGCACGCGGCCTTGACGTGCCATCGGTGAGCCATGTGTTCAACTATGACGTCCCAAGCCACGCCGAAGACTACGTACATCGCATCGGGCGCACAGGCCGTGCGGGTCGCGACGGCAAGGCTATTATGATCTGCGTGCCGCGTGACGAAAAGAACCTCGAAGACATCGAAAGACTGGTTCAAAGTGAAATCCCACGCTTGGAAAACCCGCTCGGCGTCGCTGAAACCGCCCCTGCAGCCAAAGCGGACGAAAAGCCAGCTGAGGAAAAACCAAAGCGGAGCCGGTCGCGCAGTCGAAAGCGCGACGATGCACCGTCAGAGCCTCCTGCTGTCGTAGAAGAAGCCACCAACACACCCGAAACACCACCAGCACGCGCGCCTCAACCTCAAAAAGATAAACCCCGCAGCCATAGCAGAGGCGGGCGCAATCGTAGCGGGCGCAATGACCGGGAGCAGATCACGGTGGTGGGCTTAGGCGATCACACACCAGAGTTCATCGGCCTGAGCTTTAAAGAACGCAGCACAGGTTAGCTGCAGCTTTGCTGAAAAATGCGTATGACGGCCTTCTGTGCGTTTAATCCCGCACAGAAGGTCCTACAACGCGTCTTTTCAATTCCGAGCCATCTGTGCGTGTATGCGACAGAACCCGCGACACACGCGACTAGCTTAACCGGCTGACAACAATCGTCACTTCGGGCTTCTTGCCGATTTCATCTTGCGCCGTGTTGCGCACCACTCGACGCAGCCCTTCCTGAAGCTTTTCATCATCCCGAAGTGTCTTGGGCTCCGCCCGGCCCAGCCACTGGCCCAGATCCGCTTCAAGCACATCGACCAGTGACGCATTGCTGCGGCCCGTTTCGGGCAAGCCCTTGATCTCGCACCACGGATCGCCCAGAGGTTCGTCCTCTTCGTCAACAATAAGCGTGACAACCACATGTCCGTTCAGCGCCATGCGGATACGGTCCCGCACAACGCCGTCCAACGCTCCGATTTGTACAGAACCATCCAGATACGTGCGACCGGTCTCGATGTACTCAGCGATCTTGGGCTGGTTCCCGGAAAGATCAACCATCATGCCATTCACCGCCAGAACGCCGGTCATGCCATTGCTTTCAGCCAATTTGACATGCTCGCGCAGGTGACGGTGCTCTCCATGCATCGGGATAACGACCTGCGGCTTGACGATGCTGGCAAGCTTTTCCAAATCCGGTCGGTTGGCGTGACCTGAGACATGATAAAGACCAGAGCTGTCGTCCACCACATCAACACCCTGCTCGGAAAAGGCATTGATGATGCGGATGACACCCTTTTCATTGCCCGGAATGGTCTTGGATGAAAAGAGAAACAGATCCCCCTCTTTCATTTCCATCCCCTGATACTTGCCCCGCGCCAGCTGCGCCGAGGCCGCGCGCCGCTCGCCCTGACTGCCCGTCACCAACAACATCAGATTTTCACGTGGAATGTTCTTGGCATCTTCCGGGCTCACCACAGAAGGGAAATCAGACAGCACACCGGTCTCGATCGAAGCTTCGATCATGCGACGCATCGCGCGCCCCATCAGAACGATCGACCGCCCTGCCCGTACGCCTGCCTCGGCCAGCGTTTTGACTCGCGCCACATTCGAGGCAAAGGTCGTCGCCACGACCATACCGCTTGCATCCTGCACCAGCTTGGTGATCTCTGGCCCGACGCTGGCTTCCGACCGTCCGGGGTGCTGCGAAAAGACATTCGTACTGTCGCAGATCAGGGCCTTGACCCCGTCCTTGCACACATCCGCCCACAGCGCAGGATCAAAAGGCTCGCCCACCAAAGGCGTCTCATCCAGCTTGAAATCCCCTGAATGGATCAATCGTCCACCGGGGCTGTCAATCACAAGAGACGCGCTTTCCGGTATCGAATGCGAGATCGGCAGAAACGAAACGCTGAAAGGTCCCGCCCTTACCTGCTCGGGCCACGCAGACACGGTTGTCACGGTATCCGGCGCAAAGCCATGCTCTTCCATTTTACGTCGCGCGATATTGGCCGTGAACGTACGGGCGAAGATTGGTGCGCGCAGATCCTCATAGGTATGTGCTACTGCTCCGACGTGGTCTTCATGCGCATGAGTAATGAAAACCGCTTCAATCCTGTCACGCCGCTCTTTCAACCATGAAATATCCGGCAGGATCAGATCCACCCCCGGGCTTCCGTCCATATCGGGAAAAGCCACGCCAAGGTCGACGACGATCAACCGTTCCTGCTCGGGCGCACCATACCCGTAAACATAGGCGTTCATGCCGATTTCGCCAGCACCGCCGAGGGGCAGATAAATTAAACGTTCCGTGCTCATAACCTCAAAGATTATCCTTGTTGTATTCGTAAATGACGGTCAAACCGTGCATGGTCAAATCGTCCTGAAAGGCGTCGAACAATGCTTCCGACTGCTGGAAAAGCGGGGCCAGCCCCCCCGTCGAGATAACGCGCATGTCCCGCGCGCGTTCGGCCTTGATCCGGTCACATATCTCACGAACAAGGCCGACATAACCCCAAAAAACACCGGACTGCATGCAGGCGACCGTATTGGTCCCCACAACAGTCTGCGGGCGCGAGATATCCACATGCGGCAAGGCCGCTGCGGCCTGATGCAAGGCCTCAAGGCTCAAATTCACTCCCGGTGCGATGACGCCCCCCATATAGGCACCGTCTGTGTCCACTACATCAAAAGTTGTTGCCGTGCCGAAATCCACCATGATGAGGTCACCCCCGAAAAGGTCGTACCCCGCCACCGTATTGACCAGACGGTCCGGCCCCACCTGCGTGCCTTCATCCACACGCACATCAACCGGCAACAGACAGTCAACCCGACCAACAACCAAAGGGCGTGTCCCGAAATACCGATCCGCCAACACGCGCAAATTGAAAACAACGCGCGGTACAGTCGAAGAGATAATCACATCCGTGATCTTCACTTCCATCTTCTGAAACTGCATCAAAGTACTCAGCCAGACATAATATTGGTCTGCCGTCCGCTGCCACTCGGTCGCCGTACGCCATGTCGCCAGAAACTCGGTCCCATCCCAGATCGAGAAAACCGTATTGGTATTTCCGCAATCAATCGCCAACAGCATATCCGGTCACTCCCCGCATCAGAAAAAAACATCAGCCGCGGCGACCCGCGTCAGCCCCTTCGGGCCGCGTAGCACAAGTAGCCCGTCTGCGTCCACATCCTCGAAAACACCCACGATTTCAGCACGACCGGTGCGCGCGGTAATCACCTCACCGCGCCGGGCTGCATGCTCCAGCCACCCGCTACGAATAGCATCAAAGCCAAATTCTCGAAAATGCCGCTCGAGGAGCGCGTAGTGATGCGCCAAAGCCGACAAAAAGTCTTCAGGCGTCACGCGCACAGAAGTCTCCGCCAAGAGCGAAACAGGCCGCACAGCCTCAGCCTCGACGTCCGCCGGATCGGGCGCCCCGACAAGATTAACCCCGACACCAAGCGCCACCACGCCAGAACCGCCGCTCTCCAAGAGAATACCTGCGACTTTCCCGCCATTCAGCAAGACGTCATTTGGCCATTTCAGCGAGAACACTGCTTCGCGCCCTGTCACTGCTACGAAACTCTTCCACAGCGCCAGCGACATCACAAAAGACCGCAAAGCGATCTGCGCAGGACTATCCTCCGTGCGCATCAGCAGCGTTGCTGCGAAATTACCTTCAGGCATCGCCCAGGCCCGCCCACGCCGCCCGCGGGCGGCGGTTTGCCGGTGTGCAAGAACCCAATACGGCGCGGGCGTTGATGCTGCCATCTCACGCGCTGCGTCCAACGTCGACCCGACCGAAGTCAGGACAAATCGCCCGTACCCTTCAGGCCACATTGTCACGGCTTCTTTGGTCCCCAAATATCCCCCCCGGAGGGCCGTTCAGAAAAGGACGCGGAGGTTTCAGTTGACAAGCGTCGCCGCCGCGGCAGCAGCCGCCGCCTCAACCCCGAACATATTGGCAATCCCAAGGATCATAATCGCCGCGGAGGCCAGCAAAAACCCCGACAACACAGGCGATCCGCCCGCATCCAGACCCTCTTCGCTCTCATCGCCGAAATACATGAAAAAGACGATACGCAGATAATAATACGCCCCGATCACCGACGCGACCACGCCGGCCACCGCAAGCCACGCGAGCCCTCCTTCGTAGGCCGCGCGCAACACATAGAACTTGCCAAAAAAGCCCAGCATCGGCGGAACGCCGGCCAGCGAAAAAAGCAACACCAGCATTGCCAACGCCTTGCCCGGCTCTTTCTTGGAATACATGTTCAACGCGCGAATATCCGTGACCGGCTGGCCGTCGCGCTCCATCATCAGGATGAAAGCAAAAGTTCCCACATTCATGGTCACGTAAATCGCCATATAGACCAGCATCGCCTGCACACCAAGAACCGTGCCCGCGGCCAAACCCATCAGCGCATAGCCCATATGGGCGATGGACGAAAACGCCATCAGCCGTTTGATATTGGTTTGACCGATCGCCGCCACAGCCCCCAGGAACATCGAGCAGACAGACAAAAGCGCCACGATCTGGCTCCAGTCGCTGACCGCATTCCCGAAAGCGTCATGCAACACCCGCGCAAACAGCCCCATGGCAGCCACTTTGGGTGCGGTTGCAAAAAACGCCGTCACTGGTGTCGGCGCGCCTTCATAAACATCGGGTGTCCACATGTGAAACGGCACCGCCGATACCTTGAACGCCATGCCCGCGATAAGGAACACAAGCCCGAACAAGAGGCCGAGCGATACCTCACCATGCTGCGCGGTCTCGATGATACCCGAGAACAGCGTGGTGCCTGAATAACCATAGACAAGCGACGCTCCGTAAAGCAACAGACCAGACGACAACGCACCCAGCACAAAATACTTCAACCCCGCTTCGGTGGATTTCACGCTGTCACGCCGCAGCGACGCCACCACGTAAAGCGCAAGGGATTGTAACTCGAGCCCCATGTAAAGCGCCATCAGGTCTCCTGCAGAGACCATGACCATCATGCCCACAGCGGCAAGCGCTACCAGCAAAGGGTACTCGAAACGCAACAGGTCGCGCTGCTTCATGTAGTTTTCTGACATCACCAGCACGGCTGCGGCCGAGAAGAGGATGGTCACCTTGGCAAACCGGGCGAAACTATCCTCAATCAGCATACCCCCAAAGGCTACATTGGTGCCCGCGCCGTGCACGGCGATCCAGGCCCCGAGCACGATCATGAGACCCGAGGTCAGCCAGACCAGGGTGGATGCCAGCGCATCTTTGGTCGTATAGACGGCAACCAGAAGCATCCCCATCGCAAACAGCGACAGAATGATTTCCGGCAGGATGAGTGTCAGATCAGCGGAAGTCATCGTATCCGTCCTCTAGTTTGACGCCAACTGGCTGGCAGCTTCCGCCGCGGCCAGTGCCGTATCGTAATTTGAAACCAGCGCCGCCACGGATGGGCCAGTCACATCCAGAACCAGCGCGGGGTAGACGCCCAGAAGCAGCGTCATGGCAACCAGAGGTGCGAATATCCAACGCTCTCTGGGGCTCATATCCGTGATCGACTTCAGGCTTTCCTTGATGAGGTCCCCCATCACAACCCGGCGGTAAAGCCACAATGCATAGGCCGCTGAAAAGATCACACCAGTGGTGGCAACCACGGCAACCCACGTGTTGACCTGAAATACCGCCATCAGGGTCAGAAACTCTCCGACAAAACCGGACGTACCGGGCAGTCCCACATTTGCCATCGTGAACAGCATGAAGATCATCGCATAGGCAGGCATCCGGTTGACCAGCCCGCCATAGGCGTCAATCTCGCGCGTGTGCATCCGGTCATAAATCACGCCCACGCACAGGAACAATGCGCCTGAGATAAAGCCGTGACTGATCATCTGAAAAATCGCGCCATCAACCCCCTGTTGATTGGCGGCAAAGATGCCCATCGTCACAAAGCCCATATGTGCAACGGATGAATAAGCAATCAGCTTTTTCATGTCTTCCTGCACAAGCGCGACCAGCGACGTGTAGACAATCGCAATCGCCGACAGCCATAAAATCATGGGTGACCAAATCTCTGCGGCAACCGGGAACATGGGCAGCGAAAAGCGGATAAACCCGTAGCCACCAAGCTTCAACAGAATGGCCGCCAGCACGACCGAGCCGGCTGTCGGTGCTTGAACGTGGGCATCCGGCAACCACGTATGCACCGGCCACATTGGCATTTTGACCGCAAAGCTTGCAAAAAACGCAAGGAACATCAGCGTCTGCATACCACCCACGACCTGAATACCCAGCACGGAGAAATCGGCAAAAGCAAACTCATGCCGCAGCAGCGCTTCGATGTCCGTGGTGCCCGCGTCAGCAAACATGCCAACCATCGCAACCAGCATCAGGACAGAGCCGAGGAAAGTATACAGGAAGAACTTGAAGCTCGCATAAATCCGGTTCGCACCGCCCCAGATTCCGATGATGAGAAACATTGGGATCAGACCCGCTTCGAAGAACAGATAGAACAGTACCAGATCAAGCGCCATGAACACGCCAAGCATCAGCGTTTCCAGCAGCAGGAAAGCAATCATATACTCTTTGACCCGCAGCTTCACATCCCAAGACGCCGCGATAACCAGTGGCATCATAAAGGTCGTGAGCATCACGAAGAGTACCGAGATGCCATCGACACCCATCTTGTACTGAAGGCCAAGGAGCCATTCACGCTCTTCTACAAACTGCATCCCGGTATCCTGCGGATCAAATCCGGCAAGAATGAACAACGAAACGAGGAACGTGGCGCTGGTGGCGAACATCGCCACCCATTTTGCATTGCGGTTTGCGTCTTCGTCGTCGCCCCGCAGGAACACCAGCAGGATCAGGGCCGCGAGCGCGGGAATGAAGGTGACGATGGAAAGGAGGTTATCCATTAGTTTGCTCCTCCCGACAACGTCATCCACGTGATAAGCACGGCAATACCGATGACCATGGCAAAGGCGTAAGTAAAGATGTAGCCAGACTGCGCGCGACCGGCCAAACGGGTGAAGAACGGGATGATGCCCATCGCCACTCCGTTCAGGCTACCGTCAATGACATCGCCGTCCCCGCGTTTCCAGAAAAAGCTCCCGATCCATTTGGCGGGCCGCACGAACACATAGTCGTACAACTCGTCAAAGTACCACTTGTTCTTGAGGAACAGATACAAAGGACGCTGGTTCTCGGCCAGACGCTTGGGCATCTCCGGGTTCACAATGTAGAACCAGAATGCCACGGCCAGCCCCAACAGCATCGCCACGAAGGGCGACAGTTTCACCCATGTGGGCACATAATGCGCTTCATGCAGTACCGTGTTCTCAGGCTTGATATAGATACCAGCCTCACCTGGCGCATCGGCCATCACGTATTTCAGCTCCGAGGCTTTCGGGCTGCGCTCTGCCACGGCGGCCTTCAACTCCTCAGACGGCGCTTCGTAATGGCCGCCAAAGAATTTGATAACTTCGTTCTGCTTGCCAAAGAAGCTGGAGTACCAGATGGCACCGGCAAAGACCGACCCAACCGCCAGAACGCCAAGCGGTATCAGCATGACCGTCGGGCTTTCGTGCGCATGTTCATGCGTGTGCTTGTCCCCACGCGGTGTACCCCAGAAGGTCAGGAACATCAGCCGCCACGAATAGAAGGAAGTAAAGAGCGCCGCGATTACCAGTGCCCAGAAGGCGAAACCGCCCGGGCCCGCCGCATAGGCGCTTTCGATCACCGCATCCTTGGAGGCAAAGCCCGCAAATCCGATCCAGCCCGTCAGCGGAATCCCGACACCAGTAATCGCCAGTGTGCCGATCAGCATCGCATAGAAGGTGTAGGGTATTTTCTTACGCAGCCCGCCGTAGTTCATCATGTCTTGTTCATGGTGCATGGCATGGATAACAGACCCCGCGCCCAGAAAAAGCATCGCCTTGAAAAAGGCATGCGTAAGCAGGTGGAACATTGCCACCGGATAGGCACCAACACCCGCAGCGACAAACATATAACCAAGTTGAGAGCACGTCGAATAGGCGATCACGCGCTTGATATCCGTTTGTACAAGCCCAACAGTCGCCGCAAAGAAGGCCGTAGCGGCCCCAAGCACTGTCACGAACGCCATGGCTTCAGGTGCGAATTCCATGATCGGCGACATGCGGCAGACAAGGAAAACACCCGCTGTCACCATGGTTGCCGCGTGGATCAGCGCCGACACCGGTGTCGGGCCTTCCATCGCATCGGGCAGCCAAGTGTGCAGGAACAATTGCGCAGACTTGCCCATGGCACCGATGAAAAGCAAGAATGCGACCAGATTGGCAGCATTCCACTCTGTCCAAAGGAACGAAAGCTGCGTCTCAGCAAGCTCGGGAGCGGCGGCAAATATATCATCAAAGTTGATGCTGTCGGTCAGGAAAAAGAGCGCAAAGATGCCGAGGGCAAAGCCGAAGTCGCCCACGCGGTTGACGACGAAAGCTTTGATGGCCGCCGCATTGGCGCTCGGCTTGCGGTAGTAAAAGCCGATCAGCAGATAGGACGCGACACCGACGCCTTCCCATCCAAAGAACATCTGTACGAGGTTGTCCGCTGTGACCAGCATCAACATCGCAAAGGTAAAAAACGACAGATAAGCAAAAAAGCGCGGTTTGTAGCTTTCACCTTCTTTCCACTGCGGATCGTGATCCATGTAGCCGAAGGAATAAAGATGCACGAGGCTCGATACCGTGGTGATGACAATAAGCATGATCGCCGTCAACCGGTCCAAGCGGATCGCCCAGTCGGTCGACAAAGAGCCGCTCTCGATAAAGCGCAGGATCTGAATCTGTTCGGTTGTACCGTCAAAGTGGACAAATACGGTCCAAGACAGAACGGCAGAAAGGAACAACAGGCTCGTGGCCACCCAGCAGGCAGCGGTTTCACCTATGATCTTCCAGCCGAAACCGCAGATAAGCGCACCAATCAGCGGGGCAAAGAGGATTATCGTTTCCATGTGCCCTTACCCCTTCATCACATTGACGTCTTCCACAGCAATGGTGCCGCGGTTACGGAAGAAACAAACGAGGATGGCAAGCCCGATAGCCGCCTCTGCGGCCGCGACAGTCAAGACAAAGAGCGTGAACACCTGCCCCACCAGATCACCAAGAAAGCTCGAAAAGGCCACAAGGTTGATGTTCACCGCCAACAGCATCAATTCGATACTCATCAGCAGGATGATAATATTCTTACGGTTCAGAAAGAGCCCGAATATCCCAATCACAAACAGCGTGGCTGCCACTGTCAGATAGTGTTCCAAACCAATCATCGTTCTTCCTTTTCGGGAGGCTGCGCCCCCGCGTTGGTTCCCATTCCTGCCAGAGCTTGCGCCCCGCTCCGCCCGGCTAAAGGCGGCAAAATCGCTACAGGCCTTCTAGCCTGAATGCTTCTCTGTCTCCGCGCATCTGCGGATAGAGAGTTGCACAGGCGCAACTCTCCCGATCCGGTTCGACGATGCTGACGTCCCGTGCAATTTTTTCCAGATCTTTCGCCATCCGCTCCAGCGTAGCAAAGACGCGGGCGCCACTTTCGTGCTGGGCCACGATGCCCATGGCATCTTCGGTCCGCTCGAAAGGCGGGCGCGCGTTCATATTTTCCTCAGCGGTGCGAAATCCCAGCACCCGACCGGTATCACAGTCCGCGATCCGGAAGTCGGTAGAAGACCCTTCCTGAGACCACCAGTCGCGCCACATGACACGGCCTTCGCCAAGGTCGACATGATCGGCCTGTCCGCCGTGGCTGATGTGGGTCACACGCGTGCAGTCACCAAGGCTCAACGCCTGAGCGGGCGCGGTCATGCAGGAAACTGCAATCGCAAGATATGTGCCCCACCGCAGCATCGCTTACAGACCCTGCCCCGGCTTCACGTCCTTCAGTTCCATCGCAGTTGCCGGATCGCGCATCATCTGCGCCACCACATCCTGACGCTTTACATCCGACCGATGGCGCAGGGTCAGCACAATGGCACCTATCATCGCGACCAGCAGGATCAGGCCCGCCAGTTGGAACAACAGAAAATACTGATCATAGAGGATCAAGCCCAGAGCTTCGGTATTATGTCTGTCTACGGGCATGACCTGAGCACGCATGCTTTCAGCGGCGGCGTTGCTCTCCCACGCACCGAAGGCCATGACGAACTGCATGAGGATCACCACGCCGATCAGCAACGCCAAGGGCATGTACTTTGCCATTTCCGCCTTCAACTCAGCGAAATCGACATCAAGCATCATCACCACAAAGAGAAACAGCACCGCAACCGCTCCCACATAAACAATGATAAGCAGCATTGCCACGAACTCGGCACCCAGCAGGACGAAAAGCCCGGCCGCCGACAAGAACGCAAGGATCAACCAAAGCACCGAGTGTACCGGATTGCGGCTGATGACCGTGAACAGGCCGCCCGCAATTACGCTTATGGCAAAAAGATAAAAGGCAAATACTGTCATTCTTCGTCCTTTTCCTCATCCAGAACCTGCTGCGCCAGATCAAGCGCACGGGTCATCGCGGGCAAACCCGCAAACATCGACATCGTCCCGATCGTTTCCACGATATGCTGCTTGGTGGCCCCCGCCTCGACCGCGTGGCGTACGGCCTGACGAAACGCCATATCATTCTGCGCACCCTGCATCGTCAGCCCCGCCAATGTCAGCAACATACGCGTGCGCGCATCAAGCCCCCCTTCGTTAAGGGTATTGCCGAACATCATTTCCATCATGTCCTTGGGCATCGTGCCCATCATCTTTTCGAACCCTTTTGGCGTGAACGCCTCCATCGCAGGCCAGCTCTTGGCCATTTCCTGCGCCTGCGCCATCATCATGGCAAAGGGGTTATTACCATCAAAAGGGTTGTTGCTGTCGCTCATCGGTACGGTGCATCCAATTCAAGATTGCGGGCGATCTCCGCTTCCCAGCGCTCCCCGTTATCAAGCAGTTTTTCTTTGTCGTAATACAATTCTTCACGGGTCTCGGTTGAGAACTCGAAGTTGGGGCCTTCGACAATCGCGTCGACCGGGCAAGCTTCCTGACAGAAGCCGCAGTAAATGCACTTCGTCATGTCAATGTCGTACCGCGTGGTGCGACGCGAGCCGTCTTCACGGGGTTCGGCATCGATGGTGATTGCCTGCGCAGGGCAAATTGCTTCACACAGCTTGCAGGCAATGCAGCGTTCTTCGCCGTTGGGATAGCGCCGCAGCGCGTGCTCGCCGCGGAAGCGCGGGGAGAGCGGGCCCTTTTCATGCGGGTAGTTCAACGTGGCCTTGGGGGCAAAGAAGTACTTGAGCCCCAGCTTCATGCCGACCCAGAAATCCTGCAGCAGGAAATACTTGGCCGCGCGTGTGTAGTCGATCTGTGTCATATCAACCTCCCATGCCCCAGCGCGCATAAGCGCCCCAGAACCATTCGAATTTCGCAGCAAAGGCCACAAATACCACCCAGACAAGGCTGAACGGCAGGAACACTTTCCATCCCAGCCGCATCAACTGGTCATAGCGGTAGCGGGGCGTGATCGCCTTAACCATGGCGAAGAGAAAGAAGAAGAACGCCATCTTCGCCACCATCCAGAACACCCCATCCGGCAGGCCCGGTATGGGCGACAACCAACCGCCGAAGAACAGCAACGAGGTCAGCGCGCACATCAGGAAGATCGCGATGTATTCCCCGGCCATGAACAAAAGGAACGGCGTTGAGGAGTATTCTACCTGATAGCCCGCCACGAGCTCTGATTCCGCTTCGGGCAAGTCAAACGGCGGGCGGTTCGTTTCTGCCAGGCAACTGATGAAGAACAGGAAAACCATTGGGAAATGCGGCAGCCAGTACCAGCTGAAAAACCCGTAAGGCCCGTCTTGGGCGGCGACGATCCCACCAAAGTTCATCGACCCGGTCGAGATGATGACTCCGATGATGATAAGCCCCAAGGACACTTCGTAGGAGATCATTTGAGCAGCCGAGCGCAACGACCCGAGAAAGGGGTATTTGGAGTTCGAGGCCCAGCCCCCCATGATCACGCCATATACCTCAAGCGAGGAAATCGCGAAGACAAAGAGGATCGCCACATTGATGTCGGACAGCACCCAGCCGTCGTTAAAGGGGATCACTGCCCAAGCCAGCAGCGCGAGGACAAAAGACGTCATCGGCGCAAGCATAAATACAGTCTTGTCCGCCCCTGCGGGGACCACGACTTCCTTGACCACATACTTCAGCGCGTCCGCCACGGTCTGTAGCAACCCGAAGGTGCCCACCACGTTGGGTCCACGGCGCATCTGCACCGCTGCCCAGATTTTTCTGTCGCCGTAGACCAGAAACAACAATGACACCATCACAAAGCCCACGACCGCCAACACCTGGGCCAGGATCAGGACAGCAATGCCGCCGGGAGTGGTAAAGAAATCAGCCATAAGTCCTCACACCATCGGTATTCCGCTTTCCTGACAAGCCGCGACCGCAACTTCTGCGTCGATCTTTCTTAGCCCGTCAGGCAGGGTTGGCGAGATGGTGTAAACAGCATCTGCCGACCACACGCCACCCTCTTTGTATACATTTGTGCGCAAATGCCGCGCAAAAGCATATCCGCGATCCAGCGTATATGCCGCAGCTGCGCAATCTGCGTAGTTGCGCACGTCACCTTCTGATAGCGCATTTGTCATTGCCACGTTGAATTGCACCAAATCCACGTCCAGCGCCGTGGTCTCAATCCCGAGGTAGTCGGGGATCAGATCCTCGGCCATCGGCACGGGTGGCGCGCAGGCGGCCAACGCCAAAGGTGATATGAACGCAAATCGCGTCATTCTGCCGCCACCGCCTCTTGTTTGCGTGCTTTGGCATTCGCCGACAGCTCCGCCATCAGCTCGGACGCACGCGCAATCGGGTTCGTGAGGTAGAAATCATTGATCGATAGAACGAATGGTCCGTCGCTTAGCGTACCTGTCGCCAGAGGTCTCCAGGTGTTTTCAGGAACCTCATCGATCTTTTGAAGATGCGGCACATCCTTCACAAGCATCTGTCGCAGTTGCGCGATGCTGTCAAAGGGCAGCTGCGCCCCTATCTCGGCAGACAAGGCCCGCAAGATCGCCCAGTTTTCCTTAGCGTCACCCGGCGCAAAGCTCGCGCGCAGCGCCAGTTGCGGACGCCCCTCCGTATTCACGAAAAGCCCCGGTTCTTCGGTGTAAGCCGCACCCGGCAGGATGATATCCGCGCGATGCGCACCTCGGTCACCATGGCTACCCTGATAGATCACGAAAGGCCCGTCGGCGATCTCGATTTCATCGGCTCCCAGATTATAGATGACGTCAGCCTTGGATACTGCTGCCATACCGCCGTCGTTTACCGCGCCTATATCCATAGCGCCAACACGGCTTGCCGCTGTATGAAGCACAAGCACTTTCGAGTTGCTCCGCTCAGCAAAAGCATGAACAGCGCCCAGAACAGCCGCGCCGTCAGCTCCGGAAAGCGCCCCCTGACCGACAATAAGCATCGTAGGCTTGTCGAGCACGTCTTCGACTTTTTCATTGTCCCAAGCCTGCAGACCGTCGCGACCTGTTCCGTAGTGGTGGTAGTCGTAGCTCAGATCTATCGCGGGCCCTACGACGCCAATATTGGCACCTTTAGTCCAAGCTTTGCGGATACGGGCATTGAGAACCGGCGCTTCGACGCTCGGGTCCGTGCCGATCAGCATGAAGTGTGTCGCGTCATCAATCTCTTCGATGGTCGCATTGCCCACATAGCCGAACCGGTTTCCAGCAGGCAGGTATGCCCCGTCTGTCCGGCACTCGACGATGCCGCCCTGCCCCTCTACCAACTGCTTCAGGGCATAGGCCGCCTCGACCGGCACCAGATCACCGATCACACCGGCGACCGACTTGCCCTTCATGGCTTCGGCCACGGCCGAAAGCGCTTCAGGCCAGCTTGCAGGTCGCAGCTTGCCGTTTTGGCGGATGTACGGCCGGTCAAGCCGCTGCCGGCGCAATCCATCCCACACAAAGCGCGTCTTGTCTGAAATCCATTCTTCGTTCACGCCATCGTGGTTGCGTGGCAAAAACCGCATCACCTCGCGCCCCTTTGTATCCACGCGGATATTTGATCCCAAGGCATCCATCACGTCGATGCTTTCGGTTTTCGTCAACTCCCACGGGCGGGCAGTAAAGGCGTAAGGCTTTGAAACCAAAGCGCCAACCGGACACAGATCAATGATGTTACCCTGCAGGTTGCTGTCCAGTGTCTGCCCGAGATAGCTCGTGATCTCCGCATCTTCACCGCGCCCGGTCTGACCCATCTGGTGAATGCCTGCCACTTCGGTGGTAAAGCGCACGCAGCGGGTACAGGAAATGCAGCGTGTCATATGCGTCTCGACCAACGGACCAAGATCAAGGTCTTCGGTTGCGCGTTTGGGCTCACGGTAGCGGCTGAAATCAACCCCATAAGCCATCGCCTGATCCTGCAGGTCGCATTCCCCGCCTTGATCGCAGATCGGGCAGTCAAGCGGGTGGTTGATAAGCAGAAACTCCATCACGCCTTCACGCGCTTTTTTCACCATGGGCGAGTTCGTCTTGACCACCGGCGGCTGACCTTCCGGCCCGGGGCGCAGATCCTTGACCTGCATCGCACATGAGGCGGCTGGCTTGGGCGGACCGCCAACAACCTCGACCAGACACATGCGGCAGTTGCCGGCAATCGTCAGACGCTCATGATAGCAAAAGCGGGGGATTTCGATCCCCGCTTCCTCACAGGCCTGAATAAGGGTCATCGCCCCTTCGACCTCGATTTCCTTACCGTCTATTACGACTTTGCGTAAGTCACTCATATCAGTCGCCTTTTTAGTCCATCCGGTGCCTCACTAGGCACCCCGTTTTCAATTCGTCAGGCGCAGCAATGCGCCTATGTTGCTCTTTTGCGCGATCTCAGATCGTCCAAGCGCGCAATACCCTTCGGGTGTCTGCCCAAACCCTTGGGCGTCCATGTATCGGCTCGCGCGAGCGCGCAGCCTTTCCTTTTCTGCATCAGATTTCAGATGCTTGCGGATGTCGTCTTCGCTGTAGCCGCGGGACCGGGCCATGCGCTCAAGACCCCGCAAAACCCCGATTGCCTTGAAGAACCGTGCTGAAATTGCGGGGCAGTTCTCGCGGATCTCATGTGCCAGCCCGACGGCAAACAGCCCCTCGTCAATGTCACGTTCCTCTCGCAAGGAAGACTGCGCCGAAGCCCCTTGCGCCATCACACATCCGAACGCCACTGCAATCATCACTCTACGCATCCTGTCTCTCCCAAATCCGGTGCATCTGTCACACAGGATGTGGTGCCAAGCCGAGACGTTATGCAATAACGCCGTTCAGAGCGGTGAAGTGCAGCGTTTGCCGTCATGACGGGCAACTCCCCTGCAAGAGGAGCGTATCATTTGAAATCGGCAATGCCGCATCTTCGGCATCGGGACCAACCACCCACGAAATGTCGGAACTGCCGTAATTGTTCACGCAGTACACCGTCGCCTCGTAGCGCGCAGCCTCGCGCGCGCCCTCCAGAGAGGCCGATACCGGCCTTACTGACACGGTAAAATCCTGACGCGCACCGCGTTCCGTGCTGATTTTGGCACGGTAGAACTGGCCGTCAAAAAGGATATCATCCTCATCCGGGCCACAGCCCGTCAGCAAGAGCGCTGCAACAGGGATCAAAGCACAAAACCGCATCGCCTTATTCCGCTGCAACCGGTCCACACCGGTTACCCTTCCACATTTTGGCCTCTTCCAGATACGACCAGCCAAAGGCATGATCGCTGTCGCCGTTTTCTTTCAGGTGGTCCAGCCGTTCCAGCGCCTCCTCCAGCGTGGGTTGGTGACCTTCAGGCACCCACCACATGACAAAGTGCATCTCTCCCAGCACTTCGAACCACTCCTGACGGCGCGCGTAGAACTGCTTGTGAATGGTGCCCCATACAAACTTCTCCAGCGTCTCCACATCTTCCCAGACCGACAGGTTCGACACAAACTGGGGGTCCCCCTCGATCTTGGCTTCGGTGTTGCCGGTGCCCGGTGCGCCCGAGCCTTCCATCATCCAAACGAACCCCGGCATCCGCTTGCCCAACCCGTTGATGCGGTCGATGTTGTCCATGAACTCGGCCACGCGCGGATCATCTGTGGGCGCCAGCAGGCGACCAATGTTGAGTTCGGCGAGGTTCGTTTTCGTCGTCTTTTGCATTAAGCTTCCAATCACCGACCGTAGGCGAAACGGTCTGTTCCCTACCTTATTCAGCTGCAACCGCGCTGACGCGGCCCGAGCGTTTGTGCTTGATCCGGTCCTCGATCTCATCGCGGAAGTGGCGGATGAGCCCCTGAATGGGCCATGCCGCCGCATCGCCGAGCGCGCAAATGGTGTGCCCTTCGACCTGCTTGGTCACATCTAGCAGCATGTCGATCTCTTCGGGCTCGGCCTCGCCCGTGACCAGACGGTCCATCACCCGCATCATCCAGCCTGTGCCTTCGCGGCAGGGCGTGCATTGCCCGCAACTTTCGTGTTTGTAGAACTTCGACAGCCGCCAGATCGCTTTGATGACATCAGTGGAGTTGTCCATCACGATCACAGCTGCCGTGCCGAGGCCTGATCGTTGCTCTCGCAGGTAGTCAAAGTCCATGATGGCGTCTTTCATGTCCTTGCCGGGGATCATCGGCACCGACGAGCCGCCGGGGATCACAGCCTTGAGGTTGTCCCACCCGCCGCGGATACCCCCGCAATGGGTCTCGATCAACTCTTCGAAAGTGATCGACATCGCCTCTTCGACAACACATGGGCTGTTTACATGGCCTGAGATCGCGAACAGTTTGGTACCGGCGTTATTGGGGCGGCCGAAACTGGAAAACCATTCGGGCCCGCGCCGCAGGATCGTGGGCACCACAGCGATGGATTCCACATTATTTACTGTTGTCGGACAACCGTAGAGCCCTGCACCCGCCGGAAATGGCGGTTTCATGCGCGGCATGCCCTTCTTGCCTTCAAGGCTTTCCAGCAAGGCCGTTTCCTCGCCGCAGATGTAGGCCCCCGCACCGTGATGCAGATACAAATCAAAATCCCAGCCTGATCCGGCCGCATTCTTGCCCACCAGACCCGCTTCGTACGCTTCGTCAATCGCCGCCTGCAACGCCTCTTTTTCGCGGATGTACTCACCGCGTATGTAGATGTAGCAGGCGTGCGCATTCATCGCGAAACTGGCGATCAGGCATCCCTCGACCAGCGTGTGCGGATCGTGGCGCATGATCTCGCGGTCTTTGCAGGTGCCCGGTTCGGATTCGTCGGCATTCACAACCAGATAAGCAGGCCGCCCGTCACTTTCCTTGGGCATAAAGGACCACTTAAGGCCTGTCGGAAAACCCGCACCGCCCCGTCCGCGCAGACCCGAAGCTTTCATCTGGTCCACGATCCAGTCGCGGCCTTTCTTGATGATATCAGCGGTACCATCCCAATGGCCCCGCATTTGCGCGCCTTTCAGCGTGCGGTCATGCATTCCGTATATGTTGGTAAAGATGCGATCTTTATCCTGAAGCATGCGCTTTGTCCTTTTACCTGTCGTCGCGCGCCGCCTGGCGCGCACGTTTCAATTGCCACGAGACGATGAACGACCACAACAGGGCCGCCAAAGCGAGAAGATCTATCAAAATGGAGTATCGCGTCGTCAGGCCCAACTTGGGGGCCAACCACAACGACAACAGCCAAAGCAGCATGGTCCCCACAATAACGAGGCTGACCATCCGTCCCTTGGCGGCCAAGGCACGTTCCCGCGCCTCAGCCGATTTATCTTGCGCACTCATGAAGCCTCCTAGCTTCGTCTTTTGTCAGGTCAGCCCTTGCCTTTGGCCAAGGCTTTGGCCTGACCAACCCAATCGTCTCTTTCGATCCGTCCTTTAAACCGCAGGCGTTCATCCACCCACGCGATATCCGTTTGCGTAAACTTGGCCACCTGCGCGTAATGCCAGATACCCAAGTCGTTGAGCGTCTGCTCAAGCTTTGGCCCAACGCCACTGATCTTTTTGAGATCATCCGCCTGCCCGCCTTCGGGCGCATCCAACATCAAAGACGGACGCTCCTCCGACGCGGCGGCTGGCTCGGGCGTTTTTTGCGCCGGTGCCTTTTTAGCAGCCGGCTTCTTTTTCTCAGCAGGCTTGGCCGCGACGGGCGCAGGTGCAGCAGACGGGGCCGCGGCTTTGGGCGCGGCCGCCTTGGGTGCTGCGGCCTTGGGCGCAGGCGCACCCGGTGGTGCTGCCGAAGGAACTGGTGGTGTCGTAAGGTTCAACTCGTTCGGGCCGGGCAACGGACGCGTCATGATCCATCCGACAATTCCGCCTACGATGATAAAGACCAGAAACCCGACGAAGGCGCCTTGCAGAAAGCTCCAGCCGCCCAACACCCACAACAGTGTTCCAGCAAGTGTTCCTACGGCGAATGCCGCCAGGAGGCTTCCCAGCGCCACTTCCATCATTCCTTTGTTGTTACCCATGAAGGCCTCTCTTTCGGTTAGTTACGCAATTGCACAGTATTGATACCGTCTTTTTGCCCCCGTTGGAAAAATTATCACGTGTCTTTCTTTGCCAGTGCTTTGGCCTGCCCAACCCAGTCGTCACGACTGACACGCCCTTTAAAGCCGACAAGGTTCTCATCGGCCCAGGCAACTTCTTCCGCACTCCAGCTTGCGATCTGATCGAAATGGTAAATCCCCACATTATTGAGCACGCCTTCAAGCTTGGGACCCACGCCGCTGATCCGCTTGAGATCGTCCGCGCCCCCCTCTCGGGGCCCTTTCAACGCATCGGGTTTCGAAGCGGCCGGAACGGACACGGGATTCTTGTCTGGCGCGGCCTTGGCGGCTTTCGGTTTGGGCTGGGGGGCTGCGTTCTCATTGGCACCCTGCCACGGCATGGACAAGGGCACTTCGGTGCCGTCAATACGCTTCACCGTGTCGCCGATATCCACAGCAAGTTGGGCCGACGCATTGTACTGCGTTTTACCACTATCGTATTCCGTCAATGATGTCAGACCCTTAAGAGGCTCAGCCGCATATCGCCCGTTCTGTGGACCGGGCACCGGGACCTTGCCTGCGGCCAATTCGTCAATGATCTCTCCCATACGTTCCGCGGTCAGATCCTCGTAGTAATCCTTGCCAATTTGCGCCATCGGCGCATTCGAGCATGAGCCAAGACACTCGACCTCTTCCCATGAGAAATTGCCATCTGCCGAAATCTGATGCGGGTTTGGTGCAATCTTTTCCTGACAAACGGCGACAAGATCTTCTGCACCGCAAATCATGCAGGAGGTTGTGCCGCAAACCTGAATATGGGCAATCGCGCCCACAGGCTGGAGCTGAAACATGAAATAGAAAGTTGCCACCTCAAGCGCGCGGATGTAGCTCAACCCCAGCATGTCAGCGACGGTCTCGATGGCCGGTTTGGACAGCCAACCCTCCTGTTCTTGCGCGCGCCACAAAAGTGGAATGATCGCAGAGGCCTGCCGGCCTTCGGGGTATTTTGTAATCTGCCCCTCGGCCCAAGCCTGATTCTCGGGCGTGAAGGCAAAACTGTCGGGTTGATCTGGATGGAGACGGCGAAGCATGAGTTCAAACCTTCGTTCGGTACGCAGCAACAGAGACCTGAGCCGCGAAAGTGTTAGCCAAGTGGGCGGAGCGCGCGGGTATCAACGATCGATCTCCCCGAAAACGACGTCCATCGTACCGATGATGGCAGCAACATCCGCAAGCTGGTGCCCGCGTGAGATGTGGTCCATCGCCTGCAGATGCAAAAACCCCGGCGCACGGATTTTCGCGCGGTAAGGTTTGTTGGTGCCATCGGCAACAAGATAGACCCCGAACTCGCCCTTGGGCGCTTCGACAGCGACGTAAACCTCGCCTTCGGGAACGTGAAACCCTTCGGTGTAAAGCTTAAAATGATGAATCAGGCTTTCCATCGACGTTTTCATATCCGACCGGCTGGGCGGCGTGATTTTGCCGCGTGCCAGCACATCGCCCTGCCCCTCCGGCGCGCGCAGCTTTTCAATGGCCTGCAGGATGATGGACAAAGACTGGCGCATCTCTTCCATCCGCACCAGATAGCGATCGTAGCAATCGCCATTCTTGCCCACAGGTATCTGAAAGTCGAATTCGTCGTAACATTCATAGGGCTGTGCGCGGCGCAAATCCCATGCAAGACCAGACCCGCGCACCATAACGCCTGAAAAACCCCATTCGAGAATTTCTTCTTCGGTGACCACACCGATGTCCGCGTTACGCTGTTTGAAGATGCGGTTTTCGGTCAACAACCCATCAATATCATCAATCACCCGCGGGAATTCGTTGGCCCAGGTTTCGATGTCGTCGATCAATTCCGGCGGCAGGTCCTGATGCACACCACCCGGCCGGAAATAGGCTGCGTGCAAGCGTGCACCGCAAGCCCGCTCATAAAACACCATCAGCTTCTCGCGCTCTTCAAACCCCCAAAGCGGCGGCGTCAGCGCGCCCACATCCATCGCTTGCGTTGTGATGTTGAGAATGTGGTTCAGAACCCGCCCGATCTCGCAGAACAGTACCCGTATCAAAGATGCGCGGCGCGGCACTTCAACGCCTGTGAGCTTTTCGATCGCAAGACACCATGCGTGCTCCTGATTCATCGGAGCCACATAATCGAGGCGATCGAAATACGGCAGGTTCTGCAGATACGTGCGGCTTTCCATAAGCTTTTCCGTTCCGCGGTGCAGCAATCCAATATGCGGATCGCAGCGCTCGACGATTTCGCCGTCAAGCTCAAGAACCAGCCGCAAAACTCCATGGGCTGCGGGGTGTTGCGGCCCGAAGTTGATGTTGAAGTTCCGGATCTTCTGCTCGCCAGTCAGCGCGTCTTCAAAGCCTTTGGAGCCGTCCATCATGGTCTTTACTCCTCATCGAGGCGCGCCGCTGTGCGGAACACCTTTGTTAACAGTTTCCATTCACCGTCCA
This sequence comes from uncultured Roseobacter sp., assembly GCA_947501635.1. GTDB lineage: Bacteria > Pseudomonadota > Alphaproteobacteria > Rhodobacterales > Rhodobacteraceae > Roseobacter. The sequence goes on from CANMWT010000003.1 coordinate 186,749, forward strand.
CCCGGACAAAGCCAAGGTGGTCTTCATAGCGCAGCGGGGGCACATCCACCGTCAGGTGAACACGGGCAATCTCACCACCGGCCGAGTCCATGCCCAGAATGGCGTATCCCGCCGGCGCCGCAAAGGCGTCCCGACCGCGCACCCGCTCCAGATAAGCCGCCTTGTCCCAGAACGTGGTTTGCCCATCTTCGACCAAGGTCATCTGGAACCGCGGGTGGCACATATTTTCAAACACCTCCGCGCGCGCAAAGTAGACCGCCTCACAATACGCAACGGCAGCTTCATGCAGCGCAGTGTTGTTGTCCTGTTCCCCATCCATTCGCTCAGCGCCTCTCCAACTCTTGCAACTTCAGGCTCATCCACCAGATCAAAGCCAGAATGCCCAAGGGGATGATGCAGGCCATCGCCCAATATTTATTGATGCCGAAATGGGGCAACAGCTTCAGCATCGGAACGATCGTCAGGACCGTAAAAATCAACCAGACTATACCTTCCATGTCGCCCCCTCCTGCTTTGCTATGCATAGCGCGCGCGCAATGTTCGAAACCTTCAGCATAGCGCCGCACTTTCCTGCCATTTCGACGGCAATTCAGAACCAAAGCGTTTTATAGAAAAATCGTACACAGGCTTTAGTGCCCGCGCCATCTGGCACCGGTCCTCCGCGCGCACGGCCACGGCGTTTTTGCCCGCTACATTGCGTTTGCGTGCGACATCGCCCGGCACGAAAGGCGCGCCGACAAAGCTGCAAATACGTTTCACTTGATCCTGATTAAAGAGATCTTCGAAAAACACATAAAGAATGTTTTCCTGCGGCACCCGCTCCTCCAGGCGCGCGATCGTCTTGTCATAGCTGGAACGGGTCAGGTGGCCAGCCTTGGCCCTTTGTGCAAGGTTTTGCAAAAGCTCAGACAGGCTGTCCTCCGGTGTCTTAGCGCTCTTGGCCTCCTTGCGAAGGCTGTGGCGTGCCTGCGAGACCATCCGGGATACTGGATCACGCATCATAAAGATGAACCGCGTGTTTTTCGACAGCTGCGACATTTTCTGATACGTTTCAGGTGCCAACAGAGCGTATTGCGGACACAACTCGCCCGCAGCCGCCGTCTGATCGGTCACGTTTTCCATTATGACATCCGCATAGGCAGAGTACGGTGGAAAGGGCGCGTCGGCCGCGCGCAGCGCCAGCGTGATCGCCCGTTGGCGCTTTGCGTGACGGGTAAAGGGCAGTGTCGCCACAGCTTTACGCAAAACACCCTCACTCTCACGTCGTTTGATCTGCGCCATCAGCATGCGACCGGGGTTTGGCTTGCCCTCGACCATGTTCCAGTAATTATGTTCTTTCCAGTAAGGAACCGACACGTTCGGATGCTCAAGGAAATATCGGCTCAACCAGGTTGTACCGGCTTTTTGCGCACCGATCACAAAGAACAGACAGCCGACCTCGTCAAAGCGCGGGTCAACCTGCGCCGCAAGGTGCGAACTGTCGGCGGTCGCGCTCATGGCGTCAGGCCTCTTTCTTTTCATCACCCGGCAGGATGTATTCCGCACCTTCCCAAGGGCTCATGAAATCAAATTGCCGGTATTCCTGCACAAGGCTCACAGGCTCGTAGACCACGCGCTTTTGCGCCTCATCGTAGCGCACTTCGGTATAGCCGGTCGTCGGGAAATCCTTACGCAGCGGATGACCGCGAAAACCGTAATCAGTCAGAATGCGGCGCAGATCGGGGTGCCCGGAGAACAGGATGCCGAACATGTCGAAAACCTCGCGCTCGAACCAGTTCGCCGAAGGATGTACCGATATTGCCGAGGGAACCATCTGGTCTTCGCGAATGCTGACACGCAGACGGATACGGTGGTTTTGATACATGGAGAGCAAGTGGTAGACGACATCATATCGTTTTGCCCGCCCGGTGTAATCAACGGCTGTTATGTCCACCAAAGTGGAAAGCTTGCAGCTTGGGTCCGTTTTAAGAAACTCAAGCAGCCCAACGATGTTGGAAGGCGTCACATCAAGGTTCAACTCACCATGGCTGATATCCCACGCAAGAACGCAATCAGCGCGCTTTGCTTCGATATAGGTGCCTAGCTCTTGTAAGGGGTCAGACATCGGTGTCCTCTCTTGTTGCGCGGATGCGCACCTGCCCGCTTACCGGACGATGGTGCCCGTACGCCTGATCTTGCGTTGAAGCTGAAGGATCCCGTATAGCAGCGCCTCTGCCGTGGGCGGGCATCCGGGGACGTAAACATCCACCGGCACAATCCGGTCACAGCCCCGAACGACACTATAGGAATAGTGATAGTAGCCGCCGCCATTTGCACAGGATCCCATTGAAATCACGTAGCGTGGCTCTGGCATCTGGTCATATACCTTGCGCAATGCAGGCGCCATTTTATTGGTCAGCGTGCCGGCAACAATCATCAGGTCAGACTGACGCGGACTTGCGCGCGGCGCCGTCCCGAAACGCTCCATGTCATAGCGCGGCATCGCGGTGTGCATCATTTCCACTGCACAGCACGCCAGACCAAAGGTCATCCAGTGCAGACTGCCAGTACGTGCCCAGTTGATAATGTCTTCGGTGGAGGTCAGCAAAAAGCCCTTGTCCTGCAGCTCGCGGTTCAGCTCTTGCGTGGCAACCTCCCGGTCGGGCCCCGCCCCGTATGTCCCAGCAGCTACTGCCATTCCAGTGCTCCCTTCTTCCACTCATAGGCAAACCCTATGGTGAGCACGCCCAGAAACACCATCATAGACCAGAAACCGACCATGCTGATGTCTTTGAAAGCAACGGCCCATGGAAACAGAAAGGCAATCTCCAAATCGAAGATAATAAAGAGGATCGACACAAGATAGAATCTCACATCAAACTTCATGCGCGCGTCATCGAATGCATTGAAACCACATTCATACGCCGACACTTTTTCGGGATCGGGATTGCGCACCGCCAGAACGACGGCGGCCAAGATCAAAACTAGTCCAAGTCCAATGGCTACAGCCAGAAAAACAAGGATCGGCAGGTATTCCCGTAGCATCTCGTCCAAGGGATGGCTCCTTATTATCTTCCGAAGCGGTGTGCCCCGTGCTGCCCCGCGGCGAAGGGGGCTGACATAGGTCTACGCCCGTGGCCTATCAGGGTCAACAAGGCGGGGGCAGGAAAAACTGCCGCAGGCAGCGATTTTTAAATGTCGCTACCGCCTGATTGCGCCTTGGAAATCAAATGTCTGCACCTCGCCCACGAACCGGGGCGCACGGGCAAGTCTGTATCCGGGGGCAAACCCTTTTGCAGACCGATGCCAGAATCCGGATTGAACGGGTGCATGGCTCCATTCCGAGGATACAAGACCTGCCCCGGATGTTCCCACGCAGGCGTCACGTGCTAAACCAGCGCGCCCTTGGGAACAAAGCCAGGACCGATCCGCTTCGCTCGCGTTAGATCAGGAAACTTTGATCCAACATCAATCGGCATCCGTAAGTTGAGTCATTGATCCGGTCAGAGCGCAAGGTTCTGTCGGCGCAACAAAAAAATCAAACGATTACTCATGAACAGACGTTTCGCATTGAAAGCCACCATCGCAGCAGCCGCACTTGCCACAGTTTCGGCTTGCGCGGGAACTGGCAGCAAAGACATCGTAGATGTTGCCGCGTCCAACGGTGATTTCACCACGCTTGTGGCGGCTGTACAGGCCGCAGGTCTTGAAGACACGCTGCGCGGCGACGGCCCGTTCACTGTTTTCGCTCCAACCGATGCTGCATTCGCAGCCCTGCCAGCCGGCACCGTTGAAAGCCTTCTGCTGCCCGAGAACAAAGATGCGCTGGTCAGCATCCTGACCTACCACGTGCTGCCTGGCTCGGTGAAAGCTGCTGACGTTCTGGGTGCAAAAACCCAGGTTGCCACTGTGAACGGCAAAGAGCTGTCCGTTGACGGTACCCGCGGCGGCGTTCTGGTGAACAACGCGCGCGTCGAGATTGCAAACATCTCCGCGTCAAACGGCGTTATCCACGTCATTGATAAAGTCCTGCTGCCATAAGCCGTAACATCTGATCGCGGCGGCCCGCGTCATCATGCGCGGGCCGCTCTTTTATTCGGACGTGACCCATGAAGGTTTGCGTCTTTCGAAAAACGCATCGATCCCTTCCTGAGCCTCCTCGCTTTCCCACCGCTGGGACAGCATTTCTATTGAGCGATCAATTGCCGCCTCATCTATAGCGCCGTCAAGCTCCAAAGCCAGCGCCTTGGCCGCCGCAACCGCCTGCGGCGCGCATGCCAGATAGGGTATTACTTCGGCCTCGACCGCCTCTGGCAAGCCGTTACGCGGCACCGCTTTGGACACAATACCAAGCGCTGTCGCCTCATGCGCGTCAAAGAGGCGGGCAGACATGAACACCTGCCGGGCACGCCCCTCACCCATGCGCTTGATCACATAGGGCCCTATGGTGGCGGGGATCAGCCCCAGCCGTGTTTCGGTCAAGCCAAACCTGCAGTCATCGGCGGCCACAACAACGTCGCACACACAGGCCAGCCCAACGCCGCCCCCGAAAGCATTCCCCTGCAGCGCACCAATCAGCGGTTTGGGCAACCTGTTCAGCCGGTGCAGCATGGTTGCAAGTTTGCGCGCCTCTGCATCGCGGGTCTGGGGCGCCATACCCCGCTGGTCGCGCATCCAGCCCAGATCACCGCCTGCGCAAAAAGACTTTCCTGCGCCGGTTAACACGACAACACGCACCGCCTCATCTGCGCCCAGTCTTTCCGCCGCATCCGTCAGCTCCACCAGCATCTTGGCAGACATTGCATTGTGCTTTTCTGGCCGGTTCAGCGTCAGCGTTGCGACCCCGCGCGCGTCCGTATTGACAGCGATGGTTTCGTACATCTGCGCCTACTCCGCTGGTTGCGGGTCCGAGCGCATCTCATGCACCATCGCGGCAGCTTTGCTGATCTGGTCAAGGTCCAGACCGGTTTCATAGCCCAAAGCCGAAAGGTGCGCTGCCACCGCCTCTGTTGCCACATTTCCGGCAGCCCCCGGCGCGAAAGGACAGCCTCCCAAACCGCCGATTGCACTGTCGAAGACCCGCACACCAAGGCTGAGCGACGCGTCTATGTTTGCCATCGCACGGTTTTGCGTGTCGTGAAAATGCCCCGCAAGCCGCCCCACAGGCACAACATCGCGCACCGCAAGCAGCATGCGCGCGACACTGTCAGGCGTGCCCGCACCGATGGTGTCGCCAAGGCTGATTTCATAACACCCCATCGCAAACAACTTATCGACAACCTCAGCCACCTGTTGCGGCGACGTCGGTCCGTCGAAGGGGCATGCAACAACGCAAGACACATACCCACGCACCGGCAGATCGATATGGCGCGCCTCTTCCAGAATGGGTGCGAAACGCTCCAAGCTTTCCGCAATGCTGGCGTTAATATTGGCCTTGGAAAAACCTTCCGAGGCAGAGGCGAACACAGCGATTTCATCCGCTTTGGCGGTGCGTGCATCTTCAAATCCACGCATATTTGGCGTCAGCGCCGCATAGCGCGTGCCCGGGCGGCGCGAAATGCCCGCCAGCACATCAGCGGCATCGGCCATCTGAGGCATGACTTTTGGCGATACAAAGCTTGCCACTTCGATGCGCGAAAACCCCGCATCGCTCAAACGATTGATTAGCGCGATCTTTTCGGCCAGCGGAATAATCCGCGCCTCGTTCTGCAGGCCGTCTCGCGGTCCGACTTCGAAAATCTCACATGGCCCAAGACTCATGACGCATCCCTCCCTGACAGTTTTTTCTACTCTAGCGGCCAAGGCGCATAAAAGTCTTGCGAATAAATGCCCCCGCCCTGAGGCAACGCTTTGCTAAAGGCAGACCTGTCGGTGATCCTTTCATACCAGGCTGCCACAGACGGATGCGCGTCCAGCGTTGCAAAGTGGCGCGCCATGTAGACGGCCTGCCCCACAGAGATATCGGCTGCTGAAAACCCTGATGTCAGCAAGTAGTCACGGTTCTCAATGGGCGTGGACAGGCGCGCTTCGATCGCGTCGAAACATTTCCGTATACGCGCGGCTTCGAGCTTCATCACAATCGGGCTGCGCATATGATCTTCATAAAGCGCCACATGTTGTTGCGTCAGAGCCGCCGTGTGCTGGCTGAGTGTTTCCGCAAAATGCACCCACACCAGCCAGCTCATCCGGTCCGGGCTGCCCGCAATACGACCCAACCCGTCAGGACTGTACCGCTCGCAAAGGTATTCAGTGATCGCGCCGGTTTCGAACATACGTTCGCCGTCGATCTCCAGCGCCGGTACGCGCCCTGCGGGAGACAACGACAAGAACTCCGGCCGCCTGAGCGTTTGGTCAAACGGATAGGTTCTGATCTGAAACGGGACCTCAAGTTCGTGCAACAGCCAAAGCGTCCGCATGGAACGGGTTTGCGGACAGTGGTGCAGAACAATCATGGCGCGTCCTCTTCTTTCAGCGTGATCAAGGGCGCACCAGCCAGAACCTGTGCGCCTTCGGTCGCCAAAACCTCGGCAATCTCCCCGTCGCGTGCTGCCAGCAGCGCGTGTTCCATCTTCATCGCTTCTAGCACCGCAAGACGGTCCCCTTTGGCCACCTTCTGACCGGGCTTGGCAGCCAGCAGCTTGATGATCCCCGGCATGGGCGCGTCGATACGCGTGTCAACCGTGGTGCCCTGCGCGGTCTGAGCAAGGTCATCGACAATACCAAAGACCACGCCATAGTCGTCAAAAACCGTAACCTGACCGTCTTGGCAATGTGCCTTTGGCGCATGCACACCATCTATCCTCCAGACGCCGGCACGACGCTGTGCGACAACTTCGTGGTCACCCACCTGCCAGATTTGGGTGTCCGGCCCATTGACCCGGACACTGGGTGCGAAGATGTCGCCCGCATGGGTCAGCCTCACCCGGTGGCACAAAGGCTGCCACAGCGAAAAGCCTGCGTCAGCGGCAGGCGCGTCCAACCCGCTCGTCACCATGGCAGCCCATACTATATGCCGTACCTGCACCGGTGGCGGACATGTCAGGCTGTCAAGATCGCGCGCAATCAAACCAGTATCGAATACCCCTGCGCCAAAGCCCACATGCCGCGCCAAAGCACCCAGAAACGCCAGATTGGTCACCGTCCCTGCCACTTCGGTTTCGCCCAGCGCCTTGTCCAGTTTCTTCAAAGCGATGTCGCGGGTTTCCCCGTGCACAACGAGTTTGGCAATCATCGGATCATAGTAGGGTGAGATCTCGTCACCGGACTGAACACCGCTGTCGGCACGGACGTTGTCGGGAAACTTCAGATGACTTAACCGGCCCGTGGCCGGCAAAAAACCTGCCGGGACATCTTCGGCATAAAGCCTTGCCTCGAAGGCATGGCCCGAGATGTGCAGGTCTTCTTGGCGCAGCGGCAAAGGCGCGCCGGAGGCCACCTGCAACTGCCAAGCGACCAGATCAATACCTGTAATCGCTTCGGTTACGGGGTGTTCGACCTGCAGACGCGTGTTCATTTCCATGAAAAAGAACGCGTCTTCGCGTAGGCCGGACGCGCTGTCGACGATAAACTCCACCGTTCCTGCACCGCTGTAACCGATCGCTTCTGCCGCACGCACCGCCGCCTGACCCATTGCGGCACGCATCTGCGGCGTCATGCCGGGTGCGGGCGCCTCTTCGATAACTTTTTGGTGCCGCCGCTGCAGCGAGCAGTCCCGCTCGAAAAGATGTATGGCGCTGTGGCCGTCGCCGAACACCTGCACTTCTATGTGTCGCGGCTGGTTCACGTATTTTTCCACCAGAACAACGCCATTGCCGAAAGCCTTCTTTGCTTCGGAGCGCGCCGCTTCGAGCGCTTGTGCGAAGTCCGTTGCAGCGTCCACGCGTCGCATGCCCTTGCCTCCGCCCCCGGCTACGGCCTTGATAAGCACCGGGTAGCCAATCTTTTCCGCTTCTGCAGCGAGGCGCGCCGCGTCCTGATCCGCGCCGTGATACCCGGGCACGACCGGCACGCCCGCCCGTTCCATCACCACTTTGGCGGCATCCTTCAGCCCCATGGCGCGAATGGCCTGTGCCGAAGGTCCTATAAATGTCAGCCCTGCAGCCTCGACACTTTCTACAAAATCAGGGTTCTCGCTCAGAAAACCATACCCGGGGTGGATCGCCTCCGCCCCGCTGTCCAGCGCCGCACGAACAATGACGTCCCCGCGCAAATAGCTCTCAGACGGCGCGGCGCCCCCGATGCGAATTGCGGCATTCGCCATTTTTACATGCCTGGCCGTCGCATCAGCATCAGAATATACAGCGACGCACTCCACCCCCATCGCCTGCGCGGTTTCAATGATACGGCAGGCGATCTCGCCCCGGTTGGCAATAAGAATTCGCCGAAACAGTGCCCCATTTGTCTGTACGGTCATTCGCTAAAGTCCTCTGAAACACCATTGATCTGAAAGCGTTTTCGCACCATTTGCAGCGGAACTGCGGTCGCTTCAAACACGCGGGCACCGCTGTTGCAGTCAACGTTTTCTTGCGCGCGCACCATCAGCCTCACATCCGAAATACGCCATAGCGGGTCTCTTCAATCTGGGCATTGAGAGCCGCAGACAGCGACAGGCTCAACACATCCCTGCTTTTTCGGGGATCAATGATACCGTCATCCCAAAGGCGCGCAGAGGCGTAAAGTGGGTGACTTTGCTCTTCGAACATATCAAGTGTCGGCTGCTTGAAAGCTTCCTCTTCGGCCGCCGTCCAACTGCCACCGCCCCGTTCGATTGCTGCGCGCTTGACGGTCGCGAGCACACCAGCCGCCTGCGCCCCGCCCATGACAGAGATGCGACTGTTCGGCCAGGTCCACAAAAACCGCGGGCTGTACGCGCGCCCAGCCATGCCGTAGTTGCCCGCCCCAAAAGAGCCGCCTACCAGCATTGTGATTTTGGGCACATTCGCACATGCCACAGCCGTGACCATTTTTGCGCCATGCCGGGCAATGCCTTCGTTCTCATACTGCCGGCCGACCATAAAACCCGTGATGTTTTGCAAAAACACCAGTGGTATCCGCCTTTGCGTACACAACTCGATGAAATGCGCACCTTTCTGCGCCGCTTGCGAAAAAAGCACGCCATTGTTGGCGATGACCCCGACCGGACAGCCTTTGATATGGGCAAACCCTGTCACCAGCGTCTCGCCGAACCGAGCTTTGAACTCGTCAAACCGCGAGCCATCCACAAGCCGTGCGATGATCTCGCGGCTGTCGTAGGGCGTTCGCAAATCGGCTGGCACCACGCCAAGAATTTCTTCGGGGTCATAGGCCGGCTCTTCGGGGGTTTCCCACGCCACGGTTGCCGGTTTTGACCGGTTCAGTCCACGCACCGCCCGACGTGCCAGTGCCAGAGCATGGGTGTCATCCTCCGCCAGATAATCCGCAACGCCCGACAAGCGGGTATGCACATCTCCACCGCCCAGATCTTCGGCAGAAACCACTTCTCCTGTCGCTGCCCTGACCAATGGCGGTCCGGCGAGAAAAATGGTCCCCTGCTCTTTGACAATAATTGTCACATCCGACATCGCGGGCACATAGGCACCCCCCGCAGTGCAAGACCCCATCACCACCGCGATCTGTGCAATACCGGCCGCGCTCATGCGGGCCTGATTGTAAAATATCCGGCCGAAGTGATCGCGGTCGGGGAAAACTTCGTCCTGGTTGGGCAGATTGGCCCCACCGCTATCGACCAGATAGACGCAAGGCAGATGGTTTTCGGCGGCAATTTCCTGCGCGCGCAGGTGTTTCTTGACGCTTAGCGGAAAATATGTGCCCCCTTTTACGGTGGAGTCATTGCACAGGATCATGACCTCCTGCCCCTCGACGCGGCCAATACCTGCAATCAGGCCGGCGGCAGGTGCGGCACCACCGTACATGCCATGCGCAGCGGTCGCGCCGATCTCAAGAAAGGGGCTGCCGGCATCCAAAAGACCCGCGACACGATCTCGCGGCAGCATCTTGCCGCGCGCGATGTGACGGGCGCGGGCCGCTTCCCCACCGCCTTCAGCGGCGGCCTCGGCAACACGGGCAATGTCGTCCAACGCGGCAAGATGCGCCGCGCGATTAGCCTGATAGTTTTCGGAACCGGCCGCGATCTGCGATATCAGTTTCATGGCGCTTCTCCTTGCAGGGCGGATGTCCGGCATTGCCACTGGTCTGCTGTTGTTGTCATGTCCTGGGCTCCGACGGGGCTCTTTCGGGCAGGTTGACCTGAACCAGCTGGCCAAAACGATCAACCGGATAGTCATATCGTGTCCCATCCCCTGCGATACAGGTCACGATTATCCAAACGGATTCTATGGTCGCAGGCTGAGCAGAGCAGTCTGTCTGGCGCACAGGACCTGCGTGCTCTTCAAGGTAGCGGGCCGAATATGCCATGATCACATCTGTCTCCGTGAGAGTCGCCGCAATCCAGCCCAAACGAAAGGCCCAAAGGCCAATAGCAAGGACCAAGGCCGCGAGAGGAAGAAACCACAGCCAGCGTGGCATTATATCGCGCTCATTTTTGCAACACTTGCGCCATACCGCGAAAGACATTGATGCATGTCAAAGAATCTTTGTGTTATCGTGCCGACAAGGACCGTGCTATTTTTGAAAAGGCTGAAAACGAAATGAAAACCACTGTGAAAGCCCTCCTGCTGACCAGCGCACTCGTCGTCGTATCGGGCCCTGTTTTTGCCCAGTCCAAAGGGGACTGGACCGTCGCTGTAGGTATCGGCAACGTCAACCCGAAATCCAACAACGGTGATCTCGCAGGATTGGACTCCGATGTCGATGACAGCACCCGCCCGATTTTCACCGCTGAGTACTTTTTTGCGGACAACTTCGGCGTTGAGCTTCTGGTCTCCACACCTTTTGACCATGACATTTCGCTTGATGGGCTTGGCAATGTTGGCAGCACGCAGCATTTGCCTCCGACCATTTCTCTGAATTACCACTTTCCGACGCAAAGCCAGTGGAAGCCTTATCTTGGCATGGGCCTGAACTACACCAACTTTTTCGAAGAGGAATCCTCTTTGGGCAAGTTGGAACTGGAAAGCTCTTTCGGATATGCGTTTCAAGCCGGTGTTGATTACATGCTCAACGACAAATCGGCCTTGCGGTTTACCGCGCGTTACATCGATATCGACAGCGACGTCTACCTGAACGAAGCTAAAATCGGCACCACCAATATCGACCCTGTCGTTTTGTCGGCGTCGTACGTATTCCAATTCTGATACGAAACAGCGATCCCGCTGTCTGATCAAATTATCTGATCCGGTGCCTGTCATCGGATCAGACCATGGCCCCCATCATCTCGCGCCCCACCAGCATCCGGCGAATTTCCGAGGTCCCGGCCCCGATTTCCATCAGTTTGGCATCCCGAAACAACCGCGCCACCGGACTGTCATTCAAAAATCCGGCGCCGCCCATTGCTTGAACCGCCTGATGGGCCTGTCGCATCGCTTCTTCCGACGCGTAAAGGCAGCATGCCGCTGCGTCTTGTCGCGTCACGTCCCCTCGGTCGCAGGCTTTGGCTACTTCGTACAGGTAGGCCCGCGCCGAATTCATAGATGTATACATGTCAGCTATTTTACCCTGCATCAGCTGAAAACTCCCGATAGGTTTTCCGAATTGCTGACGTTCAGCCAGATAGGGCATTACTGTGTCGAGACAGGCCGCCATGATACCCGGTCCGATACCGGCAAGCACGACGCGTTCGAAATCAAGGCCCGACATCAAAACCGACACCCCGCGCCCCTCTTCTCCCAGAACGTTTTCAAACGGCACTTCGACATCTTCAAAAATCAGCTCGCCCGTGTTCGACCCGCGCATTCCCAGCTTGTCCAGATGTGGACCCGCCGAAAAGCCCGCCATCTCTTTTTCAACGATAAAGGCCGTTATGCCTTTGGCGCCTGCATCGGGATCGGTCTTTGCATATGCCACAACGACCGACGCGTCGGGCCCATTGGTGATCCAGTATTTGCTGCCGTTCAAGCGATAGTGGTCGTTGCGTTTTTCCGCGCGCAGCTTCATTGAAACAACATCAGACCCCGCGCCGGCCTCGGACATAGCCAGCGCGCCGACATGGTCGCCTGAGACAAGGCCGGGCAAATACTTGCGTTTTTGCGCCTCTGTGCCGTTCAGCTTTATCTGATTGACGCATAGGTTCGAGTGCGCACCATAAGACAGAGCCACCGACGGCGAAGCGCGTGCAATTTCTTCTACTGCCACAACATGGGCCAGATATGACATCCCAGCCCCGCCATACGCCTCTTCGACAGTAATGCCCAAAAGCCCCAGCGCGCCCATTTCCGTCCAAAGCTCGGACGGAAAGCAGTTTTGCAGGTCGATGTCTGCCGCTATGGGCACCAGTCGCTCCTGCGCCCAGCGATGCACCATCTCGCGCAAAGCATTGACATCCTCGCCCAGATCAAACCGCATCGTACCGTTAAACATCGCGCCTGTGCCTCCCTTTGCGCCACAACGCATTTAATGAACAAGCGTTCATATCCTAGCCAGCCACCTCGCGTCGGTCAAGCCGTGCGCGCCGACCAGTGACGCTTGCCCAAAAACAACAAAAGAACTTGCGCGCGGCTCAGCCGCGCGCGCCGGTGGATTACGCCGCCTTCTGAAATACCGCGCCGACCTCTGCGCGGATAATCCGCGCAATCTGATCGCAGTCCTCCAGCGAAAAGGTCAAGGGAACCCGCATATCGACGACACCGGCCAAAATCCTGTCCGTGGCGGGCATTGCCGCACTTGGGGCATAGCGCCAGCTGTCATAGCGGCTTGTAAAGGCAACCGGTTCCCGCGCGCCAAACCATTTAAGCTCCACGCCACGCGCGGCACAACGCGCGATCACGTCGCGCACCGCCTCTGCAGGCCAGTCGAGTAGCAGAAACTGGATCGAGGATCCGACAATCGTTTCTTCGTCCGGTCGTTCGACCAGCGAAAGACCCGGCACATCCCGAAGCCCCGCTTCCAGCCGCGCATATCGCGCATTCCAGCGCGCGCATTGTGTTTCGAGATCCGCCACCTGTGGGCGCAGGATTGCTGCACGCAGATTGTCCATACGCCCCGAAATGTTGGGCGTTTCGTATCGGATATGCTCAAATGCTTCTTTTGGCGGCGCGGCAAGATGCCTTTCATACAGCATATAGCTTCCCGACAGCATCACGGCACGGGCTGCAAGGTCGGTGTCATCGGTCACCAGAAAGCCGCCTTCACCGGAATTGACGTGTTTGTAAGTCTGGCAGGAGTAACACCCGACAGCCCCATAGCGCCCCGACGGCACCCCCTTCCAGGCGGCCCCCATCGTATGGGCGCAATCCTCAACCACGCGCACGCCCGCGTCATCGCACAATGCCATCAAACGCTCCATATCGCACAGATGTCCGCGCATATGGCTGAGCAGAAGCACCCGCGCTTGCGACAGTTTTGTCGCGAGATCCTCCAGATCAATCGTCAGGCTTTCCGTCACCTCTACGTAAACAGGCACAGCACCCACAGCCGCGATCGCCCCCGGCACGGGTGCCAGCGTGAACGCATTGGACAAAACCTTGTCGCCAGGTTTGACACCAAGCGCTCGCAGCACCGTGGCCATGGCATAGCCGCCGGATGCAACTGCCAGACAGTAACGCGCACCAACCGATGCGGCGAATTCCTGTTCGAGCAGCGCGGTCTCGCTGATCTCGCCCGCTGTGGTATTGTACCTGTGCAAACGACCATGGCGCAGAACGGCCAAGGCCGCATCAATGCCCGCATCAGGTATCGGTTCTTGTTGGGTAAAACTGCCTTTGAACACTTCCTGCATGGCATCTCTCCCTTTCGCAATCAAAACAGTGGCCTTCGCGTGTCAGCCCGTCAAGCCAGCAAGTGGTCGGCCAGATCAGGCAGGGCGTCAAAATGGTCCAGCAGCGCTTCGGGCGCCAGTGCTGCCATATCGCCCCCCGCAGGCCCGAAGGTAACCAATACGCTGGGCACGCCCGCCGCGCGCGCCGTGTTCCTGTCCGTATCGGAATCGCCTACCAGAAGTGACCTTTCAGGCAGACCGCCTGCACGCCGTGCGGCCTCGAACAAGGGTGCCGGGTCCGGTTTGCGTACGGGCAGCGTATCGGCTCCAATCATCGAAGCAAATGCATCGCGCACGCCAAGGCGCCGCAACAGAGTCTCGGCCAGCGCTTCGGGTTTGTTGGTGCAAATACCCACGCCATAGCTGCGCTTTTTCAACTCTTCCACCGCATCCATCGCGCCCGGATACATATGAGTGTAGACATCAATCGCCCCGCCATACGCTTCAAGCAAGATAGGATAATAGCGGTCGATCACATCCGTCTCTGCAGACCGGCCCAACCGTGTCATACCAAGTGTCAGCATCGCCCGACCGCCACGCAGCGCAGTTGCCTGATCTGCCTCTGGGTCAAGCACATCGCCCGCACCCATGTCACGAAAGCAGACATTCGCCGCTGCGATCAAATCACCGCTTGTGTCGGCCAATGTGCCATCCAGATCAAAAATCACCGTTTTCATACTGCCTGATATCCCGCCATACGCGCATTTCCGCGCTCCTTTGTTGCAACTCGCAACCATCTTTGATGGCATGCGGCTTGCACACCACGTGTAAGCGGATAAACAGGCTCACAACAGAATACAAAGAGTTTTAACATGGACATTGCTTTGGTTATCCTCGCCGCGGGCAAGGGCTCTCGGATGAACTCGGATCTGCCCAAAGTCCTGCACCCTCTCGCAGGCGCACCGCTGTTGGTCCACGCCATGCAAGCGGGCGCGTCCCTTGATCCCAAACATACCGTTATCGTCGCGGGGCACGGAGCCGATCAGGTCCGCGCCGCGGCACTGTCCCATGATGCAACATGCACCGTGGTAGAACAGACAGAACAGTTGGGAACGGCCCATGCCGCAGATCAGGCCCGCAACAAGCTGCAAGGATTTGAGGGCACGGTCATCATTCTTTACGGCGACACACCCTTTGTCACTGCAGAAACACTCGGCGCGATGCTCAAGGCCCAACAGGACGCAGACGTAGTTGTTCTGGGGTTCGAAGCCGCTGACCCCGCGCGATATGGGCGGCTTGTGACCGAGGGCGACACGCTACTTAAGATCGTGGAATACAAGGACGCAACAGATGAAGAGCGCTCGATAAGGCTATGTAATAGCGGCGTTGTTGCTTGTGACAGCCGCCTCTTGTTCGAGATGCTTTCAGAAATCGACAATGACAATGCCGCTGGCGAGTATTACCTGACAGATATACCTGAACGCGCGCGCGCACGCGGTCTGCGCGCCACCGTCGTGCGCTGCGATGAAAGCGAAACACTTGGCATCAACACCCGCGCCGAACTGGCGAGCGCGGAAGCGGCCTTTCAGGCCCGCGCCCGGCGGGACGCCTTCGAGAACGGCGTGACTATGCCCGCCCCTGAGACCGTCTACTTTGCCTTCGACACCGTGATCGGGCGCGATACAGTCGTTGAGCCGCATGTCATCTTCGCTGCCGGGGTGACCGTCGAAAGCGGCGCGACCATCCGCTCGTTTTCGCATCTTGAAGGGTGCCATGTGGCGCGCGGTGGGGTAATCGGGCCCTATGCAAGGCTGCGCCCCGGCACCGAGCTAAGCGAAAACGTGCGCGTCGGCAATTTCGTCGAAATGAAAAACGCCCGTGTCGGGACCGGCACGAAGGTAAACCACCTTAGCTATGTGGGCGATGCCACGTTGGGTGAACGCAGCAACATCGGCGCGGGCACCATCACTTGCAACTACGATGGCGTGATGAAACATCACACCCACATCGGGGATGACGTCTTTATTGGCTCGAACACGATGTTGGTGGCGCCCGTGCATATTGGCAATGAGGCGATGACAGGCAGCGGGTCGGTTATCACCTCCGACGTCGAACCCGAGGCACTTGCGCTTGCCCGCGCGCCGCAGATTGAAAAACCGGGAATGGCCAAAAAGCTTTTTGCCATGCTCAGAGCGAAAAAAGCGCAACAACAAAGAGGAAGCTGACCATGTGCGGTATTGTTGGTGTCTTGAGCAATCACGAAGCATCGCCCATTCTGGTCGACGCGCTCAAAAGGTTGGAGTATCGCGGGTATGACAGCGCAGGCGTGGCGACCGTTGACAATGGCACGCTCGACAGACGCCGCGCGGTGGGCAAGCTGGTCAACCTGTCGGATATGCTTGTGCATAACCCGCTGCCCGGCAAATCCGGCATCGGACACACCCGCTGGGCCACGCACGGCGCCCCCACTGTCACCAATGCGCACCCCCATCAGGCCGGGCCTGTGGCTGTGGTCCACAATGGCATCATCGAGAATTTTCGCGAACTGCGCGAGGAACTGGCGGGCCATGGCATTCGCTTTGTCACCGAAACAGACACCGAAACCGTCGCGCTTCTGACCGAGTTCTACATGTCGCAGGGCTCCAGCCCGAAAGAGGCGGCGTATAAAGCTCTGGACCGCCTGCGCGGCGCCTTTGCGCTGGCCTTCCTGTTTAACGGTGAAGACGATCTTATCATCGCAGCCCGCAAAGGATCGCCTCTGGCCATCGGCCATGGTGACGGTGAGATGTTCGTGGGTTCCGACGCGATTGCCCTTGCACCGCTGACGAACCAGATCACCTACCTGGAAGAGGGCGATCGCGCGGCCCTGACCCGCCACAGCCTTGAAATCCAAGACCAGTCCGGCGCAGTTGTAGAGCGCCCCATCAAGACGATTCAAGTTGAAAGCAGCCAGGTTGACAAGGCTGGGCACAAGCACTTCATGGCCAAGGAAATCGCCGAACAACCCGGTGTAATTGCCGATGCTCTGCAAAAGTATCTGACAGGCGCGGGCGAGATCACCCTGCCCGGCCCCGGCATAGACTTCACTTCGACGGATCGTTTGACGCTGGTCGCTTGCGGTACGGCCTACTACGCCTGCCTTACGGCCAAGTACTGGTTTGAACAGCTTGCCCGCATTCCCGTTGAAGTCGATGTCGCCTCCGAGTTCCGCTACCGCGAACCGCCCATTCCGGCAAGAACAGCGGCCCTGTTCGTCAGCCAGTCGGGCGAGACAGCAGACACGCTGGCCGCCCTGCGCTACTGCGCCGGCAAGGCGTCGACAGTGCTTTCGGTGGTCAACGTACCTGAAAGCTCTATTGCGCGTGAAAGTGACCTGGCCTTGCCGATCTACGCCGGTGTCGAGATTGGCGTCGCCTCTACCAAAGCCTTTACCTGCCAATTGGTTGTTTTACTGCTGCTAGCCCTCAAAGCCGCCTCCGACCGGGGCGAGATGGACGCCGAAACGCTGGCAGATCACATCTCGGCGTTGCGCGGGATGCCCAACACCATCAGCACCGCGCTCGGCGCGAATGCGCAGATGCATCAGGCCGCGTTAAAGCTTGCCGAGGCGCGCGACGTACTCTTTCTGGGCCGTGGGCTGATGTACCCTCTCGCACTTGAAGGCGCGTTGAAGCTGAAGGAAATCAGCTATATACACGCAGAAGCTTATGCGGCGGGCGAACTGAAGCACGGGCCCATTGCGCTTATCGACAAAAAGGTTCCGGTCGTTGTCATGGCCCCGCGCGATACACTTTTCGAAAAGACACTCAGCAACATGCAGGAAGTCATGGCTCGCAAAGGGCGGGTCATTCTTATATCTGACGCCGAAGGTATCGCCGAATTCGGGAAAGACGCCTATGCCAGCATCGAGCTGCCACAGGTCCCCGACGTTCTGACGCCTATTCTCTACGCTATCCCTGCCCAACTTCTTGCCTATCACACGGCTGTCGCCAAAGGGACGGACGTGGACCAACCCAGAAACCTTGCAAAATCCGTCACGGTGGAGTGACCCATGGCCACGCAGCATGACGCGCTGAACGAAACGCTCACACGTTTTATCGAGGCGCAGCATGTCTTTTTCTGCGGGACAGCAGGCCCCGAAGGGCGCGTGAACATATCGCCTAAAGGCATGGACAGCCTGCGCGTACTGGGTCCAAATCGTATCGTTTGGCGCAACCTGACGGGATCGGGAAATGAAACAGCAGGGCATCTGGCACAGATCAACCGCATGACCCTGATGTGGTGCAGCTTTGACAGAAAACCAATGATCCTGCGCGCATACGGCAGTGCCCGCACCCTGCACCCGCGCGATGCGGCCTTTGCCAACCTCAACGCAGCCTTCCCACATTCGCACGGCGCGCGGCAACTCTATGACATGACAATCGATATGGTGCAGACCAGCTGCGGTTATGCTGTTCCATTCATGAATTACACAGGCGAGCGCGACGTGCTGGACACATGGGCCCGCGATAAGGGGCCAGAGGGCATTGCCGATTATTGGGCCACCCGCAACCAGAGCACAATTGACGGCGCGTCGACCTTCATTCTGGACAAAAAGGCCACCTGAGCGCTGCAGTATGCGGCTGATGGCACGGTCCGGGCCGCAGTCGACCGCCCGCGCTCTCAAAACAGGCTCGGGTTTATTTCGATAGCAGAAACATTTGGCTATAAACAAACACCTGTTGGCGGGACTGACTGCGTTATGGGCTTGCTCCTGAAACGACAGAACGGTACCAATTAGGGCATGAATGCACCACTGATTGACCCTTTCGCACGCGCAATCACATACCTGCGCGTTTCCGTAACAGACCGTTGCGACTTCCGCTGCGTCTATTGCATGTCCGAAAACATGACGTTCTTGCCCAAGAAAGAGCTTCTGACGCTCGAAGAGCTGGACCGGCTGTGTTCAAACTTTGTCGAGCTTGGCGTGGAAAAGCTGCGCATTACAGGTGGCGAGCCCTTGGTCCGCAAGGGGATCATGACGTTTTTCAATAGCATGTCGCGTCATCTTGATGCTGGCACGCTGAAAGAATTGACACTGACCACCAACGGAAGCCAGCTCGAGCGCTTCGCCCAGGACCTGTATGCTGCGGGTGTGCGTCGGGTGAACGTATCGCTTGATACGCTAGACGAGAAAAAATTCGCAGAGATCACACGTTGGGGTCGCCTGCCTCAGGTACTGCGCGGGATTGACGCCGCTCAGTCCGCGGGGATGCGCGTAAAGATCAATGCCGTGGCCTTGAAAGGTTTCAACGAAGCCGAACTTCCAAGCATGACCGAATGGTGCGCCGAACGCGGCATTGATCTGACCTGGATTGAAGTAATGCCAATGGGTGACATCGGCAACGAAGACCGGCTCGACCAGTACTGGTCGCTGAAAGATGTGCGCGCGCGCTATGCCGAACACTACACCGTGACGGATCTTGCCGAACGCACCGGCGGCCCGGCGCGATATGTACGGCTTGAGGAAACGGGTCAGAAGATCGGCTTTATCACCCCTCTCAGCCACAACTTCTGCGAAAGCTGCAACCGCGTCCGCGTGACCTGCACGGGCGAAATCTACATGTGCCTCGGACAGGAAGATGTGGCAGACCTGCGCGCGCCTCTGCGGGCGCATCCGGAAAACGATGCCCCCTTGCAAGACGCCATCCGCGCGGCAATTGCACGCAAGCCAAAAGGCCATGATTTCGACTATTCGCGGCAAAAGCTGGACGGGCAAATGCCACGCCACATGAGCCACACAGGCGGCTGATACGCGCTATGCGCCCCCCTTTCCTTTTTCACATCTACGTGGCGGCCTCCGCCATGCTGGTGCCCTTTTTCGCATGGATCGAAACGCGCAAACTGCGCGCGGCAGGCGTTCCGATTGTGCGCGCTCACGAAAAACTCGGCCATGCCACCGAACCACGTTCGGGGTCGGGGTCGCTGGTCTGGTTTCATGCTGCATCTGTGGGTGAAAGCCTGTCTGTTCTGTCTCTTATCACCGAGATGGGCAGACTGGTGCCCCGCGCGCATTTTCTGATGACGTCGGGTACCGCCACATCCGCCGAACTGGTCGCCAAACGCTTGCCACCACGCACCGCCCATCAGTTTGCTCCGCTGGATGCGCCAGGTCCGGTCAAGCGCTTTCTCGCGCACTGGCGCCCCGACGCGGCAGTCTTTGTCGAAAGCGAGCTTTGGCCGCAAATGCTGCGGCGCACCAAACAGTCCGGCGCACGCATGGTGCTGGTCAACGCGCGGCTTAGCGCATCATCACGGGCCGCCTGGGCGCGCCGCCCGAAGACAGCTGCATATGTGCTCGACAGCTTTGATCTTATCCTGACCCAAAACGACGAGATGGCACAGGCCATGATCGAGATGAACGCACCTGCGGACCGCGTGGCGCGCGGTATTAATCTTAAATCGCTGGCGCCCCCGCTTGCGCAGGATCCTGCGGTGCTCGCGCAGGTGCGCACGAACCTTAAGGGCCGCCCCGTTTGGGTTGCAGCCTCCACCCATAAAGGCGAAGAGGAAATCATTCTTGCCGCCCATAAATTACTATTGGAAAGCCATCCCGATCTGCTTTTGCTGCTGGCGCCGCGTCACCCGCACCGAAGCGCGGACATAGCACGGCTGCTCGATCAGGCTGGTCTCAGTTTTGCTGTCCGGTCGGACGGCGAGATGCCCGATGTCAATGCGGTCTATCTGGCAGACACCTTGGGCGAGTTGGGAAACTGGTACGCGCTGTCGGATGCAATCTTTCTGGGCGGATCGCTCAAGCCCATCGGTGGGCACAACCCCTATGAAGTCGCTCTTGCCGGGCGCAGTGTCCTGTCCGGACCAGAAGTACACAACTTCAGCGAAACCTACGAGGAGATGCACCGTGGCGGCGCTGTTGTCTATGTCGAGGATGCGGCGCAAATCGCGTCAGCCGTCGACCGCCTGTTGTCCGATCAAGCCGTGATCGATGCCTCAGGCCGGGCCGCGCGAGACTTTATTCGCGGCAAGTCTTCGCAACTGACAACAATTGCCGAACGTCTGGTAGCCGCACTTGACCTGAAGGTACAGGACAGATGATGCCCGCTGCAAAAATCCCAGCGCTGGCTGGCATTGACGTTATCGCGCCCAACTTCAAACGCCGCCATTCCGGTGTAACATCGACCGTGATCAGGCTGGTGCCGGTACAAGCGCAGCATATCGCAATTGTCGCTTCCGGCCCCGATCTTCCGCAAGAGGTGCCAAATCTGCCCCCGGCAAAACTGTTGTCCCTGCCGCGGCGCGGTCCTCATGGCGCGCGCGTGTGGCACGCCAGACGCAATGTTGAGATGCTGGCGGGGCTGGCCCTAAAATACGTTGGGGGCAAAAAACTGCGTCTGCTGTTCACTTCAGCAGCACAGCGCCGCCATACCGGTTTTACCCGTTGGCTGATACGACGGATGGATGCGGTCATTGCTACTTCGGCCAGATCGGCAAGCTACCTGGAAAGGCACGCCACCGTAATCCACCATGGAGTGAATTGCGACGATTTCAAACCCGTCGCGAACCGTGCGGCGCTGCGTCAGACGCTTGGCTTGCCCGAGGACGGTCTGTTCGTCGGATGCTTTGGGCGCATACGACACCAGAAAGGCAACGATCTTTTTATCAAAGTCATGATCGAAGCCTGCAAGGCCGAGCCCAGAGCCCGCGCGCTGATGATGGGTCGCGCCACGGAAGAGCATCAGAGCTACCTTGCCGAGCTCAAACAAGAGGTTGAGGACGCGGGGCTTTCGGATCGTATTCTCTTTCGTGACGAGGTACCGATCGCACAATTGGCCGCGCATTTTCAAGCTTTGGACCTTTATGTTGCTCCGCAACGGTGGGAAGGCTTCGGGCTCACACCACTCGAGGCGATGGCCTGCGGGGTGCCTGCAGTAGCCACCAAAGTGGGCGCTTTTGAAGAGCTGATTGTCCCTGAAAAAACCGGCTTTCTGGTCGAAATCGAGGACATGGACGCAATAACAGACCACGTGATTGAATTGCTCAGTGATGACGCAAAACGACGGCGTTTTTCACAAGCGTCACGCAACCATGTCTTGGAAAAGTTTTCCATTGAAGCCGAAGCCGCAGCCATTATCGACGTATACCGAAGCCTGCTCCAATCAGACTGAAAAACGATTTTAATCAACTGATTGCGCAGAATTTCTCATGCAGCTGGCATCCGCTGCTCAACCAGTTCAGCCCAATAGCTGCAACCCACAGGAATAGCTTCATCGTTGAAATCGTACTTTGGATGGTGAAGAGCCGCACTGGCCCCGTTGCCCATCAGAATATACGCCCCCGGACGTTCTTCGAGCATGAATGAGAAATCCTCCCCGCCCATGACCAGATCCGCGGGATGGCACGCACCAGCGACAGATTTTGCAACATCCGCGGCAACACCGGTCTGCGTTTCGTGGTTGGTCGTCACGGGATAGTTCCGCGTGTAACGGACCTGTGCCGAGCCGCCCAGACTTTGCGCAACACCGGTAGCAATCTGCGTCAGCCGCGTCTCTGCCAGATCGCGCATCGCTGCGTCCAACGTGCGCACGGTTCCCTTCATCTGCACAGTTTGCGGGATCACATTGAAAGCATCGGAGGAGGTTTCAAAAGATGTGACCGACACGACAATCTGTCCCACCGGATCAGCGTTGCGGCTCGCAATGGTCTGCAGAGCAAGCACGACATGGCTTGCCACAACGGTAGGATCAACCGTCTCGTGCGGTTTGGCCGCGTGACCACCCCTGCCCTCCACATCTATCTCGAAGATGTCGGTCGCGGCAAAAAACGGGCCTGACCGGATTGCAAATGTACCTATGTCCATGCCGGGCCAGTTGTGCATGCCGTAGACTTCTTCGATCCCGAAACGGGTCATAAGACCGTCCTCGCACATCACACGACCACCCCCGCCACCTTCCTCAGCCGGTTGAAAGATGACAACTGCGGTGCCGTCGAAATTGCGCGTCTCACAAAGATACTGTGCCGCCCCCAGCAGCATCGCGGTATGGCCATCATGGCCGCAAGCGTGCATTTTGCCTTCGGTATCAGAAGCATAGGGGGCTCCGGTCTCTTCCAGGATCGGCAAGGCATCCATATCCGCACGCAGGCCAACCACGCGCCCCGAGGTGTCGGACTTGCCCTTGATGACACCCACGACACCCGTGCGACCAATACCGGTTACAACCTCGTCACAGCCAAAAGCACGTAACTTCTCGGCGACAAGGCCCGATGTTCTATGTGTATCGAACTGCAGTTCCGGGTGCTTGTGAAGGTCGCGTCGCCAAGCGGCGATTTCCGGTTGAAGCTCGGCAAATCGGTTTTTTACTGGCATCGCGCAAAATCTCCCTGATAGGGCGGGCAGCCACCCGCCTGCTTCGGATATAGGAAAACTGCGGGACGATGGCCAGCACTCGTTACCGGCAAGCGGCTACAGGCCGACGCCAAGGTCGGGCCTTGTGTCAATCATCCCAGCCCAGGCATGCGACAAAGCGCGCTCAGGCAAGTCAGGAAACAGGCCCGCAAACCTCCGCCTGATCTCGGCCTGTTTGGGGAGTTTTGGTGCCGGATCAAGCAGGCGCATATGCTCAGAGGTTGTTAGCATGTCACCGCCCCCGTGCCGCGGCATGCTCCATGCATCGCGATAGCCGCGGGGCACGCGCGGCACAGACAAGATCGCAGGGATCGAGATAGGCTTCAACGCCCCTTGGCTACGTTAGCTGGTATACCACCACCTCAGGTCGCCTCAGCCCCGCCCCGCAAAGACGCAACCAGCTTTTGCATGAACGCGTGCCCCGCATTGAATTGTGCCACCGTAATGAATTCATCAGGCTGATGGGCTTGCGCGATATCACCGGGGCCGCAAATGACAGCGGAATACCCCGCCTGCTGAAACTGCCCCGCTTCTGTGCCATAGCTGACAACATGTGTGGCATTGTCACCGGTAAGCCGCCGCACAACCTGTTCAGCCAACCCTTCCCGCTCGGGCATAAGGGCGGGTACGTTGAAACGCTGGCTCAAAGCGATCCGCGTCTCGGGCACCACGGTTTGCATCATGGCTTGTACTTGTGCGACCCGTTCTCGGTAAAGCGCCTCCCACTCTTGTTGAGATTCGCCCGGTACCACCCTGAAATCCATTGCGAAATGGCAGTCTTTGGCAGTGATGTTGTGGGCCGTACCACCGCTAATCTGCCCTACATGTAGTGTGGTAAAGGGCGGGTCAAAAGCGGCTGCCAGATCACCCGGTTGCGCATTCTGATTGGCTACGTTCATCTCATTGGCCCAGTCGATCAACTTTGCCCCGTACATGATCGCATTCACGCCCCGGTCCATGATCGAGCTGTGCACCTCAAAGCCCTGTACATGGGTGTCAAATCCCATCCCAGCCTTGTGTCCTGTAACAGTGCGCATCATCGAAGGCTCTCCGACGATGACTGCGGACCCTTTTGGCAAAACGGGTTGCATTGCCGCGATCATTGGCGGGGCACCGGTGCACCCGACCTCTTCATCGAAACTAAGCGCAATCTGCAACGGTCGCGTCACACCGCTGTGGTGCGCCTCGACCAGCGCCCAGATCGCAAGCGCGTCGAACCCTTTCATGTCGCATGTGCCGCGGCCGTAGAACTTGCCGTTTTTCTCTACCACCTCAAACGGATCAGTAGACCATGGCTGACCATCAACCGGCACCACATCCGTATGCCCCGAAAGCACAAGCGCGCCCTCTGTCAGCGGGCCCACATGGGCGAAAAGCGCATGTTTCGGCTGGTCGGGGTCAATGTAGCGATGGCTGGCAATGCCGTGACTGCCCAGATAGTCCGCCACCCAATCGATCAGCGGAATGTTCGTATCCCGACTGACCGTCGGAAAAGCCACCAGTTTTTGCATGATCTCAAGCGGGGTCAGTCGCTGCGGCATTGTCAATATCCGCTGTCTGTTTCCAGCACCTTATGGCCCGGCGCGACTTCCCTGTAGACGGACGGCTCTGGCCTATAGCTTGCCGGATGAATGGGCGATGGTATCGGCTTGAAGTTAAGATCACGCTCGCTCTTGCGCTGGCGCGGGTCGGCGATGGGCACCGCCTTCATCAGCGCCTGCGTGTAAGGATGTTGCGGATTCTCGAACACGCTGGCACGGGGTCCAATCTCGACAATCCGACCCAGATACATCACTCCGACATTGTGGCTGACCCTTTCGACTACGGCCATGTCATGGCTGATGAACAGGTAGGAGACGCCCAATTCGGCCTGCAGCTCCATCATCAGGTTCAACACTTGCGCTTGCACTGAAACATCCAGCGCCGACACGGCTTCGTCCGCGATAATCAGCTTGGGATTCAGCGCAAGCGCCCGTGCAATGGCCACACGTTGGCGCTGCCCGCCGGATAATTCATGCGGGTAGCGGCGCATGAAGCTGCGCGGCAATTCCACTCGGTCAAAGAGCATCCCGACCCGGTCCATCACCGCCTGACCCGTCAACGTCGCAAAGTTGTGGATGGGCTCGGCGACCTGATCGGCTAGCTGCATCTGCGGATTCAAAGAGGCAAACGGGTCCTGAAAAATCATCTGCATATCAAGCCGTGCGTTTCGCAACCCGCTCTGGTCCAAGCCCATGATGTCTTTGCCATCAAGGTCAATCTCCCCCGACAGCGGATCTACAAGGCGTAATATCGAGCGCCCGGCGGATGATTTTCCGCAGCCGCTTTCGCCCACAAGACTAAGCGTCTGCCCCTTGTTCACTGTAAAGGAGACATCCTCGACCGCGTGAACATTCGCCACCGTGCGGCGGAAAAAGCCGCCCTTCACAGGAAAACGTGTGGTCAGGTGCTTGACCGTCAGCAGAGGCTCATTTGTGCCCGGTATCGGTTTGATCTCGACGTTCTCGCGCCCCAGTAACTTCATCGGCTCGGGATAGGGCTTGCCGCGCATTTCCCCAAGTTTGGGTACGGCAGCCAGCAAGGCTTTGGTATAGGCGTGCTGCGGGTTTTCGAAAATCTGTTCGACAGGTCCCTCTTCCACCTTGTTACCCCGGAACATCACGACCACACGGTCAGCCATCTGGGCCACAACCGCCATATCGTGGGTGATAAACATCACCGCGGTACCCGTTTCGCGCTTGAGCCGGTCCATCAGCGCCAGAATCTCGGCCTGAATTGTTACGTCCAGTGCAGTTGTCGGCTCATCCGCGATCAGCAGACGCGGTTTGCAAGCAAGCGCCATGGCGATCACGACGCGCTGGCGCATGCCACCCGAAAGCTCGTGCGGGTACTGATCCAGGCGGCGCTCGGGCTCGGGAATGCGCACGTCACGCAACAGCTCAAGCGCGCGCTCAGTCGCCTGTGCCTTGGTCATGTCTTTATGTAGCCGCAGCCCTTCGGTCAGCTGACGACCTACGGTGAAGACGGGGTTCAGCGCGGTCATGGGCTCCTGAAAGATCATGCCTATCTCGTTTCCGCGGATCGAGCGCATCAACTCGGCATCCGTGCCGGCCAGATCGACATCCGGCGCATCGGGCCGGTCAAACAGCAACTGCCCGCCGGTAATTTCACCGCCTCCGAATTCAACCAGACGCATCAGGGAAAGCGAAGAGACGGACTTGCCAGACCCGCTTTCGCCTACCACGCATACGGTCTCACCCGGGTTGATATCGAACGACACATTTTCAACACCGACGACAGGCCCGTCTTTGGTCTGGAACTCGACACGCAAGCCCTTGATCTGGGCGATCGGGTGCACCTGTGTCTCTTTTTGGTCCTGATCTAGCATGTTGTGCCCTTTGCCGCTGTGACTAGGACGCTAAGGCCAAGATTGGACAACTGTCAAACAGATGCAGTGATTTCCGAACGGCAAATCATCGAAAGGCTTGCATTTTCCACAAAACATGCTTCGATGTTCGTGAGCGTCTGGGGGGACACATACAGCAGAACGGGCTGGCACAGCATCCACAGTCTGCATCCGACCTCCAGCGTTGTGAACACGTGGAAACCCACGTGAATAAAAACAAACGGCATTCACGTGTCCAATATGGAGTATAGCATGAACCTGAAATCCTTACTGATGGGCGCCATTGCGACCACAGCCTTTGCCCCAGTCGTCCTTGCGGATGGCCATGAGGGCGAGCGCGGTCGCGACGGTCAGGTCAACATCATTTACTGGCAAGCGCCTTCGATCCTGAACACCTACCTGTCAGGTGGCACCAAGGATCTTGAAGCGGCGTCGCTGGTGATCGAACCCCTTGGCGGTTACGACGAGAACGGGAACCTGATCCCTCGCCTTGTCGATGAAATCCCTACGGTCGAGAACGGTGGCGTGAGCGCGGACCTGACATCGATCACATGGAAGCTTTCAGAAGGTCTGGTCTGGTCTGACGGAACGCCCGTGACATCCGCTGATGTGAAATTCACCGCCGACTACTGCATGCACCCCGAAGGCGGCTGCGCGCAGGGTGCAAAGTTTGACGGTGTGGACATGGTCGAGATCGTCGACGACCTGACGGTCAAAGTGACCTTTACACAGCCACAACCAAATCCATACGGCCCCTTCATGGGTGGGCAGTCCCCGATTATTCAAGCCGCACAATTTGCCGATTGTCTGGGTGCCAAAGCGCCTGAATGCACTGAAGCAAACTTCAACCCGATCGGAACCGGGCCTTTCGTCGTGACGGACTTCCGTCCGAATGACGTGATCCAGATGGAAGCCAACCCGAATTACCGCGACCCAAGTAAACCCGCTTTCGCGTCACTGACCTTCAAGGGTGGCGGCGATGCCACAGCCGCTGGTCGGGCGGTTCTGGAAACCGGCGAATTCGACTACGCGTGGAACCTGCAACTTGCGCCCGATGTGCTTGCCAAAATGGCCGAAGGCGGCAAGGGCACACCGATCGCAGCATTTGGCACTTTGGTCGAGCGCCTTGAGATGAACCTGACCAACCCGTCGCCCGACCTGCCGGAAGGCGAACGCGCGACGGTCGCGCATCCGCACCCCTTCCTGACCGACATCAACGTGCGCAAGGCGCTGTCCATGGCGATTGACCGCGAACTTCTGGTCGAAATCGGGTACGGTCAGGCGGGTCGTCCGACCTGCAACCTTGTGCCTGCGCCTGCGCTTTACGCGTCCGACAACACCGAATGCCTCACGCAGGACATCGCCGGTGCCAACGCGCTGCTGGATGAAGCGGGCTGGGTAGACAGCAATGGCAACGGCACACGCGACAAGGATGGCGTTGAGCTGTCGATCCTGTATCAAACCTCGACAAACGCCGTACGTCAGGACTTTCAGGCACTTATCAAAGACTGGTGGAGCCAGATCGGTGTCGAAACCGAACTGCGCAACCTAGATGCTTCCGTGTTCTTTGGCGGTGACCCGGGCAGCCCGGACACCTTCCAGAAGTTCTATGCGGACGTGGAAATGTATGCCAACAACTTCGATGGTACAGATCCGCAGCAGTATCTGGCAGCCTACCGGTGCGGCAATGAGCCCAAGCCCTCCAGCCAGTGGCAGGGTGAAAACATCAACCGCTTCTGCGACCCTGAGTATGATGCCCTGCTTGACGAGCTGGCACGCACAGGTGAGCTTGAAAAGCGCGGTGAGATCGCCAAGAAGCTCAACGACATGTTGACAAAAGACAGCTACACGATCGTACCGCTGGTTGACCGTGGTCGCGTGTCCGCGCATGCCAACACATTGGGCGGCGTTATCCTGAACACATGGGATTCCGAGCTGTGGAACGCCTCTGACTGGTACCGGATCGGTAACTGATGTGAATTTGAGCAGGGCGCGGCAATGGCTGCGCCCTGCTCTTCTTTTTGGCCGGCAATCCTCTTGCCAGTCCGCGCAGAAAGCGCCAACGATAAAAATAAAGACGTCATGAGGGCACCTGCATGCTGACATACACCATCCGGCGTTTGGTCCTGTCGATCCCGACATTGCTGTTTATTAGCATCGTGATCTTCCTGCTTTTGCAACTGGCCCCAGGCGACCCGATGGCGCAGGTTCCTCTGACGGTACCGCCTGAAGTGAAAGAACGGATGCGCGAGGCTCTGGGGCTTGGTGCCCCGATCCACGTCCAATACCTCAAATGGCTGGTTCAGTTCTTCTGGGTCGAACCACAGGTCCTGATAGATCACTGGTTCGGCACAACCTTTTCGGAAGGCAAGCTGCGCGTGATCTCGTGGCAAACGCGCTCTCCGGTGATGGATATCGTGATCCAGCGCATGCCTCAGACGCTTTGGGTGGTGGGTATGTCCTACATTGTCGGCATTCTGATCGCCCTGCCCATCGGCATATACTCTGCGTACAAGCAGTATTCCGTCTTCGATCAGGCCGGCACTTTCGTGTCCATGATCGGTTTTTCGATCCCCCCTTTCTTTTCCGGCGTCGTTGTAATCGTGATATTCTCGGTCAATCTGGGCTGGTTCCCCTCTATCTATGACACCACCCACACTGTGACAGACTGGGAGAGCTTCAAAGTCCAGCTGCAGCAGATGGTCATGCCCGTGATGGTCCTCGCACTGCAGACAACGGCCCAGATCAGCAGGTTCATGCGTGCTTCGATGCTGGAGAACCTCAATCAGGACTACGTGCGCACCGCCCGTGCGAAGGGACTGAAAGAAAGCGCAGTGGTTCTCGTGCATGTCTTGCGCAACTCAATGATCCCGATCATCACCGTTATTGCGCTTGGTATCCCGTCGATCTTCGGCGGCGCGATCATCACCGAGACGCTGTTCAAGGTGAACGGTATCGGACAGTTGCTTCTGACCGCCCTTTTCGCAAACGACCTTCCCATGGTGATGACCCTGACCTTTATCTTCGCCATCCTGATTGTACTGTTCAACCTGATCGCAGACGTGCTCTACGGCGTGCTGGACCCGAGGATCCGCTATGACTGACCAACGCGTAAACGCCGCAGCGGCCGAAGTCGAAATGGAAACATTCGGCGCGCTGAAAGACAAAGAACCGCAAAAAGAACCGCGCTCGCAGTGGAAAGACGTCTGGGACCAACTCAGAAAGCACAAAGGCGCGCTGATCGGTGGTGGCTTCTTGTTGTTCATCACCCTGTTCGTTCTGGTCGGTCCATGGGTCTGGCGGGTGGATCCCAAGGCGCTCGACATCCGCAACAAGGACCTGCGCCCCATTTACACACTGCTGTGGGACTCGGACGCCAAGGTTTTGTGGTCACGCCCTTTTGGCACCGACAACCTCGGTCGCGATATCATGGCAACTCTTATCGCAGGCGGGCGCGCGTCGCTCGCCGTTGGCTGGGCCGCGATGATCCTGTCGCTGGTGTTGGGCACGGTTGTTGGGGTGTGCGCGGGATACTTCAAGAAACTCGACGGCATCCTGATGCGCCTGACCGACCTGTTTCTGTCCTTGCCCATCCTGCCACTGCTGCTGGTCGCGGTCACGCTGTTCCGGCAACCGCTACGCGCAGCCTTTGGCCCGGAAGGCGGCATGTTCATCCTTATCGTCGGCGTTATCGGTATCACGTCATGGATGCCAACGGCGCGCATCGTCCGCGGCGAGGTGCTCGCTCTCAAAGAGCGGGAGTTCGTTCTTGCCGCGCGCTCTATCGGCACCAAACCCGGGCAAATCATTCGCCGGCATCTTCTGCCGAACGTGGTTTCGCCCATCATGGTATCGGCAACCTTGGGGCTGGCGGCAGCCATCATCGCTGAAAGCGCGCTGTCGTTTCTCGGCGTCGGCTTTCCGTCAGACTTTCCCACATGGGGCAAACTGCTGGCGGATGCCGTGCCCAGAATGGAAGAATTTCCCGAACGGGTGATGCTGCCGGGGATTCTCATCTCTCTGACGGTTTTGTCTGTGAATTACCTTGGCGATGGCTTGCGAGACGCTCTTGATCCACGCATTCGGGGGCGCTGAACCCATTCTGCCCAATTTTTAAAAAGAGGACGCGTATTCCGGTATCTGCTTCATGTACCGGCTGATTGTTCTGGGATGCGCACCCCAGACGAACAGTTTTCGCGCCAACCCGCGAAACTGGAACAATGTTCCATCATACACGTCGTTTTGGCCCAAACACATGCTTGATTTGTAATGTATTGCCCTCCATTTGGAACACTATTCCGTGAAGGGGACATTGCCATGTTTGAAAATCTGGGTTTTGAAACACTGACCGCGCCGCAGGTAGCCGTATTCTTTGCGCTCGCCGTCGGAGCCGTTTTTGGCTTTCTCGCCGAACGGACAGCCTTTTGTTTTCGCCGCAGCCTTGTCGGAGACGACCGTCGTATGGCGATGGGCGTCTGGCTGACCGCCCTTGCCGCGGCGCTGATCGGCACACAAGCGGCCGTCTTTGCCGGCTTCGTCAGCTTTGACGATCACCGCTTTATGAATGCAGACCTGCCGTGGCTCGCTATCGTGACCGGCGGCGTCTTGTTCGGTGCGGGCATGGTTCTCACGCGCGGGTGTGTGTCCCGCCTGACCGTTCTGACAGGCAGCGGCAACCTGCGTGCGCTGACGGTTCTGTTAATCTTTGCAATCACTGCCCATGCAACGCTGAAGGGTGTGCTGGCGCCACTGCGTACAACGCTCGGGTCGGTAACCGTGCCGCTTGAGAGCGCGGCACTGCCCGGCTCTGCCGTGGTTTGGACAGTGGTGATCGCACTGGCCGCGTTGTTTGTCGCATGGCGGTCGGGCAACCGCTTATTGTCGCTGGGTATGGCTGCGGTGATCGGCCTGCTGGTGCCTGTGGCATGGGTCGGCACCGGCTACGTGCTCTATGATGACTTTGATCCCATCGCCATGGAAAGCCTGTCGTTCACAGCACCTGCTGCAGACACGCTGTTCTGGACTGTCGCTTCGACTTCTATCTCGGCCAACTTCGGCACGGGGCTGGTAGGTGGTGTGCTGGCCGGGGCCCTTGTAGGCGCTGTGCTGTTTGGCAACTTTCAATGGCAAAGCTTTTCCTCGCCCCGCGAGACAGGACGCTATGCCGCCGGCGCAGTGCTGATGGGCATCGGTGGCGTTTTGGCCGGCGGATGCACCGTCGGGGCCGGCCTTGCCGGTGTCCCAACGCTGTCCATAGCCGCGGTTCTGGCAATCGGGGCAATTGCAGCCGGCGCGTTAGGAACCAATGCTGCACTGCGCGCGGCTACTCCACATGCGCGCGCAGACGGCGGATGGCCCACCACACAAAGCCAACAACCGGCAGAGTAACAAGCGCCGTCAGTGTACCCGTGCTCAACCCGATTTTATCGGCCAACGGGTACAGTGTGTAGCCAACCAGCGACACTGCATAGTAGCTGATCGCAACAACGGAGAGACCCTCGACCGTGCGCTGCAACCGCAGCTGCAGGTCAGACCTGTTGTCCATGCTTTCCAACAAGGCCTGATTCTGCGCCGAGCGTTCCACATCAACACGGGTGCGCAGCAGGTTGGAGGCACGGATCGACCGGTTCGACATAGCCTGTAGCCGCTGTTCCGCCGAGGTCACTGTGCGCATCGCAGGCGCGTAGCGACGCATCATGAACTCTGCGAAATGCTGTCGACCCTGAAAGCGCGTCTCGCGCAAGGCTTCGATACGCTGGTTCACCAGTGCCTCATAGGCTCCGGTTGCGCCAAACCTGAACGAGGACCGCGCCGCCAACGTTTCCAGCTCCGCCGAAATCGCCAACAGATCATTCAACGTAGTCTCGGCGCTGGCCTGCTCGTCCGACATGGCCCCCATCAAGCTGGTCAGTTGCGTGTCCAACTCATTCAGTTTGGGTTGCAGTTGACGCACGCGCGCAAAGCCCAACATGGACATCGACTTGTAGGTCTCAATCTCACACAGGCGCTGAACGACACGGCCAATGCGCCGTTCGCTGGTCGACTTTCCGGCAAAAACCGCAAAGCGAAGGTGACCGTTCTGGTCAATACGGAAGTCGCCTGCAACAATCGCATCATTGTCCAGCACAGAGGCGGCAGCGAGGCTTTCGCTCACAAACCATTCATCAAGGCAGGCGGCGATTTCAGCGTCATCTTCAGGCTTGATCCGGATATCGATCAGCACGGAAGTCACGCGCTGGCCCGGCGCCGACTGAAGCCAGTCGGCGGGAAAGACTTCGAACTCTACAGGATCAAAGGCACGCCCCGGCGCGCTGTCACTGAAAACCGTGTAGGTGATGAACTCTGTATGTTGCTCCCACTTCAGCCAGTGTTTGCCAATTTGTCCATAGTAATGCGTAGCCCCCGGCTGCGGGTGCGGCGCGCCATAGCGGTCCAGCAGTGCCGTAAGGTGGTCCAGATCCTGTTGCCGGTCACGGCTTACCGCGTCATTCGGCTGTTTGATCGCGATATAGGCTGCAGAGCACGGTGCCTCCATCGACGGAAAAGGCCGCGCATGCAACTCGTTGGCAAGTTTATAGCGGAGCGGGTGGTCGTCAATCGGGGCCATGGCATCTCTTTCTGCAATAGCATGAGGGATAACGTACAATCACACCAAGTCAAATATTTTCTGAATATTTATCAACATGTTAAAAGAGTACAACCGTATACAATTCCGACCCGCTCCGGCAGAGCGCCGCAGGCAGTCGCAATTTCCATCATACCGGCCGCGCCGCGGCATCGGCAGTCATCTTGGTAGCGGAAAAGATATTCTGTCGCAGTTTTCTAAACCCACTTGTAATTCTGATAGTTTTTGTCGGATACTATTCGCATGACAGACCCTATGGCCAACGAACCGGATGAACCGTCCGTCAAAGAGTACGATGCCCGGCAGTTGCTCGGCCCAAAGGGCCACGCAATGCTTCGGCTTGACGGGGCTCTTTACACCTTGCGGATTACCCGGACAGGAAAGTTGATTTTGACAAAATGAAAAACAAAGTGCCCAATCCCTGTATTGATGTATGCAAGTACAAGCGCGAAGGACACTGCATCGGTTGCGCTATGACAAAAGCGCAAAAGTCACTGTTCAAAACGCTCAAGAAAGACAAGCACCGCCAAGCCTTTGTCGCGATGCTTTACCGCCAGCAGGAAGCGATGGGCAAGTACAAGGCATGGCGTGCGGCATACAAACGCAAATGCGAAAAGAAGGGCGTTTCACTGCCCTTCCAGCCACTCTGAGCCGTCAGCTCAGCAAGGCGCGCAGCATCCAGGCAAACTTTTCATGGGTTTGGCCGCGTTCGATGCAAAGGTCTTCGGTAAGCGTGTCGCCATGCTCTGCCGCCAAAGCGCCAGCAGAGGCCATCGTAGCCGCAACGGTGACCTGCGCATCCCGCAGCGCTGCAACCATCGTCTTGTCATCCGCATGGCCGTCATGCTCGGCCACCTTGGACCGCGCGATCATACCGGCAAGTGTGCCCTCCGCATGGGCTTCAAGCGCCTTGATGCGCTCGGCCAGATCGTCTTGCGCCACAAAGTGGTCTTCGTAGATTTTCTGGAACAAGTCATGCAGTGGCCCAAAGGCCATACCTGTTACATTCCAGTGAAAGTTCTGGGCCATCATCGTCGTTACAGCTGTTTCGGCAACGCATTGGTTTAGCGCGTCGGCAATCGCGTCACGGGCGGAAGGGCTTAGATCAGCCGCAGGCTGGGTCATGGTGTATATCCTCTTTGGTTTTATCTGGCTGGCGGCGGCTGGCTGTACCACGAGTGTAGCATGTCAGCGTTACACTTCCAGTGTCCAAGCTGCTTTACATACCCTGAAATGTAGATCTGCCGCATCCGCCTTGCCCATTCGGCTCAGCAGAGCGAACTGATAGCGGTCAGTATCTCCCGTTCGCACGGCGTCGAACAGATTCAGCAGCCAGGATTCGTCGAAAGATACCTCTTGTGCGCCCGGCTCAAAGAAAACCAAACGTTTGCCCATGACACGCGCGAAGGCTTGAAGCACGGCTACCAGCACATCTGTTTGCTCGGGATGCAGCCGCGCAGCCCGTCCATAGCGCCGCAATGCTTCAAGGCCCGGCGGCACTGGGCGCGGCATAGCCAAACGTGTCTGGTGCATTGTTACGGCGAGGTGACTGACGGCCATGGAAACCAATTCCTGAGTGATATTATCAACTATAAGAAGCCACGCCCGTCTGTGCAACACCAAACGCAAAATGCCCGGCACCTTGGCACCGGGCATTTCAAAGTTATTGCTGTTCTTGCGACTTTGGAAACCGCGAGAAGAGTTTCGCTAGTCGATCATGGGCAAGAGCTTATCAAGGCTCGCCTTTGCGTCACCGTAGAACATCCGCGTGTTGTCCTTGAAGAAGAGCGGATTTTCGATACCGGAATAGCCTGTGCCCTGCCCCCGCTTAGAGACAAACACCTGCTTGGCCTTCCAGCATTCCAGCACCGGCATGCCGGCGATGGGGCTGTTTGGATCGTCTTGTGCTGCCGGGTTCACGATGTCATTGGAGCCGATCACGATGGCGACGTC
This sequence comes from uncultured Roseobacter sp., assembly GCA_947501635.1. Lineage (GTDB taxonomy): Bacteria > Pseudomonadota > Alphaproteobacteria > Rhodobacterales > Rhodobacteraceae > Roseobacter. Next base: position 221,925 of record CANMWT010000003.1, read on the forward strand.
CGTGTCGGGGAAGTCCTCGTTGATCTCATCCATCTCCATCACGATGTCATAAGGCACCTTGGCTTCTGCCAACAGAACGTTCATGTGCCCCGGCAACCGCCCCGCAACGGGGTGGATCGCAAAGCGCACGTTCTTGCCCTTGGCCCGCAGCTTGCGCACCAGTTCGGCCACGCCCGTCTGCGCCTGCGCCACCGCCATGCCATAGCCTGGGATGATGATGACACTGTCCGCCTCGTTCAGCGCTGTGGCAACGCCATCCGCCTCGATAGCGACCTGTTCGCCCTCAACCGCCATCTGTTCGCCCGCAGGGCCGCCAAAGCCGCCCAGAATGACGCTGATGAAGCTGCGGTTCATCGCCTTACACATGATGTAGCTCAAGATCGCACCGGAGGAGCCCACGAGCGCGCCCACAACGATCAGCAGGTCATTGCCGAGGCTGAAGCCGATAGCCGCCGCCGCCCAGCCAGAGTAGCTGTTGAGCATGGATACGACCACGGGCATATCTGCGCCGCCGATCCCCATAATCAGGTGGTAGCCGATAAAGAGCGCCAGCAAGGTCAGCAGAACAAGCGTCCAGCTGCCCGACCCGCCGAGATACATGATTGTAAAGATCAGCGACAGACCCGCAGCGCCTGCATTCAGCAGGTGGCCACCGGGCAGTTTGGTGGCAGCACTGTCGACTTTACCTGCCAGTTTGCCATAGGCGATGACAGAGCCGGTGAAGGTCACCGCACCGATCCAGATGCCCAGCACCAGTTCGACTTTCAGGATATTGATCTCCACCTGGCTCTTTTTGGCGATCAGCTGACCAAAGGACGACAAGCCTTCGTAGATTTCTTTCGGCAAGCCAATAGCGGTAAACGACCCATCCTCGGTCGCCCCCAGAACAAGGTCATTGGCCGCAAACAGGCTTTCCATGTTGTTGATCATGATGTCGGCGTTGAAGCCCACAAAGACTGCTGCCAGACCAACAAGCGAGTGCATGATCGCCACAAGCTCTGGCATTTGCGTCATCTGTACCTTGGTCGCGAGCTGGTATCCGACAGCCGCACCAAGTGCTATGAGCACAACCGAAACCACGCCAAGGCCCTGACCGGGGCCGAAAAGTGTCGCGACCACGGCAATCGCCATGCCAACGATGCCGTACCACACCGCCCGTTTCGCGCTTTCCTGCCCGCTCAGGCCACCAAGGCTGAGAATGAAGAGAACAGCGGCAACCGCGTAGGCTGCAATAGTAAATCCGAATTCCATCTGTCCGTCCCCTTACGATTTCTGGAACATGGCGAGCATGCGCCGTGTCACGAGGAAGCCGCCAAAAATGTTGATCGAGGCCATGAAGACCGCCAAAGCCGCCAAGAGCGTAATCAGCAGCGAACTCGACCCGATCTGGATCAGCGCCCCCAGAATGATGATCGACGAAATCGCATTCGTCACCGCCATCAGCGGCGTGTGCAGGGAATGCGCAACATTCCAGATTACCTGGAACCCGATGAACACCGACAGAATGAACACGATAAAGTGCTGCATAAAACTGGCTGGCGCGACAAGCCCCACAGCCAGCAGCAACCCACCACCGATGGCGAGCAATCCGACCTGATTTCGGGTTTGCAGCTTGAAGGCTTCGATTTCCGCTGCGCGCTTCTCTTCCGCCGTCAACTCTTTCGGCGCTTCCTTTTTGGGTGCCGCCGCAATTGCGGCCACCTTGGGCGGCGGCGGCGGGAAGGTAACCTCTTTGGCATGGGCAATTGTGGCCCCGCGGATCACGTCGTCTTCCATATTGTGGTTTACGACACCATCCTTCTCGGGTGTGAGATCCGTCATCAGGTGACGGATGTTGGTGGCATAAAGGCTGGAGGATTGCGTCGCCATGCGGCTTGGGAAATCCGTGTAGCCGATGATGGTCACACCATTGTCGGTAACAATCTTCTCGTCCTTGACGGTCAGCTTGCAGTTGCCGCCCTTCTCTGCCGCAAGATCGACAATCACCGAGCCCGCTTTCATGGATTTGACCATGTCCTCGGTCCAAAGCTCGGGCGCTTCGCGGTTGGGGATCAGTGCCGTTGTAATGACGATGTCGACTTCCGGTGCCAGTTCGCGGAACTTGGCAAGCTGCGCTTCGCGGAACTCAGGCGAAGACACAGAGGCATAGCCACCCGTGCTGGCACCGTCCTGCTGTTCCTCTTCGAAATCAAGGTAGACGAATTCAGCACCCATGGATTCGACTTGCTCGGCCACTTCAGGCCGCACGTCGAAGGCGTAAGTGATCGCGCCCAGCGAGGTCGATGTGCCAATCGCCGCAAGGCCGGCAACGCCCGCGCCCACAACCAGCACCTTGGCCGGCGGCACCTTGCCCGCCGCCGTGATCTGACCGGTAAAGAAGCGACCGAAGTTGTTGCCCGCCTCGATCACCGCGCGGTAACCCGCGATATTCGCCATCGAGCTCAGCGCATCCATCTTCTGTGCGCGGCTGATCCGCGGGATCATCTCCATCGCGATTACGGTCGCACCCTTGTCTGCTGCGGCTTTCATCTTGTCTTCATCCGCCACGGGACTGAAGAAGGAAATCAGGGTCTGACCTTCGCGCAGACGTTTCATCTCAGCAGCGTCCGGCACACGGACCTTGGCCACGATGTCTGCGGCTTTCCAAAGTGCGGCAGCTGTTTTCACAACCTCGACACCTGCCGCTTTGTAGTCGGCATCCGCGAAACCGGCCTTCGCGCCAGCACCGGTTTCAACCACACATTCATGTCCAAGCTTTTGAAGCTGCAACGCGCTGTCGGGCGTCATCGCGACCCGCGCTTCGCCTTCAAATATCTCTTTTGGTGTCCCGATCTTCAACTTAGGCTCCCCCGTCTGATACGTTTTCGAGCAATCTGGTGCATAGAAGTGCAATGTCCACTAGCGTCAACGCGCAAGAGGTACAAGGCGCAAGATCGACTGCTATCGCTCACATGGCCTTCAATCTTACATCCAACGTCTTGTTTTGTTGCAATAGCGCGCAAAATCTGCGCGGAAATGCCGCCGCAGCCTGTCTTCTTCGGGAATGACAAACCGCGTCTCGAGCACCCAGAAAAGAAGTGGCACCAGCGCAAGCGACAGCACCGCATCCCAGCGCAGCACCAGACCCGCAAGGATCAGAACGTCGGCAAGATAGATTGGGTTGCGGCTACGTTTGAAAACGCCGGTCTGTATCAGGCTGGTCGCCTGCTGATGCGGAACGATCGTTGTCTTGTGGCGCCGGAACTCCAGAGCGGCCAGCAGGATCAGAACGATCCCCGCCCCCACAAGAATACCCCCCGCAAACGACGTGACCGGATGCGCAAGACTAAGCCCGAACGAGAAATATTGAGCCTGAAAATGCGCAATCACCGCAAAGGCCAGCAGCCATACCGGTGGCATATCCAACCATTTCATCTGATGCCCCCTGTACGTCCTACTTCGCGTGTCGGCAACATAGTGCGACGCAGCGTACAAGACTGCAATGGGGCACGGTTGCGCTTTTCGCGCGCACCGCTAGGCTGCGCTGACATGGGGAGGGTTCTATGACACTGACAGGCAAACACGCTCTGGTTACAGGTGGCGGCACAGGCATCGGGTTGGGTATCGCGCGCGCATTGGCCGAGGCAGGCTGCCGCGTCACCATAACCGGGCGCAGACAGGCCGTTCTGGATGCAGTCGCGGCACAAACACCCGGTCTTTTCGGTCTGGCCATGGATGTCCGCGACGAAGCAGATGTTGTGGACAAGGTCGCCGCAGCTGTCGCCGCGCGTGGGCCCGTACAGATTTGCATCGCCAATGCGGGAATTGCCGAAGGGCGCGCTCTGCACAAAACAGATATGGCGTTCTGGCGCAACATGATGGCGACAAACCTCGACGGTACCTTTTTGACGATCCGCGAAGCATTGAAGTCGATGCGGTCCACCGACTGGGGCCGCGTGATCGCCGTGTCATCCATCGCAGGGCTGCGGGGCCTGCCGGGTGCGTCCTGCTACAGCGCAACCAAACATGGCGTTATCGGTCTGATCCGTGCACTCAGCGAAGATTACAAAGGTCAAAGCATTACCTTCAACGCGCTCTGCCCCGCTTATGTGGACACGGATATCGTGACGCGCAACACAACGGCCATCGCAAAACGCGCAGGCGTCAGCGAGGATGAAGCCCTCGACATGATGGTTTCGGCCAACAAACACGGACGCTTGATAGAGGTGGAGGAGGTCGCATCCGCCGCACTCTGGCTTGTTTCAGACGGTGCGCAAAGCGTTAACGGGCAATCCATCGAAATCGCGGGCGGCATGATGTAAGTAACCTGTTGCTACTGCGCTGGCAGCATCAGGCGACGCGGCTGGTGCTCCGCGCGCCGCATTTCCACGAACGCGCCGCATCACCAAAGGCCGTGAACAGCGCACGCGACACCGGATCTTGCGCGGCGTTATACTCAGGATGCCACTGCACCGCCAAAGTAAAGCCCGTCGCGCCTTCGACATAGATCGCTTCGGGCGTGCCGTCGGGCGCATGCCCATCAATCACGATGTTTTTGCCCGCTGTTTTGATACCCTGCCCGTGCAATGTGTTGGTCATGACCTCTTTTGCGCCCATCAGCCGGTGGAACACACCGCCTTCGGAAAACCGAACCTGGTGGCGCAACTCGAACTTCTCTTCCAGCGTGCCGTCGGGAGGCATGCGATGGTTCATCCGCCCCGGCAACTCGCGGATTTCGGGATAGAGCGTGCCGCCCATGGCAACATTCACCTCCTGAAACCCCCGGCATACTCCCAAAAATGGCTGACCGCGTTCCACGCAGGCGCGTACCAACCCCAATGCAACGTTGTCACGTTCGCGGTCAAACTCCCCGTGGGCCGGTGTTGGGTCCTCGCCATACTCCTGCGGGTGAACATTCGGTCGGCCCCCGGTCAACAGAAAGCCATCGCACAGATCAAGCAACTCAGCGACGCTGACAAGTGACGGATCGCTGGGAATGATCAGCGGCATGCAGCCTGCGACGTCGGCCACCGCAGAAGAGTTCATCACGCCGCCGGTATGCACCGGATACTCGTCATAAAGCAGTGCAGAGTTGCCTATAATTCCTACAACGGGCCGCGTCATTTCGTTCCCTCGTGAACTGTTGCCAACGAATATAGGACGCACTTAACGCGTTGAACAGACTGCGTTGGCGCAGAACCCTGTGCGGAATTGCACTGCCCCCGAACACATGCCCAAAAAATAGGCACACAAACGAGGCCGGTCACCCCGTGCCGGTCAGCCCCGCGCCTTCGATGCCGGCAAGAGCCGCCGCGAGATCATTCTCGGACACGTCGCCAGTCACGCCGACCGCGCCGATGATGTCACCTTTTTTGTCATGTACCAGAACACCGCCGGGAACAGGCACGACTTTGCCACCATAAAGCCCGTTCATCGCTGTCATGAAATACGCCTGTTCATCAGCCCGGGCTTTTTGTGCTGTGCCTGCGATGCCAAGCATCACCGCACCATAGGCCTTGCCATGCGCAATCGCGAAACGACCCGGGGACGCGCCGTCCTCCCGCTCGAACGCTTTGACATGCCCGCCTGCGTCGAGCACCACAACCGCAAGCGGCTTCAGCTCCATCTCGCGCCCTTTGTCCAGCGTCTTGCGCACGATCGTGCGCGCTTTGCGCAAACTGATTTCCATGAGTGTCTCCCTGACTTATGACTTTTTTATACGCCTCGGGGCGGTCCTGAAAACGCCCCGAAGCTGTCTGTTGCAAACATCCGCTATTGCCGCCCTATAGGGAAGCTTTCAATTCGAGCCTGCGCGCATGCAACACCGGCTCTGTATAGCCCGATGGCTGCGACCGGCCCTTAAAGACCAGATCACATGCCGCCTGAAAGGCGATGCCGTCAAAATCCGGTGACATCGGACGGTAATCCGCATCCCCTGCGTTCTGCCCATCAACCACAACGGCCATCTTGCGCATGGCTGCCATCACCTCCTGCGCGTCCACCACACCGTGATGCAGCCAGTTGGCGATGTGCTGCGCTGAAATCCGGCAGGTCGCACGATCTTCCATCAGGCCTACGTTGTTCACGTCCGGGACTTTGGAGCAACCGACACCATGATCGACCCAACGCACGACATATCCGAGGATACCCTGCGCGTTGTTCTCGACTTCGCGTGAAATCTGCGCCTGCGTCCATTTCTGGTACTCCGCCAGTGGAATGTTCAGCACCGTGTCCACATAGGCCCGCCGCCCCCCGGCCTTGAGCCTGCGTTGTACGGCAAACACATCAACCTTGTGATAATGCAGCGCATGCAGCGTCGCGGCTGTCGGGCTGGGCACCCAGGCGCAATTGGCCCCCGATTTGGGATGCTCGATCTTTTGCTCAAGCATCGCCGACATCAGGTCGGGCATTGCCCACATGCCTTTGCCGATCTGGGCCTTGCCGCTCAATCCGCATTCCAACCCGATATCAACGTTCTGGTTTTCGTATGCGGTAATCCAGTTCTTGCGCTTGATGAAATCCTTGCGGCTGAACGGCCCCGCCTCCATCGAGGTGTGAATTTCATCGCCGGTCCGATCCAGGAAGCCGGTATTGATGAAGGCCACCCGCGACTTTGCTGCGCGGATACACTCCTTGAGGTTTACCGACGTGCGTCTCTCCTCATCCATAATCCCCAGCTTGACCGTATACTGCGGCAAACCCAGCACCTTTTCCACATGGGTAAAGGTGCTGTCTGCAAAGGCCACCTCGTCAGGCCCGTGCATCTTGGGCTTGACCACATAGACCGACCCGGTGAGCGAATTGCCCCTCCCACGCTGCAGATCATGCATCGCGATCAGCGTGGTTATCATCGCATCCATCAGCCCCTCGAAGACTTCGTTGCCATCCCGGTCAAGAATTGCGGGGTTGGTCATGAGATGCCCGACATTGCGCACCAGCATCAAGGCACGCCCTTTAAGGATCACTTCGCCACCGTCGGGGGTCGTGAAAACCTGATCGGGGTTCAGCTTGCGGGTCAGCGTCTTGCCGCCCTTCTCAAAGGTTTCTTCTAGATCACCCCGCATCAATCCCAGCCAGTTGGTATAGGCGGTGACCTTGTCTTCCGCGTCCACGCAAGCGACTGAATCTTCACAGTCCATAATGGCCGAAATGGCACTCTCCATTTGAACATCCGCAAGCCCGGCCTGATCGCGGCCACCAATCGGATGCGTCCGGTCAAAGACCAGCTTTACGTGCAGCCCGTTGTTGCGCAGCACGATTGCGTCGGGGGCTTTGGGGTGCCCCGCGTATCCCACAAATTTCTCAGGATGCTCCAAAGGCTGGTCGTCGATCAACAGCGCGCCCTTGTGAACGATGTAGCGGCAAGCGTCAGCGTGGCTTGTCCCGTCAATCGGAAACGCCTCGTCCAAAAATACACGTGCCCGCGCGACCACACGGGCCCCGCGGCCCTGATCGTACCCGCCTTTTGGTGCAGCAGACCCCATGGCGTCAGTGCCGTAATAGCCGTCATACAGGCTGCCCCACCGCGCATTCGCCGCATTCAGCGCATAGCGCGCATTGGTGATCGGCACCACAAGTTGCGGGCCCGGCACAGAGGAAAACTCCACGTCGACATTCGCCGTGTCGATCTCGAAATTCTCGCCCTCTTCGAGCAGATAACCGATTTCAGTCAAAAAGGCCTTATATTCCTCGTGGTTGTGCGACTGACCACGGCGCGCGACATGATAGGCGTCGATCTTATCCTGCAGGGCCTGACGCACGTCCAAAAGCGCCCTGTTTTCCGGTCCGAACTCATGCAAAAGTGCCGAAAAACCTTCCCAGAAGGCATCCGGGGCCACCCCGGTGCCCGGCAGCGCGTGCTCTTCGATAAAAGTTGCAAGTTGCTCCGCGACCTGCAGGCCGTGTCTGGTTGCGTAACCGGGCATCTGCATTCTCCCTACTGCCTTGGTAACACCGATGGCGTTCGTTTAGGCAGTTTGTCACAGGGAGGCAACCGGATGATCGTACACAAAACCCAAGGCCCGTGCGTCTCAGCTCCCTGAAGTGCGCGCGCCGCGGCGGCTACCGCTGCACTTTTTTGAGCAGTAGCGCACCTCGTCCCAGACTTTTTCCCATTTCTTGCGCCATACAAAAGGGCGCTCGCACGTCGCGCAAATCTTATGCGGCAAGTCCGATTTGCGCCGCATTGCCATCAGACAGATCCGGGAGACGCAGGTGTGACGGCGTCCGTCACCTGTACGCCCAAGGCTGCTGCCACGGCCCAAAGCAGCGCGACACCAACGGCCACGGCCAGACCAATCCAAAGCCCCCGCAACATCGGGCGGTGCCTGCGTTTCTGGCGATCAAGGTTTACGTCAGGCGCTGACATAGTATTCTCCTTCTTTTGCGACTTCTCATCGACCTGCCTTGAAGACAGGCACTCAGCGTCTTAACGTCTGCCGCAGTACAAACGTTCCCGGAAAGACAGAGATTTATGCGCGATGCCGCTCCAAAAACCATCTACCTTCAAGATTACACCCCATTTGGATTTGACGTTGAGAAAGTCGAGCTGACATTTGACCTGCACCCCACACAGACGCGCGTCAAAAGCAAAATCGCCTTCCGGCCAAACGGCAAGTCCAAGCAGGATTTTTTCCTTCATGGTGAAAACCTTAAGCTGATTTCCTCAAGCATTGACGGCGAGGCTGTATCGCCCGATGTCACACCGGAGGGGCTGACTTGCAAGGTTCCTGACAAACCGTTTCTGTGGGAAGCTGAAGTAGAGATTGACCCTCAAAACAACACTGCGCTTGAAGGGCTTTACATGTCGGGCGGCATGTACTGCACGCAATGCGAGGCCGAAGGGTTTCGCAAAATCACCTATTACCCGGACCGTCCTGATGTCATGAGCACGTTTACCGTGCGCATCAATGGCCCTCACCCGGTTCTTTTGTCAAACGGCAACCCGACCGCGCAGAGCGACAGATTTGCGGAATGGCACGATCCCTGGCCCAAACCGGCCTATCTCTTTGCGCTTGTGGCAGGCGATCTGATCGCGCAATCTGACAGCTTTGTCACCGCCTCAGGGCGCGATGTCGCCCTGAACCTTTATGTCCGTAAGGGCGATGAGGGGAAATGCGACTTCGGCATGCAGGCGCTCAAAGCCTCTATGACGTGGGACGAACAGGTCTACGGGCGGGAATATGACCTCGACATTTTCAACATCGTCGCGGTTGATGACTTCAACATGGGGGCGATGGAAAACAAGGGGCTTAATATCTTCAACTCCTCGGCCGTGCTGACCAGCCCCGAAACCTCGACTGACATGAATTTCGAGCGTGTCGAAGCGATTATCGCTCATGAATACTTTCACAACTGGACGGGCAACCGCATCACTTGCCGCGACTGGTTCCAGCTGTGCCTCAAGGAAGGTCTGACAGTCTATCGTGACAGCCAGTTTACCTGTGACATGCGCTCTGCCTCGGTCAAACGCATCTCGGACGTCATCGACCTGCGCGCGCGCCAGTTCCCCGAGGACCAAGGCCCGCTTGCGCATCCGGTCCGGCCCGAAAGCTTTCAGGAGATCAACAACTTCTATACTGCAACCGTCTACGAAAAGGGTGCCGAGGTAATCGGCATGTTGCGGACACTCGTGGGGCCTGAAGCCTACGGAAAGGCGCTTGATCTTTACTTTGATCGCCATGACGGACAGGCATGCACCATCGAGGACTGGTTACAGGTTTTCGAAGATGTTACCGCACGCGACCTGAGCCAGTTCAAACGGTGGTACAGTCAGGCGGGCACACCCACCCTAAGCGTAAAAGAAGATTGGAATGAGGGTACTTACACACTGACCTTCTCGCAAAACCTCAAGCCATCCACCAGCACGCCCGCGCCAAAGCCGCAAGTGATACCCATCGTGACCGGCCTCTTGGCACAAGACGGCACCGAGGCTGTGCCGAGCACGGTGCTGGAACTGACCGAAAGCACCCAGTCCTTCACCTTTGAGGGCCTCAGCGAACGTCCCATACCCTCAATCTTGCGCGGCTTTTCGGCGCCTGTGGTTCTCGACAATCCCGAGGCAAAAGCGCAGGCGCCCTTCTTGCTGGCCCACGATACGGATCCGTTTAACCGCTGGGAAGCGGCGCGCACCCTCGCCCGTGGCAGCCTGCTGGCGATGACGACGCAAGACACACAAGCGGACAAAGCCTACCTCGACGGCCTGTTGCGCGTGGTCAAAGACACCACGCTTGATCCGGCTTATCGCGCCCTGATGCTGGGGTTGCCAAGCCAGTCCGATCTGGCCACAGCTCTTTACAATCAGGGCATTACACCGGACCCACAAGCCATCTGGCAAGCCCTCGAAGACATGCGGGACGCGCAATCGGCCTATCTGGCCGCAGAACTGCCAGCGCTCTATCACGACAATCAAGTCACGCAACCTTACGCGCCCGATGCGGAACAATCCGGAAAACGCGCGCTCGCAAACGCAAGCCTTGGCCTGTTGGCACGCAATGACGGCACTGCTTTGGCTGAAAAGCAGTTCGCCAATGCTGACAACATGACACAGCAACTGGCCGCTTTGGGCGTTCTGCTGCGTCAGGGCGAAGGCAGCAATGCCCTGCACGCCTTTGAGGCGCAATGGAAAAGCGACCGACTGGTCATGGACAAGTGGTTCGCGCTGCAAGTGATGCACGCCACCCCTGAAAAAGCCGCAGCAACGGCCGAAACCCTGACCCGCCATCCCGACTTCAATTGGAAAAACCCCAACCGGTTCCGCGCCGTTTTGGGCGGTCTGGCAATGAACCATGCGGGTTTTCACTACGAGACGGGTGCGGCCTACGATCTGTTGGGCGACTGGCTGCTCCGCCTTGATCCGGTCAATCCGCAAACCACTGCGCGCATGTGCTCTGCCTTTCAGACCTGGCGGCGGTTTGACGTGTCACGCCAGCAGAAGCTCAAAACCGTACTGGACCGCATTTTGGCAACACCGAGCCTGTCGCGGGACACCAACGAAATGATCACCAGAATTCGAGGAGACTGATCCATGAAACCCGTTATGCTCATTACCGGCGGTTCAGCTGGTATCGGGGCCGCCTGCGCCCGCATCGCTGCTGCCCGCGGATACGATCTGGCACTGAACTACCGCTCCGATGACGCAAGCGCCGAGGCTGTCGCGGAGGCCTGCCGCGCGGCAGGCGCGGCGGTGTTGCTGTGCAAAGGCGATGTAGCTGACCCGCAAGCGATCGCCGACATCTACGACCAGATCGACGCGCAATACGGCAGGCTAGATGCGTTGGTCAACAATGCCGGTGTCGTCGATCAGACAGCAAAAGTAACCGATGTCACCCACGCGCGCCTCAGGCGCATGTTCGACATCAACGTGATCGGCGCAATCCTTGTCGCCAAAGAGGCGGTCTTGCGCATGCAAGCCGGCGGCAGGGGCGGCGTGATCGTCAACATCTCTTCGGCCGCAGCGCGTTTGGGGTCGGGAAACCAATATGTGGACTACGCCGCATCAAAGGCCGCAATTGATACTTTTACCAAGGGGTTATCCGACGAAGTTGCCGCAGATAATATCCGCGTCATGGCTATCAGGCCGGGCCTGATCGAAACCGAACTCCACGCCAAAGGTGGAGAGCCCGGCCGCGCAGACAAATTGGCGCATATGGTCCCGATGAAGCGCAAAGGCTCGGCTGAGGAAGTGGCGCAGGCGATCATGTGGCTTTGCTCTGAGGAGGCAAGCTATGTGACAGGGTCCACACTGGACGTCACCGGTGGACGCTGACACCTACAGCTACCGCCGAACGGGGCGCAACCGTGCAACACTTCTGGCGGTTACTGGCGTATGGTTCGTGCTCGTTGCGGCCATTCTGCTGGTTGACGCTGCCCCGTGGTTGATGGCGATTTTGGGGGCCTTTACCCTGCCAGCAGTGTGGGATCTGTACCGCAATCCTGAATCCGGTCTCGATTTCACGCCCGAGACGCTGACATGGTTTACCGGCAGCCGTGATGCCTCCGTGAACTGGCAGGAAATCGAAAAAATCCGGCTCGACACGCGGCTCGATTTCTCCGTCAGGGCTTCGGCGGTGCTGCATTCTGGCCGCAAGATCCGCCTGCCCTACGAGTGCACGCCGCCGCATGAAATGCTCGAAGCGGCCCTCAATGCCCGCGGCATACGCACCGAACGACACCATTTCTCACTGATCGGATAGCGGTCAGCCCTTGGGCGCGCAGAAGGGCTGTGTTTTCAGCCAGCTCGCGATATCGGACTGTTTTGACTGCACCCGCATCGGGCCCCAATCAGCCGCCACTCCTCGCCATCGCTGGTCTTTGGCGGCAATCACACCATCACGCGGCACGGTGACCGCCATAATCCGGATCGCGCAACTGAGGTTTTCGCCACCATCTTTCAATGCCTCCCCGGACCCTGCCCTGCAACCATACCCGCGCGCCGTCGCCGGTGAGATTTGCAACAGCCCGAACCACTTGCCATTTGGGCTGACTGCTGCCGGCTTATAGGTGCTTTCGTGTTTTGACAGGGCCGAAAGAAACCCGACCCAAAAAGCTTCGCGCCGGGCCGGTCCTGCTGTCTCATAGGCCGGGCACCATCGATCAATATCCTCAGGTGCCATTTCAACCAGCGGCTGTCCATGCGTATTCAGCGCCTTGACCGCGGCGCTATTCCACGTCTCATGGCCTGGCACATGACTCCACCGCATATCGGGAAATGTCGCAACCGGCTCTGCACTGGTTTCGGGCGGCAACTCTGGTGCTGCGCTGCAGGATGCGAGGGCCAACACGCCCAAGAATACAAGAATGTTTCGTTTCATCATGTCATTTGCGCCAGTTTAAAGCTCTGAGGCAAGAGCGGATGACACCCTTCTACGGCTTTGTGCAGGCCAATTTATGGCAGCCCTGCGCCATCGTCACCAATCAGGCGACAAGCCCCGGCAATTGTATCCGCAAGGCTCACCAATCAACGCGATATCTCCGCGCCCACGCCATGTTTCAGCCCAAAAGGGCAGTCATCCTCGCTGCAAGAGTAAGGATTGGACCCTGTTAAATGTCACTTTTGTCAAAGTTAATGCGCAAAGCGCAGCCCAGCGAAAACAGCGCGCAACCCGAGGCGCCAGCCGCGTTGCGCCCACCAATGGGGCAAACGCCCAAAGCCGTGCAGGGTACGGCATCCCTGATGATTGCCTGCCCCAGCCCCACGCGCGAAGACCGCGCCCGGGACGCGCATCGCCTGCGGGGCCAGTTTCTGGCGCGTCAGGAGCGGTGGGAAGACCTCAGCGCTGAAATCGCCGCTGCGGATCGTGATCTTGCAAGTACACCCGGTGCGATGTCTGTGTCGGAACTGATTTGCTATGGCGCCCGGTCCGACGTTGTGGCAGCTGCGGAACATGCGCTGATAGACGGGCGCCCGTCGCGTGATGCGCCACTTCTTGAGGGGATCGAAGCGCTCGAAGAGATGCTCGCCGAAGCCCCCAAAGATCCCATTCGCGCCATCACCGTAGCACAGGCCCATATGGATATCGGCTGGGCATGGCGCGGGACGAACTGGCAAGAGCATGTGCCTCAGCGCAACATGGACGCGTTCGAAGCGCATTTTGACCGCGCACGCGATATTCTGCAGCCCTTTGAAGACCGCTGCGCGCAATCGGCGCTCTATTGCACTGCTCAAACCGCGTTGAACGCAAGCGGCCCTGTCGCCGGCGCACGGGTCGCCCGGCAATACGAACGTCTGATCGACCTTAACCCGATGAACCCCGCTCCGATGCGCGCGCTTGGCAACTATGTCTCGCCCAAGTGGTATGGCAGCCATCAGCAACTCGAGGTCGAAGCCCGACGCACCGCTGCGCGCACCGAAGCGCATTGGGGCGCAGGCGGATACACATGGGTTATGTTTGACGCTTTGGCGGGCGATCCGACCGCCTGCGCCAATCTCGACGCCGATTTCTTTATCGAAGGCCTGCAGGATGTTCTGGACCGGCTGACCGACCAGCATACCGCCAACACACTGGCCGCGTTCTGCGCACACACCATAGGCGCACATCGCACCGGTCACCCACAGGCGGATGCGACCCGCGCCCGCATCGCGGAATGCGCGCATTGGATTGTGCGCAACCATCTGACCGAATTACACCCGTTGATCTGGGCACATGCCGCAGCCGGCTTTGACAACGGGTTGCGCGTACCCTCTCCGCGACGCTTTGCAGCAACGGGCCAGCAAAACGCGCTGCGGGTGATTGCAACACTCTTCCAGAACGAAATCGAGGACGGACGCCGCATCATCTTTACCGCCGAAGGCCCCGTTGCCGAACACTGCTGAAACCAAAGTCGAGAGGACGTAGCATGGGACAGATACCCGAAGACGCCACGCATTGGGACAGCGGTGACTGGATCGCATGGCACCGGACCGAAATGGGGCTCGATGACCGGCCCTGTACAGCCGCCACGCAGGACACGATGGCGCAACTGACAGCTTTGCATGTCAGCCTGCTGCGAGCCGCCAAAGGATACTATGACATGACCGGCCACCACCTGCCGGTCTACCGCGAGATCGCCCATACACATGCCGCGATCCACTGCGATCTACCGCTTAGCGGCCCCGGCACCACCAGCCGCGAAACCGGCGTCGAAGTGATGTGGCTGGAGCCGCATGGTCCAACCAATATCGTCAACGTCGATCTGACGCTGCCCTTTGCCACGCTGATTGTGGTGCGCATCAAGGACAACTTCAAAACCTCTGCACGGATGATCCAGCGCAGCGCCCTACCCGAGGCGCACGACGGTCCCTATCCGTTGCGCTGGCACGCGTTGCCCCACAAGCTTTAGCCCGCACCAAAGCCCGTCGCCTTTCGTGCTGCAAGGCCTTGCAGCAGGCTGCACGCTGGCCTAAACCCCACTCAGCTACCGCTGTTTAAGGGACGAAGACCGATGCTCGATCTTACATACGAAACCCCCAAGCCTAAAGTCATCGCAGGTGCGAAACACGACTGGGAACTCGTGATCGGTATGGAGGTGCATGCACAGGTCACCTCCAACGCGAAACTCTTCTCAGCGGCCTCAACGAAATTCGGGGCGGAGCCAAACAACAACGTGTCTTTTGTTGACGCAGCCATGCCCGGCATGTTGCCCACCATAAACGAATTCTGTGTCGAACAGGCAGTGCGGACAGGTTTGGGCCTCAAGGCCGAGATCAACCTGATGTCCGCCTTTGACCGCAAGAACTACTTTTATCCCGACCTGCCCCAAGGCTACCAGATCAGCCAGCTCTATCACCCGATTGTCGGCGAAGGTGAGGTGCTGGTCGAAATGGGGGACGGCTCCGCACGCCTTGTGCGCGTTGAACGCATCCACCTTGAACAGGATGCGGGCAAGTCAATCCACGACATGGATCCGAACATGTCCTTCGTCGATCTCAACCGCACCGGCGTCGCCCTGATGGAAATCGTCTCGCGTCCCGATATCCGCGGCCCCGAGGAAGCTGCCGCTTACCTGGCCAAGCTGCGCCAGATCATGCGTTATCTGGGAACCTGCAACGGCGACATGCAATCCGGTGCCATGCGCGCGGACGTCAACGTCTCAATCTGTCGTCCGGGAGACTACGAAAAATATCAGGCCACACAGGATTTCAGCCACCTTGGCACCCGTTGTGAAATCAAGAACATGAACTCGATGCGCTTTATACAGCAGGCCATCGACGTCGAAGCCCGTCGTCAGATCGCGATTGTCGAAGCCGGCGGCGCAGTCGAACAGGAAACCCGCCTGTATGACCCCGACAAGAACGAAACCCGCTCCATGCGGTCCAAGGAAGAAGCGCATGACTACCGCTATTTCCCTGACCCGGACTTGCTCCCGCTTGAAATCGAACAAGCGTGGGTTGATGACATCGCTGCCAACCTGCCCGAATTGCCAGACGCGAAAAAGGCGCGGTTTATCGCGGATTTCAACCTCTCTGACTATGACGCGTCAGTTCTGACTGCAGATCTGGACAGCGCAGGCTACTTTGAAGCCGTCGCAAAAGGCCGTGACGGCAAAATGGCCGCGAACTGGGTCATCAACGAATTGTTCGGTCGCCTCAAGAAGGAAGACCACGACATCACGCAAAGCCCCGTTTCACCCGCACAACTGGGCGCGATCATTGACCTGATCGCCTCGGATGCGATCTCGGGCAAGATCGCCAAAGACCTCTTCGAGATCGTCTACACTGAAGGTGGCGATCCGGCCGAGATCGTGGAAGCACGCGGCATGAAACAGGTCACCGATACCGGTGCCATCGAAACGGCCGTCGATGAAATCATCGCCGCCAACCCCGAACAGGTCGCCAAGGCGAAGGAAAACCCCAAGCTTGCGGGCTGGTTTGTCGGTCAGGTGATGAAAGCCACCGGCGGCAAGGCTAACCCCAAGGTGGTCAACCAGCTGGTCGCTGCCAAACTGGCGGGTTAACCGCGCGACAGGCCCCTGTTTCCCAGAACCAGACGCCCGAATGCGCGCGTCGGCCCCGCGCAGCTGCGCACCGGGGCGGGCCGCCGCGTAGAATATCGTTGGCGCCAAACGTTTTGCCCGGTACCGTGCAAAAACACACCAGCTTTGAAAGCTTTGAGATGACAGCACCTTTCCGCTCATCCGTCCACCGGGTAAAGCCCGAATGGATCGACTACAACGGCCATATGAACATGGCCTATTACTCGGTCATTTTCGATGAGGCAGCAGACGAGATTTACCCACAACTGGGCTTTGGTCCTGAGTATCAAAAAACCGGCTGCACGACCTACACTGGCGAATTCCACATATGTTATCTGCGGGAACTGCACCTGAACGACGCAGTCACGGTCACACTGCAGTTGCTCGATTTCGATGAAAAGAGGTTCCACACCTATCAGGAAATCTGGCACGCAGACGGGTGGTGCGCGGCGACGGGCGAAGCGATGGGGTTGCATGTGGACCAATCGGTGCCTTGCGTGGCGCCAATGCCGACAGACAATCTGGCGAAGCTGCAAAAGCTCTATGATGCGCACAAAAACCTGCCCCGTCCGGAAAGGGCCGGCCGCAGCATCGGTATCAAAAGAAAAAGCTGACGGCCAAATCAGTTACAGAATGCGACAACGACAACAGCCAAGTCTTTCGCGTATCGCATCCGCTTGCTATAGCAGTTTTCAGTGTTTTTCGGGAGGTTTCATGTCCAACTACGAATATCGCGTCGTGGCAGCACCCACGCGGGGCGTAAAGGCCAAAGGCATCAAATCCGCCGAAGCCCGCTTTTCCCACGCGCTTGAGCAGTTGATGAACGCCATGGCAGCTGACGGATGGGAGTACCAGCGCGCCGAAACCCTGCCATCCACGGAACGCTCGGGCCTCACATCAAGCACGACCACATGGCGCAATGTTCTGGTTTTCCGCCGCCCGAAGGAACAGCCGGCTACAGAACCGGTAGAGAAACCCGCGATGCACAACGAGCCGCCGCTTACAGCGGTTGCACCGACGGCGGCGGCACTTCCCGAAATCGTGACCCCCGAAACACCCGAAGACGACGCATCCAAAAGCGCTGGCGCCAGCCGCATGTTGCGCGACAATGGTGTTGAAGAACTTAGCGAGGTCTCGGGGCTAACAAATTCACTGACCCAGCTTGCAGCAACACGAAACTCAAGAAAGTCAGATGATTAGAGCGCAAAGCTAAACATCTACATCAAGTGCAAGCGCATGAATGCTGCCGATCAGATCGGCCCCCAGCGCGCTGTGGACAGCGCGGTGCCGCGCCAGTCGATTCATACCCTTGAAAGCCTCTGCGCGGATCATAACATTAAAGTGGCTTTCCACCCCTTCGGTGAACCCCGCATGCCCGCGATGGCTTTCGGTATCGTCGACGACTTCAAGAGCCCGCGGCGCAAAAGCCTTGTTCAAAACATCTTCAATATCTTGCCGTTTAGACATTTTTTTTCGCTGCCCCCTTCACTCTTTTCACCGGCAGTCTAAACTAAGCGGCCTCGACTCGTATAGGTGCCAAAAAATGCCAAAACCAGACCCTTTTGGATTCGACATGTCCGTCTCTTCTTCCAAGAAGAAAAATCCGCGCGGACGGCGCGGCATGTCCGGCGCATCCGAGACGTCAACGCGCATCTGTGACAAAGATGGCTGCGGCGAACCGGGCAAGTACCGCGCCCCAAAGGCTCCGGACGTTCTGGATGACTATTTCTGGTTCTGTCAGGCCCATGTGCGCGAGTATAATCTGAAATGGAATTTCTTTGACGGCACGACCGAGGCCGAGCTTAACGCCCAGATGTCAAAGGACAAAGTCTGGGAGCGGGCGACCAAACCAATGGGTGACCCCGAAGCGCGCGCCTGGGCGCGGCTTGGCATCGAAGACCCGCATCAGGTTCTGGGGGCGAATGCTACGCAAAACCCCGGCAAGGGTCAGCAGTCCGGGCGGCGCCTGCCCCCGACAGAGCGGCGCGCGGTTGAAATCCTCGAGGTCAAGGACAACATGACCAAAACCGAGGTGCGCAAGGCGTATAAGGCGCTTATAAAGGTGCTGCATCCAGACATGAACGGCGGCGATCGGAGCCAGGAGGAACAGCTGCAAGAGGTCGTCTGGGCGTGGGATCAGATCAAAGGAAGCCGCAACTTCAAGGATTGATGGCCTAACGACCGACGCGAACTGGCACATCCCTTTCCCTTGCACCCGACCGCAATATATTGCACGAGATGGCGCAGGCATTTTGCCGCTGCCCGATTACCCGTTATTTGAAGGACAAGAAGCTCATGGCCGATGGCGCACTGGACATAAACACAAAGCCCACCGAGGATATAAACGTGCGCGATGTGTTCGGCATTGACAGCGACATGGTCGTGAAAGGCTTTGCCGAAGCAAGCGAGCGTGTGCCCGATACCGACAGCACCTACAAGTTCGACCCGGACACGACACTCGCAATTCTGGCAGGCTTTGCCCATAACCGCCGCGTCATGATCCAGGGTTATCACGGCACGGGCAAGTCAACGCATATCGAACAGGTCGCGGCACGGCTCAACTGGCCTGCGGTGCGCGTCAACCTGGACAGCCACATCAGCCGGATCGACCTTATCGGCAAGGACGCCATCAAACTCAAGGACGGCAAGCAGGTCACCGACTTTCAGGAAGGCATTCTGCCCTGGGCGCTGCGCAATCCGACTGCGATTGTCTTTGATGAATATGACGCCGGGCGCGCGGATGTGATGTTCGTGATTCAGCGTGTGCTGGAAGTGGACGGCAAGCTGACCCTGCTCGACCAGAACCAGGTGATCACGCCACACCCCTACTTCCGCATCTTTGCGACGGCCAACACGGTCGGGCTGGGAGATACGACCGGCCTGTACCACGGCACACAGCAGATCAACCAGGGCCAGATGGACCGCTGGTCGCTGGTGGCCACGCTGAACTACCTCAGCATCGACGCAGAAACCGCGATCGTCCTGTCCAAAAGCCCGCATTACAACACCGAGAAAGGCCGCAAGATCGTCAAACAGATGGTCACCGTCGCGGATCTCACCCGCACGGCCTTTATGAATGGCGATCTGTCCACTGTGATGAGCCCGCGGACGGTCATCGCATGGGCCCAGAACGCCGAAATTTTCCGCAACGTGGGCTATGCGTTCCGTCTGTCCTTCCTGAACAAATGCGACGAGTTGGAGCGCCAGACCGTGGCTGAATTCTACCAGCGCCTGTTTGACGAAGAACTGCCCGAAAGTGCCGCGAGCGTGAGTTTGGGGTAAGTGTTCGGGCGAACGCTTTGCGCACAGGCAGGCTCCGCCCTTGCGCCGGCGTAAGCACAAAGGCTGCGGCCACCTGAGGGGTTTGTTGCCGGGCACAACCGTCTGGATGTTGAATGCGGCGCAATGCTCGGAGACACTGCAACAAAACAAGATGCCAAAGAGCGCCTGACGCTCTAAGTTGACCAAAAAGGCGATCCGGTGGAAAAATGAATGGATTTTTTCAACCAGTATCCCTTCGCGCCTCAAAGAGACGGACCAGATCGCTATGAGCAAACCTTCAGATAATCCTGCAGACGCCTTCAAAAAGGCGCTTGGCGAAGCGACCAAGGTCATGGCGCATGACCCGGAACTGACGGTCAGCTACTCGGTCGACCCCGCGGGGATGTCCGGCGACGCGATGCGCCTGCCGCAAGTGAGCCGCCGCATGACACGCGCCGAAGTGTTGCTGGCGCGCGGTACAGCCGACGCGCTGGCGCTGCACCGCCGCTATCACAACGGGCAGACCCATGCGAAGTACCAGCCGCAGGGCGAAATGGCGCGGGAACTTTATGAAGCGATGGAAACCGCCCGTTGCGAGGCCATGGGCGCGCGCGACATGCCCGGCACAGCCGGCAATATTGACGCCAAAATCGCGCATGAATCGCTGCGCAAAGGCTACGATCAGGTTACTCAGGCCGCAGACGTGCCGCTGGCCACAGCCGCGGGTTACCTGATCCGCCATCTTGCCACGGGGCGTGATCTGCCCTCGGGCGCGCAAAATGTCATGGAGCTGTGGCGCGGTTTTATCGAGGACCAAGCAGGCGGCACATTGGAAGACCTGGACGACACCCTCTCGGACCAGTCCGCCTTTGCAAAGTTCGCCCGACAGATGATCTCTGATCTGGGCTACGGGGACCAGTTAGGGGACGATCCTGACCAGATCGACGAAGATCAGGAAGACGAGGCAGAGGACGGTTCAGACGACCAGCAGGAACCCGACAGCACCGGTCAGGACGATCAGGACGAGGAAGACGCTGACGCCTCGCCAGAACAAAGCCAGGAAGAACAGCAAGACGCGGCCCAGGCGCAGGTCTCCATGGATGACATGGCCGATCAGGAAATGGGTGAAGAAGCAGAGATGCCCGAAGGCGAAGCGCCGATGGAGCCGCCCGCCCCGCAACCGGTGTCAGATGCCGATCCGAATTATCAGGTCTACATGACCGATCACGACGAGGAGATCGGCGCGGAAGAACTGGCCGAACCTGTGGAGTTGGAACGGTTGCGCGCCTATCTCGATCAACAGCTCGAGCCCCTGAAAGGCGCGGTAAGCCGCCTTGCAAACAAGCTGCAGCGCCGCCTGCAGGCGCAACAGAACCGCTCTTGGGAGTTCGATCTTGAAGAGGGGATGCTGGATGCTGGCCGTCTGGCCCGTGTGGTCGCCAACCCGACCACGCCGCTCAGCTTCAAGGTCGAGAAGGACACCGAATTCCGTGATACTGTTGTGACCTTGCTGCTGGATAACTCTGGTTCGATGCGTGGGCGTCCGATTTCGATCGCCGCGATTTGCGCCGACGTTCTGGCCCGCACATTGGAGCGGTGCAACGTCAAGGTGGAAATTCTGGGCTTTACCACACGCGCGTGGAAAGGCGGGCAGGCACGCGAGGCGTGGTTGAACGACGGCCGGCCCCAGCAACCCGGACGTCTGAATGACCTGCGCCATATCGTGTACAAATCCGCTGACGCGCCCTGGCGGCGGACACGTCCCAATCTGGGGCTGATGATGAAAGAGGGCCTGCTGAAAGAAAACATCGACGGCGAGGCGCTCGAGTGGGCACACCGGCGGATGCTCATGCGCGGAGAGGCGCGCAAGATCCTGATGGTCATCTCCGATGGCGCACCGGTGGACGACAGCACCTTGTCCGTAAACCCCGCCAATTATCTCGAAAAACACCTGCGCGACGTCATTGCAATGGTCGAACGGCGCAAGGCCGTTGAACTGCTGGCTATTGGCATTGGGCATGATGTGACGCGCTATTACGACCGCGCCGTGACGATTACCGATGTTGACCAGTTGGCTGGCGCGATGACCGAACAACTGGCCGCGCTGTTTGACAGCGATCCAAGAGCGCGCGCACGCGTCATGGGCATGCGGCGCGTAGGGTAAGGCAGCGGTGCAACTGCCTTTGCATTATGGCATGACGACAAGGAGCGGACAGGTGTTCCAGACATTTGAAGTTACTGCACGGCCGGAACAGGGGCCGCCCAGGCTGGCCGCCTTGCGCGAAGAAATCAGCAAAGAGGGGCTCGACGGGTTTCTGGTGCCCCGTGCCGATGCCCATCAGGGCGAATACGTAGCCCCCCACGACGAGCGGCTTGCGTGGCTTACCGGGTTTACAGGCTCTGCGGGGTTTTGCGCGGTTTTGGCCGAACGGGCCGGCGTGTTCATTGACGGACGATACAGAACGCAAGTCAAATCTCAGGTCGCCGCACAGTTTACGCCCGTGCCATGGCCCGAGACCCATCTGGGCACGTGGCTGAAGGACGCGCTGCCCCAGGGCGGGGTGATCGGATATGACCCCTGGCTGCACACGGCCGGGCAACTGGCGGACCTTGAAACAGTGCTTGAAGGCAGCGGGCTAAGCTTGCGGGCCTGCGACAACCTCGTTGACCGTATCTGGTCAGATCAACCTGCCCCGCCAGAGGCCGCGGCCAAAGAACACCCGTTGGCATTTGCCGGGGAAAGCCACGACGCCAAACGCGCGAGACTGGGCGCCACGCTGGCAAAAGCCGGCCATCACGCAGCGCTTATCACCCTGCCCGATTCCCTGTGTTGGCTGCTGAACATCCGCGGTGCGGACATCCCCCGCAACCCCGTCGTACAGGGCTTTTGTGTCCTGATGTCAGACGGGCATGTGCATCTGTTCGTGAACCCGCAAAAGCTTGCAAACCTCCAAGAACACCTTGGCCCGCAGGTCAGCACGCATCCGCAGACTGCGCTGCTGCCCTTTCTGGCAGACCTTCCCGGTCCCGTACGCGCTGAAAAGTCCAGCGTTCCCATATGTCTGTCCGATGCATTGGGCGAACGCATCGTTTGGGGCGATGATCCCTGTGCCTTGCCTAAGGCCTGCAAGAACACCGCTGAAATTGAAGGCAGTGCCGCGGCTCATCTGCGGGACGGGGCCGCCGTCTGCACCCTGCTGGCATGGCTTGACGCCCAGCCGCCGGGCAGCCTGACAGAAATCGATGTGGTCACAAAACTCGAAGGGTTGCGCAGGAACGATAACGCCCTGCAGGACATCAGCTTTGAGACAATCGCCGGCACCGGTGCCAACGGAGCAATCATGCACTATCGCGTGACCGAAGAGACCAACAGTCCTCTCCAGTCGGGCGACCTGATCGTACTCGACAGCGGCGGCCAGTATCTGGATGGTACCACCGACATCACCCGTACGCTGGCCATCGGCCCGCCGCCCAGCGAAGCGGCTGAGGCCTTTACCCGCGTTCTCAAAGGGATGATCGCAATGTCCCGCCTGCGCTGGCCCAAGGGACTTGCCGGCCGGCATATTGAAGCCATCGGGCGCGTGCCGCTCTGGATGGCCGGTCAGGACTTTAACCATGGGCTGGGGCACGGCGTCGGCGCTTATCTCAGCGTTCACGAAGGGCCACAGCGGCTGAGCCGCCTCAGCACGGTGCCGCTCGACGAAGGCATGATTCTGTCCAATGAACCCGGCTACTACCGTGAAGGCGCCTTCGGCATACGTATCGAAAACCTCATCGTCGTGGAGAAGGCACCCGACCTGCCACAAGGCGATGCCGAGCGCGAGATGCTGCACTGGCGCACCCTGACGTATGCCCCGATTGACAGGCGGTTGATCGTCACGGCGCTGCTGGATGCAGGCGAACGCGAATGGCTCAACGGCTATCACGCCGACGTGCTTGCGAAAATCGGCCCAAGGGTATCACCCGAGGTGCTCGACTGGTTGCGCAGGGCCACAGCCCCGGTCTGACCCATACAGGGACCTTGAACATTTACAATCACTTGGGGGGAAAATAGAGTACCACCACAACAGGGAGGCGAGAGCATGGCACCGCAGATAACGATCCGCAAAGCAGACGGCACATGGAGTGTGCGCGCAGGTGGCGCGGTTTTGGGCGAAAGCAACAATGCTTTGGAGTTGATCGAAGGGGACTACCCGCCCGTGATCTATTTCCCGCGAGACGATATCGCCATGGCCTTTCTGGATTCGTCAGAAAAATCAACGAATTGCCCGCACAAAGGCGACGCGAGCTATTTCTCTGTTGTGACCAAAAGCACAACTCTCAATGACGTGGTCTGGTCTTACGAGAACCCCCAGGAAGGGGTCGCGCGGATCAAAGATCATCTCGCGTTCTACACCAACGGTGACGTCACGGTCGAGCAGCTCTGATCCGGTCAGGAATGCTCCTCGGCGGCTGTGGCCGCCAGGGCGCGGTTGTAGACCTTCAACGCATCCACGTAAAACAGCGCACCGATGATCTGCTTGGGCCCGCCGTCCGGCGGGACTGTCACAACGGGCACAAAGGTCTCTCCGCCGTCGAACATCGGCATCGCGGCCTCAAGCGTCGCATTGGCCTTGATGTAGAACCCTTTCTCCACCAGAGCCGCGCAAGCCGCCTCATCCGCCGCATGCGGGTCGGATTTATAGCGCACAACAGCACTCACCTTGAACATGGCGAGCAGATAGGCCTGCGGCCCGGCAGCAAGGTGGATGTTGCGCCGCTCAAGCTGGGTGAGGAAGAAACTGCGATCCACAAGTTGTGACGCAAGCGACGTGGACAGCGACACCGCCACCATGACCGCAAGACCGGTTTGCCAGTCACCGGTAAGCTCAAACACGATTAACGTTGTCGAAATGGGCGCGCCCAGCACGGCCGCTGCAACAGCACCCATCCCTGCGAGCGCATAAAGCGATATGGACCCGGAGACATCCGGGAAAATGCTTGTGGCCACCAGCCCGAAGCTCAACCCCGTCAAAGCGCCGATCATCAGCGAAGGCGAAAAGACGCCCCCGCCCATGCGCCCGGCCATTGTGATAGCGACCGCTGCGGTTTTCAGGACAGCAAAGACAATCGCTTCCCACAACAAAAGCTCACCGTTCAGGGCGTTAAAGGTCGTCTCGTACCCCACACCGATAATATGCGGATAGTAAATGGCGATGGCCCCCAGCATCGCACCGGCAAAGGCCGGCCGCAGCCAGCGTGGAATCCTAAGCCGGTTCTGAACCACAGTCCCCAGATCATCCGCCAGAAAAATCGCGCGCATCAGCGCCACAGCGACCAGCCCGCTCACCAACCCCAGCAACAGATAGGCCGGCAGCTCCTGATAGAACTGAACCTCATTGACCGTGCCGAGCGCGAATTCGGTTACCCCACCAAACTCCAGCCGGTTGATCACCGTGCCCGCGGCACTTGCAATCACGATGGGGGCGAATGCATGTACCGCAAAGTGCCTCAAAACCACCTCAAGCGCGAACAGCGCCCCCGCGATCGGGGCGTTAAAACTCGCCGAGACCGCAGCCGCCACTGCACAGCCCAAAAGATCACGCCCGGTGATGCCATCCGCCAGAATACGGCGGTTCACCCAGGTTGAAATCACAGCGGCAAGGTGCACAACCGGTCCTTCCCGCCCTGTCGACCCGCCGGTGCCCAAAGTCACCAGCGACGCCAGCGCCGAGGCCAGACCAGCCTTCGTCTCTACCCGCCCGTCTCGCATGGCGGCCCCGTAAATGACATCGGCGACCGACCGCGCGCGCGCGTCCTTGGTGAAAAGGTGCAGGATCACCCCCACAACCAGACCGCCACAGATCGGAATGATCAGGATCAGGTACCACGGCAACGACTCGGCAAAACTATGCAGCAGCCGCACGTCTTCGGTTCCATAAAGAAAGGTCTGCAACGCATTGACGCCCTTACGGAAAAACAAGGCCGCAAACCCCGCGGCAATTCCGATGGCAAGTGCGATAAACCAAAACTGGATTTGCCCCGGACCACGGTGGCGCAGCATATAGTAGCCCTCTTTGATCGAGGTCAGCGCCAGCTCGAACTTTTGACTTAGAAAAGACTGGTTTTTAACGGACATCTGCCTGGGCCACTATGTGATACCTGTCTAGGACAACACGGGGCGCGGCGAAACCCCCTGAGCCTGCGGCAATCCGCGTCAGCCCGCCAAAAGCGCACGCGCTGCACCGCGCGCTTCTTCCGTGATCGTATCCCCAGACAGCATACGGGCAATCTCGTCCACACGCTCCGGCGCGGGCAATGCGGTCACCGTCGATGTCGTCATGCCCTGCGATACGCGCTTTTCCACGCGCCAGTGATGCGCGCCCAATGCCGCCACCTGCGGGGAGTGGGTCACGACCAGCACCTGCCCCGCCTCTGCGATAGCAGCCAGCCTGCGGCCCACTGCATCCGCCGTGGCACCGCCCACACCACGGTCGATCTCATCAAATATCATGGTAATGCCGGTCTGCTCGCGGGTCAGGCAAACCTTTAACGCCAGCAGAAACCTGCTCAACTCCCCGCCCGAGGCGATCCGGTTCAACGCCCCCGACGGCGCGCCGGGATTGGTCGCCACGGTAAAGGCCACGGCATCGACACCCCCTGGGCCTGCCGTCTCGGTGGTAACTTCGGTTGTGAAAACCGCGCGCTCCATCTTGAGCGGGGCCAACTCTGCGGTCACGGCCTTGTCTAGCTTTGCCGCCGCCTTCCGGCGCGCCGCCGTCAGACGGCCAGCGGCGTCAGCATATGCTGCCTCTGCTGTGCGTGCCTCCTTTTGCAACCTGGCAAGATCGGCATCACCCGCATCCAGCGCTGCGAGCTTGGCACGCAAGCCTTGTGCAAAACCGGCAAGATCATCCGCTAACACGTCATGCTTGCGCGCCAAGGCGCGGATCGCAAACAACCGCTCTTCGGTTTCTTCCAGTTCAATCGGGTTGAAAGTCAGCCCCTCAATGGCTTTGACGATGCCGTCCATGGCGTCATCCAGCTCGGCCACGGCACGCCCCAACGCGGCCAAAGGTTGCTCAAGCGCACCGTCCGCAGCATCCGCCGCGCCATCCAGCCAGCGGATCGCGTCGTTCAGCGCGCCTTCAGCCCCCTGTGCGCCCAGTACTTCATGCGCGCGGATCACATCCCCGCGCACTTTCTCGGCGCCCTGCATCAGCCGCCGCTGCTGGTCAAGTTCCGCTTCCTCTCCCGGCTGCGGAGCAAGCGCGTCCAACTCGGCCACAGCATGGCGCAGAAAGTCTTCCTCTTCGCGGATGGCGGCCATCGCGGCCTCTGCTTCGGCCAAAGCACGCGCTGCTTGCCCCTTTTCGGCCCAGGCTTTGCGCACCAGCGATTTCAGCGCATCCAGCGCGCCGAAAGCATCCAGAATATCGCGGTGTCCGCGCGGGTTCAGCAAACCGCGGTCATCATGCTGCCCGTGCAGTTCGACCAGCGTCTCCGACAGCGCGCGCAACACCTCGCCCGAGCAGCGGCGGTCGTTCACCCAAGCGGTCTTGCGCCCGTCCTGGGTGTTGACCCGCCGCAGGATCAATTCGTCCTGCTCCGGCAGGCCCGCGTCGCGCAGCAACGCCCGGGCAGGATGCGCGGGCCCCAAATCGAACCACGCCGTCACCTCACCCTGATCGGCCCCATGACGGACCAGATCAGCCCGCCCGCGCCAGCCCAGCACAAACCCAAGACTGTCCAGCAGAATGGATTTGCCAGCCCCCGTTTCACCGGTCAGCACATTAAGCCCCGGCTGGAACGACAATTCCAGCCGGTCGATGATAAGCATATTGCAGATATCCAGCCCGCGCAGCATCAGCCCAATCCGTCAGTTAAACGACAGCGCCGCCTCAGAGCCATTCGCCCCGGACCGTCTGGCGGTACAGCTGCCGCAACCAGCCGTCGCCGCTGGCTTCCGGCCGCAGCCCCTGCCCCGTCAAAAGCGCAAAGCTGTCTTCGTACCAGATGGTCGACTGGTAGTTGTACCCCAAGATCGCACCCGCTGTCTTTGCCTCATCGGTCAATCCCAGCGACAGATAGGCTTCCACCAGCCGGTGCAGCGCCTCGGGCGTGTGAGAGGTAGTCTGGAAATCCTCGACAACCACGCGGAACCGATTGATTGCGGCGGTGTAATGCTCTCGGCGCAGGTAATAGCGCCCAATCTCCATCTCCTTGCCCGCGAGATGGTCAAAGGCCAGATCAAACTTCAGAATTGCTGAGCGCGCGTATTCACTGTCGGGATAGCGCTCAATCGTTTCACGCAACGCCTGCAGCGCCTGGAAGGTCAGCCCCTGATCGCGCCCGACTTCGTCGATCTGGTCGTAGTAGCTTAGCGCCAGAAGGTACTGCGCATAGGCCGCATCATCATCATCGGGGTAGAAATCTATAAACCGCTGGGCCGCGGACCGGCTGTTGGGATAGTCCTGATCCTGATGGTACGAAAACGCCTGCATTATCAACGCGCGACGGGCCCAATCGGAATAGGGATACAATCGCTCGATCTCGGCAAAGTAAAAGGCAGCGTCGGATGGGCGGTTACGTGTCAGCTCAAACTCGCCGCGCTCAAAAATCTGCTGCGGCTCGTAGGTCTCAAGGGGGATTTCCTGCGGATTGAAGAGCGATCCTGTCGTGCGCCCACTGTCACTGGAACACGCCGCCAGTGCCGAGCACATCAGAACGATCATGAAACATCGCTGTCCAGATCCTAGCCCCATCATGCTCTGTACCCTTGCCTTTTCGTCGATGGCAGCACCGTTGCGACCGCCTTCGTCCTAACACAGAAATTTACCGTGCAAAACGATCTTTGCACAGGATCATGAGATTAGGAATACACCGTATTTTCCAGATCACAAGACTGCAGGTCAGCGCAGTCGCGCAGCAGCTCTAAGATCAGGCAACTGCAGGAATTTCATCCCACACAAGACCATATCCCGGCAACCGCGAGGCCTGCTCGTGGTCGCACACGATCATGCGCATCGCATACGGCGTCGCAAAGAGCTTTCGCAACAGCGTGTTGGTCAGCGAATGGCCCGCACGCACACCGGTATAGCGGCCGATCAACGGCGCACCCGCCAGCGCAAGATCGCCCAACGCATCCAGCATCTTGTGACGCACAGGCTCATCCGCATGGCGCAATCCGCCAGGGCTCAGCACACGGTCACCCGAAAACACAACCGCGTTTTCGCCCGGGTTGCCGCCCAGTGCCAGCCCGTTGGCGCGCATCTCGTCCACATCCGCCTGACGGCAGAAGGTCCGGCTGTCGCACAGTTCGCGCGCGAAATTGCCGTTGTTCATCACCAGAGATTTTTTCTGATGCCCAATCGCCGTGTCTTCAAAGTCGATCTCAAAATCGATCTGCAGCGTGTCAGACGGTGCCAGCGTCGCAGACGCCTTTCCGTCGGTCACGGTTACTTCTTTCAGAACTTCGAACGCACGCACAGGCGCATCAAGTTTGCGCAACCCACGCTGCATGATACCACGCACAAATGGCACGGCAGAGCCGTCCAGAATGGGCACTTCTGGTCCATCAATCTCGATCAAGGCGTTGTGCACGCCGCAGCCCGCCAAAGCCGCCATGATGTGTTCAACCGTCGATACCTGCAGCCCGGAGGTGTTCTGGATTTTTGTGCACAGGGGTGAGCGCAAGACCGCGTCCCAGCGTGCAGGTACCATCCGGTCACCCAAAGCAATGTCCGTGCGTGCGAACCAGATGCCATGCTCTGCTGACGCAGGCCGAATGGTCACGGATGCGCGGTGGCCCGAATGCAAGCCATAGCCGGAAAAGCTGATTGGTGATTTGATCGTTGTCTGCACGTGGCCCCCACGAAATGACGGAACTCTGCCCGGTTGATCCGTATCTAGGCGCAGGCCGCTGCTGGCTCAACTCAATCTTTGCAACGGACTGAAACACTACTGTTACATTTGAGCGTAAACGCGCCACAGAGAGCGCAAGCCTCTGTAAAAAATAGAAAAAAGGCCGCCCCAAGGCGACCTTCAGTTGTAACAACGTGATGATATCAGTTGGCTTGACGCCGCAAAAACGCAGGAATTTCGATCCGTTCCTGATCCGGATCCTGCTGATCCTGAGGCACCTGCGCCGGTGCTTGTGCCCGCGATTGCATGGTCGGCTGCTGCCTTGGCGCCGCCGGCTGGGCGTTTTCGGACTGCCCTGTCATGCGGTTGATAAGCGAATTGATGCCAAAGCGCGGGCGCTCCTCATGGCCTGCCTGACCGGATGCAACCGGCGCAGGACGGTGGACATGTTCACTTGGAACGGACTTGGCCGCAGCCGCCCGCAGGCGCGCCATGGCTTCCGGTGACGGTGTGCCGGGCGCGCGTGGCGCCACATATTCCTCTGCCGGTGCCTGCTGTACTTCTTCACGGTTTGGCTCGAAGGCTGCAACCTGTGGCTGGTAAGCGGGTGGTGGCAAATCATCATCGGCCGCCGCAACGGGCTCGTCAAAGATTGACTCCGCCATATCCTCAGCTGCCGCACGCTCTGCATCAAGTTCACCGAAGAGCGATGGCTCGTCGGTCGCCTCCGTGACACGCGGTGCAACTTGCTCGGCCGCCACAGCAGGCTCTTCCAGCGCAACTTCGGCCGCGGGGGCCACAGCCTCTTCTGGTGCGGCCTTGCGCAATGGCTCTGACATAGAGCGACGCGGCACCGGAATGTCCGAATTCACATCCATCGCGTCAATGCCAGTGGCAACCACGCTTACACGCATGATACCGCCCATTTCGGTATCCAGCGTCGACCCGACAATGATGTTTGCTTCCGGATCAACTTCTTCCCGGATGCGATTGGCCGCCTCATCCAGTTCGAACAATGTAAGATCGTTGCCGCCTGTGATGTTGATAAGCACGCCTTTGGCACCGCGCAGCGAGATTTCGTCCAGCAGCGGGTTGGCAATCGCCTTCTCGGCCGCCTGCACCGCGCGGTCTTCACCGTCGGATTCGCCCGTGCCCATCATCGCCTTGCCCATCTCGTCCATCACGGCGCGAACATCTGCAAAATCAAGGTTGATAAGGCCCGGACGCACCATCAGGTCGGTCACACCTTTGACACCCTGATACAAAACGTCATCCGCCATGGAGAAAGCTTCGGTAAAGGTGGTTTTCTCGTTGGCAAGGCGGAACAGGTTCTGGTTGGGGATGATAATCAGCGTATCGACCACTTTTTGCAGCGCTTCGACGCCTTCTTCAGCCTGACGCATCCGCTTTGCACCTTCGAATTGGAAGGGTTTGGTCACAACGCCAACTGTCAGCACGCCCAATTCACGCGCCGCCTGCGCGATGATCGGTGCCGCACCCGTTCCGGTGCCGCCGCCCATGCCTGCCGTGATAAAGCACATATGTGCGCCGGCAAGGTGGTCCACGATCTCTTCAATGCTCTCTTCAGCTGCGGCCGCGCCAACAGCTGCCCGCGCCCCCGCGCCCAGCCCTTCGGTCACTTTCACGCCCAACTGCACGCGATTGTCGGACTTCGCCTGCTGCAGCGCCTGCGCGTCGGTGTTTGCCACAACGAAATCGACACCATCCAGTGCCTTTTCGATCATATTGTTCACCGCGTTGCCACCAGCGCCGCCAACACCGAAAACGGTGATCCGAGGTTTGAGTTCAGCCTGTCCCGGCATCGAAAGAGTAAGTGTCATAATTAAATCCGCCTGTGCTTCAGCCTCGCATTCGCGAGCGTTCTTACTGCCAATCCTGACGCGACCCTATCCTTTTGACGCCCTAGGGTCACGCAAAAAACGCAAATCTGCCACAAAATATAGACAAAAGCACTGTGACCGTTCCCAGCATCTTGGCCGATCGGCAAGATGTTGCGAAAACTTGGGTTTTAGCCATAGGCACAGCGCTAGAAGTGCCCGCACAGCACGCGGAATGCTGCGGTCAAGAGTGTGTGTCGGGGCTGACTGCTCGGTCTGCCATGTTTGTTTTCGTTACCTTTATGTTAATCGATTCGATCCCAAAGCGCCAACATTTACCAATTGTCGCGGAACCATTTCACTGCCCGCTTCAACGACCGGTGCGGATAGCTATCGGTGGGGATATCGAAATCCCACCATTCGTCCTGCGGGTGTGCCGCAAACAGTGACAAACCCACCACCGAAGAAAAAGCAGGTCCGGTTGCCGCCTGTGGCAGCCCATGGACCCGCAACGGCCGGCCCAGCCGGACCTGCTGGCCCAGAATCTTGCTGGCCAGCCCGTCCAGCCCAGGAATCTGGCTGCCCCCGCCTGTCAGGACAATCTGCTGGCTCGGCAAATGGTCAAAACCAGCCGCATCGAGCCGCGCGCGCACCTCTTCGAGGATTTCTTCAACGCGCGGACGCATGATACCGATGACCTCGGCGCGGCTCGCGGTGCGGCGGTCGTGCTCGAAATCGCCCGTGTCCCCGCCGATTTCGATCATCTCGCGGTCGTCAACGCCAGTCGCATGGACGCCGCCGTAAAAGGTCTTGATCCGCTCGGCGTTACCCATGGGTATCTGCAAACCCATCGAAATATCCGAGGTAATATGGTCTCCGCCCATCCGCACAGTGTCGGCGTAGATCATGTGCTTTTTGATAAAGATCGACACGCCGGTGGCTCCGCCGCCCAGATCAATGCAGGCTGCGCCAAGCTCCTGCTCGTCTTCAACCAGCGAGGCTATGCCGCTGGCATAGGCAGATGACGCGATCCCCGCCAGCTCCAGATCACAGCGTTTAATGCAATGGGCAAGGTGCTGGACGGCAGCACCGTCCACGGTCAGCATATGCATATCGACAGACAGGTGATTGCCAAGCTGGCCGCGCGGATCAATCAGCCCCGAGCGGTGGTCGAGCGCGAAATTGACGGGTTGGGCATGCAGCACCTCACGCCCCGCGCCGTAATCGGGTATGTCGCAGGCGGCCAGCACGCGTGCCACATCTTCCTCACTCACCGCCTCGCCTTCCAGCGGCACCATCGCATCCAGCCCGTAAGAACGCGGCTCGGCTCCGGCAAAGCAGGCGATCACGTGGTCCACGCGGATACCCGCCATCTTCTGCGCGCCCTGCAACGCCGTCCTGATCGCGCGTTCCGTTTCGGGCATGGCGCAAATCTCGCCGAACTTTACCCCACGCGAGCGGGTCGTCGAGGCACCGATCACACGGAAGGCGGACTGACCTGCAAGCGATCCGATCTCGCCCTCTTCCCCAAGGTTGGAAATCCCATCGAACCGCAACACCAGACATGATATCTTGGACGTCCCCACATCCAGAATAGCAACCACGCCGCGCTGCATCGCCGCCTTGCGCATGTTGCGCATCTGTCTTTGGCTGTCGTATAAATCGATCATTCTTTATTGCCCTGATACTTCTTTGATATTCCACCACATATCGGTGGCATAAATGCTCATCTGAACAGTTGGACGCGCGCCCAACCGCAGGTCGACCTGCAGAATGTCGCGGCTGAGAATGTCCTGTGCCTCGTCAAGCGCGATCACACGCTCCAATGCCTCCACGGCGCCGTCTTCGGGCAGCAGAATGCGCTGGCCGCGGTCCAGCACGATATCCCAGCGGCGGTTGCCCATGCGCACAATACCGCGCAGCCTGTCGCCCAGCGGCGCTGCCGCTTGGTAAAGCTGAAGCGCTTCCTCCACATGATGCGCCGCGCCCTCTCCGGCGATCAACGGTAAATCGGACCGGTCCATGCGCCGCTCGAGCCCCCGCACCTGTGCGCCGGTAGCATCCACAAGGCTCAGCCCATCGCGGTTGCGCCACACCGCAACCGGTGTGCGGCGTACCACATCAACCTGCAGCACCCCGCCCGGCTTGATGCGCACGCTGGCCGAATTCACCGGCGCAAGCGCGCTGACCTGATCGCGAATAGCCTCAAGATCAAGATCAAACGAACTGATCGGAAAGGCCACCATCACCTCGGCCCTGATCTCGGCAGCCAGCGCGTTGGTTGCCCCGTCGATGGCCATCAGGTGCACCATGAATTCCGGGCGCGTCTCAAAGCTGGCCTTTGCCTCCAGCACGGCGCCAACCAGCGCAGTGCGGCGGGTGTCATCAGATAGCCACCAGCTGCCCGCCGCAAAGGCCAGCAACATCGGGACACCTGCACGCAAGAACAGAATGAACCCCGGCGTGAGCAACAGCCGCTCGACGCGCCATGCCCAACGCGAGGGCGCGGGATCGCTGCTTTTGTCACCACGTCGCGCGGCACGCATCACCGATCGCATGACGCATCCTCCACAAGCCAAGCGCAGAGCTGCCCCAGCGATATACCTTCCGCCGCCGCCTGTTCAGGGGTCAAAGAGGTCGCCGTCATCCCCGGTTGCGTGTTCGTCTCAAGCAGGATGAGCCCTGCCGCCCCCTTACTTTCATCCCAGCGGAAATCTGTCCTGCTTACCCCACGACACCCCAGTGCCTTATGGGCGCGCAACGCGTAGTCCAGACACAGATCGAAAATCTCTTGCGGAATATCCGCAGGTACGACATGGCGCGACCCGCCGGGTTTGTACTTCGCGTCATAATCGTACCATCCGTCGGTGATGATATCGGTCACCGTCAGCGCGCGCGACCCCATCACGGTGGTGGTCAATTCGCGGCCCGGCGCGAAGGCTTCGACCATGACCTCTTCTGGCATGTCATCAGACAGCTGCGGCGGGCCGTTGGCAGCGTCATGCACAAGGTAGACACCGACCGAAGACCCTTCGTTATTGGGCTTGACCACATAGGGTGGCGGCATGACATGCCGCTCCCGCACGTCGACCGCGCGCGCCAAAACGCTGGGCACAACGGGCAGTCCGGCGGCGACATAGGTCTCTTTGGTGCGCTGCTTGTCCATGGCCAGCGCCGAGGCCAAAACACCGGAATGCGTGTAGGCTATCCCCATCCATTCCAAAAGGCCCTGCACCACGCCATCCTCGCCCCAGCGTCCGTGCAGGCAATTCAGCACCACATCGGGCGCAATCTCGGCAAGACGCATAGCAAGATCGCGGCCGGCATCGACCTCGACCACTTCAAAACCTTCGTCCCGCAGGGCAGCTGCGCAGGGTTTCCCGCTGGACAAAGACACCTCGCGCTCGGCCGAAGGTCCGCCCATTAAAACTGCCACTTTCGGGGGTGTCCTGCTCGACTGACCCACCTTTGTGCCTCTGGTTGAGCCTACTTAAGGCTCGTCTTGTTTTTAGTTGCCCGACTTTTGCGCCGGTGCACCGTCATTTATTGTGCAAATTCAGCATTTTGACCCATTACTCAGGGTCTTTGGCAACGCCGATCCGCATGATTTCCCATTCTAGCGTGATACCGCTTGAATCGTAAACCTTTTTTCGCACTTCTTCGCCCAATCCCTCAAGGTCTGCCGCCGTGGCGTCACCGGTATTTATCAGGAAGTTTGAATGCATCTCGCTCATCTGTGCGCCGCCGCGTCGGGCGCCACGCATGCCCGCGTCGTCGATCACTTTCCACGCCTTGAGGTCATGCACATCATCGGCCCTGCCCGTTGAAGAAAACCCCGCGGGATTGCGGAAGGTCGAGCCTGCGCTGCGGTCTTTTGTGGGTTGGGTTGCGTCGCGTTTCGCGATCTGGTCGAGCATGCGCGCATGCAGCTCTTCGGACACGCCGCGCGGGGCATCAAACACTGCTTTGGTCAGCACCGCGCCTTCGGGCAAGCTGCTTTGACGGTAGGCAAGTTGCAGGGCATCCGCGCTGAGTGTTTCGCGCAGGCCCGCACGGGTGACAATCTCGACCTCGGTCAGAACATCCGCCGTGTAGGTGCCGTAGCAGCCGGCATTCATCCGAACGGCCCCGCCAATGCTGCCGGGAATGGTACGCAGAAACGTCAGATCAAGCCCCGCATCCGCCGCGCGCCGGGCCACGTGCGCGTCGAGCGCTGCCGCGCCTGCAACAACGCGGGTGCCTTCGATCTCGATGCTGTTAAAGCCGCGGCCCAGGCGGATTACCACGGCGCGCAGCCCGCCGTCGCGCACAATAAGGTTCGAACCGACCCCCATCGGGAACACCGGCACATCGGGTGGCAGCGCGGCCAGAAACTGCGCCAGATCGTCGACATCGGCGGGCTGGAACAACCAGTCCGCGGGCCCGCCCACGCGCAGCCACGTCAGCTCGTTCAAGCTGCGCTGCGGCGTCAATCGGCCCCGGACCTGTGGCATTTGTTGCATATCCGGCGGTTACCGCGAGGCTTTGCTTTTGATCCAGCGCCCCAGATAGATCACAGGCCAGCGCAGCACGGACATACCCGCCGCCAGTACCAGCATGCCGAACCACGGCCCGTGCTGCCAGGTGACAAACCCAAGGATCGGGATACCCACGGCGATCAGGATATAGGCGTTGCGCCAATGGTGGTCTTTGCTGGGGGTCATGGCCAGAACATTGGCGATCAACGCCCAGATCGCGGCAAGCGTCAGAGATGTCGTCATTTCGGAAGCTCCTTTTCAAGGCCGCGGGCGCGCGTCCAGAAATAGCGCAGCGGGTGCCGGTACATGGATACAAAAGCAACCAGCCCCAGCGCTGCAGCCCACCAACCGATGGCCAGCCCCACCCAGACGATCAGAACGGGTGCGGCCAGCAGTAGCGCAATGCCGGGGATGTATTGGTGCTGCATCGGCAGCATTGCAACCACCGCCGATGCCACAACCCACAAGGAACACGCCCAAAGCAACATCATCTCTGCCCCTCTCTCGTCCCGGTCCCCGGTGGCACACACAGCGCCATGGAGCCGCAGCGGCACGTTGGGCAAAGAGGCGTGCCGCATGGCATATCACGCAGCCCCTTTGCGCAGCCGCGCAGGCAAGCCGTTGGCCCAGGCGCTGATAGTGCCCGCACCAAGGCAAACGACCATGTCGCCCGGACCGGCCTGTTCGCGTACGAGCCGTTCCAGATCGTCTTCACCGACCACAGCGCGCGCATGCCGGTGCCCGTGGCGGATCAGCCCGGCCACCAGATCGTCCCGCCCGGCCCCTTCAATGGGGTCTTCGCCGGCGGCGTAAACCTCGGCGATACCCACAACATCAGCATCATTGAAACAGGCGCAGAAGTCGTCAAACAAGCTGTGCAGCCGTGAATAGCGGTGCGGCTGGTGCACGGCAATGACGCGTCCGTCGGTCGCCTGACGCGCGGCCTTGAGCACGGCGGCAATTTCGACGGGATGGTGGCCGTAGTCATCAATGATTGTCACCCCGTCAATTTCGCCGACGCGGGTAAAGCGCCGGTTAACGCCGCCAAAGGCGGCCAGAGCGTCCTTGATGACTTCGGCCTTCATGCCCAGATGGCGCGCCACAGCAATGGCCGAGAGCGCGTTGGAGACGTTGTGATCGCCCGGCATGGGCAGGCTGCAGCCCTCGATCACCATGCCTTCGGCCTGCAAAGCCACGTCAAAATAGGCAATCCCGCCCTCGTAACGCAGGTTGACCGCGCGCACATCGGCCTGTGCATTAAATCCGTAGGTGATAACGCGGCGGTCGGAAATTTTACCGACCAGCGCCTGCACTTCGGGGTGATCTGTGCAACAAACCGCGACACCATAGAAGGGAATGTTCGACACAAACTCGAGAAATCCGCGCCGCAGCGTGTCAAAGTCACCCCAGTGTTCCATATGTTCGGGGTCGATGTTGGTGACGATTGCGATGGTCGCAGGTAGGCGGTTGAAGGTGCCGTCACTTTCGTCTGCCTCGACCACCATCCATTCGCCTTCGCCCTTGCGCGCGTTGGAGCCATAGGCGTGGATGATACCGCCATTGACAACCGTGGGGTCGAATTCACCGGCGTCCAGCAAGGTCGCTACCATCGTCGTGGTGGTGGTTTTGCCATGGGTCCCGGCAACCGCGATGTTGGACTTGAGCCGCATCAGCTCTGCCAGCATCTCAGCGCGGCGCACCACCGGCAGGCCCAAAGCGCGCGCTGCGTCCAGCTCGGCGTTGCCCTGTTTGATCGCGCTTGAGATCACCACGACCTCGGCGTCGCGCACGTTTTCGGCGCGCTGCCCTTCAAAGATATGCGCACCCAGTTCTTCCAGCCTGCGCGTAATCGGCGTCGCCTTGAGATCAGATCCCTGAACCCGGTAGCCGTGGTTCAGCAGAACCTCGGCGATGCCTGACATGCCGATCCCGCCGATCCCGACGAAATGGATCAACCCGACGTCACCGGGGAGTTTTGTTGCTGCATTCATTGCGTTTGCCCCTTTGTGCTGAGCATCTCTACCATCTGTGCGAGCGCTTCTGTTGCTTCCGGCTTGCCAAATCGTGCCGCTGCGGACGCCATTTGCATCGCCGCTTTGGGATTGTCCAGCACCGAAAGGATCTGGTCTGAAACCGTCTCTGGCGTGGCTCTGGATTCCGGTATCATAATCGCTCCGCCGGCATCGACCAAACCGCGCGCATTCGCCGTCTGGTGATCCGCCGTAGCCGCCGCGAATGGGATCAGGATGGACGGGCGGCCGATCACTGACAGATCCGCGACCGAAGACGCACCGGCGCGGCTGATGACCAGCTGCGCCTCGGTCATGCGGCGCGGCAGATCGTGAAAGAAGGGCTGCACATCCGCCTTGACCCCGTGTTCGTCATAGTAGGCCGACACGCGCCCCTGATCTTCATCCCGGGCCTGATGGCTGACACGCAGGTTCTTGAGCATCGCCATTGGCAGAGCGGCGATGGCGGGAGGCACCACGTCGCTGAGAATGCGCGCGCCCTGACTGCCACCAATCACCAACACCTCCATCGGATAGTCACCCGGACAGATATAGCCCGCTTCGGCCCGTTCCAGCACCGATGCACGCACCGGATTGCCGGTGTGGTGCCCCTCGACCCCGTCGGGCAGCGCGGTCGGCCATGTGCCGCATGCAATGGTGTCAACACGCGACGCAAATGCGGCATTCACCCGCCCCAGAACGCCGTTTTGTTCGTGTATCATGCGCGGCAGCTTCAAAACAAAGGCCGCAGCCATCGCCGGTATCGAAGGATAGCCGCCAAACCCGACGACCACTGCGGGGCGGTCTCGCATGAACGAAGCGATCGCCCCGATAATCCCGGCCCCGATCTGAAACGGCGCGGCCAGCTTTGCGACAGCCCCGCCACGGGCAAAGGTCGCGCTGCGTATCTGCTCAATTTGGACAGCCTCGGGAAAGGCGCTCGTGTAGCGTGCCCCACGAGCATCGGTGGTCAGCTTGACACGCCAGCCCCGAGCCAGCATCGCCTCTGCCAGCGCCTGCGCGGGAAACATGTGCCCGCCAGTGCCCCCCGCCGCGATCAGCAACAAGGGCGCACTCACCTCGGCCTCCCGCGCGACAGAAGATCGCTGATCTCACCCTGCGGGCGGGTGCGCGTGAAGGCCAGCAGCATCCCCACCGCAATGCCAGAGGCGATTACGGATGATCCACCATAGCTTACAAACGGAAGTGTCATACCCTTGGCCGGCAACAGCCGCACCGCGACACCCATGTTGATCATGGCCTGCACACCCAACATACAGGCAAGTCCGGTCCCCGCGAGACGGATAAACGGATCACGCTCTCGTACCAGCCGCATCAGGGAGCGCACAACCACAGTGGCGTAAAGAGCGATCACCACAAGTACAAGGATCAGCCCGTATTCCTCTGCCGCAACCGCGATAATGAAATCCGTATGCGCGTCGGGCAGCGACCACTTGACCTGTCCCTCGCCCACGCCGACACCGAAAAAACCGCCGGCCTGAATGGCGTTTGTCGCATAGCCCAGTTGCGTCGTGGGGTCGATGTCCGCGCTTAGGAAGCCGTCAATCCGGCGCGCGAAATGCTCCGAGTTTGCGTAAGCCACAGCGCCACTCAAAACCACGAGGCCTGCCAGAACCACCAGCAGCACCATCGACGCCCCTGCTACAAAATACATCACCCCCCACCCAAACAGCACAAGGCAGGCCTGCCCGAAATCAGGTTGCAATGCGAGCATCAGCACGATCGTGCAGCACAAGACAAAAGACCACGTCTTGCCCGGCGGACCATTCACATCCGCAGAAGCGGCCATCATCCAGGCGGCGACAACCACAAACCCCGGCTTGAGAAACTCTGACGGCTGCAAAGACGCAAAGCCAAGCGAATACCACCGCACAGCCCCTTTGCCAAAATCCTCACCAAAAAACGGCAGAAAGAAAAGCCCGATAAAGGCCGCGCCGAACCCCAGTACGGCCAGACGCCGCACCAGAGTGGGCGACATCACCGACAAAACCAGCATCACCAGCAAGGCAACCGAGCCGAAAAAAGCCTGACGCTGCACATAGTGGAAAGGGTCGAACCCGTTCTTCGCAGCCAGCGGCGGCGAAGCGGCAAGCCCCAGCAAAAGACCGACCGCAAAAAGCATCAGAACGCAGGCCAGGCTCCATTTATCAACGGTACGCCACCACTTGGGAAGGATCGGCTCGCCATCGCGAACCGGAACTGCGCCATAGACCATTTCCGTCATGGTTGCCTGCCTTAAACTTACACTGCCGATACGCCCCGTTTTCGGGGTCTGATCCAGCAAGTGTAGCGCGAAAGCACAGCGAAAGCCAGCCTCAAGACTTGCAATGACGCGCGTTTCGCGGCAGGTGCCTGACATGTTTGTCGATGTTGCAATTCTGGGTGCGGGCGCTGCCGGTATGATGTGCGCCGCACATGCCAAGGGACGTATCCTTGTCATTGATCATGCCCGCGCCGCAGGCGAGAAAATCCGCATCTCGGGCGGCGGCCGCTGCAATTTCACCAATTTGCACAGCGCGCCGCATGCATTTCTGTCCGCAAACCCCCATTTCGCCAAATCCGCCCTTGCACGCTACACGCAATGGGACTTTGTCGACCTTGTGGATCGTCACGGCATCAGCTGGCACGAAAAAACACTGGGCCAGCTTTTTTGCGATACCTCTGCCAAGGACATCATCGCCATGCTGCGCAGCCTGATGCAGCAAAATGGCGTCGACCTGCGATTGCAAACAACAGCGTGCGACTTTGCTAAAACACCCGACGGCTTTGTCTTCACCATTGAAACAAACGGCACCCGACAGCAGGTCACCGCAGCCCGTCTGGTGGTCGCAACAGGCGGCAAATCCATTCCCAAAATGGGCGCCACGGGGCTGGCCTATGACATCGCGCGCGACTTCGGACTGGCCGTGACCGACACGCGCCCTGCTTTGGTGCCCTTCACATTCCCCGAAAAACGCTTCGCCGCACTCTCCGGTGTCGCCGCCCCGGTGCGCGTGACGACCGGCGACACATCCTTTGAAGAGGCGCTCCTGTTCACACACCGCGGCCTTTCGGGTCCGGCCGTCCTGCAAGCCTCCTCCTACTGGCGCGAAGGCATGCCGATCCGTGTGAATCTCACACCGCAAAGCGATCTGCTGCAGGATCTGAAAGACCGGCGCAACACGGCAGGGAAGCGCAAACTCACCAATGAACTTTCCCGGGTCTTGCCCGCTCGACTGGTCGAACACCTCACCCCGGAACTGGCACTGGAAGGCAGCCTTGCCGATCAGTCCGACCAACGC
Organism: uncultured Roseobacter sp.; assembly: GCA_947501635.1. Lineage (GTDB taxonomy): Bacteria > Pseudomonadota > Alphaproteobacteria > Rhodobacterales > Rhodobacteraceae > Roseobacter. The sequence continues at coordinate 263,126 of CANMWT010000003.1, forward strand.
CTGCGCCACCTCGCGCATCAGCTGCAACACTGGGAACTCATCCCCTCCGGCACGGAAGGCTACCGAACCGCCGAAGTCACCCTGGGCGGCATCGATACGAACGGGCTCTCCAGCAAGACAATGGAAGCCAAATCCACACCCGGCCTCTTCTTCATCGGAGAAGCGGTGGATGTCACAGGCTGGCTCGGCGGGTATAACTTCCAATGGGCCTGGTCCTCCGCCATGGCGGCGGCAGATGCCCTCGGCTGAATTTCTTTGGTCTTCAAATATCCCCCGCGGAGCGTCCGCGGGATGCCACGTGCACGACTTTCAGAGATATTTCGCCACCTCGGCCACAAAATCATCCCCGCGCTGCTCGAAGTTGTCATACTGATCAAAACTCGCAGCGGCAGGCGCCAGCAAAACCACCTCGCCCGGCTGCGCCTCCGACGCCGCCTGCTGCACTGCTGCTTGCATGGTCGTGCAAACCGATGCCTCAACGGGCAGCTTCATCGCAAAAGCCGAAGCCTCCCGTCCGATCACATAGGCTTTGACCACATGGGCCTCGGCCGCCTGCCGCAACGCCTCGAAACCGCCCTCTTTTTCCAACCCGCCGCAGACCCAGCGGATCGCGTCAAAAGCCGAAAGCGCTTTGGCAGCCGCATCTACATTGGTCGCTTTGCTGTCATTGACAAAACGCACGCCGTCCTTCTCGCCCACCAGCTGGCTGCGATGCGGCAGGCCCCCGAAACTGTGCAAAGCGCGCTCGATCACCTTGGGCGCCAGCCCGAGGGAACGGCAGACTGCATAGGCCGCACAGGCGTTTTGATGGTTGTGCACGCCGGGCAGGCCCACAATACCGCGCAGATCAACCGAACCGACCTGTTTGCCCTTGCGCGTCTCGGACAAAAATCCCTTGCGGGCAAAGACGTTCCAACCCGCGCCCGTCAGCTTTCCTGCAACAGAAACCCGGATTACCCGATCATCTGTGGGGCCTTCGGCCAACTGCCCCGCCAGATAACGCCCCTCGGCTTCATCCACGCCAATCACCGCGCGGTCCGGCCCGCCTTCTGAAAACAGGCGGCGCTTGGCGGCAAAGTACCCGCCCATGCCCGCGTGTCGGTCCAGATGATCCTCGGAGAGATTGGTAAACACTGCCACATCCGGCGTCAGACTGCGTGCCAGATCGGTCTGGTAACTCGACAATTCCAGCACGACGACCTGCGCATCCTCCGCGGGGTCAATATCTAGCACACCGCGCCCGATATTGCCGGCCAGCACCGTGGGCCGACCAACGTCCTTCAGGATGTGATGAATCAGGGCAGAGGTGGTGGATTTGCCGTTTGATCCGGTCACGGCAACCACGCGGGGGGCCACGTCAAAAGCGTTCCATGCCGGTGTCGCGTAAGACTGAAAGAAAAGCCCGATATCGTTGTCGACGGGCACCCCAGCCTCAAGCGCCGCAGCCACCACCGGATTCGGCGCGGGATAAAGATGCGAGATCCCGGGGCTGACGATCAGGCGCGCGATATCCGAAAAATGTGCAGGCTGCGTCAGCGCGCGACAGCCGAACCCCTCGGCCTCGGCCCTGGCGCGGGCCTGTTCGTTGTCATCCCAGCAGACCGGTTCAGCCCCACCTGCCGCCAGCGCGCGGGCAGCACTCAGGCCACTACGTCCCAGCCCCAACACGGCCACCTTGGCCCCCGAAAGCCCGACGACGGGGATCAAGGCAACCGCCTTGCGCATCTGCGCGCCGCCGCAAAGCTGTGCCGAGGTGCCGAAGCGGGGCAGAGAAAGACGGTGACAGGCCGCATTACCGCACCTTCAGCGTGGCAAGGCCGATCATCGCGAGGATCAGCGAGATGATCCAGAAACGGATAACGATGGTGCTCTCCGCCCAGCCCTTTTTCTCATAGTGATGATGGATCGGAGCCATAAGAAACACCCGTTTGCCGGTTTTCTTGAAGTAGAGCACCTGAATGATCACGCTAAGCGCTTCAACAACAAACAACCCGCCGACAATCGCCAGAACGATCTCGTGTTTGGTGGCGACCGCGATTGCGCCCAAAGCGCCGCCAAGCGCAAGGCTTCCGGTATCGCCCATAAACACGGCCGCAGGCGGCGCGTTATACCACAAAAAGCCCAGCCCACCGCCAAAGAGGCCGGCGGTGAATATCAGGATCTCACCCGTTCCCGGCACGTAGTGCACATCCAGATACTCAGTAAAGTCGACGCGCCCGACCGCATAGGCGATGACACCCAGGGTGCCTGCCGCGATCATCACCGGCATGATCGCCAGACCGTCCAGACCATCGGTCAGATTGACGGCATTCGCAGCGCCCACGATAACGATGACTGAAAACGGCACAAACAAGTAGCCAAGGTTGATAAGCGTATCTTTGAAAACCGGCAGAGCCAGCCTGTTCTGCAGGGCCTCAGGATGATATTGCGCCGCCCAATAGGCCGCGACGGCGGCAATCGCAAATCCCAGCAGAAGGCGAACCTTGCCAGGCACGCCGGCGGTCGTCTGCTTTGAAACTTTGGCGTAGTCGTCCATAAAGCCGATAGCCGCGAAGGACATGGTCACGAAGAGGATGATCCAGATGTAAGGGTTGTCGAGACGCGCCCAAAGCAGTGTTGAGGTCAGCAAGGCCCCCACGATAAGCAAACCGCCCATCGTTGGCGTTCCCTGTTTGACGAAATGCCCCTCGGGGCCGTCATCCCGGATCGGTTGCCCCTTACCCTGGCGTCGGCGCAATACCGCAATCAACGGCCGGCCGAAAAGAAATCCAAACACCAAGGCTGTGAGAAAGGCGCCGCCGGCCCGGAATGTGATATAGCGGAAGAGATTGAAAAAATCGCCTCCGTCCGAGAGCAGCGTCAACCAATAGAGCATCGCGTCATCCTATTCTTCGTCCAGCGGGGCATGTCCCATTTTGCGTATGCCGTCAACGACAAGCGCCAGCTTCATGCTCAGTGATCCTTTGGCCAGTACCACATCTCCGCTGTCGATATGGGTTTTGAGACGCGGCAGCGCGTCCTGCGAGGTCGCAAACCACGCCCCCCGTCGCGCCTCTGGCAAGGCTTCATAAAGCGCCTGCATAAGCGGACCTATGCAGTGGATCACGTCGATCTGCTCGATCGCGGGCAGCGCGGCAAGTCCCCTGTGCAACGCGATCTCGTCCGGCCCGAGTTCTTTCATGTCCCCCAGATACGCGATCCGCCGCCCCTTTGAGACGCGCCCGATGTCATTTGTCACCGCTGCCGCCGCCAGCACCTCGAGGGCTGCAGCCATCGAGGTGGGGTTCGCGTTGTAGCTGTCATCGATCAGATCAACAGAGAGGCGCGTGTCGACAGTGTCGAGGTAGATACGTTCGCGCTGTCCGCGCCCTTTGTAGGGTTGCCAGCGCCCCAAAGACCCCAGCGCAAGCGCCACATCGGTACGCAATGCAGCCATCACTGCCAGCGCGCCCAAGGCATTCATCGCAAAGTGGCGCCCCGGCGAGGACAGTTTGTACAAGATCGGCACATCGCCCATTTCTGCACGGACCACCGTAGTATCGTTCTGAATATCAGAGCGTATCAGCTTGAAATCACGTCCGCTTTCACCAAACGTCACCGCGCGCAGCCTGCACGCCTGCGCCTTGGCCATCACGATATCTGTCGTATCAATGTCTGCGTTCAAAACTGCCGTTCCGCCCGGCAAGACCCCTTCGAAAATCGAGGCTTTTTCCACAGCGATGCCCGCGATATCGTCAAAAGCTTCCAGATGCGCCGCGGCGACCGTTGTGACAAGCGCCACATGAGGTGCCGCCATTCTGGCAAGCGGCGCGATCTCGCCGGGATGGTTCATGCCGATCTCGATCACCGCGAATTCGGTGTCCTGCGGCATGCGCGCCAGCGTTAGCGGCACGCCCCAATGATTGTTGTAGCTTTCGACCGAGGCATGCGCCCGGCCCTGATCCGACAGCATCGCCAGCAGCATTTCCTTGGTCGACGTCTTGCCAACGCTGCCTGTCACCGCCGAGACCTTGCCGGTCATGCGCGCGCGCCCTGCGCGACCCAGATCTTCCAATCCGCTCTGTACGTCTTTTACAATCAGCAAGGGCGCATCGGCCGCCACACCGTCGGGTATACGGCTGACCATCGCGGCCGCGGCACCTTTTTCAAGCGCCTGCGCGACGAAATCGTGGCCGTCGCGCAGGTTTGTCAGCGCCACAAACAGATCGCCGGGCTGCAGGCTGCGGGTATCTATCGACACGCCCGTGGCTGCCCATTCGCTACTTATGCGCCCGTTCGTGGCGGCGGCGGCATCCTTGGCGGTCCAGAGTGTCATGCGAGCCTCCCGTCCAGTGCTGCAACCGCAACGCTGGCCTGTTCCACATCATCAAAGGGCAAGACATCGTCACCGATGGTCTGACCCGTTTCATGGCCCTTACCGGCGACCAAAAGCGCATCCCCCGGGCCCAGAGCATCCACGCCACGCAAGATCGCCTCGGCCCGGTCACCCACTTCCATGGCATCGGGCGCGCCCAGCAAAACCGACGCCCGGATTGCGGCTGGGTCTTCGGACCGCGGGTTGTCATCGGTAACGATCACCAGATCGGCATTGTCGGCGGCGGCCTGCCCCATCAGCGGCCGTTTGGTCGCATCACGGTCCCCGCCGGCACCGACAATGGCGATCAACCGGCCCAGCACATGCGGCCGCAGCGCACGCAGCGCTGTGGCGATCGCGTCGGGTGTGTGAGCGTAGTCAACAAAAACCGCAGCCCCATTTTCGCGCGTGGCGGCCAGTTGCATGCGTCCGCGCACAGTTGTGAGGTCTTGCAGCGTGTCGAACACCGCCGCTGCGTCATCCCCGCAAGCAATCACAAGACCCGCGGCAAGCATCACGTTTTCCGCCTGAAAGTCCCCGATCAGGCCCAACCGGCGCACATGCCGCCTGCCCTGATAATTGAACACGACCGTCTGGCCGGTCGCATCCACCTGGATATTGCCCAGATGCAGATCACCGGAGTGGCGGCCAACACTGACCACAGGACAGCCGCGTGCTTTGGCGATGGCGGCCATATCCACCCCACGTTCGGCTTCGATATTGATGACCGCCCTGCCATCTTCCGGCAGAACGCGCGCGAAAAGGCCGGCTTTGGCGTCGAAGTAATCCTCAAAGCTCGCGTGGTAGTCCAGATGGTCCTGCGTGATGTTTGTGAACCCCGCCGCAGAAAGTGTCACCCCGTCAAGGCGGCGCTGGTCAAGCCCGTGCGAAGAGGCTTCCATCGCCGCATGCGTGATGCCGTGGCCGGCCGCTTCGGCCAAAACCCTGTGCAGGGTGATCGGCTCTGGCGTGGTGTGTGCAAGCGGCGCGTTCCACGCACCTTCCACACCCGTGGTGCCCAGATTAATCGCCTTGTGGCCCAGAAGGGTCCAGATCTGGCGCACGAATGTGGCCACAGACGTCTTGCCATTGGTGCCGGTCACCGCGATGACCGTCTGAGGTTGCGCCCCAAACCAAAGCGCCGCGGTGCGTGCCAGCGCCTCGCGCGGGGCTTCCGACACAACCAGTGCAGCATCGCTTGCCGCCAGTTCCCGTGCCGCGATTTCAGCGCCTTGCGCATCTGTCAGCACAGCAGCGGCGCCCATGCGCAGCGCATACTGGATGAACTCTCCGCCGTGCGTCCTGCTGCCGGGCATGGCGGCGAACAAAAAGCCATCGCGTACATCCCTGCTGTCAACCGCCAGACCGGTGACAGCCGCCTGCCGCCCACCGCGCGCGGTCAGCCCCAGTTGTGAAAGTGTCTTTGTCTGCCCGCGCATCGCCCCCGCCTTTGCGGCTTAGTTACTGGTCAGCTTTATATCCATCACGCTCTTGGGTTCAACGGTCGGTCTGAGACCAAGCAACGGTGCAACCCGGCGGATCATCTCTGCGGCCACAGGCACCGCCGTCCAGCCCGCCGTGCGGCGCGGCTCGTCTCCGATGGTGTCAACTGGCTCATCCAACGTCACGACAAGAACATACTGCGGGTCATGTGCAGGGAAAACAGAGGCGAAAGTCGCGATGACCTTTTCGTCGTAATAGCCCCCTCCCGCGCGGCGCGGCTTGTCCGCGGTACCCGTCTTGCCGGCAACCGCATAGCCCTCGACCTCGCCAAAGCTGGCGGTGCCTTCGGTCACAACCTTGCGCAACATCTCGATCGAGGCCTTTGACGCGTGTTCGGTAAAGACGCGCTCGCCTTTTTGCGGTGCATCGCGTTTGAGAATTGTCGGCTGTACCTTGTAGCCGCCATTGGCAATCGCGGCATAGCCCGCCGCCAGATGCATGGGCGAGGTGGAAAGTCCATGGCCGTAAGATATCGTCATGGTGCTCAACTCCGACCAGTTGGGCGGCAACAGCGGACGGCCTGTGGCTGCTTCGACAAGTTCAAAACCTGTGGGCTCCAGCATGCCCAGTTCTTTCAGAAACGCCTTTTGCCTGTTCACGCCGATTTCCTGCGCCAGCCGCGCCGTTCCGATGTTGGAGCTTTTCACAATCACCTTGGTCACCGACATCTCGTCGCCGTAGTTGCGGAAATCGCGGATGCGGTGCTTGCCCCAACGCAGGGGGCCTTTGGTGTCAATCACCGTGTCGGGGTTGACCAGACCGAGGTCCATGGCCTGTGCCACGGTGAAAATCTTGAAGGTCGAGCCAAGCTCGTAGACACCCTGCACAGACCGGTTAAAGAGCGGGCTGTCGGAAGCATCGCCTGACGTTGCCGGCCGAGGGCGCTTGTTGGGGTCAAACGTCGGCAGTGACACCACGCTGATCACCTCGCCGGTATGGGCATCCATCAGGATCGACGTTGCCCCCTTGGCATTCATCAGCTTCATGCCGCCATACAGCACCCGCTCTGCGGCTGCCTGTACAGTCAGATCAAGCGAAAGCTGCAAAGGCGTGCTGCCGTTCGCCGGATCGCGCAGGTAGTCGTCGAAGTATTTCTCCACACCGGCCACGCCGATCACCTCGGCGGCGTGCACGCCTTCCTTGCCGAAACTGGCCCCCCCCAAAACATGCGCCGCAAGTTGCCCATTCGGATAAAGCCGCATATCGCGCGACGCAAAAAGCAAACCCGGATCGCCAATTTCATGCACCTTTTGCATCTGTTCGGGGCTAATCTTGCGTTTTATCCACAGAAACTTACGCTTTCCTGTGAAATCTTCCAAAAGCTCTGCCGCCGCGAGGTCGGGAAAGATTTTTGCCAGTTCCTGCGCGGCATGCGCCGGGTCCACCATTTGTGGCGGCTGGGCATAGAGCGCGTGTGTCTCGAAGTTTGTGGCCAGAAGGTTGCCATTGCGGTCGACAATATCCGCGCGGGCTGCATGAATTTTCGCGCCCGGCGCGTCAACGCGCGGCTCTTGCGGCTCTGACGTGGCCAGCATGCCCATCCGCAGCCCCACCGTCAGAAAGGCGGCCAGAAAGAACAACCCCAGCACCAGCAGCCGGCCTTCTGCCCGCTGGCGCGCCTGATCGCGCATCTGCTCGTGCCGGATACGGATGTTTTCGCGTTCGATCGCATCGGGATTCTCGCCCCGGTCGCGGGCATCAAGAATGCGGGCCAATGGGCGCAGCGGCGTACGGATCATTGGCGCGCCTCACCTGTGTTCGCGTCCAGATTGGCCACATCTACGATTTCCGTGATCTCGATAACCGGGTCTGGCGGGTAGGAAACCTGTTCGACGTGGCCAAACTGTTCGGGGCGCAGCGTCAGCAGGCCCAGGCGATCAAAATTGATCTGCGCCAGATCGCGCAGTCTGTCCGGACGGTTCAGATAGGCCCATTCCGCCTTGAGCATGGAGAGGCGCTCGTGTGCGGTGCGAATCTCATGACGCAGTTCGCGGGTTTCCGCCAAAGCGCCCTGCGTCGCGTAGTTTTCCCGATACGCCCAGAAGGCCAGCGAGATCACACCCAGTGTCGTCAAAATGTACAAGAATGTCTTCACGATACCCCCGTCTTCAAACCTGTTTTCGCCATTGGCACACCAACAGACTTCGCATCAATATTCCCCGCCGGTGCGTCCGTGCGCACCGCCACCCGCAGCTTGGCAGACCGCGCCCGCGGATTTGACGCAACTTCGGCGGCATCGGCCACTATGGCCTTGCGAGACTTCAACACAAAGGCCGGCGCCTCGCGCTGCACCTCGGGCGCATAGCGGTTCGCATTGCCGCCAGTTCCGGAACGCGCGGTCAAGAACCGCTTCACCATCCTGTCTTCGACCGAATGAAACGTCACAACCGCCAGCTTTCCGCCCGCCTTCAATGCGCGCTCTGCCGCCATAAGACCTTGATAAAGCTCTGTATATTCATCATTCACAGCGATTCGAAGGGCTTGAAAGCTGCGGGTCGCGGGATGTGACTGGCCCGGTTTGGCGCGTGGCAGGCAACCTTCGATAACTGCCGCCAACTGCAGCGTTGAAGTGAAAGGCTCAACCTCGCGCGCGGCGACGATGGCCCGTGCAATCCGGCGGCTGGCGCGTTCCTCGCCATATTGAAACAGGATGTTCGCGATATCTTCGGCCGAGGCGGTGTTGACGATATCCGCAGCCGTTGGCCCCTCGCGCCCCATCCGCATGTCAAGTGGACCGTCGCGCATGAAAGAAAAACCGCGCTCGGCCTGATCCAGCTGCATGGAAGACACCCCCAGATCAAGCACAACGCCGTCCAGATCAGTTGCAAATTCATCCATTTCGGAAAACACGCCCGGTCGTTGCACAAGACGCTCGCCATAAGACGCAGCCCATCCCGCCGCCATCTCAAAGGCCAGTGGGTCGCGGTCCACCGCGATAACGCAGGAAGCCCCCGCATCCAGCAAACCGCGCGTGTAGCCACCAGCACCAAAGGTACCATCCAGCCAGACACCTTCGACAGGTGCGACGTTTTCAAGGATTGCAGACAGCAGAACCGGGATATGAGGGGAAGACGCATCAAAGGAGGCCGCAGCAGCCATGTGCTAGTCCTCCTTTCCGCCATCCAGGAAAATAAGCGGATCGAAGTCATCCGGCAACTCGTCCAGCCAGGCTTCGGTTTTGGCAGCCTCTTCAGCTTCATAGGTCTCAGGCGCCCAGATCTGGAACGTGTCACCTGCCGCGATGAAAAACGCCTCTTTGTCCAGACCGATCTTCTGACGCAGCTTGGCGGGCAGAACCAGACGCCCCGTTTCGTCAACCGCCGTGGGAAAAGACTGACCATGAAACAGGCGCTGCAGCATTTTACGCTCCATGGAGCCACGCGGCAGCGCGTCGATCTTGGTGTCCACCTCTTCGATGGCCTGAATGGTGTAGCATTCCAGATAGTTGCGACGGTGATCGCCGTAGACAATGACCAACTCGGGCGCAGCGCCGGACTGCCAGTTCGGATCGGAAGCCTCGATCACACGCCGAAAAGAGGCTGGGATAGACACCCGCCCCTTCGCATCGACCTTGTGATGGCTCTCGCCTCTAAACCTTCGGCTCACTGCCTTGTCCCAATTCCCTTTACCGCTTTAGCTGCGGCGCGTATCCCCCTGTGGTTGAAATGGAAACGGCGGATTGATCAGCTGCCATTGATCAATCCGCCGCCCTCGTCCCGCGTTGCGGGGAAGTCCAGCTGCGCGCGCCACCTGGGGGGATGTCTGCTCGCTCGCGCGCCGGATCTCTTGGCCTGATGAAAGCGAGGTGCCTGTATGAAACCTGCTAGAGTTTTGTTTGCGTGGGGTCGTTTGGTGCCCCGATGTCTCGTTCTCATCTGATGTATTAGGGATACCGTGGGAATAGATGGTCTGACAAGGGTTTTTTGACCACCTTACCCCAAAATGTTGTTATCGGGAGCCCATGAAAACAAGATATAGAAGCATATTGTCAAATTTATTAGAAAATGTTGATTTTTTTTAAGCTTGAAACACAACATATAGATAATTTAGGCGCAGCCAAAAATTTCCCCTGAATTCCCAAAAAAAATGCAGCTTGGCTACACCTGCATGAAATGTTCATACTTTGTTCGTAAAATTTCATGCCAGAGCCGATAAAAAAAGGGGTATTGGTTGATTCGGATGATCCCTATCGGCCCGCATGGGGGCAACGTCCCATGGTTTCCCACAGCAGGGTTGCGACCCGCAGAACCCGCGTCACAGCATGCAAGCTGTCCGCATTGGGCGCGCTTAGGCCATGCCGCCCTTGATAAGGCCCTGAGCAATCCGTGCGTAGGCGTCCGCCATTGGCCCGTCTCCGGCAGCGATCGGAGTGCCACCGTCTCCGGCAAGCCGTGTTTCCAGATCGATCGGCAAGGCGCCCAGCAACGGCACGCCCAGCTTTTCCGCTTCGGCTGCAACACCGCCCTGCCCGAATATCTTGTGCTCTGACCCGCAGTCGGGACAAACAAACATGGACATGTTTTCAATCAGGCCCAGAACGGGGGTTTTGAGCGTGTCGAACATATCAAGCGCCTTACGCGCATCGATCAAGGCCACATCCTGTGGTGTCGAGACGACAATGGCGCCCGTGAGTTCAGATTTCGTGCACAGCGTAAGCTGCACATCGCCCGTTCCCGGCGGCAGATCAACCAACAGGATATCCAGTTCGCCCCACTCGACCTGGCCCAGCATTTGCTGCAATGCGCCCATCAACATCGGCCCACGCCATACGACGGCCTTGGATTCTTCCAACATAAAGCCAATGGACATGAGCGTGACGCCATGCGCATGCAACGGGATAATCGTTTTACCGTCCGGACTGGCGGGGCGCTTGTTAATACCCATCATGCGGGGCTGGCTCGGGCCGTAGATATCCGCATCCAGCAGACCAACCTTGCGGCCCGCTCTGGCGAGTGCGACGGCAAGGTTGGAGGATACCGTCGATTTGCCGACACCGCCTTTGCCCGACCCGATCGCCAGAATACGCTTAACGCCGGTGGGTTTCGTGGGTCCCTCCTGCGGTTTGGGGTGCCCGCCGATCTTGAGGCTGGGCGCGGCAGGTTTCTGAGGTGCCGGGCCATGCGCCGTCAGGGCAACAGATGCCTGGCCCACCCCAGGCACCTCGGCCACCACTTTCTCTGCCGCATCCCGCAGGGGCGCCATCTGACGGGCAACTTCAGGGCTGGGCGCCTCGATCACGAAGCGCACGGCATCGCCGTCAATCGTCAATGCACGAATCAAATCATGAGCAATCAGGCTCCGACCGTCAGGTAACAAGACCCGTTCCAGCGCGGCTTCGATTTCGGCTTTGGTGACAGACATGCTCAATTTCTCCCCATTGGCGCCACTCCATATAGCAACTCAAATGATAAGTGCCAGCGCATGGCCAAATTTGCCCAACTCTTGAGCAATCTGCCCGCTTTTCCCCCTACCTTCCCATGCATATGCTGCATGGCAGCATTGAATTTGGGGCTATTGTGCAACTGCAGCATTTGCCTAAGTATAGGACACAGAGCAGCGAGTAAGAGAGTGATAAAATGGCTTACGCAGTAAACACGACAACATATGGTTTCCCAGAGCGGGTGCTGGCTGGTGCCGCATTGCTTCTGCAAACCGCAGCCGCGCGATATGCCCGCTACCGCATTTATCGCGCATCCGTAGCGGAACTGCGCGCGCTGAGCGCACGCGACCTTGCCGACATCGGATTGAACAAATCAATGATCAAATCAGTCGCTCTGGAAGCGGCAGACAAACACTTGAAATTCTAAATCGAAAGCTTTCGGGTACCTCACTCTTCCTCCCAGAGGTGCTCGCAAGTTAGCGGCGACATCGCTCCTCCTCCCAGATGTCGTCGCTTCTTACACCAGCTTGAGGCACATACCTCATGCGCCCGGCCACCTCGACACAGATGTGGACGGTTCAACCGGATCAGGTGCCCACATCCTCCTCCCGTGGGTGCCTGCAACTAGGCGGCGGCATCCTCCTCCTCCCGATGCCGTCGTCCCTTATTCAGGGTCGTAACGGCCCGACGACATACTGACCGCGCTCTTCCTCCCTGAACGCGCTGTCAGTCAGTAAAGCGGTCCTCACCTCCCGAGGGCCGCTTTTTCTTTTCACGGCCGGTATCTGTACTAAAATGCGGGTATTGCAGGAAAGGCTCGCCATGCCCGCCTATTTCATAGCCGACATCACCATCCACGACCCGGACGGATACAAAAGCTATCTCGAGGGGTTTATGGACATCTTCAACCGACACGGCGGCAAACTGCATGTGGTTTCAAGCGCTGAGGTACACAGGATCGAAGGCGACTGGGCGCCGCAAAGCATCGTTCTGATGGCGTTTCCCACGCTGGCCGCCGCACTGGCATGGAAAGACGATCCGGACTACGTGGCACTGGCGCGCATCCGGCAGGCCACCGCGACCACGCATTTGGTGCTCGTCGAGGGCCTGCCGACCGACCCTGCCTAGCCTGCACTGGCCGCTTCTACGGCGCTGCTTCAGAACGGAATGTCGTCCGCCGCGGTCACGAACTTGGCCACCACTTTCTTGGTACCGGCCTTTTCAAAGGCGATCTCAAGCTTGTCCCCTTCAATCGCGTGAATGGCCCCATATCCAAACTTCTGGTGAAACACCCTCTCCCCGATTACAAAACTCGAGACGGCGGCCATATCAATCACCGTATTTCGGGTCTCGCGCGGCTGGCTGACAGAGCGCTCCTGACTACGCGCCTGCAGACGGCGCCAACCCGGAGAGTTGTAAACATTCGCCTCTGCTGCCTGTTCATGCAGATTGCTGCGCGGGGCAGCCGCGCCATAGCCGCCGCCATAAAGGCCCGGCGGGGTCAGCACCTCCACATGCTCCTCGGGCAGTTCGTCAATGAAACGCGACGGCATGGCGTTCTGCCACTGGCCGAATACCCGCCGATTGGCGGCGAATGAGATGGTACAAACCTGCTCGGCGCGGGTGATCCCCACATAGGCAAGGCGCCGCTCTTCTTCCAACCCTTTGATCCCGCTTTCGTCCATCGAGCGCTGCGACGGAAAGAGGCCATCCTCCCACCCCGGCAGGAACACCATAGGGAACTCAAGCCCCTTGGCCGCATGCAGCGTCATGATAGAAATTTTTGCGCCACCTTCGTCGCTCTCGTTATCCATGATGAGACTAACGTGTTCTAGGAAACCCTGCAGATTTTCAAATTGCTCAAGGGCCTTGACCAATTCCTTCAGGTTTTCCAGCCGCCCCCGTGCTTCAGGTGTCTTGTCGTTCTGCCAATGCGCGGTATAGCCGGACTCGTCGAGGATAACTTCGGCCAGTTCCATATGAGAGACTTCAGGCCGTGTGACACCGTCTTCAAGCACCGCGTCCGCATCTGCGGGCCCGCGCGCGCGCATCATCTGGCGCCAACGGTCGATCCCCGCGACCAGGCGCCCCAACGCAGCGCCGCCCTTGCCGCCAATCGCCTTGGTCTCGACACACAAGCGCGCACCATCCAAAAGGCTCACGCCATTGCTGCGCGCCATACGCTGGATGGTCTGCTGCGCTTTGTCGCCCAGCCCTCGCTTTGGCGTGTTCACAATCCGCTCAAAAGCCAGATCGTCATCGGGGCTGACCACGATGCGAAAATAGGCCATGGCATCACGGATCTCCATCCGCTCGTAAAAGCGCGGCCCCCCGATCACGCGATAGGGCAAACCAATCGTGAGGAAACGATCCTCAAAGGCGCGCATCTGGTGGGACGCGCGCACCAGAATCGCCATACCATCAAGACTGAGCGGGGCCATCCCCCTTGTCCCGCGCGGCGCGGCCTCGATCTCTTCGCCGATCCAACGCGCCTCTTCCTCCCCGTCCCAATGACCGATCAGGCGCACCTTCTCACCCTCGGGCACTTCTGTGAAAAGCGTCTTGCCCAGACGCCCCTGATTTCCCTCGATCACACCGGAAGCCGCCGCCAGGATATGCGGGGTAGAGCGGTAGTTTTGCTCAAGCCGGACCACATGCGCGCCGGGAAAATCCTTTTCAAACCGCAGGATGTTGCCCACCTCCGCGCCGCGCCAGCCATAAATTGATTGGTCGTCATCCCCCACGCAGCAGATGTTCTTGTGCCCGCCGGCCAGCAGCCGCAACCACAGGTACTGCGCAACATTGGTGTCCTGATATTCGTCTACGAGAATATAGGCGAACCAGCGCTGGTACTGCGCCAGCACATCGCCATGGTTTTGAAAAATCGTGACCATATGCAACAAAAGGTCGCCAAAGTCACAGGCATTCAGCTCCTTCAGACGCGCCTGATACTGGGCGTATAGCTTGATACCCTTGTGATTATAGGCACCTGCATCGCTGGACGGCACCTTGTCCGGTGTCAGAGCACGGTTTTTCCACCCATCGATGATAGAGGCCAACTGCCGTGCGGGCCACCGCTTGTCGTCAATACCCTCCGCCGCAACAAGTTGCTTGAGCAGGCGCAACTGGTCATCCGTGTCCAATATCGTGAAATTCGACTTCAGCCCCGCAAGCTCGGCATGACGGCGCAAAAGCTTCACACAGATCGCATGAAACGTGCCCAGCCACGGCATCCCCTCAACCGGTTGCCCAAGCATTTGCGCCACGCGGTTTTTCATCTCGCGCGCCGCCTTGTTGGTAAAGGTTACCGCCAGAATTTCATTGGGGCGCGCCCGCCCACTGTTAAGTAGGTGCACCACGCGCGCGGTCAGCGCGCGGGTCTTGCCCGTGCCAGCACCCGCCAGCATCAATACCGGACCGTCCAGCATCTCAACCGCTTCACGCTGCGCCGGGTTCAATCCGTCCAGATAGGGCTGCGGCCGCGCCGCCATCGCGCGCGCCGAAAGCGAGGCCCCTTCAAAGGCATCCATCTCGTCAAAACTGCTCATACCCGCAGAGTAACCGCCAATGCCCCGAAGATAAAGAGACGTTCACAGTCTGTTCTATATGTTTACAGGCTGGACAAATACCTGACATGGCAGGCAAATAGGCCCATGACCCTGCACAGTGCCTATCCCGCCATTGCCGATCTGCGCACACGCGCCCGCAAACGGATGCCGCACTTCGTCTGGGAATATCTCGATTCGGCTACCGGCACCGAAAGCACCAAGGCCCGCAACCGCAAGCGCCTCGACAGCATCGGCATGCAGCCTTCCATCCTGCACGGCGAATTCGAGGCTGACCTGACCACCAGTTTTCTCGGTGTCAAACGGCCGCTGCCCTTCGGGATAGCGCCGGTGGGCATGTCGGGCCTGATGTGGCCCGACGCCGAAGGCCATCTCGCGCGTGCTGCCGCCAAAACCAAAATACCCTATACGCTGTCCACTGTCGCAAGCCAGTCTCCCGAAGACCTCGCGCCGCATCTGGGGCCCGACGCATGGTTCCAGATGTACCCGCCGCGCGATACCGACATCCGCAAAGATATGCTCGCCCGCGCCACCGCTGCAGGCTTTTCCACACTGGTGCTGACCGTCGACGTACCCGTGGCGTCACGCCGTGAACGGCAAACCCGGTCGGGGTTGACCCAACCGCCCCGCCTCACGCCGCGCCTGCTCGCGCAGGTCGCCCTCAAACCGGCCTGGGCGCTCGGCATGGCAAAGCGCGGCATGCCACGCATGCGCGGGCTCGAAAAGTACACGCCCAAAACCAGCTCCGCGCTCTCCTCCACCGAGCACGCAGGCTACCTGCTGCGAACATCACCCGACTGGTCCTACGTGCAATGGCTGCGCGACCACTGGCACGGTCCGCTGCTCATCAAAGGTGTGCTGCGCCCCGAAGACGCGGAACCACTGGCAAAAATAGGCGTCGACGCACTCTGGGTCTCCAACCACGCAGGCCGCCAGTTCGACGCGGCCCCTGCCAGCATCGACGCCCTGCGCGCCATCAAAAGCGCCACATCCCTGCCCCTCATCTTCGACAGCGGAATCGAGGGCGGCCTCGATATCCTGCGCGCCTTCACCTGCGGCGCGGACTACGTGATGCTGGGCCGCCCCTTCCACTACGCGCTCGCCGCGCTTGGCCCGCGTGGCATCCTCCACCTGATCGAGATACTCGACAAAGACCTGCGCGCCAACATGGGACAACTCGGCGCGCGCACTCTGCAAGACCTGCCTGCCCCCACCCATTTGCCCTGAAACACTTCTTTGGTCCCCAAATATCCCCGCCGGAGGCACAAAATCATTCCTGCACTGCAGCACAACACCGCATCCGCGACTCTTCACGTTGAAGCACACCCCGTAAGCCCCTAAACAGAACCCATCTGCGCCAAAAGACGAGGGCCCCATGCCAGACTTCAAGAAAATTCTCATCGCCAACCGCGGCGAGATCGCCATCCGCATCATGCGTGCCGCCAACGAGATGGGCAAAAAGACGGTCGCCGTATATGCCGAAGAGGACAAACTGGGCCTGCACCGTTTCAAAGCAGATGAGGCCTATCGTATCGGCGAAGACCTCGGGCCCGTTGCCGCCTATCTCTCCATCGACGAGATGATACGCGTGGCCAAGATCTCCGGAGCAGACGCGATCCACCCCGGATACGGGCTGTTGTCGGAAAATCCGGATTTCGTAGACGCCTGCGACCAGAACGGCATCACCTTCATCGGCCCCAAAGCAGAAACCATGCGCGCTCTGGGCGACAAGGCCTCTGCCCGGCGGGTCGCGGTTGAGGCGGGTGTGCCCGTCATCCCCGCCACCGAAGTGCTGGGCGACGACATGGCCGCCATAAAGACCGATGCACGCGACATTGGCTACCCGCTGATGCTCAAAGCCTCCTGGGGCGGCGGTGGGCGGGGCATGCGCCCGATCCTGAAAGAAGACGAGTTGGAGGAGAAAGTCCGCGAAGGCCGGCGCGAGGCTGAAGCTGCCTTCGGCAATGGCGAGGGTTACCTGGAAAAGATGATTCTCAAGGCACGCCACGTCGAAGTACAGATCCTCGGAGACAAACACGGTCAGATGTATCACCTTTTTGAACGCGACTGCTCGGTGCAGCGTCGTAATCAGAAAGTCGTGGAACGCGCGCCAGCCCCCTACCTGAGCGCCGCACAACGCGCCGAAGTTTGCGAATTGGGTTACAAAATATGCAAACATGTGAATTACGAATGCGCAGGCACTGTCGAATTCCTGATGGATATGGACGATGAGAAGTTCTACTTCATCGAGGTTAACCCGCGTGTGCAGGTGGAACATACCGTGACAGAAGAAGTCACGGGCATTGATATCGTTCAGGCGCAGATCCTGATCGCCGAAGGCAAATCCATCGCCGAAGCAACAGGCAAACCCACACAGGAAGATGTCAGGCTGAACGGTCACGCGCTGCAAACCCGCATTACCACCGAAGACCCGCAAAACAACTTCATCCCCGATTATGGACGCATTACTGCCTTTCGCGAGGCCACTGGCATGGGCATCCGGCTGGACGGGGGCACGGCCTATTCCGGAGGTGTCATCACCCGCTTTTACGACAGCCTGCTGGTCAAGGTGACGGCCAAGGCTCAAACCCCCGAGGCCGCGATCGCCCGCATGGACCGCGCGCTGCGCGAATTCCGCATCCGGGGGGTGTCTACCAACATCGCCTTTGTCGAGAACCTGCTCAAACACCCGACATTCCTCGACAACACCTACCACACCAAGTTCATCGACGAGACACCCGAACTTTTCCAGTTCTCCAAACGGCGCGACAGGGGCACCAAGGTGCTGACCTATATTGCGGACATCACTGTAAACGGTCACCCCGAAACCAAAGACCACCCGCGCCCGCCGGCGCATGTCAAAGACCCACGCCCGCCAAAACTGCGCGCCGAGCCGATGATGGGCACCCGCAACCTGCTCGAACAAAAAGGACCGCAAGCGGTCGCGGACTGGATGAAACAGCAGCGCCAGTTGCTCATCACCGACACCACGATGCGCGACGGGCACCAAAGCCTGCTGGCCACACGCATGCGCTCGATCGACATGATCAAGGTCGCTCCATCCTATTCCGCCAACCTGCCGCAGCTTTTCTCGGTCGAATGCTGGGGCGGCGCGACCTTCGACGTGGCCTACCGCTTCTTGCAGGAATGTCCCTGGCAGCGCCTGCGCGATTTGCGCGCCGCCATGCCCAACCTGATGACACAAATGCTGCTGCGCGCCTCCAATGGTGTCGGCTATACCAACTATCCCGACAATGTGGTGCAGGAATTCGTGCGCGTGGCCGCAACCACTGGCGTTGATGTCTTCCGCGTTTTCGACAGCCTCAACTGGGTAGAAAACATGCGCGTCGCCATGGATGCCGTGATTGAAAACGGCAAGATCTGCGAAGGCACAATTTGCTATACCGGCGACATCAATGATCCCGACCGCGCCAAATACAACCTCAAGTACTACGTCGATATGGGTAAAGAACTGCGCGACGCAGGCGCACATGTGCTCGGGCTCAAGGATATGGCGGGGCTGCTGAAGCCCGCAGCCGCACGCCAGCTTGTCCGCGCGCTCAAATCCGAGGTTGGCCTGCCAATCCACTTTCACACGCATGACACGGCCGGTGTCGCCTGTGCAACGATCCTCGCCGCCTCAGAAGCGGGCGTGGACGCGGTGGACTGCGCCATGGACGCACTGTCCGGCAACACCAGCCAGGCCACGCTCGGTTCCGTGGTAGAGGCGCTCAAGCACACTGACCGCGATACAGGGCTCGACATCACCGCCGTTCGAGAAATCTCGGATTACTGGGAAGATGTGCGCAGCCACTACGCCGCTTTCGAAACTGGCATGCAGGCCCCCTCTTCCGAGGTCTACCTGCACGAAATGCCGGGCGGCCAGTTCACCAACCTCAAGGCGCAGGCGGCCAGCCTCGGGCTGGAGGACCGCTGGCCCGACGTCGCGCGCACCTATGCGGACGTCAACCAGATGTTCGGTGACATTGTCAAAGTGACACCCTCATCCAAGGTCGTGGGCGACATGGCATTGATGATGGTCAGTCAGGGCCTGACACGCGCCGATGTAGAAAACCCGGACACCGATGTCTCCTTTCCTGACAGCGTCATCGACATGATGCGCGGCAATCTCGGGCAACCGCCCGGCGGCTTCCCCGCAGGCATCGTGTCCAAAGTGCTCAAAGATGAAAAACCAAACCTTGAACGCCCCGGCAAGCATCTGCCGCCCATCGATCTCGAAGCGGAACGCAAGGCTGTGTCAGAGATGATGGAGGGCAAGCCAGTCGACGACGAGGACCTGTCAGGCTACCTGATGTATCCCAAGGTCTTCCTCGATTACATGGGCCGCCACCGCATTTACGGACCAGTGCGCAGCCTGCCGACCAAGACTTTCTTTTATGGCATGGAACCCAGCGAGGAGATCAGCGCTGAAATCGACCCCGGCAAGACGCTTGAAATCCGCCTGCAGGCAGTAGGTGAGACAAACGAGGACGGCGAGGTCAAAGTGTTCTTCGAACTTAACGGGCAGCCGCGCGTGATCCGCGTGCCCAACCGTCTGGTGAAAGCCACCACCCAGCAGCGCCCGAAAGCCGAAAGCGGCAATCCCAAACACATCGGCGCGCCGATGCCCGGCGTTGTGGCGTCAGTTGCTGCCAAGGTGGGCGCCAAGGTCAAGGCGGGTGACCTGCTGCTGACCATCGAAGCCATGAAGATGGAAACCGGCATCCACGCAGAAAAAGACGCCGTCATAAGGGCCGTTCACGTCAGCCCCGGCGGGCAAATCGACGCCAAGGATTTGCTGGTCGAGTTTGACTGACACCAAAAGACGGAAATCCGGCGCGCGGCCAGATTGTACCGCGCGTTACAAAGCTCTTGTCGGACGACGCACCGCATAAGGCAGGCGCAGCTGCAGCCAAGTGGCGGTACATGGCGCAGCCCTGCAGATCGTTTAAAAAAGTTTGCAGCAGGTCGGTTTTTCACTTGCAGGCTGCCGCGCGCATCGTTATTCCACGCTCACCCAAGGAAGCGGGCGTAGCTCAGGGGTAGAGCATAACCTTGCCAAGGTTAGGGTCGGGCGTTCGAATCGCCTCGCCCGCTCCAATGGGACCTCCAGTCAGACAAAGCATGAGCCGCGCGCCTGTCGCGCCGCTTTGCCGTGGCTGTATGCTTTTCCCCTTTTCATCAGAGAGCGCGCCAGCCATCAGCCGGTACCGTACCTCTAAAACAAACGGGCGGCCCCATGGTGGGACCGCCCGCTTATCTATGCATCGCAGCAGGCCAGCGCCTGCAGACATGGCTTATGCAAGCGCCAGATTGCTGGCGGATTCGCGGCCGTCACGACCGGCTTCGATGTCGAAGGTCACCTTTTGGTTGTCCGCCAGACCTGTCAGGCCTGCCCGCTCTACCGCGGAAATATGAACAAAAACGTCCTTGCTGCCGCCGTCTGGCGCGATAAAGCCGAAGCCTTTAGTTGTGTTGAACCATTTGACTGTGCCCGTGGCCATAGTCTTGTCTCCTGAATAAATGCCATCCGCATAAGTGCGATGACCTGGCGTGGTCGGTCTATGTCGATCGTGGCGCCGGATTAGGGAGACAGGGGGTCGAGGAAGAATAACTTAGCACGACCGCGTATGACAGATGCATCGATACGATGCAAGGACAGACGATTCTGACCTGAAATCTCAAAAGCAAAAGCCGTTGGCACCACGGGTGCAGCCGCTATTGCATGCCCGGCACCCGTCTGCGTATGGTTTAAGGCTCGGATATGCGCAATGAAACGGGTGCCGATATGTTACGACCGCCAGTGTTATCCACCCGCAGCGCCGCGACCTGTCCCTTGCCACCGCACCAAAGCCTTGGGACAGCGCCGCAATGACCACAGAACAGATCATTCTCTTTTCGTTGTTCGGTGGCGTGTTTGCCATGCTGCTGTGGGGACGGTTCCGCTATGATCTGGTCGCATTTTCCGCATTGCTGATCGGTGTTGTGCTGCAGGTTGTCCCTACCTCCGAAGCGTTTTCAGGTTTCGGGCACCCCGCCACCATCATTGTTGCACTGGTTCTCGTAGTCTCCGCAGGGTTGGTCCGGTCCGGCGCGGTCTTCATGATAACACGCAGTTTCGTTGATAGCACCCGCAGCCTTGGTAGTCATATTGCGTTCATGGGTGGGATCGGCGCGGTACTGTCAGCCTTCATGAACAACGTAGCCGCCCTCGCCCTGTTGATGCCGGTCGACGTGCAGGCCGCGAACAAAGCCGGCAGAGCCGCGCGCCTGTCCCTCATGCCCCTGTCTTTTTGCACCATCCTCGGCGGCATGGTCACGCTGATCGGAACGCCGCCGAATATCATCATCGCTTCCTTCCGGCAGGATAAGCTGGGCGAAAGCTTTGGTATGTTCGACTTTGCCCCCGTCGGCGGCATTGTCGCAGCGGCAGGTGTGGCCTTTGTCGCGCTCGCCGGCTGGCGTCTGATCCCCGGCGCGAAAGGCGAAGGCGCCTTGGCCGAGGTGCGCAAGACCGCGCAAGACTATGTGGCGCAGTTGACGGTGCCCGACGGCTCCAAACTGATCGGGCAGCGGCTTTTCGATTTGTATGATGACGCCGAAAAGAACGACGTCGCGATCATCGGGCTGACACGGGACGGCGCGCGCAAATACGGCTTGCAGCGCAATACCGTTCTGCAGGCTGGCGATGCGATCGTCCTCGAAGCACAACCCGAGGCGCTGGATGAATTCCGCGCGGCACTGTCATTGGAATTCACCGACAAAGACGAACAGGAGCGGATCGGTATCGCCTCAGAGGGCCTCTCGGTGATCGAAGCGGTTGTCCCGGAAACAGCGCGCATCGTCGGCAAAACCGCACGCCGTCTGGGCCTCGCGTGGCGCCGGCGCGCCGTGCTGCTCGGCATCTCGCGGCAAGGCCGCAGCATTACGCGGGAAGTGCGCCAAACGGTCGTGCAACCCGGCGACATCCTGTTGATCCTGACGCCCGAGGGCGATGAAACCGCCGTGTCCGACTGGCTGGGCGTACTGCCACTGGCGGATCGCGGACTTGTAGTGACGGACTATAAAAAGGTCTGGCTGGCCATCGGAATTTTTGTGGCCGCCGTTGCGCTGGCCGCGCTCGGTCTGGTCTATCTGCCCGTCGCACTGGGGTGCGTGGTCGTGGCATACGTGCTGTTTGGCATATTGCCCGTCGCGGAAATCTATGACCACATCGAATGGCCCGTTGTCGTGCTGTTGGGCTCCATGATCCCGCTTGGGGCTGCCCTCGATGCAGCCGGCGGCACGGCGCTGATCGCCAACTCTCTGGTCGGATTTGGTGAAGGCTGGCCCACATGGGCGCTTCTGACGCTTTTGATGCTTGTCACGATGACCCTGTCAGACGTGCTGAACAATACCGCCACCGCCATCGTCGCCGCCCCTGTCGCGGTGCAAATGGCCGAAAGCGTCAACGCCAACCCTGACCCGTTCCTGATGGCGGTTGCGATCGCTGCATCCTGCGCCTTTCTCACCCCCATCGGGCACAAAAACAACACGCTGATCCTCGGTCCCGGCGGCTATACTTTCAACGACTACTGGCGTATGGGCCTGCCGCTGGAAATCCTTGTCGTGGCACTGTCAGTGCCCTGCATTCTTGTTTTCTGGCCACTCTAGCCGCGGCCTGATCTGCCGCGGCTTCGCTGGCGATCAGCCGCGTTTGACAAGCCCAATGAGAAACAGCAAAACAACTGCCCCCACCGTCGCATGAAAGACCGAGGCGATGAAACCGCCGCCAACAGCGAACCCCAGCGCCGGAAAAATCATACCCGCAACGAAGGCGCCCACAATTCCCACAATAATGTTGCCCAAAAGGCCAAAACCGCGCCCCTTCATGATCTTGCCAGACAGCCAACCGGCCAATGCGCCGACAATCAGCATCGCAAACAGACTTCCAAACTCCATTCTAACCCCCTGTTGACCCCTTACCGTCGCCCTACCGTCGCGCGTCAGGCGCACCTTGGCAAGAGCGGCCCCGTGCATACATCGCACGGCCCCTGTTGAATTGGCCGCGCTACGCGATGATCTGAACTACCCGCTCTACCGTCCAGAAAGAGGCAACCGCACCAATCGCATAGCCCGCAACCTTCAACCCATATGCCCCGGAACGCATCTGCCCCTCCAGAAACTGCGGCGCGACCAGACGGATGGCCGCTCCGATCGATACGACCACCGCCACAAAGGCCAACTGGCCCGCTTCGACCCCCAGATTAAACGTCAAAAGCGCCAGAGCGATATCACTATGCGGCAACCCGATCTCGCGCAGCGCGCTGGCAAAACCGAGCCCGTGCAGCAACCCGAATGCAAAGGCCACGATCCACGGTGCGCGTTGCATCAATGTATCGCGATCATCGCGCCGGTTAAGGATCTCGACCGCCAAAAAGACAATGGATAGCGCTATAACTGCCTCGACCGGGGCCATCGGCAAGGCAAACCACCCCAGCGCCGAAGCCGCCAGAGTAATGCTATGCGCCGCGGTAAACGCGGTCACCGCCCAAACCAGTCGTTTGAGGTTAGAGATCAGTAAGAGCAGCGCCAACACAAACAGCAAATGGTCTATCCCGCCTAGAATATGGTCAAACCCAAGCGCAAAGTAGCTCCCTGATATTCCCCAACGCGTCGGCACCTCAGGCAAGACCACCGATGGCGCATCCGGGGTCAGGCGAAAGGTCTGCGCAGGCGCATCAGGCACGGTGGTGTACCGCACCAGAACATCGGTCGCGGTCTCGGACAGCCCGTCAATCAGTACCGCCCCGCGCGACAAGGGTTCCTCGCATTTTGCCACCCAACCCACCACAAAGGCACGCCCGTCAAATCGTGGCGCAGGCCCGCGACGTGGGTCGCATGTTTCCGGCAGCACGGCGTCAATCTTCATGGGCTGGCCGGCGACCTGCGGCTTGCGCCAGGTTACGCGCCACTGCCCGTCTTCCAGCGCGTTTATCTCCAGATACCCCGGCTCCAGCGCATGCGCCTTAGCCCGCGGCACTGGCAGCGCCACCATCAGCAGAGCCGCCAAAAGAACCACAAGCCTCATTGCGCCAGAACCGCTGCAGGGTCAGGGCGCTCCACCTCATACTGGTTGCGCAAGCCTTCAAACCGCGCCGCCCGCAGTGTTGCCGCCATCTCGGCGCGCCAGTCCAACTCGACCGCCTCGCGCAATTCCTCAAATGGCGGCAAAACGCCTTCTTCAAAAGCGTCAAGCCGCACCAGATGACTGCCGTAACCCGACATCACCGGACCCGACCACGTAGACTGCGGCATGGCGCGCAGGCTTTCGAAAAAACCTGCCCCGAATGTGCCATCTACCGCCTGCTGTGGGCTTAACGCCATACCGACTGGCAATAGCGTTCTTTCGCCCAGGCTGTCCGGCGAAACTCCGGCATCAAGGGCCGCGCGCAGCGCCTCAACCGTCCCCTCCGGCCCGGCCGGTACCATGACCTGCGTAAACGCAAGGTGCGGCGCGCGCTCGAACTTGCTGGCATTCTCCGCAAAATGCGCGCGCAAAACCTCTTCCGTGGGGGACGCTGCAGCAGCGCCGGCCTCGGTCAGAAACTCCATCTTCTGGCGCAATCTGCGCCGCACAATCGCGTCTCCCTGATCCAGCCCCAATAGCAACGCCTCGCGCACGTAAATCTCTTCGCGTACAAATTCGTCCATCAATCCGCCAAGTTCCTCGGCAGTGGGAGGCCGCCGCCATGTTGCCGCAAACTGCTCCGCCAACCAGGCTGCATCCTGCGTTGAAACGGCGATCACGGGCTTGTCCGGAGCAGGCGGTTCATCATTCACGGCCGCATTCAACGCAAAAATCGCAACGCCAAGCACCAGAAAATGAAAAAGAGGTTGTTTGAATATTGTCTGCATGTACCCGTTCAATCCCTCCTCGTGACCCGCATGCCAGCTCTCAGGCAGCGCTACACCTCACGCTAGCATGTCGCGCACCAATAAGAAGTCCTTTTTGACACCTTCAAACGGCAGGTCGGCCAGGCGGGATCGCCTCCGACCGGTCGCGGTGTGCCCCCCTTGACCCTGCGCAATGGAGTACGCTGAAAAACGTCACTGCCGCGCTGCCCGGGTCGAAATGTCTTGGCTGGTAAGTCCAGTTGTGTACTCTGAGACAACATAGAGGACTATCAAATGAAAATTTACAAAAGCACTTTTCCGGACGTCACCATTTCAAACAAGACTATTTCGCAGCGCGTCTTCGAAGGGATCGATCCTGACATGACCATCCTTGTGGATGGCCCCTCGGGGCGTTCGCTGAGCGGCGCGGAATTTATCGCGACGGTGCAGGCCATTGCTGGCGGGCTGACAGCGCGCGGCTGGGGGGCGGGGCGAACCGTGGCCCTGATGGCCCCCAACATTCCCGAATTCTGCAGCGTGTTTCATGCCACTGTTTGGGCGGGGGGCACCGTAACGACCATCAATCCCACGTATACCGCGCATGAGGTCAACCACCAGCTGATCGACGCCGATGCAGATGTGCTTGTCACCATCGCAGCCTTTGCCGAAACCGCCGCACAGGCGATTGAGGGCACGCGGGTCAAGGATATCGTCATCATCGGCGATGCCCCCGAAGGTATGATCCCATTGGCAGAGGTCACAGGCCCCGCGATCAAGGAACAGGTTGCCGTCGACGTGGCCGAGCATATTGCGGTGCTGCCCTATTCGTCCGGCACCACCGGCCTGCCCAAGGGCGTGATGCTGACGCACCAAAATCTGGTGGTCAATCTGGATCAGGCCCTACCGCCTGCCGGACTGGGCCCGGGCGAAATGACCGTGGCCTTCCTGCCGTTCTTTCATATCTACGGGTTGCAGGTGATGATGAACTTTTATCTCGCCGCCGGTGCAGGGGTGATCACCCTGCCCCGTTTCGATCTTGAGATGTATCTCAAGCTGGTTGTTGCACACAAAACGCCCGCCCTTTGGGTTGTGCCGCCCGTAGCGCTCGCATTGGCGAAACACCCAATGGTGGACGCCTATGATCTCAGCACGGTCGAGCGGGTATTTTCTGCTGCCGCCCCATTGGGCGCGGAGGTTGCAATCGCAGTTGGCGAGCGACTGAACGCGAAATCGGCACAAGGATATGGCATGACCGAATTGTCGCCTGTCAGCCATCTCGCACCGTTCAACATCGGCAAGCCCGGCGCGGCGGGCAAAACGATTTCCAGTACCGAATGCCGCATTGTCGATCCGGCAACAGGGCAGGATATGCCGGGCGGCACCGACGGAGAGCTTTGGATCAGGGGACCGCAGGTGATGAAGGGTTATCTCAATAACCCACACGCTACCGCGGAAACCATCGTTGAGGGCGGTTGGCTGCGCACCGGTGACATCGCGCATTTCGACGAGGATGGGGAGCTGTTTATTACCGACCGCCTCAAGGAGCTTATCAAGTACAAAGGGTTTCAGGTCGCACCGGCAGAGCTTGAGGCAGAACTGGTCGCCCACCCCGCCATCGCCGACGCAGCCGTCATCGGGACGCCGGACGACGACGCGGGCGAACTGCCCACCGCCTTTATCGTTTCGGCACCCGGGCAGGCCGCACCACCCCTTGAAGAGGTGCAGGCCTATCTTGATGACCGCGTGGCCCACTACAAACAGATCCGCATTCTCCACACGGTCGACGAGATCCCGAAATCGGCCTCAGGCAAGATCTTGCGCCGTGTGCTTCGCGACACACATCAGTCCTGAACAGCACCCCGGGACAAAGCTGCCTGCGTCAAACCGGCGTTGCGCGCAGCCGGCTCTGGCGACGCAGAGAGCATCGCCGTCGCGGGGAGTTCAGCCAGCACGGGAAGGGCGCTTGAAATCCCCTGACAAGATTACTGCGCGCCGTGCCTAAGCCGCCTCTTTCTCTGGGGCAAGCGCCATGCCGAGATCGAGGATACGGATCATCTGCTCATCTACCACAGTCAAGCCACGCACATAGTTGTGCTTGGCCCCATTGGCCATGTCCGGCGGCGGGCGCATATCCTCTTCCGACAGCGCGATGATGTTCGACACCGAATCCACCAAAAGTCCCACGGCCATATCGTTCACTTCGGCCACGATAATAACGCTGCGGGCGTGAATTTCGGGCGACGGCAAACCAAGTCGCGCGGCAAGATCAATCAGCGGCAGCATCTCGCCCCGCAGATTAATGACCCCAAGCTCGAACTTCGGCGTATCCGGCATGGCGGAAGGCTCACTCCACCCCCGGATCTCTCGGGTAAGCGCGATATCAATGGCATACCCCTCACCACTGACTTCAAAAGACAAATATTCGACAACTCCAGACATTTCTCGGCCTTCCTTCGTGTTCGACAGGCCCCAAGCCGGGCCACGCAGAAACTGCGTGCCGTGCGCCCCCTACAGGGCAATGAGAGGCGCGCCGCAGCGGCATCCCTACCTGACCTGCAGCCACTTTCCCCGATTCCGGTTATTTTCGCGTTAAGACCGAAGCCCTTCAGGCGCCTGTCTGGGGTTTGGCCCGCGCCTCTTCACCCGGCGGCACATCCAGAGTGGACCACATCTCGTCCTCGGCAGGCACAGGCAGCGCTTCACAGGCCCGCTTGTGGATGTTCACCTTGGCGATGAAATTGGCAGAGATCGGCGCTGTCACAAAGAGAAACGCAAGGATCAGCAATTCGTGGAACGACGGCTCTCCCAAGGCATAGGCATGAGCCATAGACGCCAGCAAAAACGCCCCGATGCCTACCGTCGCAGCCTTTGTCGGGGCGTGCAGACGCGTCATGGAATCGTTCAGCTTAAGCAGGCCAATCGCCGCCACGAAGGTAAAGATCGCCCCGATAATCAAAAACACAATGGTCGCGTATATCGCAATCAGTTCTAGGGTCATTCGATGATATCCCCCCGCAGCACGAACCGCGCCAAAGCGACCGTGGACACAAAGCCCAGCATCGCAATGATCAGCGTGACCTCGAAATACACCCGCGTGCCCTGCGTCACACCCAACAGCACAATCAGACCGATGGCATTCAACACCATCGTATCCAGCGCCAGAATCCGGTCACCCGTGTCCGGCCCGATCACCAGCCGCACCATCGCCATCAACTGGCTCACGGACAGAACTGTGAAACCGGCAATCAACATCCAGTTCATAACCTCAAGCGCAAAACTCATTGGAAAATCTCCTTCAGTCTCGCCTCATAGCGCTGCTTGATCTCGTCGCATACCGCCTGCGGGTCCGGCGCATCCAACGCATGCACCAACAGGCTGCGCCCTTCGTTGGACAGATCCGCCGAAACGGTGCCGGGGGTCAGCGTGATTGTGCCCGCCAGCAGCGTGATCGCCTCTGGCGTGCGCAGATCAAGCGGCACCTCAACCCATGCAGGCTGCAATTGTGCGTTGGACTTGGTCAAAATGATCCATGCCACCTGAATATTGGCCACGATGATGTCGTAGATGACGATCAAACAATAGCTCAGCATCTTTCCTGCGCGAAACCCTTGCGGGCGATCCGGCCACCACACTGCGGTGATACGCGGAATGATAATCCCCAGAATGACGCCGAAAACGACCATCCCCGCCGAAACGTCGTTTTGCAGCATGACCCAGACAATGGTCATGATCACAGTCAGCAGCGGGTGCGGAAAAAGCCAGTGCAAAAGACGGGTCATGTCAGTGATCTCCCTCTTTGGCGGCATCGGGCTTGCTCAGCTTGCCCGGCGTCTCCAGCACCGTCGAAATATAGGGCTGTGGCGCGTAAAGCTGCTGTGACGTGGTGGTCATATACTGATGGATCGGACCGGCAAAGGCAGTATGCGCAATCAAAAGCGTAACAAGCCCGCCGACTGCGACATAGGACAAGGTGGAGGGTGGTGCACCGGGTGTGGTCCCCTCTTGCGCCGGCACCGCCTTGGCCTTCCAGAAGACCACACTGCCCGCACGCGAAAATCCGACCACATTGACGAGGCTGGAAATCAGTACGATCGCAAAGACCCAGACAACCGCATCTGTGGGGAAGGACGCCTCAAGTACCAGCAGCTTGCCAAGAAAGCCCGACAGCGGCGGCAGCCCGGTCATCGCGATCGCCCCCACGAAGAACAGCGCCGAGACCAGCACCGCACCCGCCACTGGCGGCAGCGCAACCAACCGCAAATCCTCTCGGCTGGATTTGACCATATCCACAATCAGAAACAGCGTCGCGGCGGCAAAGGTCGAATGTACGATATAGTAAAGCGCGGCTGCCGTGCTTGCCGGCGTAAAAAGCGAAATGGTCACCATCACCATACCCATCGATCCGATCACCGCAAAGGTGACCAGCCGGTCGAGCTTGCGCGCGGCCAGAACGCCCAACGCCCCCAACGCGAGGGACACCAGGGCCGCGCCCAGCAGCCAGTCGGCCTGCAAACCCGCAGTCACCTCAAGGTCTGGCGGAAAGATCATCGTGTAGACGCGGATGATCGCATAGGCCCCGACCTTGGTCATGATCGCAAACAGAGCGGCAACAGGGGCGGGCGCCTCGGCATAGCTGGACGGCAGCCAGAAATGCAGCGGCACAAGTGCCGCCTTGATCGCAAAGACAAGCAGCAACAAAACCGCCGCCACACGGATGCCAACCGTCTCACCCGGATCGATGGCCGTGACGCGCTGCGCCAGATCGGCCATGTTCAGCGTGCCCGTTTCGGCGTATATCGACCCCAGTGCAAAGAGAAACAGTGTCGAGCCGATCAGGTTGAAAAGCACATATTGCACGCCCGCGCGCAGCCGCACGTTCCCGCCCGAGTGGATCATCAACCCGTAAGAAGCAATCAGCAGCACTTCAAAGAAGACGAACAGATTGAAAAGGTCGCCCGTCAGGAACGCCCCCATAATCCCCATCAACTGGAACTGGAATAATGCGTGAAAGTGCCGACCGCGCATGTCCCAGTTTGACCCTATGGCATAGAGCAGCACCATAAGCGCCAGCACAGCTGTCAGCAGCACCATCAGCGTGGACAACCGGTCGCCCACCAGAACGATGCCGAAGGGCGCCGCCCAGTCTCCCAGTTGGTAAAGGGTGATCGTCCCGTCAGAGGCCTGCCATGCAAGCCCGGCTGAAATCGCGATCAGCCCCAGCACACCGGCAACGGAAAACACGCGCTGGATGCCGATGTGGTAGCGTGCGGCCAGCACAATGAAGGGCGCCACCAGTGCCGGCAGCAATACGGGAAGGATGATCCAATGTGTCATCGCGCCTCTCCTTCCTCTGCGGGCTCTGCGGGGTCGTTTACCGTGTCGTCATCGCCGCCCAGATACGCCCCCAAAGCGATCATGACCACAACGGCCGTCATGCCGAATGAAATCACAATCGCCGTCAGCACCAGCGCCTGCGGCAAGGGATCGGAGTAAAAAACACCCTCGACGCCCTTTTGCAGGATCGGCGCGCCCCCGACTACCAGACGGCCCGAGGCAAAGAGAAAGATGTTGACCGCATAGGTCAGCAAAGAAATGCCGATGATGACCGGAAAGGTCCGCAAGCGGAAAACGAGATAAAGTCCTGCGGCGGTCAGCACACCAATGGCAGATGCAACAAGCAGTTCCATGTTACGCGCTCCCCCCTGCTTTCTCGGCCAGCGGATCCTCGCGCGACGGGTCGATGTCCATCGGATGCTCGGCATCGGGCATCTCCTGGCGACGCGCCAGGCGCGACAGGCTCTCCAGCGTGAGCATCACAGCGCCCACGACGGCAAGAAAGACGCCAAGATCAAACAGTGCCGCCGTTGCCAATTCGAACTCGTTGAAGGGCGGGATGCGCACGTAGGTGAAATCAGACGTCAGGAACGGTTTGGAGACAAACCATGACCCGATGCCCGTCAGCCCGGCAATCAGTACTCCGGCGCCAATGATCCCGTGATAGGGATAGCGCAGGCGTGCAGTGGTCCAGGTAAAGCCGCTGGCCATATACTGCATCACCACGCCAATCGAAACGACCAGCCCCGCGATAAAGCCACCGCCGGGGTCATTGTGCCCCCGCAGGAAGATGAAAAAGCCGACAAGCATGACCACCGGCATCATCACACGCGTCAGGATCACCATCATCATCGGATGCATGTCCCCCGCCAGCGGCTTGTCGGGCAAACGGTTCAGCAGGCGCGCTCGCACGGGCCCGCCGACCAGCGCCTCGGTCAGCGCATAGATCAAGAGGGCTGCGATCCCCAACACGATGATCTCGCCATAGGTATCAAACCCCCGGAAATCCACCAAGATCACGTTGACCATATTGGTGCCACCACCACCCTTGTAGGAGTTCTCCACATGGAAGGCGGAAATCGACGGCAGGACCGTATCACGCAAAAGGTAGTGATAGGACAGACCAAACGCCGCGACGCCGCCTGCGATGGCGATCGCCGTGTCGCGCACGCGGCGCAGCACAGAGCTTTCCATTGGCGTCTGGTTCGGCAAAAAGTTCAGCGCCAGCAGCAGCAAAACGATGGTCACACCCTCGACGGTGAACTGCGTCATCGCCAGATCGGGCGCGCTGAAATGCACAAATCCCACAGAGACCACCAGCCCCGCTATCCCCATGAGTATCAGTGCCAGCAAACGGTTTCGGTGCAAAAAGACCAGCCCCACAGTGGCCGCGACAAGCATCAGCCAACCCGCGATGACCACGAAATGGACGGGCTGCACCGCCCGCGTGGGCGCACCCACCGTGCCTGTCATCCACGCATAATACCCCACCACCACAATGGTAACAGAAGCAAACGCCGCATAGCGGGAGAAAGACCCGTCGTGGAGCGAGCGGACGCAGGCCTGCGCCAAGCGCACAATGGATTCTACAAGCGCCTCAAAGATCACCTTCGCTTCGGGCCGCGGGGCTGCATCCCACAGCCGGAGCAGCGGCTTGAACAACAGTAGCACCACCACACCACCGACAGTGGCCACAATCGACATATAAAGCGCCGGCACCAATCCGTGCCATATCTTGATATATTTCGTCTCCAGCACCGCCGCTTCGCCCATGACCGCCTTGGCCACCAGGAACACAAAGTCCTGCACAAGGAAGGGGGCAACACCGATCACAACCACCAGCACCGTCAGGATCGCCGGGGGCATCCACATGCCGGCACCGGGATCATGCGGCTTGGCGGGGTAGTCATCGCGCTTGGGCCCAAGGAAGGTATGTGCGATCAGACGGAACGAATAGGCGGCCGAGAAGGTTGATCCCACCAGCACCAGCACGGGCAATAACCAGTGTGATCCGAACAACTCCGTATGATAGGCTTCTTCCAGCATCATTTCCTTGCTGAGAAACCCGTTCAGCGGCGGCAGACCCGCCATTGACAGCGCCGCGATCGTGGCGATCACAAAGGTGATCGGCATCAGGTGCCGCAACCCGCCCAGCCTGCGGATGTCACGCGTGTGCGCCTCGTGATCCACAATCCCCGCCGACATGAAAAGGGCGGCCTTGAATGTCGCATGGTTGAGGATATGAAAAGTCGCGGCCAGCGCCCCAAAAGCGGTGCCCGTCCCCAGCAGCATGGTAATAAGCCCCAGATGGCTCACCGTCGAAAAGGCCAGCAAAGCCTTGAGGTCATGTTTGAAGAGACCGATCACCGCCCCCAGCACCATGGTGATGACCCCAGCCGTGGTCACAAGTACGAACCATTCCGGCGTGCCCGACAACACAGGCCACATACGCGCCATCAGGAAAATTCCCGCCTTTACCATGGTGGCCGAGTGCAGATAGGCCGAGACTGGCGTGGGCGCGGCCATCGCATGCGGCAACCAGAAATGGAACGGGAACTGTGCCGATTTGGTAAAACACCCCAGAAGGATCAGGATCAGCGCCGGCAGGTAATAGGGGCTCTCCTGTATCAACTCGCGGTTCTGCAAAATGACGCTCAGGTCATAACTGCCCACGATCTGGCCGAGGATCAGCATGCCCCCGATCATCGCGAGCCCCCCCATGCCGGTCACGGTCAATGCCATGCGCGCGCCCTGTCGCCCTTCTGGCAGATGCTTCCAATAGCCGATCAACAAGAATGAGGAAAGCGATGTAAGCTCCCAGAAAATCAGCAAAAGAAGGATGTTGTCACTCAGAACAATCCCAACCATCGCGCCCTGAAACAGCAGCAGATACGTAAAGAACTCGCCCATGTTATCTTCACGCGACAGGTAGAACCGCGCGTAGGTGATGATAAGCAACCCGATCCCGAGGATCAGCAGGGCAAAGAAAAAGCCCAGACCGTCCAGCATGAGATTGAAATTCAATCCCAGTATCGGCAACCAGTCGACGCCCACGGTGACCACTTCGCCGGAAAAAACTGCCGGCGCGTTCGTCCAAAGACCGATAAAAGCAGACAGAGTGACAGTGAAGGTGATGCCGGCACAGGCCGCGCGACCTGCCTGATTCATTAGTCCGGGCAGCAAGGCTCCCAGAAAGGGCAAGGCAACGATAAGGAAGAGGGACACGCGAACTCCTGATCTTTGGGCCGTTAAGGGTGACCTCGTATGTGGCAGATTTAGTCGGACCTCAAGAGAAACCAAGCAAAATCGTCACGAATTTCGCGATTTTGAAGTTTCGCGGCGGTTTCACGCATCAAACAAGGGCTTTCGCCACCAGCCGCCGCACTGGTTGGCCGCTCTGCGCGCATTGGGGGCATGCGGTTGCGCGGCCTTGACAGAGCGCGCAACCGCATGGGATGGCAGGCCTCGATGAAAGCGCTCGACGGCATATTGGTCATCGCCCTTGAACAGGCTGTGGCGGCTCCGCTTTGCACGGTCCGGCTGGCGGATGCGGGCGCGCGCGTCATCAAGATCGAACGCGCCGAAGGCGAGACAGCCCGGCATTATGACTACGCCGCGCATGGCACCTGCACCTATTTCGCCTGGCTTAACCGCGGCAAGGAAAGCGCCGTGCTGGACCTCAAGCAACCTGACGACCTTGGGCTGCTGCGGCGGATGCTGACACAGGCGGACGTTCTTGTGCAAAACCTCGCGCCGGGCGCGATGGACAGGCTCGGTCTTGGTGCGGACAGCCTGCGCCGCGATTACCCGCAGCTGATCTCGGTGGCGATTTGCGGCTACGGCAGTGACACAACTTACGCGCAGATGAAGGCTTATGACCTGCTGGTTCAGGCGGAAAGTGGTATCTGCGCTGTGACCGGCAGCCCCGAAGAACCCGCCAAAGTCGGCGCGCCGGTTGCCGATGTGGCGACCGGTGCAAACGCCCACGCCGCAATCCTCGAAGCGCTGATCGCACGTGGCCGGACCGGCAGCGGCCAGCATATCGAGGTTTCGATGTTTGACGGGTTGGCCGACTGGATGGCGGTGCCGTTTTTGCATTTCGAGCACCGCGCGCATGAGACCGCACGCTTTGGCATGTCCCATGCCACGGTTTATCCCTACCGGCCCTATGACTGCGCCGATGGAACACTCATCATCGCGGTGCAAAACAACGCACAATGGCAAAAGCTCTGTGTGCAGGCGCTCGACCGCCCCGATCTGGCCCGCGCTACGGAGTTTGCCAGCAATGCCGACCGCGTCGCCAACCGTGCGGCATTGGATGCAGAATTGGTGCCGCTCTTTGCCGCTTTGAACCTGCAGCAGGCCATCGCACGGTGTGAAGCGGCTGGTATTGCATGGGCGCAGTATCGCTCGGTCGCGGACCTTGTACGCCACCCCGCGCTGCGCCGTACCGATGTGCCACTGGGCGAGGGTCTTTTCGCCAGCATTCCGCGTCCAGCGGGCCGCGACGCGAGCTTCGCCGCAGGCCCCCTGCCCGCATTGGGCGCACAAACCGACATGATCCGCGAGGAGTTCGGCTAAGCGCGCGACCACCGGAAGCCACCGCGCACTTCCCCGGCCGCCCGCTCTGGCGTGACCTCGCGCATTTGGGTGCAAACACTGCTGAAAACGTCGGCGTCGACGCGTCGGCCGGAACAAGGCATACTCAAACCAGTTTCCGACCGGAGTGGCTGCCCGTGACATCGCTGACCGACCCTTTCCTTATTGATCCCGCGCGTCTGAACGGGCCGGTCCTTGTGACCGGCGCAGGCGGCTGTATCGGCTCGTGGACAGTTGCCATTCTGCAGCAGTCGGGGGCGCAGGTGGTTGCTTTCGATCTACAAGATGACAGGACGCGCCTGTCGCTCCTGATCGGCAAGGATGCAGCGGATGGCGTGACGTGGGTAACGGGCGACATCACGCAAAGCGGCTGTCTGCAGGATATCTGTGGCCGGCACGGTGTCACTGGCATTATCCACCTTGCCGGTCTGATGATCCCCTTTTGCAAGACCGACCCCGCGCGGGGCGCGCGGGTGAATGTCGAAGGCACCATCAACGTACTGGAAGCCGCGCGCCACAGCGGTATGAAAAGACTGGCCTATGCCAGTTCTTCAGCCATCTACGGCATGCCGCCGGGCGGGCCGACCATCGCGACGCTTTATGGCGCCTACAAACTGGCCAATGAGTATACCGCCAAGGTCTACTGGCTCGACTGGGGCGTCCCTTCGGTCGGGATCCGTCCTAATGTCGTCTACGGCGTCGGGCGCGATCAGGGCATGACATCGGAGTTCAGTCTGGGGCTTGCGCTTGTTGCGCGAAATGCGCCTTTCACCGTCTCCTATGGCGGCCCGCTCAGCTGGCTCTACGCCGGCGAGGCCGCAGCGGCCTTTATTGCCGCACTGTGCCGCGACGGGCGAGACGCCCATGCCTTTGACCTCAACGGAACCTGCATGACCGTCGAAGAAGGGATCAACATCCTGTCCGGGCT
Source organism: uncultured Roseobacter sp. (assembly GCA_947501635.1). Taxonomy (GTDB): domain Bacteria; phylum Pseudomonadota; class Alphaproteobacteria; order Rhodobacterales; family Rhodobacteraceae; genus Roseobacter. The sequence continues at coordinate 298,666 of CANMWT010000003.1, forward strand.
GGACCCAAGCCACCGCTTATCGACAACAGGCACGCCTTTGCCCGTACCTGCCGATCTGAGCGATGAACCGATTCGCACGCATCTGGGCGCGTATCCCAGCGTCTCCCCAGCCGAGGGTATCAGGTGGACCTTGCAAGCCTTCCGCAGCCTGCACGCGCAAGGCAGGCGCGTGCTGCCCGCGGAGGATGACGCGCCGCATTAAATCTGCCCACGCGGCTCAGTTGATTGGAAAGTCCCGCAAGCACTGTTCCGCATAACGCTCGAAATCCTCAAGCGTTTCAGCTACGTCGCGCCGATCGCGCACGATCTCCAATGCCGCTTTCTTCTGGGCCCAACTGCCCGAGACATGCCCGTCAAGGATCAGAAACGAAATGCCCAGCATCACTTCTTTCTCCGCCTCGCCGATCCCGCCCGCATCCGAAAGCGCCACCGCCGTCAACGCCACGATATGCGCACAGCGCAGCGCTGCGGCCTCCGCACCTTCATAGCGCTTGGCCTCCGCGAAAGCCGGCACCCCCACCCCCACAAGGGCAGCCACCAGCACGACACGGCGAAACAGCGCCCTCAAAACACCTTGAACGTCATGGTCGTCATCGACCTTTCGATCCCTTCGATCTTCAACAGGTTCTCGTTGATGAACTTGCCCACATCCGCGTCCTTGGGAATATAAAGCTTCATCAGCAGATCATACTCCCCGCTGGTAGAGTAAAGCTCGGAATGGATCTCGCGCAGCGCAATCTCTTCGGCGACCTTATAGGTGGTGCCGGGCGTGCAACGGATCTGAACAAAAACACAAGTTGTCATGATATTGGCTATCCTTGGGCTATCCATCTGGGCACATCCTCCGGAACATGTGCCTGACACATCCCTGCCACGGGGGCCCGCCCGCGCGCCCTTAGGCTGACATATCGGGCACAGGGCCCGCAATCCCTGAATGTGCCACCTTGGCGCGCCGGGCTGGACTGCTATAAGAGCCGCAAACCCAAAAGGCTCGGAGCCCAGCCTATGCGCACCCATACCATCACCCGCTCCACCGCGGAAACCGACATCACCGTCACCGTCAATCTCGATGGCACTGGCGCATATGACAATGAAACCGGTGTGGGCTTTTTTGACCACATGCTCGACCAGCTCGCCCGCCACTCGCTGATCGACATCACCGTGCGCGCCAAGGGTGATCTGCATATCGATGACCACCACACCGTGGAAGACACCGGCATCGCACTGGGTCAGGCACTGGCCGCCGCACTGGGCGACAAACGCGGGATTACCCGCTATGGTGCCTGCCTGCTGCCGATGGATGACGCGCTGGTGCGCTGCGCGCTCGACCTCTCGGCCCGCCCCTACCTGATCTGGAACGTCGAGATGCCGACCGCGAAAATCGGCACGTTCGACACCGAATTGGTGCGCGAATTCTTCACCGCACTGGCAACGCACGGCGGCATCACGCTGCATGTGGACATGCTGCACGGCATCAACGCACACCACATTGCCGAAGCCACCTTCAAATCCGTTGCGCGCGCCCTGCGTCAGGCGGTTGAAACCGACCCGCGCAAACAGGACGCCATCCCCTCGACCAAAGGTGCGCTCTGACGTGCTGACCGCAATCATCGACTACGAAAGCGGCAACCTGCACTCCGCGCAAAAGGCGTTTGAACGGATGGCCCGCGAAACCGACACCGGCACCGTTGTCGTGACGGGCGACGCGGATGTCGTGGCCAACGCCGACCGTATCGTGCTGCCGGGCGACGGGGCCTTCCCTGCCTGCATGGCCGAACTGAAAGGCCACTCCGGCCTCTATGCCGCCATGATCGAAGCCGTCGAAACCAAGGGCCGCCCCTTCATGGGCATCTGCGTGGGCATGCAACTGATGGCCACCTGGGGGCGCGAATACAGCGATACCAAAGGGCTTGACTGGATCGCGGGCGAAGTAACGCGCATCACCCCGGCTGACCCCGCTCTCAAAGTGCCGCACATGGGCTGGAACGACCTTATCCTCGATGGCGCACACCCCGTCTTCGAGGGGATCGAAACAGGTGATCACGCCTATTTCGTGCACAGCTACCATATGGTCGTCGACAATCCCGCCCAGCGCCTTGCACATGTGGACTATGCAGGTGACGTGACTGCCGTGATTGGCCGTGACAACATGATCGGCCTGCAGTTCCATCCGGAAAAAAGCCAGTCTGCCGGGCTGCGGATGATCGCTAACTTCCTGAATTGGGCCCCGTGAATCAGGGCTCTGTGCTATCCATCATCACCAGCAGATCCCGCATCGGTGTGTGATCGTTCAACAAAAACCCATGCGCAGGATTGTCCAGATCAGAGATCAGTGAAACCACGCAGGCAAAGGAGATCACCATTGCCGGCAAAAGCTCGGACCGTGTCCCGAAGCTGACGCCAAAGCGGTATCCCGTGGCTGCCAGTGCAAGACCCGACACCAGATAAAGTGCAATCCAGATCGTGCTTGGGATCGCATAGCGTACCCCGACCGCCAAACGCACAGAATGCATATCGATCACATCATTCACTGAACTTACCACCAGTGCATGGGTCGGTGTCGGCTCTGCAGCAGCCACACCTGCAACCAGCGGCCACAACGCGCGGTGTATCTCCTCGGAGGCATGGATCGCCTGAAAGTATCCCGCCAGCCCGACCCCGGGCTCGGTCACCTTGACACGCACTTCGGTATACGCCCGCAGCAGGCTGCGCATTTCTTCCCGCTGTGCCGCCGGCAGTAAATCAGCCCGCAGATAGGCTGTCCCGATCACATTGGCTTCATCCAGAACAGCCCCGCGCCGTTCCGAAAAGTTGCTCGCAGCGATGCCAAAACTGAAGGCCAGCAAAAAGCTGACCAGCCCCAGAATGGAGCCAGTGACGATACCGGTAGACACGCTTTCGATCTTGTCGCGTCGCCTCTGCTGAGAGCGGCCGATCCGAAACCCGATCTCGCAAGATGCCAAAAACAACAAGACACTGAAAAAGAACACAGCCCACAAAGAGGCATTGTCGAAAACGGCCTGCACCATAAGCTCTTCGCTCCGCACCGGAATTCAGGTCAGGCTAGCATTCTGTTTGCGATCACACCAGCTTCGTATGAGGTGCAGTTTCGTGTAGTCTCCAAGCCATATGCGCCGTGCGCGACTGACAAGGCAGACAGGAGAATTGCATGTACAAGCCGAAAAAGCCGCTGACCTCGCCGGAGATGCTGCAGCAGATGCTGGGCGAAATGCATCCAAGTCAGGTGAACAAGATCATCGACCACGTGGACAAGCACATCGCCGCTTGGCTGGAGCGCACGACCTTCGTGGCGATTGCCAGCACGAATGCGAAAGGTCACATGGATGTTTCACCAAAGGGGGACCCCGCGGGATTTATCAAGGTGCTGGACCCCAAGACCATCGCCATCCCGGACCGGATCGGCAACAAACGTGGCGACACGTTTTTCAATGTGCTCGAAAACCCGCGAATCGGTATGTTTTGTGTCGTGCCCAGACGCAAGGAAGTAGTGCGCATCAATGGCGCCGCCGAGATCGTGCGCGACGACAACCTGCTTGATCTTACAACGCTCAACGGGCACCGGCCTGATCTGGTCTTGCTGTTGCGCGTGGAAGAGGCTTTTTTCCACTGTGGCAAATCCATGATCCGCTCGTCCATGTGGCAGCCCGACAAATGGGGCTCGATCGAGGGGTTGCCCACCTATGCCGAAGCACTGAAGGACCATGGCGACATGGACATGCCGCTCGAGGATATCGAGGCACGTATGGCCTACAACGAATCAGACCGGCTTTATTGACCCCGCAGGCGTGCCGGCAGGGTCGCAATTCGGGGCGTGTGGTTACTTGACCCGCGCCCATGTCTGCTTGGAACACAGCAGCCCGCCCGCAACACAGCCCGACAGACGCATGCTGTCACCGTTCAGAGCGATCTTGCCCAGATAGATTTTGTCGTTGCTGGGCCGCCAGACCTTGCCTTTGTATTTGCCTGCACCCTCGGGGGCCATATCGATCACAAGTGTCTTGCCCTGGTTGGGGGATTGGTACTCGGCGCCATCCTTGAAGGTGCGCTCGATTGTGCCGCAGAAATTCGCGCCGCACGGGGCAATTTCCACATGGGCAAAAGCACCCTCGTCAGGCTCTGTCTGCCACGTTCCCTGCAAAGGGTCTGCCATGGCAATTCCGGCCGTTGTCATCAGCGCCATCGCGCCCAAAACCAATCTGGTCATTTCGATCTCCCTGCGAAAACTGCGCGCACTCTGCCGCCGGGTGGTGCGGGCGGGCAAGTGTGACGGTACGTCTCGAAACAGGTTGACCTAAGGTCGCGTTGCAATTGGCCAACCGCTGGTGCAAGAAGCGCGCGACGCGCACCGACGTGATATCGACGTGCCGCCGACAGCAGAATGATACCAAATCAGGGCCCACCACATGATCCTCTATCCCGCGATCGACCTCAAGGACGGACAGGCCGTAAGGCTGGTTCATGGCGACATGGACCGCTCCACCGTGTTCAATGACGACCCCGCAGCGCAGGCCAGAGCCTTTGTCGACGCAGGATGTGAGTGGCTGCACCTTGTTGATTTAAATGGCGCTTTTGCGGGTGAACCGGTCAATGCGGCACCCGTGGAGGCGATCCTGAAGTCCTGCCCCGTCCCTGCCCAGCTTGGCGGCGGCATCCGCGACCGCGCGACCATCGAGCGCTGGCTGGACAAGGGGCTGGCCCGCGTGATCCTCGGGACTGTCGCGGTGGAAAACCCCGAACTGGTGCGCGAAGCTGCCCGCGCCTACCCCGGCCGCGTCGCCGTCGGCATCGACGCCAGAAACGGCTATGTTGCGACCAAAGGATGGGCCGAGGAAACACAGGTGAATGCGACCGATCTTGCCAAATCTTTCGAGGACGCAGGGGTCGCCGCGATCATCTACACAGATATCTTGCGCGACGGTGCAATGGGCGGGCCCAATGTGACTGCAACAGCCGACCTTGCAAATGCAGTCAGCATCCCCGTCATCGCCTCGGGCGGTGTGTCATCCATGGCAGACCTCGCGGCGCTCAAGGCGACCGGGGTGATCGCGGGCGCTATTTCGGGACGCGCGCTTTACGACGGCGCCATCAACCTGTCGGAAGCCCTGGAGGCTCTGAAGGCAACCGCCTGAACCGGTGCTTGCCTCACTGCGGCATGCCGTCTTGCCCCACCGGCGTTATGCGCTTAAACCCACATCATGTTGAAAACACGCATCATCCCCTGCCTAGACGTCGCCGACGGCCGCGTGGTCAAAGGTGTGAACTTCGTCGATCTGCGCGACGCAGGCGATCCTGTGGATGCAGCCATCGCCTACGATGCGGCAGGCGCGGATGAGCTTTGCTTTCTGGACATAACCGCCACGCACGAAAACCGCGCTACGATGTTTGACGTTGTCACCCGCACCGCCGAGCATTGCTACATCCCGCTGACGGTCGGCGGTGGGGTGCGCACAGTGTCAGATGTACGCGCGCTGCTTCTGGCCGGCGCGGACAAGGTATCCTTTAACTCCGCCGCCGTGGCCAATCCCGATGTGGTCGCCGAAGCTGCAGATCAATTTGGCAGCCAGTGTATCGTGGTAGCCATCGACGCCAAGACCGTCGCACCGGGCCAGTGGGAAATCTTTACCCATGGCGGACGCAAACCGACAGGCATTGATGCCGTCGAGTTTGCACGCACCGTGACCGCCAAAGGCGCCGGAGAGATTTTGCTCACCTCGATGGACCGCGACGGCACCCGCGCCGGGTTCAACCTGCCACTGACCCGCGCGATTACAGATGCGGTTTCTGTACCTGTTATCGCCTCGGGCGGCGTCGGCACATTGGATCATCTGGTCGAAGGTGTGACCGAGGGCGGTGCTTCTGCGGTGCTGGCGGCCTCCATCTTCCACTTTGGCGACTACACCATCGCCGAAGCCAAGGCGCATATGGCCAAGGCCGGTATCCCCATGAGGCTCACATGACACTGGACGACTTGTACAATACGGTCCAAGGCCGTAAATCCGCAGACCCCTCCAGCAGCTGGACAGCTCAGCTTTTGGCCAAAGGCCCTGAAAAATGCGCCGAAAAGTTCGGAGAAGAGGCTGTCGAAGCCATCATCGAGGCCGTGAAAGGTGACAACGCGGCGTTGACCAAAGAAGCTGCCGATGTGATCTACCACCTGCTGGTTATGCTGGCGTCAAGAGATGTGCCACTTGACGACGTTCTGGCCGAGCTAGCCTCCCGCAGTGCGCAATCGGGGCTTGAAGAGAAAGCCGGGCGCTAAAGCTTGGACGAAATGATCCCGGTGGCGAACCCACCCATGCGTAGCTCTCCAAAAAGCCGTTGATACTCGATCTTGGGGCACCGGTTCTGGATGACATCGACGCCCCGTGCCTCTGCCTTCGCCGCTGCATCGTGATGTTCAACACCGATCTGCATCCAGATCGTCTGCAGTGCCGGAAACGCCTCGAGCGCTTCGTCCACAATCGCAGGGACAGCCTCGGAACGTCGGAAGATATCCAACATATCAACCGCTTGCTCTATATCTTTCAAAGCAGCCACAATAGGCTGCCCAAACAGTTGCGCGCCTTCATGCAGCGGATTGACCGGTATGACAGTGTACCCTTTCAAGTCCAGATAACGGGCAACGTAGTAGCTGGGGCGAACAGGGTTCATTGACACACCGACAACGGCAATGCGCTTTGTCCGCTTCAAAATATCCCTGATTTTCGCATCATCCTGGCGCATGGCATACCCTAACCAAAGCATCCTGGAAAAAAAAGAGCGCCCGATGCCATCGGCAAGGGGCGCTGGTAAGGTACGGAACGAGGGACAGTCTAGGCGCAAAAGGCGTTCCGAGCCCTTTGCCTTAGTCAAAGATAAGCTCAGACTTCTGAGTTTGAAGATCATCTAACGATTCTGTGAATGAAAAATTAACAGATCGGCGACTTCCCGCGCGTCAGTCGATAATGTCTTCGATGATGTCGAAAGCTTCCTCGAGCAGGTGGCGCATTAAGCCCTTGCGTTTCTTGCGATATTTAGGCCTCGCCCGTTCGTATCCATAAGTCTGCCGGGGCTTTTTGCGCGATCGTTTTTTTTCGCCGCCGGTGCCGGACGGAAAAGACACTGTCGCGACCTTGTCCTGCGGAAAACTTTTCATGTCGTGCAATGGTGCTCCGCAGCTGGAACAGGCCAGCTCATGACGTTTTTTGTTGAGCACAAGTGCCGCGCGCGCGCCGCAGTAACAACAGGTTGCAATCTTGGTCGGATACCCCATCAGCCGGCCCCCTTACGTTTTCCTTGCTGCATATAAGGCGACAGCAGCGGCATTCGAGACATTGAGCGAGCCAAAAGCGCCGGACGCGTCAATGCGCACCAGATGGTCAACGACTTCTTTTGTCTTCTGGCGCAGTCCCGGCCCCTCCGCCCCGAGTACCAGTGCAATCGGACGGTCACGCCTGCCTTCAACGGCCTGCTCGATGGTCTGCCCGGCTTCACCGTCCAGCCCCAACACCAGATAGCCCATCTGCTGCAGGGCGCGGATGCTGTCGGCAAGGTTGCGCATGCGCAGATAGGGTTGCCGCTCCAGTGCCCCGCTCGCCGTCTTGGCCAAGGCGCCGGTCTCCGGCGCGGAGTGGTGGCGCGTCCCGATCACCGCAGACGCTCCCAGAACCTCGGCCGAGCGCAGGATCGCACCCACGTTATGCGGATCTGTGACCCTGTCCAACATGATGACACGCGGAACATCGGCACCGATGCATACGTCTTCCAGCCTGCCCCACTGCAGTGGTTTGACCTCCAACGCGGCACCCTGGTGCACAGAGCCGGGATCAAGCGGTGCGGTGAATTTTCGAGGATCGACGATCTGGGGCACGATCTCTGCTTCATCAATGGCATCCTGCAACTTGGTCTGCGCGTTCAGCGTCACAATCAGTTGCAGCTTTTCCCTCCTGGGGTTGCGCAGGGCGTCGCGCACCGCATGCAAGCCGAACAGCCACACAGTCTCGCGGGTTTCGGCTTTTTTGTCCTGCTCTTTGCGCACGACCCACTTGGGTTTTTTCATTGCAACCGTCCAACTGCTTTTGAAGGAAAAAAGCGATGGTTTTCGCCTTGACGCCTTTGAGCCTCGCTTGTAATCACGCCTTCACTGCCGATGCAATGCTTTGGCAGCGTGGGCGACAGGCCGCAAGGTGTGGCAGGGGACTGTAACTCCCTCGCGGAGACGCACGCCTGGTTCGATTCCAGGGTCGCCCACCATTTCTCGAGTTTGGAATGCCTGACCCGAAACGCAACCACCGGCGGCGGCGTGTTGTATGGCAGCTCAGGCTGGCTTGGAAACCGGTGTATGTCAGGCCGCGTCGCGGTAGAACCTGCGGAAACCGCCCCAGATCACTGTGCAAAGCACCAGAACGCCTGCCATCATGTAAAGTGGCGCGGATGCGGTCTGCGTCGCGTCCCCCACCACGCCATAGAGCGGCGGCGCAAAACCCATCGCCGCGTAATACAGCGCGAAGTAGAGCCCCATGGCAGCGCCACGCGTCTGCGCCCGCGCAGCTTTTACCGGCAGCGTCATGACGATAGCGGCAATGGGCCCGATCACTGCACCCAGTACAAGCATGCTCAAGGCACCGACCTGTACGGGCGGAAAAGCCGCCAATCCACATATCAAACCTGCAGAGCCAAGAAGACACGCGACAGCCAGCACGTCAGGCCGCTTCAGGCGGCCGGCCAGCCATCCGCCTGCCACGACAGAAGCGATCCCCACCCAACTGATAAGGCTGGCATAGGCCGCAGCTGCCGTCGCTGCGACGCCGGTTTCAGCGAAAAGCGCCGGCATCCACGCGATGACACCGACAAAGACGGTATTGTAGAGCCCCCAAATCAACCCTGCCATCACCACCATGACGAACTCACGCTGATGCATCTTTTCTTTTTTATTTGATGCAGTTGCGTCAGGTTTCTCAGGCGGCTCCTGCCAAACCAGAAACGTGCAAATGAAAGCTGCGACGCATAGCAGGACAGGTAGCAGCAGCGCCGCAGAAAACCCTGCGACCGCCTCGACAAAAGGCAGGGCCAGCGCCGCAATGGCGATGCCGGCTGGCCAACTGGATACCAAAAGCCCCATCGCCGTGGGCAGATCACCGCGCCCATCGAACCAGTCGGCAACCATTTTGGTGACCAGCACATTCAGGCAAACCGCGCCGCTACCGGCAACCAATCGCCAAAAAAGCTGCGCATTGAACGCCTCTGCCCACAATGCTCCGCACCCGCCCAGCGCCATAAGCATCAGTCCAAGCATCACGCAACGCGCATCCCCCATCCTTTGGCTGAGCCAGCCACCTGCCAACGCGACCAAAACGCCCGGCACAAGATAAGCCCCGGTCAGCGTACCCACCCCGGCGTAAGACATTCCACCGTTGGCTGTCAGTACCGGCGCCAGTGCCGGTATCATCTGGAACTGCACACCCATTGTCATTCGGGCAAAAGTCAGCACCAACAAAATCTTCCAAGCCTTTGAAATCATATCATTTCACGCCCCGGCGAAGCTGCAGTTTCGCATGTCACACCCTGTTGCGCGTGATATGCGCTTCCAGCGCGGCAAGGCCTTCATCCAGACCACGCCGCCCCAACCCGACGCGAAATCGGTCTTGCGGCACCGGGCCCAGTTCCGAGCGGTAGATGGAACTGGGCAAGACAAGCACGCCGCTTTCTTCAACCAGCCTGCGCGCAAAGACCTCCACACCTTCACTCCCCTTGTAGCGCGGATAGGCCATGCAGGACCCATCGGGTGGCTGCCACTCGAACAAATCAGGGAAACGGGTAAAGAATGCCTCCCACTTGGGCAGGTTCTCGTCGACAATCGCGCAATTGCGCGCAAGCAACGCGTCACGGTTTTTCAATGCAATCAGAGCCAACCGCTCGCTCGGGCCAGAGTTGCAAATGGAAAGGTAGTGTTTCATCCGCTCCATACGTGACAAGACATCAGTGTCCTGCGACGCAATCCAGCCGATCCGCAGGCCGGGCAGACCGTAGGATTTGGACATCACCCCCAGCGACAGCCCTTTCTCGTAAACATCGGCAATAAATGGAAGATGCCGCGCGCCGGTGGGACCCAAACCGTTGAAAATCTCGTCGTGCAGAATGTAGATGCCGTGGTGTCTGCAAAGTGCGATCAGCGCATCGTATCTGTCCTGGGACAGGATCGCCCCGGTCGGATTATGCGGAAAGTTCATCGTCAGTAGCCGCGTATTGGGCCGGATCGCTGCGGCCACGCGGTCTATGTCAAGTGACCAGCCGTCATCAGCATCAAGCGGCACGCCGGTGGCCGCGCAAATTGCAAGCGGCAGCGTCTCGTGAGACTGATAGTTCGGTGTAATGACAATTGCATGAGAATTCTTGTCCAACAGTACTGTATTAGCTGCAAAAATCCCCTCGCTGGCTCCCGCAAATCCAAGGATATTCTCTGCCGACTGCCCCGCATATGTCGCCGCAATGGCCGCCCGCAGATCAGGCGCTCCGAAGGTTTCGGTGTAACCCAACCACATCCCCTCGAAGCCTTCACGATCCTCGTCTGCCGCCATATCGAGTAGACCGCGCAGTGACATGCTCTCGGCATCAGAAGCGGTCAGATGATAGCGCGCCTCGAATTCCCATTTCGCAAAATGCGTCTCAAGGCGGAAGTCGGGGAGAGTGGTCATGGGGTCTCACTTTTTGGGCTGGACGGGCACAGCGATCCGCACACCGCCCCTTACCGTAGAACAGCCAAACCCAAAAGCGAACCCTGCGCTATTCGCTTTAGTTGGAAAGACATTCCGAATATAGTGACGCAGCAGCACCAAGAGGCAACCAGCAGCGCAATGCCCCGCCGTACAGGCAAAAACGCACAAGACTTCAACGTCGTCGTCGTCGGTCAAAAAGGACGTCTGGCCTACGAAGCGCTTCTCTTTGCGGCATCCCTGCGTCATTGCAGCCCCGCTTTCAAAGGACGGTTGCTGATCGCCGAACCCCAGCCGGGCGCGCTGTGGTCCAAAGATCCGCGCATTGTCGAATACGCCGTCAAAGAGGCATTGCAGGCCCTTGGCGCAGAAATCATCCCTTTCGAGAGCCGCCATTTCGGCAGCAGCTATCCCAATGGCAACAAGATTGAAATGCTAAAGGCCCTGCCCGCGCAAGAACCCTTTGTCTTTTTCGATACCGATACCCTGATAACCGGCGAACTGACGTCGGTGCCCTTTGATTTCGACCGGCCCTCTGCCTCGCTTAGACGCGAAGGCACCTGGCCCAAACCCGAACTCTATGGTCCGGGATACGCGGGGCTGTGGAAGTCGCTTTATGACAAGTTCGGGTTGGATTTCGAAAGCTCGCTCGATCTGGGGCAACCAGACGAGTACTGGAAACGCTACCTCTATTTTAATGCCGGTTTCTTCTATTACCGCTGCCCGCAAACTTTCGGCGCCTTGTTCGAGGAATATGCCCTTGCCATTCGCGACGACCCACCTGTCGCGCTGTGTGCCCAGGAATTTTACCCATGGCTTGATCAGATCGCCCTGCCGCTGGTCATCCACGCTTTGGGCGGCGGCCGTGATGCCTTGCCCAGCGGCCACATCGATGGCGAAGTCAGCTGTCACTACCGGATGTTCCCGATGCTCTACGCCCGCGAAAGCGACGCGGTCATCGCCACGCTGGAAGAGGTTGCCGCCCCCAACAAGATCAAAAAAGTTTTGAAAGCCTATGCGCCGATCAAGCGCAATGTGTATCAGGGGCGCGGCGCCAAGGTCCGTGCGTTGTTCGACCAGAACAACCTGCCGCGTCGAGAGGCACAGATCCGTAACCGGATCAAATCCAACGGCTTCTGGATGCGCTGAGTGCGACGGCACGCTCTTGTACCTGTCTGGTCCTTGGCCTAACCATGACGCAAACAAATCCGCAGGAGAAACCGCATGACAGATCCACAAGGCCCAGACTACGGCTTTGACACGCTGCAAATTCACGCAGGTGCACGCCCCGACCCCGCAACGGGTGCACGACAGACGCCGATCTACCAAACAACGGCTTACGTCTTCAGAGACGCGGACCATGCAGCGGCGCTGTTTAACCTGCAAGAGGTAGGTTTCATCTACTCGCGCCTGACGAACCCGACGGTTGCCGTTCTGCAGGAACGCATCGCAACGCTCGAGGGTGGCGTCGGTGCGGTATGCTGCTCTTCGGGGCACGCGGCGCAGATCATGGCACTCTTCCCACTGATGTCGCCGGGCAAAAACATTGTCGCTTCGACACGGCTTTACGGTGGCACGGTCACCCAGTTCAGCCACACCATCAAACGCTTCGGCTGGGAATGCACCTTTGTTGATTTTGACGATCTGGACGCCGTGAAGGCCGCCATCAACGACGACACACGCGCGGTTTTCTGTGAGGCAATCGCAAACCCGGGTGGGTATATCACCGATCTGGACGCAATTTCCAAGATTTCTGACGCAGCCGGCGTGCCGCTGATTGTCGACAACACGTCAGCGACACCATATTTGTGCCGCCCTATTGAGCATGGGGCCACGCTGGTCGTGCACTCGACCACCAAATACCTCACCGGCAACGGGACCGTAACCGGTGGATGCGTTGTGGATTCCGGTAAATTCGACTGGTCCGCAAACGATAAATTCCCGTCGCTGAGCGAGCCTGAGCCGGCGTATCACGGGCTCAAGTTTCACGAGACCTTCGGCCCGCTCGCCTTTACCTTTCACGGCATCGCTATCGGCCTGCGCGATCTGGGCATGACGATGAACCCGCAAGCGGCACACTACACCCTGATGGGCACAGAAACCCTGTCGTTGCGGATGGAGCGGCACGTTGAAAATGCTGAGACCGTCGCCCAATGGCTGGAGAAAGACCCGCGCGTCGACTATGTTACCTATGCGGGGCTAAAGTCTTCGCCCTACAACAAGAGGGTCAAGAAAATCTGCCCTAAGGGCGCGGGCGGCCTGTTCACTTTCGCGATCAAAGGCGGCTACGAAGCTTGCGTGAAGTTTGTGAACGCCCTCGAGATTTTCAGCCACGTGGCGAACCTTGGGGATACACGATCTCTGGTGATCCATTCCGCTTCGACGACACACCGGCAGTTGTCAGCAGAACAGCAAGAGGCTGCGGGTGCAGGGCCGGGCGTTGTGCGCATCTCAATCGGAACCGAGAATGCCGACGATCTGATCGCCGATCTGGATCAAGCCCTGTCAAAGGCGGCCAGTTGACCATTTATGTTGCATAACCAGTGGGGCGGCTTCGGCCGCCCCTTTTTTGTCTTCAGTTGTCCGCAATCGCAAAAACAATTGACACCTGCGCCGAGAGACTAACCTCCCCCTGAGCGACTGGTACGGCATCCGCCATGCGCGCTGATGCCATTTCCATCATCACAGGCTGTGGTCGGCCTCCGCTTTCCGAGATGGACTGGATCTCGCCCAGCGACACACCTGCCGCTTCGGCAAGTTGCCCCGCTTTGGCAACAGCATCCCGCACCGCATCCGCACGCGCGGCCGCAAAGGCCGCATCAGGATCGGCAACTGAAAACTGCAGCCCGTTGAATGTATTGGCGCCATCTTCGACAACGGTGTTGAGGATATCGCCCAACACGGCCAGATCACGAACCCGCAGGCTGAGCGTGTTGCGCGCAATGAAACCGATGATCTGTGGGGCGGCATCGCCATTTGAAGCAGGACGGGACCATTTCGGCTGCAAGGACAAGCCCTGGGTCTGCATGTCGCGCGCATCTATACCGTCGGTCTGCAGACGCCTGATGATGTCCTGCATGGCTTGCGACGTCGCGTCCAAGGCATCGCCCGCGATCCGGGCTTCCCGCGTGACACCGACAGACATAGTCGCCAGGTCTGGAACTGTCTCTACCACACCGTGGCCGGTCACATTTATGACCCTGTCCGCCTCGGCCCAAACCGGTGACGACACACCCAGCAGAATCACTACAGCTCCCAATATATTTCTCATCCGCTCATTCTCCTCGCGACTACAAAAAAATCATGGTTATTTCTCAACGAGAAGACAAGATGTCCCACCCTTTTCCTTTCCCTCGGCAAAGACCTGCTTTATCCTGCGGCGCAGCACTGATGTTCTGTTGAACGCAACCAATTGCGGGTACACACGGTATATGGAACCACATTTTGCGCTCACCCTCTCGTCCGACGGGATCGACCTGCTGCACCGCGGGACGTCCGGATGGGCTGTTGTGGGGGCCGCGGACCCGTCCTCACCGCAGTTGAACGACCAGATGAACGCGCTGGTCGAGACAGCCTGCGCGCTGGCTGGCGACGACTTGCGCTGCAAGATCATACTGCCGGACGATCAGGTGAAGTACCTCTCGGTTCCGACACCGGGACTCGATGCACAAGCGCGCGCCAAAGCAGCACTGCAAGCGTTGGAGGTTGCAACACCCTACAGCGGCGATGAGCTTGTGTTCGACCTGCATGAAGAGGGTGAAGAGACCCAGGTCGCAGCTGTGGCAAAGGTCACGTTAGAGGAGGCCGCAGGTTTTATCGCGGACTACGGGTTTGAACCTGCCTGCTATGTAGCACAGCCAGCAGACGGCAACGCTTTTGCCATCGAACCGGTGTTTGCTCTGACAGAGACAGGGTTGGCGGCGACCGCCGAACCTGAGCTGCCGGCCGCGTCCTCCACCGACATACGGGAACAGGAACCGGAATTGGCCGGCGGCAGACGCGTTCCCACGTTCCGCACAGTGCCTGAGGCACCTGCCCTGCATGCTGGCTTTGCCGAACCTGCTCAGCCCTTCAGTACCACGTCAGCACCACGCACCAAACCGCCTGCAGACAAAGCGGCGGCAGGCACGGCCCGCGCGCGCAATGAAAAAGAGCGTATGACCGTCTTTGGCACGCGCGCCGGCACGGGCCTTGCACGTGGCATGGGCCCGCTGGGCGTGACAGCCGTTGTTGCGGGCACTTTTTTTCTGGGCTTTCTAGCCTTTGCAGGCACTGCGTTGGGAACGAATGTCACTTCCTTCTTCGCCCTGCTGAACGCACCTAAACCGACCGCGCAATTCACCGCGCCGCAGCAGCCAACCACCCCCGGCGACTTGTCGACGCCGCAGGCCCCCGAGGCACAGGTCGAACTCGCCGCTCTGAACCGCACGCTGACGGATGAAGACAATGCTGTTCTGGATGCGCTGAAGGCACCTGTTCTTGGTGATCCGACGCCGCGATCTGACAGGACCAGTGACGAAATGCGCGCGGCCTATGCGGTAACCGGTATTTGGCCCGTCGCGCCGGATGTGCCGTCCCCGCCGTCGATCATCGAACTCGACAACCTGTATGAAACCAGCATTGATCCGGTATCTTTAAATTTTGATGCTGTCGCTCTGCCCGCTCCCTACTCTCAGGGCGCAGACAGCCTCCTCTTGGCGCCCACCTCGCCCGCGCCAGCCGGAACGAAATTTGTGCTAGACGCGCGCGGTTTCGTCGTGCCCAGTCGCGAAGGTGCCCTGAACCCGGACGGAATACCCGTGTTTACCGGTCCCCCGCCTGTGCGACAGCCCCGCAATCTGTTACGGATCGATGAGCCCGGTGAGGACCTTGCCGAACTTCTCAGACTGTCTACGTTCCGCCCCAAGGCGCGACCGGACGATCTGATCGAAACCAGCGAACGGGCAAGCTTTGGGGGCCTGACCCGCACCGAACTGGGAGAATTCCGCCCGCGTCTGCGCCCCTCTTCCGCGCAGGAAACCGCCTTGGCCGCGGCGAGCCTTGTGCCATTGGACAACAGCGCAGGCCGCCCTCTGGTCGAAGAACCTCAAGACCCGCTGGCCTCTGCAACAGCGCGTGCGGTACCGGTCTCCTTGCGGCCGGACACGCGCCCATTGAATTTTGCGGCAGTTGTGGCGCGATCCCAGAACTTTGAAACCGCATCGCCGACGCCCACGCTGGTCGCCGCCGCCAGTGTTGCACCACGCGCGGTCACACCCACGATACCATCTAGCGCCTCGGCCGCGCGTCAGGCGACGGTGAAGAACGCTATCAACCTGCGCAAGGTCAATCTGATCGGTGTTTACGGCAAACCCTCCAGCCGTCGCGCCCTTGTACGCCTCGGCAACGGCCGCTACCGCAAAGTAGAGGTGGGTGACCGCATTGACGGCGGGCGCGTCTCCGCGATTGGTGATGCCGAACTGCGCTACCAGAAAAGCGGGCGCGCCATAGTCTTGAAGATGCCGAAAGGCTAGCAGCTTATTCTGCGGCGATCTCGCCGGTATCGATCTGCTCCTGTTCGATGCTTTCAAAGAGCGCTTTGAAGTTGCCCTCGCCAAATCCATCATCGCCTTTGCGCTGGATGAATTCGAAGAAAATCGGGCCGATCACTGTTCTGGAAAAGACCTGAAGCAGGATTTTTGTCTCGGCGCCATCCACAACACCTTCGCCATCAATCAGGATACCATGCGCTTTCATGCGCTCAATCGGCTCATCGTGGCCCTGCACACGGGTGTGGCTTAGATCATAATAGGTATCGGGTGGGCCCGGCATGAACTTGACGCCGCGCGCTGCAATCTCGTCAGTACTATCGTAGATGTCATGCGACCCCACGGCAATGTGCTGAATACCCTCGCCGTTGTATTTCTTGAGGTAAGACACGATCTGCCCGGTCTCCCCACGGTCTTCGTTAATCGGGATACGAATTCGCCCACAGGGTGACGTCAGCGCCCGGCTCAGCAGGCCAGTGTATTTGCCCTCGATATCAAAGAACCGTATCTCGCGGAAGTTGAACAGATCGCCGTAGAAGCGGAACCATTTGTCCATATTCCCGCGATGCACGTTGTGCGTCAGGTGATCGAGATAGTAAAACCCCACGCCAGCAGGTTTCGACTGCGCGATCCACTCGTATTCGTCATTGTAGGGGCTGGTGTCGTAGTATTGGTCGACAAAATACAAAAGCGACCCGCCAATCCCCATGATCGCCGGCACATCCAGCACTTTACCCTCTCCCTCATAGGGTTGCGCGCCCTTTGCGACCGCCTGCTCAAAGGCGTGCTTTGCATCCACAACACGCCACCCCATAGAGGGCGCACAGGGGCCGTGTTCTTGCACGAAACGCGCGGCAAAGCTGTGAGGGTCAGCGTTCAGAACATAGGTGATATCACCCTGCTGCCAAAGCTCTACATGTTTGGTTTTGTGATTGGCAACATGGGTATATCCCATGCGCGAAAAAAGATCGCGCAACGCATCCGGGTCCGGATGGGCGAACTCAACAAACTCGAATCCATCCGTGCCGGCCGGGTTTTCATCAGAAATTCGTGATTTCGGTGCATCATGTGGAAATGGGCCCATCGTGCGTGTTCCTTTTCAGCTTTTGTGCAGTTTTTGCCTAATTTGGAAGCGTGGTATCATGTAGGAAATGTGAATTCTGCGCAAAACACATCGCTTCTATGGATATATTTGCGCAAAACGCGCATAAATTTACACATTCAGGAAAGGAATCCGCATCTTGCTGGATGAAACAGATAAACGGCTGCTTGCGGCGTTGCAAAAAAACGCCCAGCTTACGTCAACGCAACTGGCCGAAACACTTAACATGTCCGCCAGTCAGGCAGGCCGTCGCCGCCAACGACTTGAAGCGGACGGCATCATCAAAGCGCAGGTCGCACGGTTGGATGCGGTGGCTCTGGGGCTGACGGTGCAGGGATTTGTGCAAGTCCATCTGGTGACCCACAGCGCAGAGCAGTCGCGTAGTTTCAGACGAATGGTCGAAACGACGCCCCAGATCACCGATGCGTGGACAATGACAGGCGATGCAGACTATCTATTGCGCGTGTACTGCAGCGACTTGCCTGACCTGAACCGCCTGATCCAGGAGGTCCTGTTGGTGCATCCATCGGTTGCACGGGTGCATAGCCAGATCGTGATGGACCAACTCAAGACAGACGGCCCGCTGCCCACCTAAACACACGGAGTATCAGACCTTATGGAAGGTTTCCTCTACCAAGCTTCGATATACCTCGCCGCCGCTGTCATCGCGGTGCCGATTGCCGCGCGCTTGGGCCTTGGGTCGGTGCTGGGGTATCTGGCTGCCGGTATCATCATCGGACCACTCTTGGGCCTTGTCGGATCAGAAACGCAGGACCTGCAGCACTTCGCCGAATTCGGCGTGGTCGTCATGCTTTTCCTCATCGGGTTGGAGCTTGAACCCCGCGCACTTTGGGACATGCGCCACAGGCTGCTGGGGCTGGGCGGGCTGCAAATTGGGCTGAGTACTCTTGCCTTGATGGGCATCGCTCTGGCTTACAATCAGCCTTTGGGGGTAGCGATCGCAATCGGTCTGAGCCTGTCGCTAAGTTCGACGGCCATCGTACTGCAAACACTGTCTGAAAAGGGGTTGATGCAGACCAACGGCGGGCGGAACATCTTTTCGGTGCTACTGACGCAGGACATCGCGGTCATCCCGATCCTTGCCGTCCTGCCCTTGCTGGTCGTCACCCTGCCCACGCGCATAGCCGAAGATGGTTCGATCCAATTGGGCGACAAGGTCGCGCATGACGACTATGGGCACCATTCGCTTTCATTGGTGGAAGGGCTACCCGCCTGGGGGGTTACGCTGGTCACTGTGGGTGCGATCGCAGCCGTGGTGATCGCGGGTGTGTATTTCACAAGACCAGTGTTTCGCTACATCCACGCCGCACGGCTGCGCGAGATGTACACGGCCCTTGCCCTGCTGATCGTGGTCGGGATTTCGTTTCTGATGATGCTTGTCGGCTTGTCGCCCGCCCTTGGCGCCTTTTTGGCGGGCGTGGTTCTGGCGAACTCGGAGTTCCGGCACGAGCTTGAGACGGACCTTGAACCCTTCAAAGGCCTCTTGCTGGGGCTCTTTTTCATCACGGTCGGCGCTGGTATCAACTTTGCGCTGCTGTTCGAGAATATGCCGGCGATCCTCTCGATGGCGCTGCTGGTTATCGTGGTCAAGGGTCTGATCCTTTACCTGCTCGCCGTGGCGTTCAAGATTAAGGGCCGTGACCGCTGGCTCTTTGCGCTTGGGCTGGCGCAGGCAGGCGAATTCGGCTTTGTGCTCACATCCTTTTCGGTGCAGCAGAATGTGATCCCGCTGGAAGTGGCTGAAACGCTTTTGCTGGTGATCGCCTTGTCGATGCTCATCACACCGCTGCTCTTCATCCTCTATGATGTGATGTCGCGCAGGATGGAAGAAACGGTCGAACAGGCCCCCGACGACGAGATCGACGAAGAAGGCCCAGTCATCATCGCCGGTATCGGGCGCTTTGGTCAGATCGTCAACCGGCTGGTTCAGGCCAACGGGTTCAAGACGGTTGTTCTGGACCACGACATGGAAACCATCGCAGTTATGCGGCGCTTTGGGTACAAAGGATTTCTGGGCGACCCGACCAGACCGGATATCCTGCGGGCTGCTGGCATCGACAAGGCCAAAGTGCTTTGCGTGGCGCTGGACGACCCAGAAGCAGCGATCAAGTTGGTGAAATATGCGCGTGGCCTGCGCCCTGACCTGCACATCATCGCCCGCGCCCGCGACCGAACTTATGTGTACCGGCTGTTTCAGGCGGGCGCCAACGACATCGTGCGCGAAATGTTCGACAGCTCTTTGCGGGCGGGCCGTTATGTTCTCGAGAATATCGGGCTAAGCGAATATGAAGCCGCGGAGGCAGAACGGGTGTTCTATCAGCACGACCGCGAAACCATCCGCCAGCTGGCCGAGCTATGGGACCCTGCGCGCCCTGTCAGCCAAAACCCTGAATACATCGCCCGCGCGCGTGAGCTGCAAAAAGAGCTGGAAACAGCGATCCTCAGCCGCCCAAGCGACGGCGAAAGCGAAAAAGCCTAGGCCAGTCGCCGTCGCTGAGAGCCGGGAAGCAATGCGCCGCAGGGTTAACCTTCGGCGACCCCGGCCTCGGCAAAGGTGGCCATCCCACTCAGGCAGGCCACAGCCCCTTTGAGCACGCCTAGGGCCAAGGTCCCGCCCGACGCCTCGCCAAGTCGCAACCCAAGTGACAAAAGCGGCTCTTTGCCCAGACAGTCCAGCAACGCCGCATGGGCCGCTTCCGAGCTTTGATGCCCGGCAACACAGTGATCGAGCGCGCCGGCATCCACCTTGAACAAACATGCTGCGGCGGCACAACAGATGAATCCGTCCAGTATCACCGGAATACGCAAACTGCGTGCGCGCGCAATCGCACCAACCATGGCCGCAAGCTCGCGCCCACCCAAACACCGTAAAGCTTCCAGAGAGTCCTCTCCGGGTGCATGGCGCGCCAGTCCTTGCTCGACCACACGGTTTTTGATGGCAAGGCCCGCGTCATCGACACCGGTGCCGCGCCCAACCCAATCCTCAGCCTGCCCTCCGAAACAGGCCATGGCCAGAGCGGCGGCAGAGGTCGTGTTACCGATCCCCATCTCGCCAACGACAAGCACATCCGCGGCGGGATCAACTGAATCCCACCCTTTTTGCAAAGCCGCGACGACCTCCGCCTCGGTCATCGCGGGCGCTGTCGTGAAATCTTCGGTAGGCTCGTCAAGCGCCAGCGCATGCACATCCAGTTTGGCGCCAAAAGCCTGCGACATCTGGTTGATCGCCGCACCGCCATGTTCAAAATTGATAACCATCTGCGCAGTCACTTCGGCAGGAAACGCAGAAACGCCCTGCGCGGCAATACCGTGATTGCCGGCAAAAACAATGACCTGAGGCGCTTTCACCTGTGGCCTTTCCGTACCGCGCCAGCCTGCATACCAGATCGCAAGGTCTTCCAAACGGCCCAGAGCACCCGGCGGTTTGGTCAACTGACTGTTGCGCGCCGAAGCCGCTTCTGCAGCCGACGTATCGTGTCCCGGTTGTGCGGCAATCACCGCACGAAAGTCGTTCAAAGATGAAAATGCGGCCGCCATCGAAATCCTCATTGCATGATCGTGACGTCCTCTTTACCCCAAAGAGACCTGCCAGCAAGGCGTGAAGAGACCCGAACGGATGATTTCTGCAAGCATATCAACGCTACTGCGCGACCTTGCGTCGTGCTTCGTTCTGTTGACCCGCTTGCCCATGCCAAAACTGCCCGACGCAGCCTTTGCGCGCGGGGCGCAAGCCGTCTGGGGATACGGTATTGTCGGGGCGGTACTCGGCATGGGGGCGACGCTGTTGGCGGTCTTGTCGCTGGCCGCTGGTTTGCCTGAAGTGATCGTGGCAGGCCTTGTGCTTGGCGTCTTCATGCTGACTACCGGCGCGATGCATGAGGACGGGCTGGCCGATACCGCAGACGGTTTCTGGGGCGGTCAGACAGCCGAAAAGCGCTTATCCATAATGAAAGACAGCCACATAGGTTCTTTCGGCACACTCGCTTTGATTGTCGTAACTGGTATCCGCTGGGCTGCGGTCTCTGCCCTTCTTGGTACGGCACCGGCCGCTTTGATTGCCTGCGCTGCGCTGTCGCGCGCGTGCATGCCTGTGGTGATGCACGTTCTGCCACCAGCCCGCAAGGAAGGGCTGGCACAAGGTGTCGGCCGGCCGTCTTTGGCAACCGCGCTGTTAACGCTCGGACTGTCCGTCGTTTTAGCCTTCGCCGCTATCGGAGGTGAAACCTTGCCCGCGCTGGCGGCATGCCTCACGGCGACCAGCCTTGTGATCTGGATGGCAAAGCGCAAAATCCACGGTCAAACCGGCGACGTTTTGGGCAGCACGCAGCAGATATGCGAGGCAGCAGCCCTGTGCACCCTTGTGGCGCTTACCAGTTGAACGGACGAAAAAACGCGCCCTGAGCTGTCAGGACGCGCTTAAAATAAAAGAAGAAGGCTGATCTCAGGCCGCCACGCGGCTTTCCAGCACGTCGCCCACTTGCTTTGCCGCAGCCAATTCGTCACCACCGCTGACGGCGGCCACTTCCCGTGTCAGACGCTCAAGCGCCGCCTCATACAGCTGACGCTCGGAATAGCTTTGCTCGCGCTGATCGTCAGTCCGGTGTAAATCGCGCACAACCTCAGCAATCGCGATAAGATCACCCGAATTGATCTTTTGTTCATATTCCTGCGCCCGACGCGACCACATGGCACGCTTGACTTTGGCCTTGCCTTTGAGCGTCTTCATCGCATGCGAAATAACGTCCGGGCTGCTAAGCGCCCGCATTCCGATCTCCGTAGCCTTGTGCGTTGGCACACGAAGCGTCATCTTGTCCTTTTCGAAGGAGATCACGAACAGCTCCAGTGAGATGCCGGCGACTTCCTGCTCTTCGATCGAAAGGATCTGGCCCACACCATGCGCTGGGTAGACAACGAATTCGTTCGGCCGGAAATCAAGTTTCTTCGATTTTGTCATTCAGTGTTCCTCGTCTGACGGGCTCTTTTCCAACTTTCGACAGTCAAAAGCACACAAGCTCGAAGCACATTTGCCATTCGATCCAGTGTGTTTATTGCCGATATGAAGCGCAAATCCGGAGGATGAATTTGCCGCGAAAATCTTCCGTCGTTAATTGATGCACTGAACATAGCACAAAAAACGGGTTTTAGAAAGCTGACCCGGCGTCAATTTCTGAAAATGCGTTTTATTATAGCAATTTACAGGAAAAACCCGCACTTCATAAAGCGATTCGATACCGTGCCGGCAGGATTATCCGCCCTCGCCCGGCGCTTCTGAGAAGTATTTTTCGAGCTTTCCAGTCTCACCATCGCGCGATTCGGCATCCGGCAACGGGTCTTTTTTGGTGATAATGACTGGCCACATCTCGGAGTATTTGCGATTGAATTCCACCCATTTTTCCATGTCCGGTTCGGTGTCCGGGCGGATCGCATCCGCCGGGCATTCAGGCTCGCAGACGCCACAGTCGATACATTCGTCAGGATGAATCACAAGCATGTTCTCACCCTCGTAAAAACAATCCACCGGGCACACTTCAACGCAGTCAGTGTATTTACACGCGATGCAACTGTCGTTCACGATGTATGTCATTGGCCTCTTTCCACTTTCCCGGTCAATCGCTAGCTAATTGAGAGATTAGCATCATTCAAGAGAGCGCG
Organism: uncultured Roseobacter sp.; assembly: GCA_947501635.1. Lineage (GTDB taxonomy): Bacteria > Pseudomonadota > Alphaproteobacteria > Rhodobacterales > Rhodobacteraceae > Roseobacter. The sequence continues at coordinate 321,681 of CANMWT010000003.1, forward strand.
CGCGAGAAAGATCAAGGGTGCGACGATCTCGCTTAGTTGGACGACCTTTTCCCTCAAAGCGTGGATTTTCCGGAGCCGTTTCCCGTTGCCTTGGGGCAGGCGGTGACAGATCGGTATATAGGCCTTGCGCTTCGGGCGCGGGCCCGCGCCGCGTACCCAGATTTTCAACGCGGATGACACGCACCGCATCACCTTGCGGAAAGGTCAGAACGTCGCCCACCATCACAAGCGTGCTGCGTTTTTGTACGCGGTCGGAATTGACCCGCACGGCCCCGGTTTCAACAACCCTGGCAGCCATCGAGCGCGTCTTGAAGAACCGCCCGTGCCAGAGCCATTTATCGAGGCGCAGCTTGTCAGACACCTATTTATTATCCTTCAGCCCCATCAAAGCGGCGGCGAATGGATTGTCGGGGTCGATCTTTTTCTCTGGCTTGCTCGGCTTGGCCGAGAACTTCTGCGCGCCGCGAGGTTTGTCTCCTTTAGGCTTGCCGCGCTTACCCTTTTGATTGGGTCGGCCCTTGCCCTGCGGTCGTTCGCCACTGCGCCGTCCCTGCCCGGCCCCTCCACGGGACGTACGGCCCCATGTGAACGTGTAGTACACTTCGGTTTCGGGCTCGACTGGCGCTTCTTCTGTCTGCGGCACTTCAAGCGCGGGCTCCTGGCCTGGGTCGGCTGGAGAAACGCTCTCCGCAGCTTCCGCATCCCCTGCCTGTTCTGCAGCGTCCGCATCCTTGCCTGCATCCTTGGCTGTTTCTGCCGCCGCCTCCGCCTCGGGCTCGGCACTTTGGGTCTGCGCATCTGCTGGTTTGACCTTGGGGCGCTCGCCCTTTTCTGCATTGTATCCCAGACCTTGCATGAGGTCTGCAAACTGCTCCAGCGTCATGCCCGTGATTGACAGCATATCGGCTTTGGCCTCAAAACCCGCGCGGGTATTCTCGGCCCGCAACATGTCGGCCAAACGTTCAAGCATATCAATGCGAATGGCACGTTGACCTGCAATCCGGTAACCTGACATGGTGTCTGCCCCTTGTGGCGCACCGTCTTCCAGCGGGATGGTGACCAGCCCGGGTGGCGGCGCTTCGGGAAAGACATCCAACCCCTGCGTCAGAGACCACAAAACCAGACGCAACCGCGTGGGTGCCGGCTTTAGCAGCAGCGGCAGAAAAATCGTGAACTGGCCAAAGCGAATACCGTGCTTGCGCAATGCCGCGCGCGCATCCTGATCCAGCGCCTTGACCTCTTCGGCGACCTGCCCTCTGGGAAGCACACCCAGCGCCTCGACCATCTGAAAGGCAAATCCGCGTGCAAGACCCGTCAACGACTCGTCACGGCTCAGGTTCAGCAAAGGCTCAAAAAGTGCTGCGATTTTGCGGTCGATGAAATGCTGCAGGCGGCGTTGCACCTTCTGTGCAACCTCCGGGCCTGCCACATCATCTACAAACACCTCGACCTGCGGCTTGAGCGGGTCTGCCCCGGCGACCAGTTTGCCGACCGCGTCTTTGCCCCACATCAAGCCACCCTGTTCGGTGAAATCAATCTCTGTATCGGGCGCGTTGTAAAACCGGTCGGCGCGCAAATGGAACTGAGGCGCGAGCGCCTGCAAGGCAGCTGACTTGATCGTCTTCGCTTCGGCACCACCGGCACCCTTGTCCTGACTGAAGCGGAACCCCTCCAGCTTGCCTACAAATTCGCCTTCGACGGTCACTTCGCCGGTATTGGATACTTCTGCCACCATGGCTTCCTTCTGGCCGAGCCGGCGCAAAAGCACGGATGTGCGCCGATCTACAAATCTCTGGGTCAGACGCTCGTGCAGCGCATCCGACAATCTGTCTTCTACAGAACGCGCTTGCTCGCGCCAATGGCTTTCATCATCCGTCCAGCCTTTGCGTTGCGCAACGTAGGTCCAGGTGCGGATAAAGGCTAACCGCTTGGACAGTGCATCAATATCGCCATCGGTCCTGTCGATCCGCCTGATCTGCCGGGACATCCAGTCTGCGGGAATTTTCCCATGTTCGTGCAGGTAGTTGAAAATCTGCTCCAAAAGGGCAGCATGCTCTGCATGGCTAATGCCGCGAAAATCGGGAATGCGACATACTTCCCACAACAGCTTTACCGAAGGGCCGTCCGTACAACGCGCGGCGACTTCGGCAACCTGCCCCAAAGCTTTGAGCGCGCCAAGATCATCCGCCTCGCGCGCCCGGACGAGGATCTCTTCGGTCGGTGCGGCCTCGAGCGACTGGATCAGGCGGTCGATGGAGCCGTATTGCAATGCATGGTTGCGCCAGTTGAGACGCCTGAGAGGCGTAAACCGGTGTTCGGTGATCGCCTGTGCCACTCCCTCGTCCAGCGCAGGCGCCTCGCCCGTTACGCCGAAGGTGCCGTTTTTCATACCCCTGCCCGCACGACCTGCGATCTGCGCCAATTCATTCGGGGCAAGCGGGCGCATCCGCCGCCCGTCAAACTTGGTCAATGAGGAAAAGGCCACATGATCCACATCAAGGTTCAGCCCCATGCCAATCGCATCCGTGGCCACCAGATAGTCGACCTCGCCATTTTGATACATGTCGACCTGCGCGTTGCGCGTGCGCGGGCTCAGCGCCCCCATAACGACCGCAGCCCCGCCTTTCTGGCGCCTGATGAGCTCGGCGATGGCATATACATTCTCAACAGAAAAGCAGACAATTGCGCTTCTTGGCTTCATCCTGCTTATCTTTTTCGGACCAGTATAGGATAAAGTTGACATTCTTTCGCGCTGAACAAACTGCGCATGCGGGACCAGATCACGGATCGGGCCGCGCATCGTGTCTGCTCCTAGAAAAAGCGTCTCATGCAGCCCACGTGCCCGAAGCAGACGGTCGGTAAAAACATGCCCACGTTCAGGATCAGCGCAGAGCTGGATTTCATCGACGGCGAGAAAATCGCACCCCATCCCCTCGGGCATCGCCTCGACCGTGCAAACCCAATACTGGGTGCGCGGAGGCACAATCCGCTCTTCTCCGGTAACCAGCGCAACCACCGACGGGCCGCGCGCCGCAACAATCCGGTCGTACACCTCACGCGCCAAAAGACGCAGCGGCAGACCGATAACGCCGGTACGGTGACCAAGCATCCGCTCTATTGCATATGTCGTTTTGCCCGTATTGGTCGGGCCTAAAACGGCCACAACCCTTTTCTCAGCCGCCACGGCGTTTTCCTTGCTTGGCCCCTCAGAGCGTTTGGTCGATCCCCTGACCAGCCAGTCTTTTCTTGGCCTCTTTGGCCTGTTCGTGGTGCGGGTGCAAGTCCAACACAAGGTCATAGGCCTGTGCCGCGCGTTGGAGATCTCCGATCTCCTGCATCATTACAGCCAGACCGAAAATGGCATTGAAGTTGTTCGGGTTGAGTGCAAGCGCCCGCTGCAGATCATCCAACGCCGGGCCATACATTCCCGCGCGGAAAAACGCGGTTGCGCGCGCATGCCAGCCTTCGGCGAAATCAGGCGCATGGTCGGTGAGGGCCGATAAATGTTCGATCGCGCGTGCATTATCTTCCGCCTCAAGCGCCTCGCGACCCCGCTTGAGCAGCAAATCCATTGCGGCAGATCCAGAGTTTCCCCAGATCAGATTCAGTTCTCTCTCAAGTCGGCTGGCCTCTGATTCGGGCGCTTCTTTCAGTTGTGCCAGCAAATCCTGTTCACTGGTCTGCGCCGTCGCCGGCGCTACAACGAAAGAAACGACGAAAAGTGCCGTAACGAATAAATTGAGAATCTTGAGTTTCATGCCCATAACGCGATTGAATGTAACAGTCCCGCAGACCAATTCCAGAGCTTGCGGGCACAACAAGGCAAAAGGGTCTGAAAATGAGTGATATTGTGAACGGCGCTGTAGAAAAACTAAACGAGAAAATGGCCGGTTCCGATTTTGTGGGTACTGCAAAGTTCGACATCGTCGGTGAGGGAAGTGTCTTTGTCGATTCGGATGGTGCACGTGCAGGCGATGACGACGCCGAAGTCACGATGAGCGCGGACGCCGATACTTTTGTCTCCATCCTTGCGGGCGAAACCGACCCGACCAGCGCTTTCATGACCGGCAAACTTACCGTCGATGGCGATATGGGCATGGCCATGCAACTCGCACAGGCCCTCTCTTAATGGCGCTCAGCCCCGCCCCGTTCTTCAGCGATATCGCTTACGGTCCGGCGGGCGGGGCTGCGCATTGGACACAGACATCCGACAGCCTGCGCATACGCGTGGGGCACTGGCCACTGAGCGGGGCAAGGGGCACGGTGCTGGTTTTTCCTGGCAGAACGGAATTCATCGAAAAATACGGTCAGGTCGCCAAGGCCTTTGCCGCGCGCGGGTTTGCCGCTGCGGCTGTGGACTGGCGCGGCCAGGGGTTGTCGGACAGGTTGCTGGACAATCCGATTGTGGGCCATGTGGCGCATTTCTCAGACTACCAGAAAGACGTGGCCGCCATGATGCGCGTGGCGCGCACGCTTGACCTGCCGCGCCCATACTATCTGCTTGCGCATTCCATGGGCGGCGCGATCGGACTGCGCGCCGTGATGGAGGGCATGGCGGTGCGCGCCGTTGCCTTCAGTGCGCCGATGTGGGGGCTGCAAATGGCGCCCCACTTGCGCCCATTGGCATGGGCGCTCAGCCACAGTATGCCCAAGGTCGGTCAGGGTCACCGTCTGCCACCAGGCACGAAAATGGATCATCACGTCCTGACAGACGGGTTTGAAGGCAATCTTCTAACGCGCGATCCGGACCAGTTCGAGATTATGCGCGAGCAGCTGATGGCACACCCCGAAATGGCCTTGGGCGGCCCGAGCTACGTCTGGCTGCGCGAAGCGCTGCTGGAGATGCGCCATTTGGCCAGCCGCGCCTCTCCCAGCCTGCCGGCTCTTGCGCTGTTGGGAACAAACGAACGCATCGTCGACATGGACGCTATTCAGATGCGTATGCACGACTGGAAAAGCGGCGATCTTGAACTGGTCCCCGACGGAGAACATGAGGTTCTGATGGAAGGACCTCTGGCAACCGCGCCGCTCTTTGACCGCATGACGGCCCTCTTTTTGCAAGTGAACAAGGGCTAGCCTCTGGGCATTCTCGGCGGGATTGCTAGGGTGTGCACCATGACGGAGGCACCGGTTCTCAGCTTTACCGAGCGCGGCATCTACTGCGCAGCGGGGGATTTCTACATCGATCCCTGGCGCCCTGTGGACCGGGCGCTTATCACGCATGGCCACGCCGATCACGCGCGCGCGGGGCATGCGCGCTACATGGCCACCAGCGCCGTCCTGCCGGTGATGCGTCATAGGTTGGGCGACATCAACGCGCAGCCCGTACAATATGGCGAGGTGATCCGGATCGGCGATGCAGAGGTGTCGTTTCATCCCGCAGGCCATGTGCCGGGATCGGCCCAGATCAAAGTCAGCGTTGCAGGCGAAATCTGGGTCGCGTCAGGAGACTACAAAATCGAAAACGATGGCCTGTCTGAAGCCTTCGAGCCACAGCGCTGCCATCACTTCATTACCGAAAGCACCTTTGGCCTGCCGGTGTTCCGCTGGCAGCCTCAGCATTTAGTTGCCGCCGAGATAAACGCCTGGTGGCGGGGCTGTGCCGAGGCAGGCAAGACGGCTTTTCTTGGCGCTTATGCGCTGGGAAAAGCGCAGCGACTTTTACAAATGCTTGAACCGGCAAACGGCCCGATCCTGACCCACGGCGCGGTCGAAGCGACCAATGCGGTAATGCGCAAGCAGGGCATCAACCTGCTGCCGACCACACAGCTGACCAAAGACACCGACCCCAAGGCACATGAGGGGGCCATCGTCATCGCGCCGCCTTCTGCTTTGGGCAGCACTTGGGCCAAACGTTTCGGCCCCTCTGAAAGCGCTTTTGCAAGCGGGTGGATGCAATTGCGTGGCATCAGACGCCGGCGGTCGGGCGACCGCGGATTTGTAATCTCAGATCACGCAGACTGGCCCGGCCTTTTGGCCGCCGTGAAAGCAACCGAAGCGGAAAACATCTATGTCACACATGGCTATACAGACATATTTGCACGATACCTCGGCGAACTGGGTCTGAATGCGCAGGTGGTGCCGACGGAATTCGGCGGCGAAGAAGAAGGCGAAGACGCCGCATGAAAGAGTTTGCCCACCTCTTCAACGCCATCGACCAAAGCACCAGGACCACGGTGAAAACCAATGCGCTGGCCGAATACTTTTCAACGGCCCCCGAAGCGGACAGGCTCTGGACCATCGCTCTTTTCTCGGGGCGTCGCCCGAAACGGGCGGTGACAACGACCAAGCTGCGCGAATGGGCTGCGGAAATGGCAGGTATCCCGCTTTGGTTGTTTGAAGAAAGCTACCCGGTCGTGGGCGATCTGGCCGAAACCATTGCACTGGTCCTGCCCGAGACCGCGTCCGACACCGATAAAGGATTGACCTACTGGGTCGAGGCATTGCGTGCCCTTTCACAGAAAACGGAAGAGGAACGGCGCGCATTTGTGGAAGATGCGTGGCGCGGTCTGGGCGGCACCGAGCGCTTCGTTTTCAACAAGCTTATTACCGGCGGATTTCGCATGGGGGTCAGTCAGAAACTGATGACGCGCGCGCTCTCCAAGGCAACCGGACATCCCGAAACCGAGCTTGCCCACCGCCTGATGGGAAACTGGACGCCGGAGGATACGAGCTGGCATCGCCTGATCGAAGCCGATGACCCCACCGCCGATGCATCGCGCCCCTATCCTTTTTACCTGTCATACGGTCTTGAAGGTGATGTCGCTGCCCTCGGCGCGCCATCAGAGTGGCGGGCGGAATGGAAGTGGGACGGCATTCGCGGGCAGTTGGTCCTGCGGGAGGGACAGTATTTTGTCTGGTCGCGCGGCGAGGAACTGATGACCGACCGGTTCCCTGAGCTTGCGCGCACACTTGATTATGTCCCGTCCGGCACAGTCTTTGACGGCGAACTTCTGGTCTGGCATCCGCTGACGGACAGCCCTGCGAATTTTAACACGCTGCAAAAGAGGATTGGCCGCAAAACGGTGCCAAAGAAGCTTTTGACGGAAGCGCCGGTCGTTCTGAACGCCTATGATCTTTTGGAGTGGCAGGGCAAAGACATGCGCGACACGCCCTTTGCACAGCGGCGCGAAATACTCGAACGACTTTGCCACGATTTGCCCGACGCTGCACCTGTGCGCCTGTCTCCCCAGCTTGAATTTGACACATGGGAGGCGTTGGCCGATCTGCGGCAAGTGGCCCGCGACGAAAACGCGGAAGGTGTCATGCTGAAACGCGCCCAAAGCCCTTATCTGATGGGCCGCAAAAAGGGGGACTGGTGGAAGTGGAAGCTGGACCCGCTTACCATTGATGCCGTAATGATTTACGCTCAGGCAGGCCACGGGCGTCGGGCCAATCTGTTTACAGACTTTACCTTTGCGGTCTGGAACGGCAATGATCTGGTCCCGTTTACAAAGGCTTATTCCGGCCTTACCGACGCGGAGTTCCGCGAGATCACCGCGTGGGTACGCAAGAACACCCTGCAACGCTTTGGTCCAGTGCGGCAAGTGACGCCGCATCATGTGTTCGAAATCGCTTTTGAGGGCATTCAGGCCAGCCCGCGGCACAAGTCAGGTGTGGCGCTGCGCTTTCCGCGCATGTCACGCTGGCGGCAGGACAAGCCCCTGCAAGAGGCCAACACACTGGACGACTTGAACGAAATGCTGAGGATTTATGGCTGACCGAGAGATACCCAACGCCCAGATGCCGCCCGCATCCCGCGCGCCCCTGCTACGCGCACCGCAAGGCGCTTGTGATGCGCATGTGCATCTTGTGGCCTGTGCGGGAGAATTTCCGCTTTGGGACGGGCGTGTGGAAAACCCCGCCCCCGGCCCAACGCTGGACCGCTGGCTGGACCTCTATCGCACACATCTCGACACATTGGGCTTTTCAAAAGGGGTGATCGTCCATTCCATCCTTTACGGCACGGACAACAGCGTGACCGTAGAAGCGGTCAAGCGCATGGGCGCGGGCTTTAGGGGTGTGGGGCTCTTGCCCGACGGTGCCAGCGAAGACCAGATCGACGCCTTCGCAAGCTGGAATATGGCCGCGGTCCGCCTTAACTATGTGCACGGAGGCGTCCTGAGCTGGGACGGTGCCAAAGCCATGGCGCCTGCCCTTGCAGATCGCGGCCTGCACATTCAGATGCTGGCGCATGCGGATCGACACGTCGAAGCCCTGTCCGAAGATATCCGCGCGCTGCCAGTCGATGTGGTGTTTGACCACGTTGGATGGCCCGCTGACGGCCTCAACACACAAAGCCAGGGTTTCAAGGCCTTGTGCGCGTTGCTGAGTGAAGGGCGCGTCTGGGTCAAACTGTCAGCGCTCTACCGCATGTGCAATGCCCCCTACGATCGGGTTGACCAACTTGTTGAGGCGCTGATCGCCGCGAATCCCGAGCGCTGCCTGTGGGGGTCGGACTGGCCACATCTGATGCTTGCCGACGCCAAGATGCCACATGCCGCGGAACTTCTCGATGCGTTTGACCGCATCGTGCCCGATGCGACGACCCGCCACCGCATTCTGGTCGACAATCCGGCACGTTTGTTCGGAATTTAAGCGCGGTATCGGCCTTTCGTTCCTTGTACCCCGCGAATACGCGGCCTACCTATGCAGGACAAAAGCAGCGAGGATACACATGTTTCACCTTCCCTTTCCGGTACGCGACGCGAATGCCTCTGGCTCAGGCAACCCACTGGGCGATCTGCCCGAGTGGAACCTTGATGATCTTTACACAGCAGAGGACGCGCCCGAACTGAAACGGGATCTTGACTGGCTCGAGCAGGCCTGTGCCAGCTTTGCGGCGGATTTTGAGGGGAAGCTCGCCGATCTCGACGCTCCCGCTTTCCTCGACTGTGTCTTGCGTAACGAGAAGATCAACCAGGTGGCCGGGCGGATCATGTCTTTTGCCGGGCTACGCTACTACCAGCTGACAACCGATGCCGGGCGGGCGAAATTCATGGCCGACCTGCAGGAAAAGATCACCAATTTCACCACACCGCTGGTTTTCTTCACCCTGGAAATCAACCGGCTGCCGGACAATCACCTCGACACGCTCTATGCACAGAATGCCGATCTGGCACGCTATAAACCGGTGTTTGACCGCGTGCGGGCCATGCAACCCTACCAGCTCAGCGACGAGCTTGAGAAATTCCTGCATGATCTGGGCGTGGTCGGCGACGCGTGGGAAAGACTGTTCGACGAAACCATCGCAGGTCTCGAATTCGAGGTTGAAGGTGAAACCCTGAACATTGAGGGCACGCTCAATCTGCTGACCGACCCTGACCGCGCCAAACGCGAAGCAGCCGCACACACTCTGGCCGACGTCTTTGCCGCCAATATCAAAACCTTCGCACGCGTGCACAACACGCAAGCCAAGGAGAAAGAGATCATTGACCGATGGCGCGGCATGCAAAGCCCGCAACTCGGCCGGCATCTGAGCAATCAGGTCGAACCCGAAGTGGTGGAAGCGCTCCGCAACGCGGTCGTAGATGCCTATCCCAAGCTTAGCCACCGCTATTACGAGTTGAAACGCAAGTGGTTGGGGTTGGACAAAATGCAGGTGTGGGACCGCAACGCGCCACTACCGATGGAAGACAACCGTATTGTCGGCTGGGATCAGGCCGAAAAGATGGTAATGGATGCCTACAACGCCTTTGACCCGCGGATGGGCCAGATCGCCGAGCCCTTCTTTCGCAAAGGCTGGATTGACGCGGGCGTGAAACCGGGCAAAGCCCCCGGCGCCTTCGCCCACCCGACGGTCACAAACGTGCATCCATATGTGATGCTCAACTATCTGGGTAAGCCGCGCGACGTCATGACACTGGCCCACGAACTGGGCCATGGCGTGCATCAGGTTTTGGCCGCTGAACAGGGCGAAATGCTTTCCTCCACCCCGCTGACACTTGCCGAAACGGCCAGCGTTTTCGGGGAAATGCTGACCTTCCAGAAGATGCTGGAGGGGGCCGGAAACGATGCCGAACGCAAGGTGCTGCTGGCCGGCAAGGTCGAGGATATGATCAACACCGTAGTGCGCCAGATCGCCTTTTACGACTTTGAGTGCAAACTGCACGATGCCCGCCGGGCAGGGGAGTTGACGCCCGATGATATCAATGCGCTGTGGATGTCAGTTCAGGCCGAAAGCCTTGGGCCTGCGTTCGAATTCATGGACGGATACGAAACCTTTTGGTCCTATATCCCACATTTCGTACACTCGCCATTTTATGTCTACGCCTATGCTTTCGGTGACGGTCTGGTGAACGCGCTTTACGCGGTTTACGCTGAAGGCGATGCAGGCTTCGAAGACAAATATTTCGACATGCTGAAAGCCGGTGGATCCAAGCACCACAAAGAGCTGCTGGCCCCTTTTGGACTTGATGCATCGGACCCGGCTTTCTGGGACAAGGGGCTCAGCATGATTTCGGGCTTTATCGACCAGCTGGAAGCGATGGAAACCTAACGCCGCCCGGCGTCGAAGGTCATGTCGATCATCTTTTGCGTGCCTTTGCTGAATTCCAGCGGGCACGCATAAGGCGCACCATTCCGAACCGTCGCGCCAAAAGCTTCGACTTGCAGAACATATTGATCAACGCCGGGAAAGCGGTCCACCCGTACAGTCTTGCCTTCGGTCTCCAGATGGAGTTCCGCCTGATCGTGTACGTCTGAATTGAAAGGACATGACAACCGCAACACCCCTTTTTCCCCATGACACACGACCTCCTGCCGCGGAAAAGCCCGCATGGACACGACAGCAGAATAGGTGAAATCCGGAAACGTTGCCGCCATCTGAACAAATGTATCAACATCTTCTTCAAAATCGATATGAGCAAAAGGAACCTGCAGAGGTTCCTGTCCCGTGATAAAGCGAGCCGCCCCAAAGGTATACACCCCGATGTCCGGCAACCCGCCCCCGCCTGCGGCAGCTTGATTGCGGATGTTTGCCGGATCATCGTTGAAATAGGTAAAGGTCGCATCCACGTGCTTCAGTTTGCCGACAGCACCTGATCGCAGCAGATCGCGCGCCCGGTGAAACTGTGGATGATGCACGATCATATAGGCTTCGGCCACCAACAGGCCCGAGGCATCGCGCGCAGCAATCAACTGGTCAAACGCATCCGCCCGCAGCGTCATGGGCTTTTCGCACAGTACGTGTTTTCCTGCCGCAATTGCCTTGAGGCTCCATTCCAAATGCAAATGGTTGGGCAAAGGAATGTACACCGCATCAATCTCCGGCGCGGCGAGCAGCGCCTCATAGCTGTCGAAAACCGCGCAATCGGGCGCAAAGGCCGTGAACCGTGCTGCCTTTTGGGCACTGGATGTGGCCAGACCGGCAAGCCGTGCGCCCTTGGCCGCATGGATGGCGGGCCCCATCAGATTGGCTGCAAAATTCGATCCGCCCAGAATGCCCCAATTCAGATGGTCAGCCATCTTGCCTCTCCCTGTCTTTCCGACAGGCTAAAACCCTTTGGCGCAAAGCTGCAAGCACGTCGGCCATAAAAAAGGCCCACGCAGACTGACTGCGCAGGCCCTCCCGAGGGTCGTCTTGTCGGATCAGGCCGTGGCCATCATCCCTTTTTCTTTTGCCAGATCCCGCATTTTCTTTTGCAGCTTCTCGAATGCACGCACTTCGATCTGACGGATACGCTCGCGGCTGACACCGTATTCTTCGCTCAAATCTTCAAGCGTCACGGTCTTTTCCGACAAGCGGCGTTGGGTCAGAATGTCTTTTTCACGGTCATTCAGCACGCTCATGGCTTCAGCAAGCAACTCGCGCCGGGCTTCAAGCTCATTACGCGCTTCATAGTCACTGGCCTGATCGGCATCTTCGTCTTCCAACCAATCCTGCCATTGCATCGTCCCCTCACCTTCGGAGCCTACCGTGGCATTCAGCGATGCGTCACCGCCCGACATACGCCGGTTCATGGAGATCACCTCGTCCTCGGTCACGCCGAGGTCGGTTGCGATTTTGGCAACATTGTCAGGGTGCAAATCGCCGTCTTCCAGCGCGCCGATCTTGTTTTTGGCCTTGCGCAGGTTGAAGAAAAGCTTCTTTTGGCCCGAGGTCGTGCCAAGCTTCACCAAAGACCATGATCTCAGGATATACTCCTGAATAGATGCCCGGATCCACCACATCGCATAGGTCGCAAGGCGAAAGCCTTTTTCGGGATCAAACCGTTTAACGGCTTGCATAAGGCCCACGTTCGCTTCCGAGATCACCTCAGCCTGAGGCAGACCATAGCCGCGATACCCCATGGCAATCTTAGCCGCCAGACGCAGGTGCGAGGTCACCATTTTATGCGCCGCTTCGGTGTCTTGCTCTTCGACCCAGCGCTTGGCCAGCATATATTCTTCTTCAGGCTCCAAAAGCGGGAACTTTCGGATTTCCTGCATATAGCGGTTCAGCCCGCCCTCAGGGGTTGGCGCAGGCAGATTTGCATAATTGGCCATGTCTTAGCCTCCCGATGTATAAACAGTTAACATCTATATGGTGTCTAAACTGATCGGTTCAAGTAGCCGATCTGAGAAATGTTAACGGAAACACTACAGCCTCCGCGTTAATGAAATATTGCCCTACAGCGCCGGGATTAACATCTGTTAAACGCTGTTTTCACGCGGGTTTGCGAATTATGACAAACTACCGTGCAAAATGGCGAGCAATTCCGTCATATCCTTGGGTAAAGGGGCCTCAAATCGCATGTTTTCGCCCGAAACTGGATGAACAAAACCCAAAACAGCTGCATGCAATGCCTGCCGTTTGAAACATTTGACCGCCGCCGCCGCGGCGTCCGACAGCGCATTGGCCGGTAATTTGCGTTTTCCACCGTAGACCGGATCACCCACCAGACCATGGCCCGCATGGGCAAGATGCACCCTGATCTGATGCGTACGGCCTGTCTCAAGCCAGCACTCCATCAAGGCGAGCACCTCAGGATCTCCGAAACGTTCAACGGTGCGTGCCCGTGTCACCGCATGCCGCCCGCCCTGAAACAGCACGGCCTGTCTCTGGCGGTCTGTTCGGTGGCGAGCCAGTTGTGTGGTGATCTTTAGGATATTACCTGGCTCAAAGCGCGCGCCCTTGATGCCGCGCAGGCGTGGGTCATTGGCATCCGGCACACCGTAGACCAGACAGTTGTAGTACCGCTCGACACTATGCGCTTCGAACTGTGCGGCAAGCCCATGGTGCGCTGCGTCCGACTTGGCGACCACCAGCAACCCACTGGTGTCCTTGTCAATGCGATGCACGATCCCGGGCCGCTTGACCCCACCCACACCGGATAAAGCGCCGCCGCAATGCGCCAAAAGCGCGTTCACCAATGTGCCCGACGGTGTGCCCGGCGCCGGATGCACCACCATGCCCGCGGGTTTGTTCACGACAATCAGATCATCGTCTTCAAACACCACATCCAGCGCGATCGGCTCCGGCAGGATATGACTGTCTTGCGCCTCTTCAACTTCAACAACCACTTCCGCACCCGCTGCGACACGCGCCTTCGCATCGCGGACAACAGCGCCATCAACGGTCACACCGCCTTCTTCGATCAGGCGCGCCAAGCGCGTTCGCGAAAGTGACGCATCCACTGGAACATCCCGCGCCAGCGCCTTATCAAGGCGCGGCGGCGGTGCCGCGTCGATTTGAAACCGGATATGACGAACAGACATGGACAATCCCGAACTGACCCCCGGCCCCGACGCGGAAGAGCCCGCAAACCTGAAGTTTTTAAGACGTTTGGTCACGGTCCTGACCGCGACGATGATAGGCGGCGTTCTACTCATCATCGGACTGATTGTCATCCGCTTCTATGATGTGCCCCCCCCTTTGCCCGAGACACTGCAACTACCCGACGGTGCGACCGCCTTGTCTTTTACCCAAGGCACCGACTGGTACGCTGTGGTTACAACCGACGATATGATCCTGATTTATGACCGCGTGACCGGCGCTTTGACACAAACGGTAAAGATCACCAGATAACCCTCATGTGCCGGCCTGATCCTTAGGTCGGCTTAGTAAAGGCACGACAGGTATCACCTACTACGATCATCGGTTGGTCGATTCGAATCAAACACCGCTAAAATTCGTCGATGCAGGCCGCCAAACCGTCGAAACGCGGTGAACCATGTGTTTCGACTTACGCGCAAAAATCCTTCAAACCGGGATGGGGCCAGCCGACTGCTCGCGGTCACTCAACTCTTAACCAGAAAATTTTAGTCAATCACGCCAGCACACATGCCATTGTTCATGATTTCTCAACAGCGCGTAAAAATACGTGAAAATGCGCTTAAAATATGGCTATAGTTGCGTCGAAGGCCGTCGCCACGGGTATTGGCGGAAACGCGGGCTTCGTTGTTTTTACCAGGGTGGGGGACACTCTGGAGTATGTTAAATGGTGTTTCAAAATCGTCTCGTCGCAGTAGCGCTTCTTTCATCCGCAGGCTTTTTGTCTGCCTGTGCAATTCCGTCTGATGGCGTCATAACGCGCGCTTCACAGGTTGATGCGGCATTGAGCAATCAGGATGGTGAATGCCACTATAGCGCTATCTCAAACACTCTGGCCGAGCAGCTGGAAGAGCGCGATGACGCGGACCGCGTCATGCGAGATCTGAACGACCTGTGCCCTGACCTCGAAGTAGCCTTTTTGAGGGACATCAATCGCACAGCCGCCCGTGCGGGCACCGCAACCCTGGCCGGCGGCAGCTTTTCCGATCCTGAAGGCACGGAAGGCGCTCCCAGCTCTGGCGGCGGAACCAGTTCAACCGGCGGGGACAGCCCTGGTGGCGACTCTGGTGGAAGCGATTCCAGCGGCGGCGACTCGGGTGGCGGTGACTCCGGTGGCGGTGACTCCAGCGGTGGCGACTCGGGCGGCGGTGACTCCGGTGGCGGCGACTCCAGCGGTGGAGACTCAGGCGGCGGCAAGGGCTCCAAAGGTAACAACGGTGGCGGGAACGGCAGTGAAGGGTCCAGCCCTGGCCGTGGCAGAGGCGCCAACCAAGACGAGTAAGCCAGAACCCAACAAATTACCCCAGAGGCCCCGTGCTGCAGTCTCGCAGCCGGGGTTCTGGTGGTTGATTGGGATGTACTCCAGCGTGTCGTAAGCATCAGGCAGCGACGGCGTGCCGCATTGGCACGTCAAAGTTGTATGGTGAAAGCCCAGCAATGAAACAATATGGCCCTCGCCAAAGTGACGATGTGTTTACACAGTTTTCAACCAAGCGTATTAAGAAGCGGTAATGTCCAAGAAGGCGAAATATAACATTCGAAAGAGCGGCAAGGGTTACACCGTCTCGACCGCAAGCGGCAAAGTCATTGCGTGTACTAATGTGACTCCGAAGTCTTCCAGCACGGCCGCGATTGTCGGCAAGACCCACGCTGACGCGTTGAAACGACTCGCGAAACGCTAATGCGTCATTATCGGGTCACATTGGCCGATGCGCTGGAAGCCCACGCGGTCGCCTTACACTACGGCGGCGGTCTGGACGGTATGAGCAGCATCGACGCCCTAGAGGGCGCGCTAGGGCGTCCGTATCATGGCTATCACCACCGCATCTGGCATAAGGCCGCTGCACTCTTGCACGGGCTGGCGTCCGCGCATGGCTTTGCGGATGCGAACAAGCGAACCGCATGGATCGTGACGATCTTAATGATCAACCGCAGTGGATATGATCTCAGTTTGAGAAATAGCGACCAGATTGATGATGTGGCCGTCGATGTCGTCACCGGCGCAATGTCCGAGTCCGAACTGGTCGATTGGTTTCGCCAGCGCATAAGCAAATAAAAAGGCCCACGTCACTAACCGTGGGCCTTGTCCTCTTCGCACACCGCATTAGCGTGACGGCTAAGGCTGGCGAGACGCTGTTGATCCAACCGAGCCTTTACTACGCGCAGGGAAAGACACCACACGCCCTGTCGCAGGAGATTGTGGACGCCGACGCAGAGCGCCTGTCCCGCTCCTGCTCCTGCTCCTGCTCCTGCTCCTGCTCCTGCTGGCTGACGATCTAGGTGCTGCAGTTTGGAACGCAACAGGCTCTCCAGGCGCTCAGGTGATATTGGCTGATTTCCACAAGTTTACAGCCTGAAAAAAATAGCACGAGTTCACTAGAAGTTCGCTAGGTGACGTTTTGGCCCACACCGTGGGCCAATTCCGATTCCATTAAATCATTGATTTTACGGTGGTACCACCTCCTGGGCTCGAACCAGGGACCTCCTGATCCACAATCAGGCGCTCTAACCAACTGAGCTAAGGCGGCACTGCCGTGGGATTTAGCGGCCAACGGTACCAATTGCAAGAGCGTTAAAACCGATAAACATAAGTCTCGATCACCTCTTGCTGGCCAAAAGAGAGTGCGGGTTTCGATTCAATACAGTGCCACCCAAAACGACGATACAACCTGCAGGCTGCGGTATGGCTCTGATGCGTCCAGAGGCGCATTTGCGGATAACCGCGTGACATCGCAAAATCCATGCACGTCTGTAGCATCCTCTTTGCCGCCCCGGTGCCCCGCGCCTTTTCGACAAGAAAAAACAGTCGCAATTGTGCTGTGTCTTCCGAGAGCTGCGTGCAAAAAATAGACCCTAGGGGCGTGCCGTCCAACTCGGCAATCCAACCCGCTTCTGTGGCAGGGTCAAAGTTGGCAAAGAAGTCCTCAACAATCTGACCTACCAAAACACCAAAACTGTCGTCAAACCCGTACTCCCCGCTGTAAAGCGCAATGTGTTCCGCAACCAGCCAAGGAGCATCTTCAGGACGAACAGGGCGCAAATTCAAATCGCTCATAGCATCAGCTAAGCACCTGCGATCTTGCAATTCAAGCACACGCCGCGTAGCTAGGTCAGCACCGCCACAAAGAGTAGACCAATGGGTATCGACACAGAACGCGACATCGAAGCCAATTTGCAAATCGGGCCAACAGACAAAGGTATGGTTCGCATTTATGTCGAAGCGGAAGGCATTGAAATTCCGATGGATTTCTCTCCTGATGACGCGGAGGAGATCGCGGAGGAGATTACTGCGGCAGCAACCCGCGCACGTGGCGCCAAAGGCGGCAAGCGTTAGTCCGATGTTCCGGACATTGCTGGATCACGCAAAGCATGCAGCCGTCTAGCGGCGGTACTGGCAAATTTATGCATCAGCGCCTTTCGACGCGCCGGCGCCAGTCTGATTTCCTCAGGCATTCGCATGATTTCCCCGCCATAGCCGTCTGCCACAATCAAACCGCTGTCATCTGGCAACAGGTCGGTCGGGAATTCGGAATCCACAGCCCAGAAAAACCGGTCGCACCAGTCCAGATACCCTTGCCACTTGGTGTCGGTCACGAAATCAGAGCGGCTTGACTTGCACTCGACAATCCAGATTTCGCCTTTGGGGCCCAAAGCCATGACATCCACCCTCAGCCCGCGTTGGGGGACGAACTCTTCGATCCCCGAAAACCCATGACTGGCCATCAAACGCGAGACCCCACGCGCCAACAACTGGCCGGGTTGCATAGCTATGGGCAATTCGTTGAGCATGTTCCAAATATGAACAATACGTGAACATTAATCAACAATATATCGAGTGAAGTGCGGCTTTGCCCTTGTCGGGCCCTCGGCGGCGGCATACATCTGAAGTGTGACGGGTGCTGCTTTTCTCGTGAACGGTTACGTTCCGGTGGCCTTAAGCAAATCCGAGGGAGCTGGCTCTGTCCTGGTCCTGGCCTGGTTACCTGGCGCCCACCTGTATTAACAGGTCCTCGGGAACAAAGAACCAAACGGTTACTGCGGGCCCGTCACACCCAGCATCCGAATAGCCATTATGATTGAACGTGACTGTGTGCTGCGCTGTCAGCGGCGGTGAAACGGCGGGCGCTTCTGCTCCACCGGGACACGGATCAACAGTTTTTCTTGTTGCTGCTCAGCGAACAGTGACCGGAAAAAAGATACAACTGCTTCAAACATCTCTGCTCTCCTTTGTATTTAAGATGGCATTTCCTCGCAAAATGTCCAGTCCCTTTGACCACAATCGGGTCAATTGTTCACTTTACTGCCACTTTATTAATAATTTATTCACGCAGATGAAGACTAAGCCTCGTCACTGTCAGATATGGCGTTTTCGGCGCGGATTTGCTGGTTGAGTGCCCATGCAAATTGTACACCGGAAAACACAATTCCATTCAATACCCAAAACGCAACCGTTGCCATCACACCTATGTCGGATGTCCCGATCAGATGGCGCAGGTTGGCCACATTGAACACGATGATAAGGGCGACAAAGGCAAGCGATATGCCGAAGCCGTTCAACGCGCTTATCACATAAAGTCTTACGATACGCGGCATGAGCCTATCCTTTCACTGCTCTCGATCTAGCGTATAGGCTGCGCCGAGCAAGTTCAAAACGCGTCGGGGCGCGCCTCGCGGGCCATATGATCCAGTACCGCATTAACGAATTTAGGTTCCTTGCCCTCTTCGAAAAAGGCGCGCGCTACGTCCACATATTCGGTGATAACCACCTTTGGCGGTGTTGACTGCACAGCAAATTCTGCTCCGGCGGCGCGAAAAAGAGCCCGCAACGTCGGATCGATGCGGCCCAAGGGCCATTTCGCGACCAGAGCACGGTCTGTCATCTGATCGATCGGTGCCTGATAGTTGACCGCACGCTCCAGCACATCGGCAAAAAGATCGACATCGCCGTCGAGCATCTCCGCGCCGTCATAGCTGGCACCGAACCGGTGGTCGAGAAACTCTCGTTTCACCGCCTCAACGGTCTGGCTGGACTGTTCCATCTGGAAAAGCGCCTGTACCGCATAGAGACGCGCAGCCGATTTCATCTTGCGGCGCTGGTTACCCGAAAGATTGCCGTGTTGTGTGCTCATGCGGTTTTGGACCCGTCTGTAGTGCCGGCCATCACGGTATCCTGCCCTGCGGGTTTGAACCCGATGTCCTTGCGTTCGGATGCCCACTTACGAGCGAGCGCGATGAGATGCAAGGCCGCGGCGGCAGCGCCTCCGCCTTTGTTCTGTCCTGACACATCAGCGCGCACCTTGGCCTGAGCCGGGTTCTCTACCGTTAGGATACCATTGCCGATGCACAACCCCTGCAGCCCAAGCAGTTGCAACGCACGGCTGCTGTCGTTGCACACTGTTTCGTAATGGGTCGTTTCACCGCGGATCACGCAGCCCAAAGCGACATAGCCGTCAAAGTTGCTGCATCTTTCCGCAATGCCAATGGCTGTGGGCACCTCCAGCGCGCCGGGCACCTCCACCAGCTCCCACGTGCCCCCTGCTGCCTCAATTTCGGCTTGCGCACCAGCGATAAGGTCATCCGCGATGGCTTTGTAATAGGGCGCCACGACAATCAAAATTTTGACCGGCTTGGCGAACTCAGGACGGGGCAGAATGTGATGTTCTTCGTTGGCTGCCATGGTCTATTCCTTTGTGATCGGGCGGGTGCCTACAATGGACAGGTTATAAGCCTCGAGACCCAAATATTTGGTTTGCGGGCTGTCGGTCAGCAAAATCAGATCGCGTAGCCCCATGGTGGACATGATCTGCGCACCGACACCTGTGCGTTTGATCGTGCGCGGGCCATCGTCGTCGTCACCCTCCAGCCGCAGCTTGGGATTGGGTTCGCGGAACAGCAGCACCGCGCCACGTCCTTCGTCGGCGATAATCTGCATGGCGCGGGGTAGCTCATCCACCGGACTCGGCCCCAAGCCAAGGACATCTTCCAAAGCATTGAGCGCATGGGTACGCACCAGCACCGGTTCAGGCGTCGTAATATCGCCTTTGGACAACATGACATGGTCAGTTCCGGTGATCTGATCCGCAAAAATGCGCATCGTCCATGTGCCACCGTATTCAGAGGTCACAACCCGTTCATCGCGTTGGCGCAGCAGGTTGTCGTGTTTGTGACGATACGCAATAAGATCGCTGATCGTCCCGATCTTAAGGCCATGTTCCGCACCGAAAGCTACAAGGTCGGGCAAGCGGGCCATTTCCCCGTCGGGCTTCATGATTTCACAGATCACGCCGGACGGATGCAACCCGGCCAAGCGGCTGATGTCTACTGCGGCTTCGGTATGACCTGCGCGGATCAACACACCACCGTTACGCGCGCGCAGCGGGAACACATGGCCGGGGGTCGCAATGTCGGCCTGCCCCTTGCTTTCGTCGATGGCGACAGCAACAGTCAAGGCGCGGTCCGCCGCGGAAATGCCCGTGCTCACGCCCTCACGCGCTTCGATAGAAACCGTAAAGGCGGTTTCGTGCCGCGAAGAATTATTCACCGCCATCATCGGCAGCCCTAGGGTGTCAATCCGATCTGTCGTCAGCGGCATGCAGATCAACCCGCGCCCATGCGTCGCCATAAAGTTGATCGCCGCGGCATCCGCAAATTGCGCCGGAATGACCAGATCACCTTCGTTCTCGCGGTCCTCATGATCGACAAGGATAAACATACGCCCCTGCCGCGCTTCCTCGATGATATCTTCAATCGGCGATATGCTGTCGCGCAGATCGGTTTCAATCGGTCCGGGAGTTTCAAAGCTCATGGCCACCACGCCTTTCATTGCTGTCGGTGGCTGATACCGCAGCCGGCACAGCTTGGCCAGTCACCTCGGACGCTCAGCTGCTGTGTGTTTCCGCAAGGCGCGCAACGTAACGCGCCAGCGTATCAATCTCAAGGTTCACCCGGTCACCCACGGCAACATCGCCCCATGTGGTCACTTGCTTTGTATGCGGAATGAAATTGATGCCGAAATCCGTGCCGTCCACTTCGTTCACCGTCAGCGAAGTCCCGTTCAACGCAACAGAGCCCTTGGGGGCGATGAAGCGCGCCAGATCGTCCGGGGCGCGCAATGTCACGCGGGTACTGTCGCCCTCATCGGCCACCGCAATAACCTCGGCCACGCCGTCCACATGGCCAGACACGATATGACCACCCAATTCATCACCCACACGCAACGCGCGTTCCAGATTGACGCGTTTGCCAAGCTGCCAGCCGTCCAGATTGGTCTTGCTGACGGTCTCGGCGCTGATTTGCACCTCGTACCAATCCTCCCCCAGATCAACGACCGTCAGACATACGCCGTCCGACGCAATGGACGCCCCCATATCAATCGAAGAAGTATCGTAATTCGTCTGCACGCGCGCGCGCAGATCGCCTGCCTGTTCAAGCTTTGTCAGTGTCCCGATGTCGGTGATGATACCCGTAAACATATGCGTCCCGCCTTGCCGTAGAGCCTTTGACCTAGCGATGGCACGGCAGACTGGCAAGCCCCGGCCATATTTATGACGGCTTTAAGTGGTCTATTCACGGAATTGCATGATAGAGCCTGACCAGATGACCAAGCCGGATTCACACAAGGATCGCAGATTTCTGTTTCTGCAAGGGCCACACGGGCCCTTCTTCCAGCAGCTTGCGACGCAGTTGCGCGCAGCGGGTGCCGCAACTTGGCGGGTTGGTTTCAATGCAGGCGATCATGCCTTCTGGCGGCATAAAGACAGCTACCTGCCTTTTCACGGCTCGGAACAGGAATGGGCGGCCGCGTTGACGGACATTCTGAAAAGTCGCCGCATCACCGACATTGTTCTGTACGGAGACACGCGGCCTGTTCATGCGCAAGCCGTGGCCATTGCCCGAACGCGCGGGCTGACAATCCATGTGTTCGAAGAAGGCTACCTGCGACCCTACTGGATCACCTATGAGCGCGGCGGCTCAAACGGCAACTCCCGTCTGATGGAGATGTCCATTGATGACATCCGCAGAATGTGCGCCGCCCATGACTACGACCCGCCCATGCCCCCCGGACACTGGGGTGATTTGCGCCAGCATGTTTTCTACGGCGCGGTTTATCACTGGTTTGTGCTGGCACGGAACAAAGCCTATCCCAACTTTCGCCCGCACCGCAGTCTCAACGTGGCGGCAGAGTTCCGGCTTCACCTCAAACGCTTGCTCCTGATGCCGATACACGCGGCCGAAAGACAGATCGCAACTCTTTGGATTAAGTGGGGAACATTTCCATACCACCTCGCTTTGCTGCAGCTTGAGCACGACAGTTCGTTTCAGATGCACGGCCCGTTTGAAAACCAGACGGCCTTTGTGGAGAGGGTCATGGAGGGTTTTGCACGCGGCGCGCCCGCGCATCATCATCTGGTGTTCAAGGCTCATCCACTCGAAGACGGCCGCACCCCGCTCAAATCCGAAATCAAGCGCTTGGCGCGCAAGCACAAGGTCGCGCGACGAGTTCATTTCGTGCGCGGTGGCAAGCTCGCCCGGCTCCTTGATCCTGCGCGCAGCGCTACGACCGTGAATTCGACCGCCGCGCAACAGGCGTTATGGCGCGCGATACCGCTGCTGGCATTCGGCCGCGCGGTCTATAGCAAGCCTGAGCTTGTATCCGATCAGCCGCTGGACGCGTTTTTCGCCAATCCCAAGCGACCCGATCATCAGGCATACCGGCAATTTCGCGATTTTTTGCTGGCGACCAGCCAGATGCCCGGCAGCTTTTATGCCAGCAAAGGGCGCCGCCAACTCTTGCGCAAAATCCCCGACATGATGCTCGATTCACAGGACCCATACGCCATGTCGTCCCCGCAAAGCGAAGCACTTCGGCAACAGTTGCGGCTAGTCGAGTAGCCGAAACTTCTGGAAAAGCTGGATTTTTGCGATTCCACCGGTATGCTTATCTCCAACAGGACGGGAAAACCGTTCGATCGAGGCAGAATAAAACGGGTCGAGGAGACCAAGCAGTGACACCTTTCAAATCAAGGTGGGCGCGTCCCATTGCACTTTTGGCCGTTCTTGCGGTGGTCGCTTCATGCGGTCTGCCCAAGGTCGGCCCGAACAAAAGCCAGATTTACAGTGGTTCAGTCCAAAAAGACGGCGACGCCTTTGTGGTAGAGGTCAATGACCGCGTCACAGCCGCGACAGCATTCGTGCCGGCGCTGGGATTCGCTGACTCTTTCAATTCCGCAGCAACCCTGGGTTCTGATACGATCCAACCCGGCGACGTGCTCGGCCTGACAATCTGGGAAAACGTCGACGACGGCCTGCTGGCGGGTGAAGCGCAAAACGCCACCTTCCTTGAAAGCGTGCAGGTTGACGGCTCGGGCTTCATCTTTGTGCCTTATGCCGGTCGCATCAAAGCGTCGGGCAACTCACCAGAGGCGATCCGCCGGATCATTACCGAACGTCTGGAAGAGCAGACGCCTGATCCACAGGTTGAAGTGCGCCGCGAGGCCGGAGACGGCTCGACTGTGTCGCTGGTCGGCTCGGTCGGCGCACAGGGTGTCTATCCGATCGAGCGACCTACGCGTACCCTGTCGACCATGCTTGCCCGCGCAGGCGGCATCACGATCGAACCGGAAATCGCCCAGATCACCGTCCTGCGGGGCGGCTCACAAGGAACGATCTGGTTCAATGATCTCTACACCAACCCCCGTTCCGATATTGCGCTGCGCGGCGGCGACCGCATTCTGGTAGAAGAAGACACACGGTCGTTTACCAGCCTTGGCGCGACCGGCTCGCAGGCACGCGTCCGCTTTGAAAAACAGGACCTTTCCGCATTGGAAGCCATCGCGCAGGTGGGTGGCCTCGTCTCCTCCAGCTCTGACGCGACAGGCGTTTTCGTGTTTCGCAACGAACCTGCAGAAATCGCAAATCAGGTCCTGGGTCGCAGTGATCTCGTCGGAGATCAACGGATGATTTACCTTCTCGACCTCACGGCACCCAACGGCATGTTCAAGGCACGCGACTTTGTGATCCGCGACGGCGACACCATCTACGTCACCGAAGCGCCGCTGGCGCAATGGAACAAAACCGTTTCTGCCGTCTTCGGGTCACTAATCGGGCCGCTGGCAAACATTGACCAACTGGCAAACTAAAGCCTGATGCAGCCCCCTCGCACCAATAGGGCCGCCGATCCCCCGACGGATCGGCGGCTCTTTGTCTATAATGGCGGATTTCTCACCCAAAAACGCATCAAGCGCATTCTCGCGCTGAGCGGCTACAGCATCCATCTGGGCGCTCCTTCCGAGAACGATCTCGTCGGGGTCTGGGGAAACAGCCCCACGTCACACCGGGGGGAAAAGGTCTCGGCCCACCGCGGCGCGGGGCTGGTGCGGGTAGAAGATGCATGGCTGCGCTCCTTGTTTCCCGGACGTGACGGGGCACCGCCCTGCGGTCTGGCCATAGACAGCAGCGGTGTGCACTACGATCCGGCCAAGGCTTCCGATCTTGAGACGTTGCTGGCCACCCACCCGCTGGACGACACCGCATTGCTGGACCGCGCGCGCGGGGCGATCGAGCGGCTGAAAGACGTGCATCTCACCAAATACGCCGCTGTCGACCCCACCTGCAAAATGCCCTCCCCGGGCTATGTGCTTGTGATCGACCAGACCGAGGGCGACGCCTCTGTCAAAGCCTGCGGGGCAGACCGCAACAGATTTCTTGAGATGCTGTTTATCGCGCAGGAAGAAAATCCGGGCGCGCCAGTCTACATCAAATCGCACCCTGAAACAGCGGCAGGCCACCGCAAGGGACATTTCACACAGCAAGACCTCGCACCACACATCAAAATGCTGGAAGACCCGTACTTGAGCCCATGGTCTTTGCTGGAAGGCGCGATTGCTGTCTATACCGTTTCATCACAACTGGGCTATGAGGCGATCTTTGCCGGGCACAAACCACGCGTTTTCGGTGCACCCTTCTATGCTGGCTGGGGGCTGACACTGGATGAGTTCCCCGTGCAAAGACGACAGCGCACCCTGACCAGAGCACAGCTTTTTGCGGCAGCATCGCTGCTTTATCCGAAATGGTACGACCCTTTCACAGACAGCCTTTGCTCCTTTGAGACCGCCGCGGAGAACCTCGCCGCCGAAGCCCGTGCATGGCGCGAAGACCGGATTGGCTGGGTGGCTTCGGGCATGCGGCTTTGGAAACGCGAGCCATTGCAACGGGTGTTCGGCAGTCAGCGACCCATCATTTTTGAGGATGATCCGGCAAAAGCTAGAGCCACCGCACGGCCATGGATGGTGTGGGCCAGCAAAGCCACCGTCGGGCAGGCAGATGCCGCGCGCGTCGAGGACGGTTTCTTGCGGTCGCGTGGTCTTGGCGCGCAACTGGTGCCTCCCTTGTCACTGGTCGTGGACACGGCGGGCATCTACTATGACGCATCAGGGCCCAGCCGGCTGGAGACACTGATCGCCGACCGCGCCATACTGCGCCCCGACCAGCAACAACGCATTGACGCGCTGCTTCAAAAGATCACCGCGCACGGCATCAACAAGTACAACCTGGGCGGCGGCCTGCCGGAGTTACCGACAGGGCACCGCATTCTCGTTGTTGGGCAGGTCGAAGATGACGCTTCCCTCACATTGGGCGGCGGGGACATCACAACAAATGCGGACCTGCTTGCGGAAGCACGGCGCCAGAACCCCGAAGCGATCTTGATCTACAAACCCCACCCGGATGTTGAAGCGGGGCTCCGCGACAGCGCTCCGCTGGACGAGGATCTTGCGGATGTGATCGCCCGCCATGCCGACGCGCATGGATTACTGTCAGCGGTGGACGAGGTCTGGACAATGACGTCTCTGCTTGGATTTGAGGCGTTGCTGCGCGGGGTGCCCGTTACCACGCTGGGTGTGCCATTCTATGCCGGGTGGGGGCTGACCCGCGATCTGGCCCGCGTGCCACCCCGCAGACGCGCCGAACCGGGGCTTTCAGGTTTGGCGCATGCCGCGCTCATCGATTATCCGCGCTACATCCACCCCGAGACCGGTGCCCCCTGCCCCGTCGAAGCTGCGGTCGACTGGCTCATCGCCCACGAAGGCCAGCATATGCCCCGCCGCTGGCACAATCGCGTGATGTCCAAGCTTCAGGGTCTGTTCGCCAGCAAGGCGCATCTGTGGCGGTAGATCGTCACGCTAGCCGTTGCCACGTCGCCAGACATGCAGGACATCACCGCCAAGCGGTCGCGTCTCTGCCAGCGCGTAGCGCGGAGCTTCGGCCAGCGCACCCAACCCCAATGCGCCAATCGACGGCAACCCTTCCGCCCCGATCGCCAAACCCGCAGTAAAACCGACCAATTCGTCCACAAGATCAGCCTCGAGCAGCGAGGCCGCCAAAGCGCTGCCACCTTCACAAAAAACACGTGTCAGCCCATGCCCGCCCAACTGGCGCAGCACATCCGCCGGGTCAAGCTGCCCGCCGCGCTGCGCACAGGCAAGCAAGGTCGCCCCAAGATCCTGCCATGTGCGCACGAGCGTCGCATCCGCGTCATGCCCGTGACACAGAATCACAGGCACCTCAGCCGCGCTGCGCGCCAATTTCCCCAACAAAGGCACATCCAGCCGGCGACTGACCACAACGCGTGTTGGCTGGCGCGCGATACCAAGATCGCGCACGGTCAGGGAAGGGTCATCTTTGCGCGCGGTGCCGCCGCCCACCATCACCGCATCGTGGCGCGCGCGCATCGCATGAACGACCCGCCGTGCCGCTGGCCCCGTGATCCACTTGCTTTCGCCCGTGCCGGTGGCAATCCGCCCGTCAAAACTGCTGGCCAGTTTCAACGTCAAAAACGGCGTATCACGCGCCACACGACGCAAGAACCCGGCGTTGTCGTAAAGCGCCTGCGCCTCCAGCAGGCCGGTCTGCACCGTAATACCCGCAGCGCGCAGCATGTCTACTCCAGCACCGCTAACGCGCGGATCAGGATCCATGGCTGCAACGTAGACGCGCGCAACACGCGCATCGATCAAGGCCTGCGCGCAGGGCGGCGTCTGACCGTGATGCGCGCAAGGCTCAAGCGTGACAAAGACATCCGCGCCACGCGCCCTGGACATGGCCTGAGCCAGCGCCTGTGTTTCGGCATGAGGACGGCCACCGGGTTGGGTCCACCCGCGGCCCACGATCTGCCCGTCCCGGACGATAACGCATCCCACAGCCGGATTGGGCCATACCTGACCCTGCCCGCGCCGTCCCAGCGACAGCGCAAGCGCCATGAAACGCTCGGTCCGGGTCACTCGTCCGGCGGCACGTCGGGCCGCAACTCACTGACAAATTTGTCAAAGTCGTCCGCCGCCTGGAAGTTTTTGTAAACACTGGCAAACCGCACATAAGCCACCGTGTCGATCCGCGCCAGAGCCTCCATGACAATCTCGCCGATCTGCTTGGACCCGATGTCGGTCTCGCCCATGCTTTCCAGCCTGCGTACAATGCCCGAGATCATCTGGTCGATGCGTTCGGGATCAATGGGGCGTTTCTGCATTGAAATGCGGATAGAACGCTCGAGCTTGTCGCGGTCGAAGTCCTCGCGCTTGCCTGTCGATTTGATAACAACGAGATCGCGCAACTGAACGCGTTCATAGGTCGTGAACCGTCCGCCACAGGCCGGACAAAAGCGGCGCCGCCTGATAGAGACGTGATCCTCCGCAGGGCGGCTGTCTTTTACTTGAGTGTCTATGTTTCCGCAAAACGGGCAGCGCATTGCCGTCCCCCTTATTTTGTCTCTGCCTCTTGTTGTGGGGTCAATGCCCTACTTATCCACACTTATAGGCGACCGCCTAGGTTTTGGGTAGAGTAGAATTGTGCTCCCACATGTTGTGGGCAAAAACCGTGACTTATCCGCCAACACTGAACTGTGCAGCCACGCGGCGGCGGTGCGGGCGGTCGCGGTGTTCAAAGAGATAGATGCCCTGCCATGTGCCCAGCATCGGCCGCCCGTCACGCACCGGAATGCTCAGCGAGACAGGCAAAACACTGGCCTTTATATGAGCGGGCATATCATCGGCACCTTCTGCCGTATGCCGCAGGTACCCCATGGAAGGATCGGTTGCTCTGGGCACAAAACGCTCGAAAAATGCGCGCAGGTCCACCTGCACGTCCGGATCGGCGTTTTCCTGGATAAGCAGCGACGCAGACGTATGCTGTACCATCAAACAGGCCACCCCGTTCCCGCGGCCGGAAAGCCAGTCGCACAGTTGATCGGTGAACTCGTAAAGTCCCGGCCCGCCTGTCTCAATCTCGAACACCACAGGCATCACGCAGTCGCCATCTCAGAACCGGTCAAATCGCTCTTCCAGCAGGCTGACACAGAAGTTGTAGGCATGACCCACCCCCAGGTTTTCGCCACGGCGATTGACAGATACGGAGTAGGACGACGGCGTATTCGCCATCTCTTCATCCGGATTGGTGGTGAACATGACTGCTTTGACATTTGGCTGTGTCTTTGAGGGGCCGCGCGGCTCTACGATGTAAATCCGTTTACGAACGCCATCGAGCCCCGCCGCGCGCACGTAATCCGCAGCAGCGCACCAGATCGCCCGCGCACTCTCTCCTCGGTCGTCAATCACTTCGAAGGTATCCGCAGAGACCGGCACGACGTAAAGCCAGTTCACCGCACGATACGCCGGCGCCGCCAGAACCGGTGCGGCCAAAGCCATGCAAATGACAAAGGTAAACGACAAACGCATTAGAGGCTTCCTTCCTGCTGCCCCCTTCTCACTAGCCTAAACCGCGCCGTTCCAAAATAAAAAACGGCAGCTCTGTACAAAGCTGCCGTCAAAACAATCAAACCCGCTCAAAAGCTTATTGGTCCAGAAAGCTCCGCAACTTGCGGCTGCGACTGGGGTGCTTGAGCTTGCGCAGCGCCTTCGCCTCGATCTGGCGGATACGCTCACGCGTAACACTGAACTGCTGTCCCACTTCTTCCAGCGTGTGGTCGGTGTTCATCCCAATACCGAACCGCATGCGCAGCACCCGTTCTTCGCGGGGTGTCAGGCTGGCCAGCACGCGCGTGGTGGTTTCCTTGAGGTTTTCCTGAATGGCAGAGTCCAACGGCAGGACCGCGTTCTTGTCTTCGATGAAATCGCCAAGCTGGCTGTCCTCCTCGTCGCCAATGGGGGTCTCGAGGCTGATCGGCTCTTTGGCGATCTTCATCACCTTGCGCACCTTCTCCAGCGGCATCTGCAGCTTCTCTGCCAGTTCCTCCGGCGTCGGTTCACGGCCGATCTCGTGCAGCATCTGGCGGCCTGTACGCACCAGCTTGTTGATCGTTTCGATCATATGCACCGGAATACGAATGGTACGGGCCTGATCCGCGATTGACCGCGTGATCGCCTGCCTGATCCACCACGTGGCATAGGTCGAGAATTTATAGCCGCGCCGGTACTCGAACTTATCCACAGCCTTCATCAGCCCGATGTTGCCTTCCTGAATAAGATCAAGGAATTGCAGGCCGCGGTTCGTGTATTTTTTGGCAATGGAGATTACCAGACGCAGGTTCGCCTCGACCATTTCCTTCTTGGCCTGACGGGCTTCTTTCTCGCCTTTTTGCACCTGCTGAACGATGCGGCGGAATTCCGAGATATCCAGACCGACATACTGACCGACCTGCGCCATGTCCGCGCGCAGCTCTTCGACCTTGTCGGTAGAGCGTTCGATAAACATCTGCCAACCACGGCCGGATTTCTCGGCCATCCGCTCCAGCCAGTTGGGGTCCAACTCGTAACCACGGTATTCATCGACAAATTCGCGGCGGTTGATACGGGCCTGATCTGCCAGCTTCACCATGGCGCTGTCGATCTGCATGATGCGGCGGTTGATCCCGTATAGCTGGTCAATCAGCGCTTCGATCCGATTGTTATGCAGGTGCAAATCATTCACCAACAGCACAATCTCGGCGCGCAGTTTCTGATACAGTTCCTCATCCGCGTCACTGAAGCTGCCGTCTTCGTTCAGGGTCGCGGAAATCCGGCTGTCCTGCATCTCGCTCAGCTTGGCGTAGTCGTCCGCGATAATATCCAGCGCCTCAAGAACCTGCGGCTTCAGCGCAGCCTCCATCGCGGCGAGGCTCATATTGGCCTGATCGTCTTCGTCATCATCATCGTCCGACGCAATAGGGTTCCCGTCTGCGTCAAGCTCGGGGCCGGCGTCTTCCTTCTTGGTTTCGGTACCTTCCGCCGCCACAACAGGTTCGTCCACCGCCCCGTCTTCGTCGAGCTGGTTGCCAAAGGTCGCCTCAAGGTCGATCACGTCGCGCAGCAGAATGTCTTCGGACAACAGCTCGTCGCGCCAGATGGTGATCGCCTGAAAGGTCAACGGGCTTTCGCAAAGCCCGAGGATCATGGTGTTGCGCCCCGCTTCGATGCGCTTTGCAATGGCAATCTCGCCTTCGCGGCTCAGCAGTTCCACTGACCCCATCTCGCGCAGATACATCCTCACAGGGTCGTCCGTACGGTCCAGCTTTTCGGTCGTGCCGGAGCCGAGCGCAACTTCGCGGGTGCCTTCCGTGGTCGTCAGTTCGGTCGAGCCTTTCGCCTCTTCCTCTTCGGCGTCTTCGTCTTCAATAATGTTGATGCCCATCTCCGAGAGCATCGACATCACGTCTTCGATTTGTTCGGAACTTACCTGATCGGGCGGCAACACCGTGTTCAGCTGATCGTAAGTGATATAGCCTTTTTCGCGCGCCTCCGCGATCATCTTCTTGACCGCGGCCTGGCTCATATCCAGCGAATGGCCGGCATCCTGATCTTCGGGTTTCGCGTCTTCGTTGGTGTCTTTCGCGGCCATGCGCTGCTCCTTACCAATCTCGGCGATTCGCTTACCCGAATCGCTATGGAATCATCTCGTGTTTTGGGTGATTCGGCCACCCGTTAAGCATCATTTTCTCAACGTTTACAGTTCAAATTGTGTTAACCATGCGGTTTTTGAGTTTTGATGGACGCCAAAAGAGCGTCCAGGGCATTTTTTTCATCACGGCTGATTCGTGCCCCATTCTTTCCAATCTCATATTCAGCGCGGTCTTCGTGACCGCTGCGCAAGGCGTTTTGCGCGGCTTTGGATGCCTCCGACAGACGCCATGTAATTCCCTCATCCGCCAAACCATCGATATCTTCGGTGGCCTCAGCGATTTCGGCATCAAGCCCGCGCGCTGCCTGCAGCTTCGCCAACTCTTCCGCAACAGTCATCCTGACCTTGGTTCCGTCGTGCGGCGAACGGATGCACGGCACTATCGCGACATGGTTTTGTGAGGTGAGGTTTTCAAGGGCATCGGCCCCCAATTCCGTCGCGATATGTGCGTGTAGCGCCTCGACTGTTGCTGACATGTAACGCAACAGCAGATCGCGCAAACGACCATGCTCGGAATCGCTGCAGCGCATCCGCTCGAGTTCAGCCTCGAAACCCTCGATCTCTGCAGGGCACAACGCGAGCGCGGCAAGGATCACCGCCTCGCGCATATGCTCTGTGACAGCAGAACTCTGCGCCGTCACCAAGGCCGAGGCCTTCGTGGACGCCGATGCCGACTGCGGCGCGCCCGACCAACGCCCAGCCCCGGTTCTGATACCACCACCGCTCTGGCGCTGGGGCCGAAAAAGCTGCCACCGCAGGTCTTTGATCGCCTGACCATAGTGGCTGCGAATGGACGGGTCCTTGATAAGCATGATTTTGTCGCGCAGCGCTTTGTCCAGCGCGGCCTTGCGCTCGGGGCTGTCAAAGACACGCCCTTCCGTTTCGCGCTGCCACAACAACTGCACCATCGGGATCGCAGTATCGAGCAATTTTTGCACCGCGCCCGCCCCCTGCTCGCGCAGCAAGTCATCCGGATCCTTGCCCGCCGGCATGATAGCAAACCGCAGCGACTGACCTGATTCAAGTAAAGGCAAGGCCAGATCAATCAAGCGCAACGCCGCGCGTACTCCTGCCTGATCACCATCCAGCGCGATCACAGGCTCCGGTGCGATGCGCCACAGCATCTGCAACTGACTTTCCGTGACAGCCGTTCCCAGCGGTGCGACAGATGCCTCAAACCCGGCCGAGGCAAGCGCGATCACATCCATGTACCCTTCGGCCACGATCAAAGGCTGCCCCTTGCCTGCCGCCGTGCGTGCGGGGCCCTGATTGTATAGCGTCCGCCCCTTGTCAAACAGCTCGGTTTCCGGCGAGTTCAGATATTTGGCGTTGTCATTCGGGTCCATCGCCCGCCCGCCAAAGGCAACCGCGCGTCCGCGCGCGTCCCGAATGGGGTACATGATGCGGCCGCGAAAGGTATCATAGGGCTTGCCGCCTTTCGACGAAGGCTTCGCCAGCCCCGCCGCAAGGATCAGATCATCGGTGATGTCTTTTGATTTCAGGTGATCCCAGAGGCCCTGCCACTGATCCGGCGCATAGCCGATCTCCCACCGGTCCAGTACCTCCGCCCCCAGACCGCGGCGCTCAAGATAGCTGCGCGCCTCCGCTGCGGCCCCCGTGTTAAGCTGCAGGCGAAAGAACTTGACCGCCTGCTCCATCACCTCGGCAAGCTGGGTGCGTCTGTCTGCCTTTTGCTGCGCCTGCGGATCACGCGCGGGCATCGGCATTCCGGCTTCGCGCGCCAGAATTTCGACCGCTTCCATAAAGCCGACATTCTCCGTCTCGCGCACGAAGGATATGGCATCCCCCTTGGCGTGACACCCGAAGCAATAGTAAAAGCCCTTTCGGTCATCGACGTGAAACGATGCGGATTTTTCCTGATGAAACGGGCATGGTGCCCACATGTCGCCCTTACCCTGATTGGACTTGCGCGCATCCCACATGACTTTTCGCCCGACCACCTGTGTCAGGCTCGAGCGTGAACGCAACTCATCCAAAAATCCGGGCGGTAAGCTCATCTTAACCGGATTGTTTGCCAAGCATCTGCTGTATGGCGTCCCAATTGGCCACACACTGCTCTGTCCAGATCGCGCCAAGGTCATTTTCGGCCAGTTGCGATTTGTCGATCTGATACACCCAGGAGGCAATCGTCGAGATCGCGTTGTTGTAATTTGCAGGCCAAGCCGGCGTGCCCGAGAGGACCTTTCGCTCCACCCGCTTCTCGCGCACCCCGTCCAGACGCGCATCCTGTACCGCCGCCGCAATGGCTCCCTGATAGGTGCAGGTCTCTTCCTTGTTCTCTTCAGCAAAAGCCGGCGCAGCCGCGCAGGCGACAGCGACGCAAATGGCGAAACGTACCATCACTACCCTCCAGTATCATTGGCTGTCCGCCATGTTACCCGCGTGCGGCGGCGGCTGCCATAGCTTAAATCACCTCTGGTCTGGCTGCGGCACGGGAGGGACAGGTGGTGGCGACCCTAACCGCAGCCCGCGCCTTGCTGTGCGGCCTTCTTCAGCGCGTTTTGCGGGCCGTGACGGCTTCCATCGCCTCCCGCACTTCATGCACCAGCGTTTCAGTCATTGAGCGAAAGACAAGAATGATAAACCGGTCTGGCCCATCCGCTGTGATCGAAACGCTCATATGGCCCAACAGCGTGCGCGCGGTCGCGCCCACCGGCATGGCGGCGGGGCGCATGTCCACCGGCACCAACCGCGCCAGCACATCCACACTGCCTACACCTTGCAATACAACACCCGCCCACGCGTCGCTCTGGTCCGTCAGCGCAGCAATCGACGCAAGCGCCGGATCGGGTGCGATACCGCACAGCAACGCCATATCACGGCCAAACCAGATGATGCGGGTGTCATCAGCGCGCACTGCCTGGTTTGGCGCGGGATATGCCAGCCCGCAAGCTGACTGCAACGCATCGGATACCGGCTTTTGCTTGTCCCTGAATGGTGCCACGGACGTCATTATGCCAAGATCGACTTCTTCAAGCCTCAAAGCTCCGACAGATACCGGCAACAGCCCATGAGCCGGCGTCAGGGCGGTCAGTTCATCCACGTACGCGTCCTCCCTCCGGGTCATAAAAGACAGGCGCGCAGACCGTGGCGAGCAATTCGCTGCCCCGCACCGCATCCACAACCCTCACCGTTTCGCCGTGACGGGCAGGACCCCGCGCCAGAAACCCCAGGCCGATGCTATGCCCCAGCGTCGGGGAATGCGCGACAGAGGTCACATAGCCCTGATCGTTGACGCGGCGCGCGGCGGCACCCCGCTCGAAGATATGCGCCCCTGCCGTGAGCATACCCGTCGCATCGACCGGTTTAAGGCCGACCAGCTGCTGGCGGGTCTCGTCCATCAAACCCGGCCGGGCCGCCATCGTCTTGCCCACACAGTCTTTCTTGGCGCTGACCATCCGCGCAAAGCCGACATCGAAGGCAGTGGTTGCACTGTGAATTTCTGCATGAGTGATGTGGCCCTTTTCGATGCGAAGCACATTCAACGCCTCCATACCGTAGGCCCCGCCACCCATTTGCTCTGCACGGGCGACCAGCACCGCAAAAAGGCTCGCGCCATAGCGCGCAGGTACGGCAACCTCATAGGCATGTTCACCGGAAAACGATATCCGGAAAAGCCGCCCGGCGACCCCTGCAACCTGTACCGGGCCACATGCCATAAAGGGCCAGTCGGCATCTGTCAGAGGCTGGTCCAACAGACCGTTCAGCAAATCACGCGACTTGGGCCCTGCAACCGCAAACTGCGCCCATTGCTCGGTGACTGACGTGAACCGCACATCCCAGTCAGGCCTGAGCCCTTGGTGCACGAACTCCAGATGCCGCATCACCGCACCGGCGGCAGCTGTTGTTGTGGTCATGACAAAATGCGTATCTCCCAGACGCGCGGTCGTGCCATCGTCCATGACATGCCCGTCTTCGCGCAACATCAGACCATAACGCACCCTGCCCGGCTTGAGCGTTGAAAAAGTGTTGGTGTAGACGAAATCAAGAAAGGCAGCGGCATCCGGACCCTGAATGTCGATCTTGCCCAGCGTGGATACATCACAAATGCCGACAGCTGATCGTACCATGGTGACCTCGCGGTTGCAGGCTTCAAGCCATGTGCTCTCGCCCGGGGCGGGGAAATAGCTGGGCCGGTACCACAGCCCCGCCTCGATCATCGGCGCGCCACGGGCGACAGAGGCGGCATGTGACGTGGTCAGCCGCCGCGGAGCAAAACCCATGCCCTGCGCCCCCGCCCCCATTGCCGCGATCGACACCGGCGTGAACGGTGGTCGGAAGGTGGTCGTACCGGTTTCAGGTATACCGCGCCCGGTAACATCGGCCAGCACAGCCAGCGCCGCGACGTTGGAGTTCTTTCCCTGGTCTGGTGCCATGCCCTGCGTGGTATAGCGTTTCATGTGCTCGACCGAGCGGAAGTTTTCGCGCGCCGCCAAGGCGATGTCCTTGACCGTCACGTCATTTTGAAAGTCGAGCCACGCGCGGTCGTGACCCGGCACCGACCAGTAGGGCCGAATGCGGTAAGGGCTCTCTTCGGCATCGGGCACATCGGCCGCCTTTGGCTTCATGCCGATGTCTTTCAACACCGCTTGCGCTGCTTCAGCACCCGCTTTCAGACAGGCAAGAGTGCTGAAATCACCCGCGCAGGCCCCGGCTGCGATCAGCCCCGGCACAGCACCGTCCTGCGGCACAAAGCTTGCGATATCCTCGCGCCAGACCGGTTTACCGTTCATATGACAGGTCAGGTGCACCGTCGGGTTCCAGCCGCCCGATACCGCCAGACAATCTGCCTCAAGCCGCCGGATACGCCCCCCTGCGTTGACCATTACCTCTTTGAGACCGCGCCGGCCGCGTGTGTTTTCCACAACAGCCCCCGCAAATACCGGGAAATCACCCTGCGCGCGCGGCGCATCTTCCCGAGTATCAACGAGACCGACGACCTCAACCCCAGCCGCGTCAAGGTCCCGGGCAGTGCGATGGGCATCGTCATTATTGCCAAAGACTGCAACACGCGTGCCCGCGGCAACCCCGAAGCGGTGCAGATAGCTCCGCACGGCACTCGCCGTCATAATGCCAGGGCGATCGTTGTTGGCAAAGGCGATCTGGCGTTCCAAAGCGCCGGCAGCAAGAACACACCGCCGTGCGGCAATGCGCCAGAATGTCTCGCGCGGGGACCCTGCGTGCGGCGCCCCCGGCCAGCGCTCCAACGCGCCGAAGGTGCCCTGATCGTAAGCGCCCGTCACCGAGGTATGTGTCATGATCCGCACATTGGACATGCCCGCCAGCTCAGCCGCTGCGGCCATGGCCCAGTCGCTGCCGGACTGTGCGTCCACCTTGAAGTCTTCAGCGTGCAACCGGCCACCCAAGACACTGTCCTGCTCGCACAGGATCACATCCGCGCCTGCGCGCCCTGCCGTCAGCGCTGCCATCAGCCCCGCAGGCCCCGCCCCCACCACCAGCAGATCGCAAAAGGCATAGGCCTTCTCGTAGCGTTCTTCGACTGACTGGCCGCTAAGCGCCCCCAGCCCCGCCGCACGGCGTATCACCGGCTCGTAAAGCCTTTCCCAAAAGCTGCGCGGCCACATGAAAGTTTTGTAGTAAAAGCCGGCCCCCAGAAAAGGGGACGCGAAATCATTTACTTCCAACACATCAAAGCCCAGCGAAGGCCAGGCGTTCTGGCTGTGCACCTTCAACCCGTCGTAAATCTCCTGCACGGTGGCCCGTACATTCGGCTCTTGCGCGGCACCCTGCCCGATGGTCACCAAGGCGTTGGGTTCTTCGCTACCGGCGGTCATGATCCCGCGCGGGCGATGGTACTTGAACGACCGGGCCACGATCCGCTGGCCCTTGGCCAGCAACGCCGACGCCACGGTGTCGCCCGCAAAGGCGTTATGCCCCACACCGTCAAACTGAAAGCGCAGTTTCCGCGTGCGGTCGACCAGCCCCTTGCCCTCGATCCTCATGCGCCGGCCCTCTCGTCTTGCGCCATCACGACATCCAGCACCTCATGGGTCGAAGTGTTGCGCGTGACAACCAGCCACGCCCCGCACCCGGCCTCGTGGTGCCACAGGTCACGCCGCAGGCCAGCCGGGTTCTCGCGCAGGTGCAGATAAGCCTCCCACGCGTCTTCCCCGGCATCAGGCGCGGGGCGATGCAGCGCAACGGCCTCCCCCTGATAATAAAACTCCCGGCGGTCCCGTTCACCGCAAAGCGGACACGTCAGCCTCATGTGTGATCCATTCCTGTACTGTGCATCTGCGTATTTGCCATCGCGTCCAAGCCGCCCGTTAATGCAAGTTGTGCTGGGCGCCTGTGCCCTCTTCATCCATCAGCCCGCGCCCGTCGCGAAAGCGGTTCAGGCGAAACCCGCGCGCAGTCTCATGCGGCTCTCCTGTCGCCATAAGATGGGCAAGTGCATAACCAGACGCAGGCACCGCCTTGAACCCGCCGTAGCACCAGCCGCAATCCACAAACAAACCATCGGTGTCCGTCTTGTCGATAATGGGCGAGCCGTCCGGTGTCATATCCATGATCCCCCCCCACGACCGCAGCACCCTGGCCTTGCCGATCATGGGCATCAGCGTCATGCCAGCCTCCATCACATGCTCTGCCATCGGCAGATTGCCCCGCTGCGCGTAAGAGGCGTAAAAGTCGAGATCACCGCCGAACACCAGCCCGCCCTTGTCGGACTGGCTGATATAGAAGTGTCCCATCCCAAAGCTGATGACATGATCGATACAAGGCTTGAGCCCCTCGGTCACAAAGGCCTGCAGCACATGGCTCTCGATGGGCAACCGCATGCCCGCCAGCGCGGCCACCTGCCCCGAACGCCCCGCCGTCACAATCGCAACCTGTCGCGCCTTGATCGCACCGCGCGACGTCTGCACCCCTTTGACGACACCGCCTTCGATGTCGATGCCCGTTACTTCGCAATTCTGCACCAGATCGACGCCGCGCGCATCGGCGCCGCGCGCATAGCCCCAGGCAACCGCATCATGGCGCGCAGACCCCCCGCGCGGATGCAAAAGCCCGCCATAAATTGGAAACCGCGTGTTGTCGAAATCAAGGTAGGGAAGATACGACCGCACTCCCTCCCGGTCCAGCAGCACCGCATCGTCCCCCTGCGCATGCATCGCATTGCCCCGCCGGACGAATGCATCGCGCTGACCATCTGAATGGAACAGATTGATAATGCCGCGTTGTGAGTGCATCACATTGTAATTCAGCTCGGCCTCCAACCCTTCCCAAAGCCTGAGGGAATGGCTGTAAAACTCTGAATTGCCCGGCAAATAGTAATTGGCGCGCACGATCGTGGTATTGCGTCCGATATTGCCGCTGCCGATATAGCCCTTCTCGAGCACCGCGACATTCGTAATCCCGTGATGCCGGGCCAGATAATATGCCGTGGACAGCCCGTGCCCGCCGCCGCCGATGATAATCACGTCATACTCGGCCTTGGGCTCGGGATCGCGCCACTGCGGCGTCCAGCCCTTGTTGCCCGAAAGTCCTTCCCGCAACACCCGCCAGCCTGAAAATCGCATGTGGTCTCCCCGAACTCAAATCCAAGACATCAAACGCCGGTTCACGATATCAACCAACCCGCAGGTTAAACACACAAAAAGCGGCGCAAAGCGTCGTTTTTCGCAACCGGGGACAATCCCAGATGCATCAAGGCACCGTTGCTGAAAACCACGACAATTCGCAAAAATACCATCTCTGCGCCACATGATTGCCCCATTTCAGCCCCGAGCCCGCCCGCTTCTGGTGCAAATGCTGAAGAACTGCTCGGCGCAGGGGGCGCCTCATAGGCTTTCTGTGCTGTTGCAGGCAACAAAACCAAGCGGGACGTCTCAAAAATTGTCTTTTTGCGCACATCATAAAGCCACATTTGGCAAGCATTCGTCGGAATACGAATGTGTTTCTGTGTACGCAATAATTCAGGTTGAAGGCAGTTAATATGAACAAAGATCAAAAGATCACCAAGCCGCAGCGCACTCTTCGCGAGTTCTGGCGCAAGGAAGATGGCAGCTTCACTTTGGAGTTTGTTATCTGGATGCCGATCTTTGCGTTTCTTCTCGCAGTCGTAATGAACCTGTCGATGGTGTTCTATTACGAATCGCAAATGTTGCGGATCTCGCAGGATGCCACACGTGCATTCTCGCTCGGCCGCTTCATCGAAGAAACAAACGGACCAACCGCGGCAGATCAGGCAGAGCAGTACATCCGCGACAGGCTTTCCTTCATCGGGGCCAATTTCACAATCGAAGTCGAGAATGTGGGATCAGTCGCTACAACGCGCGTCTATACAAATGCGGCAGAGCTAATGCCATTCAGCTTGGCGCGCGCGCCCTTCAACGGAGTTCAAGTAGGCGTAAACTCCCAGTACATAATCGAGTTCTGATATGACCGACATGACACCTGACAGCCAGAAACAGCATTTCCTTGCAGATGAGGACGGGTCCGCGACGCCACTGGCGATCGCGTTCGTCTGTATTTTCTGCGTGATCGGCGGGCTTGCCGTTGACTTCAACAAAGCCGTCTCCGAACGCACACAGATGCAGCTTGCGACCGACACGGCCGCCCATGCTGCGCTGTACACATGGGAATTCGAGGATCAGCAGGCGTCGACAACCAAGGCTCTCGCCACCATCACCGACATGCTGCCTGACATTGCCTACCGCGACGCGCTTCTGGGCAGCGATATCGAATACGGTTTCTACGATCCCGATCTGGGCACCTTCACGGTGGACCCGACCTTTGTTGAGGATAAAGACAGCCCCCTGCGCAGCGCGGTACGCGCAACAGCGCAGCTTGAGCCTGAACGCAACAACGCATCGCGCAACATCTTCCTGCGGATCATCGATCACGACACCTTCACGATCCGCACCAGCTCGATCTACGCGTCCTATTTCCCGCCCTGCTTTAACGAAGGGTTCGTGGCACAGGACGTTGTCGACCTGCAATCAGGCAACAGTTACACCGATGGCTTCTGCATTCACTCCAACACCTATGTGAGCATGAACCAGAACAACTTCTTTGAGCCGGGCACAGTCGTGTCGATGCCCAGTCTCGCCGATCTGGACATTCCGTCTTCCGGATTTGAGAAAAACGAAGGCCTGCAAGCCGCCTTGCGCAGCGGCAGCTACCGTCTGCGCGTTTTGAATAACTTGCCCCTGCGTTTCCAAAGCCTTCGGGACGGCGAAATAAAGTATACTGAAGAAGCTGGCGTAACCGAAGTGCTTCCAGTGCTTTGGCCTGCGGACGTCTCCAGCGGCGGCGGCGGGAACGGCAACAATGGTCAAGACAATGAGAACGGCACAGGCGATACAAGCACAGACACGACCAACACAGGCGGTGTCGTCAAGCGGATGTCATCAACGGACACCGGCAAAAAGAATATGACACCCGCCCACTTCGACATTCCAAACCGCATCTACCAATTGGAATGCAGTGGCAACGGCGACATTACCTTCTCGGCCGATACCTTCAAAGATTTTGCTCTGGTCACAACTTGCCCGATCAAGTTTTCGAACGGTACGATTCTTGAAAACGTCATCATCGCCACCGAGGGAGATGTTGACGCGTCACACGTGCAGATCGGAAAGGATGACAGCTGCGACGCCGGCGGCGGTGCTGCAATCTGGACGTATGGTGACGTAAAAACCGCATCCGCGCTGTCGGGGTTCGGCGCTCAGATACTTGCGCTCGGGGACATCCAGTTCACCGCTAATGCTGACGGCATCCAGGGCGTATCCTTTATTGCCGGTGGCCGCATCGACGGCACCAGCAACTCCAACATGGGCTTCTGCAACAACGGCGGAACCGAAAACTTTCAGGAAGACCCATACTTCCGGATGGTGAACTAGCCCCTCGGAATACCATATTTTTTAAAAAGGGCGTGCCGCGAGCACGCCCTTTTTGTCTGTCTAAAGCCCCTTGGCCTGATAGCTTGCCGCGACTTTCTCAATCGCCACCAG
Organism: uncultured Roseobacter sp.; assembly: GCA_947501635.1. Lineage (GTDB taxonomy): Bacteria > Pseudomonadota > Alphaproteobacteria > Rhodobacterales > Rhodobacteraceae > Roseobacter. The sequence continues at coordinate 362,316 of CANMWT010000003.1, forward strand.
ATAGGCCGCCGTGCGCAAATCCTGCACGTCGTCGCGCCCGTGCCAGACCCGCGCCATCGACTGATAGGCAATCCGCATCGTGTCATCGAGACCTGAACGCACCAGTTCCAACTCATCCGCGCCACGCAGGTACTTCTCCTTGAAGTTCGGGCTCAGCTCCCAGTTCAATTCCTTGTCACGCGACAGCCGCTCCAATTCGTTGATAAGCAACTGGTGGCGCGATTCCTCCTGGCGACGCTGCATGCGCCCGAAACGGATGTGGCTAAGGTTTTTGACCCACTCGAAATAACTGACCGTGACGCCCCCCGCGTTTGCATACATATCGGGAATGATAACCGTCCCCTTTTCGCGCAAGACCTCATCCGCGCCCGCAGTCACAGGGCCATTCGCCGCCTCGATGATCAATGGCGCCTGAATGTTCTTGACGTTGGACAGGTTGATAACGCCCTCCAGTGCGGCGGGGATCAGAATATCGCAAGGCTCCTCCATGACGCGGACGCCATCCGCAACCTGATGGCGGTCCGAATACCCAGCAATGCCGCCATGCTTTGAGATCCACGCCCGCACCGCATCCACGTCCAGACCATCAGGATTATAAAGCGCGCCATCATGCTCGATGATACCGACGATGACACAGCCGTCCTCCTCCATCAGGAACTTGGCGGCATGGTAACCCACATTGCCCAGCCCCTGCACGATGACCCGTTTGCCAACAAGCGTACCGGTCAACCCCGCCTTGGCCATACCTTCGGCATCGCGGAAAAACTCGCGCAGCGCATATTGCACACCGCGCCCCGTCGCCTCGACACGCCCCGCAATGCCGCCCGCATTCGGCGGCTTGCCTGTCACACAGGCGTTGCCGTTGATGTCGGTGGTGTTCATTCGCTTGTACTGGTCGGCGATCCACGCCATTTCGCGCTCGCCCGTGCCCATGTCCGGCGCGGGGACGTTCTGACTGGGGTTGATAAGGTCACGCTTGATAAGCTCATAGGCGAAACGGCGCGTGACAAGCTCCATCTCCTGTGCACTGTATTCACGCGGGTCAATGCACAGCCCCCCTTTCGAGCCGCCAAAAGGCGCTTCGACAAGCGCGCATTTATACGTCATCAACGCGGCCAGCGCTTCTACTTCGTCCTGATTGACGCCAATGGCAAAGCGAATCCCGCCCTTGACCGGCTCCATATGTTCGGAATGCACCGACCGGTAGCCGGTAAACGTCCTGATCTCGCCGCGCAGCCGCACCCCAAAGCGCACCGTGTAGGTCGCGTTGCAGACACGTATTTTTTCTTCCAGACCCGGCGACAAATCCATCAGCCCAACCGCACGGTTGAACATCTGATCCACACTCTCGCGGAAACTGGGCTCATTGAATGTTTGCATGCGGACACTCCCTGTGTGTTTTGCGCAAATGACGCGCTTTGTTTTTGGGGCGGCCACAGCAACAGACGGCCGACTTTTGGCGTTTCAAAAACACCCTAGGACCGCAATTCTCATTTTGCCAGTTTTTTAGGCAGTTTGTGAACGGGGCGCACAGCGCGCTGACCCGGTTCAACGCAGATCAGGTGTTGTCGCGTTCCGCCAGCATCACGGCAATCATCTCTGCCATGTACTTGGTTTCGCGCATCGGCGTCATGCCGCCAACGCCAATCCGCCGTGACGCCCGCCACCACAGGCCCGGGCGCCATGCACGCGGATATGGCGTTTTGAGCCGCAGCAAAAACCCGTTGGACGGCTTGAACGCAAAAGCGCCACGGTCGATGGATGTGACATCCTCCAGTCGCACCAGTACCGTTCCTTCGTTGTCGCGCAGCTCTGTCCGGGTCAGCTCGAGTGTGTTCCGCGTGGTTGAGCGCATCACATTCGCCACCATCAGAGCGATCGTGCCCATGGCCATCAAAAACAGCTGCCAGCCAAGACTGGGCGGTGTTGCGACCGCAACATAAAGCACCATAAACGCAAGCACGACCAACATGCCGATACCGATCACCCGCCGGCCCATAGACGCGCGCACGCGGGCAAGGACCTCATCCTCAGACTTGTTTGCCATGGCCGCACCTCTTTGACGGAACTGGCGCTGTCCCTACCCCGCGCGCGCCCTCACCCACAAGCGCAAAGCGCGCCAGACGCATAAAAAGGCTTGATAAACCATGCTGCGGTGGCCAGCTGGCCAAGGCCAAACGCAGGCCACAACACGTCCGCCACCGGTTGCTTATACCCGTCAGCGCCCTAGACCTATGGACGAACGGAAAGCGCGGGGATAGACCGGCGCAGGCCGCGTCACGGATGATTAGGGCAGCGGCGTAAAAAGGATAAATTTGTGAAACTCACCGCCATGCTTGCCGTGCTGCTGTGCCTGACCTTCGCCGGCTCCACCCTCTGGGTGCCGGATTTCGGCGGTTTCGAGCCCGATCAGTTTCCCGTCCCGCAGCAAGACCCCGCCATTCAGCCTGCCGGATATGCGTTTTCGATCTGGGGCGTGATTTACCTCTGGCTGCTTCTGGGTATGGGCTACGGGCTGTGGAAACGCGCCCGGGACGCTCAATGGCACGCGATGCGCGTCCCGCTATGTGTCTCTCTTGCTGTAGGGTCGATCTGGCTGCCGGTAGCGCGCCAAAGCCCTGTCTGGGCCGCCGTGCTGATATGGGCCATGCTGATCCCCGCGTTGATCGCACTGTTCCGCGCGCCCAAAGCCGATACCGGATGGGCCCTGGCCCCGGTCGGGCTTTACGCAGGCTGGCTCAGCGCGGCAAGTTGCGTGGCACTGGGACTGGTCGCAGCAGGCTATGACTACCTCGACGGGCAAACCGCCGCTCTGGCCTTTGTCTTTGCGGCGCTCGTGATTGCCTCGGCCGTGCAAAACCAGCTCCGCCGTGCGCCAAGTTACGGGGTCGCCGTCATCTGGGCACTTGTGGCGATTGTCGTACAAAATGTTTCAGATAACGTGACCGTGGCAGCCCTCGCCGCCGGCGGCGCCGCGGCGTTGCTCTTGCCGGTTTGGCGCGCATGGCGCGGCACGGCTGCACCGGATGGGGCCTGAAGCCCGGCCCCCCGGACGCAGAAAAAGGCCGTGCACATTCTGATCCAAGCGCTCAGCTAGTCTCTGCGACGACCATCCGTGTGTTTGCGCAACTTTGACGGCGCTGCCTTTTTGCGTCCCTTGTAGGGGTTCGCATCATTCTGCCCCCGCATCCAAAGACGAATGGGCGTGCCCGGCATATCAAAATCCAGCCGCAACCCGTTGACAAGATAACGGTTATAGCTGTCCGGCACCTTGTCAGGATGCGAGCACATCACCACGAATCCCGGTGGCCGCGTCTTGGCCTGCGTCATGTAGCGCAGCTTGATCCGTTTGCCCTGTGGCGCGGGCGGCGGATGTGCTTCAAGCATGCCAGACAACCACCGGTTCAACTGAGCCGTGGTGACACGCGTGTTCCAGACCGTGTAGGCGCGCATAATCGCGGCATGCAGCCGGTCGAGCCCACGCCCCGTCCGCGCCGAAACGGTCACCAGAGGTGCGCCGCGCAACTGCGGCAGCAAACGTTCGAAACTCTCGCGCAGGTCCTTGAGCTTGGCCTGCTTGTTTTCTTCGATGTCCCATTTGTTGACCGCCACCACGACCGCACGTCCCTCGCGTTCGGCCAGATCGGCAATCCGCAAATCCTGCTGTTCAAAGGGAATGGCTGCATCAAGGAGCACCACAACGACCTCGGCAAACTTGACCGCACGCAAACCGTCACCCACAGACAGTTTTTCCAGCTTTTCCTGAACCTTGGCCTTCTTGCGCATGCCCGCCGTGTCAAAGATGCGCATGGGTACCGCAACACCGTCAGCCCCCGCCCATTCGGTCCGCAACGAGATCGCATCCCGCGTGATCCCTGCCTCGGGTCCGGTCAACAGGCGGTCTTCGCCCAAAATCTGGTTGATAAGCGTGGACTTTCCCGCGTTGGGCCGCCCGACAACGGCGACCTGCAAAGGCTTCTTGGCCGTTGGCATGGGGATTTCAGCCTCCATGTCCCCGTCGTCTTCATCCAGCGTCACATCCGTGTCCGGCGCGTCTTCCGCCGCGCGCTCGGCATAGGCATCCGCTAACGGCATCAACTGTGTGTATAGCTCGTTAAGCCCTTCACCATGCTCCGCCGACAGGCGCACCGGCTCTCCCAGACCAAGGCTGTAGGCTTCCAGCACACCCGCATCCGCCGCGGACCCCTCGGCCTTGTTGGCTGCAAGGATCACATGCGCCGCCCGCTTGCGCAGAATATCGGCAAACACCAGATCTGAGGGGGTGATCCCAACGCGCGCATCCACCATGAAGAGGCATATGTCGGCCATATCCACCGCCCGCTCGGTTAAACGGCGCATGCGCCCCTGCAGGCTGTCGTCAGTCACCTCTTCCAGACCAGCTGTGTCAATCACGGTAAAGCGCAGATCGGCAAGCCGTGCGGCCCCCTCGCGCAGATCACGCGTCACCCCCGGCTGGTCATCAACCAGCGCAAGGCGTTTGCCCACAAGCCGGTTGAACAGCGTGGATTTCCCCACATTGGGGCGCCCAACAATGGCGAGCGTGAAAGACATGACAAAGGCTCCGGACGAACGTGTAAGCCCGCGCTTTACCCCAAACCGCGATCAACGGAAAGCGTGCAATTGCCCTTTTGACGACACGACATAAAGCACACCACCGGCAACCACTGGCTCTGTCGTCGCGCCGCCGGGGATTTCAACCGAATTCAACAACGCGCCACTGGTCGGGTCATAGCTGCGCAGGAAACCGTCATTTGAAGCCACATGCAACCGCCCTCCTGCCAGCACAGGTCCGTGATGCGACACGATCTCGGCGCGGCGCGTTGGCTTGTCCTTGACGAAACGCTGCATCGGTACACCCCAGATGCGGCTGCCATCCGTGGCGTCCAGACGCAAAAGCTCATTCAGATCCGAAATCGCAAAGACACTGCCGCCCACCGGCAGGATGTTCCCCTCCGCGCCCTCAGCCGCTGTCCAGACCCGCGACCCCGACCCAAGGTTCAGCGCCACCAAACGGCCCGACTGGTTACCGGCATAAACACGGTTGCCCGAGATGACCGGCGGCGCGGTCACATCGCCAATGCTGCCCAAGGCAGTGCCCGGTCGCTCGCCGCTCACCGACGCGTCCCAGCGCCGCAAACCGCCACGCCGGAACACGGCCTGAATTTCACCCGATCCAAAAGCAAAAATCGCAAGGTCACCCGACACGGCAGGCGCCGGTGCCCCAAGAACGTTTGTGACATCCGGTGACGCGGTCAGCGTCCAGCGCACACGGCCTTCATCCGCCGTCAATGCCCAGCCACGGTCGTCTCCTGCAGTCACATAGACCAGACCATCATAAGCGGTCGGCATGCCTGACGCTGTCCCGTTAAGTTGCTGGCGCCAGATCTCTCCGCCGGTTTGCGCATCAAGTGCCACGATCACGCCATAGCCCAGCGCCACGAAAAGGCGACCATCGCTATAGGCCAACCCGCCACCCGTACCCTGACCGCCACGGTCACGGTCCGGCCTGACATCCTGCTGCCACACCTGCTGACCCGACGTGGACGTCGCAGTCACCAGAGCTTCGGCGTCCAACGTGTAAACCAACCCATTGGCCACCACAGGTGCAGCAGTAATGCGCTGCCGCCTGCCATCGCCCGCACCAATCTTGGCCGACCAAAGCGGTGTTAACTGCGCGCCAAGCGCGGGATGATCGGTGCGTGTCGCCGGTGTGCCGATGGCCTGCGGCCAGTTGGCATTGGCCTGCACGGCCGGCAGGCGGATCGGACGCGCCTCGTTCTCCGCGCGCGCCGCGACCTCCCCCGATTGTCCCAACAGCACCGAACGGACCTCTTCGCGCTTGCCCGGCAGGATCGTATCGTCCTCGGCACAGGCCGTCAGCAATATCGCCGCTGCAACGATCGCCAGAACGCTGCGTGCCGCCCGAACACAGGCTATCGTGTGGTACTGTCTCATTCTGCCCCGCTCGACCGACGTATTATCCGTACACCGCTGTCAAAACCGCGATCCGGCGTCGACTAGTTTTCCAGACCCGGAAGACCCGCCAGATCGGGCGTGCCTCCCAGCGCCACAATCACCTGTAAGGCGCGTTGTTGCAAGTCTGTGCTTACGTTCGCATCCGCAACGATGTTCTGCAACTTCGACAGCGCGGCCTCCGTCTCGCCCGCCTCGATGTCCATCAGCGCCAATTGCTCCTGCGCCAGAAGCGACAAAGGCGCACCCGGTGCGGCCAGCGCTTCAAGCTGCTGGCGGCGGCTGTCGCGGTCCATCTCTTCGGCCTGCAAAACCAACGCCTTGAAAGCCGCAATCTGGCGGTAGATTTCAGGCACCTCCCCGTCAACGGCCACCCGGTCCAACGCACCGACAGCAGCCGCCGTGTCCCCGGCCTGCTGCGCCTCGGCCGCGGTCAGCATCGCCACCACAGCCGCAGCACCCGCCGTTCCGGCGTCAATGTTTTCCAGCAAAGTCTGCCGTTCGGCCGCCTCGGGTTCCGCCAAAGCCGCCAGAATGCTGTCTCCCAGCCCTTCCGCTTCGGCGCGCGCCTGCGCCTTGGTGTACTCAGACCACGCGGCCCCGCCGACAATCAGCGCCACCACAACCCCGGCAACCCAGCCGTACCGACGCAAAAGGTAGTAAAACCGGTCCTTGCGAACCTCTTCCGTGACCTCTTCGATGAAACTGTCGCTGTTGCTCATAACACCCTGCCCTGACGCATTTGACGATCCTCTTACAGGGCGCGGACCGCCAAGCCAAGAGCCAGCGCCCGACGACAAGAACCCCCATTGCGCAAAAGCGCAAAAATCTTTAATCTGAACTGGTCAGTTTAGCGTAAATATCTCGAAATCAGGCATAGCTGACCACCTCCGCGCGTTGCGCGGTACATTGATGAGGCAAGTTGAATGCGTATTTTCTCCATCATTGCAGCGCTTGCAGTGGCGGCAATTGTTTATTTCGCAGTGGTGGACCGCGATGCGGGCCGCGCACTGATCGGTGCCACGCCGCAATCTCAGGATACGCCCGATTCGCAACAGGTTGCGCAAACCAGCACTCCCACCGCTCCCAACCTTGTCAAAGTCGTCGTGCAAACCTCTACGGCCCAAACGATTGACACGGCCGTCTCCCTGCGGGGCGAGACACGCGCCGCACGCGTCGTCGACGTCAAATCCGAGACATCGGCAACGGTCATCTCCGAACCACTGCGCAAAGGTCAACAAGTCGTGGCAGGCGAAGTGCTCTGCCGCCTTGACGAGGGCGCGCGCGGCACCGCGCTGGCACAGACCCGCGCCCAGCTTGACGAAGCGCGCGCACGCGTGCCCGAGGCACAGGCACGGCTCGAACAGTCACAGGCACAGCTCGCCGAAGCACGCATAAACCAGAATGCCTCATCCAAACTCAGCGAAGGGGGCTTTGCCTCCACCACACGGGTTGCCAACGCCGAGGCGAATGTGGCCACGGCACTGGCTGGGGTCGAGTCCGCCCGCGCCGGCCTCAGAGGAGCGCAAGCAGGCATCGAAGCCGCTCAAGCCTCTGTCGATGCGGCCGAAAAAGAGATGGAACGCCTTAGCATTACGGCCCCCTTTGCAGGGCTGTTGGAAAGCGATACCGCCGAATTGGGTGCACTTTTGCAGCCCGGTGGGCTCTGCGCGACGGTGATCCAACTGGACCCGATCAAACTAGTGGCCTTTGTCCCTGAAACGGAAGTTGAGCGCGTTGTCGTGGGCGCTCCAGCCACGGCCACATTGGTGACGGGCAAAGGCGATATCACCGGCCGCGTCACCTTTTTGTCCCGCTCCGCGGACGAGACCACACGCACCTTTCGCGTCGAGATCGAAGTCGACAACAGCGACCAAAGCATTTCAGACGGCCAGACGGCGGAAATCCTGATCGCCGGCGAAGGTGCTACCGCCCACCTGCTGCCGCAGTCGGCGCTCACCCTGAATGACGACGGCGTGCTGGGTATCCGCGCGGTCGATGCCATGGACGTGGTCGCATTCTACCCTGTCCGGCTGCTGCGCGACACAGCCCAGGGCGTCTGGGTCGACGGCCTGCCCGAACAGCTCGACGTGATTGTGCTGGGGCAGGAATATGTCGTGGCCGGCGTCAAAGTGGCCCCGACCCAGAGAGACCTGAGCCAATGACCGGCATCGTCGACTGGGCCGCAAGCCGGGCGCGCATGGTCATCGCCTTCATTGTGCTGAGCATTCTGGTCGGCGGCTATTCCTATTCGACCCTGCCCAAAGAGGGCGAGCCCGACATCGAAATCCCCGCGCTTTTCGTATCGGTGGTCTTTCCCGGTATCTCTGCGGCGGACAGTGAAACGCTGCTGGTCAAACCGATGGAGACAGAGCTGGCCGACCTTGACGGCCTGAAATCCATGAGTGGCACCGCCTCCGAGAATTACGCAGGCGTGGCGTTGGAATTCGAGTTTGGCTGGGACAAAACAAAAATCCTTGCCGATGTCCGCGACGCCATGGGCAAGGCCCAGACGGATTTTCCCGACGGGGCCGAGCAATACTCGATAAACGAGATCAACTTCTCTGAATTCCCGATCATCATTGTTAACCTCACCGGCCCTGTACCCGAACGGACAATGGTGCGTATTGCCAAAGACTTGCAAGACGAACTTGAAGCTGTAGACGCGGTGCTGGAGGCGGGCATCGGCGGATCACGCGACGAGATGCTGGAGGTGCTGATCGACCCGCTCCGTCTCGAAGCCTACAACGTGACGGCCAGCGAACTCATCACCACGGTGCAAAACAACAACCAGCTGATCGCTGCAGGCGAAGTGGAAACGGCGCAGGGCACCTTCGCGGTGAAAATTCCCTCCTCTTTCAACGACCCCCGCGATGTCTACAACCTCCCGGTCAAGACCAACGGGAACCGCGTGGTCACTCTGGGTGATCTGGCACAGATCAACCTCACCTTTGAAGACCGCGCAGGCACCGCCCGTTTCAATGGCGAAAACACGGTCGCGCTACAGGTTGTCAAACGCAAGGGGTTCAACCTGATCGACACCGCCGGCATCGTCAAGGATCTGGTCGAACGCGAGAGCCAGAACTGGCCACAAGGGCTGCGCGCCGCGGTCGAGGTCGGCACCTCTAACGACCAGTCCCGCATCGTCAACAGCATGGTCCAACAGCTGCTGGGCTCCGTCTTTACTGCAATCGCGCTGGTGATGATCGTCTCGCTCGCGGCTCTGGGCATCCGGGCGGCGCTGCTGGTGGGCTTTGCCATTCCTACGTCGTTCCTGCTGTGTTTTGCCTTCCTAGCACTGATGGGTATTTCGATCTCCAACATCGTGATGTTCGGGCTGATCCTTGCCGTGGGCATGCTGGTGGATGGCGCGATCGTCGTTGTGGAATATGCGGACAAACGCCAGCAAGAAGGCGTCGGCCCGATGCAATCCTATGTCGATGCGGCCAAACGCATGTTCTGGCCCATTATCTCATCCACTGCCACCACGCTCTGCGCCTTTTTGCCGATGCTCTTCTGGCCGGGCGTGCCGGGCGAGTTCATGGGCATGCTGCCGGTCACACTGATCTTCGTGCTGTCCGCATCACTGGTGGTCGCGCTGATCTACTTGCCGGTCATGGGCGGGGTGACAGGGCGGCTTGAACGATGGCTGGCCGACTACATGCGCGCCGTGGCAAACCTGCACTGGTACCTGCACGCGGCACTCTTTCCCGTGGGCGCGCTGATGCTGGCCGTGTCAGGCCTGCTGGACCCGATCTTCGCGGCAATTGGCAACCGCTTTGCAGCCATGGACAGCCTCGAAATGCTGGGCTCCGTGGTACCCACATTCCTTATGGTCTTCCTGCTGGTGCTGGCGGCCGTGGCGGTTTTCGCCGTGGCACTGGGGGGTTTTCTGGTCGTGCTTATCGCCAGCTTTGCCCTGCTGACACGCATGGGGCACGCAGGCCGCTGGATGGCATCGAAACTCTTCCGTGCCCAACCGGGGAAGATCACCGGCAGCTACCAGCGCTCGGGCTTCGGCCATGTGATCGCCGCCATCACCGGTAACCCCGTGATGCCACTTGTCATGGCAGGCACCGTCTTTGTCTTTGTCGGCACGATCCTGATCTTCTTTGCCAACAACAACAACGGCGTAGAGTTCTTTGTTGAATCAGAACCCGAACAGGGCATCGTCTATGTGCTGGCCCGCGGCAACCTCTCGCTTGAGGAAAAAGACGAACTGGTGCGGCAGGCGGAACAGATCGTACTGGCCCATCCCGGCATCCAGAACGCCTTTTCCTTTGCCGGCGAAGGCGGGCTGAACACCGACTCATCCGGTGCCGCCACCCCCAAGGATATGATCGGGCAGGTCCAGTTCGAAACCATCCCCTGGGAAGATCGCGCAGACCGTCCCGATCTTGACGGCAATATCGTCATCGCCGAACTCTCCGAACAACTCGCCACCCTGCCCGGCATTAAAACCGAGATTACCGACGTCGCCCAAGGTCCCGCCTCGGGCAAACCAGTACACCTACGGCTCAAAGGCGACGACTTTGCCGCGCTGACACAGGCCGCAGCCACCGCGCGCGCACAATTCGAAGCAACCCCGGGCCTCACGCTGATCGAAGACACACGCCCGCTGCCCGGTATCGACTGGCAAATCGACGTGGACGTGGAAAAAGCCGGCCGCTACGGCGCGGACGTGCAAACCGTCGGGGCCATGGTCCAGCTGGTGACGCGCGGTCTATTGCTCGACACCATGCGCGTCCCCAGTTCCGACGAGGAAATCGACATCCGCGTGCGCCTGCCCGAAAAAGACCGCGTGCTGTCAACGCTAGACACCCTCAAAGTCCGCACCAGTGACGGGTTGGTGCCGCTCAGCAACTTCATCACCCGCACCCCCGTGCCGAAACTGTCGGAGATCAACCGCATCGACCAGACCCGTTATTTCGATGTAAAAGCCGATGTATCCCCGGGCCTCGTCAAGGCTGTGGAAACCCAAACCGCAGACGACGGCACCGAGCGCGATGTCACACTTGCGGTGTTGCGGCCCGCTGCGGCGGACGCCGAAATCACCGCACCGGATCAGACCGGCTACCGCCCGATCATGCGCACAGACCTCGAAGACAGCGCATTGCAAGCGGGCATCGATGACGGCCGCATGCGCCTTGTACCCGTCAACCCCAACGAGCGCATCGGCGTTCTGACTGAATGGCTCAACAGCCAGCCCCTGCCCCCCGGCATCGACTGGGAATGGACCGGCGATCAGGAAGAGCAGGCGGAAAGCCAGGCATTCCTGCAAACCGCCTTCTCCGCTGCACTGGGGTTGATGTTCATCATCCTGCTGGCGCAGTTCAACAGCTTTTACAACGCTGTTCTGGTGCTGGTCGCGGTGGTGCTCTCGACCACGGGCGTACTGATCGGCATGCTTGTCATGGGTCAGACCTTTTCGATCATCATGACCGGCACAGGGATCGTCGCGCTGGCGGGCATCGTGGTGAACAACAACATCATCCTGATCGACACCTATCAGGAATACAGCCAATACATGCCCCGCATCGAAGCCATCATCCGCACAGCACAGGCCCGTATCCGCCCCGTATTGCTGACCACGATCACCACAATGGCAGGGCTTGCACCGATGATGTTCGGCCTCAGCATCAACTTTGCCGAAGGCGGCTACACCGTCGACAGCCCGACAGCGCTTTGGTGGAAACAGCTGGCAACCGCTGTGGTCTTCGGGCTCGGCATCGCGACGGTGCTGACACTTGTGGTAACCCCCTCGATGCTGGCCATTCGCGTCTGGGCCACGACATATGTGCGCTGGCTGGCAACCATGCTGGCCAAATTGTCGATGGGCCGGGCCTCGCGCGCCGCACGCGACTGGGCGCTGGAAAAAGACGCCAGCCGCATCGCGGGCACCGAACTGATCTGGCACGAGGGCGAAGCGACAGAGGCCGCCGGGACCGCCACGCTGAAAGCCGCCGAGTAGCCGGCCTCACGGCAGTGTGACAAAGCCTGTGCGCGCCATCGCCCGCATCTGTGCTATACTTCTTGTCAACAACCCAACAGGAGACTGCCCATGCGACGTATTCTGGCTCTCGCGGCCGCCATTCCCCTTGTGATGACCGCCACTGCAGGTCTCGCCAACGACCTTGTCGAAAAAACCAGCCCCTACTCGGTGTCCGAAACCCTCGACCGCCTCGCCGCAGCCGTAGAGGGCGCAGGCGCCACGGTCTTTGCCCGTGTAGATCATGGTGCCGGGGCCGCGTCGGTTGACATGGATCTCGCCGCGTCCGAACTTTTGATCTTTGGCAACCCAAAGCTCGGCACACCAGCCATGCGCGACAACGCCACCGCCGGGCTTGATCTGCCCCTGCGCGTACTGGCCTATTTCGGAGAGGACGGTCTGGTGCGCGTGGTCTACCACGATCCCGCGTCGCTTGCCCAAACCCACGGGCTGCCTGCAGACGCCAAATACATCCAGATGATGACCGGCGCGCTCGACAAACTCACCAGCAAGGCGATTTCCGTCGACTGATGCCTCTGGCACGGCCCGGCTGCTGGGGGGCGTTCCCCACGAACCGGCAGGGCAGACGCCCTGAAAACACTCGGGCTCCGCGGCGTGGCAAGCGCCGCGCGACCGGCGGTCACTTAGGCATCTTCCTCGGATTGCTGGCGCCGCCAAAGCTGCGCATAGCGCCCGTCTTTTTCGAGCAGATCATCATGGGTGCCCTGCTCGATGATCTCGCCTTTCTCCAGCACAATGATCCTGTCAGCTTCTGCGATAGTGCTCAGCCGATGCGCGATAACCAGCACCGTGCGGCCCCGTCCCGCCTGCATCAGCGCATCCTGAATATCGGCCTCGGTCTCTGAATCCAGCGCCGATGTCGCCTCGTCCAGCAACAGGATCGGCGGGTCCTTGAGCAAGGTGCGCGCGATCCCGACACGCTGCTTTTCACCCCCCGAAAGCTTAAGCCCGCGTTCACCCACAGTCGTCTCGTATCCATCTGGCAAAGACAGAATGAAATCATGGATTTGCGCGGATTTTGCCGCCGCCTCAATCTCTGACTGCGTGGCCCCGTCGCGACCGTAGGCGATGTTGTAGCGGATCGTATCGTTGAACAGAACGGTGTCCTGTGGCACCACCCCGATCGCCCCGTGCAGGCTCTCCTGCGTTACTTGCCGCACATCCTGACCATCAATCCTGAGCGCACCGCCGTTCACGTCGTAGAACCGAAACAAAAGCCGCCCTATGGTCGATTTGCCCGATCCGGTAGAGCCGCAAATCGCCACCATCTGGCCGGGCTCTGCCGTCACCGAAACCCCTTTCAGGATGGGGCGGTCAGCGTTGTAGCCAAAGTCGACCTGATCCAGTTCGATCCGCCCGCCCGACACCTTAAGCGGCTTGGCGTCCGGCGCATCGACCACCTCAGCCGGTTGTTCCAGCAGATTGAACATTTCTCCCATGTCTACAAGGGATTGGCGTATCTCGCGATAGACAGTGCCCAGAAAGTTCAGAGGGATGGTGATCTGCAGCATATAGGCATTCACCATCACAAAATCTCCGACCGTCAACGCGCCGTTCTGCACGCCGATGGCCGCCATGACCATGACCCCGATCAACCCCATGGTGATAAGGAAAGACTGCCCGAAATTCAGGAACGCGAGGCTTTGCGCGGTCTTGATCGCCGCGCCCTCATACTTTTCCATCGCACTGTCATAGCGGGCCGCTTCGCGCCGCTCTGCGCCAAAGTATTTCACCGTCTCGAAGTTGAGCAGGCTGTCGATCGCCTTCTGGTTTGCGTCGGTGTCCTGTTCATTCATCTCGCGGCGCAGCTTGACGCGCCACTCGGTCACCGCAAAGGTGAACCAGACATAAAGCGCGATGGTCACGGCCACGACCAGAAGATAAGTGATATCAAACACAACCGCGAGAATGATACCGACCAACAAAAGCTCAAGAATAAGCGGCCCGATCGAGAAAAGCATAAAGCGCAAAAGGAAATCGACACCTTTCACACCCCGTTCGATGATGCGGCTCAGCCCGCCCGTCTTGCGCGTGATGTGATAGCGCATCGACAGCCGGTGAATGTGGTTGAAGGTCTCCAACGCGAGCATCCGCAAGGCCCGCTGCCCCACCTTGGCAAAAACGGCATCGCGTAACTGCTGAAAGCCCACCGTCAACAGCCGCGCCATACCGTAGGCTACGGTCAAACCGATAGCGCCAAGCGCCAGCATCGGAACACCCTCTTCCGCCAGAGCGTCAACAGCGCCCTTGTAAAAGAACGGGGTTGCGACCGATACCAGCTTGGCCACAACCAGCAGCGTCAACGCCCAGACAACCCTGTGCCGCACCCACGCCTTGTCCGCCGGCCACAGATAAGGCGCGACCTTGCGGATCGTGCGCCACCCCGAGCGGCGCTCTTCTTCTTCGACTGTAGTTTGGGACGGATCCGACGTCTGGTCCGCCGCGGTATCGCTGGGCATGAGCTATCCTGCTATCGTCTTCTCGGAGTACCTAGAACACCGCTCGCCGATTGACCAGCACCAGGCTCTCTTCAGTCGCTCGGCAGATCGAACACCTGCCCCGGGTAGATCAGATCAGGGTCCCGGATGGACGCGCGATTGGCCTCGAAGACCTGCACATACAAAAGGCCCTCTCCGTAGCGATCACGCGCAATGGCCCAAAGCGTATCACCCGCCTGCACGGTCACCGCGCGCACGGGACCGTCGGAGTTGGCCGTCGCCGCCGCCAGCACTTCGGGTTCCTCCCGTTTGAAGGGCGTCTCGACCCGGCTCGCGACCGATCCGTCAGCGGCAAGCGCATCGACACGCAGCGTATAGACACCGGCATCTACTTCGGGCACGTCCCCGCGCCAGTTTCCATCCTCATCCACCGGCAGCCGCGCAACGGCACGGTTGTTGAGATAGGCACGCACCTCGACGGTACCGGCAGCCGCCCGTCCGCCCAGCTGCACATCGCCCGCATCACTATAGCCGATCGTGTCCAGAACGACCGTTTGGGCAGGCGGGGGCGCAGATGGTACAAGCGCTACGCCCGTATCATCGGACCGTAAAACAGCGACTGCGGGGGCCTCGGCCGCCTCCTGCGCATCGGGCTTGGGATCTTGGGGCTGCGATGCGGCGACTTGCGCCGCAGGATCGGCACCATCCAATGCAGTCTCTTCCGTTTCAGTTTTGGGCGGTGTGGCCGCAGCCGTGTCTGCCTCGCTTGCCGCAGGTGCTGGCGCTGGTGGGGCAGCAGGCGCTGTCTCAGGCAATGCCGCAACCACAGAGTCTTCGGGCGTTCCTGCTTGCGCCTCCGCAGCGGCCTGCGCGGTCGGGTCAGAGGGCGCAAGCGCGTCAGGCTCTGCGACCGCTTCAGGCTCCGGTGCCGCGGCCACTACGGCTTCGGTCTGCGGCGCGGTGATCGGGGCCAGAATGATCTCCTCATCCGACGCCACAGCCGCATCCCCTTCACCAACACGCAGGGTCAAAAGGCGTGCATCCGCGCTCTCGTCCAAGGTGCCCAATGCTGCAAAAGAACCTGTCGCATCAGTGTCCGAGGTCGCCACGACCTCGCCATCCACAAGCACCTCGACCTGTACGCCGGGGCTGGCACGCCCGGCAATCACCATGACGCCCGAGCCATCGACCCGCACCTCGTCAAACGTGGGCACCACGGCCGCATCCAGCGCCTGCTGGTTCTCTGCGACAGCGCCGGTGGTTGCGTCCTGCGCTGTCGTCTCGCCCTGTGCGGCCTCGGGCGCGTCCACAGGAGGTTGGTCGGGCAACGGCGTGCCCGACACCTGCGGCGGCTGCGCCGGCGCGACGACAGAGGTCACCTCGCCCTCTTGCACCACACCGTCACCACGCGTGGACAGATAGACCCCCGCCGCGATCAAAACCACCGTGACCCCAGCAGCCATCCACAGCCCGTTGCCAGACCCATTGCCGATCATAATTGTTCTCTTCATCCCAGGTGTGCGCCCAAAACGCGGCGCAGACATTGAGCCTTCATAGCAACTGCCCTATCAGTGGTCAAAGCATCCCGGCTCACAAATGCATTAAGACAAACAGGAAAGTCACACTCATGCGCAAAAAATCCGTCTGCGTTTACTGCGGCTCCCGGCCCGGTGCCGAACCTGCCTACATCGCCAATGCCGAAGCCTTTGGAAATCGGCTGGCGCAGGAAGGGTGGCGACTGGTCTACGGTGCGGGCGACGTTGGGCTGATGGGGGCTGTGGCGCGCAGCGCGCAGGCGGCGGGCGGCGAAACATTTGGTGTCATCCCCCAACATCTCGTCGACTGGGAGGTCGGGAAAACGGACCTGACCTCTTATGTGGTGACCGAAACAATGCATGAGCGCAAAAAGGTGATGTTCATGAATTGCGATGCCGTGGTGGTGCTGCCGGGCGGTGCCGGATCGCTGGACGAGTTTTTCGAAGTACTCACGTGGCGGCAACTCGGACTGCACGCAAAACCAATTATCCTTATGGATACAAAAGGCTACTGGGCACCGCTAACGGCTTTGGTCGATCACGTGATCGATCAGGGATTTGCCGATCAAAGCCTCAGGGATTTTATCCATGTCGTCGACGGACCGGACGCGGCTGTTGATGTACTGCGCGGCTAAGACCCGCAAACCCGCGCGCGCAGCGTCATCCTGCCAGAGTGATGCAACTCAGACTTGATCTGTGGGCGAGCTGTCGTAACCTGACGCTACCCAGAACAGAGGTCGTACCATGCCCACAATCATCAAAAGCTTGCTCGCCACCCTTGCCCTGATCCTTGTGCCTGCTGCTGCCGCCGCCACGACCAACCCCGCCGCGCTGTTTTGCCAAACGCAGGGCGGCACCTTTTCCACCGTCGACGAAGCCACTGGCCAACGCGGCATCTGCACCCTGCCGGACGGCACCGGCATGGACGCATGGGAATTCTTTCGCGACAATCACAGTCAGGCCGGCACCGCAGCCGGCGCACCCGCTGTCGCGGACAAAATCTGGTTTGGCGGCCCTATCCTGACAATGCGGGACGACGCGATGCGGGCCGAAGCCATCGCCGAGAAAGCCGGAGAGATCATCGCCGTCGGACCGGCAGACACCGTCCTGCGTCACCGTGGTGCCGACACGCAAATGATCGATCTTGCCGGTGGGACATTGCTGCCCGGCTTTGTCGATGCGCATGGCCATGTCTTCATGATCGGCGTGCAGGCTCTCTCGGCCAACCTGCTCCCCGCGCCCGACGGCGAAGTCAACTCGATCCCTGACCTGCAACGCATCATGCGCACCTACGCCGAGACTTTCGGGGACCGCGTGCAGCGTGCCGGTCTGATACTCGGCTTTGGCTACGACGATTCGCAACTAGTCGAAGAGCGCCACCCGACCCGGGACGAGCTTGACGCCATCGCATCGGATATACCGGTCTTCGTGCTGCACCAGTCCGGCCACCTCGCTGTGGCCAATTCCAAAGCGCTTGAGGTTGCGGGGATCACAGCTGAGACCCCCAACCCCCCAGGCGGTGTGATCCGCCGGCGCGCCGGCAGCAATGAACCCAACGGCGTTCTGGAAGAAAACGCCAGCGCAGCCGTTATTGGCGCGCTGATGGGCGACCTTGACGAGGACGCAAGCCGTGCGATCTTCCGCGCCGGTTTGGACCTTATCGCCACCTACGGCTACACGACAGCACAGGAAGGCCGCTCTTCACCCGGTGTGGCGCAGCTGATGCAGGCGGTCGCCACCGAAGAAGGGCTCGATATTGATGTGGTGACCTATCCCGACGTGCTGATCGACCGCGACTTCATCGCCCGCACCGCATCACGCGACTACACCGACAGGCTGCGCGTGGGCGGCGCAAAACTTACAATCGACGGCTCGCCGCAAGGGTTTACCGCCCTGCGCGACAAACCCTACTACGATCCGCCTGAAGGGTTCAGAGAGGACTACAAAGGCTACGCAGCCGCGTCGCCCGATCAGGTCTTTGACGCCATCGACTGGGCCTTTGCCAACAACGTGCAAATTCTGACACATGCGAATGGCGAAGGTGCCTCGGACATCCTGATCGGCGCTGTGCGCGCGGCCACCCAGACCCATGGCGCGGCAGACCGCCGGCCGGTGCTGATTCACGGGCAATTCCTGCGTCAAGATCAGGTCGCGGCCTATGACGCGCTTGATGTCTTCCCATCGCTGTTTCCGATGCACACCTTTTACTGGGGGGACTGGCACCGCGACCGCACCGTGGGGCCCAAGGCTGCCGACAACATCTCGCCCACTGGATGGCTGCGCGAACGCGGCATGATGTTTTCAAGCCATCACGACGCGCCCGTCGCCTTCCCCGATTCCATGCGCATTCTGGACGCGACCGTGACCCGCCGCTCGCGCTCGGGCGATATCATCGGGCCGGATCAACGGGTCGATGTGATAACCGCCCTCAAGGCAATGACGATCTGGCCCGCCTATCAGCACTTCGAAGAAGATACCAAAGGCACGCTGGAGGTCGGCAAACTGGCTGATTTCGTGATCCTGTCATCGGACCCGACAGCAGTAGACCCCGAAACGCTCGACGCGATCAAGGTGGTCGAAACCATCAAGGAAGGCGAAACGGTCTATGCACGCGCGCTGCGTGAAGGACGCCTTGAATACCGCCCCATGAAGGACGGACAAGACCCCTACACCAACTTTTTGCGCGCACTCGCCACTGCACATGAGATGCCGCGGCCCAGTTTTTCGGGCCGACCGCTCTCGGCCTTGTCGCCCGCATCGCACAGCAGCGCCTGCGTCGCCGCCACGCTGGGGTCGCTCCTGATGGCGGGGCTGGACACCCCCGCGGACTAGTTCAACCGCGTGCACCCAAAACGAAAAAGCCCCGCCGATTGGCAGGGCTTTGAGGTCTTGTCTGGTCGCGACACCGGATCACATGCGCGAAGCGACGTTTTCCCAGTTTACCAGATTGTCGAGGAAGTTCGTCAGATAGGCCGGACGCTTGTTGCGGAAATCGATGTAGTAGGAATGCTCCCACACATCACAGCCCAAAAGCGCCGTTTGGCCAAAGCACAGCGGGTTGACGCCGTTTTCAGTCTTAGTCACGGCAAGCGACCCGTCCGCCTTCTTGACCAGCCAGCACCAGCCCGAACCGAACTGGCCTGCGCCCGCTGCAGAGAACTCTGATTTGAACGCGTCGACAGAGCCGAAGTTCTCGACCAGCGCTTTCTCAAGTTCGCCAGGCATGCCACCGTCGCCGGGGCCCATCATCTCCCAGAACTGGTTGTGGTTCCACAGCTGGCTGATATTGTTAAAGATGCCGTTCTGAGCGACCGCCGAGGCGTCATAGGTGCCCGTGATGATCTCTTCCATGGACTTGTCCGCCCACTCGGTCCCTTCGATCGCCTTGTTGCCGTTGGTCACATAGGCGTTGTGGTGCAGATCGTGGTGATACTCCAGCGTCTCTGCTGACATACCTTTGCCAGCCAAAGCGTCATGGGCGTAAGGAAGATCAGGAAGTTCAAAAGCCATTGGGGCCCCCTCTTGGATATTTGTGTGTATTGCACTTCAAAAAAGCGCGGTCGGTGCGCAGTTCAAGTATCAGGTGCTGCAAAAAGTGCCAAGAACCGGTTTTGCACGCGCTTTATCTGAAAATGGCACCCACCGTCAGCCAAAGCGCGGCGCGCAGGTGCCCTTGCCGGAAAAGCGGTTGGGGTAGCCGTCGGGGTTCGCATAGACAGCAATGCGGTTGCTCGACTTGGTCAGTGTGGCGGAATACTCGAAAGCAGGTGTGGTCTGGTTTGCGCCGTTCACAATGTTCTTGAGTGTCCAGCGGATCGCCAGTTTGCGGTCCGTATTGCGGCTGACGCGCACCTGCAGGGGCTCACGGTTGAACATCAGTATGACCGCGTCGGATACCACGACCCTGCCATCTTCGGTCACGACAATTGCCATCTTTTCGGATATCCACCCACCTGCCTGACGGGTCTGCGCAATGTCGCAGTCGTAAAGGACACCCTTGGCTAATGCAGGAAAGGCCAAAGCCACAGCGCTCAGCAGCGCAAACCACAGTACTCGTACCATCACAAACTCCGTCAACTGTCCGCAACCCTAAGGCGCTGCACGGGTGCTTGCAAGGACCCCTCGGCTTCCTGACTGCAAAAAGGGTGGCAGGTCTCAGCCCTGCACGTGCATCCCAACCTCGGATCCTGCCTGTGCCGCCACCGACAGCAGATCGAAAACATAACGCGCCTGACTGCGGAAACAGATCAGCTGCAACGCACCGTCTTGTCGCGGCCAGATTGCCGCCGGCACCTGCGCCATACGCGTTCTGCGGAACATACCGAGGGAGAAAGCCGCAGGCGAGAAATCGACCGGGCAAAGCTTGGCCAGAACGTCACGTGCCTGCGGGCCGCTCACCACAAAGGACGCGCGCGCGTCCGACACATCGACCACCAACGCATGCGCGTCCCCCAATGCCTCTTGCAGGGCGGCAACCGTCTCCGCTGCCGCCGCATAGGGGCACAGAACCAGCATTTCATCGGGGCTCATCCAGGCCAGACCCCGGTCTGCCTCGATGCGCGCCTCACCCGCTGCGGGCAGGTCGCCATCGCCAAAAGGTTTCAGGGTTTTTTGCACCACAGGGTCCGACAGATCACCGCGCAGCGTTATCATGCCCTGCAACGCAACCTCGTCGATGCGCGCGATACCCTCCGAAAAAGATGCGCCACCCAGAGCGCTGACAGGACTAGACATTCTGCTTCTCCCCATCCTTGTCATAAAAGACCTGATCGACGATGCGTGCCTTGAAGGTCGCCCCTTCAGTCCCCGGAAACTCCAGGATCTCTCCCATACGGTCCGGCCCGTCCAGCACAAGGCCCATCGCAATCCCGCACTCCAGCGTCGGCGAATAATAGGTCGAGGTGACACGGCCGATCACATTGCGCTGCCCGTTGGCATTCTTGCCCTCGCCGATGGCATAAGCCCCGTCAGGGATCACCGCGCCTGAAAGCGTCTCAAGACCAACAAGCTTCCAGCGTTTGGGATCGGTCATATTGCTGCGCTCCTGCGCACGCTTGCCCAGAAAGTCTTCTTTCTTTTTGGAAATCGCCCAGTGCAGCCCAAGGTCCTGCGGGATCACCGTGCCATCCGTTTCGTCTCCGATCATGATAAAGCCCTTTTCGGCGCGCATGATGTGCAGACATTCGGTGCCGTAAGGCATGACACCGAACTCTTCTCCCGCAGCCATCAAAGCCTC
The DNA here is from genome assembly GCA_947501635.1 of uncultured Roseobacter sp. Classification (GTDB taxonomy): domain Bacteria; phylum Pseudomonadota; class Alphaproteobacteria; order Rhodobacterales; family Rhodobacteraceae; genus Roseobacter. Next base: position 383,529 of record CANMWT010000003.1, read on the forward strand.
CCAGAAGGCCAGGCCCTGACTTGCCGGCACGGCGACCTCGTAGCTAAGCTCGCCGGAAAACGAGATGCGGTAGACGCGCGCGTCAAAGCCACCGATGGTGCCATCCGCCCACTCCATGAACCCCAACGCCTCTTTCGACAGATCCATGCCGCCCAGCTTCTCCAGTACCTTGCGCGCATTGGGCCCGACAACGGCCACCTGCGCCAGCTGCTCGGTGACATTGGCCACATAGACCTTCCAGTCCCACCACTCGGTCTGCAGCCACTCCTCCATATGCTGGTGGATGCGCTCTGCCCCGCCGGTGGTCGTGTGGCACAGGTAGGTGTCGTCGCCGATGCGCGCGACCACACCATCGTCGATCAGAAAGCCGTTTTCCGAACACATGAGCCCATAGCGGCATTTACCGGGTTTCAGCGTCGACATCATGTTTGTGTACATCATGTCGAGGAATTTGGGCGCGTCGGGCCCTTTCACGATGATCTTGCCCAGCGTCGAGGCATCCAGCAGCCCGAGGTTCCGGCGCGTGTTGAGCACCTCGCGGTTGACCGCATCCTTGACCCGCTCGCCCTCGCGCACAAAGGCATAGGGCCGCCGCCAGTGGCCGACCGGCTCCCAGTCCGCACCATGTGCCGCGTGCCAGTCGTGCATCGGCGTGCGCCGCAGCGGCTGGAAAACCTCGCCCCGCGCCTCGCCGCCGATCGCCCCCATGGAAATGGGGGTGTAGGGCGGACGGAAAGTGGTGGTGCCGGTCTGCGGGATCGGACGGTCCAGCGCGTCCGACAGGATCGCAAGCCCGTTGATATTGCTCAGCTTGCCCTGATCGGTGGCCATGCCAAGCGTGGTGTAACGTTTGGCGTGTTCGACCGATTCAAAGCCTTCCTGCGCCGCCAGCTGGATATCAGAGACTTTCACGTCGTTCTGATAGTCCAGCCACGCTTTGCTGCGCAGCTTGATGTCGGCCTGTGCGGGCATGAGCCAAACCGGCGCCATCGGAGCTTCGGGTTCACGCAGCGCCTGCGGGCCTTTCGACTTGCGCACTGTGAACCCCGCGGCAGTGGCCGCCGCGCGCGCCGCGGCATCGGCATCCTCAAGAATATCGGCAAGCTGGAAGTGGCCGTTCGCGGCCCCTGCCGCAGTCACAAAAGGCTGTCCGCTGTCATTTGTCGGCGCTTTGTCCACATCCGGCCGGAAACAGGCCTGATCGGCGTCCCAGACGAGTTTTCCACCGCAGTGCGACCACAGATGCACAACCGGCGACCACCCGCCCGACATGGCGACGGCATCGCAGGCGATGTCGCGAAGCGGATCGCCTGTGCCCTCCTGTTTGCACAGGGCGACCCCCTCCACACGTTTGCCGCCCTTGACCGAGGCGATCGCATGCCCCTCAAGCACCGTGATGCCAAGCTCCTGGGCGCGCTGCAGAGCAGCAGGCGGGGTTTCGTGCATGCGCGCATCCACGATAGCAGGCACATCAAGACCCGCTTCTTTCAAGGCAAATGCGCATCGATAGGCGTCGTCATTGTTGGTGACAACGACCGTGCGCTGCCCGATGGCGACGCCATAGTTGACAAGGTAGTCACGCAGCGCGCCGGCCAGCATCACACCGGGCACATCGTTGCCGGCAAAGGATAAAGGCCGTTCGATCGCACCCGTGGCGGTTACGATATGCCCCGCACGGATGCGCCACAGCCGGTGTCTGGGTCCGGGCATATCCGGCCTGTGGTCACGCAGCTGTTCATAGCCCAGCACATAGCCGTGGTCATAAACGCCCGCCCCCATCATGCGATTGCGCAGAGTGACGTTCTCCATCGTTTCCAATTCGGAAACGATTTGTTCCACGAACTTATCCACAGGCTCGCCATCCACCAGCCCGCCGTCCACCACGGCACGACCGCCCCAATGGGGTGTTTGTTCGATCACGGTGACGCGGGCGCCGCTTTTTGCCGCCCTGCGCGCGGCTTGAAGCCCCGCCACACCGCCACCGATCACCAGCACATCGCAAAAGTGGTAGTAATGTTCATAGGTGTCGAGGTCACGCGCTTTGGGTGCCCTGCCGAGCCCCGCAGACTGTCGGATGAACGGTTCGTAGATGTGTTTCCAGAACGGTCGCGGGTGGATGAACATCTTGTAGTAAAAGCCCGCCGGCAGGAACCGCGCCAGTTTGCTGTTGATCGCGCCGACGTCGAATTCGAGGCTGGGCCAGTGGTTCTGGCTTTCAGCCTGCAGACCCTCGAACAGTTCCGTGGTGGTGATACGCTGGTTCGGCTCGAAGCGGCCTGCCTGCCCCATGTTGACGAGACCGTTGGGCTCCTCTGCACCGGCGGCCACCACGCCCCGCGGGCGGTGGTACTTGAAGGACCGCCCCACGAGCATCCTGTCGTTCGCAAGCAGCGCAGAGGCCAGCGTGTCGCCTTCATATCCCGTGAGCCTCTGGCCGTTAAAGGTAAAGGCAAGTTCTGAGTTTTTATTCAGAAGGCGGCCGCCTGTGGAGACGCGTGTGCTCATGTGGTGACCCTCGGGACCTGTGGAAACCGCCGGTGCCTCCGGCGGGGATATTTACGGACCAAAGAATTGACCAACGGGGGACGCGGGGCGATCATGTCAGGCTTCTCCATGTCCAGCCGGGGCGCTTTTTGCTGATTTTTGCGCGCAGGTCTTTGGGCGGCTCAAGTGTTTGTGCGGGATAAGTACCGAAGACTTCCAGCGTCGTGGTGCAGCGTGCCGCGTGAAACCACTTGCCGCATCCGTAGGCGTGGCGCCAGCGTTCGAAATGCACACCGCGCGGGTTCTCGCGCATGAAGAGGTACTCCTGAAAGTCTTCCTCGGAGCTGCCGGGACCGAAGCGTTTCAGATGTGCTTCGCCGCCGCCGTGAAATTCGGTTTCTTCGGCTCTCACGCCGCAGACAGGGCAGGTCAGGATCAGCATGTGCGGGCTCCTTGGTAGAAAACGTCGCCTTTTGGCCAGCCGCGCGCTATAGTGAGGCGAGACGCCAGGAGAGGTGACGTATGAGCAAAGAAATGATGGCAGTTATTGCTTTTGGCGTGATCGGCGCGGTGGCGCTGGTCATGCTGGTTGTCGAACGGCGCGGTGTTGCGGCGCGCAAGGCCGCGCGGGGCGGACGCGATGTTGATCTGAGTGGCATTTTTATGGATGGCCCCAAAGCACAGACCCCGAGCGAGCGCTGAGGTCAGGACGTGAAGGGACTGTGGTTTGTGCTTTCCGCGAGTGTACTGAAGGGCGTTTACTCGGTTTTCTTTCTGCGGTGGGCGCGCAAAAAGCACAAGGCGAGCCCGGAGGCGGTCAAACATGTGCGCCTGACACCTGAAGGCAGCGGCTGGCTTTACGAGTACGGCTGGCCGAAGCGCAAGAAACGTGACTGATCGCAGTCTTCTGGGCCACACGGAGGTTCGCTTATGGAAAACGCGCTGAAACTCTTGCCGCTTGTGCTGCTGATCGCTGTTGCGGTGTTTTTTGTGACCCGCGGCGCGCGTACCAAGCCCGACGCCGACAGCAATAAATCGGATATCGGCGGCGGAACCGGTGGTTCTCATACGGCGGACTGACATCAGTGCGCCACCCCTGCCGCGACGGACTCGTCGATGAACCGCCCCTCGCGGAAACGGTTCAGACCGAAGTCATCCGTCATCGGCCCATGGCCCTTGTGCATCAGTTCGGCCATCGCCCATCCTGACCCAGGCGTCGCCTTGAACCCGCCCGTGCCCCAACCGCAGTTGATGAATACATTTTCCACCGGTGTCTTGGACAGGATCGGCGAGCGGTCCCCCGTCACATCCACGATCCCGCCCCATTGCCGCAGCATCTTCAGGCGGCTCACCATCGGGAAGGTTTCGATCAGCGCCCGCACGGTTTCCTCGATGTGGTGGAACGATCCGCGCTGGGTGTAGTTGTTGTAACCATCGGTGCCGCCACCGATGACCATCTCGCCCTTGTCGGACTGGCTCATGTAGCCATGCACCGTGTTGGCCATCACCACCACATCCATACAGGGCTTTATCGGCTCGGACACCAGTGCCTGAAGTGCCACGGACTCGATCGGCAACCGAAAGCCGGCAAGCCCTGCCACGTGGCCCGAATTGCCTGCCACCACGATGCCCAGCTTGTCGCAATCAATCGCGCCCTTGGTGGTATCCACGCCGACCACCCTGCCCCCATCGCGGCGGATCGCCGTAACCTCGCATTGCTGGATCACATCCATGCCCATGTCCGAGCAGGCGCGCGCATAGCCCCAGGCCACCGCATCGTGCCGCGCGGTGCCGCCCCGCGCCTGCCACAACCCGCCCAGCACCGGATAGCGCGGGCCTTTGATGTTGATAATCGGCACCAACTCTTTAACCCGCGTCGGCGTGATGAATTCGGTCTTGACCCCTTGCAGCGCATTGGCATGGGCCGTGCGCAGATAGCCACGCACCTCGTGGTGTGTCTGCGCCAGCATGATCACGCCGCGCGGGCTGAACATCACGTTATAGTTCAGGTCCTGCGACATGGTCTCGTAAAGCGACCGCGATTTCTCATAAAGCGCAGCCGACGGATCCTGCAGGTAGTTTGACCGGATGATCGTCGTATTGCGGCCGGTGTTGCCACCGCCCAGCCATCCCTTCTCAAGGATTGCCACGCGCTTTACCCCGAACCGCTTGCCCAGATAATAGGCCGTCGCCAGACCGTGACCGCCCGCTCCGATGATGATGACATCGTATTTCGGCTTGGGCTCGGGCGCGCGCCAGGCGCGCTCCCATCCTGCGTGATAGCGGGCAGCTTCACGCGCAACGGCAAAGACGGAGTATCGTTTCATCGCACAGGCCTCTGACAGGACAACAGGTGCCGGATTCGCACCGGTACAACAGGGTGCCACCGTTCTGCGCGAATCGTCAAAAAAGAGGATACTCTGCGCGTCACTTTCATACCGGTTTGCGACACGCGGCATCTTTGCACAGCCCCGCGACACCAAAGCGGCCTTTTGCCCCTTTTGCAGCGGGTCTTTGCAGATTACATAGGGGCTTCAGTCAGTCACGGGGATTACATGACGTTCTGGATCGTATCTGCAGGTCTGGCCATCGCGGTGGCCTTTTTGCTTGTGCTTGCACTGCGCGCGCCCGGCCGCGGGGTGACCGAACCTGCCGCAGCCTACGACCTCAAGGTCTACCGCGACCAGCTGCGCGAAGTCGACAAGGACCTCGCCCGCGGTGTGGTCGACGGAGCCGATGCAGAGCGGGTACGCGCTGAAATATCACGCCGCATCCTTGCAGCCGACGCAGCCCTGCACGCCGACGCGGTTGAGGCGGATGCCCAAAAGGGTGCACCTTTGATTGCAGGCATCGTCCTGACCGTCACGCTGATCGGCGGCAGCCTGTGGCTCTATTCCATCCTCGGGGCACCGGGCTATGGCGATCTGGCGCTTGAAGACCGTATCGAAATGGCAGCCGAAGCGCGCGAGAACCGCCCCAGCCAGCAACAGGCCGAAGACAGCATGCCCGCCTATGTGGCCCCGGCCGACATCAGCCCGGACTATGCCGCTTTGGTCGAACGCCTGCGCGAAACCGTCAAGTCGCGCCCCAACGACATGCAAGGCCACCTGCTTCTGGCACAAAACGAGGCCAATCTGGGCAATTTTGCCGCCGCCGCGCGGGCGCAGGGCAAGGTGCTCGAATTACGCGGCGCGGATGCAACGGCGCAGGACTATGTGAACTACGCCGACATGCTGGTGATTGCCGCCGGCGGCTATGTGTCCCCCGAGGCCGAGGCGATGCTCTCCGAGGCGCTGTCGCGCGAGCCGACAAACGGCACCGCGCGCTACTACATTGGCCTGATGCTGGCGCAGACCGGCCGCCCCGACACGGGCTTTCGCATCTGGGACCAGCTGCTGCGTGAAGGCCCGCCCGACGCGCTTTGGATCGAACCGATACTGGCCCAGATCGAAGACCTGTCGCGCCGCGCCGGCGTGAACTACCAGCTGTCTGAAATCGGCCCCGGCGCCGACGCGCCACGCGGCCCCTCCAGCGCGGATATCGAAGCCGCGGGCGAGCTGAGCCCGAGCGAACGGATGGAAATGATCCAAAGCATGGTGCAGGGCCTGTCGGACCGGCTCGCCACCGAAGGCGGCCCCGCAGAGGAATGGGCGCAGCTTATCACGGCCCTCGGGGTGCTTGGCCGCACTGGGCAGGCGCGTGCCGTCTACGAAAATGCGGTCGAGGTTTTTGCCGATGACACGCGGGCTCTTGATCTGCTGCTGCGCGCCGGACAGCGGGCGCAAGTCGCGGAATGATTTGCGAAGATACCACCGCTTTTCTCACCGCGTTGGAACCGATGCACAGCATCGCAGGGCTTGATCTTGGCACACAGACTATCGGCGTCGCCGTCAGTGACACCTTTCTGTCCGTGGCCACCCCGCTTGAGACGATCAGGCGGCGCAAGTTCACGCTCGACGCCGCGCGGCTTGCTGAAATCGTCGCCGAACGGCGCATCGGCGGGATCGTTCTGGGCCTGCCCCGCAACATGGATGGGACGGAAGGGCCACGGTGCCAGTCAACCCGTGCCTTTGCGCGCAATCTTGAACGCGCAGAGGGGCTGGACATCCCCCTCACCTTCTGGGACGAACGGCTGTCGACCGTCGCGGCCGAACGCGCGCTGCTTGAGGCGGATACGTCACGAAAACGTCGCGCCGAGGTGATCGATCACGTGGCGGCAGGGTATATTCTTCAAGGCGCGCTGGACCGGATCCGCGTGATACGGGCAGGACAGGAACAGACATGAGCGACGACATCTGGAAACGCACCGAAGTGGAGAGCCCCTGCATCAAGGTGTGCGTGATCCATCCCGAAGCGCGCCTGTGCACCGGGTGCCTGCGCTCGATTGATGAAATCACCGTGTGGTCAAAGCTGTCTCCCGACGCGCGCCGCGCGGTGATCGAAGAGCTGCCGGGCCGTCAGGCGATTCTGCAAAAGCGGCGCGGCGGACGGGCCGCACGGCTGGCGCGCTAGACTGAACTGTAAACCGATCCGCGCCAAAATGATCCGATCGCGCGCGACTGGCTCACAGATCGCAACAATCATGCCCCGCTATGCGCTGATTTCAGCCAAAACGCGCATTTTAAAGGCGCAATGCCGTATTTTCGCCGCCAAGTGATAAACACTGTAGTAACGATTTTTTGCAAACGCGACGCTGCAATGGCGCGTTGGCACTGTAAAGGGACAGAAACATGTTAAAATACCTGCGCATCGGCGTCTCCACCCTCGCTCTTTCCGCTTTCGTCATCGCCCCGGTCATCACAGTTGTGACGGCTGACTATGCCTATGCCAAAAACGGCAATGGCAACGGTGGGGGTAATGGCAACGGCAACGGCGGCGGCAAAGGCAACGGCAACGGCGGCGGCGACAAGGGCGCCGACAGGGGCGCCGACAAGGGCGGTAAGGGCAAAGGCCACGACAAAGCCGGCAAAACCCGTAGCGCCAGCAATGGCAACAAGGCGAAAGGCAACAAATCCAAAGGCAACAAAAGCTTTGGACGCGCGGTCAAGGACGACTTCAACACCCTCAGCCGCAATGTCAAAAAACACGGTATCGCCGGCCTCTTCAAAGGCGACAAGCAGCAGCGCAAGACCCGCTCTGTCTCGGCCAAGCCGACCAAGAACGCACCCCTTGCCTCCACACGCCCCGCAAAACGCGTCGGCTACAAGATCAAGGATGACATGCATCCGTCCAATCTGGGCAAAATGAACGGCCTGCTGAACTCCAGCCCCAATGCCAAGCTCGCGCATATCGCCAACGGGCAATACCTCAAGGGCACAGGACCCGTGAGCCTTGCCGCAGCCCTCGCCGTGGCAGACTATGAAGCCCTGCATATTCAGGAAGACTACGCCACCGCCTACGGTGTCGAGGTCGACGACGCGCTCATGGATGCCATCGATACGATCCATCTTTCAGACGCCTATGACGTGCTCGACGTCAATGACGCGCTGCCCGAAGAAGAGCAGCTGAACCGCGAAACAGCACAGTCCATCCTCGACGAGGCAGACCCCGCAAGCGATGAATACCAGCAGGCGGAAAGCTACCTCGATGCCCTGGACAAAGTCGAAGAGGCCGAAGCAGATCTGGCCGAGGGCGAGGAAGACGCGCGCCCCGATGAAGACCGTCTGGCCGACGCAAACGACGTCATCGACGCGCAGGAAGGTGTCGAAGAGGCCGAAGCCGGCGTGCTGAGCACCTACAAGGGCGACCTTGAGCTCGCGGATGAAGACGCACTGCTCGACGCCGCGCGCGATTCGCTGCCCGACGACGAAGCTGTCGGCGCCGCGCTCGGCAAGACCCCCGAGGATGACGACGCCACGATCCAGCCTGTGGACGACGACATGGCCGACGAAGAAACCGACAGCGATGTCACCACAGACTCTGCCATGGCAGAAGAGATAAACACAGCCGAACAGGGCTGAACACACCTATAATGCAGCAAGACAAACAGGGGCGCTTTCGGGCGCCCTTGTTATCTTCCGGTCACGGGCTGGCTACTGCGCCTGCAGCTTGCGCGTTTCCTGCCGCGCCAGCTTGAGCAGGTCCTGCATAAAGGGCTTGTCCAGGTCGTCACGGCGCACCGCCGCATATAGCCGCCGTGTAATGCCCTCCTGCGTAAGCGGCCGCGTGACATAATCAGACGAATATTTGACCTCGCGCACCACCCAGTCGGGCAGCACGGACACCCCGCGGTTCGCCGCCACCAGCAAAAGGATAACCGCCGTCAACTCGACCTGCCGGATCGCCGCCGGCTCGACCTTTGCGGGGATCAGCAACTGGCTGAACACATCCAGCCGCGTCCGCTCCACCGGATAGGTAATCAACGTCTGACCCCGGAAATCTGCCGCCTCCACATAGGGCTTCTGCGCCAGCGGATGCGTGCTGGCAGCCACAAAAACAGGCGCATAATCAAAGAGTTCAACAAATTCCACACCCGCCAGCTCTTCCGGATCGGAGGACACCACCAGATCGACCTCTTCCTTCAGCAGCGCCGGCAGCGCGTCAAAGGCCAGACCGGGGCGGATATCCACATCCACCTCGCCCCACCCTTTTCGGAACTGCTCCAGCACCGGAAACAACCACTCGAAACAGGCATGGCACTCAATCGCGATATGCATCCGCCCCGTGCTGCCCGCCCGCAATCCGGTAAACTCATCCTGCAGGGCCTGCACCTGCGGCAACACCTGCTGCGCCAGCTTCAGCAACCGCATCCCCGCCGGCGACAGCTTCAATGGCTTGGACCGGCGCACAAAAAGCTCGACACCGGCCTGATCCTCCAACCCCTTGATCTGATGGCTCAAAGCAGACTGTGTGATGTGCAGCTGATCAGCCGCGCGGGCCAGCCCGCCCGCCTCGTGGATGGCCTGAATGGTACGCAGGTGACGGAATTCGATATGCATAGCGAACTCATATTAAAGATGAAAGTTATGAATTTGCCTCATTTTCTCTTCTATGAGACAAGACTGCAAGCCAAAAAGGATGTGCAGATGCCAACGCCCCTCGTTTCTTTCGAAGTCTTTCCACCCCGCTCGATCGACGCATCGTTCAAGCTGTGGGACACCGCACAAGCACTCGCGCCGCTCGATCCGCGGTTTTTCTCGGTGACCTATGGTGCCGGCGGGAGTACGCGCGACCTTACCCATGATGCGGCCTACACGCTGCATAAAACCTCCGGCCTGCCGGTGGCGGCACATCTGACCTGCGTCGGCGCGTCCAAAGCCGAAACCATGGCAACCGCGCAACGCTTCGCCAAAGCAGGCGTGACCGACCTCGTCGCCCTGCGCGGTGACCCGCAAGACGGCGCAGACCGCTTCGAGGCCCACCCCGACGGGTTCGCTAATTCGGTTGACCTGATCGAAGCGCTCGCCGCCTCCGGCCAGTTCACGCTGCGCGTCGGCGCCTACCCCGAAAAACATCCCGAAGCCGCAAGCCAGCAAGACAATATCAACTGGCTCAAGGCCAAGATCGACGCGGGCGCCTGCGAAGCGATCACACAGTTCTTCTTCGAGGCCGAAACCTTCCTGCGGTTCCGCGATGACTGCGTCAAAGCGGGCATCGACGCGCCCATCACGCCGGGCATTCTGCCAATCACCAACTGGAAAAGCGCACGCAACTTCGCCGAACGCTGCGCCACCAGCATCCCCGCATGGCTCGATCAGGCCTTTGAGGCGGCCCTGCGCGACGACCGGCACGATCTGCTGGCCAAGGCGCTATGCACCGAACTGTGTTCCGATCTGGTGGACGAAGGCGTCGAGACCCTGCACTTCTACACCCTTAACCGCCCCGAGCTAACCCGAGAAATCTGCCACGCACTAGGCATCACGCAGGCTGTCACAGGCGTCAGGGACGTCGCATAACCACTTGACCGCACGTCTGATTTCCCTAGCCTCCGCATCACAAACTGCCGGAGACTGAAATGCCCTATGCCGCCCAATCCCCTGATGACCTGCTGCCGCGCGACCAGCTTTTGTCCATGTCCGGGCTGGTGTTCATGCAGCGGCTGCTGGCGGGCGAACACGCAGGCGCGCCCATTGCCGGCACGCTCAACCTCAACCTGACCGAGGTCGAAGACGGGCGCGTGGTTTTTACCGGAACACCCGAGTTCGGCGCGCTCAACCCCAGCGGCGCGGTGCATGGCGGCTGGTACGGCACGCTGCTCGATTCCGCACTTGGCTGCGCGGTGATGACAAAAGTCCCTCAAGGGTCCGTCTACACCACGCTTGAATACAAGGTGAATATCACCCGCGCCATTCCAGTGGGCATGCAGGTGACCTGCACCGCATGGGTGGATCATGCCGGACGCTCCACCAGCGTCGCGCATGGCGACATCCGCGGCACCGAGGACGGCAAACTCTATGCCACAGGCTCCACAACCTGCATCATCATGAAGCTGAAATAGACGCGAAAACTGCATTGACCCCAGAAGGTTACGTTCCGGCAGAACCTCTCGACACCAAGCTGTGCTATTGATAAGTTAACAAAATTGTAACAAAAAAAATCATCCGCTCACGGTAATGCAGGCACATCACTTCGAAACACCGGATCTGGACCATCGGTTCAAGATCGCAAGCGGCGGCACGCGTGACGTGTATGTCCTGTCTGCAGATCAGGTTGGCGTCGACACGCCGTCGGGCAAATGCGTCCTGAAAATACCGCGACAGGCAGAGCAACGAGGCGGACTGTCCGTGGCAAAGCGCTTGCTGGCGGTCATTTTCCCCACAAGTCGTCAACGGGTCATCACCAAAGAGGTCAGCTACCTGAAAAAGCTGCAGCGACAATGCGACCAGATCAACCAAAGGCTGCCGGTGCCGGCGTTCCTGGGCTTTGACGAAACCCCTCTGGGGCGCGGCGCGCTTTGGGAAGCGATCTGCGACGACAAAGGGGAGATCGCCCCCACCTTGGTCCAGCTCGCCAAAAGCGGAAACATTTCCGACTATCTCGAACCGCTGAACGCCTTCGCGGCATTTTGTTTTCAGCAAAACATCGTCGCCTCGGACATCAGCCAGCGCAACCTCGCCCTGACCGAACGCGACGGGCGCAGAGAATTCGTTCTGATTGACGGCTTTGGCGACCACCGCGTTATATCCCTGCGCAGCCTCTTTCCCGCCTACAACACGCGCTGCATGTACCGCCGCTTTGACAAGATGGCGCGCCAGATCGGCCTGCAGTTCGATTCGCAAAAACGCTGTTTCAAACGGCCCTGACCGGCGAACGCATTAGCCCCGTTTCAAGCAACACTGCCCAAGGTGGCAGCGCGATTAATCCAGTATAAGGAAACAGTTAGTTTCGCCGCAGCACCCGCGCAGCCCGCGCCACCCCATCCTGTGCTATGCTGTATCAGTAAACCCAAAAGCATTTGCACCACAGAATTTCAAAGGGACGGACAATGGCAAAAGGCGGCAAGAAGGGTGGCAAGCCCACCAATGGCGACGATGGCGGCGGCGGTACAACGGACGGCCCCAACGAGATCAAGGGCAACCGCAAGGACAACGTGCTTCAGGGCACCGACGCCGAAGACCGTATTCTCGCCGGGCGCGGCGATGATCTGGTCTTTGCCGGCGGCGGGGATGACTTTGTCTGGGGCGACAACGGCAATGACACGCTGAACGGCGAAGACGGCAACGACAAACTGCTGGGCCTCTTGGGCGATGACGCCCTCTTCGGCGGTGCGGGCCATGACACGCTCGAAGCGGGTCTGGGCGACGACAGCCTGTCGGGCGGGGATGATAACGACTACCTGACCGGCAATCTGGGCAGCGACACGCTTGACGGCGGCGCGGGCTTTGACACCGCTGCCTTCGACAATCTGACCGGCGCCGCGGACGGCTCCGGCATCACCCTCGGCTTTGACACGCAAAGCAATGCCTACATATCGACCAACAGCAACCCCGACAGCGCCACCGGCACGGACACGGACATTCTAACGGGTATCGAAAAGTTCATCGGCTCGAACTGGGACGATCTGATGACAGCCGGTTCAGACGCCGTGTTCTTCATGGGCGCGGACGGGCGCGACACGCTCATCGGCGGCGCCGGTGACGACACGCTCTTTGGCGGGCTGGACAATGACGCGCTGACAGGCGGGGACGGCGCGGATACCTTCGTGTTCCTGCGCCGCGCGGACGGGATAACCGAACCGGAAAATGCCCCGCTCCCCCCCGAAGCCTACATGGACGCAGGCTTTGGCGACGACGCGGATGTCATCACCGACTTCAACATCGCCGAAGACACCATCCTGCTGCTCAGCAACGAAGCCTTCGACACATCGCTCTTTACAGTGACCCTGCGCGGCGCGGACACGGTGCTCACCTATCAGGCCGAGCCCGACCCCTTCTTCGGACCTTCCGAGATCGTCTTCGCCGACCGGCAATACACCCAAGAGCAACTGTTTCAGACCGACCCCTTCGCCTCCTCGGTGATCGAACTGGCGGTCGATGCGACCTTCGAATTCATGATCTGATCCGGCACGGTGGCCGCCCTGCCTGCGTCAGGTGGTGCGGCCGAAAAACCCCAGAAACCTGCCGCCGGACCGCGACGCGGTGGCGCGCAGGGTCACACTGTCGTGCAGCCGCTCAGACGGGTCCTGCATCACAATCCGCGCGCGCCGGGTGATAAAATAGCGCCCGTTGCCCCGAAACGTGCCCAGCATCGGTGCTGTCGCATCCCGAAGAAACCGCTGCGCCCAGCCGTCGGGCAAGGGCAACCCGGCCATCTGCGCGCGCTCCAGCATCCAGACCAGCGGAATGTTCGACAAAGGCCGCGCTGCATCAAATCCGCCAAGCTGGCCGCCCACATCGCCGTGGGTGCCCGGAAACCATGTCTGTTCCACCCGCCCCGCATAGCCCTCGGGCGACGTCCACATCACCGGCTTATACGCCTCCCGCGTCTCATCAAGCGCCAGCGCATGAAACCCCGCTTTGACGTTGTGGCTAAGCTCGTGGTTGTGAAACGCATGGCTCTTGACGCTGAACCGCCAGAGCACCGGCATGTTCAACCCCAGCGATTTGACCGTGTCCCAGATGCCGATCATCTCGATATCCACATCCGCCAGACATTTGGCACGGCGGAACGCGGCCGCCGCATCGCTCTGCGGATCACACTCGTAATGGCGGTAGACGTCGCGAATGTTGCGCTCGGTCGCGACCTGCGCGCGCAAAAGCCCCATCATGTCAATGACCCCCGCCAGACTGCGCACCGCATAAGCACCACGCGAATAGCCCAGCAGGAAAATCCGGTCTCCGGGGCGATAGCGCGAGGCCAGATACCCATAGGCACGGCGGATCTGACGGTTGATGCCCCGCCCCACCAGAACGTCATGCGCCGACCGCCAGTCGGTCCACTGCAGCCCGGGCTCATAATAGATGGAAAGCTGCGCGCCCATTTCGCGGCACAGACGATACGCAATGCCCGCGTTCGTCTCGCAGCCGGGATCAAGCGACGACATCGTGCCGTCCAGAATGACAACATGGGTGACAGGCCCGCGGCGGGGGCCGAAATCACGGGCCGGACGCCGCCAGATGCGACGCCGCAGCCAATGAAACGCTTTATTCCGCCGCGATAGCCTCACCTTGCAAAGTCTCCCAAATCTTCAGCGGAGTGAACGGCATATCCACCCGGCGCACCCCGCGCTCCCACAAAGCGTCCTGAACGGCGTTTGCGACCGCCGCCAGAGCGCCAACCGTGCCCGCCTCGCCACAGCCCTTCATCCCCATGATGTTGGCTGTCGACGGTACCGGCTCGGATGTAAAACTAATGTTGGGGATGCCATCGGCCCGCGGCAAGGCGTAGTCCATAAACGTTGCCGTGAGCAACTGGCCGTCATCGCTGTAAACAACATGCTCCGTGATCGCCTGACCAATGCCCTGCGCCACCCCTCCATGCACTTGACCTTCGGCCAGCATCGGATTGATAAGATTGCCAAAATCGTCAACGACGGTATAGCGATCCACAGTAACTACTCCTGTTTCAGGATCAATCACTACCTCTGAAACATGGCAACCATTGGGAAAACTGCGGGCGTCGAGCGCTTTGTTCTCTTCATGTGTTAAAAGATCCGCACGGCCCTTCTCGCGGGCCATCTCGGCCACCTCCAGCATCGTCGGCGTCAGGTTCGACCCCTCGGCGCGGAACCGTTCGTCATCAAAGGAAATTTCCGAGGCGGGCACCCCCATCTCTTCGGCCAGAAAGGCGGTGAATGCGTCTTTCATCGACGCCACCGTGGCCAGCGTCGCATTGTTCTGAACCGTGACCGAGCGTGACCCACCCGTCCCGCCACCGTGTTTGATTAGGTCGCTGTCGCCCTGAATGACAAAAATCTGATCCGCGGGGATGCCGGTCTGGTCGCTCAGGAACTGGCGATACACGGTCTCGTGCCCCTGCCCTGTGCTTTGGGTGCCTACATAAATATTCACCGTACCATCCTCGTTAAACGTCACCTTCGCACTCTCTGAAGGCGCCCCCAAAATACTCTCGATATAATAGCACAGACCAAGGCCTCTGATCAAACCGCGCCCCGCATCCGCCGATTTGCGCGCAGCAAACCCCGCCAGATCGGCCTCTGCTTCGGCCCGGCGCAGAACCTTGTCGAAATCACCAACATCGTAGGTCTCACCGGTCGAGTTCTTGTAAGGAAACTGGTGCGGCTTGATGAAATTGATGCGCCGCAACTCCAGCGGGTCGACGCCAAGCTCACGCGCGGCACGGTCCATCAGTCGCTCCAGCACATAGATCGCCTCCGGGCGCCCGGCACCGCGGTAGGCATCCACATAGGTGGTGTTGGTGTAAATGCCCTCGACCCGCAGCCACGTCGCCTGCACGTCATAAACCCCCATCAGAATGCGGCTGAAAAGCTGCGTCTGGATGAACTGTGCAAACATGCTGTTATAGGCCCCCAGATTGCACAGCGAATGCAGCCGGTAGCCGATGATCCGGTTGTCCGCGTCAAAAGCGAACTCTGCCAGACTGGTCAGATCACGCCCCGCATTGTCGGTCAGCATCGCCTCGGTCCGCTCCGACATC
Organism: uncultured Roseobacter sp.; assembly: GCA_947501635.1. Taxonomy (GTDB): domain Bacteria; phylum Pseudomonadota; class Alphaproteobacteria; order Rhodobacterales; family Rhodobacteraceae; genus Roseobacter. The sequence goes on from CANMWT010000003.1 coordinate 399,069, forward strand.
CAGCGCACGGGCGCACCAGTCACCCGCGCAGCATGGGCCGCCAGCGTGTACTCGGGATAGGGAAAACCCTTCATGCCAAAACCGCCGCCGATGTCGGGGTTGGTTACACGGACCTGATCGGCCTCCACACCCAGCAGCTTGGCAATCTCGGCCTTCTGCACCCAGACGCCCTGCCCGCCGCAGGATACATGCACCCGCGCGCCCTCCCATTCGGCAAAACAGCCGCGCGGCTCCAGCGAATTGACGATGATGCGGTTGTCCGGCACCTCCAGACTGACGACACGCGCCGCTTTTGCAAAAGCGGCCTCGGTCGCAGCCTCATCTCCGATGCCCCAGTCAAAAGCGACATTGTCCGGCGCTTCCGCATGGATCGCCGTGCCCCCCGCCGCCAGATCCAGCTTGGCCGGCAGGTCGTCATAGGACAGGTCAATCAACTCCGCCGCATCGCGCGCCTGATCCAGCGTGTCAGCCACGATAAAGGCGATGGGCTCGCCCACGAACCGTATCTTGTCCTCCGCCAGCAGCGGACGGCGCGGCGCCGCGCCCATGCTGCCATCGCGGTTCTTGATGGTTGACGCGCTCATGCTTTCGGTCATGCCCGCCGCGGCGAGATCCTGTGCCGTCAGCACCGCCCGCACGCCCTCTGCTGCGCGTGCCGCCTCGACATCCAGCGCGGTGATGGTCGCATGTGCCACCGGCGCGCGGAACACATGGGCAAAAAGGGCACCCTCCGGCGCGATATCGTCCACATAACGCCCGTGTCCTGTCAAAAAGCGCACATCCTCGACCCGTGTGACCGGCTGTGATTTTCCAAACTTTTCCATGCGCCACTTCCTTTTGCTGAACTGCGTTGTCTCTGTGGCGGACACTAGCGGTGGCACGGCCCTTGTCCAGTGGTGACGTCACACATCCCCGGACGGCTGCGCCCGCGGCCGCAAAAGCGCCACGCGTCGCAAACAGACGCGCATCCCGCCAAAGACTGCGGAATCATCTCCAAAACGACGGAGGACGCCATGCCAGACCCTTTGACACTCACCAACGGCAAGCTCTCTGAAGCACAGCGCGCGCAATACTGGGAAGACGGCTATATCTTTCCGCTCCAAGTCATGCCGGCCGAAGAGGCCAAAGCCCTGCGCGCCGAGCTTGAGGCGCTCGAAGCGCAGTGGCTGGACGCTGACCTGCCGCTCCCGCTCAGCACCTACAAACGCGTCAATTCCCACTGCGTCATGCCGCTTGCACACCGCATCGGCTCCGACCCGCGCATCCTCGACGCGGTCGAAGGCGTGCTGGGGCCGGACATCATGATCTACGCGGTAGAGTTCTTTATCAAAGAACCCAACACCCGCCACATCGTCTCCATGCATCAGGACCTAACCTACTGGGGCCTTGGCGCCATCGACGGGCTGGTCACCGCGTGGCTCTCGCTCTCGCCTGCCACCCCCGCCTCGGGCTGCATGAACTTCGTCAAAGGCTCCCACAAGAACGCCATCCTCGAACACGAAGACACCTTTGACGAAAACAACCTACTCTCGCGCGGACAAGAAGTGAAAGTCGACGTCGCCGAAAAAGACAAAACCCCCATCGAAATCCACCCCGGCCAGATTTCACTGCACCACGGGCTCACCATCCACGGCTCGGGCCCCAACACCACCGACGACCGCCGCATCGCGGCCGTCATCCGCTACTGCACCCCCGACATCAAACAACATGTGGCCGATGTCGACTACGCCGTTCTGGCCCGCGGCAAGGACCGCTACGGTCACTTCGAAAGCTTCCCCGCGCCCACCGAAAACTTCTCGGCCGACGCCCTCGCCCACTACGAAAAAATCCGCGCAGCCCAGGCCAAAGCCATGATGTCGGGCGCCAAAAAGCAAGGGAAACTCTACGCATGAAAACCCACGTCAGCTTTACCCAGATGAAAGACGGCAGCCGCGAAGACTACGCCTTCCTCACCGAACACGAAACCGAATACACCAAAGGCACCGCCGACCGCCTGCTCAAAGCACTGGTGTCGCTGGATGAAAGCCTCTCGGGCTACCAGATCACCCGACTGGGCCATTCCCTGCAATCGGCCACCCGCGCCGAACGCGACGGCGCCGACACAGACTGGATCGTCTCGGCCCTGCTGCACGACATCGGCGATATCTTCGCCCCCTACAACCACGACGAATACGCCGCCACCATCCTGCGCCCCTTCGTGCGCGAACAATGCACATGGGTGGTGGAAAAACACGGCGACTTCCAGCTGGTCTACTACGGCCACCACGTCGGTGCCGACCCGCACAAACGCGACGCCTACGCAGGCCACCCCTATTTCGACGACTGCGCAACCTTCTGCGAACGCTGGGACCAGTCCAGCTTTGACCCCGCTTACGACACGCTGCCCATCGAACACTTCGCCGACCGCGTGCGCGCCGTCTTTGCCCGCACCCCCTACGACCCCGCCGTGATCCGCTCCGGCGAACGCGAACCGCTGGTACGCAGCTGATCGGCCTGCCGCACTGGCCACGCACTGGCCACGCGGAGGCCCGCCCCTCGAGGCCGGACATCCGCGGCCCGGCCCTGCCGGGCAGGCGCACCGATCAAAAGCCTGCGCAAACTGCGCGGCTGACCTTTCCCTTCCCACATCCATCCGCTAGATGAACCCGGAACGCTGACAAAGGGTAAGGTCATGGCGCTGGACAAGACATTCAACGCGCAAGAGGCGGAAGACCGTCTTTATGCCGCATGGGAAAAAGCAGGCTGTTTCAAAGCGGGGGCGAATGCCTCGCGCGATGAGACCTTCTCGATCATGATCCCGCCGCCCAATGTGACGGGCTCGCTGCATATGGGCCACGCCTTCAACAACACCCTGCAGGACATCCTGATCCGCTGGCATCGCATGCGCGGGTACGACACGCTCTGGCAGCCCGGCACCGACCACGCCGGCATCGCCACCCAGATGGTGACCGAACGCGAAATGGCCGCCAATCAGGAACCCTCGCGCACCGAAATGGGCCGCGAGAAATTCCTCGACCGCGTCTGGCAGCAAAAGGTCAAATCCCGCGGCACCATCATCGGGCAGCTGAAACGTCTGGGCGCCTCCTGCGACTGGTCGCGCGAGGCCTTCACCATGGGCGGCGCACCGGGCGATCCGGACGCAGGTTCAGGCGCGCCCAACTTCCATGATGCGGTCATCAAAGTCTTTGTCGACATGTACAACAAGGGCCTGATCTACCGCGGCAAACGTCTGGTCAACTGGGACCCCCATTTCGAAACCGCGATCTCCGATCTTGAGGTCGAGAACATCGAAGTCGACGGCCACATGTGGCACTTCAAATACCCGCTGGCAGACGGCCAGACCTATACCTACGTGGAAAAGGACGAAGACGGCAACGTCACGCTGGAAGAGACACGCGACTATATCTCCATCGCCACCACGCGACCCGAAACCATGCTGGGCGACGGTGCGGTTGCAGTCCACCCGTCCGATGAACGCTACGCCCCCATCGTCGGCAAACTCTGCGAAATCCCCGTCGGCCCGAAAGAACACCGCCGCCTTATTCCGATCATCACCGACGAATACCCCGACCCCGATTTCGGCTCGGGCGCGGTCAAGATCACCGGCGCGCATGACTTCAACGACTACGAAGTGGCCAAGCGCGGCGGCATCCCGCTCTATCGCCTGATGGACACCAAAGGTGCGATGCGCAACGACGGCGCACCCTATTCGCAAGCCGCCGCCATCGCCATGGCTGTGGCCAAGGGGGAGATGACCCTGACCGAGGCCGAATGCGACGCGGTCAATCTCGTGCCGGACGACCTGCGCGGCCTCGACCGTTTCGAGGCGCGCAAAAAGGTTGTCGACCAGATCACCCGCGAAGGCCTGGCCGTGATGGTCCCTGCCACGGACCTTGACCCCGACGATGCCTTTCTGCCGGTAGAAGAGCCCTTCTTGATCCCGCTGGTTGAGTCAAAAAAGATCATGCAGCCCTTTGGGGATCGGTCCAAAGTTGTCATTGAACCCATGCTGACCGACCAGTGGTTTGTCGACACCGCCCAGATCGTCGGCCCGGCCATCGATGCGGTGCGCAACGGCGACACGCAAATCTTCCCCGAGCAGGACAAGAAGGTTTACTTCAACTGGCTGGAAAACATCGAGCCATGGTGTATCTCCCGCCAGCTCTGGTGGGGGCATCAGATTCCGGTTTGGTTCGATCTGTCGGACAATCAGTTTTGTGCGCCAACGTTCGAAGAAGCAGCCGCTCAAACATCAGCCGACAGCGCTAACGGAGTTGTAGTGGAAGTGGATAGCCGGGAAACGGCAATAAGACTTATCGAAGAGTACGAGGGGCCAGCGACATCGTTGCCCAAACCGATTTTCAGAGACCCCGACGTCCTCGACACGTGGTTCTCCTCCGGCCTCTGGCCCATCGGCACACTGGGCTGGACCGGCGACGCCGAAGCAGACGCGGCAAACGACGCGCTGCAAAAATACTTCCCCACCTCGGTGCTCATCACCGGCTTTGACATCATCTTCTTCTGGGTCGCCCGGATGATGATGATGCAATACGCCGTGGTCGGCCAAAAGCCCTTTGATACCGTCTACGTCCACGCGCTGGTGCGCGACGAGAAGGGCAAGAAAATGTCCAAATCCTTGGGCAACGTGCTCGACCCGCTCGACATGATCGACGAATACGGCGCGGATGCGGTGCGTTTCACGCTCACCGCAATGGCCGCCATGGGGCGCGATCTGAAACTCTCCACCGCACGCATCGCGGGCTATCGCAACTTCGGCACCAAACTCTGGAACGCCTGCCGCTTTGCCGAAATGAACGGCGTCTTCGAAGCGCGCAGCACTATGGACGCAAACCAGACAAAAGATGGCCCGGGTATTGCTCCTTCATCCGCTGTTAACAAATGGATCATCGGCGAAACGGCAAAAGTACGCGAAGACATTGATAACGCTCTGGAAAACTACCGTTTCAACGATGCCGCCAACGCAGCCTACGCATTTGTCTGGGGAAAGGTCTGCGACTGGTACGTCGAGCTCAGCAAACCACTGTTGCAAGACGAAGCCAACGCCGCCTTCGCCGATGAAACCCGCGCGACAATGGCTTGGGTTCTGGACCAATGCATGATCCTTCTGCACCCCATCATGCCCTTCATAACCGAAGAACTCTGGGCCCAGACCGGCACCCGAACCAAGCCTCTCGTACACGCCGACTGGCCCGCCTATACCACATCAGAACTGGTGGACGCCGCCGCAGACCGCGAAGTGAACTGGGTGATCGGGCTGATTGAGGCAATCCGCTCCGCACGGGCGCAAATGCACGTGCCCGCAGGGCTCTATGTCCCTCTGATTGTTACAGAAATTGATGCCGCGGGCCAGGCCGCCTGGGACCGCAACGAAGTCATGATCAAACGCCTCGCGCGCGTCGAAAGCCTGGAACAGACCACAACCGTGCCCAAAGGCACAGTCTCCCTCGCGGTGCCCGGCGCCTCCATGGGCCTGCCCCTCGCTGACATCATCGACATCGCAGAGGAAAAGGCACGACTGGAAAAAACACTGGGCAAACTCGCCAAGGAACTCGGCGGCCTGCGCGGCCGGCTGAACAACCCCAAATTTGCAGCCTCCGCCCCCGCCGAAGTTGTCGAGGAAACCCGCGCCAACCTCGCTCTGCGCGAAGAGGAAGAAGCAAAACTCCAAGAAGCGCTCGCCCGCCTCGCCGAACTCGAATAATCCAAATGGACCCAAATACCGCCGCCGGAGGCACAAAATCAAATCGTGCTTCAAATAATATTTTGCCTCCGGCGGCGGTATTTTTCACCATTTGGAAACCTTTGTCGGAAATGCTGGACGTCCGGTACAGGCTGCGGAGCCGATGACCGGACCGTTTTGAACGCTCTGCGCTTCGGCGCAGGGCGGACCACGATCTGGCCCGTGGCCTTTTATCTGCTGAAATTCGGGGCACGTTTTGCCAGCGTTGCGGCAACGATTTCCATCTGCTCCGCCTTGCCCAGCAGCTCCGCCTGAAGACGGGATTCGGCATGCAAGACCTCAACTGGACTGCCCGTAGCCGCCAGGTTACACAACTGCTTTGCCGCAGAGAGGGCATTCGGCCCTTTCGAGCAGAGTTCCTGTGCAAGCGCCAGCGCGGCGGCAAGGGGATCAGCGTCGATTTCGGTCACAAGACCCCAGCGCTCGGCTTGTGCTGCTTCGATCGGGCGTGCGGTGTAGATCAGGCGGCGCATGACATCGTCTCTGACGATACGAGGCAAGAGCACCATGCCGCCCATATCTGGCACTATGCCCCATTTCATCTCCATGACCGCACATTCGGTATTGGGGGAGGCGATACGTATATCGGCCCCCAAGGCAAGCTGAAGCCCCGCGCCAAAGACTTCTCCGTGCAAGGCCGCAATCACCGGGATCTCAAGCCGGTGCCAGATCATCGCGACTTCCTGCCATCTGTTTGTGGTGCCGTCGCCATGGGTGCGCGGCAAAAGCAATGGTTCTGTCTCTTGGCCCAACATTTTGCCGAACCCGCCAAGATCGATCCCTGCGCAAAAGCAATCCCCTTCCCCCGACAAAACGACCACCCGGGTTTGAGTTTTGTCGATCGCTGTTCCGGCGGCGATAAGCGCATCGATCATCTCGTCATCCATGGCGTTCTTTTTGTCGGGACGGTTGAGCCTGATATGCGTGATGCCGTCTTCTTCGGTGATGCGTAGCCGTGACATGAAAATCTCCGTTTCTTGCAACTGTAGAAAACCTGACACAGTTGCTTTTGCCAGCGAAACGTCGCGGCATTGCAGACTTGCCCAGACTGTGCCGCTTGATTTATCACGCGGTATGACAGAATTCAGACTGACACAGCTCGCGCAATCCCTTCCCGCCACCGTGCCTTTTGTCGGACCAGAGACACAAGAACGCGCGCAGCGGCAAATATTCAATGCCCGCCTCGGGGCCAACGAGAATGTGTTCGGCCCCTCCCCCAGCGCCATCCGCGCGATGGCCGAAACGCCCCAGTGGATGTACGGCGACCCCGAAAACTACGATCTGCGTCAGGCACTTGCCAAACATATCGGTGCCACGCCTGACCATATCATGATCGGCGAAGGGATCGACGGGCTTTTGGCCTATCTGGTTCGTCTGTTTGTGGCCCCGGGTGATGCCGTGGTCACATCAGACGGTGCCTACCCCACGTTTAACTACCATGTCACAGGCTTCGGCGGCGTCTTGCACAAGGTGCCTTATCGCGACGACTTCGAAGACCCCGCAGCCCTCTTTGCCAAAGCCGCAGAGGTCGGGGCAAAGCTGGTGTATCTGGCAAATCCCGACAACCCGATGGGCAGCGCGCATCCAGGTGCGGATATCGCCAGTGCCATGGATGCTTTGCCTGCAGGCGCATTGCTTGTTCTGGACGAAGCCTACATCGAATGCGCGCCTGAAGGCACCGCGCTGCCGCTGGGGTTTGACGATCCGAGGGTCATCCGGCTGCGCACTTTCTCAAAGGCCTATGGCCTGGCGGGCGCACGCGTCGGCTACGCGCTTGGCGCACCGGAACTGATCTGCGCCTTTAACAAGGTACGCAACCATTTCGGAATGAACCGATCTGCACAGGAAGGGGCGCTTGCGGCACTGGCGGATCAGACCTGGCTGCGTTCGGTTCTGGCGCGCATCGCCTCGTCTCGCCTGCGGATCGAAAAGATCGCGCGCACATGCGGGCTGAAGCCGCTGAAATCCGCGACAAACTTCGTGGCCATCGATTGCGGGCGCGATGGGGCCTTTGCCAAGCGCGTTCTGGACGGCGTTGTGGCGGAAGGCGTCTTTGTCAGAATGCCATTTGTGGCCCCGCAAAACCGCTGCATCCGGGTCAGTTGCGGCACTCCGGCGGATCTGGACTTTTTTGCCGAAGTCCTGCCACAGGCCTTGCGCGCTGCAGAAAAAAGCTGACGGCGCGCGACCGCGCTCTATAGTGTTTACAAGAAGTGGTCGTACGAGGTGTGATATGGAAAATCACAAACTTGGAAGCGCGCCCAATTTCACCGGCGCCTGTATCGTGATGTTTGGCGTGAACCTCGCCTGGATTATGCTGGTTCTCTTCGCAGTCTATGGTCTGGTTGCCGCCGTGTTTATCGGCCTTGTGGTCAACCACTGGCTGAACTGGCTGGAACACCGCAAACGCCTGACAGATCAGCGCTATGCCGAGGTACCTGTCCAAGACTAGGTCTGCGCGATCACCTCTGCTGCGGCCTCCAACGCCCCTTTTCCATGGGCGATACCAAGCGATGTAAGGCCCGCTTCGATACCACCCAGCATGCCCATCACCATATGCCCGTTGACCTGCCCCATGTGGCCAAGGCGGAAAAACCCGTGCCATGCAGGATCGCCCGGCGGGGCCATGCCCAGACCGATGCCCAGCGTCAACCCGATCTCATGCTCGGTCCATTCTCTCAGCGCAGTCGCCTGCGGACTGTCAAGGCACAGCGACGTGACCGCGTGACTGCGATGCTGCGGGTCGGCCACATTCAGGCGCAGGCTGCCGGTGCTGGCCCAGACATCACAGGCCGCCCACACGGCGCGGGCGAGAATGGCGTGGCGCTGCCAGACATTCTCCAGACCCTCCGCGCGCAGCAGATCAAGCGCCTTGCGCAAGCCGTAGACATGATGCGTGGGCGCCGTTCCGTTCCAGTATTGGTAAAACAGTTCCGGTTCGGCCCGCGGCGTCCAGTCCCAGTACCGGCTGACGCGCGACATTTCCTGCCGGCGGGCGGCGGCCTTGTCATTGAAGAAAACGAACCCCATCCCCGGCGGCACCATCAGACCCTTCTGGCAGCCCGCGACCATGACATCGACGCCCCAGGCATCCATTTCAAAGACGTCACAGGCCAGCGATGCGATACAATCGACCATCAACAGCGCCGGATGCTGCGCGGCATCCATGGCCGCCCGCAGGGCCGCGATGTCATTGCGCACCGAGGTTGAGGTATCGACATGCACCACAAGCACCGCCTTGATGCGATGCGCTGTGTCCGCGCGCAAGGCGTCCGCCACCCGTGCCGGATCAACCGCAGAGCAGGAGCCAAAGTCGATGATCTCCGGCACCGCCCCCAACCCCACTGCCATATCTGCCCAGTCGCGGCCAAAGCTGCCGTTTGAGGGTACCAAAACCCTGTCTTCAGGACCGACCACATTGGCCAATGCCGCTTCCCACATGGCATGTCCATTGCCGATGTAAAGCGCCACGTTATGCTCTGTGCGCGCCACACGGCACAAATCCGCCACCAGCCCTGGCATCATTTGCGGCAAGGCGCCGGCATAGATGTTGGGCGCAGCTCGGTGCATCGCCTGCAACACCGCATCAGGAATGACGGAGGGCCCCGGTATGGCAAGATATGCACGTCCTGCGGACAAATTGGTCTTTTGGGTCACAAAGTCTGTCCTTTTGTTTCTGCGCAACACTAGCGTGCAGAAAAAGATCGTCAATTGGCAGCGCGCTTGCGCTCCTGTAGCCTTACCCATAGAGGACCAGTCGCGTGGCTGGCGTGTGCCCCGCAGGTAGCAAAAGGCGAAACATGGCTAAAAAAGGCGAGGCTTCTGCCGTTTTGTTCAAATGGCTGTGGAAGGGCTATTTGCGCAAGAACGCCGGCCTGATCGGGGTTGCCGTGGTCTTCATGTTTATCGAAGGTTCCATGCTGGGCGCGCTTGCCTATCTGATGCAGCCGATGTTCGACCGCGTGTTCGTCGCCGGCGAAAGCTCTATGCTTTATGTGGTGGGCGGCGTGGTGATTGGCATCTTCGTGCTGCGCGCCTTTTCGGGGGTCGCACAAAAGGTGCTGCTGTCCCGGGTGGCCATGCGCACGGCAGCGGCCGTCAGGCTTGATCTGCTGGCCACGATCATGAAACAGGATGGCGCCTTTCATCAGGAACACCCGCCCGGATACCTGATCCAGCGGGTTCAGGGCGATGTCGGGGCCGTGAACAAGATCTGGCGCGCCATTCTCACCAGCGCCGGGCGCGATTTTGTCGGGCTATTTGTACTGCTTGGCGTGGCTATCAACGTTGACCCGATCTGGGCACTGATGGCCTGTATCGGTATCCCGATCATCGTGCTGCCAGCCGCCGCCACACAAAAGTTCATCCGACGCCGTGCCCGCGAGGCACGCAACCTTGGCGCCAGCCTCGCCACCCGCCTTGACGAGGTCTTTCACGGTATCGTCCAGATCAAACTGAACGGCGCGGAGAACTACCAGTACAAACAATACAAGGCCACCACCCGCGACTACATCAAAACCGAGATGCGCACCGTCACCGGCTCTGCCACGCTACCGGCCATGGTCGACCTGATGTCCGGTTTCGGCTTCATGGCGGTCATCCTCTACGGCGGCTCCGAGATTATTTCCGGTGAAAAGACCATCGGCCAGTTCATGAGCTTCTTTACCGCCATGGGCTTTGCCTTCGACCCGATGCGCCGCCTTGCCAATGTGTCGGGCCAGATCCAGATCGCGTCCGCCTCTATCGAGCGTATCAAAGAGCTGATGGAACTGCCGATCAAGCTGACCTCGCCCGCAAACCCCAAAAGCGCCCCCACAGGCACCCCCGACGTGATCCTGGACGGCGTATCGCTCAGCTATGGCGAAACGGAAGTTCTCGACAATCTGTCCCTGACCGCCGAGGCCGGCAAAACCACCGCGCTGGTCGGCGCATCCGGCGCGGGCAAATCCACCGTCTTCAGCCTGCTGACACGGCTCATCGATCCGGTCGAAGGCACTGTACGCATCGGCGGTGTGGCGACCACAGACATGGACCTGCACGAGCTGCGCGCCCTTTTCTCGGTGGTGACACAAGAAGCGCTACTTTTCGACGAAACCCTGCGCGAGAACATCCTGCTGGGCCGCACTGATGTGCCGGAAGAAGACCTGAAATCCGTGCTCGATGCAGCGCATGTCAGCGACTTTGTCAGCAACATGCCCAACGGGCTCGACACGCCGGTGGGCCCACGCGGCTCGGCACTCTCCGGCGGGCAACGCCAGCGGGTCGTCATCGCGCGTGCCCTCTTGCGCAACAAACCCATCCTCTTGCTGGACGAAGCGACATCAGCCCTCGACGCGCAGTCGGAAAAAGTTGTTCAGGAAGCATTGGACAAGCTCGCCAAGGGGCGCACCACGCTGGTCATCGCGCACCGGCTGTCCACCGTCCGCGCTGCTGACAAGATCGTCGTGATGGACCGTGGACGCGTCATGGACGAAGGCACGCATGACGAATTGCTGGAACGCGGTGGCATCTACGCCGATCTTTACCGTCTGCAGTTCAAGGACGGCAAAACCGTAACGGACAGCCGCAGCATCACACCCAAAAGCAAATCCTCACCCGAAGAGATGGCACCGCAAGGCTTGCTGCAACGCCTCACAGCGCTGTTCAACGGCTAGCTAACTGCGGTAATAGCTGTCCGCCAGACGTTGCGGGGACGTGCCCACGAAAAACCGCGCCAACGTCCACAGATTGCGCATGCCGCGGCGCAGCCACCCCTGCCGCCGATACCGGCTGGCGCTGGTCACGGCGGTCGCACGGATGGGCCGAAGATGCCCCTTGAGCGCCAGAGCAAGCGCCACATCCTCCATCAGCGGCTGTTGCGGATACCCGCCGACCCGGTCGTATAAATCAGCCGGCAACAACAGCCCCTGATCGCCATAAGGCAGCCCGAAACGGCTGCGCAAATTCGCCCAGTAACACACCACGGCACCGGCGACGCCACCCTCGTCAAAGGACAGTCGAAACCAGCCAGCCTGATGGCTTTCAAAATGTTTCAGAACAGGGCCAACCCACCCTTCCGCCAAAGCGGTATCCGCATGCAGCACCAGAAACCAACGCCCCTGCGCCGCCTGACACCCCCGTGCCAACTGCGCCCCGCGCGACGCGCTGCCTTCGATCACCTCGGCACCCCATTCCTTGGCAAGTGCCACTGTCGCATCCGAAGAGCCACCGTCGCTGACAATCAGCTCACGGATCAGCCCCGCTTCCAGTCCGGGCATCAAAGACGTCAGGCATGTCCCCAAATGCGCTTCTGCATTCAGGGTTGGAATTATCACCGAAATCGGTGCACGCATTCAGCTACCCCTTCCAACTGGCTGTCCCATCGTTATATGCCCTTCAGGAAGAAAGTAGGAGCCCCCCATGACCAAACGTCGCATCTTGAAGCTCACGGGAACAGACACCACCGATTTTCTGCAAGGCCTCATCACAAATGACGTCGAAAAAGTGGAAAACGGCATGGTCTACGCCGCGATGCTCACGCCACAGGGCAAATACATTGCCGATTTCTTCCTGACCAAAAGCGGCGACAGCATTCTGCTGGATGTAGCGGAAAGCCATGCGGACACGTTGAAAACCCGCCTGATGATGTACAAGCTGCGCGCCGACGTCACGATCGAGGAAACGCACCTCTTTGTGCACCGCGGGCTCGACACGCCGCCCCCGGATGCATTTGCTGACCCGCGCCACCCCGCGCTCGGTTGGCGCGCCTACCGCCCCGAAGCCCAGCAAGACGACACGGTCGACTGGACCGCGCTGCGTGTCGCCCACGCAATCCCCGAGACAGGCATAGAGCTTACCGCCGACAGCTTTATTCTGGAAACCGGTTTTGAGCGGCTCTCTGGCGTCGACTTCCGCAAAGGGTGCTATGTGGGACAGGAGGTGACCGCACGGATGAAACACAAGACCGAACTGCGCAAAGGTCTCGCCCAAGTGACACTCGACGGCCCGGCAGAGACGGGCACAGAGATTTCCGCAGATGGCAAACCTGTCGGAACGCTGCTCAGCCGTGCCGGAAACGAGGCTCTCGCCTACCTGCGCTTTGACCGCGCATCTGGGGAAATGACAGCAGGCGCCGCAACAGTCCGAAGATCGACCTGACCCGCAGCTTTTATAGATGCAGGCCCGGACCCGACGCGCGCGCTTAGGCCCGTTCGGCGTATTCCATCGTCTCGGTATTGACGACGATATCTTCGTCCTGCCCGACAAACGGCGGCACCATGACCTTTACCCCATTGTCCAAAATTGCAGGCTTGAACGAATTCGCAGCCGTCTGCCCTTTTACAACAGGTTCAGTTTCGACGATCTTGCAGGTCACTTTCTGAGGTAACGTTGCGTTAAGTGCCTCTTCCTCATAGAACTCCACAACGATGGTCATACCGTCCTGCAAGAAGGGGCGACGCTCTCCCAAAAGCTCTGCGGGAAGCTGCACCTGCTCGTAGGTTTCGGTGTCCATGACCACCAACATGCCCGCATCTTCGTACAAAAACTGCTGGTCTTTTTGCTCAAGTCTTACGCGTTCGACCTTGTCCGCAGAGCGGAACCGCTCGTTCAGTTTGGACCCATTTCGCAGATTTCGCAGCTCAACCTGCGCAAAAGCTCCGCCTTTTCCGGGCTTTACGTGATCTACCTTGACCGCGGCCCAAAGACCGCCGTTATGCTCCAGCACGTTTCCGGGCCGGATTTCGTTTCCGTTGATTTTTGGCATGTGACAAAACCGTGTCAAAAGGTTGATGAAAGATGAAGCATCCCTATATCTGGGTGCAGGTAGCGTGACAAGACAACGATATCTCGTGGTGGGCCAGACAAAAGCCATGCAAGTTTTGCATATAAGGTATGCATTTAGAGGGTATCCGAATCGGGCGAAGTCTTGCATAAGGGACGTCACGCCGAAAAGACAAGAGCAAGAATAATGGAAAGGACGACGAGATGAAAGATTTCGTTGACGGCACAGCCTTCAATAACGAACAAGGCAACCGTGCGCGTAAACTTTTTGCAGCCGTGGTACTGGCTGCGCTGGACGATGCTATTGCTGACGACAAGAAATATGGCAATGGCCCCGAGCAGATTGCCCGCTGGGCAAGATCACGTGACGGACGTGAAGTACTCAGCTGTGCAGGCATCGACCCCAACGAGCGGGTTGTCGAAGGACTGATGGATTTCGTCGGAAAAGGTGTGCGGACCTCCGTGGCCCTGTCGCGCGAAGAATCCGAACGCCGGAATGCGGCGCAGCAGGCAGAAGCCGCCTAGCAGCGACCAAAAGTTTCACAACAAGGCGCTACCCTCGATTGGGTGGCGCTTTTTTTATGTGTCGACAAAAAAGAACAGCCACTGTCGCACGATCCAGATTTCGGCAGCCAGAAGCAGCGCCACTGCAAGACCCACAAACACACCCACCCGTTGGCGCCACAACGCCACCGCCGCAGCCAGCGCGACCACTGCCTCGGCCGGTGCAATCCACATCGCGCCGCGGTTTCGGTCCCAATAGCTGACGGGGCTTTCAAAGACCCAGTCCGACAGCGGCCAGAAATGCGGGCGGCCATCATCGTGATGCAGCGGAAAATCCAGACACAGATGCAAAAGCGCGGCCGCAACCAAGGCGATTGCGCTCTCGGACCGCGACCACAGCGCAAGGGCCAGCGCCACCCCCCAAACAAGGAAAGAGTTGTCGATGGCAAACACCGTCTGCCAGCTTTGCGAAAAGTAAAGCTCGTCAAAAACGATCTGAGGCGGAATGCCCAGAACGAAAAGCGCAGTGCCCGCCATCACATAGAGAGACAGATCCGGCAGCAAGGCCCCTACCATCGCAGCGATGACAACCCTGCGCGACTTGCCACGCCCGAAAACTGCCGCGCCGATCAACAGATGTGCAGGTGTGTTCATGCGACCGCGCGCTGCACGCGCAGCGCCAAGGCGATCAGGCGGGTGACACCAAAAGCAACCGGCCCGCGTGGGCCTGCCACCAACACAGCACCGTCAACAAATGGGTTCAATCCAGCGACTGCGCAACCAGCGCGCGATGTATCTCGCGACGCACGAGTTTGCGCACATTGCGCGTGATCCGCTCGCCCAGTTCACCCTGCAATTCCGACCGGACGATCTCCGCCACCATCGCGCGCAGCGTTTCTTCGTCAATGACCTGCTCTTCAAGGGCGGTTTCCACGACGGTCTCGGCGGCATCCACGCCCTCAGGCGCGTGGTCCGTATGCTCTGGCGCCGGCGTTTCGGCGCGCGCAACCGGATTGCCGGTCCCGTCCAGCTCGACATTCTCTTCCCAGGTCATCGTGGGCGGTTGCGTGCCGGAATACGGATCGGTGCCCAATTCATCGGGCTCCCACTGATCCACCGTCTTCGCGATCGCCGTCTCCAGCGCCGCGATCTTCGCACTCAGGTTCATGAACTCTGTCGTGGTCGTGGCGCGGGGCTGAACAGGTCCGGCCTGTGGTGTGGCCTGTTGCGTCGTCGGCTCGGGTTCCGCCTGTGCAGGTGCCGCGGTCTGGTTGCTGGCCTCCGCAGGCTCCGCAATCCGTTCCGGCAGAGGCGGCTCTTCAAATTCGTACCACTCCCCGACCGGAGAGACCGCATCCTCCGGCATGAGCTTCAACACCTCGTTGTCTGACGCCACGCGCAGTTGCGGGGTCAACACCAGCATGTCTTCTGCTGCCGGGGCCAACTGCTCTTGTGACACTGCTTGTTGAGGCCGTTTTGTTTCCCCGACCAACCGCCTGATCGAGGAAAGTACGTCTTCGACTTCTGAATTTGTAACTGGTTCTGACATTACTACACCACTCTTGCCCCTAAGGCAGTGTAGCGCGCAACATCTTGTGGCACAATGGCGTCGTGACGCGATATCAGTTCTTTTGCAAGGAACGCAAAACCCGGTCCAGCTGACGCCCTTGCTCGGATCGGGCCGTGGGCGCGTCTTTTGCAAGGTTGTAATATGCCGCGGGATCGTAAATCTGGACCCCCAAATTCAAATCCTGCGCTGTCAAACGCCCGGACGCCTGCAAAACAGCGTAGGCGGCGACATAAAGGTTCGCTTCGTCGGACAGCCGGGCTGTCTCCGCATCCAGCAGGTCCTGTTCGGCTTCCAACACATCCAGCGTGGTCCGCGCGCCCAGTGATGCTTCCTCACGCACCCCGCGGAAGGCGATTCCCGCCGCTCGGATTCGCTCCTCACTCGCAACAAGGCTCGCCCGACGCGCCGCGAGGCTGGCATAAGCGCTGCCCACGTCCTGCGACACTTGCTTGCGCGCCTCATAGAGGCTTCCCAACTCCTGATCGCGCGACGCAATCGCACGCCGGATACCCGAACTCAACGCACCGCCCTGATAGATCGGACCCCGCAGTTCAACACCGATACTGCCGATGTTGGAGTAATTGCTGCTGCCCAGATCTTCGTTCAGGCCAATAGAACCAAAGGCGGACACCGTCGGGTTCAGCGTGGCCTCGGCGCGCAGGATATTAAGCTCTGCCGCAGCGACGCGGTGTTGCGCCGACAGAATATCAGGGTGGTTTTGCAGAGCTGCTGCCCGCGCACTTTCCACATTCGAGGTGAACTGCGGCAGGTTCGGTGGAGGCGCCAGCGGTCCGGGCTGGCGCCCCACGACATTCACATATTGCTCGATGCTCTGCTGCAGATCACCCTGTGCCGTGGCAAGCTCGCTTTGGGCCAGCGCCACACTCGCTTCAGCCTGCGCCACGTCGGTACGGGTCACCTCGCCCACTTCGAAACGGTCCTGCGCGGCGCGCAGTTCTTCCTGCAGCAGTCGCAGGCTGTTTTCGCGCAGATCGACCAGATCGCGCAGAGCATAAACGCTCATGTAAACAGAAACCGCATTAATAAGGACCTGCTGTTCGATACTGACCAGCTGTTGTCGCGTCGCCAGAACGATTTCTTTGGACGCTTCGGTGTTCAGACGCGCCGCACCGCCATCATACAACAGCAGGCTGGCGATCAGGGAGGCATCCGCCTCGGTGGTGTTGATATCGGTCGATCCCAGCAACGCGCGCTGGTTGCCGAAGCGGTTCGTGATTGCCGCCGAATACTCCAGCACCGGTTTGAGCGCGGAAGCTGCGGTCGCCACATCTTCGTCCGCCGCACGCAGAACCGCACGGTTCTGGTCGATCAATCCGCTGTTCTGATAGGCGCCCGCTAAAGCATCCGCCAGCGTCTCGCCCTGCGCAACCGTCGCCGCGAAACCCGTCACAAGGCCCAGCACAAGCACTGTCTTTTGTGCAAAGCCCCTCATGCCCCGTTTCATTTCTACTGCCGACATCTCAAGTGCCTCTCTGTAAACTTGCCCTGCCCATTTTTCTTTTTGTCAAAGCTCGAACGCTTTTTCTGTCTCAAAGCCCGGCAACACCGGCGCTCCGGCATTAAAGGACATGCGCCACGACACGGACCCGTGCTGCTTCACCCCCAAGCGCATCTCACCCAATGCGCCGACCTGGAACAGACAGCCGATCCGGCCGCCATCCTTCAACTGGTCCAAAAGCGCATCCGGCACGCGTTGCACAGCGCCCTCAATCACGATGACATCATAGGGGCCATGCTGCGCCGCCCCTTCTGCAAGGGGGCCTGTGTGCAGAATAACATTGTCCGCGCCAGCATTGCTCAGCGCCTCTTGTGCTTCGCTCACAAGGCTTTCGTCCTCTTCAACAGCAACCACGGCCTCTGCCATACGGGCAATCACGGCTGACGAATATCCCATCGCCGCGCCGATATCCAAGACCAGTTCATTATTTGACACATCCAGCGCATCGAGCATTTTTCCCAGCGTGCGCGGCTCAAGCAAGACGCGTCCCTCGCCCAAGTCGAGGTTTTCCCCCATATAGGCAGCCTCGCGCAGCGCAGCAGGCACGAATTCTTCGCGCGGAATAGTAAGCATCGCGTCGATTATTGGAAATTTGGTCACATCGGAAGGGCGGACCTGCGTGTCCACCATCATCGTCCGGCGCGCTGTAAAGTCTGGCATCTGGCTAAACTCATCCGTTCAAATCACTATGACCCCGATGTTGCACATATGCACTCACACGGCAACGCCGGCACAATACCTTTTTGCCCACCTGTGACACTTGCAGCACCCTTTGATTTCGGATAGCTGTGCGCTCACACCATGGTCGGCGAGTTGGCGGAGTGGTGACGCAGCGGATTGCAAATCCGTGTACACCGGTTCGATTCCGGTACTCGCCTCCATTTAATCTCAATAACTTAGACTAAACACCTCACTACGCGAGAGGTGCATTTTACATGTCGTTTTACAATTGATGTTCTTTTTGCGTTCACTTCGCCGCCGCTAACGCGGCCAAAACATCGTCGGTTTCTTCCGGTGAAACCTTTGCATAACGCTCAATCATCAGAGCAGCGGTGCGGATCGACCACCCCATACAAGCGGCAATTTGGGCCAATGACAGCCCAGCGCGCAGAAGACGCGTTGCAGCGGTGCCTCTGGCGTCATTTAGGCGCAAAGCATATCCGACCAAGTCTGGCAGCAAGCCCGCTTTATCACGCCACTCTCGGAGACCCTCTGAGGCTCTGTGCTCTGTAAGTGCGCCGCCAGACGCGTTTGTCAAAATTAATAGGCGATCATCAGGCGTCTCATCAATGATGGTTGCCATTGTCTGAGTCACAGGGATGTAAGCCGGTACACCTCGCTTATTGGTACGGATACGAATACGACGCCCCGCTGGTGTTTGCTCGATTTGGTTGCGGCTCAAGCGAATTAAATCTCCGGGGCGCAGGCCAGTTTCCGTCGCTGCGATCAAAATGCGACGAACCCAATCAGGGCAAATCTTGGTGACCTGTGCTATTTCGCTTGGAGACCAAACAATATCAGAACGGTCCACTTGGTAGAGCTTTTCGAGCCCCTGAATAGCGTTCTTCTCGATGTATCCTTCGGCTTCTGCCCAGTTTAGAAACAACGTAACGACCGCTCCGCAATAGTCATACTGCTTGGCGCTATGAATCCATTTCTGACGCCACTTATTAAATTCGCGTTTGGATGCAGGTATCTCCCACATAGAGATGTCGTCCGGACCAAACTCCTCCTTGAAACGGTTGAGCCAACGGCGGTAGTCGTCTTTTGTTCGTTGTTTCTTTTTGCGAAACTTCGGACTAGCTAGATATTCCGCCACGATGTCGGCGTTGGACTGCAGATCGACCTTCGGTTTGCAGTTCTCGACGGCCTGAACGTAAGCGGCCATAAACTCTGCCGTTCTTGGAAAACGCTCCATACCTGACCAGAATCCAGAACCTTTGCAGCCTCGCAAAGAGAAGTAGTACTTTTTGGCGCCATCAGCGAGCTTCGCTTGTGTGCGATGCACACCCTCTGGCAATTTCGAACTTCTAGCCATTTCGTCTCATCTTGCTGCGTTTCAGCGCTCCTTGTGGGCCTGCTTCGCTTGAGTTTCCGAGACCCTGAATTTCGTTCAGTTTGTGACGAACAGCAACAGGATCATAGCAGTCTCGTCTTCCCGGCACTGGCTCGATTCCAGCATCTTTGCAGAATTTGTAAAAGGCTGACGTAACCCCCCCAAAAAGTAAGCCTCGTGCAAGCTCTTCGGAAGTTATCATGTGAATTGGCGATGCCAAAGTCGTGCTTCCGGCCGACGGCGGCGCGTTATCACACGCCACTGTCGGCTGGTAAGTTGGCAAAGTTGAAACTGGACTACCCTTCATTGGAACCATCCTCGCGATTGTAGCGTTTCGAGAGCGCTGCCTGAAGGACTTCGACGGGGGGGAATTCTAAGCAGCGAATCTTGGAGCGCTTAACTTTCTCCCATTCGTCACCCTTCGCATCAGCGCTGTGTACGAATTCTTCGCACTCGACAACGCCGCGAAGAGTTTTAACCGTCACGTGCTCACAACCTTGATCATCTGTGACAACATCCCCAAACAGCTCGTTCATCAACTCACCGATATCCCCGTCTTTTGCTTCAAATCGGTTCATCGAAGCTCCAAAAGAACGGCGAAGTTCTGATTGAGGCAGACGGATCGGCTTACCCTCTTCGAACATATAGCGAAATGTTTGCCCGCTTTCAGTTTTCATAGTAACAGATCCATCCTCGATCATGCGGATTACTGCACGCTCGACAGGGCGCATGGAATGCCAGCGCATCTTGCGGCGTTCTGGCGTGTCCGGTGCTGTACGCAAATGACCCCACGACAAGCCATCCACAGCAGGATCATAGTTTTCGAGTTCCCAGAGAAGGGCGGCCATGCCGTCCCCGTTGAGCTGGTCGTAGATCGCGTCAAAATATTCGCGATCATCTTTGTGATGGTCATTGATTTCCATCACCAAGTAGCGACGCTCTGAACCGTTTCCGTCAATTGGTACAACACGCTCGCTGTTGCTGTCGAAGAAGAAGAACGTTCGCGATGCCATCACGATCACGGGCAAACCTTTTGGCTCCACCATGATTGTTTCTGATGTAACAAGGTTCTTAATTTTACCGTTGATCTTCGGATCTCCAGCAAACAGGGCTTCAGTGCAGATCGCTACAAGAGAGGTGCACAGGTGTTGGCCCGCAAAACGGCCGGTCAAGTGTTCTTCTTCAGCAATCGTGACGCTGTATGGCGCGACCAAGTGCTCGAGGAGGAGGCCGAAAGTGCTTTTTCCACAGCCCCCAAGACCGCGCAGAACGATTGCAATAGGAATCTTTGCGCCGGGGCGCTGAACAAGATGAGCCAGTACAAGCCAAACGATGCGGAAAAGCTCATCACGACCGCAGCAGACGGTGTGAAAGATGAAATCTTTCAGCAACTGACAATCGCCTTGCTTCTCTTGCAATTGACGCCCACGATACAAATTGTAGGCATTCTCGTTAATGATTGCTGGCGGCGGGGCAAACTCAATTGCTGAATAGCGCTGGGCGAATTTCACAAAGACCGAAGCTGGGTTCACCAGTTTTTCTTTAACAAGAACACAACGATCTTGGTGGAACATCTCAAAGTCGGGCTTCGACATTGATTCAATGGACACTGTATTAGCGAGTAATTTCGACGCATCAGGCACGCGTACCAGACGCACTTTTCCGCCGACGCTAACAATGCGCCAGCGCTTGTTCAGCGTTGCAATGGCTTCTTGCAGTGATGCGCCTAGTGGAGCCGCAATATCCCACGAGGGATGGGATAAGTCATCTTCAGCGTCCAGCGCCTCCAATGCCCCAGCCTGCAATTGCTCTTGTTCTTTTGCTGCGGCGGCAGCTTTTGCATCCGACAGCATAGGCTTTGCCTGAGCTTTCAGACTGGCAATCTCACTGTTGTTATAGCGACCATCAGCCTTTAGGAGGTCTTTCAAGCGCTTAACTGCAGAGGACTTGTTGCCAGCTTTCAAAACTCCGGCAAATAGTGCGACAAAATCAAGATCCCCTGCATTCTCATTGGCAGCTACCTTGTGAAACGCTGCCTCTACCTTTTTGGGAGTGCTCAAAAACGCAACCTCGATCTTTTGAGCGGCACCATAATCGCTTGGGTGGACCGTCATCGTCTCGCCATCGATCTCCGGATAGAAGATCTCATCGCACAGCATCTCGGAAAGTGACGAAAATTCATCTGGCAGAACAGCATCACCGTCTTCCAAGCGGTCCTCCAAAAGGCGGATGAAATCCCACGTGCGTAGTTCGTTGCAGTGTGCGTGGTGACAGAAGACAACAAACGGTTGCTCACCGTCAGTCGCGCTGCACCAGCCGCCTGCATCCGAGCCGTCGTCTGGTTCGGAATGTTCAACGTGGTTGGGGCACATTATCGTCATACCATCGCCTGCAGAG
This sequence comes from uncultured Roseobacter sp., assembly GCA_947501635.1. Taxonomy (GTDB): domain Bacteria; phylum Pseudomonadota; class Alphaproteobacteria; order Rhodobacterales; family Rhodobacteraceae; genus Roseobacter. The sequence goes on from CANMWT010000003.1 coordinate 420,637, forward strand.
GGATTGCGAATGTCCCATCCGATCATGTCGAGGAAGAGCTCCAAATCGAACGCTGCTCCGCAATCAGTGAACCATTCGCGCACATCGAACCCATCAGACAGCACGGCTGGGGTGCCTGACCCTGTCGCTACGCGGCCCTTTGCTAGTTCCGCCTGATCATGAGGTTTGAACTTGGGCAGGTTGCCTTCAATCGGCATTTCGGCAATCGTTAGAGCACGCCCTGCAACGACATAATGCTTGTATTCTACATCCGCAGAAGCACGGCGCGGCAGATACATCATCTGAACGAACTTTGCGGCACTGAAATCCAATTCCTGAATTCCGAGCAACTTCGCAAAGCCCGCGTAGCGGGCCAACCATTCCTTGGAGGCCTGTGCCACCGAGCCACCAAACTCACTTACTAGAAATGGGCGGTCCATAGGTATGATTACACGGAAGTAGTCGCCGTCAGGCGATGCCTTATTCGCATGGCTGTGGGTAGTGTAGAGGATGCCGAACAGCCCTAGTTTGATCAGGCGATCGCGGACACTGTCGATATGATCGGTGCCATCGATGTCAATGACGAATGCCGTGACCGACTTTGCTTTGGCCTTAGCGCGGTGTGTGTAGAGTTGCTTGTCACCGTTCGTTGTGATTGCACGCCCGGTGAGTTCGGTTTCGTTGGGGAAAAACGCAGACCCTTCTTTCGTTTTTTGAATTGGGTGCTGCGTCAGAGTGTCCAAATAGGATTGAAACGGGAAGCGGCGCTGAATCCATTTATCTCCAGCGACCTTGGGTGCACGCGGTGAAAATCCTGTGATCAGCTCGCTCGTGAGCACCGCTTGTGCTTCAGGCGAATCTAGGTCGCCATAGACTAGCGCGTCATTGAGCTTTTCACTTGGCACTGCTGTGTGTTCAACTTCGAGCTGAACACCACCCAGTTCTGAGGTGGTTTGGACGGTTTGAAAGTCTTCGTTTGCCATATCATTTAGTCTCCTTGAACATTGACATGGCACCGCTCTATCGACCTGCAGCCGACTGCGAAATTTTTACTAAGGAACGAATTAATCAGTTCTATTCGGCGCTTTCGCTTAGACCCAAGTTTAGCGAGTACGGCGCTTTACTGTATCGATGCGGCTTCGAAGGACTTCAAGAAAATCAGGTTCATGTTTCTGCAGTCGTTTCTGCAGTTTCTTATAAGGTTGCTCCGAAGCTTCGTCAGTGTCCGGATTCTTGAAAAGATCCCGAACATCAAGCCAAACATCCATCCAAGACAGCCAAACTTTGCCGTCATTAACTAGGCCTTTGAGCCGATCAGTGATTGCTTGATAGTCTTCCTGCGGCTTCATCCCAGCTCCGCGTGGGTTGAGCCTTTTTACGAAACCAGATGTTCTGCTTCTAGCGCGCGACCAATTCTTTATGTCTGTTAGTCGAAACTTCACATCCCAAAAGCAGAGAATTTGTTCAAAGTCGTATGGTCTTTCCGGAACGGTCGGCAAAGTTCTTTCGATGTTCAGGTTTTCTCTTCGCGCTTCAAACCTTGACTGCTCACCAATCCAAAGTGCGGACAGTTCCCAAATTGCTCCTTCGTTCCACCATGCATAAGGAGGAATCTCCGAGTAGGCATCTTCCTGTCCGAAAGCTATTCGAATGTCGCCGCGAGCTCTCCATGCGGAGCAGGATTGAACGACGTCTTCGTGCTCGATATCCCCTTCGAGTGCTGGAAGGTCAAGACAGACATCTGCAAACCGACCTCTGCATTCAATCTGACCCGCCTGAACGGCTTGAATAAGTGCCTCAAATATCGGGCTCCGCTGTGGGAATTGAAACTGCTGCGCTGGCTTTGCAAAATCTGGCTCAATGTTCTGGGCCTCAATCAAACAGTGAACCGCATAGGCCATAGATACGAAGTCTTCATAGTCCTTGCGTTCAATATCAGTCATTCAGTAGCCTTAGTAATACAGCAAATCACTCGTTTCACCTTTTCATTTCTCCGCTGCACTTTTGATGGATCCAACAACTCCACCGAAACCTGCAAGTGCGCTTCCGTCGTCTGCTCGATCTGGTTCATTCGGGATGGGGGGGCTCTCCCCCCGCTTCAGCTCGTTTCTAATGGATTCATTGGATCATTTGGATACAATTCAGAATATTAGTAAAAAGTGGCCATTTTTGAGCCAACGCAAGAAACTTTGGGGGACCCAACCCGGAGGGTACGGTCGCCCCCCCAACGACGCTGCACTGCCTGCATGCATGTGAAATGTTAACTTAGGCAAAAGTTCACATCTAAGTGTCAGCTCGCTTGCACGCCTTTGATTCAAAAGCCCTCCACTATTTCCGTTCACGGTTGCAAAGTTCACATCGTAGCCATGCGTGCTTACGCCGTTCCGATAGTTGCTGTCTGGTGGCAGGGTATAACGAACTATTAACATCCAAGTTACGCTGAAAGTCGAAAACGCTTCCGTTGCACGAACGGATTCATCAATTTTCAGTTTTTAATGGTCGTCTTGAATACTGAAATGATCGCATTCGGTTGATAAACCGATTTGACAGATGGTTCCGCCTTGCAAGACCGGGACCACATCAGGCATCGTGCACAGAAAATATTTAGAGGACAATGATTTGGGCGATACAAGCAACCGCGTAACCGATCTTGACTTTGCAGCAGACCTTTTCAAGGCTGCCGACAAACTTAGGGGTAACCTTGAGCCCTCGGAGTACAAGCATGTCGCGCTGGGCCTGATCTTCCTGAAGTACATCTCGGATGCGTTCAACGTTCTTCACGAGCAACTGAGCGCTGAGGATGGCGCTGATCCGGAAGACCCAGACGAATACCTCGCTGAAAACGTGTTCTGGGTCCCAGAGGCCGCCCGCTGGTCATATCTGCAAGCCAACGCCAAACGCCCCGAAATCCAACTACCTGATGGAAAAAGGGTCAATATCGGCGGGCTGATCGACCGAGCCATGGAAGCCATCGAAAGTGTCCCCAGCAACGAAGGCCTCAAGGGCGTTCTGCCGAAGAACTATGGTCGCCCAACTCTAAACAAGATCATGCTGGGCGAGCTGATCGACCTATTCTCAAACATTCCCATGAACGAAGGCGGCGCGAAGGACCTGCTGGGTCGGGTGTATGAATACTTTCTGTCCGGTTTTGCCTCCTCTGAAGGCAAGCGTGGCGGCGAGTTCTTCACGCCCCGCTCGGTCGTCCGAACTCTTGTCGACATGCTGGAACCCTACGAGGGACGCGTCTACGATCCCTGCTGCGGCTCCGGTGGCATGTTCGTCCAGTCCGAAAAATTCATCGAAGACCACGGCGGGCGACGCGACGCGATCTCGGTCTATGGGCAGGAAATTAACCACACGACTTGGCGGCTGGCCAAGATGAATCTCGCCGTTCAAGGGATCGATGCCGACATCCGCTGGAATAACGAGGGCAGCTTCCACCGGGACGAACTGCCGGATCTACGCGCTGACTATATCCTCGCGAACCCGCCTTTCAATATCTCTGACTGGGGCGGCGAGCGGCTGCGTGACGACGTGCGCTGGAAATTCGGCACTCCGCCCGCTGGCAACGCCAACTACGGGTGGCTGCAACACATCTACCATCACCTCGCGCCACGCGGGACGGCAGGCGTAGTGCTCGCCAACGGTTCCATGTCATCGCAGCAATCTGGCGAGGGCGACATCCGCAAGGCGATGATCGAATACGATGCCATCGATGCCATGGTCGCCCTGCCGGGGCAATTGTTCTACTCGACACAGATTCCAGCCTGCCTTTGGATTTTGGCCAAGGATAAGAGTGCAAACGGACACCGCGACCGGCGCGGCGAAATCCTGTTCATCGATGCGCGGGATCTTGGCTACATGGTTGACCGAGTACGGCGCGAGTTTCGCGAAGAAGATATTTCGAAGATAGCCGGAGCGTACCATCGCTGGCGCAACAAGGACCACGACGAGGACTACGAAGACATCCCCGGCTTTTGCCGCGCGGTCGATACTGAAGCGGTGCGCGAACACGGATATGTACTTACGCCGGGACGCTTCGTCGGGGTTGCGGTTGCCGACGAGGACAATGAACCATTCGAGACGAAGATCGCGCGGCTTCGTGCCGAGCTGGAAAGTCAATTCGCCGCGTCCAGTGAGTTCGAGGCAGAAATTCGAGCCTCATTGTTGGGGATCGATGAATGACGGATGGTCGGAGCATCTTCGGTCCCATTCCAGATGGCTGGACGTTGGGCCGCCTCGGTCATTTGACTGCCAAGATCGGGTCGGGTGCGACGCCTCGTGGTGGCGAAGCAACCTATCTTCCCAGTCGGGAGAATTTCGCCCTGATCCGCAGCCAGTGCGTGCACGACAGAAGGTTCGATCAAGGTAACCTTTCCTTCATTAGCGACGAACAAGCCCACCAACTTCGAAATGCCGAAGTGCGAAGTGGCGACGTTTTGCTTAACATTACCGGCGACGGAGTTACTTTTTCGCGATCCGCGCTGGTACCGGATGACGTGCTACCCGCATGCGTAAATCAGCATGTTGCAATCGTACGGGCGGACGCAGAAAACCTCTCGCCGAAATTCTTGGTTTCGTTCCTGACGCATCCGATGACGAAGCCGTATATCGAGTCGTTCAATGCTGGTGGGTCAAGACGAGCAATCACGAAGGGGCATATCGAGAACTTCGAAATCCCACTGCCGCCATTAGATGAACAAATCGAAATCGGCGAGTTCCTATCCCGCCTCGACGACAAAATCGACCTGAACCGGCGGATTAACGAGACTTTGGAGGTGATTGCGCAGGCGGTCTTCCGGGACTGGTTCGTCGATTTCGGGCCCACTCAACGCAAGATGGAAGGCGCAACCGATCCGGTCGCCATCCTTGGCGGCTTGATCCCCAACCCAGAAGAAGCCGCCTCGCTCGCTGCTCTCTTCCCAGCCTCTTTCGGTGATGGCGGATTACCTGATGGGTGGAAAAACAAAACACTTGGTGACTTCGATGTCGAACTAGAATCTGGTCGCCGACCCAAAGGTGGAATCGACAAATCCTTGCAGCAGGGAGTTCCCAGCCTCGGTGCGGAAAGTGTGCACGAAGTCGGGGTCTTCGACGGCTCAAAGTTGAAGTACGTGCCGGAAGACTTCGCGAACAAAGCTTCCGCCGGTTGGGTGCAAGACTATGACGTTGCGGTTTACAAAGACGGCGCGAACGTCGGAGACCCCAAAAGGGTCGCGTTGTTTGGTGGTGGATTTCCTTTTGGAAAATTCATGGTCAACGAGCACGTGTTTCTTGTTCGAAGCAAGTCGCTAGGTCAGCCATTCTTATACTCCCTTTTCAAGTCCGCTAGAGTTTCTGGCCGATTGGAAAAACTCGGAAGGGGAAAGGCTGCTCAGCCCGGCCTAAACCAAAAAGAGGTTTTCTCGTGTGACTTTGTCGTGCCGGGTTCCGAGTTGATTGCCGAGTTCAATCGATTGACCCTGCCGAGTGTGAGCCTGCGTTTGCACAACGGAAAGGAAAATCAAACGCTCGCAGCAACTCGCGACCTACTCCTGCCAAAGCTGATGTCTGGCGAAATCCGCCTTCGGGCGGAGGAGGCAATCGCCTAATGTTCTGCCCGTCCGGTCATTGCCTCTGTCGCACTCTGCAAAACCAGTCCACGCAGGTATGGAACGACCTACAGGACGCAGAAATGCTGGGCACGCCATACCACGAAGACACTGTCACCCAGTCCCTTGCCCTAGATCTGAACCGGCAGCATCCGGCAGAAAATCGGGTGCATGTTTTTGGACGAGCGGCGGAAAGCAAAAACGGTTCTGACTTCATATGGCTATTCTTTGACAAAGCTCTGCATCGCTATATCCCGGTCGCTGTACAGTCAAAGCGTCTTTACCCCAGCGGGCGTTATGATGCCTTCAAGGCACATCAAGTGAACAAGATTAGGAAATACGCGGCGGTGATCGGTGGAGTGCCGATCTATCTTTTTTACAACTACCCCGTGATGGTGCCCGCCCTTTGGAAGGTTTGGTCGCATGGCCGTCCTTCTTGGCCTTTGGGCGTTCTGGATTATCAGCGCGATTTGGGTCTTATTTATCTGCATGCGGATAACGCCGTCGGCATCAAGGACGGGAAACTCGGACCCGACGACATTGCTCTTCATTGCTTTCCGATGTGGACGCCGTTCTGCCGTTGCCATCCTTCAAGCTCGTCAGACCCATTGCACAATATCTGGGTGCGTCTGTCGGGGGTTGAGGGAGCAGAACAACCACGGGAGGGACGGGATGGACCCGTCGAAACGCATTCGCTGCTTCGATCTTGGATGTCAGGAGACGAGGTGCGGGACGAAGGCCTGATGGACGTGCTAAGACTGTTCGAATTCGCCGATGACCAAGGTTTTTCGCCATCGTTCGTCATAGGAACTACGATTGGGGGTGACCGATGAACCAAGACTGGTATCCCGGCATCAAGGTGTTTTGTGATCATTGGAGCCATGCACCGATGCTGGCGCAAACACTTGAATCGTTGGAGCTTCAGTTCGACGAACAGAACGATGGTTGCATCGATGCCGCGAAAGCCATCGTCGAATGCGCTTGCCGAGTGCTCATTGAAGAATTGGACGATCCATCAAACCCGATCAAGGGTTGGAAAGACAGCCCGATCAAAGGTGAGCAACCGGGCTTCAAAGATTGGGTCAGTGCGGCCTTCCGGATGATGCGGCTTGTTGAGAGTAAAGCTGATCCATTCAGCAAGGTGATCTCACAACACTACAAACTGACTGATGCACTGGGCGATTTTCGCAATGCCGCCGGACCACTGAGTCACGGCAAGGAGGGTTTTGCCCAACGCCTGAGTGTGCATCACCGACGGTCTGCGCTTCTGGCAGCGGATGCTTTGGTTACTTTTCTGCATTCGTCGTACCTCGAGCGGACCCCCGATCCAGTACGGACGCTTGAACCCTATGAACGTTTCGCCGACACAAATGAGAAAATTGATTATGCGTCAGCGATTCACGTAGTCTCGGCCGAGGATGGGTCACTCGACCTTGAAATTATTGTCGGCGAAGACGAGCGTATTCCCATCTCGGTTACACCCTCTCAGTTGTTATTCAGTATTGACAGGGAGGCCTATAAATTGGCTCAGAACGCAACCGCCTCGATTGAGATTTTACCCGAGGAGGTCGAAGAGTGACAATTAACGAAGACATGGTGGAACAGGTCGTTTTATCGACGTTGGAAGAGCTCGGATACGCGCGCCTTGGCGTTGATGAAGCATCGCCAGACGGTAGTAATCCACAACGGGACACCTATCATGAAGTAGTGCTTACAGAACGGCTACAAGCCGCCGCCCAGCGCCTAAACCCGACAATTCCGATTGACGCAATCCACGAAGCATTGCGAATAATTCAACGGCAGGAAACACCCAGCCTTGTCGAAGAGAACCGTAGGGTCCACCAGATGCTCGTCGACGGGATTGATGTCGAATTCCCAATCGAGGATGGCACGATCCGTGGCGACAAGGTGTGGCTTATTGATTTCACGGAACCTGCCAACAATGACTGGATCGTGACGAACCAGTTCACGGTTGTTGAAGGGAAGTATAACCGTCGACCCGATGTGGTTGTGTTCATTAACGGCATGCCGTTGGTCGTCATAGAATTGAAGAACGCGGCGGGAGAAAATGCGACGGTTGAAGCAGCGTTCGACCAGTTGCAAACTTACAAACTGCAGATACCAACACTGTTTCGTACAAACGGGCTGTTAGTTGTATCGGATGGTCTCACTGCTCGCGTCGGATCTTTGACGGCTGACCAAGAGCGATTCATGCCATGGCGATCGGTGACTGGCGAGCACGGTGATTTCACACCTAGCGGCCCGCATGAACTCGACACGATGGTTCGTGGAGTTTTTGACCAGCGGCACCTTTTGTCATTGATCCGCGACTTCACGGTTTTTGCGGACAAGGGAGATGGGCCCTTCAAAATTGTCGGTGGTTACCACCAGTTCTTCGGTGCGCGAAAAGCGCTGCAGAGTGCGATTGAAGCAACCTCCCCCGACGGCGACCGGCGAATTGGCGTGATTTGGCACACACAAGGTTCGGGGAAGAGCCTGCTTATGGCATTTCTTGGCGGTCTTTTGGTCCGTTCAGAGGAATTGGAGAACCCTACTCTACTGATCCTTACAGATCGGAATGATCTCGACGACCAACTCTTCTCCACTTTCGGCATGTGCAAGGACCTTATCCGCCAGACCCCAGATCAAGCAGAAAATCGAGAGGAACTTCGACGCCTTCTTCAACGTGCATCTGGTGGTGTCATCTTCACAACAATGCAGAAGTTTGCTCCAGACAAAGGCGAAGAGAAGTTCCCTGAATTAACCGACCGCAAGAATGTAATCGTCATCGCGGATGAAGCCCACCGCAGCCAATACGGGTTCGATGCCCAGCTTGACCAAACGACCGGTGTCCGCCGCTACGGGCATGCGCACTATGTTCGGCAGGCACTGCCGAACGCTTCTTTCATAGGTTTCACAGGTACGCCAATTGAAGGGGATGACAAAAGCACACGTTCAGTCTTCGGCGAAGACATTGACGTCTATGACATCACACGCGCAGTTGAGGACGGCGCGACTGTTCCGATCTATTACGAGAGCCGACTGGCTAGGATTCAACTTGACGAAGATCAAAAGCCCCTCATCGACGCAGAGATCGAGGAAATCCTCGAAGACACGACATTGTCTGAACAGGAGAAATCCAAGGCTAAATGGGCCAGCGTCGAAGCACTCGTCGGCTCTGAGGTGAGATTGCGACAAGTCGCGGCAGACCTTGTTGAGCACCTCGAAGCACGGCTGGAGGGGCTGAGTGGAAAGGCGATGACGGTTTGCATGAGCCGCCGCATCTGCGTAGCTCTCTATAACTACATCGTTGAATTGCGTCCTGAGTGGCACTCCGAGAATGACGGTAGCGGAGCAGTCAAAGTAGTAATGACTGGTTCGGCGTCCGACCCGCTAGATTGGCAGCCTCACATTCGAAACAAGAAAGGGCGAGACGAAATCGCAAAGCGAGCCCGTGACCCCGGTGACCCACTGAAGTTGGTTCTTGTGCGGGATATGTGGCTTACCGGCTTCGATGCACCTTGCATGCATACGATGTATGTGGACAAACCAATGCGCGGCCACAATCTCATGCAGGCTATCGCCCGTGTAAACCGGGTGTTTAGAGATAAGCCCGGCGGCTTGGTCGTTGATTATATCGGGATCTTCCAAAACCTCAAAAGCGCTTTGGCGGAGTATTCGGAGTCAGATCAAGACAGGACCGGAATCAACGAAGAGGATGCTGTCGCGGTTCTCCGAGAAAAACTCGACATAGTGCGCAGCTTCTTTCATGGGCACGATTACTCAATGGGAATGGCTGGGGAACCAGCGCAGCGGCTGGTGGCACTTGCTGACGCTGTCGATTGGGTTCTGAAACGGCAAGACGAAGCATCTGCCGCCGCCCGAGACGATGAATCCAAGGCTAAAGAAAGACAACGTTTTCAGTCGACCGTAGGTGAGCTTGGCAAAGCGTTCGCCTTGGCTTCAGCCAGTGACTTTGCGAGGGAAATAAAGGAGGAAGTCGGCTTTTTGCAGGCAGTGCGTTCGGCGATCGTAAAGAGTTCACCGGTTGGCAAACTTACCTCCCGTTCCAAGCAATTTGCGATCGAGCAGTTGATAAACGCTTCCGTCGCAAATGCGGAGATCGTCGATATCCTTTCAGCCGCTGGGCTGCAGTCTCCCAATTTCTCGATCTTATCGGAAGAATTTCTGCTGGAAATGCAAAATATGGGCCGCAAGAATCTTGCATTAGACGCACTTCAAAAGCTGTTGAATGGTGAGATTAAGAGCCGCGCAAAGCGAAACGTTGTCCAAAGTAAAGCGTTCTCACAACGACTTGAGGAAGCAGTTGCTCGCTATCATTCCAATGCGATCTCAACGGTCGAAATGATCCAAGCGCTGATCGACCTTGCAAGAGACATCAAAGCTTCTGCAGAACGTGGCGGAGAGGAAGGCCTTTCAGATGATGAACTCGCGTTTTACGACGCACTTGCGCAAAATGAGAGTGCCGTTGAGGTCATGGGGAACGAACAGCTTCGTGTCATCGCGCACGAGCTCTTGGAAAGCATGAAATCAAATGCCACAGTCGATTGGCATAAGAAGGAGAGCGCGCGAGCCAAAATGCGTATCTTGGTGCGTCGCGTTTTGAAGAAATACGGCTACCCACCCGATCTCGCAAAGAGCGCAATTCGAACCGTTATTGCACAGGCAGAGGCCGTTCTATCAGAGGTCTCTTAGCGTACCATGAGCAATTTGGTCGCAACGTCACGCACGCTAACGCGCGAAAGGGCTATCCCACCAACCTCTGAACCCGCCTGTACAACCGAGATGACAAATCAAGCGGTAGGCCGGCGTGCGCTTAGAACGCGGCCAGCAAGCGACTGAGCCGCCTTAAACCAACGGTGGTACACCTCCCTTCTAACACATTGAGCGCATTGATCCGCATTTGACCAATCGTGGTACACCCTATTCTATCTTTTACCGGGGTTTCCGCCGTCAACGTCCCCGCCCGCTGACGCGGGCATTCACGCGTTCGCCCTCGCAGCGGGCAGGTAACGATATAGCGTAGCTTCTGAGCAACCGATCCGTTTAGCCACTTTCTTCACGGTAATTTCTGGATCTTTCAAAAGCGCCTTTGCAACAGCCAGATCTTCATCAGATACAGATCGCGGTCTACCGCCTACTCTCCCGCGTGAGCGGGCAGCCTCAAGACCCGCAACCGTTCGCTCTCGAATAATAGAACGCTCAAATTCGGCGAGTCCTGCGAAGATGGTGAATACCAACCGCCCTCCGGGTGTAGTTGTGTCGATCGTCTCTGTCAGCGACTTGAACCCGACACCACGTTTTTCTAGCCCGTCGACAGTTTCAATGAGCTGTTTGAGGGACCTTGCCAACCGGTCCAGCTTCCAAACGACAATAGTGTCATCTGGTCGAGCGTATTCGATTGCGGCCTTCAATTCGGGGCGGTCGCGTTTAGCGCCGCTGGCCCTTTCAACAAATATCTTGTCGCACCCTGCCCTCTTGAGCGCATCGACCTGCATCTCTGGGTCCTGATCTAGGGTCGACACTCTGGCATAACCGATAAACATTTATGATCCTCTCAAAACTCATATGTGAGATGGGTATTGAGAATAATTATTACAAGAGACAGTTTTGAGAAACCAATAGAATGTTATAGTTTGGATTTGCGTACATCACGCCAATCCTCTCAAAAACGATCGATTTTGATTGCCGTCCTTTGCCAAGAAACTCTCGTCAATTCCGGGGGCGACTAAATAACAATCGAATTGTGTGCAGATCCTATTAAAACTTAGATTGAGTTCCGACGTTCTTCTCAAAAGCGCTGTTCCCTGTAATACCGACCCACCCCTCGCGAACCGCGATGCAGCAGGAAAGTGCTTGCTAGCACTTTCTGCTGGTTTCCGGGACTATTTCAGGTACGCAGATACTTCACTTAATTGTGCGTTGGTCAGATCCAGTACGAAGCCAGGGTCTTGTCCATGCGCCTTAAGGTTACGACGAGCAGCTAGCAACGCCTCTTCCTTTGTTTCATAACGTTTATGGAGATCCGGCATGGAACTAAACGCCATGTGGTAAACCCCACTATACTTGAGAATTACTGCGTAAATCTCATCTTCTTTGTTTTGACTTTGCATTTTAGTGCTCCTGCATAGGTTTTGATGTGGCCTGTCTGACAGCCATCTATCGTTAGCGAAATCTTTTCTTAGGAACGGATTAATTCGTTCTGACAGAACTCAAGCGATTTAGTTCTCAGCCAATTGATAGGAGTTGCTGGTGAAGAAGCCCAACACGCAAGAACCCGCAAGCTGGACGCGCTAAATGCGCTCATCAAGCGTCAGAACATTGACCGTGCGAAGCTGGCAGAGAAACAGGAGCAGCGCCTTGCCGCTCAGCACGAGGGCATAGAACGCGCTAGGGAGCGAAAAGAGGCCGGGCTTGCCGAAAGAGAGGCCAGCGCCAGAGACGCCATGAAAAGGGCCGTAGAGGCGGCTCATGGCTCAGAAGCGGAACGAGAGCGCAAGCGACAGCTTACCCTAGAGCGCATCGAGCAAATGCGAGAGAGGCGACAGGAGCGTCAGAAGGATAAAGGGCAGGAGTTTGAGCCTTAAGGGCTTGGGGCATCCACCTTATTCTTACGCCGGAGTTATTGTAGGTGCCGCTACAATCTCCAGATTGCGATGTCATACCCGTCCTTAATGTCGTTTATTGAGCCAAAGCCGACAAACCTATCTTTATCCCACAAGTCGAAATGACCAGTCGCATCCTTCCAGTCTGCGTGATAAACAATTATTCCTTTGTAGCTTGGTAAATCGTCGGTGATATCATCGCCGGGATTCTTGCTCATCCCCCAAGTCCATTGGCCCAGAAGTTCGGTAATAAGACGATCCATGGTCTTAACTTTTAGGACTAACGGGTTGCCATCACCATCTATAGCTTCCTTGTATTGTGGTCCAATGACATACCCAGCCTTCCTCAGAGCGACGGAAAGGCGTACGGCACATGTATTCCCATAGTTCTTTGTGTCCTCTACCAGGTCAGGCCACTGCCCTCCAAGTTGGTCAAAAAAGGCTTTTCGCTCCTGATTAGGATACGATTTTTTTAGAGCATCGAATTTCTGAGACAAGTCATGACTCCGTCTAGTTACTGATGTTTTCTAGAAGCGCCACGGAAGGCGTGCCATCCACCACGACACCAATGCTTGCTTGATAGCGTCTGATTGCTCGTTCTGTAATGGGGCCGAAAACACCGTCTAGAGGACCTGAATAAATTTCTTGCGCTGCTAAAGCTCTTTGCAATGGCAAAATCAGGCGACGCGAGTAATTTTGATGAATACAGCCAAAATCTTGGGTATTGATGTTAACCACACTTGTTGGCCGAATTGCACAAAACCCCCTAACTGTAGCGCCAACCGAAAATACCCTTTCTTCAAAAATAGAGGCACCATCCAGATTTCTCGATATTCCCTTTAAGACAAAGGTATAGTCCACGGCTCCAACTTCGTATTTGTATGAACCCGGATTCAAGAAAGATCGTGCTGCAATTTTTGAGATGGGTATGGAAAAGTTTATTGTACCCCGTAGGGGCGATACTGCTCCTGGGACACTCACTTCAATTCGTTTCATTCCAGGCCCGCTAAACCCAACAGATGCTTCTTTTGGAACTGGAAGGGCAAACTGAGCGTCAGGAAAAGTATCCCTTATCTCACTGATTGCAAAATCGATATCTTCTTTGTTCTCAAAAATTAGTTGTCCAGTGAGTTGAGCAGTTTCAGGGTAGGTTCTTCGGCTCCTTGCTACGTAGCTAAGTGACAATATGTCGTTTCCAGCATCAGACTCATCCACTGCTATCTGACTAGGAAGAAAGAGAAATATTGCCTTGTCATCTCTTACCGCACGAAACACAGTCACTCGAAGAGGCTTTGAAAACCCAAAGGGTCTATCGAAGTCCACCAACTCAGCACTTTGGGATAGGGTTTGAGATGCTGCGGGAAATACACCCACAGCTAAACTAAAGTAACTCAATGCGCATAACAGAAGAATTCTCATTCCTTGAGCCCCTCACACCCTGTTTCGAATGTTTCTAAATCAATAATTTGCTCTTCGAACGCGGAGCAGACGTCACCAAATGGCATCGCAAAACCAGATTGCACATCGACTGTCGCTGACGAAAAAACATCTGCACCTTCACTCCCAATGGATCCCACAACATTCTTTATGATCTCTGCGTCCCACGTGTACCTTACGGCACCAGTATCTTTGTCTAGAGTCGCGGTTAAGGGTGGGAGAGCTCTAGTCAACCCATTAATGAAGCTTGCTAATTCCTTTGGATTGGTCAATCCAGATGAATTGAATTCATTGGATACCTCGCGAATTAACTGGTCATAAGAGATTGAGCCTTCAATACTAGAAAGCTTTATCTCGATTGCTTCAGAAGTAAATTTGCTAGTCACATCCAACTGGAATTTATACTCGATGACAAAGCCGAGAAAGCGCTCACCCGAAAGATAACGATACAGCTCGCTACTTGCCCCAAGGAAGGTTAGGTCTGCGGAAATAGCAAGTTCTCCACCTGTAGGGAAAACATGACCGTCGCCACCCGCTACATTGAAGTCTTCAAGGTCTTGAAACTCAATCTGCCCGGAACTGTTCTCAAAGATAATCTTTGGTTTCACCTTGACTTGTAATGGTTGGGCCGATCCATTCAATTCGCTCCGAATGAAAGTCGCGAGAGCTTCTTGGCTTTCCGCGGTGGGGGTAAGGGATATAGTGGTTGTTAGAGCGGCGGTTTCCGTTCCATCACCATCATCTAAACCAAAGTACTGTAACCCAAATTTTACGTCCCCGTCGTCTACAGCAAATCGAGCTGAGTGCGGAACGTAAACATAAGAATCTTGCTGGTCTCCTGACCGAAAGACTAGGAAATCTAGCCCTTCCGGTAGCTCTAAAAACGTAGAAAGTGCGTCTTCAGCGTGAATTGGCCCAATAAACACCAAGTTCGTTGCCAAAGACCCAAAAAGAATAGCGCGTGAGAGCTTCGTTGAGATGCTCCCACAGAATTCAAAGGTCCCCCTCATTTCGGCTAATCCGAAATAAACTCAAGAGTTCTAATGGAGTTCTCTATCATATTAGATGCTGATGGGGAGTCGAAGAGCTCAGGTCTGGCAACAATTTGATCGACCAGAATACCATGGGCTGTCGCTGTTATCCGCCCTGCATCTAGTTCAGACTTTAATTGCTCAAGGGCGAATTTAACTGGCTCACGATTTCGAGAAAGAGCGTCTACACCCGGCTCACCGTAGCACGGAGTGTCATATGCCTTCTGGACCTCAGCTTCGTAGATCTTTTGAGGCATCAATCCGTCATCGAACCATTGCTTTAGCCGTCGTAGCTTAGCTTCTAAGCACTTAATTGCAGTCTGTTGTACTTCTTTCAGCATTGTTTTTTCAATGCACTGATTGCCGATCGTCGTAAGGTCCGCAAAACTATCGGGGTATCGGGCACATACTGCGGCAAAGGTCAAGCCAACCTGAAACTCACGTTCGCCGAGCTTTTGTTTGTCGATGACAAACTTTAAGTTTTTCTCTTCGTCGATTTTCTCCCACGCGGTACTTGCGGAGAAGCCCCAGCCAAACTTTTGTGCTTCTGGCTTTGCAGATAGATTTGCTGGTTTCAATATGGGTTTGAAAATTCCCTGCCCATTAATCTGAGCGTTTACTAGCGATTTGAAAACCTCAAGCATGTACTCATCAGTATCGGTTTCACCCCCCTCCAAAATCCTTACTACTATGCTTTCATTCTGCCGGAGCTTCTGCCAATCAGCGGACCAATTAGCTTTAGCCATGCCCCACCAAGCGCTCCCACTTCCAGCAGTCGAAAAGTGCGTATAGATCTTTTTGTAGTTTGCGGTGATTTCAGCGTGCAACCGTTTCTCTATTCCTAGAAAACTATACGTGTACCGCGCACCTAATACATCAGAGTCTTCCGCGACACCTTGAGCAAACGCGCGCGCTCCAACTCCATTCAGGGCAATTGAGAATGCTTGCGTGGCATCAACGGTTCCCCCCTTAGTACTCATCGGTTTGGTGGTGTCCTGCTTGTCAGGGAAAAACGCACCATTCAAAACGACTTCCATTTTGCTTTTGGTCAGTGCTGGGAATGCAAACCGAGCATCTTTGTTCACAGTTTTGAGATGCTCAGCTACTTCATCAACTTTGACATTGTCGTAAGCGGGTTCCACGCTGAAAGTCAAAGCAGCGCCAACACCTGCCGGATCAGAACCAGTCAGCCCCCAATACTGAACACCAAGGCGCACGTCTTCACCTTCGCGAACTAATGCCACCGAAGTGGGAACGAAGTAATATAGGTTTGGGTCAGAATTATCAGGATAGACCGTCACGAGCTCTGGATGTGGAAGGCCTACTACTGCATCTAAAATTGGATATGACAATCATTATCTCCCTGCAAAGTTTGAGCACTGCGCACGATATGCTACTTCAGACTACACAATTTCCGGTAGTAGTCACGTCTTAGTTTACAGCTTAGCATACAGCCGGATACGAATGTGACGCCGATGGGCGATCGACAAGATGGTCAAAAACGTTTATGTCACCATTGATCTATGATCTTCGGTTATGCCCGTGTTTCCACTGATGACCAGAGCCTAGACGCCCTAAGCACTGTAAGCGGCAACTGCAAAGACCCACGTTATCGTTGAATAGATTGGAAATCTCCACAGCACTTCAAGATTGCCTAGAACGTCACGCTGCGATGCTGGGGACGCACCAGAAATTGTCCTACCGTTGTACTATCAGCAATCAACCTACTGATATTCCACAGGCACTGTGCGGATCATTTTACAATAAAGTTCAATGTTTTCAGCGAATTCCTTAGGATTGCAAATCCGTGTACACCGGTTCGATTCCGGTACTCGCCTCCACATAAAATCAATGACTTACATAATCATTCCCTTTAGTGCCATGCGCACCCGCACCTACTGGGGGGACACATGGGGGACAAAGGGTTCGATTTCGGCTCTGATACCGCTGCCAGTGTTCACGCCATCTTAAGTTTGCGAACTGACACTCTCTGCACGTAGAAATGCGGTTGTTTTACGGCAACGCTGTTATGTAGACTTTGCCGTGGCGCTGCATCGGAAGCAGTCATACCCAAGCCGCGTCAAACGGCAGGATAATAATGCAGTCAAAATGCGATTTTACCTCGTCGGTGGCTCTGCTCTGAAAAGAGTTATATGCCTCGCCGCTTTTCCGTTTAATCCTAATTTCTTGTCCGTTGCATTTAAATAAAGCTGCCGCAATTTGGCTTTTATCAGGGCATTCAGTAAATTTTTGGTCGCTCGCGTCCAACAGCACTGTATAGGTCACCCGAAAACCATGACCGTGCTCCTGCTCCAGTTTGTTGATCCTGTGTTTCAAGCTCATTTCCCTGCCTCCAAAGCCTCAATGCGCTTCTCAAAGTCTGATGCCTCAAGCGCACGCCGGTACTGCTCCAGCAGCCCCATGACGGTCGCGCCTTCAAGAGGTGTTACCGCTCCTTCGGAAACAGCACGGAGAAGCGCAGCCGCTGCCTGCGCCGCATCCGCAGCGGTTTCGACGTTTGGCAGCTCGAACTCCACCGGCGCATCCTTCCGGACAGGCGCGATCCGCTCGATGCAAAGCCGCAGGGCCGTTGTATCGCCCGCCAAGGCCATCTCCACGGCCTTTTGCGTTATTGCCTCGCTCTGGTCCTCAATTAGCCTCTGGGTGGCTTGTGTCGCTCTGTGACGGCTACCCTTAGGCTTGCCGGGATTGCCAACCGCGAACGTGCCGTCAGGGTTTCTACCATCCGTTTTTGAGCCGCTATTACGGGTCATATGCCACCTCTTTCACCAAATGTTATAATATAACATAATTGAAGCAATAGCCACGATATTTTGTGGAGTTCGGGCATCACCAAATGGCGTCTGCATTATCGACACCAATGACCAGAAAGCGCAGAAAAGCGGTAATTCATGCGATGCGCGGCGAATGACGGCTTCGAGCCCATATTGCCGGATGCTGCAGGATGCATAGATGTCCGCTTCTTTTTGCTCTCTACCTAGCGCGTAGACGGCTCATCGTGACAGGCGTGATCCCCAAAAAGGATGCTATCAACGAATGAGTGAAAATGTCTTCATAGCTGGGGAATGCTTGGCGGAACCAGTTCAGCCGCTCCGCCCCGCCAAGAGCGGCGAGACACCATTCGCGCTCCGCCTTTTCACTCAATGCGTCTCGTAGAATACCATTTGCCCAGTTTCGGATTGGTTCAGATTCAATCATCAGATTTGTAAGCCGATCAGTATCGATCCAATAAAGCGAGGCCTCTTTGGTTGCCTGGATGGACACAAGGGATACTCCATCCCGCGTTCGCGCGATATTCGGCGTGACAACGCAAGGACCTACATGGAGCCCAACGCATACTGGTCGGCGTTTTACGTGGGTCAATCCGCCTCCCATTGGGGGAGGAGGAGGCGGATTGAAGCGTGGAGCAAATGAGCGGGAAAACTCGCACCACGATTGAAATGGTTGAGGCGGATCAGGCAGGTGACCCCTGACCTCTATTCCATGGCAAGCGCCGGATAGGCGCGGACGTAAATCCAGTCCGTCTCCTGCGCCGGAACATGGCAGGCAATGCACTCGGCTTTGTAGTCTTCGGTTACAAGCATCTGCGGGGATCCCGCTTCGAAGAAGCCCCAACCCCAGCCGTCACCCCAAAGTGGGTTGTCGGGGTATTTATCGGTGGCGTCCTTGACCATAACAAACCAGCCTTGCAGTTCTGCGGCATAGGACACGCGTCCTGTCGTCAGGTCTTCGGTCGAGGCTCCGCGTAGTTCCTTCACAAGAACGGTGCCATCGGGAAACGCACCTGTCTCCAGGTACGCTTCAACGACACCGGGTTGCGTATACACGATGTGCATGCCTTCAGCGCCGTCTTCGCCATTGACGGTCCAGCTGCCAAGTTGCGTCCATTCTGTCCGAAAGGATGTGTCCGGCAATTTGATACTTCCGTCGCTTGCAACGGCAACGTCATATCCGGAAATTGGCAAGCTAACGTCCTGAGCATATGCTATCGCGACAACCGAAGTGATCGCTAGCGACAGAGCTATGGTTTTGCGGTTCATGTCCGACCCTTCAGTTCGCAGGCTTCGCGGCGCGCAGCACAGGATAGTACTGTGTAAAGACAAAGTCGTCAGCAGCATTGGCCTCATGGCATGCATTGCAGGAATCCGTCGGGAACGCAGTTGCCGTCTCGGCATAAGGTGGCGCGTTGTGACCGAACGAGAAATAAGCCCAGTTGCCAGGTTCATCGGCATACCGGGTTGAATCTTTGACCTTCAACTCGAGGCCTGAGAATTCTCCTTGAAAGTACCCTTGACCAGAGGTCTGGCCGCAAGAACCGTTATCAGGATCCGCTTCGCAGGTCTCGTCTTGGAGGAGAAGGACGAGCTCTTTGGCCAGTTGTGTTCCATCGGCCCATTCGCCGGTCTGCTGCCAATGGGCAAATGCGGACGGCTCGATATAGACGTTATGATACTCAGGGAATGGAGCTTCGCCACCGTTCAGTGCATTCGGCGTGAGCGGTGCACCAACAAATACCCATGACCGCCAGTTTTCTGGCTGCATGACCTGCCCGTCAGCGGTAAAGGTCGCTCTTTGAATATCCGTACTCTGTGCGACGACCGGGGCAATCTGGCCCACGAAAAGAACGCCTGGCACCAGTCCGATACCGATTAGTATCGTTCCAAGTTTGCGTTTAATGGAAGTCATTGCAGTCTCCTTTGATGAGGTGTTGTTTGTGGTTGTGTTAAACTCTTTTCTGAGAGGATGAGATGCGTAGGGCTGGCTGCTAGATGCTCTTGAGCGCTGTAGCGATACGCGTTGCGTGGGATTGCACATCGAATTCCTGCGCATCCGCGTTACCATCGTTTCGAAGGACCGGGCCGACACCATCGCATTGGGAAGTGCGGTGCGAAGACTTCCCTTCATTCCGAACAGCCTGACGAGGTACGAGTTGCAAGATCGAGCCTGGTTGTTGGTTGGCGTCTAATTTTCCGGTCAATAGTCTTGCTCCTTCATTCAAGTCGGATTGGGTTGGGGGTGCCGTGAGTGGCTGCAACTTCAGGTTGACACTCAGCTTGCCGCAGGCGAGCGATACCGTGTGTCATAACTTCCATGACGAACAGTCCGGTGCGCGGGGAATGCGAAGTTGAATGCAGCGGTAGACTGCGGCAAGAGCGCTGCCCGCCGACTATATTGCGCTCAGCTGCCACGGTGCCATCCAACGTGTTGTCGATCAAAAAATTGCTCCTTATCAGACGCCTAGCCGGTCATTTCTAACAGGCTTGGCTACCCTGAAGTTCACATCAAAATAGCCCTTGGTCTTTCACGGTATTGAGGTTCAGAAGCTCTCGAGCGCGACTTTCTCAGCCGCGGGTTGCGTCCGATGCCCATTCCTTTGGCACGTCTTCGCAATAATCTGTAAGCGCCGGCTTCCTGATTATGCGTATGCTGGATGTAACAAGGACTTTACAGAAGAGTTGATTCTGAGATGGCTGATCACCTGACAAACGAGTTGAACGAGACGGATAGCGATGCTTTCGCCAGCCGGCACTCTTGCGCACAATTGAGACCATTTTCTAGGTATCAAACGGATCTGGGCACCATGGGAACCAATGTTGCTTGTGTAAGAAGGGCTCCACCAGGATTTTATGAACACCCGCCCTATGACGGGATTGCGGTCTACATGGCCCTGTCCCGCAACGTCGGCCGGATCGACGTTGGCGACGGAGCGTTAGACATGGCGGCACAAGCGCATCAAATCATTGTGGGTGTGCCCGGATCTGGCGGCAAGATGGATTCCTATCGCGGAGGCCATGGCATGCAGGTAATCGTTTCGCCGAAAGCGCTAAATGAGGCTTTTGAGGAGAGCAATCGGAATGCCTGGGACCTCAAAAAGCTGCATTCGAGTTTCAATAGCGACAAGAGAGTCAGCGATCTAATGGCTGAACTCGCGCGTGTATGCGTTGTTGAGAGCATGCCCGATGCGCTGAATGTCGACAGCCTGGTACTCGGGCTGGCGAACGCCCTCAAGGACTGTTCTGATACCTGCTCTCGGCGCGCACTTGAAGCAGCGCCGCTTGACGAGAGGATTGTTGGAAGACTCATCGAATTCATGGATGCGCATCTTGCCGAAAAGATCTCTTTGGAAACTCTAGCTCTGTTGGCAGACATGACCCCTACTCAGTTTCTCAGAGCATTTCGCAACGCGGCTGGCGAGACGCCTTACCAGCACTTGATGCGTCGCCGCCTCGAGGCGGCGCGTCTGTCCCTGATGACGGAGCAAGCGACGATCGCGGAAATCGCTCTGGCCTGTGGTTTTTCGTCCCAGCAGCATTTGACCGGATTGTTTTCTACCAGGTTCGGGATCTCGCCTGCTGCGTTTCGCAAGCAAGTCAAGAACGGTGACATCATCGAAAAGCGCAGTTCGGCGATGGCCTGAGCGGTATGGTTGAGAAAGTAACGATCACAGAATGACACCGATTGCGAATTGGCAAAGCGTCATCTTGACGGATCCGATAATCAAGACGGACCACACATGGATCATCTAGATCTCAAGCGCGTACGGTATTTCCTCAAGCTCGTCGAGACGCTGAATTTCTCTGAGGCGGCGCGGGCATTGAAGGTCACTCAATCCGGTCTGACAAAGGCTATTGCGCAGTTGGAAAAGGATCTTGGCGGAACACTCCTGAGACGAGAAGGCAAGAACACCCATCTCACACAGTTGGGCGAGATGCTGGTGGGACCGTTCATGCAGGTCGACCAAAGTGCACAACGGGCACAAGAGGCGGCAAGGCGCATCGTGCACGGGGAGATGCCGGTTCTACGCATCGGACTTATGTGCACCATCGGACCGCGGATTATCACTGACTTCATCGAGCGCTACCTAAAGACCTCCAAAGAGGTCGAAGTCGTAATCCGCGATTTGAGCCGGTCCGAACTCTCCGGAACGCTGTTGAATGGAGAAGTCGACCTTGCTTTTGTTGGCGCCGAGATCGAGGATAAGCAGAAGTTCAGGTATCTGCAGCTCTACCAGGAACGAATGGTTATGGCTTGTGCGCTTGGTCACCGCTTCTCCACTCGATCTTCCGTCTCGCTGGCCGATGTGTTGCAAGAACCATACGTTGACCGTCTCCAGTGTGAGTTTCGTGATACGTTTCTGAACGAAGCCTTCCGAAATGATTTCGTGCCTATGTTCGCTGCAAGAACCGACCGAGAAGACTGGGCTCAGTCATTGATCGCGAAGGGCGCTGGTGTGTCGCTTCTACCGCAACACTCGACCGCAGTACCCGGTTTGGTCCCAGTGTCGCTCAATGACCTCGTTCTGCAGCGAACGGTCTCGCTTGCGGTACCGTTTGGCCGGGAAGACACCGGGAGCGTCCAGAGCTTCTTGAAAGCTGCACGTGAGTATGAATGGCTTGCGGAACAACGCTGACGTAAAGTGCTGCGTGCGCGTTGGTACGAATCCAGGAAATCCAAGGGTCAACGTGTTGGTGCGGAACGTTCTACACAAAAGCGACGGCGCCTCAGGTATTGGTCGCCAAATTGATGGATTGGTTAGGCCGTCCGTATCAATCAAGGTCGTGGGCACTGCAGGTATTTAGCATTTGTGCTATGCACGACGAAGGTCCACAAAGCGCACGATAACGGCCTCCTGCGCAAGCGCAGCGAACTCACCCTTTGTCCGCAGAGCAGACCTCGGTGCATCGCGCAGCTAACGGCAGCTCAGAGCCCTCCTCAGACCTTGATCGCGTGCGCAGCATTAGCAACGATTGGCTTGGACTCTCGGCTGCATTCGACGACGAAGCAAAAGCATGTTTAAGGTCGTCAGACCACTTCGCACAATGGAGAATCAAATGCGTCGATCGATTCTGATGCTGCCAATGGCTATGGGGGTATTGGGGGGTCCTGTATCATCCCAGCCGCTTTTTGAGGGTTCTAAGGCTTTCAATCCTTCCAGCGAAACAGCAATGGCGATTACCGGGCCAGTAATCTTGTCTACCAAGCGGATGGTCTTCGAGACCGGCGGGTCTCTTGATCTCGAAGTTCATGACGCCAAGAGTTCAGGCAATTGGGGCGCGTCTGGCGACGTGCCTATTGCTCAGGTATTCCGGGTATCAGGTGACGTCGGACCGTTGCGTCAGGGAAACACGCTTTGTGGCGACCAGCCAATCACATTTATGGCGGCCTGGAACGAAGAAAGCTCTGGGTTCGGATATCTAGGCATAGCGATGTTTACGGGTGCGGCGGTGCCTACAAGCGTGGCTGACCAGAATATGTGCGCGACTTATTTCTACTCGATGGATGTTGGGGGCTAGTTCAGAAGTTGTCCTAGGCTATTCGACTGGGTGGGCTATTCATTGCTTGGTGCAACCATGTGGTTCAGCGGTAGGGAATGCTGAACAACGAGAAGCTGTTGGTCTGGGTGATTACAAGCGCTCCCGTTTCCGCCATTAGGCTTGTCATTGCTGCACTTCCCGTCGGACAAGCCACAAGATCTGCCGAATCGTCGAGAAATTCGACCGTAAACGCCGTTTCGCCCACAAGTTGGCACTCGTCGACATCGCTTCTGTAACCGCGGACGAAGCTCAGTTCCGGGTCAGGTTCGCTGATCTCGAACTCTGGAGCGGTTTCGACGCATCCCGTCGCGGTCAGAACCAAAGCACAGGCACAGATGGCACGCATGACCTTTTCAAGGCGCCTTTCCATAAATTCTACTCCCACTCTGCACCCGTGCTGCGCCAGGCCATTTCATCTGCATCCCAAACACTGGCCACGACGCAGGGCGTTGGGTTGATCCTATCGCATTGCGAGCCGTGCACATCCGCCAGAAGCACGCGGAACGGGCCGATGTTCGCCGTGTCCCATCCCTGATTGAGAAGCGAGAACAAATGTTCCTCGACCAAGAAGTGAGACATGCAACCGCCTGTCCCGCAATAGAGCGATACAGCGGTTGAGCAGGCGAACCCGGACTCGTCCAGAACCCAGTCACGTTGGATGTCGCCGTCAAGATCGACACGGCGCACAGCTCCAAATTCAAGGGCGAACTGTCCATTCTCGAAATCCGAACATGCCTGCCGTGCGACCTCGACTTTTTCCAGCAATTGAAAGGGCAGTTCGGACAAATCCTGCGCGTTTGCCGAAGCAGTGCATAGAGCTGCAAACATCGCGCACAGAGAGATCGTCCATCGTCGAGCAGCAACCCGTTTGCCCATTCCGGCTAGCTGGTGTCCCATTTCCGTCTCTCCAGCCTTCCCACGTGTTTCAATTGCATTGTTCGTAGGTGTAATCACCGAATTCGACCCAGTTCCGCCCCTCATCGCTGAAGACAAGGAACTCTGACCGGTCTTCGCCCAATAGCGCGACTTGGAAGCCCGCTGGTGGTTGGGAGTTTCCGAAGAAACTGTATGAGGTCATCGCGCGTACGGTCTCGCCATTGACGGTCACGATTGTATCCCACTGGTCACCTGGTTGACCCACCATCGCGTATTCGATGACCCTCTGAACGGCACCACCTCCACAATAGACAATACCTTCGGATGCCTCCATGGTTTGAGAGACAGACGCGCCAGAATTGCAGGCCGCTCGTAGCGATTTGATAGCTGCGGATGATCCTTTGAGTGAGAAGATACCGTACGTGATATCCTGCTCGACCATCGAAAGGTTCAGTACCGCGTTTTGCGCGATCTGGTCCAAAACGAAAAAATAATCGTCTTGCTCGAAAAAACGGACTTCGACCGGATAGTTGTCGACGATCGAGATATCCGCATTCGCCGACCCCGCCTGGAATGCGCCAACCTCGGTCGAGCCATCCTTCAGGAAGCGGAATGACAGGCCTTGCTTGGCGACAATATCCTGTGCGTCTTCATAACCTGCTGGCGCGAAACGGACCCGGTCGCATTGCAGCTCTAGCGTCATGTTGTCAGTCTGGATGAAGGCATTGGCATTGGCGGGTCCGCTAAAATTCCATTCAGCCGTAGCAGTGGATGACATCAGTATTGAGAGGACCGTGCCAGTGATCAGATTTCTTTTCATAGGGAACCTTCTTAGTAGTTTAGCAATGTTTCGATAGGTCGCTGAAGAAGCCCTGACGAAGTCACACCATCTTTTTACGACGCAGGTGGGCCGTAGTCATTCGCACCTTCCTGTGACGGTCGGCTTAGCCACCAGATCATCAGTACTGAGAGTATGAGCTGAAGAACCCAAATAACCATCAAGCCGGTGGCGCCGAGAAAGGCTGCTGGGCCTCTCAACGCATCAGGGTCGTCCGCACCTTGCTCTAGAACTGAGAACACGGCGACGCCACTGAAAAGCATGAACATGGTTGCGATGCTGAGCGCTGCAGGCAAAAGCAGGTACCAGCCTGGTCTTCCAGTGTCGTGCAAACGACGCCATCCGGCGGCCAGCATGGGTATGACAACTGCAAGTTGGAAAATCGGTGTGAAGACTTGGTTACTCTCTCCAGTTTCAGGGTTCATTCCGAATAGAGAGGCGTCGACAATTGCCAAGACAATGCTGACGATGACGACAAACAACACAAACCACCAATACTCAGACCGCAACGCGCGTCCCGAAAAAACGAAGTATTTTGCAAGGCACGTCTTAATTGCGTCAACGAAACCCATCTTTGTGTTCTCCTTGAATACGTTGGCAAGTACTTTCTGACATGAGCAAACATCTTGCAAGCATTAGCCAACGGCTACTAACGCTCCACCTTTACGGAACGCATTCTCTTCGGCGGACAAAGGCTGCGCTGATCTATCGCAAGACCGGCAATCTTCGGGCAGTCCAACTCCTGCTTGGACACACCAAGGTTGATTGCACGGTCAGGTATCTTGGAGTCGAACTCGACGACGCCTTGAGCATCGCCGAGAAGATCGACATCTGACGGTTTGGCGGACGGCAGCGGCCGTTCGTTATTTCAAAACGGGTTCCGAACTTTCACGCGCGAACGGCCGCTCCTTGGGATAGCAGACCTTGGTCTATTTGTGTTCGATGACCGCCATGCGGGACAGAACGGCCGTTTGAGCCGTGCACCTGATTGTCCGCTCTCGGGCGTAGCGCAAGAGCTCCGTTCTCTGGAAACTCGGGGTTCCCTCGCAAATTACATCCATCTGAACTTCAGCAGGACGCCTCGACGCGCGATTTTTGGCTACCCACTTAGTTCTTTCAGCAGCCATTCCGCGCGTTCAATATGGGTGCGCGCGACTTGCAGTTTATCTTCCAGCCGGGCCTTTCTGTCGGTCGATTTGGCCTTTGATATCTCAGTTTGAAGCGCGACCTCTTTGGAGCGGAGCTTCTGCAAAACGACCTCGACATGGGCAGGCTTGATCTTATGCGCCTTTCCACTTTCGAGACGTTCCTTGTAGTCTGCGACCTTCGTGGCAAGCTTTTTCAGGCCCATCTTCTGCTCTCCCGTCCCAACACCGTGGAAACTCTAAACATGCTTCATGACAATCTCGTGACTGTCTTATCCGGCCCCCCAGAAGGCTGACTGCCCTCAGGGTCGGTTATTGCCTCGTGCAGTTCCTCTTCGTCAAGTGACAGCAGGCCCTCTACTTCAGCCAAGGCGCTGTCACGCTCGACATAATAGCCGCGCGCCGCTTCGATCAGGTCTCGCATAGCGCTGTAGGCATAACTTGAGTCGTTCATGAATGACGTGGCCGCAGCGGCGTTCATTTCACCTTTGCGGATCAGCGCATCAACGCGTCTTGCTGTTGATCGCACATCCTCTTCTATCCGGGCTCGCTCCTGGTCAAGCCAAAGCGTGCTGCGATCTTCTGGAGCAACGAGGCCGAGTTTCCTGATCTCAATCGCGACGCGCGCGATCTGCGTGCGCAGTTCATTATAGAGTTCGGTGATAGCTCCCTGCGGGCGCACCGTGTAGCGCAGGATGTTCTTGCGCAGGTGTTTTATGGATTTAACCGCTTGCACAATGTTGCTCGCAACGTTGCGCAAAGTATAGATGCGGTCCGTGATCTCCGGATCCAGCCGTTTGTCACCGGCGCGCGACGTGAATTCCACGATGCCCGAGTAAAGCGTCTTTACGCGTCGCTCATAACCCTCGTTGAGGTCCAGATCGAAAGGTCGTCGGCTTTGACGAACCAATCGGGCCACATCGTCGGTGGAATAGACCTGATCGCGATGCAGGTTAAGCCCATGCAGGATCAGTTCCGCCGCGTTTTCATACAGATGGAGCACCTCCTTGCGCAGGGCAATCTCAAGCGTTTGTGGAAACTCATCTACGGCTTCGTTCAAATAGCGCGGTTGGCTGACGTCAGGGACAGGTTCAAGGATGCGCCGTTCCAGAAATGTGACAAGCCGCGAAAGCAAAGGCAGCATGAGCAGGACACCGAGCACGTTGAAGATGGTGTGAAATACAGCAAGCTTCATCGTGTAGTCGGTTGAGGTTATCCCCACCCATTCGCTGACAAAGTCCACCGTCCCACGCAACGGAACGATGAAAACAAGCGCAACAATCGCCGTCGAGGCATTGAATATGAGATGCGCCAGGGCAAGGCGTCTGCCTTGAAAGTTCGCGCCGAGCGAGCTGATGATTGCGGTAATCGTCGTGCCGATGTTCGCGCCGATTGCCAGTGCCAGCGCGTTTTCATAGCTGACCTGACCCACCGCGAGGGCCGTTAGGATAAGAACCATCGTCGCGTGGCTGGACTGCATGACCACGGTCGCCGCGGTGCCGATCAGGGAATAGACGAACAGGCCAAGCAGGCCTGAAAGCGCAAAGCGCGTGAGGTCGATCTGTTCTTTAAAGGTATCGAACCCTTCTTTCATGTAGTGAATGCCGAGGAACAGAAACCCCAGCCCCGCCAGCGCATAGCCGATGCCTCGCAGAGGCTTGGGTTTCTGGAAAACCAAGACGATGCTGAGCGCAATCATTGGCATGGCATAGGCCGCGATATCCACCTTAAGCCCGAGACCGGCGACAAGCCAGGCGCCTGTTGTCGTACCGATGTTCGCGCCGAATATGATGCCCACACCGCCGATCAGCGAGATTAGTCCAGCGCTGAGAAAAGAGATTGTCACGATTGAGACAAGAGAGCTGGATTGCAGGAGTGTCGTCGAGACGATCCCCAGCAAAAGCGCGCGGGGCGTCGAGGAGGTCGCGCGCTCCAGAGCCTGTTCGAGGGCGCCACCGCTGAACAGCTTGAATCCGTCCTCAAGCATGATCATGCCAAACAGAAAGATTGCCACGCCTGCCGCGATGACCTGCGCGTCGGGGCTGATCCAGAAAGCCAGCAGAAGCGATCCGACGGCGACCGGGAGGTAAAACCGCTTCATGAAACCAAACGGGTGGGCGCGGCCCATGCTTTCAGGGCCCCGACGGCGTCAGGCGGGTTCGTCCGACCCGTTTTCCTCCCCATGCGATCACGCCCCTTCGTTACTGTTGCTGACCAGCAGCATATCGACAGGTGAATGGTGTGCTTTGACATGGCTCATGGCTGACGTCATTCGGCCAAATAAAATAGCGCTGTTGATAAGGCAGTGAATTGGGGGAGCGGCCGTGCTGAGAACAGAAAACATCGAACAGGCAGTTCAGCGAAATCGCGATGAGTTGTTTCGCTTTGGAACGGCTTTGATTTTCATTGTGGGCATCATGCTCTTTACCATTGTTCGTACCGATGGTGGAATGGATGGCATCCTTTTGGTCGCGGCCGCCATGATCGGCGGTTACATGGCCATGAATATCGGTGCGAACGATGTGGCAAACAATGTCGGCCCCGCTGTCGGATCGCACGCCATAACGTTGACGGGGGCTATCGTCATCGCAGCGTTCTTCGAAGCTGGTGGTGCACTCGTTGCTGGCGGGGATGTCGTCGGCACAATCAAGAGCGGGATCATCGACCCTGATCTGATCGCAGACCGAGATATCTTCATTTGGCTCATGATTGCAGCCCTGCTGGCCGCTGCTGTTTGGCTAAATTTCGCAACGGTCATCGGTGCTCCTGTGTCCACAACCCATTCGATCGTCGGCGGCGTGCTCGGCGCTGGGATCGCGGCTGCAGGCTGGAACATCGCGGATTGGTCCGTGGTGGGCCAGATCGCGGCAAGCTGGATCATCTCTCCGGTAATGGGAGGGCTGATCGCGGCAGGGTTTCTCTATGTGATTAAGCGCACGATCACTTATAAAAGCGACGTGCTGGGCGCCGCCAACCGCATGGTGCCGGTGCTTGTGGCGATCATGGCCTGGGCCTTTTCAACATATCTGATGCTGAAAGGTGTCAAGAAAGTCATCGCGGTCTCCTTTCCTGTGGCATTGCTGATCGGGCTTGCCGTCGCCGTTGCCATCTACGTAATCATCCGTCCTTACATCAGGCGCATGACGAGGCAGATGGAAAACCGCAAGGCGAGCGTTAATGAGCTTTTTACTATTCCGCTGATCTTCGCGGCAGCGCTCCTGAGCTTCGCGCACGGTGCAAATGACGTTGCGAATGCGGTTGGCCCGCTTGCTGGCATCAACGAAGCCATTTCCGAAGGCGGTATTTCAACGAAAGCCGGGATACCTATATGGGTCATGGCTGTAGGTGCCATCGGTATCGCATTGGGATTGGCGCTTTATGGACCAAAACTGATCCGAACTGTCGGCAGCGAGATTACCGAGTTGGACAAGACCCGCGCGTTTTGTATCGCTATGGCCGCGGCAATAACTGTGATTATCGCATCACAGCTTGGGCTGCCCGTCAGTTCCACACATATCGCCGTCGGGGGGGTCTTCGGTGTCGGTTTCTTGCGCGAATATATCAAGTCCAGCTACGCACGCATGCTGGATGACATCCGAGACCACCATGCCGAGAGCGACCCGCAAGCCGTCGAAGCGTTTGTTGCTCAGTTCGAGGCGGCGGATGTAGCTACAAAAGGAGATATGCTCCGCGAAATGAAAGCTCAGGCGTCTGCGGAACGCCTGCTTGGCAAACAGGAAAGACGCGGTCTGGTACGTGTGCACCGTGTCGAACTGGTGAAACGAAACCTGTTGCTGCGCATCGCAGCAGCCTGGATCATCACTGTCCCGATCGCGGCGATCCTTGCAGCAATGTTCTTCTTCATGATCAGGGGGATGCTTTTGCCGTGATAAACCGACCGTTGCCCATAAACGAGTGGGCGACGGCGTCATCGAAATAACGGACATTCATTAAGTACTCAGAAAAATACACTTTGGGCTCGCAGCCGACATCTGAGAGTTTTTATCAGATGACTGCTTTGAAGCATTAAGCAGACATCTAGCTTCAACGGACCTGTAATTTCGACCACGCACATAATTTAGTATCCATGCGGTTTCACTCCTTAATAACTCATTGTTTGACCCGCCCCCGAGCATCCCCAAGTCAGGCGGAACGATTGGGCTCAAAATTTCCGCGCGGCCGGCCCACTTTATCCTGTGCGTTGGTGGGAAAAATGGTGGGAATAGGATCGGAATAAGATCGTCTGTTGTGGCGGAGTTCCTTGCCCTCCGGACAGATATAGCGGTCGTTGTCTGCGTCCCATGTGAAGTCGGCACGAGACCATGTGCCATCCTTGCGCTCCGATTTGTCAAACACCGGGATGAACGGAAGGATTTGCCGCTTAAGTGCGAGCCAGACGAGATTTTCCGAGGCACCGTAGGCTGTATCGGCTGCGACCCAATCCGGTTTAAGACCAAAGCGCTCCTCGGTGCGGTCGATCATCTTGCGCATGGCCCCCACCTCGGCGGATTTGTTGGACCGGCTGGCGTCTACATCCACAATTATGCCGTGATCTGTATCGATGAGGTAGTTGTCAGAATAGGCAAAGAATGCAGGACCTTTGCGCGCCGCTGTCCATTGGCTGGCGGGGTCGGCGTGGGCCGTGAACTTGGGCTTGGCCGTCGTGGCCGCACCAAAGGCTTCGTCATCCAGGGTGTCGAGATACTCGCGCACTGCGCGCGAAGCATCATGGGGATCAATGTCACGCGCCGCCCAGTCATCGGGATTGCTGGAGTTCTGTTTTTGAACGTCGGCGGCGATCAGGCTGGCATCGACCGCGAAACCCTGACCACCAACGAGCCCTTCCGCCATGCATCGCGCAACGGTCGTCTCGAACACATGACGGAAAAGATCGCTCTCGCGAAAGCGGCCATGGCGGTTCTTGGAAAACGTGGAGTGATCTGGAATGCGATCGGTCAGATCGAGACGGCAAAACCACCGATATGCCAGGTTCAAATGCACCTCTTCGCACAAACGCCGTTCAGACCGAATGCCGAAGCAATAGCCCACCAACAGCATCCGGACCAGCAACTCAGGATCGATCGACGGACGCCCCGTGTGGCTGTAGGAACCCTCCAGATGCGCACGGACGCTGCTGAGATCGACGAAGCGATCAATCGACCGCAGCAAATGATCCTCGGGGACATGATCCTCCAGCGAGAACTCGTAGAACAACGCCGCCTGCGCTTCCTGCCTCGATCCCATCATTCCCAATCCTCCCGCTCTTTGAGAGAATTGAATCAGCGACTAGCGCTTCGATCAACCGAGAGTTTTTCAACACAATCAGCCCATAGTTACCGTTGATGAATGGTGCAGCATCCGTCCGTCGCGAAGGGCGGAAAGCAGGCATGCGCTGGATGCCTCCGCATTCTGAGCGATGCCGACAACGCGACTAGTCCTCTGGGCTCAGAACCTTCCAGATCACCGCACCAAGGGCTGCACCAACCAGCGGAGCGACCCAGAACAGCCAAAGTTGCGACATTGCTGGTCCATCGGCGAACAATGCCACGCCAGTCGATCGTGCCGGATTGACAGATGTATTTGTGACCGGGATCGAAATCAGATGGATCAGCGTCAGGCCCAGACCGATAGCAATGGGGGCGAAGCCAGCCGGTGCCGCTGCTGACGTGGCACCGAGTATGATGATAAGGAAAAACGCTGTCATAACGATCTCGATGATCAGGGCAGCAGTCAGAGAAAACCCTTGTGGCGATGCGGACCCGTACCCATTTGACGCGAAACCCCCGACGCCTACAAATTCAGGCAACCCCGAAGCAATCATGTACAGGACAACCGCAGCAACAATGGCACCAGCCACCTGCGCCACCCAGTAGAGTATCAGTTCTTTTGCTTCAAATCGGCCTGCAATCATCAGGCCCAGCGAGACGGCAGGGTTGAAATGCCCCCCCGATATATGCCCAACCGCATAGGCCATCGTTAGTACGGTCAGACCAAATGCCAAGCTGACGCCCAACCACCCTATGCCGACATCAGGAACACCTGCCGCAAGGACTGCTGCACCGCATCCGCCCAATACCAACCAGAAAGTTCCAATAAATTCGGCCATCAATTTTTTTGTCATAGAAAATACCCCCAAGTCGACGTTTTCGACTTCATGCTTAGTATGACGTTCCCCAAGTGGAACGCTTTCGATTTTACGTTGCAACCCTTCCGCGCACCGATCAAGTCTCTTAAATACTAACAAAGTCGGCTTGAGGCCGTAAGCGCCGATAAAATTGGAAAAGGCGAACGGCCGCAAAGTCCGCATAGCGGAAGTAGACCGATTTTCCGGTAGCGTCCGCTCTTGGTGTAAGCAGACATTCAGAGCCAGAACATCGAAATTGCAGGCGCGTACGGCTGCTTAACGCGACAAAGCCGTCATTTGCTAAAAGTGCTCGGATGGCAGCTCCGAGCCCGCAGCAGTCATAAGCAGATGTAGTACCAGCAGTTATTAGTCCGCCGCATAGCTCCCTGAGTTGCGTTTTTG
>CANMWT010000004.1 GCA_947501635.1 uncultured Roseobacter sp.
CTTATGTCGTTTGATTCCCATTTTTGATCCTCCGTTTCCTAACTATAGGGGCGGACCGATTCAAAGGGGGAGGATCAACGCCTCGATATCCTTTTGCGCAATGCCAAGCAGAAAGCTCCTTTGGACCGCAACAGCTTCGACTTCTCGTACCGAATTGGGTACGCGGGGCAAATCCGCAACTGACAGCGTACCGCGTGGCGGCGTGCCTACGACCAGCTGGTAGGTAGAAACCGCATTGGCCAGAGATGCTTTGGCATCTGCATGCGCAAGCCGCGCCGCAAGCAGTTTGTCATTTGCCTGAAATCTGTCAGGCTCGGACAAACGCCCCGCTTCTACCTGACGCTCGACCTGTTCTGCGATCTCAACGTGAACCGTGATATTCTCTTCGGAAATGCGCACGATGTTACGCCGCCTGAACACGTCAATGTACGCCTGAACGGCATTAAGAGATATGGTTTCAGCGGCATCCGACAGACGGATGATTTCTGCATCCAGCAAGACCGCGTCCCGGTAAACTTCATTTATGGCGCGCAACCCGTCAAGCAATGGATAGGTGACAGAGACTGCAGCCTGACGCGAGAGGCGGGACTCCTGATCACTGGGACCGATTACCGTGCCATCGTCTGTGTATTCGGGCGCTATTTCGCCGAACACA
This sequence comes from uncultured Roseobacter sp., assembly GCA_947501635.1. GTDB lineage: Bacteria > Pseudomonadota > Alphaproteobacteria > Rhodobacterales > Rhodobacteraceae > Roseobacter. Next base: position 656 of record CANMWT010000004.1, read on the forward strand.
TCAACACTTGCCCGCCGCGCGCCCTGAGAGATGGCGATCTGCTTGTTCTGAGCTTCTATGGTTTTGATTGCAACTTGCCGCGCATTGCTGTTCTCAAGCGCGCGCGTCACTGCCTGACGCAAGGTTTCCGCCTGTGTTTGCGGCGCCGTTACAGGTGAAACGCAGGCGAGGAATGCAGAGAAGAAAACTGCCGTTCGAGTGAATGAAATTTTGCCCAATACAACATCCGAAATTTATGACGTGAACGATGAATTTCAAAATATTATGCTTATATAGCCCATAATTGGCCGTTTTAGGCAACTCCAAAATGCATCGTCAGCGATTGCCACATTCCACGTGGTAGCCTGCAAACACTCCTGCCAGGAGCGGGCAAGGGCGGGCGCAAGCGCTTGAGCCCAGCTGCGCTCGCGCTTCTCAAGTGCATACTTTGCATCGATGGATGCTTGCCACGCGGCAGAAAAGACCGCGCGGCGTTCTTCCTATTCGTCCATGTTTTATGACCGTCATTCTTGTCTGGGCAAAGGTCTTGCGCACTTAGGGCCTAGCACGGGTCATAACCGGCACAGACAGGGACTGGAAATGCGCCGAATGGAGCCGGAGTTTTCCGGTTACGCAGCGTCATGCATCCTTGGATTGACATAAGTCAACTCTGGCAAATCTGTGCATTCATATAATCGAATTTATGAATGTAACCTGTTATGCTCTTGAGGGAGAAACGAATGTCTGATCCAGATATCACGCTCATTGAAAACCCGATGTATTCGGTTTCGCACGTATTCAACACCGATGATATTACCGTCACTTTCGCCGGAGACACTGTTGCCTCTCTTGCCAATCCATTGTTGGCGCTCGACACAACAGGTGCAAACGGCACCAAATCTACCCAGGACGGGAATACGACGCTGTATCCGATCAACAGTGAGTTTGGGTTTCTGGTCACAGACTTTGATGGTGCCGAGAACAAAGACTTCTTCGACAATCCCGAGTACACAGAAGGATGGGCTGGCAACCTGCTGGATGAAAGCCAGCAACAAGCCGGCATCGTTGTCTCGGATGCACCAACGGATACGTTCAAGACACCCGCTTTGCTAGGCACATGGCTCGCCGGGCTTGGTGGAAATACGGTAAAAGCATCCACCGAGCACTACGTTGTGATGCAAAACGTGCTGTCGGATCAGCGCTACCCCGGTGATCCGGATGCAGAATACGCGCTCGATAATGATCTGAAAGTCGTCGGCGGTGACTACGATGGCTATTCGGTCGCAGATCTTTTGACTGGCGTGGAGGTTGATGGGATCGGCTTTGTCGATGTCGGAGATGTCAACGGAGACGGTGTTGAAGACATTAAAGACATCCTCAGCCCCAACGAAAGCTCTATCAAAGTCGATATCGCGGCAAGCACCGACTACTCGGTGACGCTTAAGGACGATGGCAAGTTGCTATATCGCTGGGGCAATACGGTCAAACGCCCGAATGATATTCGCCTCGAGGTCGAGATGGAGTTGCCCGAGGAGTGGTCGACACCCGATGAAAGCGGGGATTTGATACCGCTTTACCGCATCACCGCGGCGGAGTTGGTGACAGAGCACACGATCACCAACAATCCCAATGACCAGATCAGACCGGAGGATTACGAGAACGAGGCCGCGATCGGGCAACTGCCAACCTATGCAATCGTGTCCGACTATAACGAGGACGGCAATGGCCCGCGCGAGGTTTGGGTGACCACCGATGCCTACTATGCAGGAGACGGCACGTTGTACCCTGCCGGCACGATCCTGCGCGATGACTATCTGGCGGAGATTTGGGCCAATAGCGAAATGGCGGCAATTGGCGCGCAGGATGGAGCCGACGGGTTCACAAATGCATGGTACACCACGATGGATCGCGAGCCATTCACGGCCGACTATGACACGCCGGACGATCAGTACGCGCCGGGTGCCGAATATGACCTTGGACCCCGCTGGCGTCTTCAAACCGACAAATATGGGCAGGATTTGCCCAGTGTCGTCATCCCTTCGGACCCCAGCCTGACGCCACCTCCAAGCAAGGATGAGGTGAAGTACGAAGTCGGTGCCGATACAACGACTGTGATTAATCTGCTGGACTGGGGCTTTCCTGTGTCACCGTTGTCCATCAGCGCCGGCTGGCAGAACGGAGACGGGAGCGTCACGGAGAATGGAGTGACCTTATCCCAGAACTTTGATGTCGCCTTCTACATCAAAGGCGATATCAAACCGGCGACCCTCTACAACACAGAGCTGCGCATGAACTACGAAGAAATCGCGGTCAGCGATTTGGGCAGCACAGTGACGGGCGGCGCGGGCGACGATTACCTCGTTGGCAAAGGCGGCAATACCTTTGACGGTGGCGACGCTGGCGAAGACTTTTTCGTATTGTCTTATGGGTTGAACTACAACCTAGCCGGGATCGCGGCCAGCACGATCATCGACTTTGAGCAGGGCGAAGATGTGATTGGCCTTATCGATCTGGGGCTGAGCGAATCCAACTTCGACACTCTGCTGGCGCAGACGGTAGACGGTGGCGATTTGCGGCTCGACGTGGGCGGCATCCATCTGGCAACACTGACCGGCGTCACGGAAGCGCTGGATCTGGAAGATTTTCTGCTTTTGAACCGTTCCACCCTTGCCACGATGACCGGTACATCGGGTGATGACTATCTGGTGGGAGACGCCACGGACAACCTGATCGAAGGATTGGACGGCAACGATACGCTTTTCGGATCCGAAGGCAATGACACCTTGCTTGGCGGGCGCGGGTCCGACTTTCTGTTCGGACAAGCGGGCAGTGATAGCATGGATGGCGGTGATGGCTGGGATTTTGTCAGCGGCGGCAGTGAGGATGATATTCTGCTGGGAGGGTCCGGCAATGACCGTCTTTACGGGAACGAAGGCTCGGATGAAATCTTTGGCGGGTCCCATGATGACCTGATCTATGGCGGCGCAACCGGCAATGACACGCTGAATGGCGAAGACGGGAGCGATACCATTTTCGGAGAGTCTGGCGCAGACTATCTGACCGGAGGCGCCGGTGCCGATAGCCTTTATGGCGGCACGGAAGACGACCAGCTTTTGGGGGGTGAAGACGATGACCTTCTTGAGGGCGGTGCTGGCAATGACATGCTGTATGGCGGACCGACGGGTCAGGACACACTGCTGGGTGGTCAGGGATCGGATTTCCTGTTTGGCGAAGGCGACAACGACACCATGGACGGCGGCGACGGCTTTGATCTGATGAACGGAGGCGCGGGCGACGATCTGATGCTGGGCGGCAATGGCAACGACCGGCTGGAAGGTAATCTGGGCGCTGATACGCTTGATGGTGGCGCGGGTGATGACCGACTTTATGGTGGCAATGGCATCTTTGATGACACTTTGATTGGCGGTGCGGGAAACGATACCCTGTCGGGTGAAGCAGGAAACGATGTCTTTGTTTTCGCAGACGGGTTCGGCGTGGATGAAATTACGGATTTCAACCACCTTGCTGCAGGCGAAGTCATTGACCTCGAAGCTGTCTCCGAGATTACTGATCTGGTGGACCTGAATGACAACCACATCAGCCAAGCCGGTGCAGATGTGCTGATCGAGGACGGTCTGGGCAATTCCATCACTGTGCGGAATGTCCTTCTGAACGATCTTGGCTCGGATGATTTTTTCTTCGGTTGAACGTAGCACTGCAAAAAACAGAGGCTCTGGCTGTATCACGGCCGGAGCCTTTCGCTTTTCTGCGACTGGCGCAAGAAACCATTACCGGATGAAACTCCGCCGCCCTTTGGCCAAGTTTTGTGTGCCTCAGATGAAACTGCGCTGCAGTTGTTGCACCTGATCGTTCATGAAAGCTGGAGCATGCGCACGCTTTTGCCTACTGTGACGATAGAACTTGTCCGTTAGGGGCGAGCAAAGGAGCAGGCATGAAGACAATTGCGGCAGTCAGCGCCTGCGAAGAAGCAGGTCTTGCGGTGTCAGAGGTTTTCAAGTGGCAGTACATGGCCACGGATAACACTGAACATGAACTTCCGCTCGAAAGTCTTCAGGCCGGTGACTGGACGATATACACGGGCAGCGGGTTGCCTGTCACGCATTTGCAGGACAGTGCCGGGCAGCCGGTGGGCGTGCTACTGGGCGTCGGGGTCGATCATGCGGGGCTGGTCTCCGGCACACGGCGACTTGAAACCACTGCCGCCGCTGACAGTTTTTTTGCGGACATCGAGGATTGGCTTCATACGCTAGCCGGACGCTATACGGTCTTTATGTTCAGGGGACGCGAAACACGCGTTTATTGCGACCCGGTCGGTATGAACGGCTGTGTGTACAACCCCGAAACGCGCATGGTCGCATCGAGCGTTCTGCTATGCCTTGACCGTCCGCGCAAGCCGCATCCTTACTATCCCGAAGATCATCTCCGAAACGGAGGGCGCTATTCGCTTTTTCACACTTCGGACCCCGACGTCAGCCGTTGCAATCCGAACTGTTACCTGGACCTGTCGGATTTCAGTGAGCACAGGTTCTGGCCCGGCAATAAGCAGTTTTCCTGTACCCCGGCAGACCTGCCCGACGTTTACGATCAACTGCAAAGGCATGCCAAGTTTATAGTCGAGCAAATTTGCATCGCGCATCCAACGGCCTACCCAATCTCAGGTGGACAGGACAGCAGATTGCTTTTGTCGCTGTCTGGATCGGGCATTCGCAAAATAGACACTTTCTTTACTCATATTCATAACTATGCCAGCCGCATCGACGCGACAATTGCATCAGATATCGCGCGGCGGTTGCAGCTAGAGCACAAGGTGATCGACCGCCGCGAAACGCAGGTAGCACCGGACGTCATTCAGAACCTCTTGCAAAGTTTTGAGATTGCAAGCGGTGCTTCGGCGCAGCCGGGCCGGGAGCTGATCTATGGATTGCTGCCCGACGTGCCGAAAGATCATATGGTGCTACGCGGGCATCAAACCGATCTGTTGCGCGCTGTCTTTACTGACCGACTGGGTCCGCGTCCGCGCAAAAACCTGCGCTGGCAGATCAAACGGCTCCAGATTGTGACCAATCAGCAGTTCAACAACCGTGTATATGACCGGTTTGAGCCGTTTTATCGAGCTTGGCTGGACACAGTACCACCCCGCGCGGCGGCCCATCAGATAGACCTGATGTTTTTGGAAATCTACTACAGCGCGACAATTGGCTGTTCGTTTCCCGCGATCTCGCACTGTTTCTTCATGTCTCCGTTCAACAGCCGCGAGTTGATTGCTTTGTGTCTCGGCATTCCTGAACACTACCGGCGCAGCAGCGCTGCGGTGTTTGACTGCATTCATCGTTTTAACCCCGGACTTTCTGATGTGCCCTTTGACTTCGAGTTTGGCGGTGGGCGCGGGTTGCATAAAATTTTTGATCTCTCCGAAATGTCAGAGATTACGGCGGTGCGACGTGATGAAACGCTTCGGCGCTACCAAATGATGCTGCACAGTGAAGACTTCTCCTGGGACGATCTTTTAAACAGACAGCAGGCAGGCACGGCATGAAAATTGCAGCACTCACGATGGTCTATCGCGACCATTGGTTCTTATCCCGCTGGCTGGACCATTACGGCAGGCACTTCGGACAAGAACACCTCTACATTGTGTCGCACGGGGATGAACGCCCCATCCGGCGCATGTGCAAGAAAGCAAACGTTATTGGAATCCAACGCGAAACACAGGGCGACTTCGACGTTTTGCGCTGGAAGTTCCTGAACGACATTATGCGGTTGCTGCAGAAGTCTTACGATTGCGTCGTTGTCGGGGATGTCGACGAGCTCATCGTGCCTTTGCCGGCGCATGGAACGGACCTTGTTGCGCAGATTGCACAGCGTGGGCCGTACCCAGTTTCCTTTGTGACGGGGGTCGAGCTGATCGAGCAAGCCAAGGATGCGGCACTCGACGATACCAAGCCGCTTCTTTCTCAGCGCCGCGCCGGCATTTGGAATTGGAGATACACAAAAGCAGCGGTGGTTTATGACGCTGTTCGGATTGGACGAGGCGCGCATTTCGCATGGCGAACGCCTTATCGCAATGCGGAAAATCTAATCCTCCTTCACTTAAAATTTGCCAACTCGGCCATTTTCGACAAAGTGGTCGAAAGCCGTGCGGAAATTCGTCAGATCGGCAGCGATGGCAAATCACGCACTCCCCGTGGCAATGGTTGGACGCCGGACGCTATGGTCACTGTGCAACAGAAAATGGAAACGTTGCCAGCTGTTGAGTTCCATGAAGGCCTCGCACAATTCAGAGCCGGCACGACGCCTGAGGTCGCAGACCGTAAACAGACCTATCCCGCGCGGTTCTTCCTCAATGCAAAGTTCGAACTTCCACACACCTTTAGTGATTTGCTTTAGAAGTCTCCCGCTAGGGTGTGGCGCTCGCGGCCATGTCGACAACTCAACTGGACCTGAACGTGGGCCGGCGCCATCTCAGCCTATGCGGTTGCCTTGGCTCCAGACGGCGCGCAGCAAAGGCGTCTGGCCGAAGGTTTGCACCCGCAATACATCACCGCGCAGACCGGTTTCTAAGGCGCCACGATCTTTGAGGCGGGCTGCTCTGGCCGGATTGCCTGTCACAGTGGCGACAGCGCGGGGCAGGTCGTTCCATATCTCGGCAAGGCGGAAGGCCGATAGCAGCAAGGCCGACGGTACGTAGTCTGAAGACAGGATATCCAGCAGGTCCGCGCGGGCCAATGCTTCGGCCGCCACATTCCCCGAGTGCGAACTGCCCCGTATCAGATTGGGCGCTCCCATCATCACCGCGATTCCGTGCGTGCGGCATGCTTGTGCCGCCTCGAAGGTTGTCGGGAATTCGGCGAAACCCACACCGTTTCGAGCCGAGGTCGCCACATGCTCGACTTTTGTGTCGTCATGGCTGGCAAGAACGGCGCCAAGTCTTGCAGCGGCCTTCACTGCGCCCGCTTCATGAAGAGCCCCGTACCGCTTCTGCAAGAGGTACAGGTTTTTTACATGGTCGTTGAACTCTGCGTCACTCATGCCGCGTTTTTTGGCGACATAGTTCTTCATCACTTTCAGGTCGCTGAACTGGCGTTGGCCAGGGGTATGGTCCATCAGGCTGACAATGCCGACGCGGTCGTCTGGCCCGAAGCAGGCCAGTTCGTCCAATAGAGTTTCCGAGCAAATCTCGGCGCGCAGATGTAGAAAATGGCTGATCTTGAACAACCTTTCGGCGCGTGCGGCAAGCAATTCATCAGCCAACTTTCGGGCATAATCGATGTAGCGCCCTTGGCCGCCGTGGATCGAACCCGCGCGCATAGCGTCAAACACTGTCGTGATCCCTGTTGATGCCAGTTCGCTGTCATGGGCAATCAGGGCAGGCAGATGCGGCCAGTCCACAGCCGGGCGCGGTTCGATATGGCGCTCCAGATTGTCGGTGTGCAGTTCGACCAACCCGGGCAAAACCAGATCAGATTCGCAATCAACTGCTCCGCTGGGTATGTGGTCACCTTCGGTAACATCGACGATCACGCCGCGTTCGATTGTGACGGCGCCCAGCATGACCCGATCCGGCAGCACCAGGCGGGCATTCGCCAGACACAGACTGCCTGCAGACGCATTTTGCCTTGCTGTCGTCAAGGTAGGAGAGCCGAAGGGAGAATTCATAGCATGCTCTCTGGTTGAGTTCTCTCTTTTGGGCTGCCCTCTGTATCTTGGGTCACGATCTTGGCTTTGTGGTCGCAGTTCTGTGGGGCGGGCAGGGTAGGCAAATGCATCGTCATACGCTCACTTTTCAGCCGGAAACAGGCTTTGGTCACCCTAGCAGACCACGCGCCGGCATTGGATATGTTTTTCAAGCCGCACCAGCGCGCACGGGTGTCTTCGCATCGGTGCCGCGCTCCGCCATGCCATTATCGGCATGTTGTTTGATGGGGTACCGTCGGCGTATGTGGGTTCGAACCTTTCTGTGAAGTTTAGATCGCTGCCGCTTCGGCAAGTGTTTTGCGCGCACGGCAATAGTTTTGACGAAAGCATGAGTATCAAGCAGGGCCCGGAGAAGGAACGCGATGGTCTTTTCAGGACGCCACCTTATCGGGCTGATCTGATCGTAACCTGCACGTCGCGCCGCGTCTGTTGAAGGGTCGGATTCTGTGCGCTGTAGTTGAATTGTTCGGACATGGTTTGCTTGGGCGCGCTTCGATCTAGGATCATGGGCTTTGGCCGATGGCTGGTTGCCTGCTATCTGAAGTTGACGGCTTTCTGTATTGCAAGGCCATGATTTTAATAAATTAAACATGTTCATACTGCTCGGGTTTTGGCGGAGGTCGTCGTTTTTGATGTGCGCACCTCAGGAATTTCTTGACCTGATGTACGTAACTCAACTAGCGTTTCTGTAAGGGCGTCTGGAGGATTCGCCCAATCAGGGAGGAACTTATGAAGAATGTGAACGCAGCCGCTGTAGGCGCGGCGCTAATGTGTTCTGTCAGCGTACCATCCATGGCCGCTGCAGAAGATCTGACACTGTGCTGGGCCGCTTGGGATCCCGCAAACGCACTTGTTGAACTTTCCAAGGAATTCGAGGCTCAGTCGGGCCACACGATGAACTTTGAATTCATTCCTTGGCCTAATTTCGCAGACCGGATGCTGAATGAATTGAACTCCGGTGGCAAGCTCTGCGACCTTCTGATCGGCGACAGTCAGTGGATCGGCGGTGGCGCGGAAAATGGCCATTACGTAAAGCTGAACGACTTCTTTGACGCAGAAGGCATCAGCATGGATGATTTCGCACCTGCGACAGTTTACGCCTATTCAACATGGCCAAAAGGGACACCGAATTACTATGCGCTGCCAGCCATGGGGGATGCCAACGGCTGGTTCTACCGTAAAGACTGGTTTAGCGATCCCGATATTCAGGCAGCTTACAAGGAAGCCACAGGCGCTGACCTGCGCGAGCCTCAATCGCAAAAGGAAATGCTGCAAATCGCGCAGTTCTTCCAAGGGCGTGAGATTGACGGAAAAACCGTATACGGCGCGGCGATCTTTACCGAACGCGGGTCAGAAGGCATCACGATGGGCGTGACAAGTGCGCTTTATCCCTGGGGTTTCAAATATGAAAACACGCCCGGGTCTTATGACATGGACGGTGCTGTGAATTCACCTGAGGCCGTCGAGGCGCTGGAATTCTACAAAGAATTCTACAAGACAGCTACACCGCCCGGATACACCAATTCCTACATGGGTGAATCGCTGGATGCCTTCAAATCCGGTCAGGTCGCCATGGCAATGAACTGGTTTGCTTTCTTCCCCGGTCTTTATGCCGATCCGAATACCGGTGGGGACAAGATCGACTTTTTTGTGAACCCGCCGCAAAATCAGGCTGGCTCAACCCTTGGCGGACAGGGCATCAGTGTGGTCGCCTATTCCGACAAGCAGGATGCTGCTTTGGAATACATCAAATGGTTTGCTGATCCCGGCGTTCAGGCAAAGTGGTGGGAACTTGGCGGCTATTCGGCGCACAACTCGGTGCTGAACGATCCGGGGTTTGTCGACAGCCAGCCATTTGCGGGGGATTTCCTCGAGGCGATGGATGCGGTGCAGGATTTCTGGCAGGAGCCGGCTTATGCCGAACTGCTGCTGGCCATGCAAAAGCGTATCCACGACTATGTGGTTGCTGATCAAGGTACCGCGCAAGAGGCGCTTGATCTGTTGATCGAGGACTGGACCGAAACCTTCGAAGACGAAGGCAAACTCTAAACCCTGAATTGCGAGGCGGGAGTACTCCCGCCTCTCATATACCGTCAGATGCGGCCGGCACGGGATGAACCCCGCCGACGAACAGGATTTCTTTCTCCGATGACAGACAGCCCGATCACCAAAGCTGCATCCGCCACGCCCAAACGCGTCGCCCGAAAAATTCGGGGCCTGTCCGACAGAGCTATTGCGTGGATATTCGTGGCGCCAACGATTTTTCTGCTGCTGGCAATCAACATCTTTCCGCTTATCTGGACGATTCAGCTTAGCTTTACAAACTACAAAGCAAACCGCGTCGGGCGCGAGGTCAAAAATATCGGCCTGCGGAATTATGAACGCATCCTGACCGACAGCGACATCTGGCTGAACATGCAAGCTACGGCGCATTTTCTGTTCTGGACCATCTTTTTTCAGGTGCTGATCGGCTTTACCCTCGCATGGCTCATCAACAAGAAATTCAAAGGGAACGACCTTTGGACGACGATCATCGTTTTGCCCATGATGCTGTCGCCGGCGGTGGTGGGGAATTTCTGGAAGTTCCTGTATCAGCCGCAAATCGGTCTGTTTAACTACATTATTGCATTCTTCACCGGCAAAGAACCGTCAAGTTTTGAGATGCTGGGTTCGGTCAATCTTGCCCCTTGGTCGATCGTGATTGTCGATACATGGATGTGGACGCCGTTTGTGATGCTGATCTGTCTTGCAGGGCTGCGGTCCATCCCGGACTACATTTATGAGGCGGCCGAGATCGACCGGGCTTCCAAGCTTAGGCAGTTCTTTACGATCACCATTCCGATGGTTCTGCCTTTCCTGATGTTGGCGGTGCTGTTTCGCGGGATCGAGAACTTTAAAATGTTCGATCTGGTCGTACAGTTGACGGGGGGCGGGCCGGGTTCCACCACCGAGCTTACGTCGATCAACCTCAAACGCGAGGCCTTCGAGAAATGGCGGACAGGATATGCCAGCGCCTACGCAATTATCCTGTTTGTGACCGTCTTCGGACTGGCCAGCATTTACGTCAAAGCCCTCAATAAGGTGAAAGAGAGATGAGCAGTTTTTCCGTCACCGAGCCGTCAAACCGGTCCAAGTGGTTCGCCGGCACGCTGGTTATTCTATATGCACTGGTTACCATGATCCCGCTGGCCTGGATCATGCTGACAGGGTTCAAATCGCCCGCGGATGCAATCAGCTACCCACCAAAAGTTGTGTTCGAGCCCACGTTGGAAGGCTATGTCAACCTATTCACCACACGCACCCGCCAGACCGAGGAGTTTTTGCAAAACAACCCGCCGGAAAACTGGGCGGATGATATCGTGCGCCAATATGACATGGTGATCGTTGGTCCCTCCAAGTTCGGTGAGCGGTTTATGAACTCGGTCATTATCGGCTTTGGATCGACATTCCTGTCTGTCTTTCTGGGAACACTTGCAGCCTATGCATTCAGCCGGTTCAAAATACCTCTGGCGGATGACCTTTTGTTTTTCATCCTCAGCACCCGAATGATGCCGCCTATCGCGGTCGCGATCCCGATCTTTTTGATGTATCGAAACCTCGGGTTGTCGGATACGCATCTGGGAATGATACTGCTTTACACGGCAGTGAATATCAGCCTCGCAGTCTGGCTGCTAAAAGGGTTTATCGACGAAATACCAAAAGAATACGAAGAAGCCGCGCTCATTGATGGCTACACCCGCTTTCAGGCATTCTACAAAGTTGTGCTGCCTCAGGCCGCAACCGGCATCGCGTCAACGGCTATCTTCTGTTTGATCTTTGCCTGGAATGAATATGCCTTTGCGGTATTGCTGACGTCGGCCACGGCGCAGACAGCACCACCATTCATTCCCACGATCATCGGTGTGGGCGGCCTCGATTGGCCTGCGGTTGCAGCAGGGGCCACCATCTTCTTACTGCCGGTCATGATCTTTACAATCCTGCTGCGTAAACACTTGCTGCGCGGGATCACATTCGGGGCGGTGCGCAAATGACCCTCTGCAACCGGATCACCACAGGGCTGCGCGTCACGCCTAAGCTGCAACACAGATACCTTGCGCAAACAAGCCGCGCATCCAGTGGAGAGCTGCGAACATGAAATGGTTTTTTAGCGGATTGATGCGCCTGCGCCGCGGCCCATGGGAGATGCTGGCCACGATTATCATTGCTTTGGGCGTGTTCATGCTGATGCAGCCTTTCGTTATGTGGGCCTTTACCTATTCATTCATCACAACGCTGACAGGGACGGTGATGTTCATCATCGTGTCGCACTTTCCAGAGGGCGAATAGATGGCTGAGATCGTTATCAAGAACGTGCGCAAAGAATTTGGTGATTTTGTCGCGGTACAAGAAAGCTCTTTCACTATTGAAGACGGCGAGTTCTTTATGTTGCTGGGCCCCTCGGGATGCGGGAAAACCACGACTTTACGCATGATCGCCGGTTTGGAACTGCCCACGTCGGGTGAAATCTTTCTCGACGGAGAAGAGATCGGCCAACTGCCGCCTTCGCAACGTGACATCGCTTTCGTGTTCCAGATGTTTGCCCTCTATCCCCATTTGAACGTCTACAAGAATCTAAGCTATCCGCTTGTCAGCCAAGGTATGCCGCGGGCGCAGGTCCGTGCAAAAGTGGACGAGGTCGCGGGCATTCTGGGTATCCGCGATATCCTCAAACGGCCCGTCGGCGGTTTGTCCGGGGGCGATCGCCAGCGTGTGGCACTGGGCCGCGCAATCGTGCGCGAACCAAAGGCTTTCATGATGGACGAGCCCCTAGGCGCATTGGATGCAGAGTTCCGGGAACATATGGCAGAGGAGTTGCGTGCTCTGCATGACCGCATGGGGGCAACAACAGTCTATGTGACCCATGACCAGCTCGAAGCGATGCAGATGGGGGACAAAATCGTCGTGATGAACAATGCGGTGGTCGAACAATTCGGCACGCCACAAGAAATCTATGACAAGCCGGCCACGATGTTCGTTGCTGATTTCATCGGATCCCCATCGATGAATTTCCTGAATTTTTCAGGTTCCTACGACAAAGGATCAACCCGCGTTGATCTTAACGGTCAGGCTTTGGGCGTACCTGAACTGCGCGAAGCGGCTTCGGGAAATCTGACTTTTGGCGTCCGCCCCGAGCATATCCGGCTGAACGTCGATGGCGGATATCGGGGCGAAGTAATTGCCGCCGAATACCTGGGTACAACACAAATCGTGACGCTGGACACGCCAAACGGTGAAATCAAAGCGAGGATCGGCTCTGAGCAGCCCGCCCGGGTCGGCGAAACAGTCGGGCTTGAGTTTCTTGATAGTACGATCACCCTCTTTGACCGCGACACCGGCAGGGCATTGTGTTCCGCACTGAACGAGGAGGTGCTTGCCAATGGCTGAAGTCTCGCTTCAGAACGTCTCCAAGTCATATGGAAAGACGGCAGCGCTGACCGACATCGACCTGACGGTACCAGACGGTTCTTTCGTGGTCTTATTGGGCCCTACCGGTGCTGGCAAAACAACCACCCTTCGGCTGATTGCCGGTCTGGAAAAAGCTGACGCGGGCAACATCCAGATCGACGGGCGCACAGTGAACACCGAAACGCCCGCACAACGCGATGTTGCGATGGTTTTTCAGCAGTATTCGCTGTATCCGCATCTGACCGTGCGCGACAACCTCGCCTTTCCTCTCCGCTCGCCCATTCTGAAAACGCCCGAAGACGAAATTTCGCGCAAAGTGCAGGAAGTGGCCGAGGTGCTGCACATCCCGCACAAGCTGAACAACAAGGCAACCGAGCTTTCAGGCGGTGAGATGCAACGCGTCTCGATCGGGCGGGCCCTTGTGAGGGATCCCGCAATTTACCTCATGGACGAGCCGCTCAGCTCGCTTGACGCCAAACTGCGCGCGGATCTGCGTGTTGAACTCAAGCGCATCCATGCAGAGCTGGCGTCGACATTGCTTTATGTCACGCACGACCAGATTGAGGCGATGACAATGGCCAGCCATGTGGGAGTTCTGGATGAGGGCAAGCTGGTGCAATTTGGTAGCCCGCGCGACATTTATGAAAACCCCAGTACATCCTATGTTGCCGCGCGGCTGGGACAGCCGCGGATCAATCTGTTACCCGTCGGCTTGCTTGGCGAGGACGCACCGTCTGGCGCGCATCAGGTCGGCTTGCGGCCTGAAAACATCCGGCAAGGTGATGGCCGCGACGCGACAGTTGTTCGTGTCGAACACTTGGGGGATCAGACCCGCCTGCATCTGAAACTGAACGATCATGATGTTATAACGCTGACTGACCCGCACTCATCGCTCGCGCCGGGTGAAACCATCCGGATCGCCGCGCAGAACCCGCTTTTCTTTGACGCCGAAGGCGTACGTATCACCTGAAGAAGGACCGAACAAATGGCACAGTTTGTGAACGCAAAGGACGATCTGGTCAAAGAAGCGATAGACGGCCTTTTGGCATGTTCTGGCGGCACTTTGGCCCGGCTGGACGGCTATCCGCATATCAAGGTTGTCTATCGCAGCGATTGGGACCGCTCGCGTGTCGCGCTGATCTCAGGCGGTGGTTCTGGCCATGAACCGGCGCACGCGGGCTTCGTCGGCCCTGGCATGCTGACCGCCGCAGTCTGCGGAGAAGTCTTTGCCTCACCCTCAGTTGACGCAGTGCTAGCAGGCATTCTGGCTGTGACGGGCGAGGCAGGGTGTTTGCTCATCGTCAAGAACTACACCGGGGACCGGTTGAACTTTGGTCTTGCTGTAGAACGCGCGCGCGCCTTGGGGCGCAATGTGGAAATGGTCGTCGTCGACGATGACATCGCCTTGCCTGATTTGCCCCAGCCACGCGGGGTCGCAGGCACGCTGTTTGTGCACAAGATTGCCGGCGCGCTTGCAGAGGCGGGCAAACCGCTTGACGAAGTGGCTGCCGCCGCCCGGCGTGTGATCGCGAATGTTGCTTCAATCGGAAAAAGTCTGGACACCTGCACGGTGCCGGGCTCACCCAAGGAAAGCCGGATCCCCGCCGGTAAAGCTGAGTTGGGTCTCGGCATTCATGGTGAGCCTGGTGTTCAGCAAGTGGATTTCTCCAATGCGTCCGAGGCGATGGGCATCGTGCTGGATAAACTGCGTCCCCACGTTACCAGCACACCCTGTGTGGCGCTGGTAAACAATCTCGGCTCCACAACGCCGCTGGAGATGTCGGTGCTGTCGCACGGTTTGGCCGAAGCGGGCATAGCCACCCATGTGATCGGGCCCGCACCGATGATGACGTCGCTTGACATGCACGGCTTCTCAGTGTCGGTTTTGCCGGTGGACGACACCGAAATGGCGGCCTTGCAGATGCCGGTACCAATGGCAGCATGGCCCGGTCTGAACACTCTGGATGCCGTGACCGTCACGCCGCTGCCAGATGGATTGACGCCTATCGCACCGATTGCTTCCAAGAATGACAAGGTTCGCGCGACGATTGAACATGTGTCCGATCTGTTAATGGCCGCCGAAGCAACGCTGAACGAACTGGATGCCAAATCAGGCGATGGTGATACAGGCAGCACGCTTGCCACCGCGGCACGCGCGCTTAAGGGGAGCCTTGACAGAATGCCCCTGGCCGACCTCACTCAGCTTTTCCCCGCGCTTGGCAACGAGTTGAGCCAGACAATGGGAGGATCCTCCGGCGTGATCCTCGCGATCTACTTCAACGCGGCTGGCGATGCCTGCGCCAACGGAGCGCCGGTCGAACAGGCATTGCGTGAAGGGCTGCAACGGGTCAGCGATGTAGGCGGTGCGAAAGTCGGGGACCGGACGATGATTGACGCACTGTCACCGGCGCTGGAGAGCTTGTCGGGCGGATTGGCTGTCGCCGCTGCGGCTGCGCGGGCTGGCGCAGATGCGACCGCCGACATTCACAGGGCCAAAGCAGGTCGTGCGGCATATGTTCCTTCCGAAAACCTCAAAGGACACAATGACCCCGGAGCCGAGGCCGTGGCGCTGGTCTTTGAAGGACTGGCCGCATCTTTGGAAAGGTAGCCATGCGTGAGTGATCGCGACACCAGTTTGCTGAAAAAGCCTACCGTGAACGACATCGCCCGCGTGGCGGGGGTGTCGCTTGCAACGGTGGACAGGGTGCTGAACATGCGCCCGGGTGTCCGTCGCGTAACCATCGACAAGGTAAACGATGCCATCGTGCAACTGGGGTACGTGCGCGACACCGCAGCTGCCAATCTGGCCCGCAAAAGATTTTATCGCCTTTTGTTCGTCTTGCCGGAAACCACCAACGAGTTCGTTCTGGCGTTGCAAGAGGCAATTACCGAACAATCGGGCAAACAGCATGATCAGCGTACGACGCTTGCTGCCGTGTCAGTGCCACCTTTCGACCCTCAATCAATCGTAGATGTACTGGACCGGCTTGATCCACAAAGCACGGATGGCGTCGCCTTGTTCGGACCGGAAACCCCGTCGGTGCGCGATGCGGTCAACCGGGCGCGGTCGCGAGGTATCGCGGTGGTGGCTTTGGTGTCGGATTTGCCCAGCTCCGACAGACATCATTTTGTTGGGTTTGACAATATTGCAGCAGGTCGCACAGCCGCCAGCCTGATGGGAAGGTTCGTGCGGGGCCCCGGACGGATACTGGTCATCACCGGGTCGCGACTGGCGCGCGATCATCTGGAGCGGCGCACCGGATTTGATGCCGTCATGCGCGAGGAATTTCCCGATCTTGAGGTCGTCGCTTCGATCGAAGGGCGCGATGATCCTGAACTCATCCTGAATATGCTGCCGGGGGTCTTTGACGCCTATCCTGATATCTGCGGGATTTACTCCTCGGCTGCCGGAAACCCGGGGCTCATCCGGTTTTTGGAAGCGTCCGGCCCTCACGAAGGTCTGGTGGTTGTCGCGCATGAACTGACGACCGCGTCCCGTGCCGCGCTTGCCAGCGGGCTGTTCGACGCGATCATTTCGCAGGATACCGGGCATTTGGTGCGCTCGGCCGTTCGCTTGCTAAAGGCCACGGCCGATCAGGCACCCTTTGACCAGACACAGGAACGCATCCGCATCGACATCTACCTGCGGGAGAACATGCCCGCCGTCTAATGCACTTTTTGGGGAGGATCGAAAATGAAAACAATAAAGGGACCAGCTTTGTTTCTGGCGCAATTCGCGAGCGACGAAGCGCCATTCAATTCTTGGGACAGCATCACGAAATGGGCTGCCGAATGCGGTTACAAGGGCGTTCAGGTGCCCAGTTGGGATGGCCGGTTGTTTGATCTGGCCAAGGCCGCCGAAAGCAAAACCTATTGCGATGAATTCAAGGGACAGGCGCAAGCGAACGGTGTAGAGGTGACCGAGCTTTCGACGCACCTGCAGGGGCAGTTGGTTGCGGTCCATCCCGCCTATGACACGGCGTTCGACGGCTTTGCTGATCCATCGGTGCATGGCGATCCCAATGCGCGTCAGGCGTGGGCGGTTGATCAGGTAATGAAGGCCATTTCGGCGTCGAACAATATGGGCATCGGCGCGCATGCGACCTTTTCGGGGGCTCTGGCGTGGCCTTATGTTTACCCTTGGCCGCAACGGCCTGCGGGTTTGATCGAAACAGCCTTTGACGAATTAGCGGCACGCTGGCGTCCGATACTGGACCACGCCGAAGAAAACGGGGTGGACATATGCTATGAAATCCACCCGGGCGAGGATCTCCACGATGGGGTGACGTTCGAAATGTTTTTAGAGCGCGTGGACAACCACGCGCGCTGCAACATGCTGTACGACCCTAGCCATTATGTACTGCAATGCCTTGATTACATTGATAACATCGACATCTACAAAGATCGCATCAAGATGTTTCATGTCAAAGATGCAGAATTCAATCCCACCGGGCGGCAAGGCGTCTACTCAGGCTATCAGCCTTGGGTTGACCGGGCGGGCCGGTTCCGGTCACTGGGGGATGGGCAAGTCGATTTTGGTGCGATTTTCTCGAAAATGGCGTCCAACGGCTTTGACGGCTGGGCCGTCGTCGAATGGGAATGCTGTTTGAAGCACCCCGAAGACGGCGCGCGCGAAGGGGCACAGTTCGTTTCGGACCATATCATCCGGGTCACCGAACGTGCCTTTGATGATTTTGCAGATGGCGGCACGGATGACGCGGGCAACCGAAAGATGTTGGGTATTGGATGATACGCCGCGCGGGGTTTGTATCGCGCACTCTTGGGTGACTGCCGGTCAACCGGTCGTATCAGCCGACGCAAAAGGAGGGAAAAATGAGCAATAGGATCAGACTTGGCATGGTGGGGGGCGGCAACGACGCCTTTATTGGTGCTGTGCACCGCATCGCAAGCCGGATTGACGATCATTATGAGCTAGTGGCAGGCGCTCTCAGCTCGACGCCGGAAAAGTCGCGGGCAAGCGGGGAAGCGTTGGGGCTGCCGCGCATTTACGATGATTTCCGCCAGATGGCGATCCGCGAAGCGCGCCGCAAGGACGGGATCGAAGCGGTGTCTATCGTGACCCCGAACCATGTGCATTTCTCCGCAGCGCGCGAGTTTCTCAAGCGCGGTATCCACGTGATTTGCGACAAGCCCCTGACGTCGACGCTGGCAGATGCCAAAAAACTGGTGAAAGCCGCCGAAGCATCTGATGCGCTATTTGTGCTGACACATAATTACACCGGCTATCCAATGGTACGGCAGGCGCGCGACATGATCGCACAAGGGGATCTGGGTGCGCTCCGCGTGGTGCAGGTTGAGTATCCGCAGGACTGGCTGACCACCGAGCAGGACTTCAAACAGGCCAACTGGCGTACAGACCCAAACCAATCGGGCGCGGGTGGTTCGACGGGCGACATTGGCACGCATGCTTTCAATCTTGCCTGTTTCATCACAGGTCTCGAAGTGGAGAGTCTGAGTGCGGATATTCAGGCTTTTGTTCCCGGGCGGCAAGTGGACGACAACGCGCATGTATTGCTGCGTTTCGCCGGCGGCGCGCGTGGCATGCTGTGGTCCAGCCAGGTCGCGCCAGGCAATGAAAACGCACTGCGCATCCGGATCTACGGCGAGAAAGGCGGGCTTGAATGGGCGCAAGAAGATCCCAATTACCTGTGGCATACGCCCTTTGGTGAACCCAAGCGCCTGATCACCCGCAACGGTGCAGGTGCGGGCGAGGTTGCCGGCCGTGTCAGTCGCGTGCCGCCCGGCCATCCCGAAGGCTATCTGGAGGGCTTTGCAAACATATACACCGAAGCTGCAACCGCGATACATGCTCTTCGAAACGGTGAAGCTGTGCCGCCTGAGGTGACATTTCCTACGGTGATTGACGGGTTGAAGGGCGTGCAATTCGTTTCCGCTTGCGTCAAGTCTTCGGCCCGCGATGCCGCTTGGGTAAAGCTCGATCACTGACGCGGGCATGCGCCCGTGGCCCGCAAGGTCAATCTGCCAACAACGCCGTTCAAAGGACCCGTCATGACCGACTTTTTCAAAGGTATCCCCGCCATCAGATATGAAGGCCCACAGAGCAAAAACGACTTTGCTTTCCGGCACTATGACCCGGATGAAATTGTCATGGGAAAAAGGCTGGAAGACCATTTGCGCTTTGCTTTGGCGTGGTGGCACAGTTTCGCCTGGCCCGGGGGCGACCCGTTCGGCGGCGCGACCTTTGAGCGTCCCTGGTTCGGCGATACCATGGATTTGGCACGTATGAAGGCGGATGTCGCGTTTGAACTTTTCGCAATTCTGGGCCAACCTTATTTCTGCTTTCATGACGCTGATGTGCGCCCCGCAGGTGACAGCTTTTCCGAAACAACGCGCAACTTGGAAGAAATGGTCGACTACATTGGCCAAAAAATGGAGGCAGGTGGCCCCAGACTGCTCTGGGGCACCGCGAACCTTTTTACGGATCGGCGATTTATGGCGGGCGCGGCCACGAACCCTGACCCCGACGTCTTTGCCTATTCGGCTGCCACCGTCAAAACCTGCATGGATGCCACGCTGAAACTGGGCGGGGAAAACTATGTGCTTTGGGGCGGCCGCGAGGGCTATGAGACGCTGCTGAACACTGATCTGAAGCGTGAGCGCGGCAACGCTGGCCGCTTTTTGCAAATGGTGGTGGAGTACAAACATAAAATCGGTTTCAAGGGGGCGATATTGGTCGAACCGAAACCGCAGGAGCCATCAAAACATCAATACGACTATGACGTCGCCACGGTTTACGGTTTCTTGAAAGAGTTTGGCCTGGAGGATGAGGTCAAGATGAACATTGAACAGGGACACGCCATTCTCGCCGGACACTCCTTCGAGCACGAACTGGCGATGGCTGCGAGCCTTGGCATACTGGGATCAATCGACATGAACCGAAATGACTACCAGTCTGGCTGGGACACGGATCAGTTTCCCAACAACGCACCGGAAGTTGCGCTGGCGTATTATGAAATACTCAAGGCAGGGGGCTTTGCGACCGGTGGTACGAATTTTGATGCAAAACTGCGCCGTCAGTCCTTGGATCCAGCGGATCTGGTGCTGGCGCATGTCGGGGCGATGGACATTTGTGCCAGAGGGTTGAAAGCTGCGGCGCAAATGCTTGAGGACGGCAGTTTGGAAGAAGCGCGCAAAGAACGTTACAAAGGATGGGACACCGACACGGCGCATGCGCATCTGGCCGGTGGGTTGGAGGGGTGCTTTGATTACATCGTTGAAAACAATGTGTCGCCTGACGCCCGCTCAGGCCGGCAAGAGCGGCTTGAAAACCTGATCAACAGGTTTGTATGAATTTGAACCGCTCACAGGACGATGCATTGGTGCAGGGAAAGGTGCGTGGCCTTTTTTACTACCCGGTCAAAGGGCTTAGCGGTCAATCGTTGGAAAGGGTGGATTTGCAGTCGGGGCAGGGATTCCCCTTCGACCGTATCTTTGGGTTCGCGCGCCCCAACAGTGGTTTTGATCCGGAAAATCCACGTCCACTGCCCAAGACCAAATTTGTGGTTTTGGCACGTGACGCCGGGCTGGCAAGGCTGGACTGCAGATTTGATCCTGCGACGTTTGACCTGACCGTTCGCAAAGATGGTGATGTGCACCGGTTTGATCTGAACCAGTCAGAAGACCGTGACGCCGCCGCTCGTTTGATAAGCCGCCACCTTGACTATGCCGAAGAGTTGACGCCAACGCTTTATTCCGCTGATCCGCATCGGTTTACGGACGTCTCGGTTGTATCCAAGGAGTTGATGAACGCGGTGTCTTTGATCAATCTCGACAGTGTCGCTGCCTTCTCAAAGATGACCGGGCGGCAGGTAAGCGAGACGCGTTTTCGCGGGAACATCCTCTTCTCGGGCGTCGCGCCCTTTTCCGAACTGGACTGGGTCGGTCGCAGAGTCTCGCTAGGTGAGGTGGAACTGGAAGTTGTGCAGCGCACAAAACGCTGCCCTGCCACGGAAGTTGACCCCAAGACAGGTCTGCGCGATCTGGATGTACCCCGCCTGCTGAAAAGCCATTGCGGGCATTCCGACATGGGCGTTTATGCAGAGGTGCGCCGCGGAGGCAGTATCCACGTAGGCGACACGCTACGCCTGTCCTAGAAAGACGCGTTTCTTGAAAGCTGCGCAAGGCATAGCCTGGCGGCAGCGGGTCAATCGCGGAAGCTTCTGTGGAAAATGCCGAACTGGTAGTGGTGATTTGCTCAAGACGGTGGCGAATGCTAAAGGTTTGAACGTGTCGGCACAGCTTTGAAGTGAAGTCGGTCAATCAAACCTAGGTTTAAACTGTAGACGAGGTAAGTTGCCCTTCTGGACGGTCAACCGCGCGGTCATTTGCGGACCCGAAAATCAAGAGGAGTTTAGATTGAGAAAGTCTGTAGGTCTGTCGGCGATACTGAGTATGGCCGGCTTTTCGGCATATGCATCTGACAGTGATCTGGCACAACAACTGGCCAACCCAATTGCCGCCATTATCTCGGTCCCACTTCAGTTCAACTACGACGAAAACATCGGCGTGGACGACAAGGGCAGTCGGACAACCATGAACTTCCAACCCGTCGTTCCGTTCAGTCTGGACAGCGGCGCAAACATTATCACACGAACGATCATTCCCTATATTTGGCAGGATGATGTAATACCCGGCACGTCACAAAACGGTTTCGGAGACATCAGTCTGAACGCATGGTATTCGCCTGCGACAAAAAACGGGCTGACTTGGGGTGTCGGCCCCACAGTCCTCGTGCCGACGGATACAGACGTCTCTGGTGGGACATGGGGCGCCGGTGTGACCGGAATTGTTCTAAAGGTTCAGGGGCCTTGGACTTACGGCGCACTGAGTAGTCACACTTGGGATGTAGAGAGCGATCCCGAGACAGAAATCAGCAGAACGTTTCTTCAGCCATTTTTGGCTCTGACGACCAAGAACGCATGGACGTTTTCGGTAAATTCCGAAAGCACTTATGACTGGAAAGAAAGCGAGTGGTCGATCCCGATCAACGCAGCGGTGTCCAAGCTGGCGCCTGTCGGAAAGGTGCCGGTCCAATGGCAGGCAGGGGTCGGATGTTGGGCGGCCAGCCCAGACGACGGGCCAGAAGGTTGGCGGCTAAGGCTTGCGGCAACGATCGTTATTCCGCGCTAAGAAATCGCGCCGCCAATGCATGGAGTCTGCTTTCGGAGCTCAAAGCTGGTTGCTTCAGTTCTGCAAATGCGCACAAGGGCATGGGATTTATCGGCTTCAGATCATGTGCTTGGGAAATACAAGCTGGACGGAAGGGAGTATCGCCAAGACGTATCGACCTGCGCTTTTCTCCGTTTTTCTGAGGGTTCCTGCCATAGCCGTGGCGGAAGGCAGGCCAGTTAATGAAGTGCTGCGAGACACAAGCAGAGTTGCGCTGAAAGGCACAGCGATTGGCGTGATCGCAGCAGATGCTGCCAAGGGCGCGGCAGGAGACGCGGTCGGAGGTGCAGTGGTGCGCGGTATGCAGCGTCAAACACCTGACATCGTAGATAGGGGCATGATAAGCTGCTCTTTGAAAGGCGCGTTTATTGGGGCCGCAGCAGGCGACGTCGCAAAAGGGGCGCGGCGGGTCAATTGCCGGTGCGCTGGTTGGTAAAGAAAGACGCCACCGGTTGTCATGCAATCGGTGCGTCTACGCTAAGAGGGTAGCATATGCGAATTTCGGTTCTCCTAGTGATACTATTCGCTTCCAGTGGCGCGTTCGCGCAGGAAAAATGGGGTGAGGCGGGCGGTTGGGACATTTACGTGTCTGCCCAGATGGACCGATCGTGTTTTGCAAAGAGACTCATGGACGATGGCAGTGAAGTGCACATAGGTTTCGATGTTGCCCACGAGGGCGGGTTTCTCGCTGTATACAATCCGGAATGGAGCCATATCAAAGAAGGCCAGTCCAGCGTCGTTGAATTTGATTTTGGTGACGCACGTTTTGCAGGAGAGGCCAACGCGCAATTTCTGGAAGACACACCCGGCGGGCGCGCACTTTTCAATAACCCCGCCTTTGTGCAGGCTTTTGCCCGTAAGAACACCGTGCAGGTCAAAGGCTCACAAGGTGTCACGTTCGAGATTGTACTGAAAGGCACCCAAAAGGCTGTTACCGCTCTCAGGAAGTGCCAGATTGTCCAGTCGGGTGGGGGAGATAAAAACAAGTAACCGCCTTCGAACACGGCTGCGCCCCGCACGAAAAATCCCTGAACTGCTTATTGGGGCGCGGGCACGCCCACGCGAATTGCGCCCGAATAGGTCTCGTCAAGACCCGCGGTCATTGCTCTTTCTGTGACAAGGCCAAGCGCGCGCAGCTCGTCAATCGAGAAGTCAGAGGTCAAAATACCTTTGTCGTATGCGTATTCGGGTAAGTAACCGTTTACGATCAAGCGCCAGTCAAAGGGTATCCTGTCGCCTACAGCCTCAATCATCTTAAGAACAACTGTCGTGCAATTGGTCGTGAGTGAATTGTACCACGCCGGCCTTTGCGAAAGGAGGTTGGCGTCTTCGACGTACTTCCGGATCAGTGCCTCACGCGTTTCCGGCAAAGATTTCAACCTGAAAAGATGTACATCTTCGCCGCGCACGTTTGATCGGACACCAACAATGTCACGTTCTTCAGACGCCAAAATAACCAGCGTATTGTTTTTGAAGAAATCCGCCACCGGAGAGAATTCTGTGCCTTTTTCCCGGCGCACCTGAACCGACCAAGCCAGCGGTTCGCCTTCCGAAAATGAAAAGCTCAACATGAAATGCGCGATGTTCGGATCACCCCAATAAGACAGGAACATATCAACCGCTGTCAGCTTGGAAAGATCGTAGGTTTTCGTAATCCAGCGTTCCGTGAAATCCTCGGGAGTGCGCCATTCGAACGCTCTGACATTGGTCAGGGTCAGAAGGTCGCCGTCAAATTCTCCGGTAACTTGCCGTGCCACTTCTGGTGACCAGTTCCCGTCATCTGGTGGCGTGATGCTGGCCCACCAGCTCAGAAGAACCATGAAGAATGCGGTATAGACGAAAAATGCGCGCCGCGTTTTTCTGGTGCACAAGTGAACCGCCGCGAATACTCCCGGGATGAGGAAGAGAGTAATCACGGATAGTTTTGCTATTTCGGGAATTTGCAACCTGAACCAAATGGCGAGCGTGCCCCAGAACATCGAGATGAAAAGGCAGCCCAACAATAGCGCAAGCACACAGACTTTTAAAACACGTATCATAGTGCCGGTATATGCATCCACACAGCATCCCGAAAGCCCGAAGTTCAAACGCGTGCCAGTCCAGCGGAGGGGTGAACACATGCAAATGTTGAGTGTGACCTATCGTGTTCTGTGTCGATTGTCGGCATGGCGCGAAAGCCAGGCATCGCTTGCGATCTTGGTGGTTTTAACTCAGCATGAGCCACAGCGGGGACTTTGTGGTGAGCTATTGAACGCATGTCAAAGGCTGATGGATCGAAAAGGCTTGGGGGAGCGATGACACGGCTATTGAGACGCGTCGGTCTGGTATTTGTCGCGCTTGTGGCGCTGACCCTCGGATTGGGTTGGGCCGTTTTGCAGTCCGCGCCCTTCAACGGTTTGCGCAGTTCTGTTCTTGAGAGGCTTTTGTCGGAACAAACCGGCTACAACGTCGAAGTGGATGGCACAGTGCGTGTGACCCCCGGCGCGATTTTGAAATTTCATGTATCGGACGTCGCGATCCCTAGCCTGGAGTTTCCTGACTCTGATTTGGCGCGGTTGGACCGGCTGGCCTTGCAGACCAATGCCTCAGAGTTGCTACGCGGCAAGGTCGACTTTCGTGCGTTGGATGTATCAGGTCTGACGGTTCATCTGAAAAAGTCAGACGACGGGCGCAACAACTGGTCTGTCGACGCCAGTGCCGCAGATGGCGCGCAGTCTGAAGCGGACGATGAACACGTTGTTGTTGTATCGGGTGCAGTGGACAGAGCGCTGCGCGCCAAGAAATTGCTGAATTTTGTGTTGCAGCGGTCGGATACACTCGAGGCTGTAAACCTTCTGATTGACGATCAAAAGAGCGGTTTCTCTTTCGCGTTCAATCTGGAAGAAACGCAAATAGTGCACTCGGAGGCGGGTAATCGGTTTCAGTTGAAAAGTAAGGGCACGGTGAACGGAGTGGGATTCCTCGTCGAGAGTGACGCCACGCGAAACGGCCCTTTCAGAACCCACGCAACTTTCAGTGATATGAACATAAATTTTGAGGGCAGGTCGTCCGAAAGTGCCAATAGCACTGCCTATCAGGGACGAATCGACATCACGACCGGTGAAATCGGCGATGTGCTTGATATTCTGCAGCTGAACCGCGCTGTGGAAGGAAAAGGCCGCCTTTCAGCGCAGATAGATCATGACGGGACCACTACGAAAATAAGCGAGTTTTCCTCAACGGTCGTATTCGGTTCAGGTGCTCAAATGGATGTGTCAGGTGGCATTGCCGACTTGGAACACCTTGATGGCGCAGACTTGGCGTTCAGCCTTAACTTGTTTCCTGAAGAGCAGCCGCCAGGTCGCGCTTATCGGCTTGCAGATGTGCGCCTGACCGAGGTTTCTGCGCGCGTCTTGGGGGACGAAGGGGAATTTACCGTCGAAGATGCGGTGGTGCGGACCAATGCATTCGAAAGAAATCTAAACGAATTTGGCCCAATCTCAATCGGCAGTATCCGCCGCTCGGAACAGAACAGGCTCGTCTTGTCGGATGTGACCTTGCAAGCTGGTCCGGTGGGCGCTCCCTTCCTCACAATGCAGGGTCAGGTAAACAACGCGCTCCAGTTCAGCGACTTTGACTTCACGGGTGAAATCACTGCGCCAGCCAGGTTGCTTTTCGTTGACCTGGCAGAGGATGTCGCAGACCAATTCGGGGAATTGGAGGGCACTTTCACCGCGAATGACCGGGCAGGATTCCCTCAGTTGACCAGCTTGAAACTGGGGGCGGCAAAAACCGACCTTTGGACGTTAAAGGCGCATTCCGATAGTGGCCAAAATGGGGGCCCGCTAAGCCTGGATCTGGACATCGCGTTTGAGGTTGCGGACACCGCGCGGTTTCTTGCAGCACTCGGCCTGCAAGAGGTGGATGTATCACCGTTGGGGCTGAACTTTCGGGCGGATGTGAATACAGACGGCTTTGACGCGGAGGTGGCATTGTCTGCTGGTCTGTCAAAGATCACCTCATCTTGGAAGCTTGATAGCACCAACAGGCTGAACGTACTCACTGGAGAGATAATCAGCGAAGAAGTCGTCTTGGACGATATCAGAAAATGGCTGGCCGGGGCTGCAGAACTGAAAAAATCTAACCTGTTCGTGGGGGATAGGCCACAAGATGAAGATCAGGCGAATGACTCAGTCCCCGTTCAACCGCTGATTTTGCATGAGCACGAGATCACTCTGGCCGAATTACTGGCGCAAGAGGGAGTGCAGCCGTTGATATTGCCGACCTCGGATATGAAGCTGAAAGACCTTTTTGACCCGGATGCTGTCTTGATGCACACGAAAGTTGACATCCAGATTGGTGTAGAAAGGATTACCGGCGTAAAAGGTGTAACCAGTCTTTCCAGTGAATTGGTGTCGGAAAACGGCAAGGCACGGCTTGGGCCGCTGAAACTCGCATTTGACGACGGATTTGTGGATTTCTCCGCTTCGATGGATGTGGTTGAAGCGCCCAATGTGGTCTCGGTTCGAGGGGCCACGGGCGGATGGGACCTTGGCCGCTTGTTAGAGGGTGCTGGGGTGGATATTGACGCATCCGGTACGCTGAATGGAAACTTTGACCTAACCGGGCGCCATGAATCCTTTGGTGGTTTTCTGGATTCCATGACAGGTCCGGTGTCCGTGAGGATGGCCGACGGCCATATTGCGACCAGTCTTTTGGAATTGGCGGGGCTAGGTGTTTTGCCCTGGCTGATTTCCAAGGAACGCCGCGAAAAAACCACACGGATTGTATGCCTGTCTGCCCCGCTGAGTATCCGCCAGGGTCGTGTTGCATTCGACCGCGCGGTACTTGAAACCGCAAAAGTTCAAGCGGTGGCAAAAGGTGCTGCGAATTGGCGTGACGATACAATCTCTGTCCGGGCTGAGGCGCGCCCGGTCGGCAAACCTCTGTCCCGAAGTGCTTGGCCTGTTGATGTCACGGGACGGTTGTCGGCGCCCTCAATCAAACCGCAAATCGGTGGATCTCGTAGTCGGCGCGCAGATGGCGCAACAAAAATGCCAGCGATGCGCAAACCCTGTGTGCCTGACATTCTTCAACTGGTTGCTGAGTAGCTTTTTGACATAGCTTTTGCCAGGCGTGCTATCGGCCTTTCCCGTGCAACGGCGTGGGCTGTTTCAGGTGCCGGCTGTCGGTTCCTTGCGCGCGCGAGGGGGACGTCGACTGCGCAAGTCGCGGAGATACTGGATTTTTTTGGTGACACGTGTAGTTGGCTTACCTAAGGTAAGCCGTATAGTTGTGTCGATTCTTGTTACGATTGTATTTGATCCTTGGGCGCTAAGGGATTGATATTTCAAATTATTTGGCGATTTTTTTGTTGAGGGGTGCAATTTTGGCATATCCTTTTGGTCAAGGCCCGTTGTCGAACGAACTAGGTGGTGACACCAATTCACATTTAAACCTCCACTGGTCAGGAGAGGCGCTGGGCCGCCGCGCCAAGCGCACCCGACGAAGCATGGCCCCCGGGGCACCGACGGCACGTGCTGCCAATCTGGATATCGAAGCGCTGGAACCCCGTTTCCTTTTGTCCGCTGACCTGCTGCCTGTCAGTGTCGATCTGGATCCCTTAGGCTCGGACCTTGTGCTGCAATTCGATCCCGGTGAAGGGATAGACCCCAGTGTATTAAAACTTCTGGATGCCGAAAACGATATGGCCGTGGTCGCCACGATAGACCCAGCGCAGGTCGGTGATATCGAACTGGTTTCCGGCGATGGTGATACCAAACTGACCGTCGATGTGATCATGCCGTTCCCATTTGATAACGCGATCCATTTCGATGCAGGCGGCGGCAATGACGTATTGGCAGGCCCTTCGGCGGACACGACATGGAATGTGACTGGCGTTGACGAAGGTTCCGTCGCGGGCATTAGTTTTAGCGGTGTTGAAACCTTGCAGGGTGCGGCGGGCAATCAGGACACTTTTGTGTTGGCAGAGGGTGGGTCGCTTTCAGGTGTCGCAGACGGTGGCGCAGGCGGTTTTGACGTGGTCGAAGCGCAGGGTTCTACTTTGACAAGTAAGCCAACGGGGCCGCAATCCGGCACGGTCACCGTTGATGGCGTGGCGACCGAATACGCTGGTCTCGAACCCATCGTACTGAGCGGAAGCAACATCGTTCTGGATGGCACTGATGTGCCTGATGTATTCGGGTTGCCGGTCGGCGACAACATTGTTCTGGAGACGGATCCTTCTGGGTCAGGAGCGTTGGTTTTTCGTCCCGCCACGCCCACGTCCATTCCGTTTGAGGCAACGTTTTTCAATGCGGATGCAGCGTCGATCACCATAAACCTTGGTGCCGGCGCTGACCAGCTCAGGGTTGGTGATCTGGGGGATTTTAGCGGTAGCTTGACGATCAACGGTGAAGGTACGCTCTTGTCGGACCTCGATCCGCTCATCAATTCAAACCCGGGTGCTACGGATACGGTGATCTTTTCTTCCGATCTGTCACTGGCGGGCAATGCACTGACCGTCGACGCAGAGATCATCACCGTTGAGGCAGGCGTTTCCATTTCGACAGGCACCGCCGGAGCCGCCGGTAATGTGTTGTTCACCGGTGAAGTTATTGAGCTGTTGACCGGTTCGGCACTGCAGGGCGGCGACATCACGCTGATCGCAGATGCAGAAAGCAACGCGCTCGATCTGCTTGTGCTGGAATTCATCGAAGCGGACGCGCGCATCTCACTTGAGGATGCCAGTCTGATTGGTGAGAACGTAACGCTGACCGCGCATGCAACTTCGCTGATTGGCGACAATCCATCCGCGCTCGAAGAGCTTGCGTCAAAGGTTTTTGATTTTCTGCCGCTGACCGATCTCCAAAGTCCCGTCATTTTCAGCGACACCACGGTCACGTCTACGGTCGAGATAAATGGGAATAGCGTTATCTCTGCTGCGGGCGATGTCACAATGACATCAGACACCGACGTAATTTCGAGCATTACGACGCTGATGCTGGCGGCAGATTTTCCGGCAGGTAGTGCCGTTTTCAACATGATTGACGCCGATGCATCCGTTGGGGTCGGCTCTGGATCAGAGATCAACGCAGATGGGTCGGTGGCGTTGTCGGCCATTCTGGACAACGATGTGACCACACTGGCGACTGGAGCCAGCAAACTGTTTTCGATCGAGTATGCTTTGGTGGAAGTTGACGCCTTTGCATTTGCTGTTGTCGGAAGTGGAGCAACAGTTTCCGCCGGTACATCTATTGATGTGTTAGCACAGATTACAAACAACCTTTCTACGACGGCAAAGCCATTTGAGGGCACAGAAGGGTCGCGGGGGGCCGACTTCGCACTCAGCTTCCTGAACTCGCAGGCAACCGCGGCGATTGACGGAACGGCCACGGCGGGCACCACCATCAATGTCACAGCGACGTCTGAGACCACAGATGTGGTCGGGGCAGCGTCCGATCCGGCGAACATCATTTCTGAACTGCAAAGCATCAAGGACCAGTTCAGCAACACCACGAAAGAGTCGACGCGCATTCCGTTTGACGCATCCACAGGTCTTACGATTGTCGAAAACGCGACCGGAGCCGAGGCGCGTATTGGCGATGGGGCCACAGCCACCGCAGGTGGCGATGTCACTGTCGAGGCGTCCGCGGTCGCCAAAGTGCAATACACCGCCACCAGCGAGGTGGAAGACGCCAGCTTTGGTTTGAACGCGGCGTTGGCCTTTGGCGATGTTACAATTGATGCCAAAGCGTTTGTAGGTGAATTTGCGACCGTGACTGCGGGTGGCAACCTGGTGGTCGAAGCCGCGGCCTCGGCCCCGAAACAGGATGGCTTGGGTCAGATTTTCACCTTCTTTGAAGACAAGACCTTGCTGGATATCTTCTATGACACGGTCATTGCTTTAAACGACCTCGAAACGTTTATTGTTGGCCAACTCTTTACAACATATGCCCGCTCTTCTGTGGATACTTCATCGGATGATGGTGAAGGCGGTGTTGGCATAACCGCGTCGGCTGTCGATTTCTCGATAGATACCAATGTGATGGCCTTTGTTGGAGCCGAGGCGACTGTCACGGCTGATGACGTTCTGATCAACGCAAAATCTCACATCGATACAGTCAATATGACGGGCGTGACCGATTTTGAGTTTGTCGTCGTGCCCAACCCTGTGGGTGGTACCGATGGCGCCGTAACAACCGGTGCTTCGTTGTCATTTATGGACTATGACGTTGACGTCTATGCCTTCATTGATGATGGCGCGATGGTAACGGCGCAAGGTCGCGTGGATGTTACTGCCTCATCAACCGAAAACATCTTCATGCTGACAGAATCTGGCGGCAAAGGGGATAGTTTTGCGCTGAACGGCGCAGGATCGACTTTCAACCGCTCCGCGAAAGTCATCGGGTTCATCGATGACATGGCACGGGTAGATGCCGTTGGCGATGTCACGATCATCGCAGAAGATCATACAAATGCTCTGGTCCTTTCAGGCGGCGTGGCCAAAGGCGCCAACGTCGGCGTCGGGCTGTCCGTTGCGCAGATCGACATCACGGGAGCCACCCGTGCGTTCATCGGTGATGCCGAGGCGCAAAGCGACATTTTCGCCGGGCTATCTTTGTTCACACCGATCACCGGCAAAGTGGCAAGCGATGGCAGCATTCGGGTGGAGGCAACGTCCGGCGGGCCTTTGGAGCTGTCAGGCGGCGTGCCCACACCGAACCCCAACCAAATCGAAGCTTATGCGGTTGCGGGTGCAACCGGCCCGGACGACACAGGCGATGCGGCCGGGGGCAAGCAGTCTGGCAAAGGGAAATTCGGTCTAAACGTTTCGGGTGATATTGCCATCAACACGATTGGCGGCGACACAACGGCCTTCCTTGACAGCACAGCTGTGCTGGAGCCGGGTCTTGCCGTCAAAGTCGAAGCTTTTTCAGACAGCTTTATGCGTGCCATTACCGGGTCGGCTGTCTATGCAGGAGGCGGGTCTTCAGGTATTGCGGGTTCTTACTCGCAAAACACTATTGATAAAACTGTGCGTGCCTTCATCGACGGGGCCAGTATCGCGGATACTACCGGTTTCGCCGTTCTGGATGTTACGGCTGAAACCCAAGGCAGCATTTTCGCCATAAGTGCCGGCGGTACCAGTGCTGGCAAACTTGGTGTGGCAGGTTCGGTGTCCAACAACACCCTGACTGGTAAGACCGAGGCGTTCATCGACGGTGTTACACTGGACCGCGCAAATATTAGAATTGAAGCCGCCGACGGGTTCGATCTGGATAACGCTGTCTCTTTTGACGGCGATCTCAGCGACAATGAGGGCCGTGGAATTTTCTCCGTTGCAGGGGCCGTTACACTTGGTGGCAAAGCGGGCATTGGTGCCGGTGTCGCGATCAACGAAATCTCCAGCGAGACACGCGCCTATGCTGATGATCTTAACATTGGCTCATTGAATAGTGTCAGTGTGCTGGCTGTTACAGACAACGAGATTGAAAGCTATGCTGCGGCACTGTCCGCGGGGGCGAGCAATGCGCTTGCAGGGGCTGTCACCTACAACACCATCGAAAACAAGACGCAAGCGATGATTATCGGGAGCACGCTTGGCATGATTGCGCCTGCACTTAATGGCATTTCGGTGGTGGCCGTCGACGCGTCGAAAATTCGGACCGGCGCCGGAGGCATCGGGGTCAGCAGCGGCGGTACAATCGGTTTCGGCGCCTCTGCCACTTACAACAAGCTGGCAAGCACCGTAGAAGCGAAAATCGAAAACGCGCAGGTTCAGTCCGACGCCGACGTCGTCGTTTCAGCGGAGGCAAGCCGGGAAATCGAAACCGTGGCTGTTGCTGGCAGCGGCGGTGGCACGGCAGGGGTGGCAGGTGCAATCGTCATCAACGATCTGGACAACACTGTCAGGGCACATGTCACGGGCGGTGCCGTCTTGTCGGCTGGCAACATTGACATAGCAGCAACACAGACCAGTGATTTGACGGCCTTTGCCTTTGGCGGGTCACAAGGGAGTACCGGAGCGGTTGCGGGCGGGGTGGTCTGGAACACATCGGACAACATCGCCGAGGCCTTTGCTGATGGCGCGACGGTTGATGCCTTGGCGCAATTGCCTGCGCGGTCTGTCGCTGTACTGGACGTCGGTCAGGGTCCTGCTGCAGAATTGCTTACCGGTGTTTCGATCACTGCCCTGAACGCCGCGCTTGTCACGTCGACCTCGGCAAATGTGGGCGCCGCAGGAACGGTCGGCGCAGGGTTGAGTGGCAATACCACCATCATGCGTGACCAGTCGCGCGCTTATGTGACCGGCGGGGCAGAGATTAATCTGGCAGAAGGGGCGAGCGCGGGGCAAAGCACAACCGTCCGCGCCGGAAACACGGTGGGCATGCTGTCTATCGGCGGTGGGCTTGGCGGCAGCGGTACTGGCGGTGTCGGTCTTGCCAACAATACGCTGATCATGCGCACCGACACGGATGCCTACATTGATGGCGCAAGTTTTGTCGGGGCTTTGAACGATGTTGATGTCGCCGCCGCTGCGGTTCAGACAATCGACGATATTGTGGCGGGCGGCGGTGCTGGCGGTACGGCGGGTATCGCGGGTTCGGTATCTGTGGGCGTGTTTGCTTCCAGCGTGTCTGCGACGGTCGGGGACGCAACCGTCATCGCCGGCGACGCATTGAGCGTTTCGGCCGATCAATCGGCTGAACTGCTTCAGGTTGCCGGCTCTCTGGGCGGTGCGGGCACTGTCGGAGCGGGTGGATCGGTTGCGGTTTCAGTTGTCAAAAACGTCACCAATGCCGAGATTGGCAGTGCCGCGACAACAGATGCGGCAGGTGAAACCCGCGTGGCTGCGACCTCGACAGAGGCCTTTGACACAATCGCCGCGACGATTGGCGGAGGCGGTACTGCAGGGCTTGGTGCCTCGGTGATTGTAAAGGTGAGCGAAGCCGAAACCTCGGCCTTGATCGCGGCAGGCGCGCAAGTGAATCAAACGGCTTCTGCGGCCGGTCAATCGGTTTTGGTCGAAGCTGCTGATACGGTTGATATGCTGTCCGTTGCCGGCGCGCTCACCGGCGGTGGTACCGCAGCGGTCGGCGCGTCGACGGATGTTCAAATTCTCAGGAACAAGACGCTGGCTGAGATCGGTTCTGATGCAGCAGTATCAGCGGTCGGTGACGTCTCGGTTGTGGCTGATGCAGCGCAGCTGGTCGATTCATATGTTGTGTCGGGCGCGGGCGGCGGCACCGTCGGTCTGGCCGGTGCTGTGTCGGTGCTGGCCATCGGCAGCGCGGTTGACCAGTCGCTGATAACCGATACCGGCAGCGGCGCGACAACACAGGGGCAGGTGGACCAACTTTTAGGCGGTTCAGAGACCGGGAGTGCGCTGGGGTCTTCGTCAAATGAGGACATAAACGGGTTTACTGACGCATCGCGGAATGATGGCGAAGCCGAGACCGGGTCACTCAACGTGTCGTCGGACGTCGAAGCAAGCGGCGCGGCAGCCCTTGGAAACACCGATGCGATCATCGGCGAACGCGCTGTAGTGTCAGCGGGCGCGTTGACCGTTTCTGCAGACAATGCACTCACGCTTAATTCTGTTCCGGTCGGCGGTGGCTTTGCGGGCGCCGCGGGCCTTGCGGGTGCTGTTGGCGTGACAAACGTTCAAAGCTCAGCACAGGCGCTTGTCTCTGATGATGCGAAACTGGGTGTCAGCGGTGATGTCGATGTGTTGGCAACCACCAGCGAAGATATGGTGACCGTCTCAGCCGCAGGAGCAGCCGGTGGTACCGCATCCTTAACCGGGTCTGTTCTGGTCACGACAGTTGATACAACAACACAGTCCCGTCTGGGCAACAACGTACAGATCGGACAAGATGGTGCCGCAATAGCCGATAATCTGAACCTGTCCGCTGTCAACACCACGACGTTGACGAGTGTCGCAGGTCAGATAGGTGTTGGTGGCACCGTCGGTCTGGGAGGCTCGTCCAATACGATACTCTTTGGCAAAACGACGAATGCGTTGATTGGCGCTGGTTCAGACATTGATGTTCTGGGTGACGTCAGCGTCACGGCCAGCACGTTTGATGACATTGATGCTGTGACGATCAGCGGTGGCGGCGGTGGGGTCGTTGGCCTTTACCTTATGTCAGGCGTGAACGTGATCGAAAATTCAACGCTCGCGTCAATTCAGGACAGCGTGGTGATAAGCGCGGGCAACAACGTGCTTGTTGATGCGATGCATGAATCCGATTTGGTCAGCGTCGTCGGCGCGGCCAGCATCGGCGGCACCGTTGGGGTAGGCGGTGGCGCGGGGGTAAGTACCTTCGGCAGCATAACCGCGGCACGCATCGACAGCGCGGAAATCGAGGCCATAGGCGCCGGCAACGACGCGCGTGTCGATGGACGAAACATCTCGGGACTTTCTGTGCGCGCCGCCTCATCGCTTGATCTGACCGCTGACACTTTTGCGGTGGCAGGCGGGTCGATCGTCGGGCTGGGCGCTGCTGTTACGACAAACATCATGGGTGTCGGGACCGAGGCATCCATCGGCGCAGGCGCATTTGTGTCCGCTCCGGACATTGCGGTAAGCGCGCAGAACCTATCAGATGTCTTTGGAGGTGCACAAAGCCTGGGCGCGGGAACGGTCGGTGTCGGGGGCGCAGTTGACACCGAAACATTCGAAAATGCCGTTTCTGCCGGAGTTGCAGGGGCTGCCATTTCGTCTTCTCGCGGTATCTCCATTGACGCGCAGAACAGGGAAATTCTAGGTACAATCACAGGCACTATTTCTGGCGGTGTCGCCGGTTTGGGTGGTGCTGTGACCGTTGCAACCCTGCGCAGCACGACCTCGGCCTTGGCCACGGATGCAGTAATGGACGGTGCGGGAGATCTGGATATCAATGCGCTGTCTGACACGACGACAAACCAGCTTTCCGGTCAGGTGGCGGGCGGGGTCGGTGCAATTGGCGCCAGTGTTTCAACGTTGGTCGACAGCGCATTGACCGAAGCCTTCGTGGCCGCTTCCGATCTTGATCTCGAAGGCACGGTAAGCGTGGCTGCCGACAGTGCCCGCGATTTCAACACACTGGCGCTTGGCGGAGCGGGTGGTGTTATTGCTGTGAACGGGGCGGTTTCCACAATCGCTGACGATTCAGCAACCAGCGCGGAAGTCCGCGCGAACACTACTGTTGATGAGACGGCAAAGCTGGCAGTGACGGCCAACAGCCTGCAAAGCTATGCTGCGGAGACAGGTATCGCCAATGTGGCCGTCGGCGCCATTGGCGCGGCAGTGACGACGGTATCGTCAGATGCGATCACCATCGCCGAAGTCGATGACCTTGTCGCCATAGGACAAAGTGCTGCCATCGGGGACATGGACGTTTTGGCAACTTCGAATGCGACGGCATGGGTGGACGGTATCGCCTTGTCCGGTGGCGTCGTTTCGATCGATGCGACAGTCTCGAGCGTGACGCTAAACCCATGGACAACCGCGCAGATACTGAGTGCGGACATCAACGCCACAGGCGCGGTCGTTGTGGAGGCCATCAGCGCGGCCACTGGCGACGTGGACCTTTTATCTGCCGCAGCGGCGCTCGGCGCGGCCAATGCTGCTGTCGCCGTGACGAATGTGGCTCCGACAACACAAGCTTTGGTCGGCGCGGGGTCCTTCATCAATGCCGGAGATCTGCACATTCTAGCACATGCCGACGTGACCGCAACGAGCAACACAGCGTCGGCTTCTCTGGCAATCGTGTCGGGGGAGGGATCGGTCGCGCTGGCGACGGCGGATCCGACCGTGTCTGCGCTATTGGAAAGCGGGCTGGGCAGCGACCGCTCTGAGGTGCTGCTGGCGGGTAACCTTGAAATACGCGCCTCAGGCAATGCGCGTGCGGACGCTACATCAGACGCCTCGTCTTTCAACTTCGGCGGCATCGGGGCTTCGGTGGCCATTGCGACGATGAATGGCGACGTCGACGCCAGTTTGGCGACAGGTGCACTGATCACCGCTGCGGGTTCCGCAAGTGTTCGGGCTTTAATGAATGTTGATCCGAATACACGTCTGATTGCCGAAGGAAACAAAGCCAAAGCCAATGCGATTTCTGCCTCTGGCGGCTTGATCGGTGGCATTGCCGGGTCAATTGCCACAACGAACACTTCGATAGATGTGGACGCAAGCGTGGGTGACGACGCGGTCATCGATGCCGGAATGGTATTGGTTGAGGCCCATGGTTTCACAGATGTGGAAAACCTAAGCGGGGCAGGGGCTTCCGGTCTCTTTGTGGCAGCTTCTGCATCACTCTCCAACGCGACGATCGAAAACGAGACGATTGCGACTGTAGGGGACCGGGCCAAATTGAATGCAGCCAGCGATCTGACGGTCGCCGCACGTGCGATCACACATGGGGCGGTAACAGCACTGGGCGGGCGCGGCAGCGAAAGCGACGACAGTGCCTATAAGGGCACGGGCGTTGGACTGCCGACCCTGATCGACGGGGGTGGTGCGATTGTCACAGGGTCGGTCAACGCGATAGCCCTTGTCGACGTTGGCGATGACGGAATTCTCACTGCGGACAACTCGGTGTCCTTGCTGGCGCGCAACTTGATGAACGTTGATTTCCGCGCCGCGATGGATCAGGGCGCTTTCAGTTTCAGCGATCTCAACATTGTGGGCGGCGCAGTCGCTTCGTCTGACATGACGATTGACGGGGATGCTATCGTACGCGTGGGCGACCGCACGGTTATCGCGGCGGATATCGTGAATATCGACGCTGCAAATGAAATTCTGGCCACATCCAAAGCCAGAGCCATCGGCGTTGGCGCTCTGGGCTCTTTTGCGTTCTCAAATGCAACACTTGACGGTGCCGACACGATCGAAGCAAAGGTCGATCTTGGCCAATTTGTTGATATTACGGCTGATATCGCGGCGACTTTGTCCGCATTCAATGACGGTGTCGATCAGGCTTTGATTGCGGAAAGCTTTGCCAAATATGACAGCTTCACGGTTGGGTTAGCCAACGCCGTGGTCAACGGCACGTTGAGTGTTGATGCGACGGTAACCAGTGGCGGTGATCTGGACCTGAGTACGAACGATCTGATGGTGATCGCAGATTCGGTTATGGCCTTGCAACGCCAGGCGGATGTCGAGGCTGACGGTGGTCTGACCAAAGTAGTCGAGGTGCTGGAGCGTACTGTCGTTCGCGTCGTGAAAACGGTTTGTAAATGGCTGCCCTGGCCGCTGGACAAGCTGTGCGAGACAGTCGTCGATACGGTGGTGCGTTGGGTTAAGAAACTGGTCGAGGTTGTGGAAAGCTCTCTGACGTTCACGTCTCAAAATGGGGCGGGTTTCAGCGAAACGGCCGCAATAAACCTGAACGGCACGCTATCAAACTTCAACACGCAACCGCGGTTTTTGACTGTTGGCGCAGATGGCGGGATTGATCCTACCAGCAATATCGCTGCCAGAATTGAAGGCGGACAGATCATCGTTGATGACATCATTAGTGACGTCGATCCGATCATGAGCTTCTTTGCACCGGATGGGAGCATTGTTGGCGACGCGCTGATCAATGTGAACCGGACCATCCCCAAAATCGAGATACGCAATGCTTCTGAACTCGATTTGGTGATTGGCGGCATCACCATGACATCCGAGGCGGATCTGGGCATCGTCGACTTCGATCTGTCCTTTGTGTCACTTGTGCCAGGAGAAGAGTACGAGTTCGCCCCCAACATTCTTGAATCCACACTGTTGATCGAGAATACCGGCGACAGCGACATCATATTCTCGGAAAGCTTTGAGAGTGTTACGGCGGTCATGGATATTGTGAATACCGGCGGAGATATCCTGACAGCACCTGACAACGTGACAATTACCGTAGGCGATGTGGGCCATATCGTGTTCGAGGCTGCAGGCAGCGTCGGCACCGCGGCAGATCCCTTTGACCTTGTGTTGATCCGCGGACAGGTCATGCCAGACGGTCAGGCGGGGAATATGCCGGCCGAGCTGGTTGTGGCCGCAGATACCGCGCATATCGGTCTGACGGGCGTGAACACAACGCAAGCGGCGTTTGATGCCGCTCAGAAAGTCGACGGTATCACCGTGGCCGCATCGACAATGGGCGACTTCAATCTGTATTTAGGTGACAGCTTCATCCGTGATATCAATGGTATAGATTGGCTTGCAGATGGCACATACACGATTGTGGATGTTACTTCTGTGTCGGGCGACGTGACCATCGAAGCGACAAACGCGAATGCCACGTCGGTTGACTTTGGCCTGATCCCCGATTGGGTCGGTTGGCAAGAGACAAACCAGCTGTTCATCGATTCCGGCGCAGTCGGGACAATATCGGCGCTTGGTGGCACGGCCCGTATCGCTGTCAACGGCACCATCACCGATAGGGATGGCGATCCGGACACTGAAATTATTGCCAACCGGATCGAATTGTCCGCTGCAAGCATCGGGGCTGCGGGCAACGCGCTTGAGATCGACGCCGTTGCCGCTTTTGAGGCATCGGCCACGGGCAACATCTTTGCAACTGACACGGCCGGAACTCTCAATCTGGATGGCGTGTCGGGTGATTTGGTCGGTCTTGTTTCGCTTGATGGTGATATTCTGGGGGTATCCTCCACGTCGGATCTGGAGGCGAACAGCGCCTATCTGGTTGCCCAAGGCAGTATCGGAAGCGCGGTCGATCCGCTTGAGACTTCCGTTAATGTATTGGATGCCAACGCCTTGGGGGGTGGCATCAACATCGTCAACAACGGCGCTCTCATCCTTGCGGACCTGGCGTCAGTTGATGGAATTTCAGCGGATGGCGACATCGAAATTAGTGCGCTGAGCCCGATCACCGTTTCAACGGATATGGCCGGCGTAAACATCGCGCTGACCGCGACGCAATCAGCGGGCGACGACTTCATCAATGTTGCGGAAGGCGTTGAACTTGCTGCACTGGCCAACGTTGATCTGGAAGCCGGTGATGCGGTATCACTCTTCGCCCAAGCATCTGTTCTGGCTGGCGGCGCGGTGGCGATCAGTGCCGGAACCAACATCACTCTGGCCGAAGAAGCGGCCATCACTGCAGACGTCGACGTTTCATTGATCGCGGCACAGGATATCGCGCTTGGGGTATCGTCTTCGGTAGAGGCAGGCGGGCTGGTTGCACTCGACGCGGGTCGCGACCTGACAGTCGGCGCGGGCGCCGAAATTTCCGGTACCGGTGGCGTGGCGCTGACGGCTGGCGCATCGATACTGCTGGATGACCTGTCGACCATAAACAGTGACGGGGCGGTGACCGTTTCTCTGACCGGCGGCAATGGGCAGCCTGGCTCCGGCGGCACAATCGTGCTGGGCGGTACAATCAATGCGGGGCAGATCGACATCCTAGGCACGGACGGTGCGGACACCATTGCGATCCGTGCCGTGACCGAAGACACGCCGATGACTGTATCAGGCGGTCTGGGCGACGATCTTGTCCGGGTCGGCAGCAACGCCAATGAGACGGA
The DNA here is from genome assembly GCA_947501635.1 of uncultured Roseobacter sp. Lineage (GTDB taxonomy): Bacteria > Pseudomonadota > Alphaproteobacteria > Rhodobacterales > Rhodobacteraceae > Roseobacter. Next base: position 40,496 of record CANMWT010000004.1, read on the forward strand.
CAATACCGGCGGTGATCTGACTCAGATCGCGGCGCTTCTGACCGTCGATGGTGGTGGGCAGAACGACGTATTAGACTTGGATTCAAGCGGTCTTGGTGCAGGAACCGGAGAGTTGACTGCAACGCTGTTGACCGGGCTGGGCATGCAATCAGACATCTTCTACAGCGGTATGGCGACACTGAATGTCACGCTTGGCGAAGAGGCCGACGATTTTACAATTCGATCAACCCACAGTGGCCAGACCTTCCTGTCAGGCGGGTCAGGCGAGGATGCGATCTTTGTAGAAAGCATTGCCGGGCAGACCGATATCGACGGTGGAGACGACGACGACAGCATCTTTGTCGGTCTCAAAGCGCTTCCTTCGGTTCTGGACGGTATTGCTGCGCAGCTGAAAGTCGACGGTGGCGGTGATGCAGACACGCTGACACTGGATGACAGTGGTGAGAATGCGAATGAGCTGGGCGTGTTGACGGCCAGCGACGTCAACGGCTTTGGCATGGCGGGCGCGGTTCTTTATGAAGGTGTCGAAACGCTTAACGTGGAGCTGGGCTCCGGCGATGATCGGGTCGATATCCGCAGCACGCTTGCCGAAACCAATTTGAAAACAGGCGCGGGCGGAGACCTGATATACGTCTCGTCAGGTGCCGATCTAAGTCAGCTTGAAGGCTACGCTGGGCCGCTTGGTGATCTTGCTGCGCTGCATGACGTGGCACTGCACGGCACGCTTGACGGGATTGTTGGCGCGTTGGATATCGACGCAGGCAGCGGTTCAAATACTCTGAGCGTCAGCGACCGGGATGACGTTGATCCTGATGGTTCAGTCTTGCTGACAAGCAACGCAATCACAGGCCTTGCGCCCGTGCGCATCGACTATGCGGCCACCGGCGGTGATTTCTCTGGGCAGGGTTTCTGGTCTCAGGCGATTAATGTCGGTTTGTTCGGCCGCGGCGTGAACATCTACGCTGGCACTTCAAATGATGCAGTGCTGATCGACAGCGTTGCTACCGGTGGGGTTGCGCAGGCGTTTGGTCAGGTCGTGACGACGCTGTTTCTTGGCGCGGGTCAGGATACGGCAGTTGCCGATCTGGATACCGGGCATCTGGTGGTGCGCGGCGAGGGCGGAGACGACAGTTTGGATGGTACATCGTCAAGCGTTGACCTTTTACTCTTTGGCGATGCCGACAGTGACGAACTAATCGGTGGTTCAGGTTCGGATCTGCTCTTTGGCGACAGTGGACGGGCAACCTATCTGGCACCCACCGGTTTTGATGTCACATTTGGAGGCGCCCCTGTGTCCGATCACAGTGGTGGCGGGCGCGATGCAGACTTCGACAGCCTCGACGTTGTCAAAACCGTTGGCGGTCTTGGCGACGGTGCCGATGTAATCCGCGGTCTGAGCGGTGATGATGTGCTTCTGGGCGGCGGTGGGTCCGACGCGATCGATGGTGGTGAGAACCGCGATCTGATATTCGGTGATGGCGCAACACTGTTGCGCACAGACGGTATCGACGACAACCTTGACCCGAGATTCCGCAGCCTGACAGGCGCGGAACTCTATAGCAACGGCCTGAATGACGTGAGCGAAGGTGAGCCACTCGTGGCAGCTGCCGCCAATCTGGATGCAGAAGGCAATGCGGACTGGTCGGATTGGACCATAGATGCCCAAAACAGCGCCAACGACGGCGATGATACGCTCGCCGGAGGTGCTGCCAGTGACAAGGTGTTTGGGGGTCAGGGCGATGACAGCATCCGTGGCGACGGGGCACTGGACGCTGCGGGCATGCTGGTCGCTTCGACTGGCGCAGGTGATGACTATGTTGAAGGTAATGGCGGATCGGATTCCATCTGGGGCGACCTGGGGCAGGACGACCTGATTGGCGGCTCTTCTGCACTCTATGGGCTTGAGGCCGCGGAACGGGCGGACGGCTCGGATGTCATCTTTGGTGGTACAGGCGATGCTGCCGCGCGTGATGATGCCGGCGACACGTCAAACGGTGGACATGCGACTGATGCGGATATGATCCTTGGCGACAATGGTAACATTTTCCGGATTGGAACAGCAGGACCGTCAGGCTTCGCTCTGGCGGAGTTTGCCTATGACCAGTCTTCGCCTTTCGAAGACCGTGGTGATGAACGTATCGTGGTGCGCGCTGCCGAGCTTCTGGATTACACGCCGGGTGGCGTGGAAAACGACGCATTGGCGAGCGGCGATCTGGGCGCCGGCGATGAGTTGCACGGCGAAGCAGGTGACGACACGGTATACGGTATGACCGGTAGTGACGAGCTTTTCGGAGAAGGTCAGGATGACGATCTGATCGGTGGGCGCGGCCATGACGTGATCTATGGCGGCACCGGAAACGATGGCGTAATCGGAGATGACGGACGGATTTTCACCAGCCGGATCGGAACCGCAGAGCCGTTGTACGGGATTGAAGCCATCACCGAGCTGGATGTGAACATCAGCATTTCGGGTAACCGTTTGAGTGCTACTCTCAACGAGGAAGGCGCATTGAAGAAATCGGTTGATCTGACACCTTTCGACCCGCTGCGCGAGGTGGTGCCCGGCGAAACGCTGGATATTCCAATTGAAGGCGATGATGTCATTTTCGGTGGGTTGGGTGACGATTCCCTGCATGGCAGCCATGGCGACGACGCCATCTCGGGTGCAGAGGCTGGGGCGTTGGTCTACGGCAATCTGGTAAACCCGGGCAATCTGTTGGTCTTTGGCGCGGAAGGGGCGGAAGTCTTTGACCCGCTGGCGCGGATTGACGGGCTGTTCTTGAACCCTGACGATACTGCGCCGGACGGCGAGGACGTTCTCTTTGGGGATATCGGTAACGACTGGCTTTTCGGCGGAACCGAGAGCGACACGCTCTATGGTGGCTTTGGCGACGACTTGCTGGATGGCGACGATGATAAATCAACCTTGAACGGCGCCAATACGCGGACAGACAATAACCCCGACTATGCGGATATTCTGCAAGGCGGCGCTGGACGCGATATCCTGATCGCCAACAACCGCGGTGACCGTTTGTCCGATTGGGCCGGTCAGTTCAACGACTTCAATGCACCCAAATCGATTGCAAACGGGAAAACCTTCCTGCGCGCGCCTGCGCCTGCGATTTTCCAGTTCTTCTATGATTTATCCGAAAGCAATGGCGCGGATCAGACACGTGTTCTCTCCGGCGGTGATCCGGCCCGCAATGGCGAGCCCTTCGGCGAGCTGGGCATCGTCACACCAGCAGATGGAGCGCTTTGGCAGGAACAGACCGGTGGCCCCGAAGATCCTCTTTTCGGGGATGATGCCGCCATGGTAGCTGCGCAGACTGCGGGATCCGGCGTGCAGGCGTCGGAGCTGTCGCAAGATGACGCGAACAGCCTCTTCGACGAGGCGGTTGCAAGGTTTGCCACACATAGTGGCATGTCGCTTGATATGTCCGGCGTGGAGTTGCGGATCGCCGATCTTGATGGTGATACACTCGCCAGAACCATGGACGGCGTGATCTGGATAGACCCGACCGCCGCGGGCCATGGTTGGTTTGTTGATGCAACCCCGGAAACAGATGAGGAATTCGCCGCGCTGCCCGATGGGACCCTGCGGGCAACGGACGATGACGCGACGAACCGCATCGATCTGCTTAGCGTGCTAATGCATGAAATCGGGCATGTCGCTGGTCTGGATCATGCCGAACATGATCCTTTGATGTCCGTCAGCCTCGCTACCGGGCTCAGACTGGTGCCGGCGGTCGACACCGCGACCAACTCGGCGTCCGGTTCGGTGTACAATGATGCCGTAGACGGCTTTGTTTCAACGCAGGATGATGCTGCGTTGAAGAAGATGCACAAGAATGGCAACGCGGCTAAAGGCAAAGGAAAAATCCATTGGGAACAGGATTTTGCACTGTGAAGCCGCAGCGCGTTGCCGAACCTTGGTTTTAGTGAGAGACTTGATCGTTACGTACAGAAAGGAATGTGATGAGTAATCCGAACCCGGCTGGAAAAGCCGAAGCTGGCGAAGAAGCGCGCGCGCCGCGCGTGGTCTGGAACGACCAGAACATGCGAACAACCTATGCCAATGCCGTGAACGCAGTCAGCACGATGGAAGAGGTCGCGATTTTCTTTGGTGTCAACAAAAGCTGGAATCCGGGCGAGGGGGATTTGGAAGTTGATCTGAGCGACCGGATGGTTCTGAACCCGCACGCTGCAAAACGGCTTTGGACGATCCTTGGGGCTGTGTTGTCGCAACATGAAAGCAGGTTCGGCCCATTGAACGTGCCGCAACCTTCGAACGCGCCCAAAAGCTCAGACGACTGATCTAAGCGCTTGGAATCTGATCCGTGACAGAGCGCTGGTCCGAAAACACGTCAGAACCCAACGCCAAGGTGTCGGTTCTGGAGGAGTCGCTTTGGGCGGGTTTCCAGAGCGCGGACACACCTGCTCTGCGTGCCGAGCGATGGCTTTCGATGCAGGTGCGTCAGTTTTCCGAACCTTCTGCCGCCGTTCTGGTGCTTGGGGACGAGGAAGGAATGTTTGCACCGGCTGCTTTTTGGCCCGGGCGCGCAGCAGTATCCACCCACGTCATGGCGCAGGCAGAGCGGGCGATACAAGACGGTCGCCCGGTCGCGGATGGCGAGGACAATGGTCCGGTTGTATTGGCCTGTCCGGTCATCGTTGATGGCGTTGTACGCGGTGCCCTGAGTTTGGCCGCCACGGGGCAACGCCGCGATATCATGCGCAAGATGCAATGGGGCCTTGGCTGGGTCGAGGCCTTTTTGCGCGACCGTGCAATGCAGGACATCCAAAGCGACGGACGCCGCATGGAACATGTACTGGAGAGCCTTGCCGCCGCATTGTCGCAAAAAGACTTCCGGCATATGGCCGAAGCACTGGTGACGGATCTGGCCTTGCGGCTTGAGTGTGAAATGGTCGCGCTGGGGTTTCGCAAACGCCTAAACACCAAAGTGGTGCGCGTGTCACATGCGGTGGATTTTGGCAGCCGCATGAACCTTACGCGTGATCTGAGCGGTGCCATGGACGAGGCACTGGATGCGGGCTGCCTGATCGTCCATCCCGAACCGGCGGGCGCTACGGTCTCAAACCGAGCGCACCGCGAACTGGCGCGGACACACCAGGCTGCAAACCTTCTGAGCGTTCCATTCGATGTGGGCGGTGATCTTGTGGGCGCTTTGACCTTTGAACGCCGCGACGGGCTGCCGTTTGACATGGCCACGGTCGAGCTTTGCGATTGTATCGCGGCTGTGTTGGGGCCGGTTCTTTATGCCGCGTGGAGAGAAGAGCGGTGGATCGGCACCAAGCTGGCGGAGAGTATAAAGCGCAGCGCGCAACGTTTGTTAGGGCGCGGATACGTGGGGCGTAAAATCGCGTTGCTGGCCAGTGTTGGGGTGGTTGCGCTTTTTGCGACGTGGAAAACTGATTTCGTCGTCACCTCTGATGCGCTTATCGAAGGCAGCGTACAGCGTGTGGTATCCGCCCCATTTGAAGGTTACATCGCAGCCGAGGAGTTGCGCGCGGGATCGATTGTTCGGCAAGGCGATGTGCTGGCGCGTCTGGACGACCGCGACCTGTCGCTGGAAAGGCTGCGATGGACCACGACAGTGCGCGAGAAAGAGACAGAATACAGCCGCGCTCTGTCTGTAGGGGACCGAGTCGAGGCCAGTGTCATTCAAGCGCAAATCGATCAGGCGCGCGCTCAGGTAGGGTTGATCGAAGAACAGATCGCACGGACGGTCCTGACTGCACCGCTGAACGGCATCATCGTGTCAGGAGATTTGTCGCAAATGATCGGCGCGTCTGTGTCGCGGGGCCAGCCGCTTTTCACTATCGCGCCAATTGACGACTTCCGCGTGATACTATCGGTCGATGAACGCGACACAGCGCAGATTCAGCCGGGGCAGACAGGTCAGATTCTGATCGCCGCCCTTCCTGAACAACCGCTGCCCTATGTGGTAACCCAGGTCACGCCAGTCAATCATATTGGCGACGGTCGCAATCTGTTTCGAATTGAAGCTGACCTGAAAGAGACAGACGCGGCCTTGCGGTCTGGCATGCAAGGCGTCGGCAAAACCACCATCGAGGAACGTCTCACGATCGCGAACTGGACCAGAGGCTTGCGGGACTGGTTGAGAATGGAACTTTGGCGTTGGAAGCTCTGGAATGGGTGATGCGGACGACATATTATCAAGCCCCTCTTGGCATCGTGTCGCCGGATTGAAACCGCGTATTCGTGCGCATGTAAAATTTCATCGGCATGGTTTTCGGGATCAGATTTGGTTCGTTCTTGAGGATCGCGCAGCGGGCCGCTTTTTTCGCTTCTCTCCCGCAGCACATGAGCTGATCAACCGAATGGACGGCACAAGCACAGTTGAAAACATCTGGCAGGCTTTTGCTGCCAAGCCTGGAAATGAGACAGCAAACCGTTCGGATGTGATCAGCCTGCTTGCGCAACTTCATCGCGCAAACGTGCTGCACGGAGACACCTCACCCGATATCGGTGAATTGGTGGAACGTACCGAAAGGACACAGCGCAAAAAGGAAATGATGAAGTTTCTCAATCCTTTGGCGATCAAGGTTCCGCTTTTTGACCCTGAGCGCTTTGTGGCAGTGACCTTCCCGCTGGTGCGACCGCTCTATTCGGTGTTCGGGCTGATCCTGATCCTTGGCCTGATTGGATATGCTGCACTACAAGCATCAATGCACTGGCAGGAACTGACCAACAATTTTTTTGATCGTTTGCTCACGGTGCAGAATTTCGTTCTGATCCTTCTGGCCTATCCGCTCATTAAGCTGGTCCATGAATTCGGCCATGCTTATGCGGTCAAGCGATGGGGCGGCGAGGTTCATGAACTGGGTGTGATGATGCTGGTTTTCATGCCGGTCCCATATGTCGATGCATCGGCTGCCGCCGCGTTTCCAAGCAAATGGGCACGCGCGCTGGTCGGATCAGCTGGCATATTGGTTGAGCTTGCTCTGGCAGCCATTGCGCTTTTGATCTGGTTGCAGATAGAGCCGGGTCTGCCGCGTGCTTTTTTGTTCAATGTCATGGTGATAGGGGGCGTGTCGACGTTGTTGTTCAACGGCAATCCGCTGTTGCGATTTGACGGCTACTACGTACTCAGTGACCTGATCGAGATACCAAATCTTGGGCAAAGGGCCAACCGTTACATTCGATACCTTGTCATGGGCCGGCTTTTTGGTGCGGAAAACGTCAAATCGCCGGTTGCCGCCCCGGGCGAGGCTTTTTGGTTCGCTCTTTATGCGCCTGCCGCATGGATTTACCGGCTGTTTGTGATGGCTGCCATCATTTTCTTTGTGGCGGGAAAGGCCTTTTTCATCGGCATCGCACTGGCCTTCTGGGCCGTCGGGCTGATGTATGTATTGCCTGCGTTCAAAGGGGTGAAAGCACTGCTTTTCAGTCCCGATTTGCGCGGGCATCGCGCACGGGCCTTAGGTGTCACCGGCGGTACTCTGGGGGCGATTGTTGCGGTGCTTTGTCTGGTGCCGGTGCCGCACACGACTGTTGCGACGGGGGTCGTGAACCCAGGCTCTGACGCGCAGATTGTTGCCCTTACAGACGGTTTTGTTGCAGATGTAGGAAGCGCCGCCAATCGACGCGAGCGTGACCCGGTGGTCGTTTTGCGTGATCCGCTGCTCGATGCGCGTGAAGCGTCACTGATGGCGGATCTTGCGGTAATTGAAAGCCGGCAATGGAGCGCAGTAATCAATGAACCGGCAGAGGCACGCATATTGCGCGACCGGCAAGCGCACGCGCGCGCCGACCTGAACGCGGCACTGGAACGACGCGAAAACCTTGCCGTCTTGGCCACGGCGCCCGGCAAGATCGTGGTGCCCGGGCATGATGATTTGCCCGGACGGTTTATTCATAAGGGACAGTTGATCGGTTACGCGATGGATCCCGAACGCTACGTGATCGACGTGGTTCTCCCCGAAGCTCGAGTTGACCTTCTCGGGCGAACCGAAGCTATACATATACGTCGCGCGTCAGAGCCGTCGCTTATGGTGCGGGCCGCTTTGTTGCAGCAAACACCATCAGCGATTGATGTTTTGCCAAACCCCGCTTTGTCGACCACCGCCGGGGGGCCGATTGTAACGGACCCGAACGACCCTGCAGCGCTGGCAACTGTAAGCCCGACGTTCAAGGTTCAGCTTGGCCCCGAAGTGCCGCTCTCGGGCAGTTTTATTGGTGAGCGGGTTTTTGTGCGGTTTGATCACGGATCGGAATCGCTGGCCCGTCAGGCCTACCGCAGCCTGCGGCAACTGTTTCTGGCACGGTTCAATGTCTGATCTGGCGCAGGAATTTGCCCTAAAGTACACACCGCTGCCGCCCGCAGCTGCCGCCCAAGGCCTGCAGTGGCCCTTCGGGTCTAAAGCCCGAAAAGTGGCGCACCAAAACCGGGCCGGGAGCATGGAGCACGCCCGCGCCGGCGCGCTGTCGAAGGCCAGACAGGCCTTGGCGGTGGATCTGTGCAAAGACGCGGACCGCGCGGCAGCGGCATTGCTTGAAGGTGTGTCCGCAGACATTTTTGGCGCGCGGAAAAGACGCGCGGCGCTGTGCATTGGGGCGTTGGCCTCGGCCATATTAGACCCGGGCGTCCACCTGTGTACTAAGGATGATGCCGAGACTGCCGTATTGTCCGAGCTATTGAGACCGGCCGCCGAAAAGGTTGGGGTGTCCGTGGGGCTCATTACTGCACAATCTGACCGCGAGGCCCGGCTGCTGGCGTATCGCGCGCCGCTTACGATTGTCTGCGGGCTTGAGTTGGCCAGTGACGTGTTGCGCGATCAGATGGCGCTTGGCCCAAACCGGACCCCGCTTGCACGCAAGGTTCAACGGATAACGCGCGGCGGCACCGCTGTGTTGATACCCCGTCTGCGCCGTCTGATCGTATCTGACATATCGGGCATCCTGCTCGGGCAGTCACGATTACCTGTGATGCTGCACGACAGAGTACATCCTACGCAGCCACCGGAAATGCTGTTTCAGGCTGTGGGGTTGGCGTCGGAGCTGGTGCTGCCACGCGACATTCTGCGTCAGGAAAATGCGTTTAGCTTTACCGAGGCAGGGGAACGTCGGATTGAACGCAGTCTGCATCTTTATCCGGCCCTTGCGGAAGCACCGGACATGGGGCGAAAACTCGTGCTGGAGGCCGCAACCGTCCAATGGTTCTATCAGCGTGACCAGCATTTCAGCGTCGTGGAAGGGCGCGTCGACATCCATACCCCAAATGATGCGTCCTTTATCAGCGCGGATGACGCGCGGCCCTACCTTGAAGTGGCACATGGTATTGCACCTGCCGCGCGCATGGCGCCCGTCGCGCGGGTAAGGCTGCAGCGCGTTCTTGCGCGCTATCCTGTCGTGGCCGGGGTTGGTGTTGGTTTGCGCGCATATCGCCGCGAACTTCGCCGGACATACCCCGTCAGCGGGCCGCTGCTGGTAGGGCCTCCGGCGCCGCAGGTTTATGTGCGGGCGGTGACCGGGACGCGCAAGATGATCCGCCATATCGGGTCAATGGGTGCCGTAGATGTCATGCTGCCCGATGCAGACACAGAAGGTGAAAGCATGCAGAGGCTATTGGCGAGCGAAGCGCCCATGGCCCGCGCTGTGCGCCAAAAATCGGACAGGAACCCTGCTGTACCACTTGTGCTTTTGACCCCTGCTGAAGACCGCGCGGCCGACATCGCCTTGATCGAGGCATTTTCCGACGGCGTCAGCACCATCGAGCGCCTCGTTGATCTCAGGCTTGGGGCTACCCAAGGCATTGGGCCGAGATGGCTTTGTGCGGCGCTTGTCTTCGTGCCGCCCGGCAGCCTCCGAAACTGGCTGGTCAGGAACTGCATCTCGGTGTCCTATGCGATGGATGCGCGCAAGAATGCGCGTGCGCGCCGCGAACTTGTCCGCTACGATGACCGCCTTGACGATTTGCTCAGCTTTGCCGGGGAGCCCGAATGAAAACCTATCGCCTCGCTGCATTGGCCTGTTTGATCACTTTGACTCCGGCTGCATATGCTCAGAATGAAGATCTGTCGTTCGATTGCGTGATAAAGCCACGCGAGATCGTTCAGGTTGGCAGCGTTGACGAGGGCTTGTTGGTTGAACGCGCCGTCAAGCGGGGTGACATCGTCGAGACGGGACAAGTCATTGCGCGGCTTGATGACACGCGCGAAAAGCTTGACGTGGTGCTTGCCCGCCAGACTGCCGAACGCGAGATCGAGGTTCTATCCCGCGAAGCCGCAGCGGAGTACAGAGCGGCTGAATCGGCGCGCATCGCCAACCTGGTCAGCCGCGAGCTGACAGCCGCGAATGAAGCACTGCGCGCGACGTTGGAAAAACAACTCGCACTTTACGCTGTCGAGGCCGCGAAACTGGACAGACAGCTGGCCTTGGCCGAACTCAGCCTGGCCGAGAATGCGCTTGAACGCAGGACGATCAAAAGCCTTGTGTCTGGCATTGTCACTGAAACCAACGCGTCGCCCGGGGATTACATCAGCGCGCAAGTTCCCATCCTGACGCTGGCGAAACTAGATGTGCTGAATGTCGATGTGTTTCTGCCGACACAATACTACGGTGTGCCTGTCGAAGGCGCGCGTGCAACAGTCTTTCCGCAAGACCCCATCGGCGGGAGCTATGACGCGACGATCGAAACAGTGGACCGCGTGTTTGACGCTGCCAGCGGGACATTTGGTGTAAGGCTTACCATCCCCAATGAAGATTATTCACTGCCGGCAGGTCTGCGTTGTCGGGTGACGTTCGAAACGAACTGACGGATTGGAGCGTCAAAGCGCGCCGCAGCCTTTTGCCCGGCCAAGGGCGACTATGGGGTTTGGGCACCGTTGAAAACCTGTCGTCTCTATAAATGGTCAGCGAGGCAATGGGCCTGTCGCTGTGGAAGCTCGGAAAAATCATGTATAGAATACGAGTGCTTGTCAAAGCAGTGTTGAGTGGTCTGGCCAAAGGTGAATACGCGTGGAAGTGAAGTTCGGGACGAGTGGTCTTAGGGGGCTGGTTACAGCGATGACCCCGGAATTGATCGAAACGCATGTGCAGGCGTTTCTAGAAAGTTGCGCATTCGGTCGCGCGCTTTATGTGGGGCGGGATTTGCGGCCGTCTTCCGGGCGTATCGCACAAAACGTGATTGATGCGGCCCGCGCGGCCGGGGTTACAGCTGTGGAGTGTGGCGAAGTGCCAACACCCGCTTTGGCGCTGGCCGCGGGCAACGCAGATGCAGGTGCAGTCATGGTAACTGGCAGCCACATTCCAGCGGACCGTAACGGCCTGAAATTCTACACTCCCAGCGGTGAGATCACCAAAGCAGATGAAACGGCGATCCTCGCGCAACTGGAAAAGAGCACGGCACATTCAAACAAACCCCTTGGAAAGTTGCGCGCGGACACCGCAGTCGCCTCGCGCTTTGTGGACCGGTATGTCAGTGCTTTCGGGGCTTCCGCCTTGTCGGGATGGCGGATCGGTCTTTACGCACATAGCTCTGTCGGCAGGGATATCCTGCGCGACATTCTCACCGAAATGGGGGCGGATGTGTTGGAATTGGGCAGATCGGCGCAATTCATCCCCGTGGATACCGAAGCGGTCGACCTTGAGACCCGCGCGCAGATACGCGAATGGGTGCTTGGGCATGGGCTGCACGCCTTGGTTTCCATGGACGGGGACGCCGACCGCCCCTTGCTGGCCGATGAAAAGGGCGAGGTTGTTCCGGGCGATGTGATGGGTCAGATTGTGGCCGAAGCGTTGGGCGCGGAAGTTGTCGTTACACCGGTATCATCGAATTCAGGAGTGACGCAAAAAGGCTTTGGCACAGTGGCGCGGACGCGCATAGGCTCTCCCTATGTCATCGCGGGCATGGAAGCTGCTGCAGGCAAGGTTGTCGGCTACGAAGCAAACGGTGGCTTCCTGCTCGGATATACCGCGCAGGGCCCTGCCGGGCCGATTGCGCCATTGATGACGCGCGATTGCGTTTTGCCTCTGGTGGTGGCGTTGCATGCAAGTACGGGGCAGGGCGTTGCTGCGCGCGTGGCCCAAGAACCACCGATCGTCACCCTGTCTGATCGTTTGCAGGAGGTGCCCCAGAGCGTGAGCCAGCCCTTTGTGACGGAACTGGCCGAGCATCAAAGCGCGCGCGCGGCATTTCTGACGTCGATCGGCTGTTCTGAGGTTGGCGTTGATCTGACCGACGGGGTGCGCATGATGCTAGAGAATGGGGCCGTGGTGCATATCCGCCCGTCAGGTAACGCGCCGGAACTGCGCCTTTACATTGAAACAAGCGACCAAGAGGCCGCCACTGCCCTGATGGAACGGGCAATGGCGCGGCTGAGGGCCGTCTTCGACGGTTGTTGACCAAAAGCGCAAGCGCTGCCAGCCACACCCATTGTGCTGGCTGACGGGTGAAGATTGTCGCGGGCAGGTGGGGCGGAACCCACCCGCGCGCTGATTTCCTAAAAATCCTTGCGTCCAATCGACGTATAGGCGGTGAAGCCCGCCTGCGCTGCGTCTTCCGCCGAGTATACGTTGCGCAAATCCGCCATTGTCGCCACGCGCATCGATTTCGCAAGTCGTTCAAGGTCGAGACCCCTGAATTCGTTCCACTCGGTCAGGATCAACACGACATCCGCGCCTTCAGCAGCGGCATAGGCATCTTCCATCCAGGTCACCCCCGGCAAAAGAGCGGCCCCTTCGGCTTCGCCTTGGGGGTCAACCACGCGGACCGTGGCACCATTGCCAACCAGCGCCGGCACGATCGTCAGCGAAGGCGCTTCGCGCATGTCATCGGTATTGGGTTTAAAGGTAACGCCCAGTACAGCAATGGTTTTCCCGTTCGGAGACCCCCCGCAGATATCAAAAACCTTGTCCACCATCCGGCGTTTGACTTCGTCATTCACTTTGATCACGGTTTCGGTCAACTGCATCGGAACAGCATGATCCTGTCCGATGCGTGCCAGCGCCCGGGTATCTTTGGGAAAGCAGCTGCCGCCGTACCCCGGGCCTGCATGAAGAAACTTCGGACCAATCCGACCGTCTGATCCCATTCCTTTTGAAACGGCTTTGATATCCGCCCCAGTTCGCTCGCAAAGCGCTGCGATCTCATTGATGAAGGTGATCTTTGTAGCCAGAAAGGCATTTGCGGCGTATTTGATCATCTCGGCGCTTTCCAGATCGGTCGTCATGATCGGGAAGTCACGCAGATAGAGCGGGCGGTAGATCAGTTGCATCACCTCAGCCGCGCGCTCGTTTTCCACCCCAACGACAATCCGGTCAGGGCGCATGAAATCGTCGATTGCAGCACCTTCGCGCAAGAATTCAGGGTTTGAGGCCACATCGAAATCGGCCTTCGGGTTGGTGCGGGCGATGACCTCTTTGACCTGACGATTTGTGCCGACGGGCACTGTCGATTTGGTGACGATCACGGCATAGCCGGTCAGCGCTTGTGCAATCTCTTCTGCAGCCGTCATGACATAGGTCAGATCGGCATGTCCGTCGCCGCGCCGTGTCGGCGTGCCCACTGCCACAAAGATTGCCGCGGCCCCATCGACCGCTTCGGCAATATCGCCGGTAAAGGACAATCGCCCGGCCTCGATATTGCGCGCCATAAGCTCGTCAAGCCCGGGTTCATAGATAGGGACCTCTCCGGCGCGCAGAAGCGCCAGCTTGCCCGCGTCTTTCTCAACACAGATGACGTCATGGCCGAAGTCAGAAAAACAAATTCCCGACACCAACCCGACGTAACCCGCTCCAATAACAGTGATTTTCATGAATAAGACAGTCTTTCAGTTTGAATAAACTATACACGCTGGAAGTTACGTGACCGGTTGACCGGCACCTGTAGCCGTGCACGGGCCGACCAGCGCCGTTCGCTTGCACGTCACCAAAGAACAGCCATGCGCGTGCACAGAAGCTCCTGCCGAGACGCCGCAGTTCATTTGTGAATTCATCCGGTCCAACATGCAACACCTCCAACTTGATTGGTATTTGCAACCTGTGCTTATCTTGCATATCCCCAATGTCCAAGACCAGATGTGTCCCAAAGCTTTTTATGAGTAATGCGCTTTTTGAGGGCGCGCTCCTGCCGGAGCGATTAAGGAGATGAGTTGATGGCAGCAAGACAGATCATTTATCCGGTACTTCTTGCCGGTGGTTCGGGCACGCGGCTTTGGCCGTTATCCCGCAAGGGCTACCCAAAGCAGTTCTCGTCTCTTGTTCAGGACACCAGCTTGTTTCAGGCCTCTGCCGAAAGGCTGCAAGGGCCTGCTTTCGCGAATCCCGTCGTGGTGACCAATTCGGACTTTCGTTTCATTGTCACCGAACAGCTTGCAAATGCAGGGATCGATCCCGGTGCTATCCTGATTGAGCCGACGGGCCGAAACACCGCACCTGCGGTTCTGGCCGCAGCGCTGCATCTGAACGAGGCGGACCCTGACGGTTTAATGCTGGTTGCCCCCTCCGATCATGTTATCCCAAACCGCGATGCGTTTCAGAGCGCCGTTCAGACCGCGGTGAGTGCCGCTCAGAACGGCAGGCTTGTCACCTTCGGAATTACACCAGACCGGCCCGAAACAGGCTATGGTTATCTCGAGCTTGATGGCGGCGCAAAAACCGCTGACGTTGTTGCACTTAAGCGGTTTGTGGAAAAACCGGACCTTTCAACGGCCGAAAAAATGCTGGCTGAGGGGAATTACCTTTGGAATGCGGGCATATTCCTGTTTTCGGTCAAGGATATTCTCGAGGCGTTTGAGACCCATGCACCGGACATGCTGGTTGCCGTGCGCCGTGCGCTTGAAGAAGCCAAGACCGACCTTGGCTTTATTCGCCTTGCGGCGGCGCCTTGGGAAGAGGCTGAGAATGTCTCGATCGACTATGCCGTCATGGAGAAATCAGATGCTTTGTCGGTTGTGCCCTTTGGGCAGGGGTGGTCTGATCTGGGAGGCTGGGATGCGGTCTGGCGCGAAACCAGCCCTGACGAGAGGGGCGTTGCGCTTAGCGGTGAGGCGACAGCGATAGACTGTGACGATACGCTGTTACGGTCCGAGTCTGACCGGCAGGTTATCGTTGGTCTCGGATTAAAGAATGTAATCGCCGTGGCCATGCCAGACGCGGTGCTGGTTGCCGACAAATCGCGCGCGCAGGATGTCAAACTCGCGGTGGATAAGCTCAAGTCCAAAGGCGTAGCACAGGCCGAAACCTTCCCGCGCGATCACCGGCCGTGGGGATGGTTTGAAAGTCTGGTCGTCGGAGACCGGTTTCAGGTAAAGCGCATTGTCGTTCACCCTGGTGCCGCACTGTCGCTGCAAAGCCATCATCACCGGGCGGAGCACTGGATCGTTGTTGAAGGTACTGCAAAGGTGACCATCGACGAAACCGTTCAGCTGGTGACAGAAAACCAATCTGTCTACATCCCGCTGGGGGCGGTGCACCGCATGGAAAACCCCGGCAAGCTGCCGATGGTTTTGATTGAGGTGCAGACAGGTGCTTACCTCGGTGAAGACGATATCATCCGTTATGAGGACGTCTACGCCCGAGACCCTTCGGACACTTGAAAGTGCTCATGCGGACAAGCCGCCGCGTGAGCGGTGTCGCCTGCGGGGCATGTCAGCAATAAACTCCAACATCGGATCAGATGGTGGCGTAGGTTTGGTTGTCCTTGCTGCGGAAGGCATTGAGCACCGTGCCGACAATGTTGGTGTATTCCGCGACTTCGCGTTCGCACGTGTCGAAATGGCCATATTTGGTGTTGCCTGCCCGCGCGACGATCAACGCGCAGTCGACGTTTTTGAGAAACGCTCGGGTATTGTCGCCCACAAGGATCGAGGGCATGTCGTAGATCGTAATGTCAGGGGCATAGGTCTGGTGGATTTCTTCCAGCGTTTCATACGTCCGCTCAGACAGCATGATTTGCGTGGGGTCCGGTTCGCTGCGGTTGGACATGGACATGGCGACGTTCTCACCAACGCGCACGGCCTGTTCGGCAAAGGGCACCTGACCCGATAGCATGTCAGCGATGTCATGCTCGGGCGAGAACCCCAGAAAGTCGTCTATGCGCGGGTCTTGTAGATCCAGGTCGAACAATATGGTCCGCAGCCCACTTTGACGCCCAAGGCCAAGCGCCAGATTGCAGGCGAGGGTCGTCTTGCCGCACTTTGGCATCGGCGAGGTGATCGCAAGACTGGTCCAGCCATTCTGCTGCATCTGCAACAGTACTTTGGTGCGCAGAATGTCGAATGGTGTGGCCGATTTACTGGGCTGGCGCGTTACCACATGGTTGGTCCGAAGCGCGTCGCTTGTCGGTTCGATCTCGGTCAATGCCTGCCACATGCGCGCACGGCGGTCACCGCTGACACGGGTGTCCGGGTCCCGCAGCGATTGCGTTGGAAGTGTCGCGCGTCCTCGGCGGTTGCGGGCTTTTTCCAGAGCGGCTTGTAACTTTTCCATGTGTACGACTTTCGTATTTTCAGGTCAGGCCGAGGCGATCAAAAACTCTGTTGGCGAGCACGTCGAGCGGCATATAGAATGAATCGACATACCAAAGCAGCGCCGGCACACCAATCATTACAGCAAGACATGCGCCTGCCAGTATGCTGCGCCTGAGCAGGCGTTCGCGCCGGCTCTCCATATAGGGAATAACGGCCAGCGGTATAATGCCAAACCGCGAATTCAGCTCATCCGGACGGCGGATGACCCGGTTCAGCAACTCCAGCAGGAAGAAAAAGCCGACAGCCAGCAAGAGCCCCGCGCCAACGCCGGCGGCAACCAGTTTGAGACGGTTAGGACCCGATGGTGTTTGTGGCACGTTAGCGTTTTCCAGCACCGTGATCCTTTCGCCCTGCGCGCTGACCTCGATGCGTTCGGAGACCAGCGAGCGGTTCAGGTTCACGACAGCTTCATTGTAGCGCGTCTGGATCGCGTCATAGTCGCGTTCGAGCCGTTCAAGGATGATTGCGTTACCTGCAGTCGCCTGAATAGTGGCCTCGAGCCGATCAAGTTCGGTTTCGACGTCGGACAATTCTTCGCGCAGGGTTTCCACGCGCTGGTCCATTTCCGCGACCGCAAGCTGTAGTGTCGACGGCGGGTTTGGCGCGTCCGGCGTGCTTGGGGTCTGGCTGGTCGCCTGCTGTGCAATGGCGGCTTCCAGTTGCTTGATGCGATTCGACAAAAGAACGATACGCGGATTGGTTTCCGAATAAACACTCAGCGCCGCCTGAAGCTGCGACTGCAACTCGCTTAACTGTCGTTCTTGGGGCGTTTGAGGCTCTGCTGCGGTGCCTGTCACCTGTCCGGTTGTCTCGTATATCGCAACAAGATCGCGGCGTTGCTTGTCGATAGAGGCAATCTCGCGTTCAAGCCGCGCCTGGCGCTCCTGCAACAAGGCCTGACGGTTTTGACGATAGTTCAGATCGCCGGGCAATGCGTCGCCGTTTTCGTTCTTGAAATTCACGATCTCGATGCTTTGTGCTTCCAGATCGTCTTTCAGGCGCTCGACCTCCTGCCGGAAGAAGGCCAGCGTACTTTCGGTCCGATCAATTCTGAACTGCGTGCTTTCCTGCAGGATCAGAGTGACATACTCGTTCACAACGTTTGCCGCGATGATTGCACTGCGCGCTTGGAAGGAAACTCTCATCAAGGTCGCTTCGTTGCTGCGCCCACCGGTGCGGCTGATACGCGTCTGACCGCGCATCTCCCGAACGATTTCATCTGGCGTCATGTCGCTCACATTTTCGAACACATTGTGCTTGCGCGCGATGTCCAGCATGTTTGCCCGTGTGGTCAGACGTTCTTCGATGACCTGCAGCTGCTGGTCTGTGTCGACCTGCATGGTCGTGCGCAGCATGTTTTCGGGTATGCGTGCTTCTTCCACCAGCAGGCGGGCCGAAGTCGAATAGGTTGGCGGCAGTTTCAGCGCCGCTACACTGGCGGTCACACTGCAAATGAGAAACAACGCCATCATTGCAGGAAGGCGTTTTAGAAAAAGACGCCAGTAAAACTGAAAATCCATATTCATTCGGCGACCTTACTCGGGATATCAATCGGGTTCTTTAGGTACAGCGGCAGTGGTCTGGTAGGCAAAATCACACCATCGTTCAACAGTTCCTTAATCGTTCTTACCGTCACTGTGCTGCGACCGGCGCTGGCCGTGTAAACTAACGTAAGGTCGCATATCTTGTTGATGACGCGTGGAATGCCCTGAGATGTTTCATGGATAAGGCGCATGGCCTGCGTGCTGATTTCCTGTCCGGTGCCGCCGACATGTGTCAGGCGGTGGCGGATGTACTGCCGCGTGGTCGTCAGGTCCATGGGCTCAAGATGGTATGTTGCAGTGACGCGCTGCGCGAACTGGCGCAGAGACGGATCGGTGATACGAACCCGAAGTTCGGGCTGGCCAACCAGTATCAATTGCAGGATTTCATCTTTGTTTGAGTTGATGTTTGTCAACATTCTTAACTCTTCGAGCGCCTCATGGGTCAGGTTTTGGGCCTCATCGATGATAAGCACCACAAAGCGACCGGCTGCGTATTCGTTGATAACGAAATCCTGAAACTGTTCAAAAAGGGTGACGTAGTCTGCAGACGGATCAGAGCGCACATCGAGGGCACTCAGAACCCATCGCAGCAAATCCCCGCGCCCGCCTTGAGCGTTCGATATCAGCCCTATGGTTATGTCGTCAGTGATAAGTTTCAGTAGCGCCTGCACCAGCGTTGTCTTGCCGGTGCCTACTTCTCCGGTGACAACGGTCAGCGGCGCCCGGGTGACAAGCCCGTATTCAAGTATCGAAAAAGCGCGCAAATGGTCTTTGGACCAGAACAGAAAATCAGGATCCGGCAACAGCGAGAACGGGCGCTCGCTAAAATTGAAATGATCCGTGTACAAATTCGGCCGCATCGCACCCATTACTCGATGATAAACATTGTTGATCGCTTACTTATGACTAATACATAATACCGCGTTACGGAAACTGAACGGCGGTTTTAAGGCATTATTCCCGTAAATGTAACCGCAGTTAGACGCCTGATGCGAATTGTGAGAGCGAATTGAGGGACTTTGTTGCGCCATAGAAAACGCCGGCGGGTTGATCGTGGCGCGAATCGTGCGTTGTCGCCCAAAGCAACATGGCGAAATTATGGTAGTCGCAGGGCGAGGTTTGGCAAAACACACGTTTTGCGTGCATTTTTCACCTGAATGTTTCCATCTTAGGGTCGCAGCATCCACGAAATGGATACAATAACTTAAGAATGCGATGAAAGTTTCGCCGCTCGCATTCGAATTATGCGGTCAGGACAGTTACATCTTTATTTGAAGTCTAAAGGATGCTACCCATCTGGTGTTGTGAATGGAACGATGGCAAACGCTGTAAGACCTTTGTGATCGTTGCGTGTTTTTTGTTCTGGGTAAGAGGGTGGCATTTAGCCTGTTGTGTCTATGACGTTACATTTGTCTAAGATTTCTTCCGATGCGCTGGCCGAAGTCCAAGGTCCGATCTCGGTAAGTTCAAACAAGTCGGGAAGTATTTATGCCCGTTTTGGTAAACGCCTACTCGATTTGACACTTGTTTTGATGGCCGCGCCAATCGTGGTGCCCCTGATCGCCCTTGTCGCGTTGATGATCCTCGCGACGGGCGCTATGCCGTTTTACTCACAGGCACGCGTAGGCAGAGGCGGTACGCCTTTCCGCATGTGGAAGCTGCGGACAATGGTTACCGATGCGGACCAGCGCCTGGAAGATTATCTTGACGAAAATCCTTGTGCCCGTGCGGAATGGGACGCCACGCAAAAGCTGAAAGACGATCCGCGCGTCACGCCGTTTGGACGCATTCTCAGGAAAAGTTCCATCGACGAGTTGCCGCAACTCTTTAATGTTTTGTCTGGAACAATGTCGCTCGTCGGTCCCCGGCCAATGATGATGCATCAGCGGGCACTCTACACCGGGCGTGCCTATTTCGAATTGCGCCCGGGCATCACTGGCTTTTGGCAGGTGTCGGACCGGAATGAATGCGCGTTCCAAGACCGCGTGCTGTTCGATAACTCCTACCTGCAGAAAGTGTCACTGAAGACCGACGCGCAGATTCTGATCCGGACCATCGGCGTGGTCTACCGCGCGACGGGACACTAACGCCTCCTTTCTTCTTATTGTTTCAAAATCAAGCTGTTCAACACACTGTGTCTGCGGTCTGTACCGTTCGCGCTGGCGGTGTGCGGAACTTTAAGATACTCTCGCCGCGTCTTCGAGAGTTCATGGAGTGGTTGTGTCAATGTCGTTTCTGTTTAAACCTGTAATCGTAGTCTTGCTGTCGCTTGCTCTGATCGGATGCAAATCTGATGCAGAAAGAGCTGACGAGTTTTTCCTGTCCGCCAAGGAATTGCTGGATGAGGGCGACATCGACCGTGCGATGGTTCAGTTTCGGAACGTATTTGAATTTGCGCCGACACATCGCGAATCGCGCATGTCGCTGGGTGACTATTATAAAGAACAGCACCGCCCCGCTGCCGCCTACCGCCAATACGTGCAGGTTGCTGAACAGTTTCCCGATGATTTCGAGGCGCGCAGCATAGTCGCCGAACTCGCCTTTTCACTGACCAACTGGGAAGAGTTCACCCGCCACGGTGAAGCGGCCGTACAGCTTTCGCCGGAGGACGAACGTGCGCAGGCCATCAGCCTTGGACTGAACTATCGCGAGGCCGTTTTGTCAGAAGACAACCCGGCACAGGAGGCCCTGACGCAACAGGCCGCTGTTTTGCTGGAAAGCCTGCCACAGAACGCAATTGTGAATGGCGTTTTGTTAGACAGCTATGCCCGTAACAGCCAGCCCAACAAAATGCTCGAGCGAATTGATGCTTTGCTTGTCTCGAACCCCAACAGTTTGCAATTGCATACACAAAGACTTGCCGTCTTTGGACAGTTGCAGGACCTAGAGGCACTTGAAGCGCAGTTGCAGGACATGGTTCAGCGCTTCCCCGAGAACGAAGAAACGCAGGCCATGTTGCTGCGGTTCTATGTTGCGCAGCGACGGCTGGACGATGCGGAAGCATTCCTTCGGGAGCTGTCGGACCCGGCAGATGAAGACCCCACAATGTTCCTTTCACTGGTCAACTTCATCACTCAGACACGCGGCCAGGAGGCCGCGCGGGTCGAGCTTGAACGTGCAGTGGCCGTAAACCCGCGTCCAGCGTTGTTCCGTGGCATGATCGCGACAATGGATTTCGAAGCCGGCAAGCAAGAAGAAGCGATTGCGGAGATGGAAAGCATCCTTGAAGGTGCCGACCTTGCGCAAGACGACATTCAGGCGATCAAAACATTTCTCGCACGCATGTTGGTGAATACGGGCAATCAGGTTGGCGCGCGCCGTCACGTGGAAGAAGTGCTGTCGCAAAACCCGTCAAATGTCGATGCATTGAAAATGCAAGCGTCCTGGCAGCTTCAGGCGGATGAAGTAGATCAGGCTCTGGCCAATCTCCGTATCGCTCTGGATACCGCGCCGCAGGACATTCAGGTGATGAACCTGCTGTACGAGGCCTATGTGCGCCTTGGTGATGACGATGTCGCGCGGGAGTATCTTGTGCTCGCAGTCGAAGCGTCCGGCAATGCGCCCGAGCCATCGATGACCTACGCACGGGTTCTGATGCAGGAAGAACGCTATCTGCCTGCAGAAGATGTTTTGCTTCCTGCGCTGCGTCAGGCACCGCAGAATGTAGAGCTTTTGGGAATGCTGGGCGAGCTGTACCTGAGACAGGAAGACATGCCGCGCGCGCGGCAGGTGATCAACACGTTGCGCCGGATCGATACGGACGGTTCCCGCAGTGTCGCAAATGCGCTGCAAACGCAATCGCTGGCCATCAACCGCGGACCGGAAGAAGCTTTATCGTTTTTGGAGGAACTCGCCGGTGCAGAGGATGCAGGTCTTAACGCGCAATTGAATCTGATGCGCGCGCGCCTGCAGGTCGGAGAGACCGATCAAGCTCTTGAAATAGCGCGTAAACTTTCGGAAGACAATCCGGATGACCTGCGTCTTAAGCAGGCGCTTGCCGTGACTTTGGATGCCACTGGAAACACGGCTGAAGCGCAAGGAGTTTTGCGCGAAATCGTTGTCGCGGAACCCCGCGCGGCAAATGCCTGGGTCAGGCTTGCGACGATTACGCGTCGCCTGTCCGATGCGGATACCGCACAGGCGGTGATCGACGAGGGGCTCGCCGCCACAAACAACAACGTTCGTTTGCTTTGGGCAAAGGCCAGCCTGCTGGAGCAAACTGGCGACGTCGACGGAGCGATTGGCATTTACGAAGACCTGTACGAAACGAACTCCTCATCGCTGGTCTTTGCCAATAACCTCGCCAGTCTCTTGTCGACTTATCGGGAAGACGAAGAAAGCCTTGAACGCGCGTGGGTTGTGGGCCGACGGTTGCGCAACGCAGACAATCCGATCATGCAAGATACCTATGGCTGGCTGCTTTATCGCCGCGGGCAGGTTGAAGAAGCCTTGCCCTATCTGGAAAGCGCGGCAGCGGCCTTGAATGATCCGATGGTTCAAGCGCATCTGGGTTTTGCTTACCTGTCCCTGTCACGCAATGACGAAGCGCTGAAACAGCTTCAGCGGGCGGTTGATATCGCAGGTCCTGCGGATACGCGCAAACGCATAGAAGTAGCGCGCGCTGAAATCGCGCGGCTTCAAAGCCAGCCGGAGAACTGACACCGAAGGCCCCGACCGTGATGAATTCACTACAGTAGTGCACCATTTTGACCGATTGCGCTGAAAACTGTTGTAATGGACAGGGGCCTTTGTCACACCATACTTTCGGGGGTGAGAGGTGCCTAAAATGAAGTTATTCCGTCTTTTCTCTTTTGTTTTGGCGTTCGTGGTCACTGCTGTCACGGCCAATGCGCAAGGCGACTATAGAATTAATCCCGGCGATATTCTGCAAATCGAAGTGCTGGAAGACCCCGGTCTCGACAGAGCGATTGCCGTGCTGCCCAATGGTCAGATCAGTTTCCCGCTTGTCGGGACGCTGCGTGTCGGCGGGCAGACAATCAGCCAGGTGCAAACGGCGCTGGCCCGGTCGCTCAGCCCGAATTTCGCATCGCCCCCCACGGTATTTGTCGGCGTCCAGCCGTTCCAGGATGAAGCGGCAATCGCGGAAGCCCGTCTTGGACCGACAATTGATGTCTACTTTGTCGGCGAAGTGAACAACCCCGGCTTGGTTCAGGTCAAGCAGGGCACAACCCTGTTGCAGGCGGTCGCCGTCAGCGGCGGTGTGTCTCGATTTGCAGCGATCAAGCGCATTCAATTGCGCAGAACCGATCCGCGCACACGTACACAAAAAGTGACTATTCTGAACTACAAGGCTCTCGCAGATGGAGCCATTACAACAGATATCGAGCTTAAGGATGGAGATGTTATTCTGGTCCCGGAAAGGCGCTTGTTCGAATAACGAACCGGCGCAAAGTCATAACATCATCACTGTCTCAAGAGGGCTTGCGGCTCTCGCAGTGTTGACCTCCATCGCCTCGGTGGCACGTGCGCAAGACGTGCCACCCGGTGTCGTTGCAAACTTTGATTTCACGCAACGCCTCGAATACAGCGACAACCCCGATCTGGACTTCGATGGCGACTCGGACTTTTTCGGGCGCACCATTCTCGCCTTTGGTCTGGAAAGCATTACCAAGGTTCAGGCATTCTCTTTCGATATAGGTACAGATATCGAAGAATGGCGCGACGACGAAAGTGGCGTTAACTTTACCAATTCGTTTTTCGCACTCGACTATGACCGAAACACGCGAAACGCCTTGTTGGGCTTTAATGCCAGCTACCGCGAGACCGACAATGACGGAAATGTATCGGACGAAGAATTCGATCAGGACGGCAACATTATCAACCAGAACGACGGCACGCGCGAGTTTTATCGCCTGGGTCTGGAGGCAGAGGTTGGGCGCGAAGCACCAATAGGCGCAAGTTTCGCATGGATATACAGCGAGCTAAACTATACTGGCACCAACGATCCAAGCCTGAATGACCAAAGTACGAACGACTTTTCAGGTCAGGTTGATTTCAGGATCGACCCGCGCATCACGGCAAACCTGACTGCGCGCTACATCGACTTTGACGCCGGAGACAATGGTGTCAGTCGCGAAACAACCGGTCTTGGGGCCGGTGTTGTACTTGAGGTGTCAAAGGTTCTGACAACGGCCATTGGGCTGAGTTATGACAATATCGACCGCTCGGGCACGGAAACAGGGTCTGATGACGGTCTCGCCGCGTCGATCGATGTGACGCGGGCATTGACCAACGGCACGATGGGGGTCGCCTTCGACACAGAAGTGGCGACAAACGATAACGGGCGCCGTTCTTTCCTGTCTTTCAACAGAGATATGGAACTGCCGCGGGGTACGCTGGCTTATTCCTTGGGTGTGACAGGTGCCGGCGATGTGATCGGTCAAGATCCGCTGTTTAGCGTTGACTACACGCATGTGCGTTCAACACAGCTGATCGGGATCGGCTTGTCGCAGCAGGTGCGCACCGACGACAACAATGACGAACAAATCGATACCACCTTGCGCGCCACTTTCGACCAGCGCATCAACAACTCTTCCAGTTTTGGCGTTAATCTCTCGATCTTTGACCGGAACGAATTGGGCGATAACCCGAACGACGGGCAGCGCATTGAATTGGGTGTCACGTATCAATACGATCTGACACGTGATTGGGGCCTAGTGGGCGGATATTCCTACACCCGCACCACAGAAGACAACGCGTCAGACCGGACAAGGAATACAGTTTTTGTTGGCTTGCAGCGCAACTTCCAGTGGCTACCCTAGGCCTAATGGCTTGCAATAAGGCGTATTCTTCGACCATTGATAGGTCATGACCACCTCGGACACAGAAGACCCTTCAGGCGTTGCGCCTGCAGCGCTGCGCTGGCCCATCATTGTGCTTGTCGTTCTGTGTTGCATGGTCGAGGGCGTTTTGCAGCTTGCCGATTTCGAGGTTATCGGACCTGTTCGCCTGCGCATGATGGCCTATGAGTACGGAGGTTTTTGGTCCGGGTTGTTGCAATCCTGGACGCCGAACTACCCGAGCCAGCCCTATCTGATGTTTCTGACCTACGGATTTCTGCATGGGGGCGTGCTGCACCTTTTGGTAAACATGATAACGCTGTGGTCTTTGGGGATGGCTGTGCTGGACCGTGTGGGCACGCGCGGCTTCGCGATACTTTACGCGGGTTCCTTGCTGGGTGGTGCTGCGGGTTTTGCGCTCCTTGCGTCCACACTGGCCCCGATGGTTGGCGCGTCTGGTGCGCTTTTCGGATTGGCCGGCGGGCTGCTGGCCTGGGCCTATATCGACCGCTTTACACTGCAGGAAGCGCTATGGCCGGTGGCACGCGCCTCAGGTCTGCTGCTGGTTTTGAATGTGGTGATGTGGTGGGCACTTGACGGGCAACTGGCGTGGGAAACCCATCTAGGCGGCTTTGTCACCGGCTGGTTGATTGCCATGCTTGTCGATCCGCGCCCAAGGGATTTGGACCCCGCCACCTGACGCTGCGCCGGTTCAAAGCTTGAGAAGGTACTGACCATAGGCGTTTTTACGGTAGCGTTCGGCCTGATCGGCAAGATCACTGCGGCTGATCCACCCCTGTTCGAAAGCGACCTCTTCAGGGCAGCCGATCTGCTGGCCTTGCCGGGTCTCGATCGTACGGACAAAGTTTCCTGCATCCAGCAGACTGGCGTGGGTGCCGGTGTCCAGCCATGCGTAACCGCGCCCCATGCGTTGCACGTGGAGGCTGTTTTCAGCGAGGTACATTTCCAGCAGGGAAGTGATCTCCAACTCGCCCCGCGCCGACGGTTGCACGGCGCGCGCCTTTGCCGGTGCCGTTGCATCGACAAAGTAAAGCCCGGTGACGGCAAAGTTTGACGGAGCCACCTCGGGCTTTTCAATGATGCCGCGCACGGTGCCGTCCGCGTCGAAATCGACCACGCCATAGCGTTCGGGGTCTGTGACCTGATACCCGAAAACAGTAGCCCCCTCGTCGCTGTCTGAAGCCGCTGCCATCAGATCCGGTAGTCCATGACCAAAAAAGATGTTGTCGCCGAGGATCAGCGCAGAGGGGCTACCGCCCAAGAACTCTTCGGCAAGGATGAAGGCCTGCGCCAGCCCGTCAGGGCTGGGTTGTGTGATCCATGTGATGGTGATGCCAAATTGTGAGCCGTCGCCGAGCATGCGTTGGAACTGGGCCTGATCCTCAACCGTGGTGATAATGGCAATCTCGCGAATGTCGGCCAGCATCAAAACCGAAAGCGGATAGTAGATCATCGGCTTGTCGTAGATGGGCAGGAGCTGTTTGGACACACCCAGCGTGATCGGATAGAGGCGCGTGCCAGAGCCGCCGGCCAGAATTATGCCTTTGCGTTTTGATGTGTTGTCGTTGGTCATGTCAAACTGTCCAAAATCTGCTGTGTTGCTGCGCGCCAGTCAGGTTGTCTGATCCCGAACTGTGCTTCGAGTGATGCACAGTCGAGCCGCGAGTTCAGTGGCCGTGTTGCCGGTGTCGGATAGGCACTTGTTGGGATGTCCTCGACCAATATGTCACGTCCTGCGCTGTCAAAAATCATGCGCGCAAACCCTGCCCAGGAGGTGTCTGGCGCACCTGAAAAGTGGTAGGTTCCCGATTTTTCAGGTGCCGTTTGCAGCGCCTTTGCGATGGTCATGCAGGCGGCGGCAATTGCGTTCGCTGGGGTCGGGCCGCCGATCTGGTCGGCAACGATGGTCAGATGTGCGCGTGTGTCGGACAGGCGCAACATGCTCTTGAGAAAATTGCTCCCCTGCGCAGAAAAAACCCAGGATGTGCGCAGTATCGCATGGCGACCCTGTGCGGCACGAACACCCTGTTCACCCGCGAGTTTGCTGGCCCCGTAAACGCCCAGAGGGTTGGTGGCGTCATCGGGTTGCCATGGCATGGTGCCGGAGCCGTCAAACACATAGTCGGTAGAAATCTGCACGAAGGGTATGTCAGCGGCAGCCGCTGCGACTGCCATCGCGGCAGGGGCCGCACCGTTGACGGCCATGGCGGTTTCTGCGTCTTCCTCTGCGCGGTCCACGGCCGTGTAGGCCGCAGCGTTGATCACGGCTGCGGGTCGCAGCTGCTCGATCATGCCCGCGCAGGCTTCGGGGTCGGTCAGATCAGCATCCGAGCGCCCCAGACAGGTGACGTCATCAAAGCCCGCAAGCTCTGTTGCTACCTGTCCGGTCTTCCCAAACACGAGAACAGTCACTTGCCCACTCCCAGCCGCTGGCCGACACCGTCGCGGTTCTGCAGAGCGCGCCACCAGTCTTCATTTGCAAGATACCAGTCGACAGTCTTTTCAAGCCCTTCTTCCAATGTCACAGACGGCCTCCAGCCCAACTCCTGACGCATACGGGTCGGGTCGATGGCATAGCGCAGATCGTGTCCAGGGCGATCTGTCACAAAAATGATCTGGTCGGCGTAGGGGGCTTCTTTGGGGCGTTTGCGGTCGAGGATACCGCAGATGGTGCGGACAAGGTCGATGTTACGTGCTTCGTTTTCGCCGCCGATATTGTAGCTGCGCCCGGTTTTACCCTTGGCCAGAACCGTCAGCAACGCATCGGCATGATCTTCAACATAGAGCCAGTCGCGGATATTCTCGCCCGCGCCATAGACCGGAATAGGCTGTCCGGCCAATGCGTTGAGTATGACGACGGGAACAAGCTTTTCGGGAAAGTGGAAGGGCCCATAGTTATTGGAGCAATTCGACAGCACGACCGGCAGGCCATAGGTTTCGCCCCACGCGCGCACCAGATGATCAGACGCCGCTTTGGAAGCCGAGTAGGGAGAGCGTGGATCATAGGCCGTGTCTTCGGTGAACTGACCGGTGTCGGACAGGCTTCCGAAAACCTCGTCGGTTGATACATGGTGAAACCGGAAGGTGTCCGGTCTCCCGGCAACCATCCAATACGCACGCGCGGCTTCGAGCAGGTGATATGTGCCAGTGATGTTGGTATCGATAAACGTTCCGGGGCCATCGATGGACCGGTCCACATGACTTTCCGCTGCCAGATGCATGACAGCGTCCGGCCGATGGGCGGCAAATATGCGGTCCAACGCCGCCCGGTCCCGAATATCTGCTTGCTCAAATGTGTAAAGCGAGCTGTCCGCGACGGAGGCTATGTTGTCCAGACAGGCGGCATAAGTCAGGGCATCAAGATTGACCACCTCATATCCGCGCGCCACACACAGCCGCACTACTGCGGAGCCGATAAACCCCGCGCCGCCCGTGACCAAGAGCTTCATGGTGCGCCCTCCCATAAAAAGGGGCTGTTGAATGCGTCAAAAGGCTGTGCTGCCGCGTCCTTGTCTGACAACAGCGGTGCAGTTGCGTCAAGGCCCCAATCAATGTCGAGACTGTCAAACCGAACGGCGCCGTCACACTCAGGCGCATAGTAGTCCGAGCATTTGTACAGAATTTCCGTATCCGGCATGCGCGTGACAAAGCCATGCAGAAACCCTTGAGGAATAAGCAACTGCTTGCCGTTTTCCGCGCTCAGCTCCAGCCCGACCCACTGCCCGTAGGTCGTAGACCCGCGACGAACATCCACGGCGACATCAAACAGAGCGCCGCGACCGCAGCGCACAAGCTTTGCCTGCGCGTGCGGCGGAGACTGAAAATGCAGTCCGCGCACGGTGCCGGTTTCTCTGGACAGCGAATGGTTGTCTTGCACCCAGTCATAATCCAGACCCGCGTCGGCCATACGCGCACGGTTCCAGCTTTCGCTGAAAAATCCGCGCGCATCGCCGAACCGCGCCGGCGTGATAACGAGCACCCCTTCAAGCTTTGTGCGTTCAACCTGCATGCACCGACCTCCGATAAAGCCAAGTGCTTCAATACACAGGCTGTCCGTCAATGCAAATTGTCAGATGGACTTGCCTGAAATTAGTCCCATGCTTTCGAGTTTCAAAAGCACTTGGTGGGCACAATTGTCCACTTCGACATTTTCTGTTTCCACACGCACCTCGGGGTTCTCGGGCACGTCATAGGGGTCCGAGATGCCGGTGAACTCTTTGATCTTGCCTTCCCGGGCGAGCTTGTAGAGCCCTTTGCGGTCGCGCCTTTCGCATTCCTCGATCGAGGTGGCAACATGCACTTCGACAAATGCGCCAAAGGCTTCGATATCTTCGCGCACAGCGCGGCGCGTGGTGCCGTAGGGTGCGATGGGCGCACAAATGGCAATACCACCGTTTTTGGTGATTTCAGAGGCCACGTATCCGATGCGGCGGATGTTCAGATCCCGATGCTCTTTGGAAAAGCCAAGCTCTGAGGACAGGTTCTTGCGCACGATATCACCGTCCAGCAAGGTCACGGGCCTGCCACCCATTTCCATGAGCTTGACCATCAGCGCGTTGGCGATGGTCGATTTGCCAGAGCCGGAGAAGCCGGTGAAAAAGACGGTGAACCCTTGTTTGGAGCGGGCAGGGCGCGTGCGGCGCAACTCTGAGACCACTTCGGGGAAAGAGAACCATTCGGGTATCTCCAGCCCTTCGGCGAGGCGGCGGCGCAATTCGGTTCCGGAAATGTCGAGGATGGTATCGCCTTCAGGGACTTCGTTTGCAGGGTAGTACTGAGCTTTCTCCTGCACGTAGACCATATGTTTGAAATCGACCATCTCGATGCCCATTTCCTCTTCATGTTGCTTGAAAAGGTCCTGTGCGTCATAGGGGCCGTAGAAATCCTCGCCCTTTGAATTCTTGCCGGGCCCCGCGTGGTCGCGCCCGACGATAAAGTGCGAGCAGCCGTGGTTTTTCCGAATAAGACCGTGCCAAACCGCCTCGCGCGGGCCAGCCATCCGCATCGCGAGGTTCAATAGGCTCATATGAGTGGTTGCTGCTGGATATTTGTCCAGCACCGCCTCGTAGCACCGGACGCGGGTAAAGTGATCGACATCACCTGGTTTGGTCATCCCGACAACCGGGTGGATAAGAAGGTTGGCCTGCGCCTCGCGCGCTGCGCGGAAGGTCAGCTCCTGATGGGCACGGTGCAGGGGGTTGCGGGTCTGGAATGCAACCACGCGACGCCAGCCTACTTTGCGGAAATAGGCACGCAGTTCGTTCGGCGTGTCGCGGCGTGCACGAAAGTCGTAGTGCACCGGCTGCTGGATCCCTGTGATTGGGCCGCCCAGATAGACTTTGCCTGCAGTATTGTGCAGATAGTTCACCGCTGGATGCGCGTCATCATCGGCGCCGAACACCATTTCGGCTTCGCGCGCTTTGTCAGGGGTCCAGCGATCGGTAACGGTCATGGTCGCTAGGATCACGCCCTCCTGATCGCGCAATGCGATGTCCTGACCCAGTTCCAGATCCTCCGCAAAAGCCTCCGAAACATCAAGTGTAATGGGCATTGGCCACAGCGCACCGCTTGTCAGGCGCATCGTGTCGACAACGCTGTCGTAGTCGGCTTCGGACAGAAAACCTGTAAGCGGATTGAACCCGCCGTTCATCAGCAGTTCCAGATCACAGATCTGACGCGGCGAGAGATCGTGGCTAACCAGATCGCCGGCTTCGGCCTTCAACTTCTGGCTGGACTCATAAGAAACATATAGTTCCGGAACCGGGGTAAGGTTTGGCTGCGACATGAATAAACGACCTTTTCAAAATAGAAGTCCGGGGGCGCACAGGCGCGTTGCGGGCTTGTAACGCCGGCAATGCGATCGGTTCAAGAGCCAAGGGGCACCTTTCAGCCACCTCTGGTGCGATATGTCACAGATGCATAGCTCCTGACGGCTGAAACCGTCTGCCGGATCCTGTATGCATGAGCTGCTACGCTATAGCCGCAAATCGCTGTCGTGCTGTGAAAAAACGCTTTTCATATCGTAAAGGACATGATCCGACTTGCCGTAGGACCGCAGATCCCCCACGCTCATCTTGCGGAATTTCTCGTGCGGGACAGCAAAGAGTATCCCGTCATAGCTGCCGGTATCGGGCGCATCGCAAAGCGTCAGCGCATGTTGCTCTTCCGCGGCTTGTACATCGGCGACGGGGTCGTGAATGTCGACGAGCAAGCCGAACTCCCGCAGAGCGCGCACTACATCAACGACCTTGCTGTTGCGCACATCCGGGCAGTTTTCCTTAAACGTTACACCCAACACCAAGACCCGAGCGCCTGCGATCACAATGCGTTTTTGCAACATCGCCTTGACCATCTGTCCGGCCACATAGTCGGACATGCCGTCGTTTATGCGTCGCCCGGCAAGTATGATTTCAGGATGGTGGCCGATCTCTTGCGCTTTATGGGTCAGGTAGTAAGGGTCTACCCCGATGCAATGCCCGCCGACCAGACCAGGGCGAAAAGGCAGAAAGTTCCACTTGGTGCCGGCCGCCTCCAGGACGGCTTCAGTATCCAGCCCCATTTTGTTGAACATTACCGCAAGCTCGTTGATCAAGGCGATATTGATATCGCGCTGCGTGTTCTCAATGACTTTCGCTGCTTCAGCCACGCGGATGCTTTGGGCTTTGAATGTACCAGCGGTGATAATGCTGGCATAAAGCGCATCTATCAGATCGGCAGACCGTGCTGTTGATCCTGCGGTCACCTTACAGATCGCCGTGAGCTGGTGGGCCTTGTCGCCCGGATTGATGCGTTCCGGGCTGTAGCCCACGCAAAAATCCCGGTTCAGGCGCAGCCCGGAGCCTTCTTCCAGAACGGGCACGCAGACGTCCTCTGTTGCGCCGGGAAAGACGGTTGATTCGTAAATCACCAGATCGCCGGGCTTCAGAACCCGCGCCACGGTCTCGGACGCCCGGAGCAGAGGTTGCAGGTCCGGCCTTTTGAAAGCATCAATCGGCGTCGGAACGGCAATAATGTAGGTGTTGCAGGCAGCCAGATCGCCTGCTGCATCCGAAAATTTCAGATGTGCCGCGGCCAAAAGGTCGGGAGGTGCAACCTCACCGGTGACATCTTTGCCTGCACGCAGCTGGGCCACACGGGTCGCGTTGACGTCAAAGCCCAGGGTATCCCGTTTGGTTCCGAATGCGACGGCCAGCGGCAGCCCGACGTACCCCAACCCAATGACCGCAGGCCTGAGCGCGTCCAGCTCGGGAAGATTGACCTCTGTGTTCGTGTCACTTTTCATAGTAGTCCCTGAACCATCCAACGAATTCGAGTATTCCTTCGCGCACATTGGTTTCAGGACGGTATCCCGTTAGCCTGTGCAACAACTCTGCATTGGCCCAGGTTGCGGGAACATCTCCGGGTTGTATGTCCATGTAATTGCGCTTGGCCTTGCGCTCGAGGCAGGCTTCGATGGCGTCTATAAAGTCCAGCAGACGCACCTTTTCGGAGTTGCCGATATTGACGACACGGTAGGGCGCCACAGGCGACAGGCTGTCACCCTCATCTACCGCTCCGGGGTCTGCCGGACGTTCGGGTACCGCGTCAATCAGCAGCCTGATGCCGCGGACAAGATCGCTCACATAGGTGAAATCGCGATACATATCGCCATGATTGTAGATGTCGATTGGCCGATCTTCGAGGATCGCATCCACGAATTTGAACAGCGCCATATCCGGGCGGCCCCAGGGACCGTACACCGTAAAGAACCGAAACATGGTGACGGGCAAGTCCCAAAGATGCGCATAGGAATGCGCCATGCTCTCGTTTGCCTTTTTTGTCGCGGCATAGATGGTCAGCTGTGTATCGGCCTTATCAGTTTCCGAAAACGGCATGTCTAGGTTTGCGCCGTAAACAGAAGACGTCGACGCCATCAGCAGATGTTGCACCTTGAGCCTGCGTGCAGCCTCCATCACGTTGAAAGTGCCTACGATGTTACTATCGATGTAGGAACGCGGGTTTTCCAGACTATAGCGGACCCCAGCCTGACCAGCGAGATGGACAATCACATCCGGCGCAAAACCCGTTGTCACTTCATAAAGGCGCTCTGCATCTTCGAGGCGCGCTTCAGTCGTCGAGAAATTTGCATGTTGAAGCAACATAGCTTGGCGGCGCTGCTTGAGACTGACGTCGTAGTAATCCGTCATGGCGTCATAGCCATGAACAACAAAGCCCTCTGCCAGGAGTAACTTTGCAAGGTGATAGCCGATGAAGCCGGCAGTGCCCGTCACAAAGACCCGTCTTGCATGCGCGTTATCCTGCATCTGCCGGGGTCTCCCTGTTGCTCGTGGCTGCGATGATCGGCACATGAGTATTTAAGTCATACTGCAATTGCACGCAAAAAACTGCGCGTGCGGACAAGAGCGGCCATCAAAGAACACCTGCGCGAAAACGCGGGCCGGTCAGGTCTGTGGTCATGTATCAAAGCAAAGCGGGGGACCAAACCGCTGTTGGTCCCCCGCCAATGTCTTCGCCGTGCCGCCAAAGGCGCTCAGATCAGACGGCGATGTCAAGAACCTCTTCATCCAGTGTGACCTCGTCGGGGATTTGGTCACCCAAAGGCGTGTACCCTTCGGTCAGAGCATTCCAGAGCTCTGTGTTCGATTGAGCATCGTTCTGGTCACCCAAAACGGAGATGTCCATAAGACCCGAGCCTTGACCCTCTTCGCCGATGCTGAGGACAACTTGATCTTTTTCATAATCGAAAACGATCTGCGCGTTGCGCGCGCCGGAAAGACCGGTGACATTGATCTCTGAGAACGCGCCAACCATTTCGTCCACCGAAATCAGTTCATAGTCATTGGCTGCGGTGTCGAGACCGGCAAGGTCGATCTCCAGAATACCTTCGCCAAAGTTGACACCCGAGGCCACATTGACCTCCTGATCACCATTGTGGCCGCTGCGAAACTCTTCGATGCTGCCCAGCTTGCCGTTTTCGACCTCGAAACGTGCCGTGCCTTCCGCGCCAAAGCGCAGAACAGCAGTATCCCCGTCCACGCCCTCGAACCCGACTTTGCCCTCGTCACCGTCGATGGTCAGACGGCTGCCGCCGTCAACGTCAAAGCGCGCGCCTTCGGTGGCCAGAAGCGTCTGGCCGCCCATTGCCGTCAAGTCAACCAGGCCGTCAAAGTCTCCGGTATTTGCAAATCTGCCGCCGGCCACGTCGATGTCGAAGTTGGCTTCAGCACTGTAGCCGTTGATCCAGACCTGTCCCGATTCGTCGATATCAAGCTGTGCGCCTTCGCCCTCGGTAGTTGTCTCACCGAGGATGTCGAGCCGTCCGTGCGTGACGGTCAACCGGCCGCCATCGCCGAAATCCATATCCTCGATTTCGGTTGTGCCGCCATAGTAGACCCAGTTGCCCGCCAGATCCACGCTGTCCCCGGCGATCGTTCCCGGCAGGTCCTCGGTCGACCAGTTGATACGGTTGTCCCAGCGAATACCATCCGCGAGGTCGTTTGGCACAAAGCGCAGGGTCTCCGCCGTGAGGCGTGTATTCGGGGTCAGACCAAATCCGGCTTGGAAAAATTCGATTATCATTTCCGCATCGGTCTTGCCTTCAAAAAGTTCTGGCCCCTTGGCACGCAGGTAGTCAGCCAGATCATCGATCGTCGCCGTCTCTTTTCCCAATAGCTGCGCTGTGTAGTTCTGGATCGTGGTGGCATCCAGAACTGCGGTGTCGAGGCCCTCGGTGTTCAGATCCGGCGATCCGTTGTTCACCGCTTCCCAGTTGTAAACGATAGTGTCGAAGTAATACACATCCCGAGCATAGTCGATTGCATTGTTAGCGGTGACCTTTGCCGCTTGCTCATCAGGATTGTTGGGATCGGCCAGATGCGCCACGACATTGTCCAGATGCGTGTTCAACTTGGCGAAATCGCCCATGCCAGAGGCCAGATAGCCGATTTGTTCCGCTTCACGGTGCCCGCCCGACGTTGTCAGGTTGTCGGCATAAAGCGAATAGTTGCCATCATCGCCTGTGCCTCCGTTCACGAAAACGGCGGTATTGTTGTCAAGAAAGACGTTGTCTTCAAGAAAGCCACCCCCACGTACCTGTGCGCCGTGTGATGCGCCACGCATCATGATGGAGTCGCGGATTGTGACGTCAGTAGTGGATCCGCCAAGATATACGTTGTGGCTGTACATCGACGGTGGCATCCCACCATCAAGCGACAAATCCTCTTCATACCCGTCGGCCCATCCGTTGTGGTCGAAAAGGGTGTTCTCTATCAGGAGACCTTCAAGATAATTCGTATAGAGGCCGCTCGTGCGGTTTGGCGCAGGATCCCAGAAATTAGCATCAGTCACCGGATCGTCATGGAACACGTCGTAGACTTCAGAATTGCGCAATGTCAGACCGGAAAAGCTCTGACCAGTCAGGTAGGCACCAGTAAAGGTACTATTTTCAAAAATCACATTGTCGCTGTCAATCATACGGACGCCGTTGGTGAATTCCACATCACTGAACACAACGTTTTTGAAACCGTATTTGAAAGAATTTATCTGCTCTTCGATGAGCGGTGCTGGTCCCTCCCCATAGGACGTGATGTGCACAGGATGCAGTTCAGATTCGCCCCACATTCCTATAAATGTGCCGGTGTCATAGCTGTATCCAGCTTCCAGATGGAGCCAGTGGGACGCGGGTTCCTTGATCGTCTCTATGCCAAGATAGGCCCAAAGTTCGCGACCGCTGTCTTCGGCCAGCGCAAGCTCTTCGGACGAGCCGTACTCGGGATG
Source organism: uncultured Roseobacter sp. (assembly GCA_947501635.1). Taxonomy (GTDB): domain Bacteria; phylum Pseudomonadota; class Alphaproteobacteria; order Rhodobacterales; family Rhodobacteraceae; genus Roseobacter. Next base: position 76,152 of record CANMWT010000004.1, read on the forward strand.
ATTAGCCAGCCATTCGCCGGTGATTTTTTCTGGTGCAAGCCCGTGGATCGTCGCGATGTCTGCCTTGGTCAACGCATCCGAACTGCCCGACATGTAAACGTCTCGGTGGTTGTCACCCCATTCGACCACAATATCGCCGTTGTGGTCGGTTTCCAGCATATAGAAGTCTCCTTTGCCCCAACCGCCCGAGACTGGGCCGGCGATGGCGTCCAGGCTGACATCATGCGTCTGCACCGCGCCGGTGCTATCAGTCACTTCGTATTGGAAGGACAGTGCGCCCGTGTAATCAGTCGTGCTGAGAACCAGCGCCAACGTGTTGTCGGGGTTCACGGTGACATTACCGTGCTCGAGACCTTGAGTGACCCGGACCGAGGCGATGTCGTCTCCAACCGGTTGAACCGTCGTCACACGCCCCGTGGTGACTTCTCCCAGATCGTCGGAGATGCTGGATACGTCTTCTCCATCACGTCCATCTGTTGATTCAGAACCCTGATCCGGTAATTCAATGTCGCCGGGCGTAACTGGAACCTGGGCCTCTACCGGCGCGCTGGGCGTCTCGGGCTCGTCTGGAGTGCTGGGTGTTTCCTGTTCAACAGGCGTTACCACGTCCACAGGAGGCACGGGGTCTGGTCTGGGCTGCGTTTCGGGGGGCGACAGATTCTTGGATTTTGCAGGGGCATCATCGTCGTCCGAGCTGCCACCGCTCGATCCGGACGCCATTCCTACTACACCGATAGCGCCAAAAGCGCCGAGAAGGCCAAAAAGTGAAGACAGCATGTTAGCTCCGTTGTTGCTCGGTCGGTTTTTGGTTTATTGTTGGGGAACGGAAACATCGCAGTGCGCACTGGTTACCAAATCGTTAAACGCACCCAATTTGGTTAAAATGGGGCAGTTTCTGGGCTGTCGTGGGGCTGATGAGTTGCGCCACATATTGGTCAGACGGATCGGTTCCAGCGTGTCGGAAAGCCAGCGGCTGGCTGTTTTGGAGTGGAAATTGGCAAGGGGACGCCAGTTTTAATGGGTTTCCGAGGAGATATTCCGCTCAAAAAGTGCTGCATCGTCGCTTGCCCGCCCTTTAGCGGAAAAGCGCCGAGCCAAGACATGCCGTTCGTTCGCATCCGGATGTGTGCGCGCGGTGTACCCACCTCACCTATGGCGTGATGCTTATGAATTTGGGAATCAAATGCGCGCCTTTTGTATGGCTGGCAAATCTCTTGTACTGCCAAATGGCGCGCGCTCGGGTAAATAACTCTGGTGGTATGATCCTTTGGGCGGTAAGCCACAGTGCGCTAGTATAGTTGTAAACCGTAATAGGGGCCTTCAGTCGTATGAGACGCTTTGTTTTTCTGATGATTTTTTTGGTGATCGTTTCAGCCATTGCCGCCACCAGCGGTGTTGTCGGTTATTTGACACACAGAGAAGAGTTCCAGCCGATCTACGGGCTAGGAGAACGGGCAATCATTAAGGGCCGGCGTGTGTTGGGCATGCCAACCGAGACTGTTGGAGCCGTTGCAAACATTGAAACGACCTTTCTGAACTTGCGCGGCACAGCATACCTCATGCCCGACTATGACTGGCGTAACGGCGGAGCGCTGGCACTTTGGGGAGAAGATATCCTTGTTCTTCACCGATCGGGCAAAATCTTTTATCTTGATGAAGAAACCGGGCTCATACGTACCGGTCTGCAGGTGCCGGAAAACGGACTGGCAGGCTATATCGCGCTGGCAGCAAGTAAATACCCGCAGCAGATGACCCGCGCAGATGCGGTGCGCTACAATGATCTGGAGTACATTGACAGCCCTGCCTTTCACGGCCTTTTGCTATCCTACACATACATTGATAACGAAAAAGAATGCTACGCCAACCGCGTTGCAAAACTTGAATTGCCCAGATCAGGCACCGACGCCTCCGCACGCAGTGTAAGTGCTAGCGGATCGGACTGGGACGTTCTTTACGAAAGCAAACCCTGTCTGGAATTCAATCCATCGCGTGAACTTATCGTCGCTTACATGTCAGGTGGGCGGATGGCCTTCAAAGCGCCGAACCTTTTGTATCTGGGCAACGGTGAATATCATCGCGAAGGCTTTTATCGCCCTGATGCTGGCATCCAATCGCCCGACTCCGACTATGGCAAGACAATCGAGATTAATCTGGAAACCGGTGACTACCGCCATTTTTCAATTGGCCACCGGAATCTTCAGGGGGTCACCATCGATAAAGAAGGCCGATTGTGGACAACCGAGCATGGCATGCGCGGTGGCGATGAATTGAACCTGGTTAAAGATGGCGAAAACTATGGCTGGCCCTTGGAAAACCTTGGCACTCTTTACAGCAAAGTGCCCGCGCCTACCGCGGGAGAGCCGGGACGCCACATTCTCTATGAGCCGCCAGTTTACGCATGGGTGCCATCTGCTGCCGTGTCATCCGTCGCGGTTGTGGATGGGTTTCACCCGACTTGGGATGGTGATCTGCTGGTCGGTTCGCTTAAGGGCAGAACTTTGTTTCGTGTCCGCGTGCAGGATGAACGCCTGATTTTCCTCGAACCGATTCCAATCGGCCAACGGATTCGCGACGTCATGCAGGTGCGGCCGGATACAATCGCGCTGTGGCTGGACACGGGAGAGTTGGTTTTGCTGGTTGCAGCCCCGATCGAAGACCCGATGGAAAACATGATTGCCGGGCTACAGGCGGATGGCGTCTCGTCCGAGCAGGCCGAGCTGGCACATGACATCCTGAACGGATGTCGCGAGTGCCACGCTCTGGAAGCTAGCGTGCATGGGGCAGGGCCGTCGTTGCACGGTATTTTGGGACGAACCGTCGCCTCTACGGCTTTCGCCAATTACTCCGACGCCTTGGGGAGCTTTGGCGGGGCCTGGACCGAAGAGCGCCTGAAGGCCTATCTGATCGCGCCCGAGGACGTCGTGGACGGAACCAGCATGACCGGATTGGGAGTTGGCGACGCAGGCGCGGCAGATGCGCTTTTATCCGCGTTCAAATGGCTTGCAGCGCAGGAATAAGTGAGCCGAGGGTGAAAAATGGGGCGCACCGGCCGCATCAGTGCGCGGATTTGGCGTTGGTCGCTTAACTAGAGGGCCGCATATACGGGGTTAGAGCATGATCCCATCATGGGGCGGTTCGAGATCGGCAATAGGGCCTATTCGGGTTTATGAACGCAGTAAGCGACCCTGTAGCTAAACGCCGGCTCAGACGGGCGCTTAAGAACACCACAGAGTAAACAGCCACAGCCTGCAATGCCGCTTGCCCCCTTCCGTCGTTGTGCGACGTAGAGGGATCCGGCCAAGGCGGGGGTTTATGTCCGCTTGGCAGCCTGCACGCCTCCACGTGCGGGGAGCGACTTTGACGGAAAACGCGTGTAGCGGGTCGCCGGGGTTGCGGCTTCGTCCTGCTCTGCAGCAGGTTTTTCATCCGGAGCAGAGAACCGCTTTTGAACCAGGCCTGCAAGTGCTCCGAACACCAGCATGCCCACAGGGGTCAGTGTTGAATTGGGGATCATGTAAATCAGATTGCCGGTCGTGATTATCAAAAATGCGTAGGTGGCTGGTGGCAGGCCTTCGGCAGCCCGTCTTGCAAAAAGGATAAACGCAGGGCACGTCAGCAAGCCGAAAAAGAAGATATAGCCAATCCAGCCTGTAGCGCCGATTGTTTGTGTCCAGCGTCCCTCCGAGATGGAAAGCCGCTGCCCGAATTCATTATAGACATGTTGTCGGCCCCAACCGGCCCAACCAACCAGCGGTTTTTCGGCCGCGCGGGCCAGCAGGGCGTCTTCGTTGTCCAGACGAAACCCAAGCGACAGCATGCGATTGCGGTCGATCGAGCCGATAACGTCCAGAATGCTGTCGATCGGGATCACATGCGCCTGCCGCAAAGCCGGATAGATCAGGATAGTGATCGCGATGCCAGCCGCTGCGACCACAGTCATTTTGCGCCCCAGTGACATCCACAGGCCGATCAAAAAAGCAGCGATCACAAAGGCCCCGAAATTCCGGCTGAAGAACAACATGACAAACAGCCAGACAGCCGCAATCAGCCACTTTTTACCAAAGCCATCGCGCCACAGGGCCAAGGCTGCAATCAGCCCAGTGAAAGTGTAGAAACCAACCCACAAGCCATGCTGCAAAAACACCATCGGGCGGTAGCCGTCGCGGACGTGTTGGGCAAACTGGTGCTGATGATAGCCATAGACAATGCGGTGCAGTTGCGGGCTGAGCCGCATCTCCAGGAGCATCAGAACGGTATAACACAGCGCGGATATGGCCAGCGCAAACAGCAGGTGGTTCACGGCCTCTGTGTCAGCGAGATACTTGCGCGCCAGCATGAAAGGAAAGAACAAAACGAACAAATCTGACATGAACGAGATGCCTTCCCACCAGGACAAGCCGGGCAAGACAGTCGGACCGAACCGGACAGGTTCGGGGTTGGCCAAAAAAGTGAAAACGGCACTGATGAAAATACCCGCCAACAAAAATGTCTGGATCGACCGGGCGACCAGAATGTCTTTTGCCGATGGTTCGGTGTCGTCTTTCCTGACCACAAACAAGCCAAGGATCAATCCAAGCGCGATGACCGTCGTTTTATTGAGATCAGGTAGCCCAGGCAGATAGACAGACGTTGCTTCGGGCAACAGCAGATAGGGCGGGATCGTTGCCCAGATCACACCGACATGAACGGGCCTGTTCATGCAGATCAAAACCGCGATCAACGGCCAAAGGGTCAAAACAACGGATGTCAAACAGGTGTCCTTTGATTTCGATCTGGTGTCGTGACCTGACAGCAGGCCGCGCGCAACGCGCGGTTAAGGTAGCCTACGTGCCAGGAGATTTCCACAGTGCTGGCATCTCAACGCGGTGACTGTGGAAACTGTGAAACAACCCAGCCAAGTAGGTGGAACCGGTGCCAGAGCGGAAACGACCTGCGCCGTTTGCATGACCCGACGAGTCATCAGAGAGTGTGCAGCATATGGCGTTTTTCAGCACCGGTCGCAGGCTCGCGATCAGGCTGATGGCGCTTGCTCAAAAACGGCGACATATGCAGCGGCGTAGCAGACCTGCCCGTTTTTCATATCCGCCTGCGCAATGATGGTCTGGCCACGCTGCAAAGATACGTTCATGGCGGCACAAACATCGGCCGACCCATCCCCGAAGTGGAACGTTGCCAGGGGCCCCGTCGGCTGTTGGTCACTGTAAAGCTGGATTTTCTTTGCGTCCCGAGCGCGCGCCACGATTGATGTGTTGACGCCCCGCAAGACGCGATCAGGCACAATAAGGTGCAGGTCGTCTGTCGAGCCCGCCAACGGCAGGCCCAGACTGGCGAATGCCGCACTACCTGTTCCGGCGGCGGCAATTGCCAGAATATCCCTGCGGTTTAACAACATAGCTCTACTCTAACACAGTTTCAGGCGCACCGCACCCATAGGCTGTAGCCTAGTCGGGATAGCCGTTCGGGTGCGCCTTGTGCCAATTCCAAGCCGTTTCCACGGTCTTTTTGATGTCATATTTCGGCGCCCAGTTCAGATTGTTTTTGATGTTGGAGGGGTCAGCCACGAGGCGGGGTGGATCGCCCGGACGCCTGGGGCCGATCGCCAGCGGGATGGTCTGGCCTGTGACGGCTTCGCAGGTCCTGATGATCTCCAGAACTGACTGGCCGTTACCGGTCCCGATGTTAAAGACGTTTTGCGTGTCCGCCGTCGTCGCTTCGATGGCCTTGAGGTGTGCCGAGGCAAGGTCTTCGGTGTGTACATAGTCGCGGATACAGGTGCCGTCAGGCGTCGGGTAGTCATCGCCATAAACCACGATCTTGGCACGCTTGCCCAAAGCCACGTCCAGCACCAGTGGAATAAGATGGTTTTCGGGGCGGTGATCCTCGCCATGCTGCCCGTCTGAATCCGCGCCGGCGGCATTGAAGTACCGCAGGATCGTGAACCCCATACCATAAGCGTGCGCAAAATCACGGATCATCCATTCCACGGCCAGTTTCGTGCGCGCATAGGGCGACGCAGGGGCTTGTGGGGTCGTTTCGCTCATGGTCGCGCTGTCGGTCATGCCGTAGGTCGCACAGGTGGACGAAAATACCAGCCTTTGCACGCCGGCCGCACGCATGGCGTTCAGCAGGCTGCGTGTCCCTTCGATGTTGTTGCCGTAGTGAAAGTCGGGGTTCTCCACGGATTCGCCGACATATGTGGCGGCCGCGAAATGCATAACGGCGTCAGCGCCAAACTCGCGCAGGGCTGTCGTCAGTTTCTCGGTGTCCGCAATGTCGCCTACGACCAGCGGAAGATCTCCGACGGCGCCCGCATGACCCATCGACAGGCTGTCATAGGCCATGACCTCGTGGCCATGGGCTGCAAGATGGCGCAGGCAGGCGCTGCCGACAAAACCCGCGCCTCCGGTAAGCAGAATTTTCATGGAGTGTCCTCGATTGCGATGTGTTTCAGTATAATATCTGCTGCAGCAGTGAGGTCGGCAACCTCATGGTCGACAGAAGTTTTCGGATGTTCAAAGCGGTCACCGTACCCGGTGCACACCAGAATGTTGACGGCAACGCCCGCGTTTCTTCCTGCCAGCATGTCAGAAACCGTGTCGCCGACCATAAAAGAGCGTTTTATATCAAGGCTGTGATCCTGTGCCGCGCGGTGCAGCATGCCGGGCCCGGGTTTGCGATCATGAACTTCGATCACGGTGGGATCGGTCACCTTGGGCGCGTGGGGGCAGGCGTAGATGGCATCCACTTTGGCACCAAAAGCCTCAAGCTGCGCGGACATCGCATCGTGTACGGCCACCAGGCCCGCCTCGGTGAGCTTTCCACGCCCGATCACGGACTGGTTGGTCACAAGGATCACGGGCACGCCGGCCGCATTCAGCCGTGCGATAGCGTCACCCGCGCCGTTAATCAGGCGCACATCCGCAGGATCAGTCAGATGATGCACCAACTCGATCACGGTACCGTCCCTGTCAAGAAAAGCTGCGGCCTTCATGAAACGCTGCGCGTCAGAGTAGGGGCGTCTGCCTGCGCTTTGGCCAATGCCTGGGGTGTACCGATGTCCCGGTGGTAGCCATCAAAAGCATATCCACGCATTCTGCCGACAAAAGCCGGAAGCACATCAAAACCAAAATCAAACGCCTGCATATCGGCAATCTCACGCCAAGCGGCCGCATTGATCGCATAAACGCCCGCATTGGCAAGATCACTGGTCGGACACGCCGGTTTTTCCACAAATTCACGTATGCGCGCGTCTGAGTCCAGAGTGGCAATCCCGCATTTAGACGGAAACTCTGTTCTGAAAAGGGCCATTGTAAACGGGTCGCCATGCGCCTTGTGGAATTCCAACATATTGCCCAAATCGATTGTTGACAGGTTGTCAGCGTAAATGACCACAACGACCTCGGCGTCATCGGCAAAACGCCGGTTGGCGTGTACAGTGCCGGCTGACCCCAATAGGTCAGGTTCATAGCTTTCAATCAGGTGCAGGCTGCGACGGGCATTCTCGGCATCGATATACGCGGTGACGGCGTCCCGCAAATGATGTGTATTGACCAGGGCCGTGCCAATCTCCGCAGCCTCGAGCGCATCAAGCCACCAAGACAACAAGGGCTGTCCTCCGACCGGCACGAGGCACTTGGGCACGGTCAGGGTCAGCGGCCGCAGACGCGTGCCAAATCCCCCTGCCAGAAGCAGCGCCTTAACTGCGCCAGGCGCATATGCATGTTCGGGGGGCAACTATTTCACGCTTTCTGCTGATCGCGGGCAAAGACGTGCTGACCAATCAACGGCTCCGAGCCCCAGACGTGTTGCAGGCCTGTGGCGGTGATTGCGTCGTGTATCGCTTGCGCCTGTTCCAGCGGATGAATTTCGATCACCAGAACACTGGTGTGCGCCAGCGTCGCCTCGTGGCCAGGTTTCAGCAACACATCGGTTTCCGCGCCCTCGATATCCATCTTGAGCAGATCGATGTGCGGCGCTTCGCAGATGTCATCCAGCCGAATTGTCTGCACGGTCACTTCCTCGCCCGCCCCGTCGGGAGACCCCTTAAGGCTGTCTGCCGTATCACCATGGCCCAAATGCAGCGTGATCTCGCCTGACTGTGAAGTCACGCCACGGTTCAGAACGGTTGCTTTCGGCCAGTTGTTCAGGATGTTGAAATGCAGTCTGATGAAGGTTGCCGGGTTCAACTCGACACAGGTCAATTCTTTGAAACCATGACCACGGGCGTGCAGCAAAAGCGGAAAACCCCCAACATTGGCACCAATATCCAGCACCGTCAGGTCTTTGGGCAAGGAAACCTTGTCCAGCAACTCCCAATACATAGGCGAGCTTACACAGCCCCTGATGGAGCCCGCATCCGCGGCGCGGTGATCCAGCACCATATGCTTGTCCCCGACGCGGTGCACTTGTAATTGAGTGTCACGAAACACCATGCGCCCGAGCGTCAATTCGAGCCGGTTGCTGAAATTATCAAATTGCTTGAACATGAAAGCTCCTCTTCCCGATACACGGGGTTACAATGTCGGTCGCAGGCCCTGTTGCACAGGGCGTTGTGCCTGTCATGTTCCGACAGCGCGAACGACACCCAGCGCTTTCATCATCTTGTCGGATTGTTCAAGAATCTCCTGGGCCGGGGCTGCGCTTTCCATCCAGTCGCGGTAGGCGGAAACGCTCTCGTGCGTATCGCGTTTCGGGGCCCACCCCAAACCTTTCAGCTTTGAGATATCGGACAGTATATGCCGCGTGTCCCCAAAACGGTACTTGCCACTGGCGCGCGCGCTGAAACCGGTGTGGCCGAAGACCTCCCCGACGGTTTGGGCAAACTCGGCCACGGTGATGGGTTTGCCGCCGCCTACGTTGAACATCTGGTAGTTCGCTCTGTCGTCTTCGAGCACCTTTAGGTTGGCGTCGACCACATCGAGGTAATTGACGAAATCGCGCACCTGTTGGCCGTCCTCATATATCACAGGCTCTCGCCCCGCATGGAACGATAGCGAAAAGATACGGCACGCACCGGAATAGGCATTGTAAAGCGACTGGCGTGGACCTTGTACAATAGAATAGCGCATGGCCACAGACGGGATATCGTACATCTTCCCAAGGTTGAGTGCGGCACGCTCTTGTGAAATCTTTGACATGCCGTAGCAGTTTTGCGGGTTGGCAATCGTTTCGTCCGTGGCTTGATACCGCAGTGGGCCCTGCTCTGCGGGGCCGGGCTGGATTTCCCAAATGCCACGCTTGAGGTCTTCGTCACGGCGCAGCCCGGGCAAGACGCGCTTGCCTTTTGCATCAAGATAGAGCCCCTCGCCGAGGGCCGCTTGCGAGCTGGCAACGATGACTTTCCGAATGGGCAGCTTTTCACGCACGATCAGTTCATAGATCAATGCGGTCGATGTAACATTCGTCGAGAAAAACTTGGAAAACTCAGGAAGGTAGTCTTGGAATGCAGCAAGGTGATAGACGGCATCCACACCCCTGAGCGCTGACAACAGTGTCTCCTCGTCGCGCACGTCACCGCGGATTTTTTCGATGGTCGGATCAAGATAACCGGGCCACTGGCCGCCACGGTGGACAGGCTCTTGCAAAATATCGAGAACCCGAATGTCGTGCCCAAGACGCAGCAAGGCGTCTGCGGTATGTGACCCGATAAAGCCCGCGCCACCTGTAATGAGGATTTTCATCGCAAGCTCTCCCCGGTCAGAATGTGTAGCGGTCGGAAATGAATATGACGCGACTTCCGCGACGGTCAATCCTGAACGGCAACTCGCGCGGATTGCCAACCGCTTTACGGATCGCCTCATGCTTGTGGGGCGGTGCCATTACCATCAAGAAACCACCGCCACCGGCGCCCAGCAGCTTGCCACCCATCGCACCGTTGTCAATTGCCGCCTGATACCAATCGTCCACACCGGCGTTGGATATTCCGAACCCCAGCGACCGCTTGAGTTCCCAACCCTGATGTAGCAGCGCGCCGAAACCGTTGAGGTCACCCTGACCCATCACGATGCGCAATTCGCCAGCAAGATCGCGCATCTGGCGCAGCACTGTCATTTTGTCGGCTGACCCTTCGGATTGTTTCTTGAGAATAGTGTCCGCGTCGCGTTGCTGGTCTGTGTATAACAACAGAATATGTCGCTCCAGCTCGTTCAGAAAACCTGGGTCCGCCGGAACCGGCTCCACGTCGACGCTATGGTCCGAGTTGAACCGGATGTAGTTCACGCCGCCATAGGCTGCTGCATACTGGTCCTGACGTCCGATTGGTTTGCCAAGGATGTCAATTTCGATATCGCAGGCCTGTTGGGCCAACTGGCCCGGCGATGTCACCTGACCCTTGTACGCGTAAAGTGCATTCAATAGCCCCACCGCCAGCGAAGAGGATGACCCCAGACCGGTGCCTGCAGGTACGTCACCGACGGTTGTGATCTCAAGATGATCGCCCAGCCCGGTAAGGCGCAGCGCCTCTCGTGCTATTGTGTGTTCGATCGCGTCTATTGTCTCGGCGATCTCGACTTTGGTGTAGGCCACGCGCGTTGTTTTATGAAAGCGCGGCGAGACCGTGACATACATGTGCTGCATCAGACCCACCGACAAAACCGCACCAGGTTCGTGTTGATAGAAGGCCGGCAGATCAGTGCCACCGCCAGCGAAACTGACGCGGTAGGGTGTTTGCGTAATAATCACGTCGTCTTCTCCAAGGCAGTTCGGAAACGGGATACCAGAGGGTCGAGGCTGGCAGGAAGATCAAATTTTGTGACAACATGAACGCGTCCACGATGGGACAGTTTCTCCGCAAGCTCAGGGTCCGCGGCAAGCCTTTCCAGTGCATCGGCAAGTGCGGCGGGGTCACCCGGAGCAACCAGAAGGCCGGTGTCTTCATGTACGACAAGATCGGGGATGCCGACCAGTTGCGTCGATATCGCAGGCAGACCGCAGGCCATGGCCTCCATCAACATTTGTGGCAAACCGTCCACATCATTGTCCGAGGCCCAGACACACGGCAGGCAATACACATCGCCCTCCGCCATGAAGGTGGGAATGTCCTCTTGTTTGAGGGCTTCGCCGGTGAGGGTAATGTCGTCTTCAAGCCGTGCTTGAGCGATTTGTTCACGCAACATGGCATCATCCGGGCCCGATCCACCAATCACGCAAGTAAAGGGCACGCCTCGGTCTTTCAGAATGCGGCACGCTTTTATCAGTACCGGAAATCCTTTTTTTTCGACCAAGCGGCCGGAAGAAACAATTCGGAAAGGCCCCCGCACATCGCGCGTTCGCGGTATGGGCGTGAAATGTGAGGTATCAATGCCGCAGTATGCGATGACCAGTTGTTCGGCGTTTGCGCCGTTTTCAAGGTAGAAGTCACGGTGAAAGGTGCTGATACAGATGATGAACCGCGCACGTTTTATCTTGTCGCGTAATGCCGCGCGCTCTCGGAACAGGTCGGCGGCATGGCCTGTGAAACTGAACGGCTTGCCCAGCAGCCATGCCGCATACATTGCCACCGTGCCGCCGGAGTGTATCCATTGTGAGTGAATGTGCGAAATTTCATTGCCGCGTAAGTGCGCGGCCCAGTGACAGGCCACGCCCAGATGCCAAAGGCTGAGAAGCCGGATGCGCAGGCTTTCGCGTTCTCCGGTCAGCGCGTTCCACAGCGCGCAAAAGAAGCGGCTGCCAAAGCGAAAAGGTGCCGCCAGGACCGCGCCGAGTAGTTTCAGGGTCGAGAGCGGATAGACATAGCAGGTCGCCGCATCGAGTTCAGCGACATCATCGGCAATGAAGTAAGTGTTTGCGGGACGGTTCAACGCATTCAGACGAAAAGCAATGCCGCTTTGTGCCAGAACGCGCAACTCGTTGCCGACCCAAGCGTCTCCTACTCCCTGCGTCGTCATGTAGTGTATCATTAGTCAATTCAATCGTTACTGCTGGGCGTATTTAGTTTGAATACCTGCGAGACGTCGACCCTTTGGCCCCAAAAAAGGTGATGATGTTGCTGTATGACCGGACAATGGCAAAGAAATGACAATTTTATACAACACACTTGGATAATCTGGTTAACGAAACCTTAAGAAACCTGAGGCAGCGTTGACAGCATGGTACAGTCGGCTAACAGGTGAAGCTGCGCTGTAGTGAATGTAAGGAAGTGTTAATGTCGGGTGCGGAATTCGATCTGTTTGTTCAGGATTACTACAAAAGGTTTGCCGCAGCGCTGGAAGCTTTTGAAAAGCAGCCAATGGCGGATGTTTTAAGTGTGTTCGATCAGGTTGCAGCAGCTGGTGGCACGGTATGGGTGGCTGGTAATGGCGGTTCGGCCGCAATTGCAAATCATACAGTGTGCGACTGCTCCAAAGGCACCTACAGCGAAGAGCGGCCACCCCTCAAGGTCATCTCACTTGTGTCGAACATGCCGCTTTTGACGGCAATCGGGAACGATATCTCCTACGACGCGGTGTTTTCTGAACCGTTGAAGTACTATTTGACGGAAAAGGACGCACTGTTGGTTGTATCTTCTTCCGGCAATTCCCCAAACGTTGTTCAGGCGTGCGAATACGCCAATGCCAAAAGGGTGCCGACAGTCGCTTTTGTGGGGTTCAGCGGTGGCAAGCTGAAAGACATCGCGCGTCATGTCGTGCATGTTGAAGTCCATAACTACGGCATTGTCGAAGACACGCACCAAAGCCTTATCCATTGCATCACTCAATACATGGCAGCTCGGGGCCATGCCTAATGCATTCGTCAACCATACCGTGTGGGCAATTCGTCTGTGACAGTTAGGGGATAACAACACATGGTTGACGTAGATACAGCAAACAGTCCGGCGCGGCCTGTTCTGGGGCTAATTCCGCCAACAAGTGCGGGTAGCCTCGGTGATCAGGCGATGATTGACGCAATTGCGGAGTACGTAATACGTGAGTTTAAGCGTCCGGTCTGGATTTTTCCGAACCAAATGGACTTGCGCGCTGAGGCTAAATTCCTCTCGGGTCGGTCCTTGGTGGCAGCTCTCGCTGCTAGTTTGCGTGGTATCGTCGGCGCGCGCGAGGTGGCATTGGTCGGTGCCGACGTTCTTGACGGCACGTACTCTTCAAAATCCGTCTTGCTGCGGTTGAAGGCACTCAAAGCGGCCAATTTCCTGGGCCGAAAAACCCGGGTGCTTGGCTCAAGCTGGTCGCTGTCGCCCTCTGCTGAAGTTGTTTCGTATCTGCGCGATGCCAATTGGCTCGAAGTCTTTGCGCGCGATCCGATCAGCCAAGGCCGCATGGAGCGTGACCTACAGCGGCCCATACAACTAGTGGCGGATTGTGCCTTCTTGCTGCAGGCTGAAGCGCGTAGCGCATCGGCCAAGGCAGCGTTGTCGTGGGCGCAAGGATGCAAAATCAATGGCGCGACGATTTTGGGGGTGAACCTGTCCGGTCACACGATCAATAATCTACCCGATGCATCCGTGGCGCCCTACGTGCGTTTGGTGACGGCATGGCTGGATGCTGATCCGACCCGCCGCGTTTTAATCATACCGCATGATCATCGGCCGGGTCTCTCTGGTGATGGTATGGTATCCGAAGAACTGATTGAAGCCTTGCCCGAAGCCTATGCCGCGCGTGTGTACATACCGGATGGACCGTTGCAGGCATGGGACGCAAAGGCCGTTGTAGGCGCAGTTGATCTGGTTCTGACGGGGCGAATGCACCTCGCCATCGCAGCACTCGGTCAAGGAACACCTCCGGTTTCAATCGTGTACCAATCGAAATTTGAAGGATTGATGGCCCACTTTGGGTTGGAAGAGAAAAACTTGACAATGGAGCCCGATACACCATTGAAATCACTCGATACGGCTCTGGGTCTACTTGAGCGCGCAACAACTGAGCGGGCAGCGCTATCCGCCCATATCAAAAAAATTCTGCCGACCATACTCGATCTGTCCCGGACAAATTTTGAAGGTTTGCAAAAATGAAAACGATCACGAGCGTTATTGTTCTTCCCTTTTGGCTGAACCCGAACTCAGGTGGTGGACAACGAAGCCTAATGATGATTGACGCATTGGCGGAGTTCGGTCCGGTCCACATCGTGATAACCGCCTATTTCGACAACGGCGATGAATTGAAAGCGCGCAAGGGCGTGGCCTCGGCGACCACGGTGCACTGTGAAAAACTTAGCCCTGGATCGCGACTACTGCAAAAATCGCTCGGTTCTGGCAGATTGGTATTGCCCTCGGTTTTCTACGCGGTCGACAAGAAATTCAAGAAGCAATTACAGGTGGTTACTTCCGAAGTCGGAGCAGATGTCGTCTTTTTCCGGTATGCTCAGTCTTTCTGCGCTGCGGGCCTTGAGGAGAATACAAACCTAATAACAGCGATTGATATAGATGACCGGGACGATCAGAAGTACGCGTCGCGTCTTGCGGTGATTCTTGGTATTCCGGCGGAGTCTGGACCCATTCGCCTATTGGTCAAAAGAGTGGCCCGATATCTTCAACGTAGGCTTGCGCGGGCAAATCTTGTTGTATTTGCCGCGGATGAGGACATCTGGCCGCTAGGAGACGTCAAGTGCCTTACGGTGCCAAATGCGCCCTACAATGAGCCTGAAGTGCCGATGCCGATGGCGCCGGATAGTAATGTGGTTCTGTTTGTCGGCACCTATGGCCATCGCCCGAACAAACACGGTGTGAAATGGTTTATCGAAAACGGCTGGGATACCGTCAGAGCAAGGTGCCCGGATGCCGAATTGCGCATCGTCGGGCTTGGCAACTGGGGCTCTCTTGCCGATGAAGTCGGTGAAAGACCCGGTGTGACCTACGTAGGCCAGGTCGACGACCTTGCAGCAGAATACCAGGCGGCGCGCGTTTGTTTGTGCCCTGTACGCGAAGGCGGCGGTTCAAAAATCAAGTTGATCGAAGCGGCAGCCTTCAGCCGCCCTGTTGTTGCGGAAACGCATTCCTTGCGGGGGTATAACGCCAACTTGTCTGACCTGATTGCATCGGCTGCAACCGCAGAAGGCATGGGCGAGCTGGTCGCGGACTACCTTCAGGATCGCGACAAGGCGGCTTCGGATGGCGCGGCTTTGCGCGCGGCGCAAGAGGCCAACTACTCGCGTCAGGCCAGCGTTGACAGCATTGTAAAAGGTCTCAGGGAGACGCTTGAGTGATAAAGCGTATCCGGAGCGGATTCGTCGGTGACGGCCTCGCCGCCAGAACCCGACGCGGCTCAATTATCGCGATTATGCAAGTCGTATGCGCTAATCTGATCCGGTTGGCGTCCAACCTCGTTCTGACCCGTCTGCTCTTTCCCGAAGCATTTGGCTTGATGGCGCTGGTGCAGGTTGTGACATCCGGTCTGGCAATGTTTTCCGACATAGGCCTCAATGCGTCGCTGATCCAGAACAAGAGGGCGGAGGAACCGGCGTTCTACAACACCGCCTGGACGCTTCAGATCATTCGCGGCGTGATTATTGCAGTGATCACGGCACTGATCGCCCCTTGGGTAGCTGATTTCTACGACCAGCCCATTTTGGCGCAGATGCTGCCGGTTGTAGCGCTGACGTCAATTATAGCCGGGTTTACACCGACAAAACTATTCGCAAACAGCCGCGACTTGCAACTGGGACGTCTGACAGTCATCGAGATCAGCAATCAGGTTATCTCTTTGTGCATCGTTGTGTTGCTTGCGTGGCTGATGCGTTCTGTCTGGGCTCTGGTGTTCGGTATGGTGATTGGCGCGCTGTTGCGCAACTTTCAGCTTCGTTTGTTCCTGCACGGCCCTTCAAACAAGCTTTGCTGGGAACGGGCGGCGGTGTCCGAGCTTGTTCATTTTGGCAAATACATCTTTATCGGCACGCTCGCGACCTTCGTCATCAGCAACGCCGACAGGGCCATTTTGGGCCGGTTCATCACGACTGAGGCGCTTGGTCTTTATATGATTGCGCTGACTTTTGCATCTATCCCGATGATGCTGATAACTACGCTGACCGGGCGAATCATGTTCCCGCTTTATTGCAAGCGTAAGCCCGATCAAAGCCTCAGTGATCGCAGAAAGATTTTCCGCGCGCGGCATGCGATGACTGCCGGTGTGATGGCGGTCAGTGTTCTGCTTGTGGCGGTCGGAGAGCCGCTGATCCAGTTTCTGTACGACCCAAGATACCATGCGGTGGCTCCGCTAACGGTGTTGGTGACGCTAGGCTTCATGCCGCTGCTGATAACGACCACTTATCAGCCGGTTTTGATGGCGATGGGGCGGTCGGACCTGCATGCCTTGCTGACGACTGTTCATGCCTTGTTCAAGTTTGGCGCGCTCTACGTGCTGATCCGGGAATATGGTGTCGTCGGTGCGGCGCTGGCACCTGTGGCAGCGACGGTGCTGTATTACCCGGCGATGGTGCTCATTACACGGCGATACCGCGCGTTGGATATGGTGCATGATTTTGTTTGGAGCATGTTTTTTTCGGCCACCGCGGCCGTGGCCTATTGGTACTATGGGGACCGAATAACCCAGTTCAGTTTCTGACCGGTGCAATTGTTGGAACTCGCGATGCGCATGTGATCTCCTCGAACGACGCAGCCTCTTTCTTGCTATCTTTAAGTATACGATAATACACAGCTTTATGCAGCCAGGCCGTTTGATCCGCGCTGAAGGTCGTGACGGGGTGTTTTTGTGGGGACATCGCGCACTGAGATAGTAGTGCAGCACGTTCTGACGGTATGAAATTGGCGCTCGCGGCCAACCATGTCACCGTTACTCGGCGATGGCCTGAGATTTATTTTTTGCTTCGATCTCTCTGACAGCTTTGGCGCGGCCAACGCGTAGCGCCCGCCTCTGGTAAGCACGGATAAACGCAATGAGTTCAGTATCTTTCTGGCGTTCCGCGCCTTTGAACCAGGCCGAGAAATACCCTCGCGCCATTGCCAGCCCACCCAGAACGTAAGGGGGCTCTGACATCCGGAAAACGCAGGTTGCGAGGTAATAAAATGGGTCGGAGCCCATGTAATACTGACCGAAACCGTGACGCTTTTTACCGGTCCAAATAGACGTTTGCGAAGAGCCCATCGGGCGCAAGTGCTCAAAATTCAGATCGGGATGGTCCCAACTGACGGCGCGCCATCCCTTCTGACGCGCTTTGTGGCAATCGATTGCATCCCACATCACTTCGTGTACGAAACCGCCAATATCGTCAAAGCAGCTGCGGCGGTACAATTTCGTCATGCCGACCGACATTTCGTCGCCTCGCCGTTCGGAGGCGAGCTGGCCGTTGCGGCGAACGTAAGGTTTGCCCGAACAGGTCCCGATACGCGGATCAGCCTCCATACGTTCGATCAGCGCCTCAAAATATCGCGGGGGCAGATCAAGATCGAGGTCAAGTTTGCAGATGTACGGAAAACGGCCTGTGTCAACGCTATTGTATCCGGCATAGAAAGCTTCGATCACGCCGGGCCCCACTGCGCGGTGCCCCCGATCCGGCTTTTGCACGATACGGATCCAATCATGCGTGTCTGCGTACTCCGCCAGTATCTGTGGCGTCTCGTCAGTTGATCCATCGTCCACGATGATCCACAGCGCGGGGCGCAGGGACTGCGCCACAACAGTCTCCAACGTTCTGCGCATGAACGCAGCTTCATTGCGGCAAGGTGATACGATCAGAATATCGCGGCAAACGCCGACAGAATTGGTCATTGGAAGAAACTGCTTACCTGCGATTCTAGTCTACGGGCGTGTAACACGGCACAAAGGTCTTCAGAATGCCGGAACCACCCTCAATGATGGGATTTCCTAATCTTTTTGCACCTGTTGGGAAACAGTTTTTAAAGTTGGGCTGTATTGTTAACTAAACTGCGCCTTGGCAACTAATTTTTAATCAATCTCAATCTTGGCGGATTTGTGGCGAAAAAATGTCATTAAAGAATTGATACCAATCGATTTTTGAGAGTTTAACCCCGCGGTCCGTATCAAAGAGGTGTGAGAAGCGTGTCAAGCACCACTGCGCAAAGGCCAAATCCTATTGAAAAGTTAATGCCGTATGTGCTTTACTGTTCGCAGGTTGGCTGTCTGGGTGCAGGGGGTTGGCGTTAGTGGTTATTCAGGCCATGGTTTCAGGAAGAGCCATGGTCTATAAATGGAAGGGTTCTGTAAGATGAAATTTACGACACTTATCGCGGGCGCGCTGCTGATGGCGTCTGCAGGCTTTGCTTCTGCCAGCGTGATTTACGCGGACGAAGTACTGTCCGTTAACAAAGGCGTTTGCGAACCGGCTGTTGGTGTTCCTGGTGATACGGTGGACAATTGCCTGGTTGACCGTGACAATCCGGACAATGCTCTGGGTGCGCCTAACGATGACTTCTACTCTCTTGGCTTTGGTGGTGAAATCGTCCTGGGCTTCGGCCAAGATTTCACAGGTTCGAACGTCGCAGCTGTATTCGAAGTTACTTTCGATCGCGACGTCGGCCATGATGAAGCGGTGGAATTGTTTGCTGTGAATGGTGATGATGTAGAATCTATCGCCATCTTGACAAACTCGGAAGCTGAAGCATCGGCGTTGATTAAGGTGCCGTTCACGGCATTGAAGCTCGTGGACGTGACAAAGACTGAGTTCCCGAATAGCACAAGCTTCGACGGCTTTGATGTCGCGTCCGTTGGTATCTCGGAGGTTCCATTGCCGGCAGCTGGCTTGATGCTGCTGATGGGCCTTGGCGGCTTTGCAGCAATGCGTCGCAAGTCCTGACAAACAAGACATAAAGACGATTGGAAACCCGCCCTTCGAGGCGGGTTTTCTTTTTTACTCAAAGTGTCTCGGCGCTGCGCCACGACCTGACGATACCCAATCATAGATTTCAGAAATCTGCGCGGCTTTTGCCGACCACGTAAAGTCTTTTTGAATGCGGTTACGTGCAATAGCCCCCATGCGGGGAAGTGCTGACTTATCTTCTGCCAGAGCGGTAAGATGAGACCGCAAGGCTGGTATGATGACGTCCCGCGGCCCGATTGGAACGGACATTCCGGTCTGGGGAGTTATCAACTCCGCTGGGCCGCCATAGTCCACAACCAATGGTATGACACCCAAGGCCAAGGATTCCAACACGACACCGCCCCCGAACTCTTTGATCGAGGGGAACAACAGGATGTTGGCATCTGTCAGTTTGCTTTGCACGGCATCATGCGGAAGTTGGCCGTGAAATGTCACAGCATCCCCGAGGCTTTTTTCAGCGACAAGCTTTTCGAGATCGGCCCGCACCGGACCATCACCGATGATGTCATACGTCATGCGTCCCGTGACAAGCAGGGGGGCGGCGGCTTCAATCGCCATATCCACACCCTTAAGAGGAACCAGACGACCGACGAAAACCGCGCGAAGCGGCCCCTCGGTCGATTGCTCCGCCACATCACCAAACTTTTTGGGATCAATGGCGTTTTCCGGAAGGTAGATCACTTTAGAACTGTATCTGGCGGGTATTTCAGATTCTGTATGTCTTGAGCCTACGAGGATGGCGGAGGCTGCATTCAACATCCGTTTTCGACCGGGCGATGCTTTGTAGATACCGCGCACATAAGATAACCATTCGCCCTCGCGCCGTCTTTCTGCGCTGAACCACTTTGGCCACGGGATACCGCCGTTCAGAGGCCCCAAGACAAAAGGCACGCCGGCTTTTTGGCACTTGCTCGCAATTGGCGAAACCGCTGTGGGCGTCACGGGGGTGATCCGATGCACAATATCGAAGTGTTTCTGCTGAATGGCAGTTCCGAATTTTTGCCAGACCAGATGTTCGAAGTACTTGTAACTAAAGGTATTCATGGCAGTTTTCATCGTCCAGCCCATGCGAACGGCATCTGCAATTGCCCATATGGGTTTTGCAAAGGCCTCGTTGTCGATGGCGGTGAAATCCTGCCCCTCGACCAAACCTGCGCGGAGCAGCGCTTCTGTGTTGCGAACCTGCGTAACAAGATGCACGTCCGCGACATCGCTTAGCGCGCGCGCCAAAGACCACCCGATCAGCGGAACGCTGACCCATTCAGGATTGGCTGCTTCGGCGATAAGAAGGACACGAGGTCGAGACTTGGTCATAACGCATGTATTCTCATGAATGGATGCCCTTCAAGCAGTGTAAAAAGCTCAATAGCAGATAAGGTACAGATGCCGTGACACCTGCAGACTGGATGAGTGCCCTGATGTCAATCTGTGCGGTACAAGTTGCCTCTGCTGGTGTTTGCGCCGTCTTGTTCCGGAACAATGCCACCGTTTGTGGGCCAAAGTAACGAATCCATGAAAAGTAAGGCCTGAGACTGCGCTTAAGGCTACACTTTTCAGCGAGGTACATCCGCACGGACTAGTATGCAGAGGCAGAATTTGGCATAAGAATCACCTGTACCCGGCGGGTGTAAGTTTTTGTGTTTAAAAATAATGGAGCCGTGTCCATGTCAACGGTTGAACAGGCATCAGGCCAAACCGGAACATACTCTTCCTTTGTTTCTGCGGGAATGATGTGGTTTCTGGTCGCCATCGTGGGGGCGGCCGTATTTTTCGCGGACGGGCTGGACGCGCTTTTGATCGCTTGGCAGCGCCCCGAGTACAGCCACGGGCCTTTGATCCCTGTTTTGTCGGGTTTGCTATTTCTTCGGCAGCTTAAAGAAGTGCCGATCGACCCGGGCCCCAAGAAAGACAGATGGCTAGGTATCACGGTCATTCTGGGCGCAATCGCCTTTGGTACGCTTGGGAAAATGGCAAACATTGCCGATATCGTCGCTTACGCCACGATCATCTGGGTGTATGGCATTCTGCTGGTCAGCTTCGGCTGGAGAACCGGTTGGGTGTTCTGGCCTCCGGTTCTGCACCTGGTTTACATGCTGCCGCTGCCGGACACGTTCTATTACAAAATGTCGACGTGGCTGCAGTTTGTTTCGTCCGAACTTGGGGTGTGGTTTTTGAAGCTGTTGTCCATCCCGGTGTTTCTGGAAGGCAACATTATTGATCTGGGCATAACCAAACTGCATGTTGCCGAAGCCTGTTCAGGGCTGCGCTACCTGTTCCCGATCCTGAGCTTTTCTTACATTTTCGCGGTGCTGTACCGCGGCCCGACGTGGCACAAGGCAGTGTTGCTTATCTCGGCCGCGCCGATCACGGTTGTCATGAACTCTGTCCGCATCGCAGTGGCGGGTATCATTGTGCAGTATTACGGGTTGGACTGGCTCGACGGGTTCACGCACTTCTTTGAAGGCTGGGTGATCTTCGTCTCTTGTATCATTATCTTGTTCGCCCTTGCCCGCATCATGCTGATGTTACAGCCCGAGAAGATGAGCCTGGCCGAAGCGCTGGACCTTGATACCGACGGTTTGGGCGCGCAGGCGGCGCGGCTGCGCTTTATCAGGCCTTCTGCCGCGATGATTACGGCAGCACTGTTGATGGTAGGCGCCTCGATCGCGTGGCAGGCCAAGCCCGAGCGTGCCGAAGCAAGTTCTATCACACGCGAAAGCTTTGCGGTGTTCCCGCGCAATGTCGACGGTTGGGCACAGCAGGGCGCCCCGCGTGTTCTTGAGCCTGATGTCGCGGGCGCGCTGCAGGCGGATGACTATCTTTCGGTTAACTTCCGGCACCCCGATCATGAGGCATGGGTCGAATTCTTTGCGGCTTGGTACGCGGATCAAAGCAAGGGCGGCGTGCACTCGCCCGAGATTTGTCTGCCTGGAAGCGGGTGGGAGATCGCGTGGCTGGAACGCAGCGACATGACGCAGGTTTTCGCGGCAGACGGCGCATTCGAGATGAACCGCGCGATCATTCAGAGAGGCAAGACACGCATGATGGTTCACTACTGGTTCCAACAAGGCGAGCGTCGCCTCGCATGGGACTTGGAGGCAAAGTTCTGGTTGATGATTGACGCCGTTGCGACGGGTCGCAGCGACGGTGCCATGGTGCGCCTGACCACGCCCATAATGCCAAGCGAGACGGACGAAGAAGCCAGTGAACGCCTGATCGATGCGACCCGTGCCATTCTTGAGCCGCTGCCACGGTTCTTGCCAGCACGCTAAAGCAGCGCTTTGCGGACGTCACATTTCCATAGAGCGCAACTTGACCTCAGGGGTTTTGTAGAGTGGGTTGAGACTGCTATGAAAGGGGCGAGATCGCGCAATCCCGACGGTATGGCGCTGTGTGCGATTACTACGGTTTCGAGAAAGCAGGGTGCATGTTGGATTGGGTGAAAATCGCCGGCGTCACACGCTCCGACCTGTGCTCGGACGCATCCGTTCGTGTGAACATCGGATCCCAGCGTGAGTTGTTGGACGACCTGGCACGCCGACTGCAGGCGGGCGAGGGGTTCAATGTTGCGACGCTCAATCTGGACCATGTTGTAAAGCTACGGCGCGACCCGTCTTTTTGCAGCGCCTATGCGGCCCACAGCCACGTGACGGCGGATGGAAACCCCATTGTCTGGCTGTCCCGTCTGGCCGGCGAACGCATAAACCTTGTGCCCGGCTCCGAACTGGTTTTGCCAGTCGCGTCGCTTCTGGCGCGGCAGGAGGTTTCTGTCGCACTATTTGGGTCGGATGACGTATCCCTCTCTGGCGCCAGTGCCGCTTTGCAGCAGGCGGTGCCGGATCTTGACATCATTTACCGATACGCACCGCCAATGGGGTTTGATCCCGAGAGTGCTGCAGCGGGCGACATGATCGCGGCTCTTGCCGGGTCGGGCGCCGGCGTGGTTTTCATCGCACTGGGCGCGCCCAAGCAAGAGATGTTCGCGGCGCGGCTCGCCCGAGAAGCACCGCAGCTTGGGACACTGTCGATTGGTGCCGGCCTTGATTTTCTGTCCGGCAGTCAGGAGCGCGCGCCGGCTTGGGCCCGTAAAATGGCGCTGGAATGGCTGTGGCGTCTGATGAAAGATCCCGGACGGTTGGGGCGGCGGTACCGCGATTGTTTTGTCATTCTTCCCGGCCTGTTGTACCGGACGATCAGAAATCGTGAATCGTCGGTGTCATGACGGCTTGTCGCTTGATTTTTACACGGGACACGTTAGGCCGGGAAAAAAGCGACTGCGACCATGACTGACTTTCTTGTCTCGATCATAAACTACAAAACAGCGGAGTTAACGCTTGAATGTCTGCGTTCTGTCGTTGTGGCGCTCAAGGGCAGGGACGGGCATGTAGCGGTTGTGGATAACGCTTCGGAAGACGGCTCCCTCGAAAAGATCCGCGCGTGGCTGGAAGAGCACCCCAACGCGCCGGTGACTTTGATCGCGTCGCAAACCAACTCCGGCTTTTCTAGTGGGCATAATCAGGCGATCAGGGCGTTTCCCGACGTCCGCCACTATCTCATTCTGAATTCGGATGCGGTCATCGCGCCTGATTTTTTTGACGCAATGGAAGCCAAGCTTGAGCAAAGCCCCAAGGCAGGGCTTTATGCGCCACGGATCACGACCGAAAATGGCGAGGTACAAGACAGCCTGTTCCGCTTTCCGGGGGTTGTCAGCGAATTCATCCGAGGGGTTAATTCAGGGCCTGTGACGAATATACTGTCGCGCTATGTGGTCAGCCTTGACCCCGATCCCGACCCAAAGGACATCCGTTGGGCCAGTTTCGCCTGCATCCTACTCAGCGGCGATATGGTGCGGTCAATCGGGGATATGGACGAAGGGTATTTTCTGTACTTTGAAGACGTGGAGTATTGCTTGCGGGCGTGGCGACAGGGGTGGAAAATAGAAACCGTTCCAGCCGCTATGGCCGTCCACTATTGTGGCGGATCAGGGCCGGTGCGATCACTGCAGGAAAGCAGGGCGCGCCTGCCGCAATACTACTACCGCTCAAGAACACGCTTTTTTTTCGATGCAATCGGCCCGCATGGGCCGCTACTGACCAATCTCGCGTGGCTATTGGGCCGAGGTATTGCCTATCTGCGGCCGCTTTTCGGCAAGCCGCTTTATCCGACCATCAAAAACGAAGCCCGTGACATCTGGATTGGCATCCTGCAGCCCAACAAGGTGTTCCGCCCATGATGCTGTCCGGGGTGTCTTGTTCCTTGGGGTCCGGGGCGGCAAAGTCCAGTGCCATGGTTGACCGGCAAGGGACTGATTGCTGGATGGCAGGCACAAGGTATCTGGCGCCAAAAGTGCGATCGCTATTGCATGTTGAGGCGAGATGACAGGCGAGGCGCGCCAAAACCGGACCGTCGGCGCGGTGGTGATCGGCCGAAATGAAGGCGAGCGTCTGGTGCAGTGTCTTAATGCTCTATCCGGCAAAGTCGCCCGGTTGATTTACGTTGATTCAGGATCGACCGATGACAGCGTGGCCAAGGCGCGCGAAATTGGCGCCGAGGTCGTAGAGCTTGATATGAGCGTCCCATTTACTGCGGCGCGCGCCCGAAATGCGGGCGTTGCCTCTTTGGAAAAAAACGCAGGCATCACCTTTGTCCAGTTTGTCGACGGCGATTGCACGCTGCGGCCTGACTGGCTGGCTGTTGCGACGACCTTCCTGGCAGACCACCCCGCGGCGGCAGCGGTCTGCGGCAGGCTACGGGAAAAAGCGCCCGAGGCGACGCTGTGGAACCGGTTGGCGGATGAAGAATGGGCAGGTGGCGACAGCGGGCAGGTAAAAGCCTGCGGCGGTATTGCCATGATGCGCCTTGCGGCTTTGACGGATGTGCAAGGGTTTGACCAACGGTTGATTGCCGGTGAAGAGCCGGAGCTATGCTTGCGCTTGCGCGCACAAGGATGGACGATCTGGCGTCTTGACGCGGAAATGGCGCTGCACGATGCGGATATGACCAGCTTTCACCAGTGGTGGCAGCGCAGCAGGCGGGCGGGCTACACCTATGCCGAAGGTGTGGCCATGCATGGAGCGCCCCCCGAGCGGCACAATGTCACCAAACTGCGCCGATCACTTCTATGGGGCGCCGTGTTGCCGTTGGGGGCAGTGTTGGGAGCTGTGGTGTCGCCTTGGGCGCTGCTTTTGCTTTTGGCATGGCCTTTGCAGGTATTCCGGCTGGTCAGGAAGGGCATGTCGCTGTCATCTTGCGCCTTTTTGATGCTGGCCAAAATCGCCGAGGCTCAGGGCGCTGCCATATGGGCCTGGCGCAGGTTTCTGCGACGGGAAGCGCACCTCATCGAGTACAAGTAACCCGCGGTTACGCAATTCCCTGCGCGTTCTTTCGTGGCGCAATTAACGGATTTTTCATCCTTTCCAGAGCGGCGTGCGGTCGC
The DNA here is from genome assembly GCA_947501635.1 of uncultured Roseobacter sp. Lineage (GTDB taxonomy): Bacteria > Pseudomonadota > Alphaproteobacteria > Rhodobacterales > Rhodobacteraceae > Roseobacter. The sequence goes on from CANMWT010000004.1 coordinate 101,308, forward strand.
GAAGGCGTATCTTTACGCCTTTTGGTCAGCATTGGGTCACATTCATCGCATCCAAACCGGCTGCGGCATTTTTTTGACTCCGACCGAACAGGAATTTTCTTATGCCCGATATCTTCGAGTCCTACAGCGCTGGTCTGGAAAGCCCAGCCACCCAAGCTTACGCCGTCACGCCGGATGACGGGGCCGATCTGCCGATGGCATGTCGTGCGCTGAACGTTGCGACCGGCGGAACCATTCGCATCACCACCGTTGGTGGCGACACGACAACCATCACCGTGGGGCAGGGGAACGCATTCCCGCTGCGCTGCCAGCGTGTCTGGGCGACCGGCACGACTGCCACGGGCATTGTCGCTCTTTACTAACCCATTCACATCCCCAAGCTGAGGTTCCGCCATGCAATACGGGTACTCTTACGGGTCGTCTCTGAGTCAGAGTTCGACCGGATTTACACCGGCTCCGATAACCGTAGAACTCGTGGGGGGGACCGGGAACATCAGCGTCGACAGCGAGACGATGATCGTGACGGTAGAGATAACGTCGCCTTCGCGCCTCGCGGCCTTAGATGAAGGTCATCCGAACGGGCCGGGGTGGTTCGAACGGTCCGCAACCGGTATCCATGAGGCACCTTTGCTTCTTACCCAGCCCGCGTTAAGCGGAACAGCTGAACCCGGCGCGCCATTGAGTTTTGATGCTGCTGTCTGGCTTGTGGGGCAGCCTGCAGCCCAGACAAGCGTTTCCTTCGTTCTGGAAAGAAATACCGGCGCGGGGTATATTGCGGTTTCTGGATATGTTGGACAGGAATACGGCTCGGTGGCTCCTTATACGATTGGTGATGGTGACCAAGACAGCAGCTTTCGTCTGCGGGAAACGGTTCAGGCGGGCCCCGCTGGCAGTGCCACCGCGGATAGTCCTGAGGTCTATGTGCCCCAAGCGCTTGAGCCGGGTACGCTGCCGACACTGGCGGCGGCGCCGGTCAATCAGGACGAGGACCTCGCGTCGAACGGAACACCCACGGAAACCATTGCCGGCGGCCTGCCTGCTGCAGGGCGTTTCATTATCGGCATCGTCGATCTTAACGCCAACGGTTTGGCGGACCTTTCGGTCGAGAGCGCATCGATCACATCAACCATAGCACTTGGCACCACAACGGGCGCGGGTAACACCCATATCACGATGCTTATGGTCAATGCGGATGGTGCAGGTGACCTGACAGTGCGGAATAACAGCACCATCACAAGCTTTGCGCGGCAAGTGGTCGTGTTACAGGCGGACAAGATGCTGGAAAGTGGGTTTCTTTTTGCCAGCACAGTTGGATCCGGTGGTGGTGCCAATCCTTTGTCGGTGTCCTTCGGCGATGTTCCGGCCAACCGGGTTGCGGTCGCAATCGGTGCGACACGGGCGGCTGGTTCGCCGGTCGGTGTCACATGGGGTGGCGATGTCACCGACAGCGACGAGCTGAGTGATCTGTCCTTCACCAACACCGCCCACCGCGCAGCCGCAGCTGTTACGAACTCGACGGCACAGGGTGCTGATTTCACCGTACTGGCTAGCTTCGACGGCAGTGCCGGCTCTTCGGTTGCCTTCGCACTTGCGACCGTCTTGTTCGAGGTGGAAGTGCCCGTGCAGATCACGGTTCAGGATACGCACCCGGGCTTTCAGCGCGCGCAATATGACGCCGCTCTCACGCAAGTGAACGGCTGGGGGGATGGGAACCATTACACGCTGGAGGTGGACAGCAGCGACCTGACCCGAATGGTGGTTGAGCCGGGCGAAACAACTAAGGTCTGGTACTGTGCTGACACAGCTCGCGGCGGTCTTACGGCGTCGGATATTGAGACTGCAGAAAGCCTTTCTGGCGGCACCGTAGACGCGGCGTGGCTGAACGCACAGACAACCACAACCTATGGCCTACGCTCTGACCAGCCGATTGAGTGGGCGACGTTGGGCATTGACGTTAATCAGGCGTACATGCGGTCAAGCAACACGAGCAATCGTGGACGCAGTTACTGGTTTCTCTTCGCACAAGACAGCGTCCACCCAACTGGTGGCTTGAACCCGTATCAAGGTGAAAGCCCGCTTCACCCACATTACTACGGTGATTACCAAAGACCTCTGCAATCCGCCGGGGCCAAGCCTGTCTTTAACGGTTCGGTTGTACGAACTTTGGGCGGTGGTCTTGGAGACGTATTCAACGTCGCCTACGGGGGGTTGCACTTTGAAAACTCGTCGCAAGCCTACATCGCGACGGGTGCGAATATCGTCTATGCGGGGTGCAAGGCCACCGGCGCGAGTGCCGATAAGGAGCATTTCGCTTTTCAAGCACCGGGCTCATGGGGATCAATAGACCGTGTTACTCTGTACGGGATACACTCGACCGACGCTTGCGTAGACGAACCTACAAACGGCTCGACTTGGGACGTTGACCAAACATCTGGAACAGGCAATGCATCCGACCGTACATCTGCCGTTTATGCAGAGTACACAGAGGGGATGCTGGCGTGGCGGTGCTTCATAGACCACGCTGGGTGGCAGTCCGACTACAACCCTGACGGTTTTTCGTGGAACAACGGTGAGTTTGGGAAGCCCCCGGCTATCTACAGCCACAGCCTTTATTGGAATAGCAATAACTACGGCATGTCTGTCACAGAACTGCTGTCCACAAGAGCGGCAGGTACAAGCGTGCAATTCCGGTCCAGCGGCATGATGAATTGTGTTGTGTCTGTTGACCCCGGCGAGATGGGCAATGCGGGTAAAGGTGTCAACTATCTTTACACTGATGACAGCACACGGGTAGGTGGGTTTTCCAACGGTGAGACTGTCGTCATTGCTACGGCAAGCGGTGATATAACCTTTGTCATGGACGGCAACTACAGCACGGCAAACGAGCGCTTTGTGGTGCAGCCAGCCATATCGGGAGATATTGTCGCCAACATCGCAGCGGGGGACGTGGCTACGGGGCAAAGCTCAGGAGCAACGGTTGAACTGACTGGCGTCTATGAGCAAACCGGCAACTATGCAGCGGTGCATTCGCTGTTGCAAATGGGATCGGCATATCGCCCTCTGTCCGCAAGAAACCCCAATATATATTGGGGCGGGCTTCTTACTTACTTCTCACCTGACTGGGTGTTAAAGCAGGGGTTGGCCATCAACGGTGCAGACCCCAACAATTCCGCAGAAGTCACGCAGCGCTCCCCCATTACAGTAAGCAACGCTTGGACCCCGGTAAAGACTGACAGTTTCGAGTATGCCGCCGACTACCGCATTGAAAATTGGTTCAGCACACCGGCCTTTAATGCAGGCAGCATCACGAACCCAACCGAGATCACACTCGGCGCATGGTATGACCTGAACAATTCGCAGGCGGTCGGCACCACAACCACAGATCAGGCTTGCGAGGCGATCCGCCTTATGCCCGACGCTGCGCTACAGGCCAAGGAAATCTGGAACCACGCGGCAAGCCGTACAGGCGACCAGCAGATCGGCCACGTGGGCGGCGTCACCAGAACCTTCTTGCCTGACCCCGATGTGGATGGATATCGCGCGGATTGGCTGGGAAGCTGGGTTGAGGGTGACTGGCCGGTGGACGGTGACAGTGTCGACCTGAACGGCAACGTGATGCAAAGCTATCAGACCTTCAGGCTTGCCGATCTGGACTTCGGTACGGGCGGCGGGCTGCGCATGTACGGCGGGCTGATCTCTTGCTCGTCCTCGCAAGCGGCATCCGCGGGCTCTGTTGAGTTACAGAACGCGGCCAAGTTCCGTGTTTCGGGAACGCAAAGCACGGCGTACATCGTAACAGCCGACAATGGGCGATATGAGGTCGACGGCACCATCAGCGGTGTTTCGGGTGATTTCTCTGGCAAGTCGCAGTGCATCATCTTTGCCGGTGGCAGTCTCACAGTGGGTGCGGGGCAAACGCTCACCCTGCGGGGCGGCGCGGTCAAGGCAGGCTTTGATGGCACGTCGGGTACGGGAACGCTGACGCTACAAGGGACGCTGGTCTTAGAACAGGTAGATGGCGTCCTGCCCAGAATTCGTGAAATCCGGACAGGCCGCTTCGGTTTGGAGGATCTCGGGAACGAAGTGGAAGGCCAGCCAGTTGCCACAAACATGACATCACAGGTGGTGCTGGGCGGAACCCTGAGCGTCGATGTGACCGGACTATCCGGAACCTATCTGATCATCGATGTGGATAGCTTGTCGGGCAACTTTGCATCGGCTGAAATCACGGGCGGTAGCGGGAGTGTTCTGGTTGATGAGAGTGTCGGCCGCGTGTTCCTTACCGTGAACTGACACCACTACACACATACTGAAGTGTGAATGACGATGCTCCGGCTATGGTTGAACGCCATGGCCGGATGTGTCGTTTCCGGGTGGCGGTTGTCTATCGGGTCACTCTTCAACCATCAGGTTCTGCGGCAGAACCGCGGCCGGTGCCGTCCATCGCCGCGGCACACATCAAATTACTTGGCTCGATTTGGTGCTGAAAGCGGCAAAACAGGCACATTGAGATGTTTTTTCCTGCGTTCGCGATACTATATTAACATGTGAAAAGGGCTGGAGGCCGCAAACGCCATAGAGTGCCTAAGATAGTTCTATCTCGAGTATGAGCGTTATGAAAAAACTGTGACACAGCTGCGTTAACCTGCCGAAACCTGACTGAAGCAACCTGATTGGAGATGCCATGAAGAAGATGTTTTTTTGTGCGGCCGTCGTTGCCGCAACACCGTTAGCGTCCGAGACTGAACGACAATTGGGCGCACATCAACATGGTATCGGCGCGTTGAATATTGCGATTGAAGAAACCGCCGTCTTGATGGAGTTGCGCGCACCCGGTGCGGATATTGTGGGCTTTGAGCATCCGGCCAAATCGGAGGAACACCGTGCGGCAATCGATGCTGCCGTGGCAACGTTGGCGCAACCGCTGTCGCTTTTTGTGGTGCCCGATGCTGCCGGATGTTCTGTGACGCGCGCGAGCGCTATGCTGGAAACAGAAGAAGGCGACTTGGACCACGACGGCCATGACCATGAAGACCATGCGGATCATGACGGTCACGCCCATGATGACCACGCCCACGAAGACCACGCCCACGAAGACCACGCTGGTCATGAAGCGCACGATGGAAAACAGGGTCATACCGAGTTTCATGCAGAATACATGCTGTCGTGCGCGGACCCTCAGGCGCTGACAGAAGTAGCGTTCGCGTATTTTGACAGCTTTGCGAACGCGCGCATGCTCGAGGTCCAGATCGTCTCGGCTTCGGGGGCACAGGCCTTCGAAGTATCGAAAGAGGCGCCCCTGCTTGATCTTCGTAGTCTCTATTGACGTGACACTGTAGATGCTTTCGCTAAAGGATGTCCGCTTTAGCTGGCCGGGGCCGGCCCGGTTTTCTTTGCGTGTGCCGGATTTTTCGATGGCTGCGGGCGAAAGCGTTCTGCTTTTGGGAGAAAGCGGGTCGGGAAAGTCTACGCTGTTGTCTTTGGTTTGTGGCACGATGCTGCCCGATCAGGGGCAAGTCATCGTCGCCGGCAATGACCTTTCCAGCCAGTCAGGCGGCGCACGTGATCAGTGGCGTGCGGAAAAGATTGGCATCATCTTCCAGCAGTTCAATCTGCTCCCCTTCGGCACGGTTGCCGATAACATATTGCTGCCGTTGCGGTTCGCACCGAAACGTCGCCAGCAAGTCGGCGATCCACTGGCCGAAGTGAAAACGCTTTGTGCAACACTTGGGTTGCCCAAAGGGGTCGAACACGCGAAAGCTGGTATGCTGAGCGTGGGGCAGCAACAGCGGGTCGCGGTTGCCCGTGCATTGATCGGGCGCCCTCCGCTTATTATCGCGGATGAGCCGACATCGGCGCTGGACGCAGATAGTCAGGCGGCCTTTCTTGATCTATTGTTCGAACAGGCGCGCGTGGACGACACGTCCTTGCTGATGGTCAGCCATGACGCCCGACTGGCGACACGATTCGACAGGGTCGTTGCGATGACCGACATTGCCCATATCGAAAGGGCTGTTGCATGATGCTGCGACTGGCCGTCGCGTCCCTGATGGCGCGCGCTCTCACGGTCGGTATGGCTGTTCTTGCGATTGCTTTGTCGGTGGCACTTTTTCTGGGTGTCGAAAAAGTGCGTACAGGCGCCAAGGCGAGCTTTGCAGATACAATTTCGGGCACGGACCTGATTGTGGGGGCCCGCTCGGGTTCGGTGCAACTCTTGCTGTATTCGGTTTTCCGGATCGGGAATGCGACGAACAATGTAACATGGGAAAGCTATCTGGATATCGCAGCGCGACCCGAGGTCGAATGGATTGTGCCTGTGTCACTGGGTGACAGCCACCGGCAGTTCCGTGTCATGGGCACGAACAGTGCCTTCTTTGAACATTATAAATACAGACAGGGCAGGTCGCTTGAACTCGCGCAGGGCGCGCAGCTTGGCGATCTGTTCGACGCGGTGATTGGTGCGGACGTGGCTGCGACGCTGAACTATGGCATAGGGGATCCGATCATCGTATCGCACGGGATTGCCTCTTTTGTGGAGCATGAGGATCAACCGTTTCGTGTCTCGGGCATACTGGCCAAGACGGGAACACCGGTGGACCGTACCGTCATTGTCAGCCTTGAAGCGATTGAGGCGATCCACGTTGACTGGCAGGGTGGAGCGCAGGTCCCGGGGCAGACCACGCCTGCCGAGACGCTGCGCCAGATGGATCTGACGCCGACAGCGGTGACTGCGGCGCTTGTGGGCGTGCAAAGCCCCCTGCAGACCTTTGCCTTGCAGCGCGCGATCAATTCCTACCCCAAAGAGCCGCTGCTTGCGATCCTGCCAGGGCTCGCCCTGCAGGAGCTTTGGGGTATCGTCGGAATAGCCGAAACCGCGCTGTTGGCCGTGTCGTGCATGGTGGTGGTGACCGCCCTCATCGGCATGATGGCGATCATTTTCTCCAGCTTGAACGAAAGGCGCCGCGAGATGGCGATTTTTCGCGCTATGGGCGCGCGTCCCCGCACGATTGTGGGCATGCTCGTTCTCGAAGCGATGCTGATGGCGGCCGTTGGTGCGCTTCTGGGTCTTGCTCTTCTATACGCTGCATTGTTCGTTGCGCAGCCTGTCGTTGACAGCGCCTTTGGCCTTTGGCTCCCGATCGAGGCACCCACCCTGCGCGACGTCTATGTCGTGCTGGCCGTTGTCGGTGCTGGCGCGATTGTGAGCCTTGTTCCGGCGACGCGGGCTTACAGAATGTCGCTTGCTGATGGTATGATGGTCAGAACCTGATGCTGAGAGTGGGTGCGCAATGTTGAATAGAAGATCTGCTTTGCTTGGCTTGTCGGCGTCTGCTGTTGCGCCGCCCTTTGCTTTTGCGTCCACGCCCTTACAGCTGGAATGGGATGACCTGATCCCCCCGGGGGTGCCTTATTCGGAAATCATCGGAGAGGGTGAGGTAGATGAGGTCAATGATCTGTGGAACCCAATCTATGATGCCAATGCCGTCAAGTTGAACGAGACGCTGGACGGTGCCTTGATCCGGATGCCCGGCTATATGATCCCTCTTGAACTGAGTGCGGATGGCGTGACGCACTTTCTGTTGGTGCCTTACGTCGGGGCCTGTCTGCACGTGCCGCCGCCGCCGGCTAATCAACTGGTCTATGTCGAAACCGAACAACCCTGGCCCAGTGACCAGCTTTGGGAGGCGGTCTGGGTGACGGGCATCATGCGCACGCAGCTTCAGTCGACAGGTCTTGGTCAGACGGGATATGCGTTGAATGCACAGCAGATGGAGGTCTTTGCGTGGTAGCCTACAGACCAGCATTGACGGACCTAAGTATGCCGCGACGGCGGGGCGTGGGCCTGGCGTTGGCGCTGATATATTGCCTTTTGTGGCCCGTTGCGGGTTCCGCCTGTGCGTTTGACATGAAAAAGCCGGAACGCACGCAGATCGACTGGATCGTAGATGCCGAGTATCTTGTCCTTGCGCGCCCCAGTGACCGGAACCCTTTTGCCTTCAAGGTCGAGCAGGTTCTGGCAGGCACGGCCCGCGTGCCGGATATAGCGCAACTGGTGGATAGCACGACAAGACGCAAGCTGGCGGCGACACCGCAGGACGCGGTGCTTTTTGCTTACCGCGAGGAAAACGGTTGGCGGCGTGTTGCCTATGTGAACGCGGATTTTCGGCCGATTATGGACGTCGCCCTTGCACACCGGACGGCATGGCAAGGCGGCATGCCGCCAAGCCGCGTTGCATTCATTTCCGATCTTCACGCGGATGAAAACCCGCGCCACAAGACGCTTGTCATTGGTGAACTGGACAAAATTCCTTATCCGCAACTGCAGACGTTGGACGTAAACATTCCCGATCAAGAGCTGATACAAGACTTGTGGTCGCGCGAAGGTTACAAATATCAGGCCATACTTGCCTTGCTGTTGGGCTTGTCAGGCACGCCTGAGGCACGGGCGGAAATCCAAGCGTATATGGCCCGTGTGCGCGAGTGGGACTGGGCGGAAAACCTTGGTGCCTTTGCCGCAGCTTACATCGAATTGGATGGCGTTGCCGCTGTGGAAGATATGACGCGCAGCATGCTGCTTGATCCGAACCAGCCGTTGGACAAGCTTGAGCAGATCGTGATGGCTTTCTCGGTCCATCACGGCATTGCGAACCCGCAGGTTGAGGCCGCTGTTCAGTCTGCCCTCGCTAAGCTGGTAGCGCAGCGTCCGCAAGCGGCGGTGCCTGTCGCCCGGCAATTCGCGCTGCGCTCCGATTGGTCGCAGGCCGCGCTGTTGGAGCCGCTGGTCCGCGAACGCCGATTTGGCACCATGGGAGATTTGCTGACGGTGTCGGTGTATCTGGCGCGTGCGCGAGAAGAGGCGCTTGCCAAGGAGGATACTGCAAGTGCGTGGCAATAAGTATGAGCAATCACTAAAGACGCGCCGCTCCGGCAACCCTGATACGGTCAGGCGCATGCTTTTGGGGGGTATTGCATCCTTGCCGCTATGGGCCGCACGCGGTGCCTACGCCACCGGCGCGGTCAAACTGACTTGGAGCGACTTGCTGCCTGAAGGCGAAAGGATAATGCCTGATATTCTGCAAGGATTGATTGATCACGATGATGCGCCCCTTTTCAGCCAGCAACCTGCGTCGAGCGGCGTCAGAACCGACTGGAACGGGCAGATTGTCGAACTTGCGGGCTACATCGTTCCGATAGACTATAAAGGAACCGGCGTTGTCGCGTTCATTCTGGTGCCCTATGTCGGCGCTTGCGTTCATGTACCGCCACCACCCGCCAATCAGCTGGTGATGGTGACAACTGCAGAGCCCTACGAAAGCAAGGGCCTGTTTGAGGCGGTCACAGTCACTGGGATGTTCGGCGTATCCTCTGTATCGACGCAACTTGCTGACATCGGATATGCTCTGTCCGCCGACAAGATCGAGCGGTTTAAGTACTGAAGCAGCTTTTTTATGCTTGGCCTGCGGGAAGGCGGCGAAATCACGGGTCCACTGACCGCGAATTTGGCGGCCAAACGCGCGATTTCTCCATCAAAAGCGGAAATTCAAAGGTCATTTCATGGCAACTTTGCACGGAAATTGTGGCGAGGGTGGGGCAAGACCTCCCAAATTAAGGCACAGTTAATATTTAGTAGAAATTTCAATAAGTTGGTGGTATGGAAATGGCCACAATTAGTTGGTAAATTTATCATCCATTAGATGTAATATCTGTTTACCATTGGCGCAAATTTATAGCGAATTGCTCGGTGTTACCCCTTAGATCTATAACTGTATTCATCGAACGAGGGTTTCGTTCGGTAGGTTGGTAATGAGTAAACCGCGTGTTCTTGCGGTTCGTGTTTAAAGAGTAACGAGTAGGACTGTTGGTCTATGTGTGTTCTGAACAAGCAAAGTGATTTTTGCGACGAAGGCTTGGTCGAATTCGGTAACCCTCGGAGTGCTGAAGAGAGATCGAGCCTTCCAGAACTGCTTTCCCAGAATGAACTGGATACTACGTCGCAGGGCCGCAGAAAACCTGGCAGCCCATCTGTGTCGCGCCGCTTTTTGCGGTCGCTCACAGCGGTTTTGTCACAAAATGCGGTGGTGTTCTCCGGCTTGATTGCAACCCCTCTTACTGCTGCGCAAATGCGCGGCGATCGCTAGGAGGATCGGTATGAACAACGGGTTCATCATTGCCGCTGAACGGACAGAAACGCATCCGGGTCAAATGCCCTTTTTTGAAATGTTGGAGAACCGCCGCTTTGCACTGGTCATGCTGGCAGGTTTCGCCGGGTTTAGCACATTTTGCCAATACGCGTCTGTCGGCAATGTGTCTTTCAATGTGCATGTCGCTTGCAACACAGTTATCGGCTTTGTTCAGTCGTTGATCTGAGCTTAGCTACCATGGGGCAGAGGATAGTAGGGAAGGACTTTGAAAATGGACTTGCAACAAGCTAAATCACGCCGCCTCGCTGCATTGAAGAACTGCCAATCCGACCGGTTGCTTGTCGCACCTGCCGACCACATCAGCGAACTCCGCATGCCTGAGCAGGGCACTGTCGCGGCCTTTATCGTTGATGCACTTGGTCATGGTTTTACAATCTCCCAGTTTGAAGACGAGACCGGATGGTCCAAGGCGCGTATCATGGCAAACTTGTATAAAGTCGCCAAAAAGACCGGCGTCGGCGTTCAGCGCCGCAATCACGGCCTGTTTGCGATTTGGCCCGCCGATAAAGGTGAAGAGCATGTGGTAGAAGCGGCGATTGAAGGCCATACGGTGATTGAGATGGAGTATCTTCGCAGCGCTTGAGCCAGCAGCCCCGCGGTCTAGACATCTAATTTGAACATAGAAACACCGCAGGCCGGGCTTGCGGTGTTTACTTTTGGTGGCAGCGTCAGTCTTCAACCGGCCCGCCGGCATCTTTCCAAGATGAAAACCCGCCTGCGTTTGACACCTTCTTGAAACCCATATCCAAAAGTGTTTTTCCCGCCAACGCGGCCTGACCGCCCGCCCCGCATATCAGAACAATGTCGGCATCTTTTTTGAGCGCCGGATTATGCATCGGGTGGGTATCATCCGCTCTGAATTCGATCATCCCGCGCGCCACGCGTACTGCGCCGGCGATCGTGCCGGAAGCGGCAATATCCGCACTGTCGCGCACATCAACAAACACGCTGTTGCCCGCTTTGTGCTTTTCGATGCCCGTCTGAACAGACACTTTGGGAACGACAGCATTGGCTTCGTCGAGGTATGATTTGGCAGTTTTCATTTATTTGATCCCTATACAGTACAAGCAAGGCGAGCGGTGCATGCTGATTAACTCGCAGACGACGCCCGCTACCCTACAGGGGGTCGATATGCGACGCAAACGAACCATTCGCCATCTGCGACGGGGAAAACGCGGGGCGTGTGCCTGTCAGACGGGGAAGTTTTCTTCCTCATCCTCTTCACTGTCTTGTTGTGCAGAGCCGCCCGCCAGCCAGTCTTCGGCCGCCTGCACAGAGGCCAGCGGAAAGCTCTTGATTTCAAGCGACGGGATCACCGCGCCTTCAATCTCGGCGGCGGTTCTGATCCATGCCATGTCTGACAAGACCGCGCATTTGTCAAACTTTCCCAGTAAACTGAATAACTTGGGCATCTGCTGAAACTCAACCGCAAGCGCGCCCATTGTTGGCATTTCGAAATCGGAAATTCGATACAGCATCTTGCCTTGAGTGATATCCTGTGACTTTTCGATCAGTTGGTCGAGCCCGTCGCGCATAGCATCTGCCCCCATTGCGCCGGATAACTCGATGTCCAGCCGGTCACGCGAAACTTTCGTTACAGTCAGCATGTTGTGCTCCCTTGGTTTTCCCGTAGACCCTATGGCGTTCGCGCGCTTTCGTCGTTGACGTATGTCAATGCTGCCCGCGATTAAAAGCCTGCCAGCTTTATGTAGGCCTCCTTATAGCGCGCATGGGCTTGCGCCATGGGCTCGATCAGATCTTTGTCAGGGTCCACGCTACCAGAAAGGGCGGGTTGGTAGGCCACCTCGTCACCCGCATCCGCGCCTGCCATCATTCCTAGACGGGCAGCGCCCAGGGCAGCACCAAAATCGCCGGCGGTCGGCAGATCAAGGCTGATGTTCAGCGTGCTGGCCAGCATGCTGATCCAATGTTGCGATTTTGAGCCGCCCCCCAAGGCCAACGCACGTGTCAGCTGGGTGCCAGTTGCTTCCAATGCGTCACGGCAATCGGCAAAGGCAAAGCTGACACCTTGCAGGACGGCACGGGCGGCTTCGGTTGCATCCGTAGCCTGTTCGAGATGCAGAAACTGCCCCCGAATGGCCGCGTCATTGTGTGGTGTGCGTTCGCCACTCAGATAGGGCAGAAACAGCGTTTTGCCGGGCGCCTGCACGGGGCCAAGCCCGCTTGTAAGTGCCGCTGCTGATTTCCCGGTCAGCCGGGCCAGCCACTCCAGCGCGTCGGTTGCAGCCAGTATTACGCCCATCTGGTGCCACGTCTGCGGCAACGCGTGGCAGAAGCTGTGAACGGCCGTGGCCGGAGAGGGCCGGTATCCGCTGTTGGCGGCAAAGAGAACACCTGACGTTCCCAGCGACAAAAACGCGGTTCCGTCCTTGACCACGCCCGCGCCGATCGCGGCGGAGGCGTTGTCACCACCGCCACCCGCAACCACGCAAGCGGGAAGGCCGAGCGTGTCTGCAAGGTCTTGGCGCAACCTGCCGGAAACGGCGGCACCCTCCACGAGGGCTGGCATATATCCGCGATCCAGCGAACAGGCGCTCAACAGCGTATCTGACCAGTCGCGTGCGCCGGTATCCAGCCAAGCCGTGCCCGCTGCATCGGACATGTCCGACACATATTCACCGGTGAGAAACAGCCGCAGAAAATCCTTGGGGAGCAATATCTTTGCCGTCGCGTCGAAAACCGCAGGCTCGTTGCGGCGGACCCATTCAACTTTGGGGGCGGTAAAGCCGGGAAAGACGATGTTACCGCTGATATCCCGAAAATGAGGATCGGCATCCATTTGGGCGGCTTCGGCAAAGCTTCTGACGTCATTCCACAGCATACAGGGGCGCAAAGCTTGCCCGTCCGCACCCACAAACGTAGCGCCATGCATGTGCCCCGACAGGCCGATCCCACGAAGCGCGCTGCTGTCAGGGTGGGCGGCCAGCTTTCCAAGTGCTTTTTCCGCCGCATCGCACCAGCTTTGCGGGTTTTGTTCTGACCACCCGTCGTGCAGGCGCTCGACACTGAGCGGTTCGACATGTTCTGCCAGAACTGTCTGATCCTCGTCGATCAAGATCGCCTTGAGCGAGGAGGTACCCAGATCAATGCCGATGAAAGTCATGCGGCTGCTTTTGGGTTTTTGCCCAGAATGATCATCGACAAGATATCGTCCTCGGTCACGTCTTCGACCCGCTCCGACCCGACAAGTTTACCGTTTTTCATGACCGCAACACGGTCGCACAGGTCCATCATCTCGCGCGTGTCATGGCTGATGAGGAAAATGCCCAAGCCCTGTTTTTTCAACTCTTGAATAAGGTCTGCGACCATCGCAGTTTCATGCACACCTAGTGCTGCGGTCGGCTCGTCCATGATAAGGATTTTTGCGTTGAAGTAGACTGCTCTGGCGATAGCAACCGATTGGCGCTGACCACCAGACAGAGCGGAAACAGGCTCTTTTAGCTTTTTGAAGTTGGGGTTGAGCCGCGCCATGATCTTTGCGGTTTCGCTTTCCATTTTGGCATCGTCCACAAAGCCAAGCGCATTTGTCAGCTCGCGCCCCAAAAACAGGTTCGAAGCGGCGTCCAGATTGTCGGCCAAAGCCAGTGTCTGGTAAATTGTTTCGATATTGTAGTGCCGCGCGTCGATCGGAGAGTTGATCTGCGCGGGTTCACCATTGATGCGGATTTCGCCGGAATCTTTCTGATAAGCGCCAGACAGTATTTTTATGAGCGTGGATTTACCCGCCCCGTTGTGTCCTAACAGACCCACCACCTCACCGGGGTAAAGGTCGAGGCTGACGTGATCTACGGCGCGGATGCCACCGAAAGAGATCGCGATGTCTTTCAGCTCCACAAGCGGAGTGCCTTTGCGGTCAGTCATCAGAGCCTCCTTTACTTCGAATTGCGGCGGTAGAGAATGTCGAGATAGACAGCCAGCACCAGTACCGAGCCGACGACGATCTGCTGGATGGCGGCGTCAAAGCCGATCAACACCATTCCGGTTTGTAATGACTGCATAACCAATGCCCCCAGAACAGCGCCGTATATCGTGCCGACACCGCCCGAAAGCGACGTCCCGCCGATCACGGCCGCGGCAATGACGTAAAGCTCGTCCAACGTGCCAAGTGCGTTGGTCGCAGAGCCAAGCCGCGCGGATGCCACAACCGCGGACAGTCCGGTCAGGGCACCCATCAGCGCAAAAATTTTGACCGTCATCATGCGGGTGTTGATACCTGCGAGTGCTGCGGCTTCGGGGTTGCCGCCGATTGCATAGACGTATCGGCCAAAGCGGGTACGCGACATCAGGATCGTCATGAAGATCGCGACGCCGATGAGGATCAGAACCGGAATCGCGAAACCGTGCGAGATGAAGAGACCGGTTTCGGGCACCGTGATGCCTTCCTGCTCAGCGTAGCGTTTCACGATGCCGCGGGGCCACGGATAGGCGTTCACCAGTAGCACGGCACCGATCACCGCGCCGCAGCCGACGATCGCAAGGAAGGTTTCGGCCCAGACCGGGCGTTGCTCGATATGAAAGACGCGCCGGTTCCTGCGCCCCAGTGCAATCATTCCCAGAACGGCGGCGCATCCAAGAATGCCGACGATCCAGCTGCCCGTTGCGCCGATCGCGCCATAGGGCCCGCCCCCCATCAGCGCGAATGTAGGATCAACTGGCGAAATGGTCTCTCCCCGCGCCACCAGAAAAGCCGCGCCGCGCCAGACCAACAATCCCCCAAGAGTAACAATAAAGGCGGGAATGCTGCCGTAGGCGATCAGAAACCCGTGGAACGCGCCGATAAATGCCCCGCATATCACACCGACGACGACGGCGATAACCCAGATCATCGGGTGCCCAAGGCCAAGGTATTGCGGCAGGATGTAGACCTGCACGACGCCCATGACAATTGCGCAGAAGCCCAGGACCGAGCCAACGGACAAGTCAATGTTGCGGGTGATGATGACCAGCACCATGCCTGTCGCCATAATGCCGATTGACGCGGTTTGAACGGAAAGGTTCCAAAGATTGCGTGGTGTCAGAAAAGCACCGAAGCCGTTAAAGATAGCGCCATAAAAGTGAAACCCTGTCCAGATCAGTGCCAGCGCGCCGATCATGCCCAGCAGGCGCGTATCCAGTTCAGTTTCCTTGAAGAAACGGGATACCAGCCCTGCTTTTTCTGCGCTTTTGGTTTCGGTATCGGTGGTCTGATCTGTCATTTTTCTACCTGCGGGCAAATGCACGCATAGGGCGACACGTGGCCCACGCTGATGGAGTGCATTTCTTGAATGGATGAAGCCTGCACCGGCCGCCTGTCAAAGCGGCCGGTGCTGTCTCAGATCAACAGCCGGCTGTGCCAGCGATAGCTCCGGCGCATGCCTTCTCCTGAGAGATATGGCCCGCGTCGATGGCTCTGCTGAGGTTGCCGTTCGTGATCGGTGTTGGATCGAGGAAAATCGCGTTCATCTCGACACCTTTTTCACCACCCGACCATTTGACCGCGTGCTGAATGTCTTCCATGGCAGTGCCTTTTGCCAACTCAACCGCAATGCGTCCGGCACGGGCACCCAGATCCTGCGCGTTTTTCCACACGGATACGACCTGCTCGCCACGGGCGACACGATTCAGCGCCGCGTGGTCACCGTCCTGACCACCGACCGGAACATTAAGCCCCTGCGCGGCCAGAGCGGCAATCGCGCCACCCGCCATACCGTCGTTTTGCGCCAGTACAGCGTCAACTGCGTTGTTGTTGGCTGTCAGGATCTGCTCCATGTTTTTTTGTGCGTTGTCCGGCTTCCAGCCGTCGGTGAAGGCTTCGCCAACGATCTTGATTGTGCCGGCTTCGACGTCAGCGCCAATCACTTCCATCATGCCTTCAAGCAAAAAGCCCGCGTTGGGGTCACCTTTGTCACCTTTGATAATGGCATAGTTGCCCGAAGGCTGCTTTTGTTTGATCGTCTCGGCAATGATGCGTCCGACCCCCTTGTTGTCGAAGGTCAGATAAAACGCGCGCTCGTCTTCGATCAGGCGGTCATACCCGATGACGGGGATGCCCTCTGCCGCAGCCTTGTCCACAGCCGGTCCGATGGCGTCTTTGTCCATGGCCAGAATGATCAAGGCGTTAGCACCTTGTGCAATAAGCGCTTCGACGTCTGTAAGCTGCTTGGCCGCTGAAGCCTGAGCATCTGCGGACATATAGGTGGCCCCTTCGTCCAGGATCGCGGCTTTCATTGCCGCCTCGTCGGTTTTCCAGCGTTCTTCCTGAAAGTTGGACCAGCTGACGCCTATTTTCAACTCTTCTGCCAGTGCCGCAGAGCCAAGCGTTGCGATTGACAGCGATGCCGCCAAAAATAATTTTTTCATGTATTCCTCCCAATGACCCCGCCGCGTTTGCCCGGCGGAACGAGTCGTCTTGCGACCCATGCGTCAAGACTGCACCAAGTTTATTTTAGAAGTCAAAATAAAAAACCGCCTGCATATGCAGAAAACTACATATTGGCTAGATTTGGGGTTGTCACGCAGAGATAATCCCGCCAGTTTTCACTGTGGGGAGGTGATTTAATTTGAATGTCGAAATAAATTCACTGCAAGAACGTGTTGATCCAGACAGCGGGTGCGGTCCGCTTCTGGGATCCGCTACTGGTGCGGTTTTGCCGTTGCGACAGCAGATTTTCGAATTTGTCCGCGCACGCGGGCAGGCGGCACGCGCGGATATTACCCATGCCTTGGGCATCAGCGGAGGGTCGGCCACCACGCTGACAGCAGATCTGATTTCAGGTGGCTGTTTGCGCGAGGTCGAAAGCCACATCCGCGAAACAGGGCGTGGTCGTCCGCGTGTGGCATTGGAAGTTGTTGCCGAGCGGGCTTACGTGATTGGCGTCAAGCTTGCCTTTAACTGCCATACGGCTGTTGTTGCAGACTTTACCGGTGCCGTGATTGCGGACGCTTCCATGCCATCGGCAGATCACAGCAGATCTGTGGACGATACGGTTCAAGAGGTCGCTGATCTGATCGAAACCCTGCTGGGCAATGCTGACATCGACCGCGCTGAAATCAGCGCCATCGGGATCGGTCTGCCCGGCATGGTGGACCACGAAACCGAAACCGTGCTTTGGTCGCCGCTGTTGAAAGACAGCGGAAGCCTGTTTTCCGACGCGCTGGCGCAGCGGTTCGATGTACCGTTGCTGATCGACAATGATGCCAACATGCTGACACTGGCTGAGCTGTGGTTCGGTGAAGGGCGCGCCATGTCGGATTTTGCCGTTGTTACGGTAGAAAGCGGGGTGGGCATGGGGCTGGTGCTGGGCAACCGACTGTACCGCGGTGCGCGCGGCATGGGGCTGGAGCTTGGACACACCAAGGTGCAGCTTGACGGTGCCTTGTGCAGATGCGGGCAGCGCGGCTGTCTTGAGGCCTATGTTGCAGACTACGCGCTGATCCGGGAGGCGGCGACGGCGTTGGGGCAGCTCACCAATCTGGGGCAAACTCCCGCAGATGTGTTGAAATCGCTGCTCAAACAGGCTGAAGCAGGGCATGAAACATCCAGGGCGATCTTTCAGCGTGCCGGCAGCTACCTGTCTTTGGGTCTGTCAAACGTGGTGCAATTATTCGACCCTGAGATGATCATTCTGTCTGGCGAAAGAATGCAATACGACTATCTGTACGCGCAGGAAGTAGTGGCAACGATGCGATCCCTCACACTGAATGAAGGGCGAGAGCCCTGCCGGGTTACGGTAAATGCGTGGGATGGTCTTGTCTGGGCGCGCGGTGCCAGTGCGCTGGCCCTGTCACAAGTGACAGCATCGCTGGTTTGCGAGGCTCGCGCCGCGTGATCCGATTGGCTTTTTTGTTGTGTTATTGTGCGGGCGCCACGCAGGCCGGCGTCACTTTTGAAGACCGCTCTGACGTCTTGGTGGAACATGTTTATGACGGCGGATGGGAACATTTCGTTGGCGGCGGCGTGGCGGTGTTTGACTGCAACAGCGATGGTTTGCCCGATTTCTTTGCCGCGGGTGGTGCCAACGCCACATCGCTGTTTGTCAATGATGGCGACTTTGAGTTTACCCGTGCCAAAACACCGGAACTGACCGGCGTCACGGGTGCTTATCCCCTTGATATTGACGGCGACGGGCATCAGGATCTGTTTGTTTTGCGGGTGGGTACGAACGTTTTGCTGCGTGGCCACGGCACATGCGAGTTTACGCCGGATGAGACGTTTCTTGAACCTCTCGAAACCAATGCATGGAGTACGGCCTTTACCGCATGGTGGGACGCAGGGGCAGAGCGCCCAACGCTGGCCATCGGCAACTACGTGGACCGCGAGGCCGAGGATGGTCCGTTCGAAGCCTGCGATGACAATGAAATCCTGCGCCCCACGGCATCAGGATATGAAGTGGTGCCGCTTGTGCCGGGGTTTTGCCCGCTTTCGATACTGACGGCCAAAGACGCGCGCGGTCGCACAACCCTGCGATTGTCAAATGATCGCCACTACTATGTCCGCAGCGGCTATGAACAGCTTTGGGATGTGGAAGAGGGGCGTTTTCTAACCGAAGCTGACGGGTGGCCGCGTGTATCCTTGTGGGGTATGGGCATCGCCAGCCGGGATCTGAACGGAGACGGTCGCGACGAAGTCATGCTCACGTCGATGGGCGATCAGGTCATGCAACTGGCACAGCCGGACGGTAGCTATGCCGCCGCTCCATTTGACATTGGCACCTACGCGCAGCGACCGCATGTAGGCGGCGATGGCCGCCCCTCAACGGGCTGGCATGCCGAGTTTGCGGATGTGGACAATAACGGTTTGGTAGATTTGTTCATTGCCAAAGGTAATGTCGATCAGATGCCGGGCCTTGCAACTCGAGACCCCAACAATCTGCTTGTCCAGACCGAAGATGGACGGTTCAGCGAGGTGTCTGAAAGCGCGGGGGTTGCAACGATGGCGCGGTCGCGCGGTGGCGCTCTGGCCGACTTTGATGGTGACGGGCGGCTTGACCTTCTAGTGGTGAACCGGCGCGCGCCGCTTGAGCTTTATCGCAACGTGACACCGGATACGGGCAACTGGTTGCGGGTGAAACTGGTGCAGAGTGACGGGAACCGCGATGCAGTCGGCGCGCGGATCACTGTAACGACGGAGGCCGGCACACAGTCCGTCCAGCAGGTGATCGGTGGCGGGCACGCGGGGGGGCAGCTATTGCCGCGTCACTTCGGGTTGGGGCAGGCGACCGAGGCGTTGGTACAGGTTATCTGGCCCGACGGCAGTACGTCAAAGGCGCAGCTAAAAGCCAACGGCCTGTACGAATTGACCAAACCTTAAGGTACGGGCAGTCCACTTGGTACCGACGCGGGAACACCCAACCGCCCCGATATGGCGACCGGATCAGTCAGCGTTTCCAGAAAAGCGACCAAGTCTTCAATCTCACTGGCGGTGAGTGGCACCGGCCGGGTAGTGACGGCCTGTGCAATCGCCGCCAGTGCGGCGGGATCGTCGAGGATGGCAAAGTCGTGATCCGACGGGTTTACCAACACCGCTTGCGATCTGTCATAATCGGCCAGTCCCTGCAGCGGGTCGGCATGCGCGGCAATGAAAGAGGCAAGGTCTCGATGTGCACCTGCGTGGCCATAAGGCGCTGTAAGGGCTACATTTCTTAAAGAAGGCGTGCGAAAGGCATAGCGGTCCGCATCACGACCGGTCACGCGGAACCTGCCGTCATCTCTGGTGTGGGTCTCAAAAGCCGCCGATTTTCCCGGTCCGATCTGCGGTGCCCCCATGGCGTGAAAACTGTGATCGGTGAGGAACGCGCCGCCGTGGCATCCGGCGCATCCTTTCGAGCCGTAAAAAAGCTCAAGCCCGCGCTTGGCTGCCCCTTCAAATTTTGTCTCGCCGCGCAGTAACGCATCAAAAGGCGAGCTGTCCGAACGCCATTCAAAGGCGATAAATGCCGCGATAGCGTTGGATATGTCTGTAAAGGCAATGTCTTGGGGCTGGGTTACATGCGGATAGAGGGAGACAAACGCCTCCGCGTAGGCGGGCAGCTGCGCCACCCTGCGCGACAGCAAATCCCAAGCACCGCCTTCGCCGGTGATAAGACCTTGTCGAACCGCGCGCCCAATCTCGTTTTCGTGGTATGAGCCCGCCATTTCATCGCGGCTGAGCACCGGAAACATCGTTTGTGCGGATAAAACTGAAGCAAACCCCTGCATCATATCGGCGTCCAGTGGTGAGCGCAGGCCCCCTTCGAATTCCGTGCTCGCTTCGAGCCTGCCGTCGTGGAACATCACCGTGAATTCACGCGCGCCCAGATTGAACAGCCCCGGTGAATTGCGCGGAATGCTTTCTTCCGGCGGATTGTTTGCGTCAACGCGGCGCGCGGGGCCAAGTCCTTCTCCGCCGTCGCCGACGGACAGCGAAACACCATCTGACGTGCCAAAGTCAGGATGGTGACAGGTTGCGCAGGCAACTGATTTGCTGCCCGACAGAATAGGATCGTAAAACAACAACCGGCCCAGAAGGGCCTCTTGGCGGTTCACCGGAAGATAGGTGTCGTCCGTGACGGGTGGGGGCAGCTGTTGGGCGGCCGTTTGCGCGGCCATACAGATGACAATTGCCAAAGCCGAAAAGAACTTTCCCGTCACTGATGTCTCCGCCTGTTGCACGACACCATGACCGCAGCGTCGCAATGTTCAAATTGCGCCAAAGCGATTGCGCTGTCCAGACCGGGCTAGGGCGATGCACCAAACGATTGCAGCGCTTGCAGTACCTTGGCGTCAGCAGAACGAAACGCGCAGATGGTTGGGTCGTCTCGGGCTCAGGCAAGCCATGCGAGCGACAGAATGGACAAAACCGATGTCCAGACGATGATCGGGGCGATCTGGTCCGTGCGCACTCCGTGCAGCATCGCAAGCGCGAAAGCCATAGCCCCCGACGGCCCCGCCGCGCCCAGCACCAACAGCGTGTTCCACTCTGGCGGCCGGCTTCCCAATTGCAATGCGGCCCAAACCATCGCCGGAAAGATCAGCAGCTTGAGTGTGGAAATCGTAACTATTGTCTTACTTGGCCAGAGCGCGTGGCCAGACAAGATGACACCCAAGGCAAAAAGCGTCAGCGGCGGGGCGCTCACGCCGGCAAACTCGAGCGCTGTCATCAGCGGGACCGGAACCGGGATTTGCATCACGTTCGTCGCAGCCCCCAGCGCGATCGCAATCAGCACCGGATTGGCCGCAACCCGTCGCAAAGATGCCGCAGCCGACGCCTTTGGATTGGCGAGCAAATCGGTTGTGACAATAAAGAAGGCGAAGGTAAATGCGGTGTCCCATGCCACGATACTCGTAATGGGCAATGCAGCGGCCTCTCCGTAGATCAGAAAGGAAATGGGCCAGATGTAAAGCAGGGTGTTCACGAAGATCGTGGCCATGCCCAGCAACCATGCCTCGATCCGGTCGCGGGCAAGCAGGTGGCGGGCGATGGCATATGTCGCGCAGAACAAAAGAACCTGGCACGTGATGTAAAGGCCTAGGGCGTCAAAGCGGAATTCCGCGAGATCAAGCCCGTTGATAAGCGGGAAAATCAGCGCAGGTTGCAACACCATAAAGGCGACACGGTTAAGGGCGGCGGCCTCGCTGCGCGACACCTTGCCCAAAAGTCCCAGCGCGTAGCCAAGGGCAAGCATCGAAAACACGGGAAGGATGTTGTGGGTAAGAACCTGAAGCATGTGCGGGGGCCTGAACTGTTGGACCTGCAATACAGGATGCGGCTGCCGTGACAAGCATCTTGCCTGAACATGCGCCTCAGGCCTGCGCAGTTAGTGCGCATGGGCGCCCATATTTTCGGTTTCTACAGCTTGTCGCCCGGTGTTTTGCCGGCAAAGAACGCGTCCAGATTGTCAAGCGCCCTAAACCCCATTGCGTCACGCGTCGCGCGCGTTGCACTGCCGATGTGGGGCAGCATGAAGATATTGTCATAGGCGGCAAAGGCGGGATTGCCCCCTGGCTCGACCTGAAAACAGTCCAGACCGGCGGCGGAAACCTGACCCTTGTCCAAAGCATCGATCAGTGCGGTTTCGTCAACCAGCGCGCCACGGGCGGAGTTCACCACAATGGCGCCTTCGGGCAACAGCGCGAAACGCTCTGCATTCATCAGGTTTGTCGTTTCTGGCGTGGCCGGGCAATGCAAGGACAGAAAGTCCGCAACCTGCAGCAAGCTTTCCACACTGTCGTGATAGACTGCGCCCTGCGCCTGATCCTCCGGCAGTTCAGACCGGTTATAGTAATGGATTTCCATGTCAAATCCGCGCGCTTTGGCCGCGAATGCACGCCCGACGCGCCCCATGCCGATAATGCCCAGACGGGCTCCGGTGACTTGTTTGCCGACCATGAAGGCCGGTGACCAACTGTCCCACTGGCCGGTGCGCACGATGCGGTCACCGGCAACGGCATGGCGCGCCGCGCCCAGCATCAGAAGCATCGCAAGCTCTGCGGTTGCATCAGACAACACGTCGGGCGTGTTGGTCACGGTTATGCCGCGCGCCTTGAGCGCGGGCAAATCACAGTGATCCACGCCAACGGAGTGATTGGCGACGATCTGCAGACGATCGGCAAACTGCGCCACCACATCCGCGCTGAAGTGTTCGGAATGGCAGGGTACGATAGCGTCGAATTCGGCACTTGCCGCAATCAGCTCTTCAGCCGTTCCCGGCGTGTCTTCGTGGTTGATGACTACATCATAGTCACGTTCCGCACGCGCCAGCGTTGCGTCAGACAGACGTCGGGTAATCCAGAGACGTTTTTTCATCATTTCTTGCGAATGCACTCGTCCCAGTAGTCATAGACCGCCATACCGCAGACGATGATGGCGATGACCATGAAGGGCAATCCCCCACTAAAGCCGGCAAAGCCTGTCGAGATGCTGTGCGACAGTCCGCCAACAAAGATGCACAGCATTGCAGTGCCCATAAGCCCGACAATCAGTTTGGTTCCGTAAGACATATAACTTCGTCCTTTCCTTTATTCCTCGGCCTGAGCGAGGTGCTTTTGCAGCCAGCGCGCTGTGCGCAGCAGGCGGTCGTCTTTTTCAACGGGTCCGATCAATTGCACGCCGATCGGCAGTCCGGTTTCCCCGACCAGCAGCGGCAGGGTAACACAGGGCAAGCCCGCCAACGTCCACAGTGTACAGAAAATCGGATCACCTGTCCCGTTCCCGAAAGCCGGCGCTTCTCCAGCCGCCGAGGGTGCGATGATGGCGTCAAACTCCTTGAAGAAGTCCGCAAAGAATGCTTCGGCCGAAGCCTTTACCGCGAGGGCGTCGTCGTACTCTGCCTTCGAAATTTTCCGAGCGCGTGTGATGACCGGCTGCAGCGTCTCGCTGATCTGATCCCACTGCGTGTCGAACACCTCTGCCAGATGCTGGGCAATCTCGTATTCGTGGATACGCGCCTGCACCGCCACCAGATTGGATAGCGTGTCAGCAGGCTCCATCCGGTTTACCTGCGGCCCCAATATCTCAAGTACCGCTTCCAGCCCCTCGATCGCATCACCGCTTAACCGGTCGTTGAAGGGCAACTCGAACCAGGCGAGATCGGGGGTCACGGGCGCCTCGGCGGCGACACCGGCCGACATGTTGGGACGCGGGCGCGCGAAGCTTGCAGGGTCTCGCTGATCATAGCTGCCGATGACATCGGTCAGCAATGCGACGTCCTCAAGCGTCCGACCGAAGCAGCCGACCTGGTCAAGGGATACGGATGTCTGCAGCACGCCGCTGCGCGATATTACACCGCGCGTGGGCTTGAACCCGAATGTGCCGCAGAAAGATGCCGGGCGGATCACCGATCCGTTGGTTTGTGTGCCAATGGCCAAGGGGACGTGATGCGCGGCCACAGCCGCAGCCGACCCGCTGGACGAGCCGCCGGGGCTGTGGCCGGGATTATGCGGATTACGCGTTTCGTTGGCATGCACGAAGGCGAGTTCGGTCGTGACTGTCTTGCCCATAATGACAGCACCCGCTTCGCGCAGATGCTCCACCAGTCGCGCGACATGGTCCGTTTGGCGGTCTTTGAAAATCGGCGTCCCGCGCTGCGTCGGCATTTTGGCGGTGTCGATGATGTCTTTCAGCCCGACAGGGATGCCATGCAATGGACCGGTCGCCATACCTGCCTTGCGGATACGGTCGCATTCAGCAGCCTGCGCCAGTGCCGCTTGCGGATCGAGGAACACCCAGGCCTTAATGGCATCGTCAGTGTCCTTGATCCGGTCAAGGCATGCCTGCACCAGCTCTACTGATGTCAGGCGACCGGCGGCAAAGGCTGTTTGAGCCTGTGCCGCCGTCAGTTTCCACGCGTCCTGTATCACGGAATATATTCACCGAAGAGGAAGTCGGGGAACCACAGGGCGATGCCCGGGAACTGATACATCAAGACCATGGTGAGGATCACGATGCCCAGATAGGGCATGATACCACGGAAAATCTCCATCAGCTCGATCTGCTTTTTCAAAACCCCTTTCAGATAGTAGGCCGACATGGCCATGGGCGGGGTCAGGAATGATGTTTGCAGGTTCAGAGCGACAAGCATCGCAAAGAAGTAGGGGTTAACGCCAAAGACTTCGAGCAGCGGCAGGAAGATCGGTACGAAGATGATAAGAATCTCAGACCACTCCAGCGGCCAGCCCAGAAGGAAGATGATAACCTGCGCCAGAACAAGGAACTGCCACGGCTCAAGGTCCATGCCGCCGACCCATTGCGCGATAATGTCGTGCCCGCCCAGATAGGAGAACACCGAGGCAAAAGTCCAAGAGCCGACGAACAGCCAACACACCATCGCGGTTGCTTTGGCGGTCAGGAACACGCTTTCCTTCAGCTTGGTCCATGTCATCGACCGATACAGCACTGCCAGAACCATACCACCCAGGGCGCCCATGGCGGCGGCTTCGGCGGGCGTTGCCAAACCTCCCAGAATAGAGCCGAGCACCAGTGCAATCAAAACTGTGAGCGGCACGAAGCTTACCAGAAGGTTCCAGTAAATCTGGCGGGGTGGCGGAACGTCATCCATGTTAGGCTTTGGGGCAAGAGCTGGATTGAACCAAACGCGCACGATCACATAGACGATGTAGAGGCTGGCCAGCAAAAGCCCGGGGAAAACAGCAGCCGCATAGAGACGCAGAGGCGACAGATCGGCAATTGCCGAGTAGACAATCAGCATGATCGACGGCGGGATCAGAATGCCCAGTGTCCCACCGGCGCAGATCACCCCCGAGGCAAAGCTTTTGTTGTAGTTTGCATTGGCCATGGCGGGGAAGGCCAGCAGGCCCATCAGCGTCACAACGGCGCCCACAATGCCCGAGGCCGTCGAGAAGACCGCACAGGTCAGAAGCGCTGCGATGGCAAGGCTGCCCGGCAGGTTGCGGGCTGCCTGATAAAGCGAAAAGAACAGCTTGTCGACAATATTGGCGCGTTCAACCACATAGCCCATGAACAGGAACAGTGGAATGGCAACCAGTGTCGGGTTCTCCATCACCGAATAGGTGTTCTGGTTCAGAAGGTAGAAGATATTGTTGTTGAAGATATCGCTGAAACTCTCAATCGAGCCGCCTTGGTGATAGGCGTAATAGCCAAAGGCCACACCCATTGCGAGCAGCGTGAAAGCGATCGGGAAACCAAGCAAAACAAGAACAATAAACAGCCCAAGCATCAGAAGGGCGACTTCAGGGTTTGTCATCTTTTTATCTTTCGTGAAGCGCTGAGCGGCTTATTTCTTTGTCGGCGCGACCGCTTGGATCGCTTCGAGGTCTGCTTCGGTCAGGAGGTCTTCGGTCTCTTTGACATCCGCCAGACGTTCCGGCCAGACACCGGTGCGCATAGCTTTGACGCAGCGCACCAGCTCGGCAACGCCCTGTATGGCCAACAGGCTACCTGCCAGCGGAATGAGAGATTTGAAGAAGTAAATCTGGATACTGGCGGGGCTGTTAAAGCTCACTTCCTTGTAGCGCCAGCTGTCAGACGCGATTTCGTAGCCGAAGTATACAAGAGCGATGATGCCGGGAAAGAAGAACAGGAAGTACAGCAGGAAATCCAGCCCAGCCTGTATTTTGACGGGAAACAGCCGATACAGAACATCAGCGCGAACATGTGTGTCCTGAGCGAGCGCGTAAGCTCCGCACATCAGGAATAGCGCACCATACATCTGGATCATCATGTCGAACGCCCAGACTGTCGGGGCATTCAGGACGTACCTTACGAAAACCTCGTAGGATACGGAAAGTGTCAGGATCAGAATGCACCAACCAAAGGCGCGGCCCGTCCAGAGACTCAGTCCCTCGATGGCGTGAACGAATTTCATTTCTTATTGCTCCCCAAGCAGATCGGCAAATGCTCTCTGCTGTTCTTCTACACGCAAGTGTCCGGGGACCATACTGGCCCCCGGACGTTAGTTCTACCGTGTATAATCAACCAAAGTAGTGGTTGTACGCCAGCTTGTAGTCAGGCTGGTTCAAGTTGAGATAGTTCATTACGTCTTTGGCGTAAGCTTTCTGGGATTCCATCACCTTGGCAAAGAAGGGGTCTTCTTCAGCGATACGCGATGTCACTTTGTCCCATGCTTCCAACTGAGCGGCCAGAACGGAATCCGGTGTGCGGTAGACGTTTACGCCATCCGCTTCCTGCAACTTGATCAGGTCATCTGAATAACGCTTGGTGTTGCCCCAGTAGAAACCGGAGTTCTCGGCCATGGATGCGTTCTTGATGATCGCTTTGTGCTCATCTGCAAGGCTGTTGAACTTGTCCTTGTTGATTGTGACCTCGAAGAACTCCTGGCTCTGGTGATAGGAGGCGAGGTGGTAATGCTTGGACACGTCCTGCATACCAAAGTCACGGTCAGACGTCGGGTTGTTGAATTCCGCAGCGTCGATCAGGCCAGACTTCATAGCAGGCTGGATTTCACCGCCCGGAAGCTGAACAACAGACATACCCATTTCAAGCAGAACGTCGGCAGCAAGACCAACCGTACGGTACTTCAGACCGTCCATCTGCGATGCATCTGTGATCTGCTCCTGGAACCAGCCCATCGGCTGTGCTGGCATTGGCGAGTTGAAGAAGGACACAACGTTCAAACGCAGTGTATCCATCAGTTCGTCAAAGAGTTCCTGGCCGCCACCTGCGTGGACCCAGCCCAGAACCTCCTGGCTCGACCAGCCAAAGCAAGGGCCCGTGCCGAACAAGGACGCAGCTTTGGATTTACCGTACCAATAGGCCGGCACGTAGTGTGCCGCGTCAAGAACACCGCGGTGAACAGCGTCTTGCATCTGGCTTGTTTTGACGACCGCGTCTACGGAAAGAACTTCGATGGTCAGCGAGCCGCCAGACATCTCATTCACGCGTGCTGCAAAGGACTGAGCGTTCTCGAGGAAAATACCGCCGCCCCAAGCCGCTTGCATTTTCAACGTTGTTCCGTGACCGTCCGCGATGGCTGGCGTGGCCAGTGCTGCTGCGCCAGCAACGGCCGAACCGCGCAGAAATTTTCTACGGTTGATGGTATCTTTCATGTTTCCTCCCAAGGAATTTTAGTTCGCTCCCCGCTCATGCGACCGGAGCACGGTTCTGGTTTCAAGGTGACGATTTTGATGCTTTTCATGCAGGATGCGAAACGCGGTCGCACATTTTAAGATAAAAATCTGTCCCAAGCGTGTTGTAGCGCGTCGCCTGCGACAAACAAGGGTCTCAGCTCTTGACCGGGTAATGTTTGGGCTAACAGTCGTTTGTGCTATCTGACGCCGACGAAAAGTGAAGGATGCGCAATGTCAGGCGCGTCGGGCATCGGAAGTGAGTTAAGATATTGTAAGGACGCCGTATTCAGACGCCTGCGCACGATTGTTTTGTTGATTTGGCGTGCCGTAATTGTCCAGATTGCCAAATTGAATTTTGTATTCAAAAAATTTCTGAAGTTTTTCCGTTCGAGGCGACGGGCACTATCCTGAGGTGCAAGGAAAAGTGAGTAGCGCGCAATGGTTGTCCTGCGTGGCGTCCCGACGAAAAAACGCAGTCGGCTGTGCGGGTTGCAAGAAATGTGTCTGTGAAGCTTTGTCTCGGGTCGACTTCACCGATGTCGGATGTAATTCGATCCGACTGTAAAGGCAGTCTATGGTGGTGGAGCGCAAATTCGGCTGTTCTTCCGGCTTGGTCTGTTGGAAGATGCCGCCGGAGGGCCGACCGGCCATCCGGCGACGGGCGGTATTAACACAGGAAGCAGGGATGCCACTTCAGAAAAGCTGGGTCAAAAGTGCAAACGCCGCAGGATCACCGTTTCCGCTAAACAACCTGCCTTACGGTGTCTTCTCGATCTGCGATGTCACGCCGCGCTGTGGCGTCGCCATTGGGGAGTTTGTCCTCGACCTCACGGCATTAGAGGCATCCGGCGCGATCGACTGCAAAGCCACGCTGCAGGGATCGTCATGGAACGCTTTCATGGCGCTGGGCGCGCGCGCTTGGACGACCTTGCGGACACAACTGACAACGATGCTGCGGGAAGATGCGGAAGACCCGGAGCGTCTGAAACCACATCTATACCGCTTGGCTGACGTGCAGCTGCATATGCCCTTTGTTGTCGCTGAATATACAGATTTTTATGCCAGCCGGCATCATGCGACGAATGTGGGCACGATGTTCCGCGGTGCCGAGAATGCGCTGCCGCCCAACTGGCTTCATATTCCTATCGGCTACAACGGGCGTGCCTCCTCTGTGGTTGTGTCGGGCACACCGGTCCGACGCCCGTGGGGGCAATTGAAAGCACCCAATGTGCCCGAGCCGCATTTTGCGCCAAGTGCCCGCTTTGACATCGAACTGGAACTGGGCGCAGTTGTTGGTATGGCCAGTACCGGGCCCATTTCGGTCGCTGAAGCCGATGCGCATATTTTCGGCTATGTTTTGCTGAATGACTGGTCTGCGCGGGATATTCAGGCATGGGAGTATCAACCGCTTGGTCCCTTTCAGGCCAAGGCCACGGCGACAACCATCAGCCCTTGGATCGTGACCGCCGCCGCGTTGGAGCCGTTTCGCTGCGCGACACCTGAGCGCGAAGTGCCGCTTTTGCCATATCTCGCGGAACCGTTTCCGACACTTTTTGACATCGACCTAGAGGTTCTACTGGCGCCGGACCGCAAGACACCCACCGTACTTACACGCACCAATTACAAAGAAATGTACTACTCCTCAGCCCAGCAACTGGCGCATCATACCGCCTGTGGTTGCGCGATGCGGGTCGGCGATCTTTTGGGATCGGGCACCATTTCAGGGCCGGCCCCTGGCAATCGTGGCTCCTTGCTTGAACTCAGCTTGGGGGGGCAAACGCCGATAGAGCTGGATACCGGCGAGCACCGTAGTTTTGTCGAGGATGGCGACACAGTTACCCTTAAAGGGGCTGCGCAAGGGGATGGTTTCTCCATCGGTTTTGGCGATTGTAAGGCCACGGTTTTGCCCGCTTTGGACGATCCATATGGCCGAGGGTAAGCGGGATCAGAAGAGCCGGCAGAACGGCAACAGGGAGGGAGCCTGAAATGGCGAAGGCATTCGCGTCCCAAGGGGACATGACGGAAAAGCAGATCACTTTTGACGAAATTGGCGAAGGTCTTTGGGCCTTTACTGCGGAGGGCGACCCGAACTCGGGCGTTATCATCGGGGACGATTCTGTGATGATTGTTGAGGCGCAGGCAACGCCGCGTCTGGCTGGCAAGGTGATCGAGAAGGTGCGCGAAATCACCGACAAGCCGATCTCGCACCTTGTGCTGACACACTACCATGCGGTGCGGGTGCTGGGCGCGTCGGCCTACCGGGCGGATCAGATCATCATGTCAGAGGCGGCGCGTGCGATGGTTGTCGAGCGCGGGCAAGAAGACTGGGACAGCGAGTTCCAGCGCTTTCCGCGCTTGTTCGAGGGGCATGAGAGCATCCCGGGCCTGACATATCCGACAACGACCTTCAGCGCGCAGATGACGGTTTACCTTGGTACACGCCACGTGGACATCAAGCACATCGGGCGTGCGCATACCGCAGGCGACGCGGTGATCCATGTGCCCGACCAGAACGTGATGTTTACCGGTGATATCGTCGAAGACCATTCCGCCTGTTATTGCGGTGACGGCTATTTCAACGACTGGGGACAGACGCTGGACCAGATTGTTGCCCACGACGTGGATGCCATCGCACCGGGGCGTGGCGGCGCTTTGATGGGCAAAGACGCGGTTACGCGCGCAATCGACAGCACCCGCGACTTTGTCGACAGCACCTACCAGCCAGTGGCCAGGGTGGCAGCCCGTGGCGGATCGCTCAAAGACGCATGGGACGCCGTGCGCGAAAGCTGTGACCCTAAGTTCAAGGACTATGCCATCTACGAACACTGCCTGCCATTCAATGTCTCGCGTGCCTACGACGAGGCACGCGGCATCTGGCATCCACGCATATGGACAGACAAACGCGACTTGGAGATGTGGGAGCAGCTACAGGGATAAATTGGAATGATTGGCGCCACATATCCACTCGCACACAGGCTTTATCCCTACGAAAAAGTCGCGGATCAGACGGGCCCCGCGCGGCACTTCCCGGTCGTGGTGGTGGGTGGCGGCCCTGTCGGGCTTGCGTTGGCGCTCGATCTGGCGCAGCGCGGCACGCAGGTGCTTGTGCTCGATGATCACGAAGGGGCGGGGCAGGGCTCGCGCGCGATCTGTTTTGCCAAACGTACACTGGAGATTGCCGATCGCCTTGGCGCAGCGCGCGGCATGCTGGACAAAGGTGTTGTGTGGAGCGTGGGCAAAGTGTTTCATGGCGAAAACAGGCTATTCGAATTCAACCTGCTGCCCGAGACGGGGCACAAGCATCCCGCTTTCATCAACCTGCAACAGCCCTACTTCGAGAAGTTCCTTGTCGAAGCGCTTAGGCGGGCGCAGGCGCGCGGCGCGCCGGTGGAGATTCGCGGGCGCAACGTTGTCACCGGCGTGGCTCAGGACGACCGCCATGTTCGCGTTTGTGTCGATACACCTGATGGCCCCTACCACGTGACGGCGGAATATGTGGTCGCCTGCGACGGTGCGCGATCCCCCCTGCGCGACATGTTGGGTTTGGGCTTTGATGGCCGCGTCTTTGAAGACAATTTTCTGATTGCAGATGTGAAGATGAAAGCCAGTTTTCCAACCGAACGCTGGTTCTGGTTCGAGCCGCCGTTTGAGGGCTGCGGGCAGTCCGCGCTGTTGCATAAACAGCCTGAAGACGTCTGGAGGATTGACTTTCAACTGGGCTGGGATATCGACAGAAAGGCTGAGCTTGATCCGGCCCGTATTCGCGCGCGCGTGGACAAAATGTTGTCCAGTCAGGCGGGGACTGTACCTGACTACACGCTGGAATGGACGTCTATTTACACATTCCAGTGCCGCAGGATGGACCGCTTCCGGCACGGTCGCGTGTTTTTTGCCGGCGACAGTGCGCATCAGGTATCGCCCTTCGGTGCGCGCGGGGCCAATTCGGGCGTGCAGGACGCCGAAAACCTTGCCTGGAAACTTGATCTTGTGCTCAAGAGGCAAGCACCTGATGGTCTGCTGGATAGCTACAGCCAAGAGCGTGTGTATGCTGCTGATGAGAATATCCTGAACTCGACAAGAGCCACCGATTTCCTGACGCCAAAGACGGAAACTAGCAGGATTTTCCGCGACGCCGTGCTGGCGCTTGCGGGGCGTCACGCTTTCGCCCGCCCATTGGTCAACTCGGGCCGACTGTCCGTGCCCTGCATTTACGCGCTGGGTGCACTCAACGGGCCGGACCGGCTCGTAGGGCCTGCGCGCACCTGTGCCGGAGCACCTTGCGTTGATGCGCCGCTGGGGCAGGGCTATCTGCTTGAAAGCCTGCAGGGGCAGTTCACAGTGCTGGTGCTGAACGCCCCGGCCCCCGAATTGGATGATGTGGCAGGCATCGCGGTAAAGACATTGCGCCTTGATACCTCAGTCGACGACCCGACCGGTGCCTTGCGCGCGCGCTATCTGGGCGATGCGGCGCAGGCCATTTATCTGATCCGGCCGGATCAGCATGTCGCGGCACGCTGGCAAAAGGCCTCCGGCGCAGAGATCGAAGCGGCTCTGCGCCGTGCCACAGGGCAGGAGCATTGACAGATGACACTGAAACTAGACGCCAACATCACTGATCCGGATGGCTTTTATGACGAACTGCTGTCGGCACATAACGGTTTGAGCAAAGAGGCGAGTGATGCCTTGAACGCGCGCCTCATTCTCATCCTCGCCAATCATATCGGTGACCGCGCGGTGCTGCGCGCGGCGCTGGCTGCCGCGCGGGACATCTAGCTGCGGTACATTAGTTTTCAAAGCGTGGTGGCACCGGGCCGCGATATCTGTGCGAGAGCGCATCGGGTGCTTCTGATGCTTCATAGAGCCCCAGCAGGACACCGGTTTGATTGCCTTGGCGCAGGGCTTCGGCAATATCCGCGTCCGACACGGTTACCCGCTGGGACATTCGAAGCGACCAGTCATGAAGATGCGCGTGCATTTGCGCGCGCGCGCGCGCATACGCAGGATCCGCGCCCAGATCGACAAGTTCTTGGGGGTCGTTTTTGAGGTCAAACAGCATGGGCCGCATGCCGCCTTCGCAATGCACAAGTTTCCAGTCATGGGTCGCAACCATGAAAAGCCGCGCATCTCGCGGAGCAATACCCAGAGTGGTACAGACGGGGTGGCGCGCATAATCGTATTCGCTGATGGCAAACACCCGTTCTGTGACAGGTACTTCTCCTGTCAGATAGGGGATAAGCGAGCGGCCTTCGATAATGTGCGCGGGCGCGTTGCATCCCGCCGCGTCAATGATCGTGGCGGTCACGTCAATCGCCTCGACCAACGCGTCGCAGGTTTGACCGCGTGTCGGTGTTGCTTGGGCGCGCGGGTCGAAAACGATCAGCGGCACTTTTACGGATGGCGCATGAAACAGGTCTTTTTCGCCCAGCCAGTGGTCTCCCAGATAGTCGCCGTGATCAGAGGTGATGATAATCATCGTGTCCTGATCGCGTCCGCTTTCTTCCAGATATTTGAACAAGCGCCCCATCTGGTCATCACACTGTTTGACAAGCCCCATATATGCGGGGATCACCTTGTCCCGGACCACATCGCGCGAAAAGCTGCGCCCGATTTGCCCTTGTGTAAAGGCAGCATAGACCGGATGCGGATCGTCCAGCTCTTTTGTGTCGCGGACCGGGGGAATGATGTCTTCGCGGCCGAACATTTCGTGGTAGGGGGCGGGAACGATATAGGGCCAATGCGGTTTGATATAGCTGACATGCGCGCACCATGGTCCGGCGGCCTGTTCGATGAAGGAAATGGCCTGGTCGGTCAGCCAAGGTGTTTCGCTGTCCGGTTCATCGATGTTTGCCGGCCGATCAGCATTAATCATGAACCATCCGCTGGCAACCTGGTCGCCGTCACGGGCTGCATTGGCAAAATCGGCCCAAGGGTTTGTGCCGCCATATCCCTTTGCCTTGAGGTATTCGTTATAGGGGCTGCGTTTGGTGTCGTAAAATCCGCCGGGCCCCTCGGCCCACAACCCGTCATCGCGGCACCACACGTCAAAACCGCATTCCGCCTGGCGCGCGCCGATGATGCTGTCCGGTGACAGTCCCAGCCGTTCCATCCCCGCCGTGTCGGCCCTCATATGCGTCTTGCCGACCAGCCAGCACCCAACACCGCCGGCGCGCAGGTGATCGCCAAGGGTGTGCTCTCCAACCCGCAGCGGATGGCCGTTCCACTGCGCGCCGTGGCTGCTGACGTAGCGTCCGGTATAAGCGCTCATACGGGCTGCCCCACAAACCGGCGACTGGGTATAGGCGTTGGTGAAACGCACGCCTTTGGCAGCCAACCGGTCAATGTTTGGAGTGTGCAAAAATGGATGGCCTGCGCAGCTGAGGTAGTCGAACCGAAGCTGGTCAAACATGATATAAAGGATATTCATAAGAGCCTTTTAAATCCGCCCGCGCGTTTTTCCAATGTCTTCTGCTGCCAACGGGTAGGCGTTGCCGGGCGGTCGCTGCGCGATCGGGGATACCGACGTGGGTCAGCGCCGTCTTCGCCTTTCGCGCAGAACTGCCGTGCAGCAAAACGGAAACCTTTGGTATGTGCCGACCCTTTGGGCGAGAAGGCATTGCGCGATGCGGTGCTTGTCGCGATAGTTGAAAACAATGCAACGGCTGTGCGCGGTGCGGCCGGTACTGAGTAGGGGCGCTATGTCATCAGATCCGGAAGCCGACCTTAGCTACATCGAAAACCGCCTGTTTGACGAAATCGAATTGGGCGACAGTGCGAGCCTGCGGCACAGGTTAACCGTCAGTGACTTTGGCGCGTTTGCAGTGGTTCCGCCACAGGCAAAGCCCGCTCAGTCGGAAGGCATCCAGTCCGAGGGGGCGAACGCGGGCAAAATGACGGCGCATGGTATGTGGGCAGGGGAGCTGTTTGCCGACATTCTAAGTACGCGATTGCCCGGCCCCGGTACGATCTGCCTGAAGCAGTCGCTGAGTTTTCATGAACCGGCAGTGCTGGACGAAACAGTCGATATACGTGTCGCTGTTGCTGCAAAAGACAGCGTGAGCAAACATGTGACCCTTGACTGCGTCTGCACGGACAAAGATGGCCAAACACTTGTCAGTGGGCGGGCGGTGGTCATCCCGCCCATGAGCAAAATGCGCAGACCCCGTGCGACCAAACCAGAGATGGCCGTGCATGAAACCGGCGCGGTGCATCGCAGGCTTCTGGCGGCGGCGCAGGCGGCACCAGCGCTACCGACGGCCGTTGTGCACCCGTGCGATGCCGCATCGCTTCAAGCCGCCTTGTCCACATCTGATCTGGGGTTGATCGCGCCTGTTCTTGTCGGCCCCGCCGCACGGATCGCCGCTGCCGCACAAGAGATCGGCCGTGACCTTGCGGGCTTTGAAGTTGTCGACACCCCCCACAGCCATGCCTCTGCCGAACGTGCTGTGGCTCTTGTGCGGGATGGTCGTGCGCGGGCGTTGATGAAAGGGGCATTGCACACCGACGAGGTGATGTCGGCCGTAGTCGCAAAAGAAACAGGCCTGCGCAGTGAGCGCCGGATGAGCCATATCTATGTGCTGGACGTGCCCACCTACCCCAAACCTCTGCTTATCACGGATGCTGCCATCAACATCGCTCCTGACCTGCAGAGTAAAGCAGACATTGTGCAAAATGCGATTGATCTGGCGCGTGCGATAGGGATCGATCGTCCCAAGGTGGCACTGTTATCTGCGGTCGAGACGATAACGCCGCGACTTCAGTCCACTGTCGAGGCCGGTGCACTTTGCAAAATGGCAGACCGTGGGCAGATTTCGGGGGGCGTTCTGGATGGGCCGCTCGCTTTTGATAACGCCATTTCGATGGGTGCAGCGGCGCGCAAGGGCATAACCTCTGACGTGGCGGGCCAGGCCGATGTCCTGATGGCGCCCGACCTTGAAGCGGGCAACATGATTGCCAAACAGTTGATGTATCTGGCGGGCGCTGAGGGGGCGGGCATTGTTTTAGGCGCTCAGGTGCCGATCATCCTGACCAGCCGGGCGGATGACGCGCGCACGCGCATCGCCTCGGCCGCTATCGCGGTTCTGTTCAGCGAGGCGGAGATGCGACCTTGAGCGGTGGCGACGCAGGCGGTTGCCGCCATTTGTGATGTGGAAACCGGCTTTTGCCAGGCAACATAGTTTGGCAAAATCCCCTGCGCGCAGTGCGCGCGACGGATAACAGCCTGGGTGCGCACCGGCGGGGGCGTGTCCGGAAACATGAAACAGGTGCGGCTCTGGAGTTGTGCCGCGATGAGGGTCTCAGGAGTGCTGCGGTGACAGGACAGAAGGTGAATGTGGTTGGTGCAGGCAATGTCGGGCAAACCCTGATGGGCCTGTTGCAGCGCGTAAAGGGCTACGAGATTCAAGACGTCCTTAGCGGGCAAATCGCGTCCGCGCAGCAAGCGGTCTCGCGTTGGGGCACCGGGCGCGCCGTCGCGGATGTGTCCCAGATGCGCGGAGCGGATATCTGGATTATCACAGTGCCGGACGGACAGATCGCGGGCGTGGGCGAAGACATCGCGCGTGCGCTACACGGTCAGGCGCAGCGAGATGGGCAGACCGGACAACATGGGCGTGTGGTTGCCTTTCACTGCAGTGGGTTTCTTGCCGCAGCCGCCTTGGCCCCGTTGCGCGATCTGGGGTGGCATATTGCCAGCGCGCACCCTGTGCTGACGTTCTCCGACCCCCAAGCTGCGATGGCTCATTTCGACGGCGTGCTATGCGGCATGGAAGGTGACCGCCAAGCGGTTCAGGCGGTCGAGCACCTGTTTCGGCAGCTGGGAGCCACACCTTTCCCCATCGATCCAAAAAACAAAAGCCTCTATCATGCGGCTGCTGTAATCTCCAACAACTTCACAGTGGTGTTGCAGGCCATCGCGCGCGAAGCCTGGCAAGCCGCTGGCGTCCCTGACGATATTGCGTGCAAACTCAATGCTTCCCTGCTTGAGGCGACCTGCCGGAATGTAATCGCACAAGGCCCGCGCGCCGCGCTGACGGGGCCGGCGGCGCGGGGCGATACAGCGGTTGTCAGCAGACAGGGCAAAGACGTGCAAAACTGGCATCCGGCGGCTGGCGCGGTCTACGCAGAGCTGAGCGCGATGGCGCGAAACCTCAAGTTGCAGGGGAGCACGCGCGGAGGCCAAGAGACCGAATAGCTGATGTCGAGCGCCGAGCGTTTGTTATCGGGCAAGACGGACAGGGGGGCTAGTTCTTCAGACCTGCAATCAGCTGATGGAACTTTTCACCCTGCACCGTGACGTGGTCACGCAGCAGGTTAGCCGCAGCCTCGCCATTGCCTGATCTTAGGGCGTCGACAATGGCTTCATGCTCGGCCAGAGACTGCTCCATGCGTCCTCTGAAGCGCAACTGAACGCGCCGGTAGGGCTTTAGCCTGTTTTGCAGCCGCAGCGCTTCGTTTTGCAAAAAGCTGTTCGTCGCGCCGCGGTAAATCTCATGATGGAAAGCTTCGTTCTCCAGATAGTATCCCGCTGCATCCTCGCGCCGCACGGCATCCTTGCAGCGTTCATTGGCCTCTGCGAGCCGGTCCACCGCGTCATCTGGCATACGCAAAGCTGCAAAACGCCCACAAGCCGCTTCAAGCTCTGCCATTGTTTCGAACATCTCCAACAGTTCGACAGGCCCGGGCTGACGCACGAAAACACCGCGCCTGGGTATCTGCTCGGCCATGCCGGAAAGCACCAGTTTTTGCAACGCCTCGCGTACGGGCGTGCGGGAGACATTGAAGTGCTCTGCCAGTTTGATTTCGTCCAAACGCTGGCCGTTCTCGTATTTCCCGCTAAATACAAGTTCCTCAATCGTGTCTGCGATGTGATCTGCGCGTTTTGAGTCCATGCTGAATTTGTACAATATACAGACACTTGCGTGCAAGAAAGAATTTCTTGTATACAAGATTGTTGACTAAGCATACAGAGTAGGCCACAATAGATCATCACGTCATCATTTGCTTGGCGGAAGAAACTGGGAGGAAACTATGAAATCGAAACTATTAACCACGGCCGCGCTGGTCGCTGCTATGGGATTTGCCACTGTTGCGGGCGCCACAGAACTGCGTTTGTCGCATCAGTGGTCGAACAAGGATATCCGCCATCAGGTTGCGCAAATCGTAGCAGATGAAGTTGCTGCTGCGGACGTCGATCTGGATATCAAGATCTTCGGCTCCAAGTCCTTGTTCAAGCCGCGCGAGCAGTATCGCCCGCTGAGCCGGGGGCAACTTGACATGACCGTGCTGCCATTGAGCTATGCAGGCGGACAGCAACCGGCCTTCAACCTCACGCTGATGCCTGGCCTTGTTAAGAATCACGACCACGCGGCACGCCTGAGTGACTCGCCCTTCATGGCCGCGCTTGAAGAAAAGCTTGCCGATGATGATGTGATGGTACTTGTGCATGGCTATCTTGCGGGCGGCTTTGTCGGAAAAGACAAATGCATCACCAGCCCGTCGGATGTAGAAGGTCTGCAAACGCGCGCAGCGGGCAAGGCGTTTGAGCAGATGCTCGCCGGAGCCGGTGCCTCGATCACGTCGATGGCGTCATCCGAAATCTACAACGCCATGCAAACAGGCATCCTGAACGCGGCCAATACATCGTCGTCTTCATTCGTGTCGTACCGTATTTACGAACAAGTGGCTTGCTATACGCCGGCAGGGGACATTGCCCTTTGGTTCATGTACCAACCGCTGTTGATGAACAAATCCACCTTCGATGGGCTGACACCTGAACAACAGGCCGCTTTGCTTGCGGCTGCTGAGAAGGCCGAGGCGTACTACCTTGAAGAAGCCAAGAAGCAGGACGCTGCTTCGGTTGCGGTCTTCGAAGAGGCCGGTGTCAAAATCGCGCAAATGAGCCCGGAAGACTTTGAAGCCTGGCGCGCACTGGCAAAAGAAACATCCTACAAAGCCTTCGTTGACGAAGTGCCGGATGGCCAGGAATTGCTCGATATGGCCTTGGCTGTAGAGTAATCCTCCCCGACGGCTGCCGCCTCTTGCGCGGCGGCTGTCAACACACCTGCTCACATTCTCTGACTTCTTGGAAGGAAAGCTGACATGGCTGGCCAAAGCTCGGCTGTTGCCGCGCGCACGGGAAACAACCCATTTTTGCGCGCCGTTGCAGCCCTCTCTACACTCGCAGGCTGGTGCTCTGCCGCCATGATCGTCGCCGCTGTCGCGATCACCTGTCAGATGATTTTTGTGCGGTTCGTGCTGAACCAATCAACCGTCTGGCAAACCGAAGCGGTCGTATATCTGGCAATTGGCGCGACGCTAATCGGATTGCCTTATGTTCAAAGACTGCGCGGACATGTCAACGTTGACCTTATCCCGCTCGCCCTGCCGCCCCGCGCCCGGTACTACATGTGCCTTCTGACCTTATCGCTGTCGATCGTGATGGTCGCGATTGTGCTCTTCTACGCCTACGAACACTGGCATCTGACCTACGAGCGCAACTGGAAATCGGACACGGTCTGGGGTGTGCGCCTGTGGATTCCGTATCTTGCTTTGCCGGTCGGCTTTGGCCTCTTTCTGCTTCAGCTGGTTGCTGATCTTGTGGCTGTGATCCTCAAGATTGATCCGCCTTTTGGTTTGGAGGACGTGTAATGGACCCTTTGCTACTTGGCGCAATCGTCGCTGTCGCTACAATACTTGTCTTGTTTTCGGGTGTGTCTGTCGCGATCGGGCTTATGATCGTCTCTACCGGCTTTCTGCTAATATTTGACGGGATGCGCTCGCTGGAGCTGTTGCCGGAAATTCTCTTTGGCAAGCTTGACAACTTTGCACTGCTTTCGATCCCCATGTTCATCATTATGGGGTCTTCCATCGCATCGACACGCGCAGGTGCCGACCTCTACGAAGCGCTCGAGCGCTGGCTGACCCGCGTTCCCGGTGGATTGGTGATCTCTAATCTGGGGGCCTGTGCGCTCTTTTCCGCGATGTCCGGATCAAGCCCTGCAACCTGTGCTGCCATCGGCAAGATGGGCATTCCCGAGATGCGCAAGCGCGGATACCCCGACGGGGTCGCAGCCGGCTCTATCGCGGCAGGAGGCACGCTTGGCATCCTCATTCCGCCCTCCGTCACCATGATCGTCTACGGTATCGCTACTGAAACCTCGATTGGACGACTGTTTCTGGCAGGCGTCATTCCCGGCCTGCTGCTTGTGGCGCTCTTTATGGTGTGGTCGCTTTACTCTACGTGGAAATCAGGCGATCAAAACCTGCTTTCCTCACGGGTTTACAGCTGGAAGGAAAAGTTTGAGATCCTGCCTCGCGTCTTGCCGTTCCTCGCGATCATCATCGGAGTGCTATATGCAATGTATGGTGGTAT
This sequence comes from uncultured Roseobacter sp., assembly GCA_947501635.1. Lineage (GTDB taxonomy): Bacteria > Pseudomonadota > Alphaproteobacteria > Rhodobacterales > Rhodobacteraceae > Roseobacter. The sequence continues at coordinate 141,424 of CANMWT010000004.1, forward strand.
CGCCACACCGTCGGAAACGGCGGCCGTCGGTGCACTTTTGTGCCTGTTGATTGCGATCATCATTTACAAACTCTGGAACCCAAAAGACCTTTGGATGGTGCTGCGTGACAGTACCAAGGAAAGCGTGATGATCCTTTTCATCATTGGGGCTGCGGGCGTCTTTTCATACATGCTTTCAAGTCTGTTCATTACGCAGGCGATTGCCGAGTGGATCGGCACGCTCGACGTGAACCGCTGGGTGCTGATGGGCTTTGTCATGCTCTTTTTGCTGGTTGCAGGTTTCTTCCTGCCACCAGTCGCCGTGATCTTGATGGCGGCACCTATCTTGCTGCCGATCATCACTACCGCTGGCTTCGACCCTATCTGGTTTGCGGTGGTCTTGACGATCAACATGGAGATCGGGCTGATCTCGCCGCCGGTGGGTTTGAACCTCTACGTCATCAACGGCATTGCGCCGGACATATCGCTGAAGACAATCCTCAAAGGCTCATTGCCCTTCGTGGCCTGCATGGTCATTGCAATTATCCTGTTGTGCTTCTTTCCCGGTTTGGCGACGTGGTTGCCAGACGTAGTCATGGGTAAAGCGATATGAGCTTTTTCGGTGAACTGATTTCCACTGTCTTCGAGCGGCGCTATCAAAAAGCGCTCTCGGAGCAGGTGGACGCCAGATCCACGGAGGAGCTGTGCCGCGCGCTGCTGAGCAGCCAGGGAGAGGTTTCAGGTGGCGCCATTGCCCGCATGCTGTTTGAGCGGTATGCCCAGATGACCAGTGCGGAAAAGCATGCGTTTTTTGAGCACCTGAAGACCGAGCTGGAAATTGATCCCGAGGCAGTCAGACGCAGCTTGCGGGCCTATCAGACCACTCCGAACAAGCAAACCTACCGCGCCTTCGCTGCCGCTTGCGAGCCACGCAGACAGGAGCTTGCACGGCGCCTCAATCAGGTGCCGGGGGCAACCGGGCAACTTGTCGCCATGCGCAAGGACCTGCTTGGAATGATACAAGAACGCGCTGATTTGCAGCCGGTAGACGTGGATTTCCAGCATCTGTTTTCTTCGTGGTTCAACCGTGGGTTTCTCGTTCTGCGCCCGATCAACTGGGGCACGCCGGCGGAAATTCTGGAGAAGATCATCGCTTACGAGGCTGTGCATGCGATTGATAGCTGGGACGACCTGCGGCGCAGGCTCAAGCCATCGGACCGCCGCTGCTTTGGGTTCTTTCATCCGGCAATGGCGGATGAGCCGCTGATATTTGTCGAGGTGGCGCTGACACGGGGGGTCCCGAGCTCCATTCAGGGGCTCTTGGCAGATGACCGTGACGCCATTGATGCGCAAGACGCCGATACGGCTGTTTTCTATTCGATTTCGAATTGTCAGGCGGGGCTGGCCGGCATCTCTTTCGGCAACTCGCTTATCAAACAGGTGGTATCAGATCTGTCCAAGGAGCTTCCGGGACTGGAAACCTTTGTCACGCTGTCGCCCATACCCGGCTTGAACAAGTGGCTTGAAGCCACGTCTCTTGACGCCGCGAAGGCGGAAAACACTCAGGCGTTGGCGGCGCATTACCTGTTGGAAGCCAAACGAGCGGACGGAATGCCCTATGATCCGGTAGCGCGGTTCCACCTTGGCAACGGCGCGATGGTACATGCGGTTCATGCGGATGCAGATGTGTCTGAGAATGGTCGGAGGCAGTCGAACGGAGCTATGGTCAACTATCTATACGATCTGGCTCTGATCGCGCAAAACCATGAAAAATTTGCTGGTGAAAAAACTGTGGTTGCATCGGATGCGGTGAAGTCTCTGAGTGCATCCGTAACGCCTGAAAGCATCGGAGAATAATAATGCCAAACCCTCTCTACGATACACTTTTCGGTCGGCATCAGGGCAAGCAGACGGCCTTTTTGCAAATGGCGGACGGTACTGTCCTGACCCACGACATGTTTTTGAGGCGCACAGCGCAGTTTGCCCATCATCTGAACGAACTGGGCGCAGGCCCTGGGGATCGGGTCGCGGTGCAAATCGAAAAATCGCCAGAGGCTTTGGCAGTGTATGCGGCCTGTGTTCAGGCCGGCATCATTTTTTTGCCGCTCAATACGGCCTATACGGCCGAAGAAATTTCTTACTTTGTTGAAAACAGCGGAGCGCGTGTGTTGCTTTGCGACAGCCGCAAGGCTTCAGCACTTCAACCCGTTGCCGACCGTTGCGGCGCAATACTCGAAACCCTAGATGCGGATGGTACTGGCAGTTTTGCTGCGCGCGCGGCCCTGCAGGCCGACAGCTACAAAACGGTGGCGCGCACGTCGGACGATCTGGCCGCCTTTCTATATACGTCGGGTACAACCGGTCGGTCAAAGGGTGCGATGCTGACACAAGGCAACCTGCTGTCCAATTGTGAAACGCTGGTGAGTTTCTGGCAGTTTACAAAAGACGACACTTTGCTGCATGCGCTGCCTATTTTCCATACGCATGGTCTGTTTGTTGCAACGAACATCTGTCTGCACACAGGTGCGAAAATGCTGTTCTTGCCGAAGTTCGACCTTGATGTTGTTCTTGACCTGATGTCGCAGGCCACCAGCATGATGGGTGTTCCTACATTCTACACCCGCCTTTTGGGCGATCCGCGGTTCACCCGTGAACTGACGTCTCATATGCGTCTGTTTATCTCCGGCAGCGCGCCTTTGCTGGCGGAAACCCACGTGCAGTTTGAGCAGCGCACAGGGCACCGCATTCTTGAACGCTACGGTATGACTGAAACCAATATGAACACATCAAACCCCTACGATGGGGAGCGGCGCGCGGGTACTGTTGGTTTCCCTCTGCCCGGGGTTGAGGTCAAAATCACGGACAGCAAAACCGGAAAAACTCTACCGCAGGGCGAGATCGGCGAAGTTGAGGTGCGCGGGCCCAACGTGTTCAAAGGCTATTGGCAGATGCCTGAGAAAACAGCCGAAGAACTGCGCGAGGACGGGTTCTTTATCACCGGTGATTTGGGCCAGTTTGACAAAGACGGGTATTTGCAGATTGTCGGGCGCAACAAAGACCTGATTATCTCAGGCGGTTACAATATCTACCCCAAAGAGATCGAGCTTTTGCTGGATGATGCGCCGGGCATTTTGGAAAGTGCGGTGATCGGTGTGCCCCATCCTGATTTTGGTGAAACGGTCGTCGGCATACTGGTCGCCAAGGAGGGCGAAGTGCTGGACCTTGAGCGGATCAAGGAGAACATCACCGGGGCGCTTGCCCGTTTTAAACATCCACAAAAGCTGATCGTTGTGCCGGAACTGCCGCGCAACACGATGGGCAAGGTGCAGAAAAAGGCCCTCAGAGACCAGTACAAAGACCTTTTTATTCCGGCTTGACCACGGCGTCACGCGCGCGGGCGCAAAACGCCGCGTGCCTGAAGTTTGTAGAGTAACACGAGGCAAGCAAGGGCCACGAGTGCGCATAGGACTGCCTTGGACAGGGTTTCCATCGTGCCTTCGATCTGCAGTGCATGTACGACCGTGCCGCCAGCAATCACAAGTCCCAGTGTCAGATGTACAAGACGCCAATGACGCGCACGCCACCTTAGCTTTTTGCGGCGTAGCGCAATACCCGCGGAGGCAAAAATGGCCCACATCGCGATAACCCCCCAGACCGAAAATGGGGTGGGCGATACAAACAGCAGCGCGTCGACAACGTCGGGTGGGCTGGTGATCCAAAGACCTGCGACATGCACAATCACGAAAAACACCAGAAGAGCGCCCGTGACCGCATGCACCCGAAGTGCATTGTATCTAGAAAGGCCAGGTAAAAAGCCACCTGCAAGCAGGGGTTGCACCAGCAAAACGACCAGCCCGGCAATGCCCGCAAACCCCGCAACAATGTAGGTCGCGTCACGCCAAGCCAGCAAGGGGCTGTACGCTGCAGCGATCATAGGTACAAGCGCGGCAAGGGTCAGCGCCGTCCATATCGTCAGAGTGTACGCGCGTCCGGCCATATCCGTCAGGTAGGCTGCAGCACAAAATCCGCGTTGAGGGTCGTGTCCGAAGCGCGGCCCATCACGGGACGCAAGAACACTGTCTCGAAAGCGTCATCGTCATAGGCCAGATGTCCGTGGGGCTGCCCGAACGCTGGTACGATCTGCGGCATCTCAAGTCGGAAAACGCCGTTTTCGTCGGTCAGCGTCGCACCGTGACTTTGCGGGTCGCGTTCGTGCCCCTCGGTCGTGTGCGCCCAGATCTGTATGCGTTGGCCGGGCAGGGGCGCGCCGTCGCCCGCGCGGCGCACCGTGCCCGTCATCCAAAAGCCGCCGCCACCGATGCGCTCGACGATCGGCGCGCCCGGCCGGTAGTTGTTTGCCCCGCCCCGCATGGACGGCGTCGGCGCCAGACCGCCGGCGCGTGCCGGGACAGTCAGCGTGGCAGCCGTGGTCAGAACCGTGGCAGCGGTACCGATGAGGATCTTACGGCGAGTTTGCAAAAAAGCAGTCATTGGTTCCTCCTGTCTTGCTATGGCGCTTAATGGTGCCCTTTTCAGCGCTCGGTCTTCCTGTGCACTGGAAGCATACATAGTCTCGTCGGCACCGAATTCGAAGAGCTTTACCGCGATAAAGCTGCCTGCGGCATAACAACTGTGTTATATCCAAGCGGCACAGGACTGTGCCACCTGTGGCACCAGACGTCGCGCGATACGGCTCCGAGTTTCCCTGACAACTACAGCACAACTGGCCCATTTTGCGGCCGTATCCTGCCCCTCGCACGGCTAGTCTTGAACGCATTCGGGGGTGATGGTCCGGGCGCTGGTGGGTGGATACAGATACAGATGGCTTGAGAAAACCGCGTGGCTTGGCCATGCTATGGGTATGGGACAGACACTGAATGGCTGGTTGGACGCGTTAGGCCTTGGTCAATACGCTGAAATATTTGTAGAAAACGATATTGATCTAGAGATCCTGCCGCATCTGACCAACGAGGATCTGCGCGAGATTGGTGTGACGTTGGGGCACCGAAAGCGTCTTTTGGCTGGGATTGGGGCGCTGGCGGAAGCTCCTCAAAGTACGCCAGCCGAACCTTCAACCCCGGCAAAAGCCGAGGCAGTGTCGGTCAAGGCCCCCAAAACACAGGCCGAACGGCGCAACATTACGGCGGTCTTCATTGATCTGGTCGGCTTTACCGAGAAAACCAACCGTATCGACCCCGAAGAAATGCGCGAACTCTTGCAACGTTACCAGGATACGGTCGCTGGGGAGGTCTCGCGCTATGGCGGATATGTTGCGAAGTTTCTGGGCGATGGGATGCTGGTGTTTTTTGGCTGGCCCACGGCCTATGAAGACCACGCGCATCGGGGTGTAAAAGCAGCGCTGGATGTGATCGCGCGAGTGCGCCAGATCCAAGAACCGGGCGGTCGGTTGCTATCCTCTCGCATCGGGGTGGCCAGCGGTCCGGTCGTTGTGGGCGACCTTGTCACCGAGAATGCTCGCGAAGAAGGTGCAGCGACGGGACGCATCCTTAATCTTGCGGCGCGCTTGCAGGCCGAAGCGGAAGAGAACAGCGTGGTCATTTCGGAGGAAAACCGTGCTCTGGTAGAGAATGCTTTTGAGGTCAAAGCCCTGGGCAGTGCCGAACTCAAGGGATTTGAAGGCGCGATCGGTCTTGTCGAAGTCGTGCGGGAACGCCGGTCTCAAAGCCGTTTTCAAAGCATTCACGGTGACGCGGAAAACTCGATCGTCGGACGGACCAACGAACGCGGTATGTTGCGACAGGTGTGGGACAAAGCGCGCGCAGGCCATGGGGAGACAATCGTTCTGGTGGGCGAAGCAGGCATCGGCAAGTCACGCCTTACGGAGGACTTTCTGCGCCACGACATAGACGCGGAAGAAACGGATGTCGTTCGTCTCAATGCATCGCCATACTTCTCTAACAGCCCGCTGCATCCGGTTGTGGAGCGGATTTCTCAGGATGCGGGCTTATTGCCGGACGAAGACGACGACCAATGTGCAGAGCGGGTCCGTCAGGCGCTCTTGCCGCGAGGGTTGGCCGAGGGCAAAACACTGCCTGTATTTGCGGCCCTTGTCGCACCCGATGCACGTGTCGCCGAAACGGTCACCAAACTTCCGCCGCAAGAGCAAAAAGACCTGACAGTACAAACGCTTGTGGAGGCGCTGAAATCCCGTGCCGCACGCAAGCCGGTATTGCTGGTCGTAGAGGATACCCATTGGATCGATCCGTCAACGCTGCGCATCATCGAACGGGTGATCTCGACGTGTTCCGACATCCCGCTGATGGCGCTTATTACGCAGCGCCCAGACTGGTCGCATGACTGGTCCGCATTCAGTCGGGATGTCTCAACGTTGCAACTCCGTCGTCTTGATCGTTTAGGTGTCGCAGAGCTTGTTTCGCAAATTGTTAACGGACCGGTGGATCAGGCCTTTGTTGACGAGGTGATGGCCCGCACCGACGGTGTGCCGCTTTATGTTGAAGAAGTGACGCGGTTTTTGGTCGACGCAAAGGACGGTCAAACGTCACAGGTTCCGGCCACATTGCAGGGAGCCATGATGGCGCGCCTCGATGCTGTTCCGGCAGCGGCAAAGAGTGTCGCGCTCGTCGCGTCGGTTTTCGGACGCGAGTTTGAGCCCGCTTTGCTGGCGCCCGTCCTTCAGATACATCCAGACCGGATCGACGAAGCGCTCGAACATCTGCGCCGTGCGGGCCTTGTCAGTGAAAGTGGTCAGAAACGGGGCGTCTACATTTTCAGGCACGCCCTGATCCGCGACACGGCCTATCAGTCCATGATGTCGCCGGTGCGGCGGGCGCATCATGCTGCAGCAGCGGACGCCTTGATTTCGATGCGCGCAACAGAGATCGAGCGTGAACCGGAATTGGCGGCCAGCCATCTTATCGAGGCGCAGGAGTATGCGTCCGCCTTTGATTACCTTGCCTCTGCGACGCAAAAGGCCTTGGCGCGCTCTGCCAGCGAAGAGGCGGTGCATCATGCCGAAAACCTGTCTGAACTTTCCGAAAAACTGGGTGCAGATGCTGTGGAAAAGCAGGTTGATGCAAAGATCCTGCTGGGGCGCAGTTACGAAAGCATTGGGCGCTTGCCCGAAGCGCTTGAGATACTTGGCGCTGTTGCTGATGAGGCGCGGGCAAAAGAGTTGACGCATCACTTTGTCGAAGCGGTCTACAGGTTCACCGATGCCGCATTGATGTCCAGTTTCGAAATCGACCGAGGCTATGCGCTGTGCAAGGACGCTCTGAGCCTCGTGCCAGAGGATGACGAGGCGATGCAGTGTCGCATGCTCAGCCAGTCGGCGCGGTGCGGTATGCATGCCGGAGACTTTGAGAACAGTGCCCGGTTCAGCCGGGAGGCGGTAGCTCTTGCTGAAAAGCTGAACGATCTGAAGGCACAGTTTGCTGTACGAATGTCACGGTTTTTCGCCCCGATGATCGCGCGGGACGCGACCGAGGTTAAAAACTGGCGTGAGCAGCTTGAACGCATGGGCGAAACTGCTGATCAGTTGGATGATATCGAGCGCGGTCGAGATCGCTCGATCAGCTTTTATGTCGCCATGGAAATGGGCGACCGCGCTTTGGCTGAAACCTCTCTGCTCAGGCTCAACGAGGTCGGAAAAGTGCGCAACCATTTGCAATTGCACTGGGTCGAAACGCACGGGCGGGCGGTGCTATCCATCCTAGACGGTGCTTTTCAACAAGCGGAAAGCTTTGCCGAAGAGGCCCTGAAAATCGGTCGTATGACACATGGCGCGCATGTCGAGGGCGTGTATGGCGCGCAGCTTTTCACGATCAGGCGAGAGCAGGCGCGTCTGCACGAGGTGGCGCCTGTCGTCAAAAGGCTGCTCGAAGACAATCCGGATGACGCCGCCTGGAAGCCGGGATTTGCCGTCATCGCGGCGGAGTTGGGCTATATGGATGCGGCAAAGCGTATTCTGGCTGAAATCGCCGACACCGGTTTCGATCTGCCGTTGGATGCGATGTATTCTACAACACTGTCCTATCTTGCGGATGTCTGCGTGTTGACCCAGGACCACCAGTTCGCCGAGCGCTTGTTTGAGCTCCTGTGCCCCTACCGTGAACGCACGATCATGGCAGGGGTGACAACGGTTTGTAACGGGGCGGCCGCACGCCGTCTGGCGGGTCTATCCGCGCTGCTGGGCGATTGGCCGATGACGCGCGATCTGTACGAAATGGCCGTGGCGCTTGACACGGAAATGGAAGCAAAGCCGTGGATCGCGCACAGCAAGGCTGATTTTTCAGCCGCCCTGCGCCGTTTTGGAAGTGCAAAAGACCAAAAGCTCGTACAAACGCTTGAAATGGAGGCATTGGCCGAAGCGTCAGTGTCAGGTATGGTCGCTTTGGAAGCAAGAATTAAAGGCAAACTGCACTAAGCGAGTACGGCACCGGAGGGACAGAATGGCACGGTTCATTATTGAACGGAATTTTGCGGAACAGCTTGAAATTGACGATGACGCCAAAAAGCACATCAAACAGATTAATGACGCAGAGGGTGTCGAGTGGATATTCTCTTTCCTGAGTGCCGACAAACGCAAAACCTATTGCTTGTACGAAGCACCCGACGAAGAAGCGCTGCGGCGCGCGGCAGAACGGCTCGAGATTCCGGCGGACGTGATAACGCCTGTAGATCGTATTGATCCGGGTATTTTTGCCTGAACGTAAAAGTGGCAGGACAAGCGCTGGCTTCGTGGTTTGCGTGTGAAACCCAGTTCACAGAATTAATCGGCTGATTCGGTTTATCCTGATGGCGAAGCTTATGGCCTCGGCTAAGCATTGGGAGGCCCGAAAATGCCGATTATTCATACTTTGAACAGTTCGACAGTATCATTGGATCAGGACGTTATTGCACCCTTGGACGCGTCGCTGCGCGGACAGGTTTTCGAAGAAGGCGCGCCCGAGTACGAGACCGCGCGGACCCTTTGGAATGCTATGGCGGATCGCAGACCGGGTTTGGTCGTTCAGGCAAAAGGCGCCAGCGATGTGCAGTCGGCTGTCAATTTTGCGCGTACCCATAACCTTTTGATGTCAATTCGGTCCGGCGGTCACCAGATTGCGGGCCATGCGGCGGCCGATGGCGCGTTGATGCTGGATATGTCCCAGATGTCGTCGGTCAGTGTTGACGTAGCGGCACAGACTGCTCGCGTGGAGCCGGGGGCGTTGTTATCCGACGTTGACCGCGAAACTCAGGCACATGGTTTGGTTGTGCCGACGGGCATAAATTCGACAACAGGCATTGCGGGGCTGACGCTTGGCGGCGGCTTTGGCTGGACGACACGCAAATTTGGAATGACCATCGACAACCTGCTCTCTGCCGAGATCGTGACTGCAGATGGCGAAATCGTTGTCTGCAATGCCACCGAAAGACCAGACCTGTTCTGGGCGATCCGCGGCGGTGGCGGTAATTTTGGTGTTGTGACAGCCTTCGTATTCCGGTTGCATCAACTGGGGCCCGAAGTGATGTCCGGTCTTGTTGTTCATCCGATTGATGACGCCCCGTCGCTCTTGCGTGAGATGGCCAAGATCACGCAGACGGCTGACGATGCGCTAACTGTATGGACTGTGATGCGCAAGGCGCCGCCGCTGCCCTTCCTGCCCGAGGAATGGCATGGCAAAGAGGTGCTGATCTTCGCGGCCTGCTATGCAGGGGATATGGAAGAAGCTGAACGCGCGATGGCGTGTTTGCGTGCGCTTGGTGATCCGATTGTCGATGTCATCAGCCCGCATCCGTTTGTCGGGTGGCAGGCGGCATTTGACCCGCTGCTTGAACCCGGAGCGCGCAACTACTGGAAAAGTCATGACTTTGACGCGCTGCCGGATGATGCGATCACAAGACTTCTGTCCGCAATCAATACGTTGCCTGATCCCGCATGCGAGGTCTTTATCGCGCACGTCGGCGGAGCAATGGCGCGTGTCGGCGCGTCAGAGACCGCCTATCCGCAACGGTCCGCGCATTTTGTGATGAATGTGCATACCCGCTGGAACGATGCCGCCAAGGATCAGGAGTGCATCTCGTGGGCGCGCAACCTGTTTGACGAAATGGCGCCATTTTCAACCGGCAGTGCATACGTCAATTTCATGCCCGAAGACGAAACAGCCAGAGTGCCCGATGTCTATGGGGAAAACATGGCGCGGCTTGCGGAGGTCAAGGCAAAGTACGACCCGGGCAATATGTTCCGTCTCAACCACAACATCCTTCCCGCGAACGTGCAGCAAGCGGCAGAGTAGGGGGCGGGCAGAGGCGCGCCGGCCTCTCCGTCTTTCACGAAAAGAGGCGCAACCAGCGGCTGTCACGTCGCTGGTTTTTCCTTGGCATCGCCGGGAAAGACGCTTTTGACGGCCACGTAGAACACCGGCGTGAAAAACAGCCCCAGCAAGGTAACGCCGGACATTCCAAAAAAGACCGCTGTCCCCAAAGCCTGCCGCATCTCGGAACCCGGACCGGTCGAGACAAGCAGCGGCAAAACGCCAAGGATAAAGGCAAAGGCTGTCATCAGGATAGGCCGCAGGCGCAGCTTGCTGGCGTCAATCGCGGCTTCTACCGCGGAACAGCCTCTTTCCTGTTGGGCCTGTTTGGCGAACTCTACAATCAGAATGGCGTTCTTTGCAGCTAGTCCGACAAGCACGATCAACCCCACTTGTGTGAGAATATTGTTGTCCATACCGCGCAGCATCACGCCCGCCAATGCGCCCAAAACCGCAAGCGGCACGACCAGTACAATGGCGACCGGCAGGGCCCAGCTTTCGTAAAGCGCTGCAAGAAACAGGAAGGCAAAAAGCACTGAGAAGGCAAAGATGTAGGCCGCCGTGTCACCCTGGTTGCGTTCCTGAAGCGCCAGTTCGGTCCATTCGAAGTCGACGCCCGGCGGCACGATTGAGCGGGCGATCTCTTCCATTGCGATCAGTGCTTCACCCGTAGACACACCTGGCGCAGTAGAGCCTTGAACAGGTACCGAGACCTGTTGATTGTACCGCTGCACCAAAGCAGGGCCTGCGGTGTCGACAATGGACACCAGCGTACCCAACGGGACCAGCGCACCTGTCGCCGAACGCACCCTGAGAGCCGAGATGTCCTCTTCATCAAGGCGGAATTGCTGATCTGCCTGAGCGCGGACCTGAAACAACCTGCCAAAGGCGTTGTAGTCATTTACATAGGCCGACCCGAGATTGATGGCGAGCGTTTCAAATATCTCGCCGATTGGCACGTTCAGCATCTGGGCGCGGACACGGTCGATCTCCAGATAGACCTGCGGCGCGCCGGCAGAAAACGTGGTGAACACCCGCGCTACCTTATCCGACTGCGCCGCCGCGCCCATGATCGCATAGGCGGAGTTCAAGACGCGTGTCATCTCCGCGCTTTCATTTTCCTTCAGCTGCAGTTTGAAGCCGCCACCGTTGCCCACGCCACGCACAGCAGGGGGGGCAATCGCGATGATGAAGGCTTCACGCAAGGCTTGCATCCGGCCAAACAGCTGGCCCACGATGGCATTTGCATCGAGCCCGCTTGCGGCGCGGGTTTCAAAATCTTCGAAAGTGGTAAAGATCACGCCCTGATTGCTGGCGTTGGTGAAGGTTGCCCCGGAAAATCCTGCAAAGGCCACGGCATTGGTAACGCCGGGGGTCTCCAAGGCGATCTCGGTGGCCCGCTGTATAACGCTGTCCGTGCGCTCCAGAGACGCGCCGTCCGGCAATTGAACGACGACGATCGCGTAGCCTTGGTCTGCGTCGGGAATGAACCCTGTGGGTACTTCGCGGCTAAGCCAATAGGTGGCGCCAAGAAGCCCCACAAAGACACACAGCGACAACAGCAGCATCCGCGCCGAACTCACAAGTGTTCGGACGATGGTGGCATAGCCTGCAGTTACTTTGTCAAAGACTGCGTTGAACCCGTTGGCCAACGGGGTCGTCACAAGTGCCAGCGGGTTGCGCCCCGCACCGGACGCATGCGGTCTGAGAATACTGGCTGACAGCGCGGGCGATAGGGTGAGAGAGTTGATGGTCGACAATACGGTCGCCACCGTAATCGTGACGGCAAACTGTTTGTAGAACTGCCCTGTGATACCAGGTACCAGCGCTGCGGGCACGAACACCGCGATCAGCACCAAAGTGGTGCCGATAATCGCACTTTGCACTTCGTCCATCGTGCGTGCCGAGGCTTCGCGCGGGCTCATGCCGTTCTTGATATTGCGCTCAACGTTTTCGACAACCACGATAGCGTCGTCGACCACGATCCCGATTGCAAGGATCAACCCGAACAGGGTGAGCAGATTCAACGTGTAGCCTAAAGCCAGCATCACAGCGAAAGTGCCGATCAGCGACACGGGGATGGCGAGCAGGGGGATAATTGCGGTGCGCCAGCTTTGCAGGAAAACGAGGATGACAACCACCACCAGAAGCACAGCTTCGAACAACGTTCGGTAGACCGCGTTGACCGAAGCTTCGATGAATTCCGTGGGGTTGTAGACCACCTGATACTCAAGGCCATCGGGAAAATCGGCCGCCAGTTCGTCCATGACACCAAGTATCTCATCCGCCGAGGCGAGCGCATTCGAGCCTGGGCGCTGGAAGATGCCCAAAGCGACTGCGGGTTTGTTGTTGAGGTAGGAATTGGTAACGTAGGATCGCGCGCCGATTTCGACGCGGGCAACGTCTTGCACACGCACAACCCGTCCCTCATCCGAAGCTTTGACGATCACCCGACCGAATTCGCGCGGGCTTTCCAGACGTCCTTGAGTTGTGATGGTGACCTGAAACGCGTTGCCGCTGTCGTTGGGGGGCGCGCCCAGAGAGCCGCCGGATACCTGAACGTTCTGTTCGCGCAGCGCCGCGACCACGTCGCCTGCGGTCAACCCCAGCGATCCCAGACGGTCCGGATCAAGCCAGACGCGCGCCGAAAACTCTCGTTCGCCAAAAATGATGAGATCGCCGACACCGTCAAGTCGCACAAGCCTGTCGCGCACCCGTGCGCGCGCGTAGTTGGAGACGTAAAGCTGATCAAATGAGGCGTCTGGCGATAACATATGCACGACCATCATCAGGTCTGGCGAGGATTTGGTCGTGGTCACACCAAGCGCGCGTACTTCCTGTGGCAGCCGCGGCTCGGCAATCGCGACCCGGTTCTGCACCAAGACCTGCGCGGCATCCAGATCTGTTCCAAGTTCGAAGGTGATGGTCAGGCTCATGGACCCGTCCGCGGTGGAATAGGACGACAGATAGAGCATCCCTTCCACACCGTTGATCTCCTGTTCAAGCGGCGTGGCCACCGTGGCGGCAATGGTTGCGGCATCGGCGCCGGGGTAATTTGCGCGCACGACAATCGATGGGGGGGCGATCTGCGGATACTGCTCTACCGGCAGTTGGGTATAGGACAGCAGGCCGACAATCGTAGTGATAACCGCGATGACGATGGCAAAAATCGGACGACCGACGAAGAAACGCCCCATATCAGTTCTCCGCGATCAACGGGAGTTCGACCATTTCGGGTGTCACGACGCTGCCGGGCCTTGCCCTTACAATCCCTTCGATCACGATGGTTTCCGACCCATCTAGGCCTTCGCGGATCACGCGGTACCCATCAATACGCGGCCCCGGTCGCACAGGTATCGGCACGACATTTCCAGCCTCATCCACGCTCATCACGAGCCGCCGGTTCTGGTCGGCGACTATAGCAGCGTCAGGGATCAGAACACCCTCGTAGGGTAGCGATCCAGGCACGTTTACCCGCCCGAACAGCCCGGGCGTCAGCAACTCGTCGGGATTGTCGAGAATGGCGCGCACGCGCATGGTTCCGGTCTCTGCGTCGATCCGGTTCTCCGAGAAATCCAGGACGCCCTGCTGGGCGGGAATGGAGGCGTCCGATAGCGACACGCGAACCTGCAGTTGGCCGCCGCCCTCCTGAAGCGCCGCGCCGCGCGCGCGAGCGTCGCGTGCGTAGGCCAGAAAGTAACGTTCGTCTATATCGAAGTAAAAGTAGATCGGATCGGAAGAAACAATCGACGTAAGCTCTGTGTCATTGGCAAGAATAAGGTTGCCGGGATCGACCAACGCCTGATCAATGCGGCCCGACATGGGCGCGGTAATCTGCGCATATTCCACATCCAGTTGAGCCAGCTCAAGCGCCGCGCGCGCCTATTCCAGAGCGCCCTGTGCCGCAAGAAAAGACTCGCGCCTTTCGTCCAGAACACTTTGGGCGATATTGCCATTCGCGATCAATGCCGATGCCCTTTCGAGCTGTTCTTCGGTAAAATCATATGTTGCCTGTGCCACGTCGATCTGGGCCTGAGCCTGCCGCAGGACGGTTTGAAACTGGCGTTGGTCAATCGTGTAGAGCAGCTGGCCTTCTTCAACGAGGCTGCCGTCTTTGAAGTGTACTGATTGCAGATACCCTGTGACGCGTGCTCTGACGATGACCTCGCCCTCGGCTTCAAAGCGGCCGACGAACTCGTCATCTTCGACAATGGTTTTGACAACAGGTTTTGCCACAGTGACGGGCGGAGGGCCGTTTTGCGCCGTGGCGCTGCCGATACATAGAAAAAAACAAGTTGTGATCAGAGCGGGTGATAGAAGCTTTATCATATTGTCCTTCGTAGCCTTTGAGGCGGATTGGCCCACCGTAGTGTCCTGCTGGTGCCCGGTGCAATCAGAGATGTGCCCTGCATAATCAACAATTTGTTAATACTGAAAGAAAATCGGTTCTCTGGCGGATTTTTGGGCGGTGCGGCCAGTGGATGGCGCGGAGTTTCAAGATGGCCCTTCCGGGGCATCACCGAGCGAAGGCATGCGGCCTGTAGAAATACAATATCTGGAACACTAAGGCAGTTGACTGATCGTTGCGGCGAGGTCGATGGCGCCATGCCCTGCGCGCGCGGTCCAGCCATTTACCCCAACCGGACGCGCAGCGCGACACAGGCTTGCGCGCATGTCTACGGGTGGCACGTCGGTTTGGTTCCAGTTCTGGCGTAACGCCGCAATTGCCCCCGCCACCACCGCCGAGGACGAAGAGGTGCCGCCGCTGCGCAGATGGGCATCGTTATTCTCAACAAACCAGCTGGGTGCTGCAATGTCGGGTTTTTGCGGTGGCCCGCTGCCTTGGTCAAAGCCATCAGGACCGGGCCCCTGCGAGGCTGCGCCAACCCAGACCGCATCCGCGCGCACAGCGCCCACGCAGGTCACATCCTCCAGGCCGTTTGCCCCCCAGATGCTGCGCCCGGGGCCTTTGTCATAGCCTGTGGACCGGATGTCGCCGCAGAACTGACCACTGTTGCCGGCCGCAAAGATCACGTCATGCCGGCGACCTGTCCACGCAATCAGCGAATTGAGATAGTGATCCGGATCGTTTGTGTAATAGCCGCGCAGCGCTTCCGAGAACCGGTTCACGATGCCCCATGCGTTCAGCAGCACCCATGGGCCTTTGCTGGACAGAAAGAAATAGTTGAGAAATGCATAGGCAAAAAGCGCGCGGAGCGCGAAGTTTTCAACCTCTGCTATACGCGTGGGCAAAAGCGGCAAATCGTAATAAACCGCATCAGGTGCTTGATCCACGAGGGAACGCAACAGCATTGAACCGTGATCCCGCGCGATGCTGCCATAGGGGTTTTGCGCCTGACCGGGTTGCTGGAGTGTGCCGCTGGGTGTCCAGAACATTCCGCCGCCATAGGTCCCGCCCAGGTGGCGCAGGTAGTCGCGGTTGATGCCCTGATCGATGACAAAAACCTTTACGTTCTTTCCGGTAAGCGCATGATCGCAAAGCGCATCGGCATTCATCAGCCGATTGGCCTGACGCCTGCTGCCAAAGTGGCGTCCTAATCCGTCACCGGCACACCAGTGCTGCGCCGCGCCGTTTGTCTCCATTTTTGTGCCCAGAAGGTCTATGCCGATGATACGGGCAATATCGGGACGGCCTGTCTCACGGGCCATGCGTCGGAACCTTTTCAGCAGCGCCAGAGCATCTTCTGCACTTTTCGCCTGCAACGGAATACCAAAGCCCAGCCCGGCGCTTGGGTGCTGTATCAAAGCCTCACCATCGGGGTCCAAAGCCTGCCACGGATTGTTGCTGGACCCCTCGGGCGGCACGAAGCCCGGCATACCAAAATCAGCGATCATGCCTTCAATGCTTAGGTCGACCGCCTTCAGGTTTGCCGCCAGCATCTCCCGGCTCCTGTCGAAGAGATAGAGGTTAACCGGCATATGCGTAGCGCCTTTCCTATGTCTCATGGGCGTACGCCCTCGGGTCTTCGCGCGCACAAGTCCACGCATGCCATTATTGGCAACAGCCCGCGTAGCGACCGCTGTCAGGCCTTACTCAGGGTCAATTTAGGTTATCTTTTTTTACCGAATCGTTCAATGATATGCGCGAAAGGGCATCCCGATGGAGCGTGAAAATAGCCGAACAGGGCAAAGCGGTTGCACTGCGCAGACGGCATCTGAGCTGTCGGCGCGGACAGGTTCTCTTGCCGCGCGCGATGACCTTTTTGCGCCAACACATGCCGTTCGGCCCGAGGCGCTCTCTCAAAAACCCTCTCCGCCAACCCAAGAGGTTGCGCCGGTGCCAGATGCGCAGGTCTGTGTCGCCTTTGTGGATGTGGTCGGTTTCTCTGCACAGATGAACGTTGACGAACGCGGCACGTTCCAGCGTTGGACCGGCATGCGCGAAGAGGTGGTGCTGCCGCTTCTGTTGCGTTTTGGCGGTAAACTTATCAAATCGACCGGTGACGGAATTCTGGCTACCTTCACAGAAGCTCTGTCAGCCGTAGAATGGAGCGCCGAGTTGCAAGCCAAGGCGCGCCAACGACGGCAGGGCATGGCGTTGCGGGTGTCGTTGAACTATTGCACCGTTCTTTGGGATGGTGTTGATCTGCTGGGCAATGGCGTGAATGTCGCGGCGCGATTGCAAGAGCATGCCGCGCCGGGAGGTGTGATCCTGACGCAGTCTGTCGAGGATGCACTGCAGGGTCATGCCGCCTTTGAAACCGTGCCGCTGGGCCCGCTCAGACTTCGGAAACTGGGCGAGATACCTTCAGCCTATGAACTGAAAACCGACGGACGCCATCAAGGGCGACAAGGCCGGCAGACGCACCGTCCGTCCGTGGCCGTCATGCCCTTTGTGAACATCGGAGGGCGCGAAGAAGACGACTACCTTGCCGCAGGGGTGGTCGAGGACATTGTTGTGTCGCTGTCCGGCCACCGTGACCTTACGGTGATTTCGCGGTCGTCAACGCTTGCTTTCGCTCATCAACCCACCAACCCAAAGGAGGTGGGCGCGGTTCTGGGCGTGCGCTATCTCATCACTGGCACGCTGCGCCGCTCAGAGGGGCGATTACGCATCTCGGCGCAGTTGCTCGACACGACAACAGGGCAGCAACTGGCCAGCCTCAAACGGGATTTCAGCGCCGAGGACATGTTTCTGGTGCAGGATGAAATTGTCGAAACGGCGTTGGTCAGCCTGTTGCCGGAAATGCAATCCGCCGAAAGACGGCGCGCAATGCGCAAGTGGCCCGCTTCTTTGTCGGGTTATGACAATTACCTCAAAGCGCTTGATCTTATCGGCAGCTTGAAACCCCAGCCTTTTGAGCAAGCGCGTGGACATCTTGAACGCGCCATCGAGATTGACGGGTCGTTCTCGTCGTCGCTGGCTTGGGCGGCGCGGTGGTACAGCCTGCGGATCGGGCAGGGATGGTCCGACGATCCGGCGGCCGATTCAGCCAAGGCGGCAGAGTATTCTTTGCGTGCTTTGCGCTGTGATGAGAACAATGCGCTGGCGCTGGCCACGTACGGGCATGTTCGGTCTTATCTCTTTGGCGAGTTCGAACTTGCCATGCAGTATTTCGACCGCGCGCGGCAAGCCAATCCGAACAGTTCAACCGCTCATCTTTTGGCAAGCGTCACGCTGTCGAGCCTTGGGCGCAACGAGGAAGCGGTCGCCGGTGCAGAGCGCGCTTTGCGCCTGTCCCCTTTCGATCAGTGGCTGTTCATTCACTATGTCTTTCTGGGTGTGGTGCACTATGACGCTGGCAATTTCGAACAGGCGCTGTCCTGGTTGTCACGCGGTCTTGCGGAAAATGACCGGTACACAACAGGCTTGCGCACCATGGCCGTGACACAGGTTGCCCTTGGTAAAGAGGACGCCGCGCAACAAACCGTTGCTAAACTATTGCAGCACGAACCGAATTTCTGCCTTTCAAATTACAAAGACACCCGCAGATTGTATCGCGACCCTAAACAGGCGGAACGGTTCCGCCAGCGTTTGCGCGCTGCGGGCGCTCCGGAATGAAGGCAGAGCACTTAGTGAGGAGACAGTCATGTCAGGACCAGAAGGACCCTTAGGCGCTTTCGATGCGCGCGACGCAAGGGATGCGCGCGATGCACGTGACGCGAGAGATGCGCGCGATGCGCGTGGCAGCGCGGCCTATGGCGGCGGCGCAAGCTATCTTAGCACCGGAATTTCACCGCACACGCAATATGACGGAGAAGACAAGCTGCCGCCGAATGTTTCAGTGCCCGTAGAGGACCGCTGGTGGCCGGGCAATCAATGGCCTGCCACATCGCCCGAAGCCACGGACGCTAATGGTGATCCGGTGCGCTTGCATGCAATCCACAAACATTACAAATCGGCGACTTTCAAAAACTGGTCACCCGGTAACGAGGCTGTGGCCTTTCTTTCAGAGTTTGCCGCGCTTGACAGCCAGAATAATGGCGCACCGGACTGGACCAAATACAGCCTGCCCGAACCGGCCCGAACCGGCGGCAACACGTCCGATGAAACGGATCTTGGCAAGGTCTGGAGCCTTTCGGATGAGCTGACCGAACTGGTGGGCTTAATCGAATACCGCGCAGGCGTCATGGGCGAGGCGGTACAACAACGAGATACGGTCATCGGCTACTTTCAATCCACCGCATCCTTTACGTACCTGTCCCATCCGGCGACCTTCCGGCTGTGCCACATGGCTTTGGTGGTCGGTCAGTTCGTGGCCTTTCATTTCAAATCCATGTTCAACCGTCCGCGCCCCTCGCAGCTCCACCCCGCACTGATGCCGCCGATCGACGTGCCACAGCACGCAGCCTACCCAAGCGCCCATGCCACCGAAAGCTGGCTGATCGCCTACTGCCTCGACGAGGTCATGCGCGACGGCGATGGCGCGGATAGCAAGATCATGGAAACAGTGCACGCAGGAGGGCAGACCCGCAATGCGTTACATGACATTGCAACACGCATTTCGCGAAACCGCGAGGTTTTGGGCGTTCACTACCCCTCCGACAGCGAGGCAGGCAAACAGCTGGCACAGCAGATTTTTGAAACGCTTGTCCAGTGCCCGTCGATCGGCTCTGCTTTGGGTGGCAATGCGTTGATGCATCAAGCGCGGCAGGAATGGGCAGAGACAAAGACCATTCCTTAAGTTATTTTTCCCGGCGGCGCAAAGTTTCGTGGCAACAAGGGCTGGCTTGACCGGCAAAGGGGCGTTTTTGGCTGACTGACCGTTGCTTTAAGGCGATCTAGCCCGCTGAACAGCTTTGGTTTTTTGCCAAACTGACCGCACACTGCTCTTGACCCTGAATGCTGCCTGCGCCTTGATGGCGCTGCGCGGATGACTCCGCCACCTGTGCCTGTGCCGCCGGGCTTTGCATATCCGCAAATGCCTGCGCCACGAAAGCAAGGGATCCGAAACGGACAATGATTAAAGGGGGCCGCTGTTTCACCTATGTCTGACATTGCCGCTTGGCTCTCTAATCTGGGGTTGGCGAAATACGCCGACACTTTTGCTGCGCATGAGGTTGACGTGGTCGACCTCCCGGAGTTGAGCGAAGACGACCTGACAGAGATGGGTCTGCCGCTTGGACCACGCCGACGTGTTTTGCGTGCAGTGCGCGAAGAGGCGCTGGCAAGTGGTGCGGACCGCGGGTTTGATCCCGCGTCGTCTGCGCCTTCCGAAGCCCCCATCGTTGCGGAACGCCGCCAGCTGACCGTGATGTTCATCGATCTGGTCGGCTCGACTGCCTTGTCCGAACAGCTCGACCCGGAGGATTTGGCCGAAGTCTTGCGAGTGTTCAAAGAAACCTGCGCTGCGGCAGTGACCGACTTTGACGGCCACATCGCCAGCTATCTGGGCGATGGCATCCTGGTCTTTTTCGGTTTTCCCCATGCCCATGAGGACGATGCCGCGCGCGCGATCCATGCAGGTCTGCGCGTGATCCGCGAAGTGCCGGAAATACGTACCCATGCCAAGCTGAACGTGCGGGTTGGCATTGCCACGGGCCTTGTTGTGGTGGGCGATCTACGCGGCACACAGCTGATCGAGGGCGGTACTGCCATGGGCGAGACGCCAAATCTTGCCGCGCGTCTGCAATCCATGGCCGAGCCCGGCGCGTTGATCGTCGCGCCTGCGACGCGTCAGTTGGCTGGCGACAATTTCGACTATGTCGAGTGCGGTACTTTCAACCTCAAAGGTTTCAGCAAACCGGTGCGGGCATGGCAGGTCATGAGTACCCGCGAACTGGTCAGCCGGTTCATGGTCTCGGATGGCGCCAAGCTGAACCCGCTGATTGGTCGGGAAAGAGACTATGAAACGCTCTGTCAGAAGTGGCGTTTTGCGCGCGGTGGCGCAGGGCAGGTGGTGCTGCTGTCGGGCGAGGCGGGTATTGGCAAGTCCCGCCTGATTGAAGAGTTGCGCCTGCAGATCGCGAACGAGCCTAGCACGACACTGCGCTATCAGTGTTCGCCTTACCATGGAACCAGCGCCTTTTATCCCGTTATTCGCCAGCTGCAGCGGTCTGCGGGGCTAAGGTCCAGCGACAGCGATAATGTGAAACTCGACAAGGTGGCGCGTGTTTTGCGAAACCCGTCGGAGCTGTCGCTCAAGCTTGCCGCATCGCTTTTGTCTATCCCGTTCGAAGACCAGCTCGGGCCGCTTGATCTGACCCCTCAACAGGTGATGCAACAAACACAGGAGATGTTGGTGTCGCATCTGTTTGCGCAGGCGCGGCGCAAACCCATCTTGCTGCTGTTTGAGGATGCGCACTGGATTGACCCGACCACAAAGGACTTGCTGGACCGGCTTGTCGCGCGGGTCAGCGACGTGCCAATACTGCTTGTTTTGTCTTTCCGCCCGGAATTCGAACCGGGGTGGGAGCTGCGCTCCAACCTGACAAACATGCCTTTGACGCATCTTGATTTTGCTCAGGTCTCGACGATTGTAAGCGAGATCGCCAAGGGCAAATCGGTACCGCAAGAAATCGCCGAGTTGATTGCCGCGCGCACCAACGGCGTGCCGCTCTATATCGAAGAGGTTGCCAAGGACCTGCTTGAATCCGATCTTGTCATCGAGCGCGAAAACGCCTTCGTACTTGCTGGCCCTTTGACAACGCTGTCGGTGCCCACGTCCCTGCAGGATTCGCTGATGGCGCGTCTCGACCGTCTGGGACCTGCAAAAGAAGTGGCGCAGATCGGTGCGGTTTTCGGGCCGCAGTTCTCTTTTGCGATGTTGTCAAAAGTGTCGAGCGCCGGGGAAGACGCGCTGCGGCACGATCTGGAGCGGTTGGCCGAAGCCGGCATTATCGCACCCTCCGAAAGTGGTGCACCGGACGTCTTCCGATACCGCCATGCACTTATCCGCGATACGGCCTATAACAGCTTGCTTAACAGCGAGCGTCAGGCTTTGCATAAAAAAGTAGCGCTGACCCTCGAAGCAGACCCCGAACGCGGTGTGGATTCAGGGCCTGAGGTTCTTGCCTATCACTATACGATGGCCAAGAAACCCGATGAAGCGATCGAGCTTTGGCATCTTGCCGGGCAGCAGGCGGTCGAACGATCGGCCAATGTCGAAGCATCGACCCAATTGGCCAAAGCCATTGAACAGTTGTCGCAAAAGAAACGCAGTGCCGAACGTGACATAAAGGAAATTGAGATACAGGTACTGCGCGCCGGCATCTTGCGTTCAACCGCGGGGATTGCGGCCGATGACACTGGTAAGGTTTATGCGCGTATTCGTGACCTTTGCCATCGTGCAGGCGAAACTGAGCACCTTTTCCCCGTGTTGAATGGTTTGTATGCCTTTCATCTTGTGCGCGCGGAATACAATCTTGCCCGCAACGTTGCAGGCCAACTGCTGGACCTTTCCGAACAATCCTTCGAGACGCATCACAGTATGGTGGCGCATCGGGCCATGGGCGCGGTTTTACTACATATCGGGCAGTTAAAACCCGCCTGCGAACATCTGGAACAGGCGCTGGAACTCTATGATCCGAAAGAACACGGTCGATTGGCCTATATCTATGGCACGGATCATGCGGCGATCACGTCGAGCTTTCTGAGTATGGTGGTCTGGATGCTGGGAGAGCCGGAGCGTGCATTGCGCATCCAAAATCAGGCGGTTGCCGCAGCCAAGGCGCTGAAACATGCGCATAGCGTGGCACAGGCTTTGACATTTCTGTGCATGCTCCATCTGCTGCGTCGCGACGTCGAAAAGACGCGACACACCGCCAAAAGGCTCGAAAAGCTGTCGCTGGAGCATTCTTTTGCCTTCATGACACTGACCGCGTCATTCTGGGAAAGATGGGCGGATGCCGAAGACAACCCGACCAAGGACAACATCCGCGCCCTGCACAAAGCCGCTCAAGCGTGGTGGTCTGGTGGTGCGGGCAACTACAAGCCGTTTTTCCTGACGTTGTTGGCCGAACTATCAATCCGAGCCGGTGACCACAGCGGCGCTGCACGCCTTTTGATTGAAGCACGAGAGTTCCAGAGCCAGACCAACGAACGTTGGGCACAGGCCGAGACGGATCGCGTCTATGCGATTTTGCAAAAGGATGAAGCCGCATCCGAAGAAGCTTTCCGTCAAGCCATGTCCACAGCCCGCCAGCAGAATGCTGTCATGTTCGAATTACGCGCCGCGGTGGATTTCATGACCCATCTGCAGGGCGGGTTTTCGGGCGACATGCACAGACCCGATCTGCGCGCGCTTTTGACGGCCGTTGCAGGCGGTGGGGACACCGTAGATGTTCTTTCCGCGCGGCGGTTGATCGACGCGCCGACGAATGCTTGAAAAATAGCCGCCGCGGTTTTTGAGGCGCGGATGAACAGACCGGGCCGGCGTTTCCTGATACGAAAAAGGATGCGTTAACAAAAGTTAATGCTTGACCGTTCGCGCCTCCAATTGCCAACCTGCAGTTGTGCCTGAAGATATTCTGTTTTTCGCCGGTACATTCTGCCCACGGCGGTCTGCACATCTGCATTGATACATTTGAAAAGGAAACATTATGCGCAAGATCAGCAAATCCATGCTGGCCAAACAGGTGAAAGTTCAAAGCCGAACAGATGACGTTCTTGCGCCTTTCCACCCGATAGATCCTGAAGATATCCGCGCGCTGGAAAAGCATCTGATCGGCCACGTGGTGCTGCCCACCGATCCTGACTACAACGACGCGCGCCAGCTTTGGAACCCTGCCTTTCAGGACTTTCCGCAGATTATTGTGTATTGCAAAGTGATAAGCGACGTACGCGCAGCGCTTGCTTTTGCAAACAAAAACAAGCTTTGGGTTGTCACGCGGTCGGGACGCCACAGTACGGCAGGCTATTCGGTAAACAACTCGATGGTGCTTGATACGGGGCAGATGGACGACATGGTCGTCGATCCGGATACCAAGACCGCCTATGTGGGGCCGGGCACGCCGTTCAAAGTGTTCAACTCGGTTCTCAATGACTACCGTCTGCATGTCCCCGGAGGTGCCTGCCAAGACGTTTGTGTTGCAGGTTTCATGATGGGAGGCGGTTTCGGTTTCACCTCGCGCGAGTTCGGCATGAACTGCGATAACGTCATCGCGGTAACGGTGATGCTGTGGGATGGAGCGCTGGTCCGCGCCTCGGCAAAAACCAATCCTGACCTCTTCTGGGCTGTGCGGGGCGGCACCGGCAACAACTTTGGTATTCTGATACAGATAACCTACCGTCTTCAGGAACTTTACGAAGTCTGGGGCTTTCACATCAAATGGCCCATCGAAAAAGCCGCAAGCGGGCTTGTGGCATTGCAAAAAGACTACATGAAGAACGGAGTGACCGGTAAGCTGGGCTACTATGCTTTTGTCGCTTACCAGAATGACGAAAAAGTATTGCTGGTATCGGGGTTATATCACGGCAAGGAAGAAGATGGTCGCGATCTTATCAAACCCTTGATCGACAGCGGCGGCAAACTGGAAAACCAGCGCCACGGCAGCTACGCAGAAATCAACAGCTGGCTTTATGATGAACAATACGACATTCCCGTGGTGCCCGACAACGCGCGCGAGGACAAGCAGGGCGGATACATCGATAGGGAATTGTCAGAAGCCGAATGGCAGGAAGTGATCGATTTTTTCAGCACGACGCCGAACAAATACGCCGGTATTGCGCTGGAGCCCTATGGCGGCAAGATCAACGAAATGGCGAACGGTGCGGAAGGCAACGCTTTCATCCACCGCACTGCTTCCCACAACTTTTACGTCGACGTTTTCTGGCTCTCTGACGACGAAAAGACAAAGGTTGTCGCGTGGCTGGACAAATTCATGGCGCTGATGGAGGCGAAGTACTTCATCGACGAGGTCTATCAGAATTATCCGCGTGCGACACAGATCAACTACCGGTGGCTCTATTGGAAAAACTGGTTCAACTCGCTACTCTTTGTGAAAAACAAATTCGATCCCGGAAAGTTTTTCCACTACCAGCAGGATGTGTCGAAGGTGCCTGAAGACGCGCCAAAATCTGTCAGAAAAGACGACTCAGAGCCGATTTTTTCGGATCCGGACATCACATATGAAACCTATTCGCGCCCCAAGGTTTTTATGCAAACTCTTGACCCCAGTTCCTGAGAGGCAGACATGGATCAACTTTGCGAGATATTTTTTCTGCCACCGATGGCCGTGGCCAGACTGGGGGCTGGTGAGACACCTCTCGACAGCTTCGAATGGGTGCAGGACCTCGATGCGCATGGCAACAACAAGACCGTTATTCGTGCCAATGTTACCCTAAAAGAAGAAAAGGACGGTAGCGTAAGCGCGTTCAAACCGGATGCGCGCAAAATCCAGTTCCGCGATGAAGGGACAGACAATCTGCGCCCCGTCGCTCCGTTTTTCGAGCTTTGGGCCTTGATGCATGACGGTGAAGCGGACCGCTCCTATGAAACACCTGTCACGCTACAGCTTCTGAAAGAACTGGGCATCTCTTTGAAAAACATAAGTTATGCGGTGACGGTGGGGAACAACAAAGCAGAACGGCGCACAGGTGATGCGGCCTGTAGCTTTCGCGCGCGCGTTGAGGCGGCAGGGGACGACCACGCGCGCCATGCACTGAACGGATTCAGCCCACATACGTCCAAACAGCAACCAATGGTCTACCCGGACAAACCCATCCCGATGGGTCACTTCCGGGTCGTCCGCCCCGTCGACAAAGTCGCCTACCCCGAAGGAGAGGACAAAGAACCAGTCGATCTGGGCGTGCTTCGGGTTCGTTTCACGCCGCCCAAGGGTGAAGTTTACGGCCCGCCTGACGTGGATTATGCTCCCGCTACTCTGGCCGTTCCGGGTTATTTGAACGACCCACCCGCTGCCGAATACGGCCGTATTCATGAAATAGTGCGCCCCGAGAACCGTATCCTGAACCCCGACACACCGTGGTCGGAATGGATCATGATGTCGGGCTTGTCTGATGATCCGGAGCCGCACGACAGCTACGATGGCGCGCGCGTCGGCAACAATCAGGCGTGGGGCATAGCCGATGACACAAGCGACGGCATCATAAAGGCGACGCTCACGCTGGCCGGCGAGCGCTACACGGCTCAGGCGCGGGTTATGACCGGCCCGCCTGATTTTGCACCAGACAAGCGCCCCTTTTACAGTCTCGCCACCGATCTTGATGACAGAGACCTGCCACTGGTCGAGGTCAACAACGACAACTTCGAAGCCGTTAAAGACGAAGTGATGGATATCTTCCGGCGCGCATTTGAAACCAACAGTCTGGTCAATCTGGACGACATCCGCGCGCAGGGTCTTGCAGATAACGCGGGGTTGCAAGCGACATCGGGTGTTGGCGAGTTTGAGGGCATGTGGTCGACTGATGCGCGGTCCATGACCGAAACAGACGCCATCAAACCCAGCAAGATAACCGAGCTTATTCGCCCGCAACCAGAATCGATCTATTCCAATTCGGTGCCCAACGACCGGTTGCCCTATACAGTCGCCACAACATTTGTGCATGAGCAGATGATTGACGAAGCGATTATGATCGACTTCCTGAAACGCCGCGGAACATATGTCAAAAAACTTCTGCGCCCGCCTTTTGGTGTTTTGAGCGATCTGGAAGAGGATCCGGACCCGGACGCGCACCCCAATGACGCGCATCGAGACCCGCGTATCGTGCGCGACCTTTTGCACGATGCGCGTATGCCTCCCTATATGCGCGATTCAAATTATTTCCCGCTTTCGTTGTCGCGCAGACAATACCACCTTGTCGTACAGTTCATTGATCATCTGAACGGTACGACTGACGCGGGAGGAGAACTCCAAGATGACTGAACCATATAAAAAACTGGAGGTCGCGCCGCGCAACCTGACGGCGCGTGCAGCTTATCGTGCAGCGGGAAACCCGGCTAATACGCGGCTTGATTCCGGCGTCGGCAATTGCTTTCCCGGCCTTGAAATGGATGTGCGCGACCTTGATCGTCGCTTTTTCCCTGGCCTTGTTTTCAATGCAGTGCGCGTTCCGCTGAACCCAGCGCCGGATGCGCCTAAAAGGACAGAAGGCTTTCATCTGGTGTTCGTGGATTACATGTACGATCCGATGTTGCCCGCCAACAGCGATGTCGCATGGGTCAGGAAGCTTTTGGCAGATTACACCGGTGAGGTGGCAGACCGCCTTGCAGAAGGGCGGTGGTTCATTTCATCGATCATGCAGGGCGAAAAGAAAATCTCGGCTTATAAGCGCAATGGTGAGCCAATTGACGGCATG
Organism: uncultured Roseobacter sp.; assembly: GCA_947501635.1. Taxonomy (GTDB): domain Bacteria; phylum Pseudomonadota; class Alphaproteobacteria; order Rhodobacterales; family Rhodobacteraceae; genus Roseobacter. The sequence goes on from CANMWT010000004.1 coordinate 168,397, forward strand.
ACCGTTTGGCGGTTCGTGCGCAGTCTCGAACCGGGCGAGAAGTCGCCCGTGACCATCGCGCTGGAGCGGCGTGAACATGACGGCGAAGTGAAAGAGGACCTTATTTATCTTCAGGCACCACGTCGGCAGTATCGCACGCAGGACGGGGTCTTTGATGGTGCCTATCAACCGGGCGAGCTGACCCAAAGCCTGTGCAACCCCTGGTCACATGATTTTCGCGATTGCGGGTGTCACTACTGGCCGTCCAACCATCCGGATGTTGTGATGGCGGAGGTTGACGAGACTGAAGCATTGCCGACGGGTCAGACGGCTGACCCCATGGCTGCGGAAACCTATCTTGACTGGTTGCGCAATGATCGCGGGCCCGCGGGCGATGTTGCTGCGCGCAACACCGTTGAAGAGAACCGGCCCTACCAGATTGACCACTATCAGGTGAACCAGATGTGGGGTGAATTGCCAATCGTGGTAGAGGGGCGCGAAACAGGTACCTTCTACGAGGCTGCGCCGGATCAGTCATTTGTCGGACCCTATCCGGACAGAAAGGCGATGATCGACGCATTGGGGGCCAAGCTCGCGCCACTCGAGTTGGTGCTGACAATGCAATATCTTTATGCGTATTTCTCCCTTGCAGATCCTGAACAGGTGGATCACGCAAGATGGCCTGCGCTAAAGGATGACCTGATCTTTGCGCGCCGCGCCATTCTGGGCGTTTCGATCGGTGAAATGACGCATCTACGCTGGGCCAATCAGATGCTCTGGACCTTACAGGGACCAGATGTGTACGAGCCGGTTATTACGCCTGCGCAAAGTATACGCACAGGCCCCGATCCCAGCCAGAACTATCCGCGCACCCTCTCGCCATTGACGCCCGACACGTTGGATCGCTTTATCGAAATCGAGCGGCCCGAAGGGTTCATTGACCGCGCCTACGCGCGATGCGTCGCTACAATGCTCGACCGCAAAGAATACCCTGCGCATCTGTATGAACTGGCCGTCCGGATCGACACGGATGGCGATGAGCATTTTTTGCGCTTCAGTCACATGAAGCAAATCCTGTCGAAATACCCATTCAAAGATGGCGTGGCACCTTACCTGCGTCCGCTGACACCCGACACTGAGGGCAAAGCCGACGCGGCAATGGCAAATTTTCACAAGGTAGAAGCGGGGTTAAAGGCAGCCTACACCGCCGAAGCCAAGGGCGACATGGCGGCGGCGCAAGCCAGTATCGCAAAGGTCAGGAGCGCGATGGAGGATTTCCGCGAAGAGGGGGAAGCCTTGGCCGCCGAGGGCATCGGTATTCCTTTCTGGCCGGAGCATCAAGCGTGACGCTCGACGTCCCCGATCTTGGTCTTGACCGGCGCGGTCCCCCAGGTCTTTCCGATCCGCGCGTGCATTTCTTTGATACCGAACACGGCCATCACATGCTGGCCACGGACGGATCGCGTATCTTTGATGTTGACCCAGGCCTGCGCGATGCCTTCGCAGGCTGGGACATAGCAGAGCAGGGCGCGTTCCTTGCCGGTCTCGGGATGCGCAAGGTCCCCTACATCGACGACGTACCGCCGGCTGATATGCCGATCCGCGCATTGTCTCTGGCGGTGGCGCAGAAGTGTAATCTGGCGTGTACCTATTGCTACGCATCCGGTGGCGATTTTGGTGTGCCAGCGCGCAATATGGAATGGGACGTCGCCAAAACATCCGTCGACAGGCTGATGGAAAAGGCCGAGCCCGGCGCGCGGGTGAACCTCGCCTTCATGGGAGGAGAGCCGCTGGTAAACCGGCCCCTTGTGCGGCGCGCCACGGAATATGCCCGCGAATGCGCGGCGGCGCAGGGGTGTACGGTCGGGTTTTCAATCACCACGAACGGCACCTTGGTAACCGACGAAGACGCTGATTTCTTTAACGATCACCGGTTTGCGGTAACTGTCAGCCTTGATGGAGTGGGCCCAACACATGACCGCCTGCGGTCTTATCGCGGTGGCCGCGGCAGTTTTGAGACGATCCTGAAACGGCTTGAGCCTTTGCTGGGGCGCATGGGGCAGGCACAGGTCAGCGCAAGGGTCACGGTGACTCCCGCCAATCTGGAGTTGCGTGAGACCCTAGACCACTTCGTTTCATTGGGTTTCCACTCTGTCGGCTTTGCACCCATGCTCAGCGCACCGGATGCGCGCCACCAGATGGATCTGCCCCATTTGCATGAAATGCTCGCGCAGATGATTGACTGCGGCAAAGCCTGCGAGGCGGCCATTCTGGCGGGGCGTTCGTATCCGTTCTCCAATATGGAGGCCGCATTGATGGAGATACACCGCGGCACCCATCGCCCCTATCCCTGCGGTGCCGGGGCAGGATATTTCGGTGTCTCGGCGGATGGCGGTGTTTTTGCCTGCCACAGGTTTGTTGAAGATGATGCTGGCGCGATTGGCAGCGTCCAGCAAGGGCTTGATCCCGTCCGGCGTGACGGCTGGCTGGCCGATCGTCACGTGCACAAACAAACCCCATGCCAAAGCTGTTGGGCGCAGTATCTGTGCGGTGGCGGCTGCCACCACGAAGTGATCCATCGCGGGCGACCGGCCTGCGACTATATCCGAGGATGGCTCGACCATTGTCTGGGCGCCTATGTGCGCATATCCGAGGCCCGACCGGACTACTTTGAACAGCCCTCCGCACGACCGCAGGCGTCTTGACGGGGCGGGGCGCCACGAACGTGGGCGACGACGCCAGCGTAAGCTGCGATGTCTGCGTGATTGGTGCAGGCCCGGCGGGCTCCAGTCTGGCGTTGCGCCTCGCGCAGCTTGGTCATTCGGTCTGTGTGGTGGAACGCGAAGCATTTCCGCGCCACCGCGTCGGAGAGTCGCTGCCGCCCTCAATCCTGCCCGTTCTTGAAACGCTTGGTCTGCGCGGGGCAGTGGAAGCTGCCGGGTTTCTGCGCCCGCGCGGCGCAATAGTTCATTGGGCCGGGTCCGCAGCCGTGCGGGAGTATGGGGAAGGGGCCGCGGGTTTTCAGGTAGACCGCGCTGGTTTTGACGCATTGATCCTAAAGGCCGCGCAGTCGGCTGGCGCGCATGTGATCCAACCTGCCAAGGCGCGCAGACCCGAACGCATGGGTGCACTTTGGCATGTGCCGCTGCAAGGGCATGCGGAAACGCAAGAAATCCGCGCGCGATTTCTGGTGGACGCTGCGGGCAAGCATTCGGCCTTGCGGCCCAGATCACAACCGACGTCGCGGCCCACCACCGCGCTCTATGCTTATTGGCGCCGGCCTCAGGACATCGGGCCGCAAACCCGTGTCGAGGCGGGTGAGGATGTATGGTTTTGGGGCGCGCCGCTGCCCGGTGGTACCTTTAACGCAGCCGTTTTCCTCGATACCGACAGATGCGCAGGTCTAACCCATGACCAGCGGATGCAGCTCTACATCAGCAGCATCGCGCAGTCTGAATTGCTTGCATCCGTTCTGTCAGGCAAACCTTTGGACCGTTTGCGTGTTTGTGACGCGGGCAGCTATATCAATCAATGCCCTGTGGATGCTCATAGTCTGCGCGTCGGCGAAGCAAGCTGCGCAATCGATCCCTTGTCGTCGCAGGGTGTGCAATCCGCGATGGCATCAGCGGTGCAAGCCAGCATCGTCGTCAATACAATGTTGTGCGCGCCCGAGCATAGCGATCTGGCACGGGAGTTTTACACCGACCGTCAGAAAGAAGCGTCAGATCAGCATATTGCTCTGTCTTCAGGACACTACAGCCGGCAGGCGGCAACCGGCTCTGCCAGGTTCTGGCAGGCGCGCGGCGTGGCGCCATTCCCGCCTGCGACACCGGATCCGGTCCCGGGTGTCGGAAACCTTGGGGCAGATGTCGTGCTGGAGTTTGCACCAGACGCGGCCATCCGGTCCGCGCCGGTGGTAGAGGGAAACCTGATAAAGGCGGGCAGGGCGCTGTCGCATCCCGGTCTTGAGCGACCGGTCGTATATCTGTCGCAAACCCCGCTGGTCCCCTTGCTGGAGCAGCTTGACCGCCGACAGACGGCCCGCCAACTGCATGAGAACTGGAGCACACAACTGGGCCATGACCACGCCGCTGCGGTACTGAACTGGCTGTGGGCAAACCGGATTGTGCAGCCCTGCCGGTCAGTTGCATCCTGATAGGGTGCAAATGCGCTTGTGCGCAGGCCTAGTCAAACAGGCGGGCGGCGTGTTTTGCGATATGGTCGCGGCACTGTTTGACGAATTGCTTGTCGACGACGTGCTCACGGCAGATTTTGTCCAGCGATACATCGCCCTTCAGCGCTTCCAACCCGATGCGTGCGCGAAACGCTGGGTCATCCACCGGCGCATTCTGCGCCACTACTTTGCGCGGGATCGGTGCGGCATCAGGATCGATCTCGTGTTTGGCAATGAGCTTATGCATAAAGCTGCCGCGGCGTGGGGTGTTGTTTTCCTTTTCTTCCAGCCGCGGTTTCATGCGCCGCGCCCAGAAATGCACACCCCGCGTCTCGGGGCTGAGGCGTTCTTCGATATTGAACCGCGACAGGATCATATGGTTCCGCTCTTTGAACGAGATCGGGTAGAAAACTGACTGAGGGTGCGCGTGTTTGATCTCTCCTGTTTTTTGCAGAAAATACGTCACCGACGCGGGCCCGGTGAAACCCCAGTTTTGCTCTGTCATATGAACGGGCGTGCCGGCATCGCGCTCGGCTTCGAGTTCGCGCTGCTGCCATGGGGCCAACCACGGAGCGATGGCATACTCATCCTTGAAAAACGCAAGCAAGCCATCCAGCGTCGCACTGTCCGACGGCAGGCCAAGCACCGCATTGCACACCAGATCAGGTTTTTCCCAGCCGAAAACATAGGGGCTTTCAAAGTCAAAGGGCCGGTAGCAGAACATATCCGCATCAACCCATATTTTGTCAGTTTTTTTCAGCAGATGCAGGCGCCACATATCCGCATGGATGGCAGGGCTGCCGTTGCGCACATGCCGCAACATGGGCTCGGCGGGAAATATCTCGGCGGCATCCGCCGCCTGCACCCCTTCGGGCAGGTTCGGGATCGGGGAATAGCTGTAAAGCGTGACGTGATGCCCGTGATAGGCAAAGGATTTCAAGCACAACTGCTCAAGCCATGACAGTTGACCGCCAATCCAGAGAGATGCAATTGCGGGAAGTCGGGTCATGACCCGATAATGCGCAAATTTGCGGCTTTGACCAGCATCTGTCGGCGGAAAACGGTACTTTCCCAACCCGACAGGCGGGCAGACGTCGCAATAGCGCATGGTGTCAGCGCTTGATTTCGCTAAGGTATGCACAGCAAAGCACGCGAAAAGAACGGTGGCATGAGCGAACAGGTGGTTTCACGCAGTATGAGGGCGCAGCCTTTTGATGGCTTTAGCCTGCTCGATGTGGTGCGCTGCCGTGGCGCAGATACCGATCTTGTCACCCTGATTTTTGACAACCCGATACCGGATCATACCGTGTCTCCTCCTGTGGGTGCGCGGTTGAAAGACGAGAAAGTGTTGGGGGGGGCCTATATCTGCCAGTACGAGGTTCCCGTGCAAAGCCCCGCGGAATTTGTCGTTGAAAGCAACCCCGTTCAGACAAGCCATCTTGACGATGAGTTGTCGCTGTTGGCGGGCAGGAACTGTTTTGCAGCGGTTCGAAACGGCGAAAACGTGCAGATTGTGCTCGATTGGCTGGCGTTTCACGAAGCGCATCAACAGCTTCAGGGGGCGGTAATTCTTGACCGCGCGCGGCCGGAAGAGCATGCACGCTTTGCGCAGGAACTGCGCGACGGTATGGCCGAGCGTCAACTGGCGTCGCGGATTGTATTGCTGGGGGCCGATGTTCCGCTGGGCAAAGCCGACCTACCAAGCGAGGCGCACCCTTTCTGTGTCCCCGAAGCACCCGGCAAAGATCGTATGACCCCGCCCGCACCGTCCCAATGGGACAGTCCGCTGGGTGTTGTGGCGATCTACGAAATCATGCGCGCCCGCTTTCTGGACTCAGCCCGCGCCGTGGCAAATGTGGATGTGCATGATCTGATTCTGCCGGCCAAACTGAGCGTCTTTGACACAGCCGTTGCTGCAGAAGACGGGATCATCGTTCTGGACGGGCGGCACTGTTATCCATGGCGGCTCCGAAAAGGCGCGGCGGCACAGTTCGGCGATCACATCTGTATGCAGTTCGACGCCTCAACCGCCCGCAAGAGGTGGTGTGTGGTACCTGAAAAGCTTCCTGAAAATGCGATATGGCGACTGGTGCGGATCGGGCATGTCAGTCCAAGGACGATCCGAACCTACAGCTTTTACAGGTGCATGGCACTCCGGCACCCAACGCCGTCCATTTCCAAGATCGTGCCCAAGTCGTCTTTGGTGGAAAGCCAGTTGTTGCTGAACTTTTCGCAAAACTACTGGGGTCACAACGCGGTTCGCGTGCCCGCCAAAAGGCTCAAGGCTCCGGTGGGGCAGACCGACCGCCGCGCGATCGTGACGACCATGAAGAACGAAGGCCCCTTCATTCTGGAATGGCTAGCGCATCACCGCGCCTTGGGGTTTGACGATATTCTGGTCTACACCAACGACTGTGACGATGGCACTGACACGATGCTGGCGTTGCTGGAGCGCAAAGGCATCGTACAGCACCGTGAAAACCCTTTCCGTAAGAGCGATCTCAAACCCCAGCATGCCGCCCTGCGTGCTGCCGAAGACGAACCGATGATCCGTAACGCGGGCTGGCTGGCATGCATTGACGTGGATGAATACGTCAACATCAAATGCGGCGATGGCACGCTGGATGCGCTTTTCGCTGCGGTGCCGGATGCGAATATGATCGCGATGACATGGCGCCTTTTTGGCAATGCCGATATCGCGGGCTTTGACGAAGAACAGGTCACCACGCAATTTGACAGATGCGCGCCCGAATATGCGAACAAGCCGCATCAGGCGTGGGGCTTCAAGACGCTGTTTCGCAATATGGGAGTTTTCCGAAAGCTTGGTGTGCACCGGCCTAAAGGCCTGAATCCGCAACTGGTCAAACATATCGAATGGGTCAACGGCTCGGGCAAGCCATTGCCAGAACAGATGTACCGCAACGGATGGCGCTCTACCAAGGATACATACGGCTATGATCTGGTGCAGCTGAACCACTACGCCGTGCGGTCGGCCGAGAGTTTTCTGGTCAAACGGGACAGGGGCCGCGTAAACCACGTCGGACGCGATCAGGGGCTGGCATATTGGTTCCGGATGAACAACAACCTTGAGCGTGACACCTCGATATTGCGCATGCAGTCCAGGGTAAAAGCGCAGTTGGACGCGTATTTGAGCGATCCAGAAATCGCGGCGGCACATGCCTTCTGCGTGTCGCGCCATCGGGAAAAGATCCGCGAATTGCGTTCACAGTCCGAGTTTGAGGCGTTCTACCAAGAGCTTACGAGCCCACGCATGCAAAGGCTGTCGCGGCTTCACGGGCACTTTGGGGCACATGTGTTCTTGTCCGGTCCTGCGGTTGTACCGCAAGAGGTGGTAGATCAGGACCCCGCAGGCGACTGGTTCTTCACTGTCGAATACTCAGGGCAGGCAGAGCACTAGCGTGTTTGGGCGTCTTGTACTGCCTTATGCCGTCCCACCGGTCTGAGGTGTGCCCTGCGTTTATTTTGGTGCTGGTGGCGCCCCCAGCTTGATAAGCTTGTCCAACGTGCAACGCAATTGGTGCACCTCTTGTGCAGTCAGCTTTGCGGCCAGATCGTTTTCGAAATTCGCAGCCGCGTCACTTAACTCCCTGAAAACCCGCCGTCCGCTGCTGGTCAGGGTTAACAGTTCGGTGCGGCGGTCATCCGGACTGGTTTGGCGGTTCAGGTAGCCCTTGGCCTTAAGGGCGTGCACTGCACGGCTCACTTTGGTTTTGTGCAGCATGGCTTGCGCACAAATCTGCTTGGCCGTCATCTCGCCACGATGCCCCAGATGAAAGAGCACCCGCCACTCTGTTCTGAGCATGCCATAGCGGTCCTTGTACGTCGGTTGAAACTGCGCGCTTATCAGCTCTGATGCCTGATTTAACATGTAGGGCAAAAACCGGTTGAGATCTGTATTCATGTCTGGCTCAAAGTAGCGAAATGTCATTGTTAGTTACAAAAGTAACTGTTAATTCTGAGCGGTGCAATCCTGGAGGACACGATGAACAAACCGTCGCCGCTTCAAAATATGGTGCAGGCTCCGTCTCTGCCCGGACCGCATCAGGGCTATATGCCCGGATTTGGGAATGATTTCGAAACCGAGGCTTTACCAGGGGCATTGCCGCAAGGCATGAACAGTCCGCAGAAGTGTGAATACGGTCTCTATGGCGAGCAATTGTCCGGTACCGCGTTCACAGCGCCAAGCCATCAGAATGAACGCACGTGGTGCTACCGTATTCGGCCCTCTGTGAAGCACTCGCATAGATACATCAGGATAGACGTGCCTTATTGGAAGTCTGCGCCACACATTGTGGATGATGTGGTGTCGCTGGGGCAATACCGTTGGGACCCTCTGCCGCACAGTGATCAGCCGCTCACTTGGATCACCGGTATGCGCACAATGACCACAGCGGGGGATGTGAACACACAGGTCGGCATGGCAACGCACGTCTATCTGGTGACCGAAAGCATGGTGGACAGCTATTTCTATTCTGCTGACAGTGAAATGCTGGTTGTGCCACAAGACGGCAAGCTGCGGTTTTGCACAGAACTTGGGATCATAGATATCGGGCCGAAAGAAATCGCAATCCTGCCCCGCGGGCTGCTGTACCGTGTCGAAGTTCTGGAGGGGCCTTGTCGCGGGTTTGTGTGCGAAAACTACGGTCAGAAATTCGAACTTCCCAGCCGCGGTCCGATCGGGGCGAACTGTATGGCCAACCCGCGTGACTTCAAGGCACCCGTGGCCGCGTTCGAGGATCGCGAAGTGCCGTCAGAGGTGACTGTCAAATGGTGTGGCCAGTTTCATGCGACGCAGATCGACCAATCGCCGCTGGATGTGGTTGCGTGGCATGGAAACTATGCACCGCTCAAGTATGATCTGCGCACTTATTGCCCTGTTGGTGCTGTCTTGTTTGACCATCCCGATCCGTCGATCTTTACCGTGCTCACGGCTCCTTCCGGTCAGCCGGGAACGGCCAACATTGATTTTGTGCTGTTTCGTGAGCGGTGGATGGTAGCAGAGAATACGTTCCGCCCGCCTTGGTATCACAAGAACATAATGTCCGAACTGATGGGCAACATATACGGCCAATACGATGCGAAACCGCAGGGCTTCGTGCCCGGCGGCATTAGCCTACACAACATGATGTTGCCGCATGGTCCGGACAAGGAAGCCTTTGAAAAGGCCTCCAATGCTAATCTGGGTCCGGACAAACTGGACCGCACGATGTCGTTCATGTTCGAAACCCGGTTCCCCCAGCACCTGACACGCTTTGCAGGTCAGGAGGCGCCTATGCAACACGACTACATCGATTGCTGGACTGACATCGAAAAGAAATTTGACGGTACCGCCGGGAGAAAATGAGAACGTGCAAGGTCTTGCCTGAATAGTCGTCTTGGAGAACGCCGCGCAGTAGCTGTTTAAACATCTGGTCCCAGCACTGGTCTGGGCGTGTTAAGTGGTAGGCGTCGAGCCCGATACATCAGTTTTTCGGTCCCGCGACACGTGGTGGTCGGTGTGTTTTGCCTTTGGCTGGATGCATCTGACAGTATCGTCGTGGCCAAGGCAGACGCGCCGCATGCGCGTCTCAGGCGAGTGCGAAACGCGATGCGGCCATAAACGTAAGGTGGACCGAAAGCGCCTCGGTCGGCCGTTCAACGCATAGGCTTGCGTTGCTTTGGGCCCTCAGCTGGCTGTGGTGAACGGGCTTTTCAGGTTTCATTGCGACCCAAGGGCGTAGGGTGTGATGGTTCGATGCCATTGCCACTGCTTGCGCCGCCGAAGCAAGGTCAAAGCGGCGCGGGAAATTCCAGCAAGAACCGCGCGCCGCCCCTGTGCGATGGATCAAGTGCGATGCTACCGCCGTGTTGTTCAACAATTCTACGCGCAATCGCCAGGCCAAGGCCGGTGCCCTCTACCTCGGCATGATGCTCCAGCCGTTTTGACGGCTCAAAGATTGCTTCGGCGTCTTTGGGCGCGATCCCGATTCCGTTGTCGGCAATTGCAATGACCACCGATGCGCTTTCGACAAGGGAGATCTCGATCTGTGGCGGTATGCTTGGGCGACGATACTTGATGGCATTTCCAATAATGTTCAGAAACAGCCTTCTGAGCATCGTTGCGTTACCCTGCACAGATGGCAGATCGGTCTGCAACAATCGACCACTCGTATCCTTTAACTCCACGGCCAACAGGTCTCTCACGTCGTCGATGATCTCCTTCAGATCAACACTGGCGAACTCTGGCATGTCATGTGTCAATAGCGTCAGGTCGATCAACGCATCCGTCAGGTGCTGCAACTTGCTGACGGAGAGGCTGGCGAGTGCTTGATGCTCTTTGACGCGTACTTCATCGAAATCGTCTTCCGCCATCCAGTCGAGAGCCATTTTTACACCGCGCAATGGAGCTTTGATGTCATGCGCTGCGGCATAGGCAAAGTGTTTGAGGGACTCGTTTTCCGCTTTCAAACGGAACAGCGCCACAATGACTTCCAGAGACGGCGTAAAAAGCTGGCGGGCGTTGTCCTGCTCGCAAAGCCCCCACGGCAGGCTTTGCGCGTGCGGAGCCAATGGCCTGTTGTCGGGAGAAACTGTCCGCTGTGCGCTTGCGGGTGAGTGCCGTTCACCGCCCGTCCGTGTCGCGCAACATCCCGCCTTTGTCACGACATGCAGAGCAGGCTGCCGAAACCAGATCAACCGACATAGTCGAGGCATGGCCAACGACTGCACCAGCACGCCGCATGCCGTCTCAAGGTGTTGGCTGGCAAGGGGAAAATCCGCAAGCAGGCATGAGGTCTCAAACTGGCCGTCCCCGGACAGTCTGTCATGCGCCCAGGTTGAAATTCCACGTATGAAATCCGCTGGCGGCGTCGCACCCGAGGTATAAACACAGTGGTCCCATTGAAAGGCAAAACCGTCAGCATGCAAAAGGCGCTGCAATGCCGGCAAATGAGATCTGATGGCCTGCTCGACTTTGCCCTCAGTGTGCAATGCGGTGATAAAGCTTTTCTCAAGCTGTCGAACATCGGCCATCGCCTTCGTCTCTGATGTGGCTTTGTGCTGTTGCAGGCGCAGCATGAGGGCAGAGCCGATGTGCCGGACCAGTGGCCAGCTATCCGCGGTCATGACGCTTTCCGCGGCGCTGTGACAAACAATCACTCCCCAAAGCTGCCCCTCAGAGTGCAGAGCGGTGGTGAACGACGCGCCGAACCCCATGGAACGAAGCAGGGCGGCATGCTGTCGGGAAACGGCGTTCAGCATTGCGCGCATGGGGCCTTGTTGCTGTCCCCGCAGACGGGTTGCCAGAACCGGAGTGTTTTCATCCGTAAGCTGGCCAACAGCGCGATGGGTCAAACCCGTCTGCATTGCATGCAGATCTGCAGAAAAGTGCTCTTTGGGGATGCGAAGCCCGCGCGGGCTGGGCGCCATTGTCACCGCATCGCTGGCGTCGACGATCGCGGACCAGTCAGGCAGGAAGTGGCAGATGTTCACAAGGTCACATCTTGTAATCTGCCGGACAAACTGCGCCGCACAGTCTTGCGCGGCGGCGACATCCGGCGCTTTGGCGATGTCGGCGCATGCTTTGGTGCTGAGTTGTAAGCGTTTGCGTGCCGCATCGGCGGAGCCATCACTGTTGGGGATGAATTCAAGGATTTGCTCGCCATTATGCACATGTGTCATCAGATCATAGCGACCCGCCGCCGCCTCATGCCTGTTCGCGAATACCTCAGGTGTGCCGGTGGCGTCTTGAGCCAACGCGTGCAATTCAGCGGCCAGGCCGGGATCAATCGCAGAAATTGGCATTCCCAAAGCGCTGACAGCGTCGATGCCCATAAGTCTGGCAAGGTTTTCTGAGGCGCCAATGATTTGTTGTGACCTCGCGTCCAGCATAATCAGGCCGCCGGCGCTCTGGATCATTCCCACCGGGTGTGCCTGTGCATTGTGCTGGTTGCTCAAGTTAAACTGTTCATTCTGGCCAACGATATGAGGCAGGGATTGGTCCATATTTGATCCTCTGGTCTGAAATCACCAACGCTGCCAGTTCTGGCTTTGCCGGTGTCTACGCGAAATAGCCTTAAGTCTTGGTGAACTCGGACCGTTTTGGTGCTGCTAAAGGGGGTGGGCGAAAATTTTTCTGCGCGCTGCAGTTGCATTGTAAGTCGGGGATTTCCGTTATTTGTCAGGTGCTGCGCCTGCAAAAACGCCGTTTTTGTATACCATGGTATTCAGATAAGCCATTATAATAATTGACTTTTTTGACTTTTTTGGGTTTGATCGCGCAAGCTCAGGGAGGAGTTGTCAGATGGACCAGCTGAATTTGGACGCATGGTGTGCCCGCGTTGAACAGGATAGCGGGACCCTTTCAGAACAGATCGCTGGCGGTCTACATGCCACGGTCGGGCGCGCAGGGCCTGCACCCCAAACCGGAGATCTCCTGCCGCTCTTGTGGCACTGGTGCGCCTATCCCCAACAGGTGCCGAACCACATGCTGGGACAGGACGGGCACGCGCGCGGCTCTGCCTTGCTGCCCCCCGTGCCTCTGCCGCGCCGGATGTGGGCAGGCGGTGCATTGCACTTTCACGCGCCGTTGCGCATCGGAGACACGATGCAGCGTCGATCTTCTGTGCGGTCGGTTGTCGAAAAGCACGGCGCCAGTGGCCCGATGGTCTTCGTTACGTTGGACCATTTCATTTATGGCCCCGCAGGGCTGGCGATTGAAGAGCGTCAGGACATCGTCTATCTGCAAATTCCGGACCGGTACAAACCGCCCCGGAAACTGACTATGCCGGGCGAGCTGGTTGAGCGGATAGAGACGCCTGAAACGCTGCTCTTTCGGTACTCTGCACTGACATTCAACGCACATCGCATCCATTACGATCGGTCCTATGCGACCGACGTTGAAAACTATCCGGATCTTGTCGTGCACGGACCATTGCAAGCCACGCTTTTGATGCGTCGTGCCGTCGAGGAGTTTGCGCGTATGCCAAGTCACTTCTACTTCAAAGGCGTGCATCCGATGTTTGCCGCGGATGGTTGCGACATCGCCATCAACAAAGAAGACGCGAGCCTCAGCCTGTCTACCGGGCAAAACGGTCATATCTGCATGCAGGCCACGGCGATCTGGGAGGATACACAATGACGGTGCTGACAGGGATGCGTGTGGTTGAAGGCTCTGCTTTCGTGGCAGTGCCACTGGCGGGCATGACGTTGGCGCAAATGGGTGCGGAAGTGATCCGCTTTGACCGGATCGGGGGTGGACTGGATGCGGGCCGGTGGCCGTTGGCTCCCAGCGGAGACAGCCTTTTTTGGGCTGGAATGAACAAGGGCAAGAAATCCGTCGCGGTCGACATGAAATCCCGCGAGGGGCGCGAAATCATCACGCGTATCATCACAGCTCCCGGGCCCGATGCGGGGTTGTTTCTGACAAATCTGCGGGTGCGCGGCTGGATGGACTATGAAACGCTCAGCAAATTTCGCGAGGATTTGGTCATGGTTTCCCTAACGGGTGACAGGCAGGGCAAGCCACAAGTGGACTATACGGTGAACCCGGCCTTGGGCATTCCGCATATCACTGGCCCTGAAGGGAGCGACGCGCCGGTGGCACACGCGCTTCCGGCATGGGATTTGATCGCAGGCAACATGTGTGTATCCGCAATGCTGGCGGCTGAACGGCACCGTTTGCGCAACGGCACAGGGCAGGAAGTCGAGCTGTCGCTCAAAGATGTGGCCGCAGCAACGCTTGGGCATCTGGGTATGATCGGGGACGCCTGTCTCAACGCACAAGACCGCAAAAAGGCTGGCAACGCGCTCTATGGGGCTTACGGTCAGGACTTTCTGTGCGCCGACGGACGTCGGGTGATGGTCATTGGTCTGACGGCGCGGCAATGGCGCGGCTTGGTTCAGGTCACCGAAACAGGGGAGACGATCGCGGCGCTCGAGCATGCTTTGGGTGTTTCATTGGACGACGAAGGAAACCGCTGGCGTTTTCGCACCGAGATATCGGACATTTTCCGCCCCTGGTTTGCTGCACGTCGTGTCGCGGATTTCGAGCGTATCTTCAATGATGCGGGTGTGACTTGGTCGCAATTCCGCACGATCCGTCAGGCGTTGCGGGAAGACCCCGACCTCAGCTGCGACAACCCGATGTTTTCAGAGCTGACGCAGCCGGGTGTCGGCAGTTTCCCTGTGCCTGCACATCCGGCGGTTTTCAGCGCTTCGGGGCGGGCGGAGGCGTGCCCCGCGCCGGTTCTTGGCGCGGATACCGAAGAGGTGCTTGCAGATGTGGCAGGGCTTTGCCAGACAGAGATTGCACAACTCTTTGATGCGGGCGTTGTCCAGTCACCGGAATACGCGGCATCGCGCAACGCCGCGTGACGCGCAAGCTGCGCATCTCTTCAAAGCTCAGCCGCGTGACCGCATCAGCCGTGCCGCAACCGGTGCGCCAAGTATCACGACGAAGATGCGCAGGATGTGATGTGCGACAACAAAGGCAATATCTGCACCCACGATAAGGGCCAGTACCGTCAACTCCGCTTGCCCGCCGGGCGCAAAAGACAAAAGCGCCTCCATGCCAGGCGCAAGCCCGGTCATATAAATTGCTTCAACGAAAATGACGGTCAGCCCGATCAGTATCAGGCAGAACCCAAGGCTCGCCGTAAGATCGCGCCGCACTTCGAGCATGGTGATACCGGCATATTTGCAGCCGATGCTCATACCGATGAAGAACTGCGCGGCCCAGATTGCTTCCGCGGGCGGGCGGTTGTGCAGCCCGCCTGCCAGTGTCACGATAGCTGTCAGGATCAGCGGGCCGAGGATGGAGGCCCCGAACATGCCAACGCGTTTTGCGATGCGCCATCCTGCTATCGCACAGCCCACCATCAACACAAGCTCAAGCACCGGGATGGCCCGCACAGGCACGCCGGGCGGGTTGGTCAGATCCGCGCCCCAGATGCCGGACAGAAGAAAGGGCAGGGTCACGACGATCACCAGAACACGCGTCGCGTGAATGAGACTGAGCGTGCGCACATTGGCGCCTGCCTCTTCGCCAAACAGGATCATGTCCTGCAGGCCACCAGGCATGGCGCCATAATAGGCGGTGGGAAAGTCATAGCCGCACAGCCGTTGAAAGTACGGCACGCCCAGGGCGGCAATAAGCGCAATCATAAGGGGCACCAGCAAAAGCGTGGGCCACATGCCGGAAAAGCTTGCCAGCACTGCAGGTGTCAAAGTCGCTCCGACAGCGACACCAAGAATCGTCCGCATGCTGTCGTTTAGCAGTTTGATGCCGCCCAGCGGAACTCCGGCCAGGGCCGCCAGAAGGCAGGCAAATATGGGCCCAAGCAGCCAAGGCAAAGGCAACTGTGCCCAATGGAACAAAAGAACGCCTACGCCTGCGACACCGAAGGCTGTCGCCACCGGTCTCAAAGGTCTGTCGCCCGCAAACGGTAGACCAGAGAGGTCTGCAGATGGGCTTCGGCAGCATTTGCGGCGGCTGTGGCGTCTTGCGCGCGCAAAGCAGCGAGTATCGCGTCATGTTCGCCCGCCACAACGTCAATTCTGTCGGGGTCGGTATAGGTCGTGGGCCCGAGCAGGAGCAAAGAGTTGTTCATCGCCCGCGCGGCGTCGTGCAAAAACCTGTTACGGCCTGCATGATACAAGCCACGGTGAAAATCCTGATTTAACGCGGCTGCGACAACGGGAGTGTCGCGCGTCTCAAGAAGACGGGCGTTCAATGCGGCCAGCGCGTCAAACTCAGCTTGCGCTCCGTGTTTTGCCGCCAGCCCCGCTGCGGCACGTTCCAACACCACGCGCATTTCGTAAAGTTCAACAACCTCTGTGCGTGTCAGCTGTCGGATTACGGCTCCTACACGCGGGCGGTGTTCCACGATGCGGTCACTCTCAAGGCGCCTGATCGCCTCGCGGACGGGTGTTCTGGAGAGCGCGAGCTGCTCGGCCACGTTTTCTTCGCGTAGCCTGTCTCCGGGTTTGTACGTGCCGTGCCGCAGCGCTTCAATCAGCGCGCTATAGGCTTTTTCACCGCTTGATGTTGTTTGGTCCGGCAATGCGTCACCATTTTCGTATCCACTTGGATACAAAACTTCTAGGCGCAATGTATCGTGTTGTCAAAACCGGATCACAACGGGCTGTTTTGCTTTGGAGGAGGGCAGAGCCGACCACTGAAATACTGCTTAAAAAAGCAGCCTGGTTGCGGTGGCCCGGAATTTTTTCCGTATGTTGATGTGTCGTCCGCCAAGATGCCCTGAATGTGCCTTACTTTTTCCTTTTTGCCGGAACACCTTCTGCAACTGCTTCACAAACGAGACGTAAAGTAAGGCGACGTCCTTCGATTCGTGCTGACGCGGTTGAAGAAGCGATTTTTCTTAAAATGCCGCATTAATGCTACTTAAAGTAGAATTATATATAATTCAGTCTCCTCAGTGGTGAAAACCTGCGTGTTTCGGGGGAAGTATAGCCTGCGCCTATCCAAGTACATTCAAAGCATCAGAACCTCCTCGGTCCTGACCCAACTCACCATGGAGGTGATTTGGACAAAGCGTAATGTAACTAGGAGAATTTATTATGCGCTCGACTCTGAAAGGCCTGATGGCCCGTTTTTCCCGCGACGAAAAAGGTGCAACGCTCGTTGAGTACGGCATCGCAGTCGTTCTGGCTGTTATCGTGGGCACAGGTGGCCTCATCACGATGGCAAACCAGGTCAACAACAACATGGGCGCCTCGCAATCTGCGATGGTTCCAACCGGCGTTACAGGCACTGGTATCGTAGACTGCTCAGGTACTGCAGGCTGCTAATCCGACTTCGGCCCCGCGCCGCAGTCGCGGCGCGGGGCAACCCACACAAAGGATTTTCCCCATGAAAAAGATTTCTTTCAAAGACTGGTGCAGCGATGAGGTGGGCGCGACATTGGTTGAATATGGCATCGCCGTGATTGTCGCTGTCATCGTCGGAACCGCAGGTCTCCTCGTTATGGGCCAGCAGATAGACAACAACATGAACGCCGCGGCAACGCGGATGGACCCCGCAAACAACTAAGCAAAGGATAGTACGATGCGCCTAGGATCACTTTTAATGACGGTTGTTGGCCTCGGAGTTGCTGGTGGCGCAGTCTATTTTGCGCAAACACAAATGAACCAGCCCGTGGCGACAGAATCCGCTCAGGCCGAAGTTGTGCAAGTGCTTGTCGCTTCGCAGGACATCGCTTTCGGCAGCGCGATTGAACCGCACATGCTCTCAACCATTGACTGGCCTTCCGGTTCGGTTCCGATCGGAGCTGTGACGGACAAGGATCAGGTATTGCCGCAGTTGAACGGCCAGCCGCGTCGCGCCAAGCGTGCGATTGCGAAAGGCGAACTCGTTGCTTCGACCAAGCTTTCGGACTGGGGTGAGAAAGTCACCATCGTTCAGACCCTCGGCGAAAACAACCGTGCGATCTCGATCACTGTGAACGCGCGCACTGGTGTTGCAGGTTTTGTGACGCCTGGTGACGAAGTGGACATCGTTCTGAC
Source organism: uncultured Roseobacter sp. (assembly GCA_947501635.1). Classification (GTDB taxonomy): domain Bacteria; phylum Pseudomonadota; class Alphaproteobacteria; order Rhodobacterales; family Rhodobacteraceae; genus Roseobacter. The sequence continues at coordinate 186,074 of CANMWT010000004.1, forward strand.
CAGCGGTGGCGGCGACGAGATGCGCGCGCTGACAATCTTGCAAAAAATCCGCGTTATCGGTGTTGACCAACGTTCTGACGAAACGAACGAACAGGCGGCAGTTGCCCGCACGGTCACTGTCGAAGTCACGCCGGAGCAAAGCCAGAAACTGGCGCTGGCCCAGCAGGTCGGCACTTTGAGCCTTACACTGCGGTCGCTTGATACCGTTGATGACGAGCCTCTGTCCGCTGTGCGCATGAGCGACCTGCTTCTCAACGAAGGCCCTGTGGCCGACGGCGATCCAAAGCCGGTTGTCCGTGTACGTCGCGGCGCCAATGAAATCACTGAACAAGTTCTTAACTGAGGTGAAAATCGTGTTTAGGGTAATGAATAACTTTAAGAAGGACGAAGAAGGCGCGACGCTTGTCTTTGTAGGAGTGTGTCTCGCCGTTCTTTTGGGATTTGCTGCCTTAACTTTTGATCTGGGCCGCGTCGCCGCGACCCAGAGCGACATGCAGGCTTATGCCGACCATGTCGCACTTGCTGCAGCGGGTGAGTTGGACGGGAAGTTGGACTCGATCACCCGTGCGACCACCGCTGCCGCAGAGCTTATTGACGACCGTCAGACATTCGGAAATGGCACCAAGGAGCTGGGCGGCGCGACCGACTACACGCTGCGCTTCCTGACCGGCCTTCCCGCTGACGATACGGACAACGATTTGTCCAGCTATTACACAAATGACCCGATTGAAGCGGTACTGGTCGAAGTCACCACCCGCGACGCTCCTGTGTTCCTGCCGTTTTACCGCGCCTTTGGTGTGCTGTCCGGGAATACGGTGAACGACGGGATAACCCGTGCCCGCGCGGTCGCTGGGTTCACACAGTACGCTTGTGACATCGCAACACTGATGTTCTGCCTGCCATCTGATCCCGCAGACCTTGCGTCGGGCAATTCAATGCGGCTGCGTACCGGTGGCAATGGCGCGGCCTGGGGTCCAGGAAACTTCGGCTTCCTCGACCCATCCGACGACGCGCTTGACCCGAATGGCGACTGCGCATCGCTTAGCGGTTCGTCGCGCTATCAGTGCCTGATCGCTTCGAGCGGTAACCGCACACGCTGCTTTGCTCAACGCGGTGTTGACATGAACACCGGTCAGGCTGTCGGCATCGAAAACGCCGTCTACAACACGCGTTTCGACATCTACACCTCTACGATGAACGGCAAGAAAGGCGATCCGATCTTTGCGCCATCCTTGCATCGCGTCACCGGCTACACAGCCAGCACTGGCGGGAACGGCAACGGGAATGGCAATGGCGGTGGAGGAAATGACGGCGGCGGCAACCAGTGCCTCGGCAACAACGTGACACCTTCGGTCAACTCGATGGCCTTCCCGCCAGACGCCTGCCATGCTGGCTCCTGCGGTGCCTTTGGTGGCCAGACCTGGGATCTGAACGGCTATGTGACAACAAACTACGGCAAAACCTATACCGAACTGCGTGGCCAAGACGAGGTCTTTGAAGGCCTGCCGCTCAACCCGTCGCGGTATGAGGTTTACAAGGCCGAGTTTGAGGCTGCCAAAAAAGCGATCACGGGTAACAACGCCGGTAACGGTTTGCCCACTTCGAACCTTGATTACTCGACAAACACCTGTTCCACGACCGCACCCAGCCTGAATCCGGACCGGCGTGTGTTCATCGCTGCAGGTATCGATTGCGCGGCTAACGGGATCAACGGCGCCAAGAAAGGCGTGCCGGTCGAAGAATACTACGAAGTGTTCCTGATGCGCCCGGTCGGCCTTGAAAACGGCGGTTCCGGCAACTTTGACCTCTTCGTTGAAATGATCGGCAGCGCTGGTGGCGACGGATCCGGTAGTTCAGACGACGGCGGTATCTTCCGCGAAGTAGTGGAGTTGTTCAGATGATTGGTTTCTTCAAGCAAAATCTGCGCAGCTTTGGCAAGGACCGCTCTGGTGCTGCAATGATCGAATTCGCAATCTCGCTGCCACTGTTGCTGCTGATTGTTGGGTTGATCATCGAAGGGAGCCGGATCACCTGGACCCATCAGGCTGCGGCCTCTGGGGTACGTGACGCGGCCCGCTATTTCGCTCGGACTGCGAACCCGGACATCTGCGACAGCCAGACTGCCGTGGATGCGTTCAACGCAGACGCCGGCAACAGCACAACCGCATCAAACATCGTCACGCGCCGCGTGGGCGATCCAAGCGACGCGATCTTCCCGGGTGGTGTGTCGGTCGTTGGGATTACGCCAACAGTTTCCTGCGTACCGGTGGCTTACCAGACGGATGATGTCGCTGTGGTCGAAGTCAATGCACGCCTTCAGATCGTCTTCCCCTTCGGCGGTGTCTTCGACTTCTTCGGCGAGCCGCTCGATCCACTGACAACCGATATTTCGGATGAAAGCCGGGTGTTTGGAACATGAAAAACGTATTCTCATACCGCCTACGCGCCTTCGCAAGCGACACCAACGGTGCCACGCTGACCGAACTGGCGATCATTATTCCGGTGCTTTTGCTGCTGGTGTTCGGAGCTGTTGAATTCGGCCGCTTCGGGTACAATGAAACCGTCGCTCAAAAAGCCATGGACATCGCCGCGCGAACTGCTGCTGTACGTCCAGCCGTCTGCAACGGTGTGCCGGACACATTCCAGCCGCCGGCAAGCAGTGCCGGGAACCCGCCACGCTTTGGCACGCTGTGCCGCATGGACGCAAACGCCTGTGCGCCGGTTCCGGAAGCATCCTGCCTTCTGTCTGAAGCTGCGGGCAATGCAACAGCAGAAGAAATCTGGTCGACGATTGCACCATTGGTTCCCTCCGGTGCAACGCCAGCCAACATCCGCATTCGTTACACTTTTGACGATACTTTGGGCTTTCTGGGTGGCCCATATACGCCGATCGTGACAGCTGAGTTTGAGAACTTCAATTATCAGTTCATCACGCCATTGGGGGCACTAGCCGGCGTTGCCGGTTCCGGTTCAACCAACGCGATCGGTAATACGATTGTTTTCCCAAGTATGAGCGCATCACTGCCTGCAGAAGATTTGAATGCAGGTATTGGTGGCTGAACAAGGAGTACTTATTATGTCTGACACAAACACCCCAGTATTGCTGATCTCGAGCGACGCTGCTTTGCACGACGCGGTCCAGACGGCCCTGAAGGCAGAGGCCTTCGATCTGACATCCAAAAACGACTCCATTGTTGGGATGAATGGAACTGCACATCCGCTTGCGGCCAGCCATGACATCGTCGTCTTCGACGCGGAAGGCTTTGAAGGACACACGAAAGGTGCCATCGAAGAGCTTTGCGCCAAGCGCGCGACCGGCGCGATGATGATCGCACTGGCGCATGACGATCTGCCGCTGTCCAAGCATCGCGAACTCAAGCGTCTTGGCGCGGATGAAATCCTGCCGAAAGACTGCGTCGCAGAAGAGCTGCTGCCCCAGCTGAAAGCGTGGAAAGACCGCCGCCTGGCCGCAATGCCTGCGATCTGGACCGGTCAGGCCACGGAAGGCAAGATCATCTCCATCGCACAGGCCCGAGGTGGCGTCGGCGCATCGACCTTCGCCGTGAACCTTGCGGACTCTCTTTTGGGTCGCTCTGGCGTTCTGAAAAAGACCTCTAAAACAGAGGTGTGCATCGTCGATATGGATTTCCAGTTTGGCAGCATTGCTGCTCAGCTTGATGTACCTGAATCCGATGCTTTGTGGCGCATGGCGATGGAAGGCACGCTGCCGGACGCTGCATTCGTGGAGCAGACTGTCATCAAGCTCGACAGCGGACTGAGCGTCATCACAGCGCCTGCGCGCTATGGTCCACTCGAAGCGATCCAGCCCGAACAGATCGCCCGCCTTCTGGACGCGCTGCGCAAGACCTATGACTACATCATCGTAGATTTGCCGCATGCCCTGGTCAGCTGGCTGGACCCGATCCTGTCCCGGTCTGATCGTTTGATGCTGACCACGGACGTAACTGTTCCTTCGGTGCGCGCAACTCGTAAACTGATGGACTTCTTCCTCGCAGAACATCCGGATCTCGACATTGAGCTCGTGGCCCTGCAGGAGAAAAAACCACTGGTACTGGGGTCGCACCACCGCGCCGCAATGGAGCTGTTGGAGCGCAAGTTCGACCACTGGGTCCCTGCAGACAAACGTGCAGCAAAGGACGCTCTGGACCATGGCAAACCCCTTAGCCAGGTCTGCCCACGCTCGGCGCTGTCAAAAGCGGTCTGCAAGATCGCCGTCGGCACAAGAGCCGCTTTGCCGCCGCGTTTCAATGCGGCACACCCGGGTCACATGGCCTGATTTAACGAGTAATCGAAATACCAAGTACAAGGGACAATCCTCATGTTTCGCGAATTTATCCAGTCCGGCAACAAGACAGCAAAAGACAACGGCAAAGTGATCAGCCTTAATAAAGAAGTAGCTGAGCAAGCCGACGCAGAGACCACCGCACAAACCCGCGCGGTTGAAGCGGCCATGATGGACCGTCTTGAGCTTAAGGCACGTCTTCACAACAAACTGCTCGACACGCTTAATCTGTCAGTTCTCGACAAGATCGAACAGGAAGTGCTGCGCCGCGAGGTTGGAAACCTTGTGACAGAAGGGTTGCGCGAAGAGGGCCGTGCATTGCGGGGCGATGCGCTGAAGGAACTGGTCGACGAGCTTATGCACGAAGTGCAGGGTCTCGGGCCGCTGGAGCCGCTGCTGTCGGATTCGACCGTAAACGATATTCTGGTGAACGGTCACGACCAGGTTTATGTGGAACGCCACGGTGTTCTGGAAAAATCCACCTGCCGCTTCCGCGATGAAAAGCACCTGCTGCGCATCATCGATAAGATCGTGTCGCGCGTTGGCCGCCGTATTGACGAAAGCCAGCCCTGGGTTGACGCCCGTCTTGAGGACGGCAGCCGTGTCAACGCAATCATCCGCCCCTGTGCTGTGGACGGCCCCTCCGTCTCTATCCGGAAGTTTGCCAAAATTCCTCTGACCATGAAGCGTCTTGAGGAAGGTGGTGCACTGAACGGTTCGGCCGCGGCCTTGTTGCAAGGACTGGTAGACGCACGCATGAACATTCTGATTTCTGGTGGTACAGGCTCCGGTAAAACGACGATGCTTAACGCGCTCTCGTCTTTCATCAGCGAAAGCGAGCGGATCGTTACAATCGAAGACGCTGCGGAACTGCAAATGCAGCAAGAACACGTGCTGCGCCTCGAAACCCGTCCCGCCGGCCCTGATGGCACAGGTTCTGTCGCACAGCGTGATCTGGTGAAAAACGCGCTGCGGATGCGTCCGGACCGCATCATCGTCGGGGAGGTCCGCGGATCGGAATCCTTTGACATGCTTCAGGCGATGAATACGGGCCACGATGGTTCGATGACAACGGTACACGCGAACTCTCCTCGTGACGCGCTGTCTCGGGTGGAACAGATGGTGCAAATGGGCGGCATGGAATTGCCCCACGCGGCGATCCGCGCGACGATCGCATCCGCGCTTCACTTTGTGGTGCAGCTCAACCGCCTGTCTGACGGTTCACGCAAGGTCGTGTCGATTTCAGAGATCACGGGCATGGAAGGCGACACGATCACCATGCAGGAAATCTTTGTGTTCGAACGCAAGGGCAAAGACGAAAACGGCAAGATCATCGGCCAATTCCGTCCGACCGGTATCCGTCCCAAAGCCTACGAACAGCTGGTCGCTGCAGGTGTTGACCTGAGCAACATCAGCTTCTCGCGGGGGGCTGCGTAATGTTGAGCCTGGTTCTTGAAACTGTGTCCGGGTGGTTTGGAGCATTCCAAACCACGATGGACAACCTTGAATTCTTTGCCTTCGACTTCCGTTATGTGGTCTATGCGCTGGTGTTTCTTGGCGTCCTGATGGCCTACGAAGGCCTGCGCCAGTTTGCAACACGCGGGGAAACACAAAACGAGGCGCGCAACCGTCGTATGCGCATGATTGCCTCGGGCAAGACCGAGGCGGAAATCCTCGATATCTTCAAGCCGAAGGACAAGAAAGGTCTGCTGAGCAACCTGCCATTCGTAGGGGATTTGCACGCGGCACTGAAGACGGCAGGTATCATGATGCCAGCGGAAGTCTTCGCGATCGGCTGCAGCCTTGGCTTTGTGGTCTTCGCGGCGGCGGCGTCACAAGTCGCGAACATGTTCCTGGCCTTTGGTCTGGCTGCATCCTTCTTTCTCTTCTTGCCGCTGGTATACGTGTCCAACGCGCGTCAGAAACGCGTGGACCGCATAATTTCGCAGCTGCCTGACGCTCTGGACCTGATGGCGCGTGGCCTCAAAGTCGGTCACCCCCTCAACGCGACGCTTCACAGTGTGGCCAACGAGATGCCTGACCCGATCGGTACCGAAATGGGTATTGTTGTGGATCAGGTCTCCTATGGTGACGATCTGGTGGATGCGATGCGTGATCTGGCCAAGCGTATCCCCGAAGAAGACGTTCAGTACCTGGCGGTTGCAGTTGGCATCCAGCATGGCACAGGCGGTGATCTGGGACGTATCCTCAGCACTTTGTCGCGGGTGATCCGCGGTCGCATGACCATGCGCCGCAAGATCCGGGCCATCTCGTCTGAGGGACGTCTGTCGGCAATCTTCCTGTCGATGCTGCCCGTCTTTATCGGTGTCTTCACCTCGATCACGGCGCCCAGCTACTATGGCGACGTCATGGATGACCCGATGTTCGTACCCATCGCACTGATTATCGTGACGCTTGTGGTGTTGAATGCGATTGTTTTGCGCAAACTCGTGAACTTCCGGTTCTAAGGAGTACTAGTAATGGATTTTTCAATGTTTCTTTCTCTGATGACCACGCAGACCATGCTGCTTGCAGCGGTCGGCATCGGGACAATGATTGGCGTTTTCGGTATCGGACGGGCGCTGAACGAAAAGAGCGTTGCAGCCGAGCGCATGTCTCCCAAGAACCGCGTAAACGTGACCGGACCGGCCAACAGCCAGCTTTTTAACGACGAATCGCAATCCGGCCTGGGGAATGCTTTTGGCCCAAAAACGGACGAAGAGCGTTTCGCAATTCAGATCGCACTGGGACGTGCAGGTTTTCGCGGCCGGAACGCAGTTGCAGGCTACTACCTGACCCGTTTGATCCTCGGGCTTGGCCTGCCAGTCGCTTTCTTGCTGCTGCTGACCTTTTCGCAGATGCCGACTGCGCCCGGTTGGATGTCGTCCACTGTTGGCTCGATCTCCAACATGGGTATTGCTCAGATCACATGCATTCTCTGCGCCATCGGTTTCTTTGGCCCGTCGATCTGGCTGAAGTCGAAAATCGCTGAGCGTCGCCAAGCCATCGAGGAAGCATTTCCAAATGCGCTTGACCTAATTCAGATCGGTGTCGAGGCTGGTTTGGGCTTCGACCAGGCATTGATGCGCGTATCGTCCGAAATTCGCCCTGTGGCACCTGATCTCGCCGACGAGATCCTGTCTGCCGAGAACGAAATTCAAGCTGGCCGCGACCGCGAACGTGCCCTGATGCGCATGGCGCGGCGGACGGGTGTGGACGAGGTGACGTCTTTCGTGAACGTCGTGCTGCAGTCCGCACGGTTCGGGACACCCATGTCCGAAGCTCTGAGCACCTATGCTGAAGAAATGCGTACAACACGCGAACTCAAGGCGCAGGAAAAGGCAAATAAGCTGCCAGTTCAGATGTCTGCGGTGATGGCGTCGTTGATGTTGCCGGCGATCCTGATGCTTACCTTGGGTCCTGTGGTGATTCGCTACGTGCATTACTTCGCCAGCAATCCAACCGGCGGTTGATTAATCCTTAATAATTTGTGAATCCGTGAACAGTGAGGGTTTGCAGGGGCTGATAATTTACTCCAAGGCGACACTAAGCGCTATAATTTGACCTGCGCGTCGCCTTGGGGAACTCTCTTAAGTGTTAAGTTTTGCGGCAGTTGTTTTTGCCGTTTTTGTGAGAGTAACGATTATGACTTTTATGTTTACGCCCGGACTCCCGGAAAAATCCCCGACCGCCGATGCGGCATGGACCGACACATTTCTGACCTTCGTGAAATGGTGCCAGGGACGTACAGATATCAAAACAAACCTTCACTCCGTCGCTGCCTTTTTCGGCGCCGAAGCGGCCAGCCTGTCGCGCTGGGATGACGAAAAGGGCGTCATGCGCGTTGCCTGCGCAATCGACTCGACCAATCAACCGCATTTGCCGCGGCTGACCCACGCTTTTGCGGATGTGATCTGCGGCGACTATGTCAACAGCCTGAAACCCGGTGCAGCCCTTTTGCTGTCGGAAGCAAATGATGGGCGTCCGGTGAATGACGCAGGCCTTGCCCGGTGGATGTTCAAACGCGGCATCCGCGACATTGGCATCATCTGCATCGGCGCAGATGCGAAATCCCGCGACGTGATCGAACTGCACTTTCGCACACCCGCTGGCAAGAACTGGGCATCTGCACAGGCCAGCGTCGGGCATTCGCTTGCCGAAGTCTTCGCAGGTCGCCGCCGCGGCCTGATGCTCGAAGCGCTGCTCAGCAGTGTCCGTCATACAACCTCACCCCGTGGTGATCTGGCTTTGCTGGACCCGGCAAACCCTGCCGGCCTGACACGGTCCGAATGGAAAATCTGTGCCTTGATCGCCAACGGCCTGTCCCGCGACGGTGTCGCGAAAGAGCTGGGGATCAAATCATCAACCGTTCAGACACATCTGCGGAACATCTATTCCAAAACCGGATATGAACGCTTCCATGAACTGGCGCTGCATCTGGTGTCACCGTTTGAGAGAGCGCATCTGTCGCTTGTCGCTGAAGGTCTGGCGGCATGAGCGGCGCTATTCCGACGGTCGAGTTGTGGGTTGCCTACACGTTCCTGCCAATTCTTGCGGTCACGGCATTTTTTGACCTGAGAGAAATGCGCATACCCAACTGGCTGTCCTGGCAAGGGCTTGCGTTATTCGCATTCTGTCTGCCAATTCTGGGCATCGACGTATGGGGCGTGCGTGCGCTGGTGGGTGCCTGTGCTTTTGCCGTGTGCTTTGGATTATACGCCATGGGGTGGCTGGGGGGAGGGGATGCAAAAATTTTCCCCGTCACAATGCTTTTTGTACCGATCAGTGTGCTGCCGCTTTACATGTTCTCGTTCTCTGCGGCCATGTGTGCCGGCATGATCGGTATCTGGTGCGCGCGGTCAGTCTACGCCAGCCCGGACTCTAATTGGGTGTCTATGAAGCCGGGGGCGGCCTTCCCGATGGGCATCTCGATCGCGGGTTCCTTGCCGCTGGCCCTGCTTGCCGCGAATGCCTTTTAAGGGCAACGCTGTACACCCGTTTTTGCCATGATCAAAAAAGGCAGCCGAAGTAACGGCTGCCTTTGTCACATGCTCTGCGTTGCGCTGCGCTTAGTTCAGCGCTTTATCCGTGATCGCACTGGTCCACGCGCCTTCAGGGGCCGCTGTGATAACCGGATCAGAGCCGCCCGCCAGCAAGGATGCCACCGTGCGTTCATAGTCGGCAGGGTCCAGCGAGCCGTTTGAGCCTGCCGTCAACTTGGCGACTTCGCCCATCATGCGGATCTGATGTGCTTCGGTCTGTGCACCGGTCTCGTCATAGTCAAGCACGATCATGGCGGCATCTTCCGGGTTTTCTTCGGCCCACTTCCATCCCTTCATGGAAGCGCGGACAAAGCGCACCATCTTGTCTTCGAAAGCCGGATCGGCAAGCCGCTCTTCCAGAACGTAAAGACCGTCTTCCAGTGTGGCGACACCCTGTTCTTCATACTTAAAGAGCACCAGATCGTCGGGGCTGAGCCCGGCATCGATGACCTGCCAGTATTCGTTGTAGGTCATGGTCGAAACACATGCAGCCTGACCGTTCAGGATCGGGTCAACGTTGAACCCTTGCTTGAGCACTTCCACACCGGCATCCGACCCGTCTGTGGGCAGGCCAAGCTGGCTCATCCAGCTCAGGAACGGAAACTCGTTTCCGAAAAACCAGACACCCAGCGTTTTCCCTGCAAAGTCGTCCGTTGTTGCAACACCCGCGTCTTTGCGGCAGGTCAGCATCATACCCGAAGACTTGAACGGCTGCGCGATGTTCACCAGTGGCAGACCCTTTTCACGCGCGGCCAGCGCAGCGGGCATCCATTCGACTGTCACGTCTGCACCGCCGCCCGCGATCACCTGTGTCGGTGCGATATCGGGACCGCCCGGCTTGATCGTGACGTTCAGGTCTTCTTCCGCGTAATAGCCGTTCTCAAGCGCCACGTAGTAGCCTGCAAACTGTGCCTGCGTCACCCATTTCAATTGAAGCGTGACATCGTCGGCTGCAAACGCACCACTGGATGCAACGCTGAACGCCGCTGCGGTCAGAATTGATTTCAATTTCATCTCAAGTACTCCCTTTGGTTATCCCCGTTGTGATGGGTGCCAGAACGTCACCCTTTTTTCGATCCAGGCTATGATGCCATAAAACGTCGTGCCCACGAGGGCCGCCACCGCGATCTCAGCCCAGACGAGATCAATTGACAAGCTGCCGACGCCTGTTGAGATGCGAAAGCCCATCCCCCGCGTCGGTGAGCCGAAATATTCAGCGACAATAGCACCGATCAGCGCCAGTGTGGTCGCGATTTTTAATCCGTTGAAGATGAAGGGCATAGCGGCCGGCAACCGTAGCTTCATCAGCGTCTGCGTATAGGTCGCGCCATAGGTTCGCATCAGATCGCGCTGCATGGCTTCCGTGGCCCGCAGACCCTGCACCGTGTTCACGAGTATCGGAAAGAACACCATGACAACGACAACCGCCGCCTTGGACTGCCAGTCAAATCCGAACCAGTTCACCATGATGGGGGCCACACCGACGATGGGCAGTGCGGCGAAGAAGTTACCGATGGGTAACAGCCCACGTGTCAGAAAAGCAGAGCGGTCTATGGCGATGGCGCAGATGAAGGCCGCGAGAAAGCCGATGATGAACCCGCGCAGCGCGCCTTTCAGCACGGTCTGCACAAAATCGATCCACAGGATGTCGGTCGAGGCTGCAAAGGTTTGCGCCACCATGCTGGGCGGAGGCAGGATGACGACACTGACGTTCAGGCCACGCACGATCCCTTCCCACAAAACCAGAAGCGTGACGCCAAAAAGGACAGGTACGACAAGGCGCACCACCCGCGTTGTGCTGAAACGCGAGTTTGCCAGCCAGATGTTAAGCGCCCAAGCCGCCCCCCAAAAGACCAATGCCGCAAACAGCGCGCTCATGCCTGCATCCCCATCCGGCGCAACGCGAGGCGTTGTGTGAGGTCCAGCAGCGTGACCAGCATTCCGGCAAGGATGGCCGCCGCAAAGAGCGCCGACCAGATCGCAAGTGGCGTGCCAAATTGGTCACCGATCAATATGCGCGCGCCCAGCCCGCTGATGGCACCGGTTGGCAACTCTCCCACGATTGTACCGACAAGAGCCGCCGCAATACCAACCTTGAGTGAGGTGAACAGGTAGGGCACGGAGGCCGGCAGCCGCAGTTTGAGGAAGCTTTGCAAACCGGTGGCGTCATAGGTTTTGAGCAGATCAAGTTGTGACACCTCGGGCGCGCGCAGTCCCTTGACCATGCCGACAAGCACCGGAAAGTAGCACAGGTAGGCCGAGATAATCGCCTTGGGAAAGCCGCGCCCGTCCACCCCCATCTGGCTGGATACCACGATTATCATCGGGGCAAGGGCGACAATGGGGATGGTCTGGCTGATAATGGCCCAGGGCATCAGGCTCATCTCTGCTACGCGTGAATAGACGATGGCGATAGCACCGATGATGCCCAAAGATGTGCCAAGGAAAAAGCCCCAGAGCGTTGACTGCAGGGTAATCCATCCGTGGTAGATCAAAGACCGCTTTGACCACGCACGCCCCTTCATTGCCATGGCGCCTGTGGTCTTCCACAACTCCTGTCCGACCTGCGCGGGTGTCGGCAGACGCGGGCGGTCAAGCGCATAGCCGGTTTTTACGTGGGCGCTGTTTTGCGCCATAAGCCGCCAGACAGAGACATCGCGCCGTTCCACCGATCCTTCGGGGATCACTGTCGCGCCGCCGCGTTCGACCTGATCCAGCGCGACGCGGATGTTCATCGGTGCCACAGCCAGATACCAAAGCACCAACAAAGCCCCCAAGACGCTGAGCACTGGCAACAGGTTGCGCATTACACGCCTCCCGCATTCTGGTGGCGGTCAGCCGTCATAAGAATGCCCCGCTCTGAGACCTTCCCGAACGCGGTGCGCGATGTCCAGAAACTCCGGCGTTTCGCGCAGATCAAGCGGCCGTTCGCGCGGCAATGTGCTTTCAATCACATCCGTGATCCGCCCCGGCCGCGGGCTCATCACGACAATACGCGTAGACAGATAGACGGCTTCGGGAATGGAGTGGGTGACAAAGCAGATAGTCTTTTCGGTACTGTCCCACAGCTTCAACAGCTGCTCGTTAAGATGGTCGCGTACAATTTCATCCAAGGCACCGAAAGGCTCGTCCATCAGCAAGATATCCGCATCGAAAGCCAGGGCGCGGGCGATAGAGGCGCGCTGCTGCATACCGCCCGACAATTGCCACGGGTACTTTTTCTCAAACCCCTCCAGATCGACCATCGACAGCGTGCGGGTCACACGCTCGGCGCGGTCCGCCTCGGAATACCCCATAATTTCAAGCGGCAGGCGGATATTGCCACCGATGGTACGCCAGGGGTAAAGGCCCGCATGCTGAAAAACATAGCCGTAGGCCCGCGCGCGGCGTGCTTCATCGGGTGTCATTCCGTTGACAGACAGAGCGCCCGATGTGGGTGTCTCCAACCCCGCTATACAGCGCAGGAATGTCGTCTTGCCGCAGCCTGACGGCCCGATAAAGGAAACAAAATCACCCTTGTTTATGGTCAGGTTCACGTCGCTCAACGCATGAACCGGCCCGTCGTTCGTTTCAAACGTCAGGTTGAGGTTTTCCGCCGCTACGATAGGGTCTGAAACGCGTTCCGACGTCTTTTGACCAGATGCTGCTTGCGCCATCTTATTCTTTATTTACCTTTGCCGAAACATCGTCGGGCGATGTCGCTTGTTGAACCTGTGGCTCGTGAAAGGCGTCAGACGCCCGTCGCCGGGATACCTGTCCGCTCCACGGGCCGGGGTGCCGTAAGCTCTTTCCATGTGCTCAGTGCTTTGTTGGTCACACCGTTTCCGGCCCGCGAGACAAACTTGCCATGGCCTTCCTCGGTGCGGATTTCGCCGTCATGCACAGCAACCTGACCGCGGGTAAGCGTGAAACGTGGCAGGCCTGTCACGTCCTGACCTTCAAACACATTGTAGTCGATGGAAGACTGCTGGCCATCGGCTTTGATCGTTTTCGACTTTTCCGGGTCCCACACGACAAGGTCCGCGTCAGACCCGACACGTACCGCACCTTTGCGCGGATAGCAGTTCAGGATTTTGGCGATATTGGTGGAGGTGACGGCAACAAATTCGTTCATGGTCAAACGGCCCGTGCGTACCCCATGTGTCCAAAGCATGGGCATCCGGTCTTCAAGGCCGCCGGTTCCATTCGGGATCTTCGTGAAATCGCCCACGCCATAGCGCTTTTGTTCTGTTGTAAAGGCGCAGTGATCAGTCGCAACGACCGAAAGGGAGCCAGCCTGAAGCCCCGCCCAAAGACTGTCCTGATGCTGCTTGTTGCGGAAGGGAGGGGACATGACACGCCGTGCTGCATGGTCCCAATCCGGGTTGAAGTATTCGCTGTCATCCAGCGTCAGGTGCTGGATCAAGGGCTCGCCCCAGACCCGTTTGCCCTGCTGGCGCGCGCGCCGGATCGCTTCATGCGCCTCTTCGCAGGATGTGTGGACCACATAGAGAGGCACACCCGCCATATCCGCAATCATGATCGCACGGTTTGTGGCCTCGCCCTCAACCTGTGGCGGCCTTGAGTAGGCATGTGCTTCGGGGCCGGTATTTCCTTCAGCCAGAAGCTTGGCGGAAAGCTCTGCCACCACGTCGCCATTCTCGGCATGCACCATGGCGATGCCTCCCAGTTCCGCAAGACGGTTGAACGACGCGTAGAGTTCATCGTCATTGACCATCAGCGCGCCTTTGTACGCGAGGAAGTGTTTGAACGTATTGATGCCGCGTTGCTCGATCACGGTTTTCATATCGTCGAAAACCTGTTCGCCCCACCACGTGACGGCCATGTGAAACGAGTAGTCGCAATTGGCGCGGGTTGATTTGTTGTCCCAGCGCTTGATCGCATCCAGCAGGCTTTCCCCCTGATTTGGAAGGCAGAAATCAACGACCATCGTCGTGCCACCTGCAAGGGCCGCCCGGGTGCCGCTTTCAAAATCATCCGACGAGTAGGTGCCCATAAAAGGCATTTCCAGATGCACATGCGGGTCAACGCCGCCGGGCATCACATAGCATCCCGTGGCATCGAGTTCAGTGTCGCCGCGCAGGTTTTCTCCAATTTCCGTGATGCGACCACCTTCAATAGCCACATCGGCCTTGTAGGTCAGGTCATGGGTGACGATGGTTCCGTTCTTGATGACAGTTGTCATGGGCAAGCCTCCGTTCGGGTGCTGTTATTCGACGATTTCGGCAGTGTTCAGGACGGCGTGCAGCATGACATCCGTGCCTGCCTGCGCCCACGCCTTACTGATATCTTCGGCTTCGTTATGGCTCAGACCATCCACACAGGGGCACATGATCATCGCCGTGGGGGCCACATCATTGATCCAGCAGGCGTCGTGACCGGCGCCCGAAATGATGTCCATGTGGCTGTAGCCCAACTCTCTTGCGGCGTCGCGAACGGCCGCCACACAGCCTTCGTCAAAGGCCGGCGGATCAAACTGTCCGACGATGTGACAATCAAATGACACTCCGATGTCTTCGCATAGCTTGGGCGCGCGTTTCATGAATTCATCGACCATAGCGTTCAGCTTGTCCAGAAGATGGGTGCGCATGTCTACGGTAAAGACCACCTTGCCCGGAATGATGTTGCGGCTGTTGGGGTAGACATCGATATGTCCGATGGCGCCAACGGCGTTGGGTTGGTTCTTCATCGCGATCTCATGCACCAGTTCAGTCACCAGCGCGAGCCCACGACCTGCGTTGCGTCGCATGTGCATAGGCGTTGACCCTGTGTGGCTCTCTTTGCCGGTAATCGTACATTCGATCCAGCGCAGCCCCTGACCATGGGTGACAACGCCGATGTCCTTGCCCTCAGCTTCAAGGATTGGGCCCTGTTCAATGTGCAACTCGAACATGGCGTGCATCTTCCGCGCCCCGACAGGTTCATCGCCAACCCAGCCGATCCGGCTCAACTCGTCGCCAAAAGACTTGCCGTCCGCGTCAACCCGGTCATACGCCCAGTCCTGCGTGTGTTTGCCTGCAAAAACGCCGGAAGACAGCATCGCAGGGGCAAAACGTGTGCCTTCCTCATTGGTCCAATTGGTGATGACGATTGGATGTTTGGTTTTAACATCCAGATCATTGAGCGTTCGGACCACTTCAAGCGCGCCCAGCACGCCCAGCACTCCGTCGTACTTGCCGCCCGTCGGCTGCGTATCAAGATGCGATCCCATGTAAATGGGCAGGGCGTCAGGATCCTCGCCGGCGCGCGTCGCAAACATATTGCCCATCGTGTCCACACCCATGTCGAGCCCGGCGTGATCGCACCACGTCTTAAAAAGTGCGCGGCCCTCGGCGTCTTCATCGGTCAGTGTCTGGCGGTTGTTGCCCCCCGCCACACCCGGGCCGATCTTGGCCATTTCCATAAGACTGTCCCACAAACGATCGGGATCGATGCGCAAGTTCTGCCCGCGTTCCATAAGTATCGAATTCCTTGTTTTAAGGCCGCACCACCGCACAGACCGGGTGCGATTCCCCCGTGTGACAGTACCGTGGGCCGATCTGGTCGGGGTGGTCAATATTTTTTGACCAATTGGACAGAAAAATGCGCTGACCCGCACAAAATCAGTTGAATACTGCCACCTGCATGCGCAAGGCTGGGGTGCGGGACAACCAGCTGTTTGTCGCCGCGACATGCTGACCAGACCCAAGGCCGAAGCCCGATGACCGACGTCCAAACGCGCAAACTGACGCGCATCCAGCGAGAAAAACGCGAGGTTATCCTGCAGGCGGCGCTGAACGCTTTTTCCGTCCATGGGCTGCGGGGGGCGACGCTGGAGAAAATCGCGGTTGAGGCAGGCATGTCAAAACCGCATGTGGTCTATTACTTCGGCAGCAAGGACGCCATTTACACTGAGCTTCTGGAAAGCTTGCTGGAGATATGGTTGAGCCCGCTGCGAGATATCTCGCCGCAGGGCGATCCGCTGGCGGAAATCCTCACCTATGTGCGCCGCAAGCTAAGAATGTCGCAGGAAATGCCCCGCGAGAGCAAGCTGTTCGCGACCGAGATACTGCATGGCGCCCCGCGCACGGGCGCCTCCCTGTCGGGGGATCTTAAAGAATTGGTGGACGAGAAGGCAGATGTTATCTCGCGGTGGAGCGCGGAGGGGCGTCTGGCACGCATCGACCCCCATCACCTGATCTTTTCGATCTGGGCAATGACCCAGCATTATGCCGACTTCGACGTGCAGGTGCGCGCCGTCTTGGGCGCTCCGGACGATGCTGCGTTGTTTTCGGACGCTGACGCGTTTCTGACCGACTTCTTTGTCCGTGCACTGCGGCCCACCGCGACCTGACAGACGCCTATTCCGCGGCTGCCGCTGACGGGTTGTTGGGGTGCGTTGTCCAGTCGGCGGCGTGTTCTTCCACAACTTTGCCTGTGCGTTCGTCGATATGGCCGGGTTGCAGGGTCTCCATCGTGATGCAGTTTTCCACCGGGCAGACGTTCACGCAGAGGTTACAGGCGACGCATTCGTCGTCTTTCACCTCGAAAACGCGGTCGGGCGACATGCTGATGGCTTGATGTGATGTATCCTCGCAAGCAGCAAAACAACGGCCGCATTTGATGCACAGATCCTGATCAATGCGCGCTTTGGTGACATGATTAAGGTTCAGATACTGCCAGTCGGTAACGTTAGGAACCGCGCGGCCGACGATATCCGACACGGCACTATGGCCTTTCTCGTCCATCCACTGCTCAAGACCGGAAATCAGTTCCTGAACCACTTTGAAACCATAAGTCATCGCAGCCGTACAGACCTGCACGTTGCCCGCACCGAGTGCCATGAATTCTGCTGCATCGCGCCACGTGGTGATCCCGCCGATGCCCGATATTGGCAGCCCAAGCGTGCCCGGGTTGCGGGCGATTTCAGCCACCATATTGAGCGCAATAGGTTTGACTGCGGGGCCGCAATACCCGCCGTGAGTGCCCTTGCCATCGATCATGGGCTCCGGTGACATGTCATCCAGATTGACCGACGTGATGGAGTTAATCGTGTTGATAAGGCTGACCGCGTCTGCTCCGCCATCTTTCGCGGCCTGTGCAGGGCCCAATATGTTGGTCACATTCGGTGTAAGTTTGACGATCACTGGCAGACCGGTTGCTTCCTTGCACCAGCGGGTCACCATTTCAATGTACTCGGGCACCTGCCCGACAGCGGAGCCCATACCACGCTCAGCCATGCCGTGCGGACAGCCAAAATTCAGCTCAAACCCATCGCAGCCGGTCTCCGCGATGCGGGGCAGGATCTCTTTCCACGCGGCCTCTTCACAGGGCACCATAACCGATGCCACCAATGCGCGGTCAGGGTAGTCGCGTTTGACGCGCGTCATCTCGTCAAGATTCACCTGAAGGGGCCGGTCCGTGATAAGTTCGATGTTGTTGAGCCCCAGCAACCGTCTGTCAGCCCCCCAGATCGCGCCATAACGCGGCCCGTTTACATTCACCACCGGCGGGCCCTCCATGCCCAGTGTTTTCCACACCGCTCCGCCCCAGCCCGCATCAAACGCCCGCCGCACGTTGTATTCCTTGTCGGTCGGCGGTGCTGATGCCAGCCAGAACGGGTTGGGGGAGGTAATGCCGCAAAATGTCGTTGTCAGATCTGCCATGTTCAGGCTCCCATAAGTGTGGCGTGAATGTTTTCAGCCGCGTCGCGACCCTCGGCAACGGCGGTCACGGTCAGATCGTCGCCGCCGGAGGCGCAGTCGCCGCCGGCCCAAACACCTTTGACCGAAGTCTGCCCCAAGCCATCAACGGCAATCTTGCCGCCCTCAAGCACCACGTCGGCGGGTGCGCCTGCAAGTGTCTGTCCAATCGCCTTAAAGAGTTGGTCCGCAGGAAGCGTAAAGGTATCATCCGTGGTAACCAGCTTGCCGTCCACGGTTTCAGTATAGGCGAAGGTGACGCCGGTCAGGCTGCCGTTTCCTTCAATCCCCACCGGCGCTGCGTTGCACACAATCCGCACCCCTTTCTTTTGCGCAAGGTCCTGTTCATACCCCGATGCCGGCATTGCGTCTTGTGCGCGCCGGTAGACGACGGTTACCTCCTCGGCTCCCAACAGTTTGGACTGCACCGCCGCGTCAATCGCCGTCATGCCGCCGCCAATAATGACCACGCGCCGCCCGACCGGCAGCGCAGTCACGTCCTGTGCCTGGCGCAGCTCGGCAATGAATGCTACGGCGTCCTCGACATTCTCCTTGTCTTCTCCTTCAAGCGACAGGGCGTTCACACCGGCAAGCCCCATGCCAAGGAAAACCGCGTCATAGTCCGCGCGCAGCTGTTCGAGTGTGATGCTGTTCCCCAGCGCGTGACCGTAGCGGATTTCAATGCCGCCGATTTGCAGCAGCCAGTCAAGTTCGCGCTGCGCAAAGTCATTGGTCGTCTTGTAGGCGGCAATGCCGAATTCATTCAGGCCGCCGCCCTTGCTGCGCGCTTCAAAGATCACCACGTCATGCCCGTGCATCGCCAGCCTGTGTGCACAGGCCAGCCCCGAGGGACCCGCGCCCACAACCGCAATCTTCCGGCCGGTTAATGACTTGCGCTGGAAGGGGTGGATGTCTTTGGACATCAGCGTGTCGGTGGCGTGTCGTTGCAGCCGGCCGATCTCTACCGGTTTGCCTTCTGCCGCTTCGCGCACGCAGGCTTCTTCGCACAGGGTTTCGGTCGGACACACCCGCGCGCACATCCCGCCAAGGATATTCTGTTCCAAAATGGTCTCGGCGGCGGCTTCGGGCGTGCCGGTGGCGATCTGGCGGATAAAGAGCGGTATATCGATCGACGTGGGGCAGGCCGTGATACAGGGCGCGTCATGGCAAAAGTAGCACCGATCAGCTGCAACAAGTGCCTCGTGGGCATCATAGGAAGGGTGCAGGTCCGAGAAATTCGCCTGTGCGGTGTCCATGTCCACGCGGCCGGAACTCACCCCTTCTTTACGGATTGCAGAAGCCATAGCTGATTCCTCTGTTGTCAGTTTCCAAAAATGGACCACAAATTTGCAAATCTGACCAGATGGTAAAAATTTTTATCGCCTGAATCGGGCGAAATCCATGGAATCCGGCTGAACTTTGAGCAGTGGATGCAAAAAATGCGCGCCCTTTGAGAGGCGCGCATTGGGTCGAGGCCTGCGGCTGTGCCGTCGCACGGCGCGGACTAGAGTTCGATTTTGGCCGCAATAAAGCTGCGCAGGTCGGTTACCGACTTGCTTTTGAGGGACACGTAGACAAAGCCAAGATTGGTCCGCTCCGTCACCATTTCCCCGGGATAAGGCAGATAGCTAAGCTCTGTCGATCCGAAAGAGGGAGAGGCAGTGCCAACCTGCCACTCGGTCGTCAGTTGCACATCCACCAGCTTCATCGACGGACCACCCTGCGGGTCATCTATCTCAAGCGGCACACCGGCAATTTTCAGATACGCCATCTTGTCTCTGGCGGCGGTAAACCCGTCGATGAACTGATCTGTCAGCACCTGAATATCCGCCGCATCATCGCGTTCGTGCATGTGCGAATGCAGATGATCGGCATCCGGGTGATTGTGGCCGTGCCGGTGGTGATGATCGTGGTCGTGATGATCGTGCGGCATTACTTGCTCCTTGCTGGTGTGGACCAGCGCTTGCCGTGGGTCTCTTCAGAGTAGTCACCCATCGGCAGGCTCACCGGTTTATCGATGTGTTTTTTGTGCGCGCCCATCTTACCGTTGGAGACCAGCGCCCCCAACACATCCACGATCACCCGCGTGCCCATCAGTGCCGTAATCTCGGACTGGTCGTAGGGCGGCGACACTTCCACCAACTCCATGCCGCAGATGCCTTCGGCCGCGACCTTCGATGCGAGAGCGAGCGCCTCGCGCGGCAAGAAGCCGCCGGGTTCCGGCCAGCCGGTGCCGGGCACGAAACCGCAGTCGATGCTGTCGATATCAAAGGACATGTACACCATGTCGACCCCGTCCCACGCCATCTCCAGCGCCATCTCGGCTGTTTTGTCGATGCCCATCTTTTCCATGTCGCCCATGGTGATGATGTTTGTCTCGCGTTCGCGCGCAACTTTCACAGCCTCGCGCGGGACCTGCCAACCGCCGATCCCCACCTGCACGAGGTTTTTGGCCGGCACATTCGGCAGATTGGTTGAATGGAACCACGGGGTGGTATGCATCCGCTCGTCGAGGTCCTTCTCCTGAATGTCGGCGTGGCGGTCGAAATGCACGATCCCGATTTTTTTCGATGTGCATTCCGCGATACCGCGCACGCAAGGAAAACCGATCGAGTGATCGCCGCCAATGATTATCGGCATGCTGCCGCTGGAGAACACGTGGCTGACCGCGCGGCTGATCTGATCAAACGTCTTTTCGATATTGCCGGGGATGGTAAAGATATCGCCCGCGTCGCACAGGCTCATCTCTTCGCGCAGGTCGACACCGATCTCATAGTTATAGGGCGTATAAAGCGCGGATATCTTGCGCACGCCCTGCGGGCCAAACCGCGTGCCCGGCCGATAGGTCGTGCCGCCGTCGAAAGGGGCGCCCAGAACAGTGGCGTCATAGTTGCCAACTTCCGTGACATCCTCGGTATAGGGTGCCTTGAGGAAGGTATTGATCCCCGCGTAATGCGGCAACTCGCCCCGCGCAAAGGTCGGGATAGAGCGGTCTTCGATGCTGTCGGCAGCGGTCAGTCCCATCCGCAGCGCCCATGCTTTTTCCTTTTCCCACTCGCCTTCGGGAATATCGGCCTCTTTTTGCATCGCCTTCCACCCCATCAACTTGCTCAGGTCGGGGTGATGGTGGCGCTTTATTTCGTGACGCTGATCCGCGGGGTGGTGGCTGCGCGAGCGATCAGTGCGGTTCAAGAACATGGGTTTCCTCCGTTAAGCGTTGGTAGGGTATGCCGCCATCACGGGCGTCAAAGTCATAGGTGATTGTTGCGCCAAATGCTTCGGGATCCTGAGGGTCCCAGCGGGGTTTGTCAAAGACAAGCACGCGGTCGCCAAGCTTGAAGCCTTCTTCCAGATCATGGGTCACCATAAAGACCGTCATGCCGGTTTCGTCCCGAAGATCGGACAGAAAAGCGTGCATCGACAGCCGTGTACCCGGGTCAAGCGCACCAAAGGGCTCATCCAGCAAAAGTACACGCGGCTTGGCAGCCATGGCCTGCGCGATGGCAAGCCTTTGCTGCATGCCCCCTGACAGCGCCGCGGGATACTGATCTGCGACATGCGACAGGCCGATACGCTCAAGCGCGGTATCCGCATCCCTGCGGGCCTGTGATTTGGCCGCGCCCCTGAGCCAGCCGTATGTCGTCTGAAAGGCGCTCGCGGCGATGATGTTATCGCGTACAGACATATGCGGAAACACGGAATAGCGTTGGAAGACAATGCCCCTGCTTTGCGATGGCTCGCCGGTTAAGGGGCGCCCGTCCACGGTAATCGACCCACCGGTGGGGCGTTCCTGATCAAGCAACATGCGCAGGAACGTGGACTTGCCGCACCCCGAAGCACCCACCAGCGAGATGAACTCACCCTCGGATACCTCGAGGTTCACATGCTCCAGAATGGGACGGCTGCCATAGTACTTTGACACAGATGTGACGGATACAAAGCTCATAGTCCATCTTCCCCCGCCCATGGGAACAGCTTTCGCGACAGGCTGCGCAGTGCCAGATCCAGCAAAAAGGCCAGCAGCGTGATCCATATCACGTAAGTCAGAATGACATCCATCGCCAGATAGCGGCGCACCAGAAAAATGCGGTACCCCAACCCGTCTTGTGACGCGATGGCCTCAGAGGCTATCAGAAAGAGCCAGGCAGGCCCCAGCGACAGGCGTACCGCCTGGATCAGGCGCGGCATGACAAGTGGCAGTGCCACGCGCAGCGAGATGACCAGACTGGAGGCCCCCAGCGTCTGTGCCTTGACGAAAAGTTCCTGCGGTATTTCTAGAACGCGTTGCGACAGGTCGCGGATGAGGAACGGCGTGATTCCGATCACCACAAGGGCAACCTTGCTCACTTCCCCAAGGCCGAAGACGATGAACAGGATTGGCAGGATGGCCAGAGGGGGCACCATCGACATCACGGAAACGAAGCCCGAGAAAGTAGCGCGGACATAGGGCAGCAAGCCTATCGCCAGACCCGCCAGAAGCCCGATCAGAGCAGAGATACCCACCCCCAGACCCAAGCGCTGCAAGGACGCAAATGTATCACGCCAGAACAGGATGTCGCCGCTGCGTTTGTCGGGGGTGGTAACAAGCCGTATTGCCGTTTCCGCAATTGCCGACGGCGCAGGCAAAAGTTTGTCTTGTGGATTAACCGCAAGCCGCGCCTCTGAGCCGAGTGCATAGGCAATGAAGACGGCCACAAAGGGCAACGTCATCAATACAACCGTGGCGGCACGGCTTGGCTTGCGGTTGATCCAGCGCATCTTGCAGGTTTACAGGCTGCCGTCCGCGGCCATCTGCATATAAGTTGTGTCGAACCGGAACTTGATGTTGCCCGCGTCGCCTGTAACCGATGCGTCCGGGTAGGTGACACCGACAAAGTCGGCGGAAGGTGCCCCTTCGCCCAGGATGCCTTTGTCAAAAAGGAACTCTGCGACATTGACCATGGTATTGGGCAACTCCGAACTTTGGGTAAAGGCGACCGCATCGGCCGGATCAAAGAACATTTCCGTCGACGCAAGCTGCGCTTTATAGCCCTCAATATCCGTGCCCGACGCCTCTGCCATGGCTGTCAGCACCTCTTCGTCGCCCGCGGCCATCAAGCCCATGACCTCGTACCACGCGCCGGTCAGCGCCTTGCCGAAATCAGGGTTGGCGGCGAGGGTCTCTGTATTTACCACCATCAGGTCGATGATTTCACCAGGGATGTCGGAGCTGTCAAAAAGCTTTGTCGCGTTCGGGTCCTCAAGGATCGCTGACACCAACGGGTTCCACGTCACAACGGCCTCGACGTCCGATGTCGCAAAGGCTGCGATCATATCCGCGTCCGATGTGTTGATAACGCCACCCAGATCGGCCTCTGTCAGGCCGACGCTGTCCAGCGCCCGCGCCAAGAGGTAGTGAGACACAGACAACTCAACAAGGTTCACCGGTTTGCCCGCCAGAGAGGCCAGATCGCCGTCACCCTTTACAATCACCGCGTCATTGCCGTCTGAGAAATCGCCCACAATCAATGCGGTTGTGTCCACGCCGCCGCCTGACGGGATCGACAGCGTGTCCATATTCGTGGCTGATACGCCGTCAAAGGCACCCGCGGTGTATTGGTTGATGGATTCCACGTAGTCGTTGATCTGAACGATCTCGACATCAATGCCGTATTTGTCGGCCCATTTGTCCATGATGCCACTGTCTTCCAGATAGCCCCACGGCATCCAGCCTACATAGATCGACCATGCAACGCGAAATTCGGTTTTTTCCTGTGCCAACGCGGGGGTGCTGAAAACAACCCCTGCGGCGAGCAAAGAAGACAACAGTTTTGAGGATTTACGCATCTTTCAAACTCCCAAGTGCCGTTCTGTCTCGGTTGACCGATAGGACCACCGACAGAACGGAATATGAGAAGCATGGCCTACCAGAACACTGCTCTCCCGGGTTTTTTCCCCGCCGTGTACTGAAGCAGAATTTGCTGCGTCAGCGGAAACTCTTGGACCTGACCCGCGCGCCGCACGGCGGAACCCTAGATTCCATGTTCAGCGCCAGTCTTGGCATCTGCGCCTTGGCTGTACGGTTTTTCAGCTGAAATTCAGCTTAGTTCCGGGCGAGTGCTTAATTTGCAGGCATAAAATGGGGCAGCCGCCCGGTTTTTGAGCTTACTGAGAGAGCTCGGTCATGGCGCGGTATTCTGCAAGTGCGTTCGCACATTGCGCACGATCTTCTTCCAGATGCTGCGAAATCCGGGCCAGCGCGGGTTTTGGAACACGTCGCCCGGCACCAAGACAGGCCATCACTTCGGGGTCATAGTAGCGTAAAGCGTTGGACAGAACGAAAATCTCGTCCATCACGTCCAGGGTGCCGGCAGGCGAAGTAATATCGCACACATTGTCTGTTCCCAGCCTTACGAACACGCCTGCGACCAACAATTCGAGGACACGCGCGATAGAGTTATGGGTGGGCTGCGCGATCGGGCGCAGTTGGCGCATGCTGATCGCGGCAGAGGGGCAGCAAATCACCCCTACGTTCAGCTCGGCAAGCTCCTCGGCCATCTGCGTAAATCGCGCTTCATCATACGCAGACGGCGATATGACATGCACCAGCCAAATCCTCGGCTCGTCGCCCTGATGGATAAATCCCTCTTTGCGGATGATACGCAGGAGCTGTTCGGTGTGATCCTCGTGATCATGATTCTTCTGGTCGGCATGAATATGAATCTGTTTGCCAAGTTTGAACGCCAGTGCGATCAACCTGCTGCAGCAAGCCTCGAAACCGATATGGTCCGGGTAAACCATTTTGTCATCGCGTTCGGGCAATGCACCAATGAAATCCGCGCGCTCTGCCGCGTGCTCGATCAGTGTCCAGCGGTCCGCCTCATCATCGCGAAAACCCAAGGGCGAATAGGCCGCTGCACGAAAATCGATCTGGTCGCGCATGCGCGCGCCAAGGCCAAGCAAACGGTCCAGCGCGCTGGTGCCGACGCGGTCTGTTGTGACGTCCACCACAGTATGGGCGTGGCGTGTACCAAGGCGCGCCATTTTTGTCAGACACTCGGCGACGCGTGTCTCAAGCTGTTCGGGATCGTAGCAGTGACTGTTGTGGATCATCGGTATCAATGCGTGTTTTTGCGCAATGGCCAGAGAGGATTCCGCCGCGTTGCCCTGTGCACGCATCATCTCAAGCGTCGGGTGCAGCGTTTCGGCGCGGTCCAGATGCAGATGCGCGTTGAACATTCCGCCAAGCGCTGAGATCCGGGCAAAGACATCTGCCATATAGGTGGTCGTAAACTCCCGATCCATCGGATCATTCCTTTGCGTTGTTTCTGTTTTCAGGCGAACCACCGTCGCAAGCATGCCCCTAACTCGCCGCGGTCTTGCGCGTCGGGAAAGATGTTTTTGCCCGCTTGCGGGTAGCGTATCTGCTCGGCAAGCGGCAGGTGGTGCATAATCTCGTCCGCACTTGACTGGTGGCGTTCCCGACGACCATGGATAACCCGCACCTGCACTTTGTCAGGATCATGCTGTGCCGTCAGTTCTTCGAACAAAGGTGTCCATTCTGGGTGTTTGGCGATGCTGGCAGGCGATACGGAGACAACGACATCGAAGTTTCCGGTGATGCCCGCGTGCAGTACGGCCAGCGATCCGCCACTTGTGCCCACGCCGATCAGACGCTGGTAGCCCTTCTGGGCGCAAAACTGCGAAAGCTGGTTTCCGATTGCCGCTGTGTTTGTGCCGTATTCCGCCAAGCCGTTGAAGAAAAGCTGTTTTGTGTGATCAATCAGCAACAGGACGTCCGACGTGGCGGGGTCGACATCGTACAAAAAACGGAAGGCCGGCATTAAAAGGCGCATGCGGTTGCCGCTGAACCCAACGATCAGCGACTTCTCCGTCGCAGGGCGGTCAGGGTCGCTGTACAGCAATGCACCCTGTGCAAGATGCTTTCGCTGCCAGCGGTCGGAAGCAGGATCGCGCGGCAAGAACCGTTTCAAACGGCCGACGCGTGTGCTGAATTCGCGCTTGACCATAAGCTTTTCAAGGGTGGTCATACCCTCACTGGTCTGACCGGCTGTGACGTCGTCAAGCACATCGAGAATTCTGACAACTTTGGCCGGTTCCAGATGCGATACAATATAGTCCAGTTTAAGCTTGAGGTCCGTCCGGCTGGATGCGGACATGATAAGCGCGCGCGCCTCTTGCGCGTCGCCCGAAAAGATAATCTGCTCTTCGAGCAGGCTTTGGCGTTGGCTGCTCTGTTCGGTGGGTGATGCTGCCATCGTGGCGGCGTCCAGCCCATGTGCCTCAAGGCCTTCGGCGATGCCGCGTATGGTTGCGAAGTTTTCGACAATTTCATTTGGCACCGGCACGCCAAAGCGGTTTTCTAGTTCGATCAGGATACGAACCGCCGACAGGGAATCCCCGTCGACACTGGCGAAGTCATCATCCAGATCAACCTGCACCAGAGACAACTCGCGCATCCAGATATCTCGGACCAGCAGTTGCATCGGGGTCAGCGCGGCCTGATCCGTATCGGCGGTCTTGCGCGGCGGTTTGCGGTGCATCAGTGCCTGTTTGTCAATCTTTCCAACCGGATTGCGCGGCAGGTCCGGCAGCACGTCGATGCGGGCCGGAATCTTGTGTTTTGCAAGCCGCGTGGCCAGAAAGCGCCGCAGCGCGTCAAGGTCCGGTGTCTGGCCGCCTGTGGTTGCAATAGCGCAGGCGATGTCCTCTCCCAATGTGCCGTGCGGGACAGCGAAAGACGCAGCCTCGCGCACGGCGGGGTGCGCCATGAGGGCGTCGTCAACTTCGTTTGGGCTGATTTTTTCCCCGCCGCGGTTTACCATCTCCTTGGCGCGGCCCGTCAGGAACAGATCACCTTCTGCGTCAAGGTACCCAAGGTCGCCCGTCAAAAACCAACCATCCAAAAACGCAGCCGCATTCGCCTCCGGGTCGCCTTCATAGCCGGCAAAGACATTCTCGCCGCGGATGGCGACCTGACCGGTGGCCCCAACCGGCATGGCATCCCCCGTGTCCGAGAGGACGGTCACCTCGGGGCCCGCGCTGCGGCCGACAGATCCGGGTTTTGCATCCTCTATGCAAAGGGGGGTGGTGCTGATGAGAGGTGCGGCCTCGGTCATCCCGAGCGTTCTGACGACGGGCACCTGAAACTGTGCCACCAGTTTTTGCAGCAAGGCCGTGGGCAGTGCGGCCGCGACGGATCGCAAAAAGCGCAGGTTCGGCAACGGGCCGGTAATGCCGTGCTGTTGTGCCAGCGGCAAAAGCGCGCCCAAAGACGTAGGCACCCCTTGAAACCATGTTGCCCTGTGCCTGGCCTGTAACTCAAAAAAGCGCTCTGCGTTAAAGCTTCCTGCCGCTATCACACTGCCGCCGGACACCAGCGGTGCCAGCAACAAATCGACCAGACCACCGATGTGAAACTGCTCCCACATGACCAGACAGCGATCACTCTCACCAAGGTCCAGAGACTGCGCCACATCATAGGCGGACCTACACAGGTTGCGGTGGCTCAGCGGGACAATCTTGGGCTTGCCGGTTGATCCTGACGTCATCAGGATCAAGGCGATGTCATCAGCCGACGGGTGTGGCGGGCGCGCACTTGCGCCTTTCATTGTATCAAGGTAGCGCTCTGGCCCCAGCCGTAGCACAGGGATGCCAAGCGCGCGGGCCGCGTCAATTGCCGGCGACGTTTCTTCATCGGGCACGATGATGCAATCCACTGCGGTCGCTTCAAACTGCGCTTCGAACTCTACTGCCGTTTGCGCGGGGTTGAACGGCACGGCCACACCGCAACGCGTCGCCGCCAGCAAGATGATCGCAACATCAAGTCCGTTTGGCAGGGCAATGCCAAAGCGGGTCGGGGTGTCGTCATGGCGTTTGGGGGCCTCTGCCGCCAGAGTTCCGGCGAGCCTCTCGGTCTCTTCAAACAGCGCGCCATAGCTCAACGCGGCGCCGTCGGTGTCTGTCAGGGCCAGGTTATCAGGGATCATTTCGGCTTGGGTCTTCAGCACATCTGCAATGCAGCGCAAAGATCGACTGTCCGGCTGTGTCATGCGACACCCTCCACCTTCAGATCAAATCGGCCCATCCAGCGGTGGCCGGGGCGCACAAGCCAGTCCCGTTGTGACTGCACCGGCGCAAAGGTGCGACCATCGGCGAAAAGGCATTCCAGCGCTGCACAGATTTCACGCCGCACGAGTACGTTGCCCATGCACATATGCGCCCCGCTGCCGAAAGCGAGATGTTGCGGACGCGTTCGGCTGGGATCAAACAGGTCAGGTTCGGCAAAAGCGCAAGGATCGCGATTTGCTGCTGCAAGGCCCAAAAGGACGATCGCGTTGGCGCGAATGCTTTTGCCACCAATGTCGACGGGCTCGGAAGTAATGCGTCCCTGATACTGCCCCGGGCTTTCCAGCCGCAGGCATTCGTCGACCAGACAGGCGCGTTCTTTTGCGCTCCCGAAAAGCGCCTTTGGCAGCTGGGGCTGTTCGATCAGGATACTCATGCAATTTGACAGGCCCGATTGCACATTGCCGACACCATCGGCGGCCAGCAACATCACGTTATCCGCAATTTCGGCATCGGTTGTCCCCGCGGGGACGCTGCCCGCGAGCTCAGACAGGAAGTCGCTGCGCGGCTCGACCCGACGCTGGTCCAAAACCGCCAAAACGTAGGCTCGAAACTCCAGCAGGCTTTCGTTCAGGCGTGCGAACTCTTCGGCATTGGGAATGGCGTGAAACAGCCTGAAGAAATCCTCGCTCCATGCGGCCACGCGGGCGTGATCCTCTTGCGGCAGACCCAGCACGGTGCAAATCGCGCGGGCCGAAAAAGGCAGGGCAAAAGCGCTGACGAATTCAATGGATGCACCACGTTCAAAAGACGCGGAACAGTCTTGCGCGAGCGCCTGAAGCATCTCTTCCTGTTTCTGGATATGACGCGCGAAACACCTTGCCACCCATCCGCGCAGCTTTGGATGCTCGGGTGCGTCTTTAAAGGCGATCAGGTTGTTTGCGACATCCGCGGCAGCGAAGCGGTCTTTGTTGCGGGCGTGCACCAAGGCAAAAGGTGCCGGCCGGTTGCTAAAGCGCGGATCGTTCAAACAGGATTGTACGTCTTCGTATCGGCTGAGAAACCAAAAGCCTTTGGGGTTCCAGTGCACAGGATCCCGCGCGCGCAGTTGGTCGTACGCAGGGTACGGGTTGCGAACCGTTTCCGCATCGGCAGGGTCAAAGCCCACATCAAGTTGAGCTGACGTCACCGCAATTTCCTTTAAACAGTGCTTCCCGTGTTAAAACGCAGCACAGCGTAAATTGCAAATGTTCAGGATGGGACCGGGCCAGCTTTTCGCAAACTCTGGCCCTTGTTCCGACCGGTCGCAGGGGGTGGTTCGGAGCAGTTTTTGCCGCGCCACGCGACGTTTGGGCTATTCGGCTGCGTGGCGCGCATCAAAAGGGGTTTGTCGGGTCATGTTTTCAATCAGCACCGGATACCAATTGGCGATATCGTTCTCGCGCACGGCTTGCCGCATCGCCTGCATCCGTGCTGCGCGTTCAGGTTCTTCCATGTCCAGCGCCTGCAGAATGGCCAGGTCCATCGAGCGGTTCGAGAAGGGGTTGGTGATCACCGCATTGCCAAGCTGTACCGCCGCACCGGCGAATTCGGACAGAACAAGAATGCCACTGTCATCGACCTTGGAAGCCAGAAATTCTTTGCAAACCAAATTCATACCATCCGCAAGCGGCGTAATCCACGCCACGTCGGCGGCGCGGTAGAAGGCCACCAGCTCCGCAAAGGGTATTGCGCGCGATATCAAAGCGATCGGTTGCCAGTCCAAGGTGCCGAAACGACCGTTGATGCGCCCTGCGGCCTGCTCGATCTCGTTCTGGATTTCTTCATAGGCGGCCATGTTGCGATTGGCGCTGACCGAGACATGCATGAGACGCAACTTGCCAATCAGGTCGGGGCGCGCTTCCAGCACACGTTCGAAACTGAGGATTTGGGCAACACCGCCCTTGGTGTAATCGGTCCGGCCCACTGAAAGGATCAACTTGCTGTCGCCCAGATCGGCGCGAATTTCCCGCGCCTTTGCCTCGCTTGCCTTGGCACGAGCCTTTTCTTCGATGAAAGGTATATCAACGCCAACCGGCGTCACGCTGATCAATACGTCGCGTTCCTCAGTTGCAATCCGCTGCGGTACGACACGCTCGGTCAGCGCAGTGCCTTCCGATATCCAGGTATCAGGCACCCGCGCCTGATCGGTCACTTCCACGTCAAAGAGGCTGCGCGCAACCGATACGAAGTTCGATGCATAGCGCGGTATCTGAAACCCCACTTCGTCACAGGCCAGCAGGCTGCGAATGATCTCTCTGCGCCACGGCAGCACATTGAATGTATCCGCAGCAGGGAAGGGGGTATGGTGGAAAAAGGCGATCTTCAGATCAGGCCGCAGAGACCGCAGGTACCCGGGCACAAGCCACAGGTTGTAATCGTGGATCCACACGAGAGCGCCGGGTGCAGCTTCGGCGGCCGCGGCTTCGGCGAAACGTTGGTTTACATCGCGGAAATTATCCCAGTCCACGGGGTCGTAATTGTAGCGCTCTTTGAAGGAATGCAGGATCGGCCAGAACGCTTCCTTTGAAGTGACATGATAAAAACCGCTGACCTGTTCCTGGCTGAGTGGCAGGCGCGAGACGGTGTAGTCGCCGTAGTCATCGGAAATCTCGATACGGCGTTCGAAGTCGGGGTTGTTGATGTCGTCGGCCAGCTTCCATGCGACCCAGGATCCGTGTGAGACATTGCCAAACAGACCTTTGAGCGACGGCACGATCCCATTGGGGCTTTTGTTTTCCTGAAAAACGGTTTTGCCGTCTTTCTCGACTTCTTCGTAGGGCTGGCGGTGGTAAACGATAACAAGTTCCGAGGACATTTGGCTGCTCCTGACTGTTTTTCTTGGCTCTAGGCGGGAAATAGATTGTGGTGGCGGATGGCTTCGGCGATGCCGGAAACACCTATGCCGGTGGCCATGTGAACGTGGTGTGCACCTTGTAGTTTATCGATCAAGGCGGGCTCTGACCCACCGACCGCGACGGCTGGCAGGCCGAGGTCAAGCATCGAAAAGTCGTTGAGTGTATCGCCGGCAACAAGCGTGCGGCCCTCGCTCAGGCGCAGATGTGCCAGCAACCGTCTGAGCGACGGCCCCTTGCTGATACCGCGCGGCAAGACATCGAAAAACCGGTTGTCCGAAATCAAAACGTCAAGGCCGAGGGCCCGAACCTTGGTGGCCGCAGCACTGTCGTAGGTCTCCGGGTCAAGGTCATAGCTCATCCGGTAGCGGAAGGATGTAGGCTGCAGTGTCAGCCCCGGCGCATCCGACAACAGATCCCCCACTCGTTCATGGGAATTGCCCCAGGCCTGCGCGATTTCATGCTCGAGTGCCGGGATAGGGGCGATGCTATGGTCCGGGCTCACAGCCGCGATGGTGGTGCCCACATCGCCGACCACATAGTCGGGACGTGGCACGTTGGTGTCACGGGTCAGGGCAGTGATGAACGCCGGGTCGCGGCCCGTGACAAAGATCAGACCGATCCTGTCACGCCGTTCTTCAATCCATTGGTAGAAGGCTGCGCGTGCGCTGTCGTCTCCGCCCAAAAACGTGCCGTCCAAATCAGTGGCGAGCACGAATTGACGGTTTTCCAACCCGTCGCTGGCGATCTTTTCTTGCAGGCTCATGCGATCCTCCGTGCGAGGTCTTCCACGTCCTTGTCCGAGGCCGGGTGGTTGAGAGAGAAGAGCATGGCGCTGGGTTCCGCCTCGATCGGGCGCGCCCAAAGCGCCGCAAACGCGTCCCCGATATCAGCGCCTTCGTACAAAATGGAATAAACAGTCTCGCAGATCGGCATTTCCACACCGACGCGGCGTGCCAGCGCTGAGATGGACTTTGCGTTGCGTTCGCCTTCGACAACCACCGGTTTGCCGTCAAAACAGGCCTGACGGGTCAAGCCCTCTCCCAATTGCAGGCCAAGGGCCATGTTGCGCGAGGTGGGCGTGGAGCAGGTCAGCGACAGATCGCCCACTCCGGACAAGCCCGAGATCGTCTCGGCCTGACCGCCGAGCGCTTGCGCAAGCTGCTTCATCTCGTCCAGACCACGGGTAATCAGCGCCGCCCGGGTGTTCTCTGCAAAACCCGCACCAGTCATCATCCCGCAGGCAATCGCGATGACGTTTTTGACCGCGCCACCCACTTCGACACCTGTCAGGTCATCGGAGACATAGGCCCGAAAGCTTTCGGTCGTCAGGCTGACGGCAAAGCGCGCGGCTGCGCTTTCTTGCGGTTTCAGCCGGTCTGTATAACTGAACGGGAAGGCCACGACCGCAGCCGTCGGATGGCGCAAGGCGGTTTCGCGCGCAAAGGTTGGGCCAGACACGCAACCGATGGGGCGGTTGCCCAGCTCCTGGTGGATGACCTGCGCCATCAACATACCGGTCTCTTCCTCGACACCTTTTGCACAGACTGCAACCGGAATGCCCGGCGCGATGTAGCGTGCGATTTGCTGTGCTGTGGCGCGCACGGCGGTCGAGGGCACGACAATCATCACCGCATCCGCGCCTTGCAACGCCGATTGCATATTGCCCTCAGCGCAGAGCGTTTCGGGCAGTTCGACGCCGGGCAGGTAAGCGGTGTTCGCATGGTTTGCATTGATATCGTCAACGGTTCTGGCACAGCGCCCCCAAATACGTGTATCCACGCCCGTTTGCGCCAATGTGCTGGCCAGCGCAGTTCCCCATGCGCCTGCGCCGATCACGCAAACGCGGCGGAACGGGCGCACGTGATTGGGAGTTGCCGTGTCGGACAGATTGTAAGTCGTCATACGATCCTCATTTTCTCTTGGCGCGGTTTGCTTGCCGCATCGCTTGCCTCGTGTTTTTTGCGCCGTGCCGCCCGCTGATATGTCGCTTGCGGAACACTTCTGTCGCAAACGATCGTGGGCTGCTTGCTCCATACAACGCGAAAGAGGCACAAGATGTTCCCTCTGACCGGCAAGAAACACATAGCTGTGCGATTGATGTTCAATTTTTGTGCAATAATTCAGTGAACGCTCAAATTATGTGCGGATATCTGATCTAATTGCGACATTTGCGTGCCGTTTTTTGACCTCGCCGCACCATTGGCGCAGGCTGGTGTCAGGCAAAGTGCAGGAGCAAAAGTTTTAATGATGTCAAAGCAGGTACGTACAGCGATTTTCCCCGTTGCAGGACTTGGTACCAGATTTCTTCCAGCCACCAAGGCCACTCCAAAAGAACTGTTGCCGGTTCTGGACACGCCGCTGATCCAATATGCCATCGATGAAGCGCGTGATGCCGGTATCGAGCGTATGGTGTTTGTGAGCCACCCATCTAAATCTGCGATCGAGCGCCATGTGATGGACGACGCGGCGCTGCGCGCCGAACTCAAGGCACGTGGCAAACCGGCCATCGCAGCGGTTTTGGAGGAGAACGCCTTTTGTCATACCTCGGATGATGTGTCTTTCGTGATGCAGCACGAGCCCTTGGGCTTGGGCCACGCGGTTTTATGCGCAAAAGACGCCGTCCTGCCCGGAGCCGTGGCGGTGCTGTTGCCTGACGATCTGATACTCGAGCAGAACTGCCTGAAGGAGATGGTCGCGGCATATGCCGAAGGTGCCGGTCATATGGTCGCGTCGATGCAAGTGCCTTTGGAGGACACGGCGAAATATGGGGTGCTGGCGGTCACAGGGCGCTCGGGCAGGCTGTTGCAAGCTGATGGGATGGTCGAAAAACCAAAACCCCAGCAGGCGCCGTCGCGCCATGCCGTCGTTGGACGCTACATCCTTGATCCGATTGTTTTTGATCGGCTGGAAAATCAGACACCGGGAGCGGGCGGCGAGATACAGTTGACGGACGCGATTGCGAGTGATGCCAAAAACTGTGGCTTGTCGGGCTTCAGCTTTTCCGGACGGCGGTTTGATTGCGGCTCCAAAGCGGGCATGTTGCGTGCAACGCTGCATCTGGCTGCGCAGGATCCGGAATGCGCTGATGTTCTGCGCGACTTCGAAGCGGCCTCGCCGCCGAGCTTTGCAGCTTAACCGCCGGGCGGTCTGCCTGTAATGGCGGGGCCAGAATGCAGACGGGTGCTACGCTTTTTTGAGGTGATACGACTTTGGGCGTGTCAGGTTGTGATAGCCGATAACCGATAGACCACCGCCGCGTCCGGTATCCTTGCAACCGGTCCAGCACAGGCCCGGGTCCAGATAATCCGCACGGTTCATAAAGACAGTGCCTGTCTCGATCTTGTCGCCAATACGCTCTGCGCGCGCGGCATCTTTGGTCCAGATGGATGCGGTCAGCCCAAATTGGCTGTCATTCATCAGCGCCAAGGCTTCGGCATCGTCTTGCACTGGCATGATACCCACAACGGGGCCGAAGCTTTCGTCACGCATTACCCTCATGTCATGGGACACACTGCTGAGGATCTGCGGCATGAGATAGGCGCCGCCGTCGTCCTGCGGAAACAGCGTGGGGTCGATATGCGCAGTCGCACCTGCTGCGACCGCTTCGTCAGTTTGCGCGCGAACCTCGGCGGCGAAACGGGCGTGCGCCATGGGCCCCAATGTCGTTTCAGGCTCCAGCGGATTGCCCAGTTTGTACCCCGACACAATGCGCACCGCCTTTTCCAAAAAAGCGTCAAATAGCGGGGCTGCCACGTAAATGCGTTCGATGCCACAGCAACACTGCCCGGAGTTGAACATCGCGCCGTCGATCAGGGTTTCGGCTGCCGCCTCCAGATCGGCGTCCTCGCAGACATATCCGGGGTCCTTGCCGCCAAGTTCGAGCCCGACGCCGGTAAAGGTCCCGGCCGCGGCGCGTTCAATCGCTTGTCCACCAGCCACTGAGCCCGTGAAATTCACAAAACCGAACGATCTTGCCGCGATGAGTTCCGAGGTTGTCGCATGGTCCAGAAAAACGTTCTGGAACACCTCTTCCGGCACGCCTGCTGCGTGAAAGGCCCGTGCCATGCGCTCACCCACAAGCGGGGTTTGGGATGCATGTTTGAGCATCACGGCATTGCCTGCGATCAGGGCCGGCGCCACGGTGTTGATCGCCGTCATATAGGGATAGTTCCAGGGCGCGACGACCAGTACCACACCATGCGGCACCCTTTTGATGAAACGTCGAAAAGAACTGCTGTCTTCAACAACGATATCGGCAAGCGCTTCCTCGGCGATTTGTGCCATGTAGCTTGCGCGTTCGTTGAAACCGCCAAACTCGCCGCCATATCGGATCGGGCGACCCATTTGCCACGCAAGCTCCGGCACGATTTCCGCGTTCATCTGGCCGATGTTTTGTACGCCTGCCTGTACCAGTGCGATCCGTTCCTGCACGGGTCGCGCGGCCCAGTCTGCCTGAGCGGTGCTGGCGCGCGAGACCGCGGCCCGAGCCTCAGGGGCGGATAAAACGGCGCGTTCCGCGAAGACCGAACCATCAATGGGCGATACGCATGTGATCTTATTGCTCATGCTCTTTCAAAGCCTCGTGCGACTTCCC
Source organism: uncultured Roseobacter sp. (assembly GCA_947501635.1). GTDB lineage: Bacteria > Pseudomonadota > Alphaproteobacteria > Rhodobacterales > Rhodobacteraceae > Roseobacter. The sequence goes on from CANMWT010000004.1 coordinate 221,659, forward strand.
AGTCAGTCACAATGCGGTCGAATTCTTCCTGTTCCCACTCGGCACAACGGGTGTAGTGGTCAATCACATCGTCGCCCATCGCCTCCCGCAGCATCGCCGAAGCGCGCAGGGTTTCGGTCGCTTTGCGCAGCGTTTGGGGAATATCGGCGGCCTGAGCGTCCTCATAAACGTCACCTCGGGTCGGCGGCGCCAGCGTCATTTTTTCTTCGATACCCTTGATGCCCGCTGCGAGCATTGCGGCCTGCGCCAGATAGGGGTTGAGGTCAGACCCGCCGATCCGGCATTCCACACGTACGCCCTTCGTGCCGTCACCGCACAGGCGAAATCCGGCCGTGCGGTTGTCAACGGACCAGACGGTCTTGGTCGGCGCAAAGGTGCCTTTGGCAAAGCGTTTGTAGCTGTTGATGTAGGGGGCCAGAAAAAAGGTGTAATCCGGGGCATAGGCGATCAGCCCGGCCATATAGTGGCGCATCAGATCCGACATGCCCAAGGGATCGCTTTCGTCATAAAATGCAGGGTTACCATCGACCCAAAGCGACTGGTGCACATGGCTGGAACTGCCGACCTTGTCGTGGTGCCATTTGGGCAGAAAGGTTGCCGCGTGGCCTTGCGCCCATGCAATTTCCTTGATGGCGTGCTTTGCGATCGTGTGGTGGTCGGCACAGTCTATCGCTTTGCTGTAACGGATGTTGATCTCTTCCTGCCCGGTCTCGGCCTCGCCCTTGGAGTTTTCAACGGGCAGGCCGGCGGCGTAGAGGCCATTGCGGATGGGGCGCATGACGCCCTCTTCCTTGGTGGTTTGCAGGATGTGGTAATCTTCGTTGTACCCGCTGATCGGGGCCATGTCGCGAAATCCGCTTTTCCGGATTTCATCAAATGACTTTTCAAACAGGAAAAACTCCAATTCGGTGGCCATCATCGCGTCATAGCCCAGTTCTTCCAGTCGCGTCACCTGACGTTTCAGGATGGCGCGTGGGGAATGCGGTACCGGTTCGTGTGTGTGGTGGTCGAGGATGTCGCACAGCACCATGGCTGTGCCCTCCAGCCAGGGCACCAGGCGGATCGTGCTGAGGTCCGGTGCCATCACGTAGTCGCCATAGCCCTTTTCCCAACTGGTTGACGCATAGCCGTCGGGTGTCGCCATCTCCAGATCGGTGGCGAGCAGATAGTTGCAGCAGTGGGTTTCTTTATAGGAGACTTCCACAAAGTTCACCGCGTGAAAGCGTTTGCCCATCAGTCGGCCCTGCATATCTGGAAAACAGGCCAGAACCGTGTCGATGGTTCCGCCGGAAACGGCTGATTTCAATTCTTCAAAGCTGAGTGTGCCGGGCATGGGTGTTCTCTTTCAGTGGTGTGTGGGGGCGGCACAGTGGCCGCCCCTTCGTGTCGGGTCGTGTCGTGTCACGTATAGCGGTAGGGGCGACCTGCCTTTTCCATATCCGCATTGTACTGTTTGAAGATGTCGACGACACGGCGCTTGACGTCCGATTCCGCTGCGATTTCTTCCCAGAATTCCCGCGCGGCGGCTTCGACTGTCGCCCATTCCTCGTCGGGGATAGAGGTCAGCTCAAGCTTGGTGCCATTGACGCGCAGGTTGGCTTCGCCGCCCCAGTACCACCACTGACGGTAGTAGTGCGATTGCTCGCAGCACACGCGGAAGAGCGTTTGCAAGTCTTCGGGCAACTCGTTCCAGCGGTCCATGTTGGCAAAGAAGGACCCGGCCCATGCGCCCGAGATATTGTTGGTCAGGAAGTAGTTGGTCACATCGGCCCAACCCACAGTGTAGTCTTCGGTGATGCCAGACCACGCGATACCGTCAAGCTCTCCCGTCTGCATCGCCACTTCGATGTCTTCCCACGGCAGGTTCACGGGCACGACGCCGAACTGCGACATGAAACGGCCCGCGGTCGGGAAGGTAAAGACGCGCTTGCCCTCAAGGTCGGCAAGGCTGCGGATCGGGTCCTTGGTGGCAAAATGGCAAGGATCCCATGCACCTGCGCTGATGTGTTTGACCCCAACGGCCGAATATTCTTCGTCCCAGATCTCGTTTAGCCCGTATTGGTTGAAGAGCACCGGCACGTCGAGCGAGTAGCGCGAGCCGAAAGGGAAGTACCCGCCAAAGACGGTAACTTCGGTGGGTGACGCCATGCTGTCATCGTCCGATTGCACAGCGTCGATCGTGCCGCGCTGCAGGGCCTGGAACAACTCGCCCGTGGGCACAAGCTGATCCGCGTAGAACAGTTCGATCTGCATGCGGTCGCCTGCGATCTTGTTGAACATCTCGATGGCCGGATCAATCACGTGCTCGGCGAGTGCGGCCCCCGCATAGGTCTGCATGCGCCACTGGATCGTGCCTTGTGCAATCGCGGGTGTCGCCAGTGCTGCGGGCGCGGCTACGGCGGCGCCTTGGATAAACTTACGTCTTGTCGTCATCACTTTTCTCCTTGTTGAATGATGTCAGTTTGTCCTGATCTTGTTGGTTATTTTCCGTAAACCGTCTCGGGCAGCCACAATGCCAACCCCGGGAAAGCCATTACCAGCGCCAGCGCACAGACCATCACTAAAACGAAAGGGGTGATGGAGGCATAAATGTCCCGCAGGGCGATTTCAGGCGGTGCCATGGCGCGCATCAAAAAAAGGTTATAGCCGAAGGGCGGCGTCATATAGGCGATCTGAGTCGTGATCGTGTAAAGTATACCATACCAGATCAGGTCGAACCCCAGTGCTCCGACCAACGGCACATAAAGAGGGGCCACAATCACCAGCATGGCGGTGTCATCCAGAAACGTGCCCATGACGATAAAGCTGAGTTGCATCAGTATCAGAATTACCCATGGGTTGAGATCAAACCGCTCTGTAAACAGGCTTTCGATGGCTTTGACCGCACCCAGACCGTCAAACACTGCGCCGAAAGCCAAAGCGGCAAGGATGATCCACATGAACATGCAGGTGATGCCCAGCGTGTTACGTACCGAATTCTCGAAGACCTCGCGCGTCATTCTGCCTTTGAGCACAGCTGCAAAAAACGCTGCGAGTGCGCCGATTGCTGAGCTTTCAACCAGCGACGTCCATCCGTTCACGAAGGGCACCATCATGACCGCAAATATCGAAAGCGGCAAAAGACCGGCGCGCAAGAGGCGCAGCTTTTCCGCGCGTGGCATATCGCGGTCTTCGGGGCTGAGGGCGGGGCCCAAGGTGGGGTTCAATCTGCAGCGGATCGCGATGTAGGCGATAAACAGCGTGGCCATCATCAGTCCGGGGATCACGCCGGCCAGCCAAAGCTGGCCTACGGGCTGGCGCGCAATCATGGCATAAAGCACCAACACGACCGAAGGCGGCACAAGAATGCCAAGCGAGGACCCCGCCTGAATGACGCCGGTGACCATGCGTTTGTCGTATCCGCGTTTCAGCAATTCGGGCAACGCGATGGTGGCGCCAATCGCCATACCCGCCACAGACAGGCCGTTCATGGCCGAGATCAGCACCATCAACCCGATCGTCCCGATCGCCAGCCCGCCCCGAACACCGCCCATCCAGACGTGGAACATGCGGTAAAGATCATCCGCGATTTTGCTTTCTGACAGCACGTAGCCCATGAAGATGAACATCGGCAGTGTCAGAAGCGGATACCATTTCATCAGCTTCATCGCGGCGGCAAAGCCCAGATCATACCCACCGCGGTCACCCCAAAGCAGCAGGGCTGCGACCACGGCGACAAAACCTATGGCCCCGAACACCCGCTGCCCGGTCAGCAGCATCAGCATCATTGTCGAGAACATCAGTGTGGCGATCAACTCGTAGGGCATCAGACCGGTTCACCCTTCAGCCGCAGGATATCCTTGAACATCTCCGACAGGCACTGCAGCAACATCAGGAAAAAGCCAAAGATCATAATGACTTTGATGGGCCACATGTAAGGCCGCCACGCAGAAGACGACCGCTCAAGCCGGCCAACCTCTTCCGTGCCCGCCAGCACGCCAAAGAGGTAGGACAGCGGGGCATCCTTCCAGTAACCCAGCGAATAGGCCGTGGAGCTAATGGCGCCATAGAGCAGCACACAAAGGTAGAATATGAGCAAGCATACGGTGACAAGGTCAAACTGTGCCTTGCGGCGCGTCGACCAGTCCCCATAGAGCAGGTCCATGCGTACATTCGCCTTCAACTGTATGGAATACGGGCCGCCGAGAATGTAGTAACCCACCATCACGAACTGCGCCATTTCCAGCGTCCACAATGAGGGCAGGAAGAACGTCTTGCTGATCGACGACCACAGCAAAATACCCATCAGAACAAAGATGCCATACATGACGAAGCGGCCAAGCCTGTAGTTCAGCGCGTCCACGCCGCGGATAAAGCCGCGCATTAGCTTTTGCATGCAGCCACCTCTGCCGTTTCAGCAGCCTCTTCCAGCCATCCGCTTAGCATGTCGGCCATGGCCGCCTGCGTGGAAGGCGTCGCAATCAGGTCGTTGCGCACTTCGAGCATCACATTCGGTCTGTTCTGCGGCAGAGCGTGCACTTTCAGCGTGTGGGTCACCCCGTCTTGCGGACCGTAAGGCGCGTTGCGGCGTACCACGTGGCGGGTATGTTTTTCCGCGCAGTTGATCATCGCGTCGGCAAGGCGCGTGTCCGCATCGTGCAATACTCCAATTTCGACGTTGCGCGGTTTGCCGTGATAGACGGGCGTAAAGCTGTGAACTGTTACAACCATTGCATCCGCCTTGTTTTGGAGTGTTTGCCGAAGGGTGTCGCAAAACGGTTTGTAGAAGCGTGCCGCGCGGGCGGCACGATCCGCCTGTGTCAGTTGCGCATTGCCGGGCACATCGATGATTTCGCTGCGCGCGGGCATGGCGTCGGCGGCGTTGGGGGGGCGGTTGCAGTCATAGACCAGACGCGAGACGCAGGATGCAACCAGCGGCGCATCAAGCCGCTGTGACATCATCCGAGCCACCGGAAATGCGCCGGGATCCCATGCCGCGTGGCTTTCCTGGTCTGAACGTGTCAGGCCAAGGTTTTGAAATTCTTCTGGAATGTGGTGGCTGGCGTGCTCGCACACAACGACAATACGCGCTGACCCACCGGCGTTCAGCACTTCTACGACGTTGCGACCCTTCAACGGTTGTTCGTGATTCATCAGCACCCCTCGGTGACAAAGTGCTTGCCATTCGGAACGTGTGTCAACAAAATTGTGAAAACGAATTAACAGCGGTGCGGGTGCTGGTAATTTTTTGAACATTACTACGGGAGACGTCATGCAGGAAGGTGCGCAAACGATCTCGGACCGGATTCAGGACAAGTTGGATGACCTGACCCGCGCCGAGCGGCAACTGGCTTTGTCGATCCTCGAAAACTACCCTGCCTCTGGCCTCGGTCCGCTGGCGGCCCTTGCCAAAGATGCGCATGTCTCGGTGCCCACGGTGGCGCGGATGGTGCAGAAACTGGGCTACAAAGGCTATCCTGATTTTCAGGCAGAGCTGCGCGAGGAGTTGCGCGCCAAGGCGCGCGACCCGATTGCCAAACACGAAACATGGGCAGAGGCAGCGCCGTCAGGTCATATCTTAAACCGCTTTACTGATGCAGTTATCGAAAACATCCGCCACACATTGGGCCATATCGACGCTGAGGCTTTCGACAGGGCCTGCGATTTGGTCGCCGATACCGACCGGCACCTTTACATCGTGGGCGGGCGCGTGACCCACACGCTGGCGGAGTATCTGTTCCTGCACATGCAGGTGATCCGCTCGGCACTGACGCACGTACAATCGACATCGAACACATGGCCGCACTACCTGCTGAACGCACAAGAGGGGGATGTCTTTGTCATTTTTGACGTGCGTCGGTATGAAAACAACACATTGAAACTGGCCGAAATTGCCCATGAACGCGGTGCCGAGATAATACTGTTTACCGATCAGTGGCGTTCGCCAGTTCATCAACTGGCGGACATTACCTTCAGCAGTCGCATTGTAGTACCATCCGCCTGGGATTCAGCGGCAACCACCATGCTTTTGATTGAAACGATGATCGCGGCGGTACAGGGGCTGGACTGGAAACAGGCGAAAGAACGTATGGAAGAGCTGGAGGAGATGTTCGACCACACCAAGCTTTTTCGCAAATTTACCTAGAAACCCACGGCGCAGCCGTCTTTTCGCGGGTCCGACCCTGCCACATAGCCCCGGTCCCCAAGCCTGTGTATCAGCTGAGCACCGCCAAATCCGAAAGCATTGTCCGGCGCTTCCAGCGTGATGCGGTGCCCCATGTTTTGCAGCTTTTCAATCGTTTCGGTCGGCAAGGTGGTTTCAAGCGCCAGCCCGAGGCCTTGGGTCACACGCCAGCGTGGTGCATCAACGGCCATCTGCGGGTCCTGACCCCAAAGCTGTGTGCGCAGCGTCATCTGCACGTGACCCTGAGCCTGCATCGGCCCGCCCATCACGCCAAAGCTCATCAAAGGGTCATCACCGCGCATCAGAAAGGCAGGAATGATGGTATGGAATGGGCGTTTGTTTGGCCCCACGCAGTTTTGATGGGCTGGATCAAGCGAGAAACCCGCGCCGCGGTTTTGCAGCGATACACCCGTTCCCGGAACCACAACACCCGAGCCGAAGCCCATGTAGTTGGACTGGATGAAGGATACCATCATGCCAGAGGCATCCGCCGCAGTCAGATAGACGGTGCCGCCGCGCTTTGGCGCACCGGCGCCGAAATCGGTGGCTTTGTCGGGGTCGATTTCGCGGGCGCGCTGGGCCAGATATCCGTCGTCCAGCAGATCATCCACTGACACATCCTTCATATGGTCCAGATCGCCCACGTATTGTTCTGCGTCGCGCAGTGCGAGCTTCATCGCTTCGATCTGAAGATGCAGTGCTTGCGGATCGTCCGCGTCCAGATCACGGATGGTGCTGCCCGACAGGATGCCAAGCCCCATCAACGCCGCGATGCCCTGACCGTTTGGCGGGATTTCGTGCAAGGTTACATCGTCAAAGCCGCGTGCAATCGTGCCGCACCAGTCCGCCCGATGCGCCGATAAATCCGCCACCGTCATCGCACCACCATGTGCCTTGGCAAAAGCTTCGATCTCTTCGGCAATCTCGCCTTCGTAGAAGGCTTTTCCCCTGGTTTCGGCGATCAGCCGCAGGGTGCGCGCGTGACCCGGGCTTTTGAAATAAGTCCCCGCAAGGGGAGCGCGGCCATCGGGCAAAAACGTCTCGGCAAAGCCCGGCGTGTCGCCAAGTTGCTCTGCCGCGCGCTGCCAGAGCGTCGCGATGACAGGCGACACCGGAAACCCGTTCTCCGCGTATCCGATTGCCGGCGCGAAGAGTGCTTCAAAGGGAAGTTTGCCAAAACGGTCTGAGAGGCTGACCCAAGCTGAGACCGCGCCGGGAACTGTCACGCTTTCCCAGCCATGGGTCGGCATGCGTTCGTGTCCGGCAAAGCGTTCTTTGCTCCAGGCGGCGGGTGCGCGCCCCGAGGCGTTGAGCCCGTGCAATTCCGCACCATCCCACAGGATCGCGAAGGCGTCCGACCCGATGCCGTTGCCAGAGGGTTCTACCACCGTCAGTGTGATTGCCGCCGCCAATGCCGCATCGACGGCGTTGCCTCCTTGCGCCAGCATGGACAGTCCGGCTTGCGCGGCAAGCGGATGCGACGTGGCCACCACATTGTCGGCAGAGACAGCCGAACGACGGGACGGGTAGTGGTGATGCGCGCGCAGGTCCATGAGGAAGGTCTTTCTGTTGTCCCAGCCGCACCGCGGTTCGGGGAAGTTGTATGTACGAGGGTAATTCCGGTGCCGGGCTATCTAGCGGGATTTACGACAATGACCAATGGTAACGCAATCAATTGGCCGGTCTCGCAAGGCTATTCTGCAGCGGCGAATAGGCCGGTGACGTCCATGTGGCGGGTCAGGTGAGTGGCCAGATCGTCCAGCGTCCTGTCGACACTGTCCGCATAGATGGTCGTGCTTGAGCGGCCGAATTGAGCCAGCCAATGGGTTCGAAAGGCGTCATTTGCGAACAAACCATGCAGATATGTTCCGACCACGCGTCCATCGGCGCGTACTGCACCGTCTTGGCGGTCTGCGATGCGGGCAAACGGGCGCGCGCAGTCTGGGCCGGTCGATTTACCAACGTGTATTTCGTAACCTTCCAACCGGAGTGCACTGGCTGTATGCAGCGCGTTGACAGGCTCCACGCGTTTGCCTTTGTGCATCCGCGTGGTCACATCCAGCAGCCCCAGACCGGGATCCGAGCCGGCAGGCCCCTCGACGCCCTCCGGATCATCGATCCGGTTGCCAAGCATCTGGTAGCCGCCGCAGAGGCCCAGAACATGACCACCCCTGCGCAGATGCGCCGCGATATCCACATCCCACCCTTGGGCGCGTAAAAAGGCCAGATCGCCCCGCGTGGATTTGCTGCCCGGAATGATAACGACATCCGTATCCCCCGGTAGCGCATTTCCAGCATCCAGCAGCGTCAGGCGCACGTCGCCTTCCTGTGCCAGCGGGTCCAGATCGTCAAAGTTTGCGATGCGCGGCAAATGCAGGCAAACAATGTGCAACCCCTTGCCGCACTCGGCGGCAGGGGGGGCGAAGTTGATCGCATGCGCGTCTTCGGCCGGCAGCTTCCAGGCATCCTCGAACCACGGGACGACGCCAAATCCGCGCCACCCGGTACGCTGCGCGATAAGGTCATAGCCGTCGGCAAAGAGCGATAAATCACCGCGAAACTTGTTGATGGCAAAGCCGCGAATGCGCACGTTATCTTCGGCGGATAAGACGTTTTGCGTGCCCACGATCTGTGCGATCACACCGCCCCGATCAATATCTCCGCACAAGATAACCGGCACATCTGCGGCAACCGCAAATCCCATATTCGCGATGTCACGTGCGCGTAGATTGACCTCCGCGGGGCTGCCGGCGCCTTCCACCAGAACAAGGTCGTGCTGTGCCTTCAGTCGCTGGAAACTCTCCATCACAGAGCCCAGCAGGGCCTGCTTGCGGGCACCATAATCCGCCGCGTCGCAAAAGCTGTGGGGCTTACCCTGCACGATGATCTGTGCGCCGGTCTCCGATTCCGGCTTGAGCAGCACGGGGTTCATATCAACATAGGCGGGAATGCCAGCGGCCTGTGCCTGCAAAGCCTGTGCGCGCCCGATCTCGCGGCCCTCGGGTGTTGCGGCGGCATTGTTGGACATGTTTTGAGGCTTGAAGGGGGCCACTGATACTCCAAGGTTGCGCGCCGCACGGCAAAGCCCCGCGACCAGCAGGGATTTGCCCACGTCCGAACCGGTGCCCTGAAGCATGATTGCGCGGCCCAAAGCGCTGTTCCTAGAACTCGACGCCGCGTTGTGCGACCACGCCCATCTCGAATGGATGTTTGTGCAGCTTCATCTCTGTCACCAGATCGGCCGCTGCGATCAGTTCGGGCTTGGCATCGCGACCGGTCAGACAGACATGGGTCATTTCCGGTTTTTGTGTCAGCAGAAAATCAACCACGTCGTTGATGTCCAGATAGTCGTAGCGCAACGCGATGTTGATCTCGTCGAGCAACACAAATTGGATGTCCGGATCAAGTATCTGCTCTTTAGCGATGCGCCAGCCATTTTCGGCGGCGGCAATGTCGCGTTCGCGGTCTTGTGTTTCCCAGGTAAAGCCTTCGCCCGAGACAAAAAAGCGGCATTCGTCAGCAAAGCGCTCGCGCAAGAAGACCTTTTCACCCGTGATCCAGTTCCCCTTGATGAACTGCACCACGGCGCAGGGTTTCTTGTGGGCGATACACCGCATGATCATTCCGAAACCCGACGAAGACTTTCCTTTGCCGTCGCCGGTATGCACCATGATAAGACCTTTCTTTTCGGTCTTGGTTTTCATCATCTCGTCTCGAATGGCCTTGATCTCGCGCATTTTTTCGTTGTGGCGCTGGTTTTCGTCAGTCATGTGAACCCCGGTCTGTTGCTTGTGCCACTTAAGGCATCGGACTTGGGTCGGGTCAATGCGGAAAGGCGGCCAACAGCGCGCGGGACAGGCATATAATGCCAGACGGTTTTGACACAGAACCGCCTGGTATCCTGACCTGGTGACGCTGTCGCTGCGAAATCAGTCGCCGTCAGCGATGCCCGAGGCACGGATCCGCGCACGGCGCGCCCTGTAACTGGGCAGGATGATCAGAATGGCCGCGATGATGAGAAGCCCCAAGGTCATCGGGCGCTCCCAGATGAAGGACACACCGTCATAAAGCTGCATGGAGCGTGCGAAGTTGTTCTCGAGCATGCCGCCCAGAATAAACCCGATCAACAGTGGCGCGAGAGGGTAGTCTGCAAACCTCAGGATTGTGGCGAAGACGCCAAAGCCGACCAGCAACAACAGTTCCGTTGCATTGTTCTGCCCGATGTAGGCCCCCATCAGTGTAAAAAACAGGATAAAGGGGATGAGGAAGTTCCGCGGAATGCTGAGCACCTTCGCGATATACGGGATCAGCGGCAGGTTGAGTATCAGCAGAACCAGATTGCCAATGAACATCGACATGATAACGGCCCAGAAAATCTGTGGCTCATCGATCATCAAACGGGGCCCCGGTGTCACGTTCAGCGCGATGAGCGCACCCAACAGGATGGCCGTGGTGCCCGAGCCCGGGATACCGAGGGTCAGCAGCGGGACAAACGACCCGGTACAGGCCGCGTTGTTTGCAGTCTCGGGGGCTGCAAGACCTTTGATGGAGCCTTTGCCGAACTCATCCTGCTCTGCTTTGGAGGCGATGTTGCGTTCGACGGCGTACCCCAGAAAAGAGGCTATCGTGGCTCCGGCCCCGGGCAGGACCCCGATGAAGAAACCCTGAATGGATTGCCGTCCGATTACTGGCGCGATTGACTTTGCCTCGGCGCGAGTGATCCGCAGGTCTTTGATGTCGCCATCGCTGTCTTTTTGTTCTCGTGGTTTGAGCACCAGAAACAACGCCTCCGGCAAGGCAAACATTGCCATCGCCAGTGTGATAAAGCCAAAGCCGGATTGCAGGTCCATCAACCCCATGGTGAAGCGTGGCATGTTGAAAAGCGCCCCTTCGCCCACTGTTGCCATAATCAGGCCGAGTATGGTCATCAAGAGCGCCTTGGCGACCTGCCCGGTGCCCGCAAAAGCGGCAATGGCCGACAGGCCCACGACCATCAAGGCAAAGTATTCGGCCGAGTGAAAGAGCAGCGCGACCGATGACAGCATAGGGGCAAAGATCATCAGAAGGATTGCGCCGATTGTGCCGCCTGCAAAGCTTGCGATGGCTGCGATTGTCAGCGCTTTACCCGCTTTGCCCTGTCGCGCCATTGGAAAGCCGTCAAAACTGCTTGCGACAGTTCCGGCAACGCCAGGTGCGTTGAGCAGGATAGAGGAGGTAGAGCCGCCGAAGATGGCGCCATAGTAGACGCCGGCCAGCAGGATCAGGGCGGCAGAGGGATCGCCCATCGAAATGGCGACGGGGATCATGATCGCGATGATCGACATGGGCCCAAGGCCGGGCAACATGCCGATGAACGTCCCGATCAGGCAGCCGCCGATGACCATGATGAGGTTTTGGATCGAAAGGGCCGTTTGCAGGCCGATCAGAAGACCTTCAAGCATGTCTCTATCCTCCCATGAACAGTGGCAGGGGGCGCAGGAAGATACCCAGTACCACCTGCACCAGATACCAGACCACGCCAGTGGCGATGGCTGCGATGACAACTGTCAGCAGGATGCGCCGCTCGCCCAGAATGACCGACCCCAGGATCAGAAAACCCGAGGTAGACAGCAAAAACCCAGCGGGGCGCAGAAGCAGCGCGTAGAGCACCATCAAAGCAAGCAGTAAAAGCGCCTGACCAAGGTTGTATTCCCACAGCTTTCGGTAATCGATATCGCCGATCTTGGGTTCGCCTTTTTCAAGGCCCAGCACGATCACCAGCGAGGCGACTATGCCCAGAATGGAGAGAACTTTGGGAAAGGTGGAAGGCCATATGGGATTGCGCTGCATGAACGGAGCGAGCATATCGTCCATCGTGAACCACGCAGCATAGCCGTAAACAAGGCAAACACCGAGTAAAACCAGTCCGATCCAACGGTCCAACGCCATAAGACCCTCCCCCAAAAGTCATATATGGTTAACAGGGCCGCGACACTGTCACGGCCCTGCCAGTCTGTTGTTTACAGGAAGCCCAGCTTCTTCATCAGATCGCCGATGACTTTTTCCTGTTCTTCAAGGAACGCTTTGAAGTCGTCGCCGGGGTTGTGGATGTTAACCCACCCGTTACGTGCACGTACTTCTTCCCACTCGGGCGTGTCATACATTGCCGCGATCGCTTTTTGATAGGCTGCTGTTTGCTCGGCGGGCAGGCCGGGCGCACCGAAGAAACCACGCCAGTTCACGAAGGTGGTGTCGATGCCTTGCTCTTTCATGGTCATAGCATCCGGTGCTGCAGCGACACGTTCGTCAGAGGTCACGCCGATGATCTTGACTTCACCTGCGTTTGCCAGATCGACCGCTTCGGAGAAACCCGTGGACAAAGCCGCGATTTCACCTGACAGCAGCGCCGCCATGGCCTTGCCGCCCGCGTCATAGGGGATGTATTTCACGCCAAGCGCATCTTTGCCCGCCGCTTCCATCACCATAGCCGCGACAAGGTGGTCCATGCCACCGGGCACCGATCCGCCGCCAATCGCTGTGTTTGCGGGGTCCGCGTCATAAGCCGCAAGCAGGTCCGACATAGTGTTGATCGGGCTATCCTTGCCGACGACAATGGCCGCATAGTCCCCGATGGTGCCCGCAACCAGTGTCAGATCCCGGAAGTTGTGCGGGAAGACGCCGGTCAGCGAACGGATCACGATCGGTGTCGAATTCACCATCAGCGTGCCGTAGTTGCTTTCGGCATTTTCGATCAGGTAGCCGATGGCTTTACCACCACCGCCGCCGGACATGTTTTCGTAAGATGCCGTGCCGACAAGGCCCGCGCCGGTAAGCGCTTCACCCGTGCCGCGTGCCGTGCCATCCCATCCGCCACCGGCACCGCCGGGGATCAGAAAGTGGATGCTTTCCACGACCTGGTGTCCGCCGGCCATTGCCGGAGCGCCAAAAGTCATAGCGGCCATAGCCGCGCCCATCAGGGCCCTGCGGCCCATTTTCCATGTGGTCATTGTTTTCCTCCCATTTGACAACTGAAGCTGTTGCGTCTCAGTTGGCTTTATTCAAACACGGTAACCTGACACGTACCTGTCATGGGGTCGTGACCGGGCCACCTATGTGAATTGGCAGCATGAAATTTCTTTTGGTAGAAGACAACATGGAATTGGCCGACGCGATCCTTCAGCGCTTGAAGTTTGACGGGCATGTCATTGACCACGCTTCAAAAATGGAAGATGCGGTGGCTTTCTCGCAGGTGAACGAATACGACCTTATCCTGCTGGACATCATGCTTCCAGACGGGGATGGCCGTGACTTTCTCGAAAAGCACCGCGCCGCGCGCAACGATACCCCCGTGATCGTCCTGACCGCGCGGTCGCAGGTGTCGGACAGAATCAGCATGCTTGATCTGGGCGCCGACGACTATGTCACGAAGCCCTTTGACCATGCCGAGCTTGAAGCGCGGTGCCGGGCGGTACTGCGCCGGCGTGCAGGATCGGCGCAGACGGTAACACGGCTTGGCGATGTGACCTTCGATCCCTTGGCAGGCGTGCTGACAGTTGCCGGGCAGGCCGTCAAATTGCGCAACCGTGAACTGCGACTGCTTGAGCTTTTCATCAACGCACCGGGACAGCTTTTCTCAAAGCAAAAGCTGGTCGATCGGCTGTTTTCGTATGACGACGACGTGTCCGACAATGCGGTCGAGGTTTACGTTGGGCGGTTGCGCAAGCATCTGGAACCCTCCAGCCTGCGGATACGCACATCGCGGGGGCTGGGCTACAGTCTGGAAAATGAGTGACCTGATCCGATCTTCCGCCTCGCTCAGGCAGCGTTTGACGCTTGTGCTGATCGGTGGCGCCGGTGTTCTGGCCTTGGTGCTGTATTTCGGCGTGCGCCTCTACGCGACCCAGATTGCACAGCAGGGGCAGGATGACATTCTGCGCGCTTCCGTGACAGCCATTCTGGATACTGCTGTCATCCGGGATGACCGTCTGGAAATCGATTTTCCATATGCGGCCCTGTCGATGCTCAACACCCCCTCGGATGACCGCGTATTCTATGCGATCCGGCAAGATGGCACGCTGGTATCCGGATACAGCGAACTGCCCCAACCCTTGGGTACCCTAGCGCCTGCTGCCTCATGGTCGGTGCCGTATCAGGGCGCGGATTTGCGCCTTACCACTGCAGCGCGGTCACTGATTGCGGGGGACAGCGACACCACGATCACGGTGACGGTTGCGCAGACACAGGACGCGCTGTCGGTCACGCTGGCGCAGATTTCAAGAAACGTGGCATTCTTTGGCGCGGGCTTCTTTGTGCTTGCGGTGCTGTTATCCTTTTGGGCGACGGCGTCGACCATCGGCCCTTTGAACCGGCTCGCGCAGTCCGTCACGCGCCGCGGCCCTCAGGACCTCAGCCCGGTGGCCAAGCCTGTGCCTGCCGAGATGGTGCCGCTTGTCGCTTCGCTGAATACGTTGATGGGGCGACTTGACCAGTCCCTGACCCGTTCGGAGGACTTTATCGCGGAAGCCGCGCACCGGGTGCGCACCCCGCTTGCCACTGTCCGGTCTCACGCCGAGACAACCCTGCAGCGCGTGGATGACGAAGAAAACCGCAGCGCATTGCGTGCGATGATCCGTGCGATTGACGAAAGCTCGCGGGCGGCGGGGCAGTTGCTGGACCATGCCATGACAACTTTTCGCGCAGATCATCTGGACCGCCAAAATACAAATCTGAGCGAGCTGGTGCAGGACCTCATCAGCGGACTGGAGCCGGTGGCGGAGATGAAAGACATTTCATTCCGGCTGCGCACAGAGAAGGACGTCACCGTGTCCGCCGATCCCATTCTTGTGCAAAATGCAATCCGGAACCTCATCGACAACGCGCTAAAATACTCGCCCGCAGAAAGCGATATTGTGGTTTCGGTAGCGCAAGAGGATATGGCGGTCGTGCGTATCTGTGATGCGGGGCCCGGATTCCCCAAGGATCATATGGCAGGGCTTGTGGACCGGTTTGCGCGCGGGGAAAACGCCAAGGGGATCACCGGATCCGGACTTGGGCTGACCATTGCACATGACGTGGCCCTGGCACACAACGGGACGTTGGAGCTGTCGAATGCGAAAGGCGGGGGGGCATGCGTTACGTTTTCGCTCTGATACTGTCGGTCCTGGCGACATCGCTGTGCGCGCAAGAGCGCGCATGGGAGGACCGCGCGCTCTTCGGGGCGGCGGACACGCCGCGCATGCTGCATGTGCTGTCCAGCACGGACATTGCCCTTTTTGCCCCGATTGCCGAAAGCTTTGTTGCTGATACGCCGGGTATCGCGATCGAGTACTATGTCGCCGGTACTGCCGACATCGACCGGATCATGCGCAAGTCGCCCGACCGGTTCGACATGGCGATATCAAGTGCGATGGATTTGCAGTTCAAGCTGGCAAACGACGGATATGCTCTTGCGCTTGACGGCTTCGACCACCCTGACTGGGCGGAGTGGCGGCAAAGTGTTTTTGCCTTCACGTCCGAACCTGCGGCCATCGTTCTGAACCGCGCGGCGTTCGCCGGCGCGCAGATGCCGCAGACGCGTCAGGCCCTGATCCGCCGCCTGCGCGACACGCCAGAGCAGTTTCGCGGCAAAGTGGGCACCTATGACGTGCGTCAGTCCGGCTTGGGGTATCTCTTTGCAACTCAGGATGCGCGCACTTCAGAGACCTTTTGGCGGCTTATGGAAGTGATGGGCAATCTTGATGCGCAGCTTTATTGTTGCTCAAGCGACATGATCGAGGACGTGGCCGCGGGCCGTTTGTTTGTCGCGTACAACGTTCTGGGCAGCTATGCCGAAGCCCGCAAGGATTTGTCCGACGCCATCGAGATCGTACTGCCGGCCGATTTCCGTACCGTCATGATGCGCACCGCGCTGGTATCAAGCGAAGCACCCGATCCTGCGCTGGCACGCAGTTTCATGGAGCATTTGCTGACGCAGCAGTCCGGCGGGACGTCTGCGGCACTGGCCCTGCCTTTGCTCGATTTGCAAAAACCGGGCAGCGAGCAATCCACGATTCAGCTGGAACCTGCGCTTCTCACCTATCTGGACCGGCTCAAGACAGAGCGGTTCATCAAGGAGTGGGAAGACGCGATCATCCAGTAGACTGCCAACCACGCCTGCCCGCCAAAGGCGCAGTATGCTGTAGAGCGAACGAGGCAGACAGGTCGCATTTCCACAGACAGCAAAAAAGGTCGCAGCCAAAATCCTTCCCCGGCTGGGGATCATTCGTTAGGCTCGCAGTGAGAGGAGACCAGATGGGATACGCCAAAACCCCAGCGGAGATGCCCGAGGGCTTTAGCGACAGCGCGTGGGCGGATGTGATTGTCGCCATGGACAAGACCTATTCCGAACTGGTGGCCTATCAGGAAAAGCTGGAGAGCCAGAACGCGGAACTCAATGAGTTGCGCCGTTTTATGGTGTCGGTTTTCACCTCGGTGTCGGATGTTCTGATTGTCGTGGGGCGTGATGGGCATATCGCAAGGACCAGCCGGTCATTTGACGCGCTTTTCGGCTCTTCGGCGGAAGGTCTCAAAAATGCGCCGGTGGACGACATCGCAGCACCGGGTTTTCGCGACCGGCTTGATGGCGCGATCAATCAGGTGATTGCCTCTCAGGAACTGGAGACGATCGAGATCGAGGTGGGCACTGGTGATGGTGCGACGCCGTTGGAGTTGTCTATCGCACCGCGCCTGAACGAGCGTGGCAAGAGTGTCGGCGCGGTTGTGGTCGGGCGCCCCGTCGGAGAGCTGCGCCGGGCGTACTCGGAACTGGAGAAGAGCCACGCGGCCTTGAAAGAGGCGCAGGGCCATCTGGTGCGCAACGAAAAGCTTGCATCGCTTGGGCGACTGGTGGCGGGCGTCGCCCACGAGCTTAACAACCCAATCAGCTTTGTTTACGCCAACACACATGCGCTGGAAAAATACGCAAGCCGCTTCGAGGCGTATTTCACAGCCGTTCAGGATGGCGCATCCCGCGAAGATCTCATTGCCTTGCGCGAAGAGCTGGCACTGGACAGGGTGGTCAAGAACCTGCGCGCGGCTGTTGAAGGATCGCGAGAAGGCGCGCAGCGGGTGCGCGAGATTGTCGAGGACCTGCGCAGACTGTCGTCTGACGGGGGGGGAGAAGTGACGGACTTCGACCTTGTAACCACGACCCGCACAGCGGCAGACTGGGTGGTGCGCGGCACGAAAACACCTGTGAAACTTGTGTTCGAGGATGGCCCGCGTCCGACGGCGCGCGGCAATCCCGGACACATCCAGCAGATCGTGATGAACCTAGTGCAAAACGCAATCGACGCCTTGGCGGATGTCGAGAACCCGCAAGTCACCTTGCGCCATCTGGTTCAGGGAGAGCGTGCCGTTTTGATGGTCATTGACAACGGGGCAGGGGTTGCTGCCGATCACCTCGACGCGATTTTTGATCCGTTTTTTACGACCAAACCCGTTGGCAAGGGCACGGGCCTGGGGCTGTCGATTTCACATAAAATCGCGCAGGAGCACAACGGCGACCTGCGCTATTGCTCGGTTGAAGAGGGCGGTTGCTTTTGCCTCGACCTGCCCTTGGGGCAACGCGGATGAAGGTGCTGTGGCTTCAGTCTGCGGGATGTGGCGGATGCACCATGTCGCTGCTTTGCGCAGAGGCGCCTTCCGTGTTCGATCTGCTGGCTGGGGCCGGTATCTCATTTTTGTGGCACCCTGCCTTGTCCGAGGCAAGTGGCGGCGAAGTGCGCCGCTTGTTGGACCGGGTCGAAAGCGGTGCTGAAACACTTGATGTGCTGGCCGTCGAGGGCTCAATCCTGACCGGCCCAAAAGGTACCGGCCGCTTTCAGATGTTGTCGGGCACAGGGCGTTCTATGCTGGACTGGGTACGCGCACTGGCGCCGCGTGCAGGCCATGTCATGGCCGTGGGTACCTGTGCGGCTTTCGGTGGAGTGACGTCGGCAGGTGGAAACCCGGCTTCCGCAGTAGGCCTGCAATACGACGGGCATCATCTGGGTGGTGCACTTGATGCAGGTTTTCGGGCAAAGCACGGCTTGCCTGTCATTAATGTTGCCGGCTGCCCCACGCATCCCGATTGGGTTACGGAGACGCTGTTGCTGTTGGCGGCCGACGCGTTGAACGCAGATGCGCTGGACAGCTTTGCAAGGCCGAAGTTTTACGCTGAAAACCTTGTGCACCATGGCTGCCCCAAGAACGAGTTCTATGAATACAAAGCCAGCGCGCAACAGTTGGGCCAGATGGGCTGCATGATGGAGCACCTGGGCTGTATCGGCACGCAAGCCATCGGCGATTGCAATATCCGCGGCTGGAACGGAGGCGGGTCGTGCACACGCGCGGGGTATCCTTGCATCAACTGTACCGCGCCCGAGTTCGAAGAGCCCAAACACGGCTTCACCGAAACGCCCAAATTTGCAGGTATCCCTGTCGGGTTGCCATCGGACATGCCAAAAGCCTGGTTCATGGCACTTGCATCGCTGTCCAAAGCGGCGACGCCGCCCAGAATTGAAAAGAATGCGACGGCTGACAGGGTCAAAGTGCTTCCCAAAGTAAGGGCTGAGAAACCATGAGTGCACGCAGTCTTCTGGTCGGCCCGTTCAACCGCGTTGAAGGGGATCTGGAGATACGCCTTGAGATCGAAGACGGACATGTCCGCGCGGCATATGCGAATTCTCCCCTGTTTCGCGGTTTTGAGCCGATGCTGCAGGGCAAGCCGCCGTTGGATGCGCTGACGCTGACACCACGCATCTGCGGTATCTGTTCCATTAGTCAGTCGGCCGCCGCAGCGCAGGCCTTATGCTCTGTTGCAGGAGGCGCGCCTGCGCCAGAAGGGGCGCTGGCCGCGGCCATTCTGCACGCGGTCGAAAACCTGTGCGACCACATCACCCATTTCAACCTTTTCTTTTGCGCCGATTTCGCGCGTCCGGCCTATGCGGCCCGCAGCTGGCACCCCCGCGCGACAGAGCGGTTTACGGCAATGAAGGGGTCGGCGGTGCGTGCCTGTATCGAGGCGCGCGCGCAGTTGTTGCACATCGTGGGCCTTCTGGGTGGCAAATGGCCCCATACCCTTGCCATCCAGCCGGGTGGCGTGACCCGTGCGCCGACGCTGCGAGACAAGGCACGCATGGCATCGACTTTGACGGCGTTCCGGCGCTATCTGGAAAGTACGGTCTTTGGAGCCCCGCTGGAAGCTTTTGACGCGCTGGAAACGGTTGAGGCGCTAAGGGGCTGGACGACAGGGGATGCGGGCTTGTTCTTGCAGATATCCGACGATCTGGGTCTGCAGCGCATGGGACCGGGGCCGGAGCGGTATCTTTCTTTTGGCGCCTATCCTCTGGCAGACGGGCGCAGCTTTGGCCCGGGCGTCTGGGCGGACGGGCAGCTTGAGCCTGTCGACAGCGCCACGATCCGCGAGGACCTTAGCCATGCGTGGATGCTGGGCGATGCCGCCCATCCCAGTGCGGGGCGCACTGTCCCGGACGAGGATATGGCAGACCCCGCATATAGCTGGTGCAAAGCGCCTAGACTGGCCGGGCGTACGGTCGAGACAGGCGCACTGGCCCGGCAGGTGGTAGACGCACATCCTTTGGCGCGCGCGATTATCGCCGGAGGCTCAAACGTCGAGGCGCGCGTGATCGGCCGATTGCTTGAGATCGCACGTACCCAACTTTTGCTGGAAGCATGGGTCGCTCAACTCAAGCCAGAGGCCGTGTTCATGCAACCGGTGGATTTGCCACGCAACGGCACGGGTGAGGGTCTTGTCGAGGCGGCGCGTGGGGCTTTGGGCCACTGGGTGCGCCTGAAAGACGGTGTCATCGACAGCTATCAGATCATTGCCCCGACCACGTGGAATTTCAGCCCGCGTGACGCCAACGGCACCCCGGGGCCGGTCGAGGCCGCGCTGGAGGGGGCCTTCGTCCCCGAGGCAGAAGACACCCCGCTTTCTGTTCAGCATATTGTGCGCAGCTTTGACCCCTGCATGGTGTGCACGGTCCATTGACCCGCGCGACCCTGATCCGTGTAAGAGGGCAGGTGCAAGGCGTTGGTTTCCGCCCCTTTGTCTGGCAGCTGGCCCGAAAGTACGGTGTGGCCGGTGAAGTGCTGAACGATCCCGAGGGGGTGTTGATACGCGCCACAGGGGACGCATTGCCTGACTTCATCGAGGCCATCAGCGCTCAGGCACCGCCGCTTTCACGCGTAGATGCGGTGGAATGCGCTGACCATGTGTTCGATGTGACACCCGCAAGCTTTGAAATCGTCGCCAGTGAGGGGCGCGGTGCAGAGACACGGATCACGCCCGATGCCGCCAGTTGCGCGGATTGTATCGACGACATATGGGGCGCGGATCCGCGGCGTGCTGGATACGCGTTTACCAATTGCACGCATTGCGGGCCGCGGTTCACGATTATTGACGCGCTGCCTTATGATCGCAGCCGGACGTCGATGGCGCGCTTTGAGATGTGCCGCGATTGCGCGGTGGAATATGGTGACCCCGCGGACCGCCGCTTTCATGCCCAACCAGTGGCCTGCGCTTTATGCGGCCCCCAGCTGTGGCTGGAAGGACCGGCAGGGCGCGAGGCGCAAAACGTGGTCGAAGTGGCGGCGCGTTTGCTGGCGAAGGGCGCAATCCTTGCCGTCAAGGGATTGGGCGGGTTCCATTTGTGCTGCGACGCGCAGAACGCCGAAGCTGTACAAAAGCTGCGCCGCCGCAAGCACCGCCCCACCAAACCGCTGGCCATTATGGACAGGCTGGAAGGCATCGCGCGCTACGCTGATCTGACGCCGGCTGATGCCGCTCGGCTGCAGGACCCGGCCGCCCCGATTGTTTTGCTGCGCAAAAAGGCCGGTATGCTGCCAGACACGCTCGCACCAGATCTTGATGTGCTGGGCGTGATGCTGCCCTACACGCCCTTGCACCATCTGCTGTTGCGGCATGTACGCGGGCCACTTGTGATGACGTCGGGAAATCTGTCAGGGGAACCACAAGTCATCGCAAACAACGAGGCGCGCGAAAAACTGTCGGACATCGTGGACGGCTTTGTGATGCACGACCGCGATATTCTGCGGCGTCTGGATGACAGCGTCGAACGCGAGACACCGCAGGGCCCGATGATCCTGCG
This sequence comes from uncultured Roseobacter sp., assembly GCA_947501635.1. Lineage (GTDB taxonomy): Bacteria > Pseudomonadota > Alphaproteobacteria > Rhodobacterales > Rhodobacteraceae > Roseobacter. The sequence goes on from CANMWT010000004.1 coordinate 242,953, forward strand.
GCGGGCGCGGGGTCGCGTGCCGGAAACCCTGCCGCTGCCCGAAGGGTTTGAAAGCGCGCCGCAGACCGTAGCCTTTGGTGCGCATCTGAAGTCGGCCATCTGTCTTATCAAGAACGGGCAGGCGCTGCTCTCGCATCATCTGGGAGATCTGGACGACGCGTTGACGTGGGAAGAGTTTCTCAAGGCGGATCGCGATTACGCCGAGCTTTTCGACCACCAAGCAGAAGTTTTCGCTGCTGATATGCACGAGGGTTACCGATCTGCCCAGCACGCGCGGGCCCGCGCGGGAACCGCGCCATACGTCGAAGTCCAGCACCACCATGCGCATCTGGCAGCCTGTCTTGCGGAAAACAACTGGCCTCTGGATGGGGGCGCTGTGGCGGGCATCATTCTGGATGGGTTGGGTCTGGGCACGGATGGCAGTGTCTGGGGTGGCGAGGTGTTACTGGGTGATTATCGCAGCTTCGAACGCTATGCCCATCTGGCACCTGTGCCGCTTGTCGGTGGCGACGCCGCGCAACGCGAGCCGTGGCGGTCGGCGGTCATGCGGCTTGACCGTGTGGAGCGTGGTGCTGCGGCGGATCACCTGTTTGCGGACCTGCCGCTCGCGATGATCCGGCAAGCTGCGCGCGCTGGGGTCAACGCACCGCTCAGCAGTTCGGCCGGCAGACTGTTTGACGCCTTCGCGGCGACTCTCGGTATCGCGCCGGACCGGCAAAGTTTCGAAGGAGAAGCCGCGATGTTGCTGGAGGCTTTGGCCCGCCGCGCGCCTGCGGAAGAATCTGCATATCCCTATATGTTTGCGACCAATCAGGCGGGCGGGGCGTTGGACGATAGCGATCTTTGGGCGGATTGGGCAAAGGACATCGAGGATGGCCTGGCGCCAGAAGCGATGGCGCGTCGGTTTCACGCCGGGGTGGCCGCCTCATTCGCCCTGCAGGCGCGCCGTCTGATTCAGCAAGGTCGCGCCAAAGCGGTGGTCTTGTCGGGTGGGTGTTTTCAAAATGCGCTGTTGCTGGAAGAGACGTTAAGTCGGTTGAAAGACGTCCCCGTGCTGACCCACAGACGCGTTCCGGCAAACGATGGCGGCCTTGCTTTGGGACAGGCGGTTATTGCGGCAGCACTTTTTCCGACTAACCGGTAACCGATTGTCCACTCGGCTGGATATTCGGTTAACACCTTGCCGGCTTTGATCCGCTAATCCTCTGAATCGACCCAACAACCCTCTGATTTTCTTGATTTAGATCATATGTGTGTTGTCGGCCGGTTTTTATTGTGTGGCACGGTATACAAAGACGATCCTAGCAAGGAACCCGTCTGCGTCGATGGCGCAGGACGTGTAAAAGGGAAAGCCGGAGGAGCCAAAAGTGTCGGAAATCGAAACCTTCTACGACGTGATGCGCAGGCAGGGAATTACCCGCCGCAGTTTCATGAAATACTGTTCACTCACTGCATCCGCGTTGGGGCTCGGGCCGGCATTTGTGCCGCAGATTGCCCATGCAATGGAGACCAAACCGCGTACGCCTGTGATCTGGGTGCATGGGTTGGAGTGCACGTGCTGCTCTGAAAGCTTCATCCGCTCGGCCCATCCTCTGGCCAAGGATGTGGTGCTGTCGATGATCTCGCTCGACTATGACGACACGCTGATGGCGGCTGCCGGCCACGCCGCCGAAGCGGCCATGATGGACACGATCGAGAAATACAAAGGCCAGTACATTCTGGCCGTGGAAGGGAACCCGCCGCTGAACGAAGACGGCATGTTCTGCATCTCCGGCGGGAAGCCTTTTGTCGAAAAGCTGAAGATGGCCGCAAAAGACGCCAAGGCCGTTATCAGCTGGGGCGCCTGCGCGTCCTACGGCTGTGTGCAGGCGGCCAAGCCCAATCCGACGCAGGCCACGCCGGTGCACAAGGTCATTACCGACAAGCCAATCATCAAAGTGCCTGGCTGCCCGCCCATCGCCGAGGTCATGACAGGGGTCATCACCTACATGCTGACCTTTGACCGGATGCCGGAGCTTGATCGTCAGGGGCGCCCGGCCATGTTTTATGGTCAGCGTATCCACGACAAATGCTACCGCCGCGCGCATTTCGATGCCGGTCAGTTCGTCGAGGAATGGGACGACGAAGGCGCGCGCAAGGGCTATTGCCTTTACAAGATGGGCTGCAAAGGCCCGACCACATACAATGCATGTTCAACTGTGCGCTGGAATGAGGGCGTGAGCTTTCCGATCCAGTCTGGACACGGCTGCATTGGTTGCTCGGAAGACGGCTTTTGGGATCAGGGCACATTTTACGATCGCGTCACCAGTCTGGCGCAGTTCGGCGTCGAAGGAAATGCCGACAGCGTCGGCATGGCGGCGGCTGGCGTCGTTGGTACCGGCATCGCCGCCCACGCGGCCGTATCGGCGCTCAAATCGGCGCAGGCCAAAGCCCAATCCAAACCCAGCACAGAGGAGGTCTGATCCATGGTTGTGCAGACGCCAAACGGTTTCAATCTCGACAATTCCGGCAAGCGGATCGTCGTAGACCCCGTCACTCGGATCGAGGGGCATATGCGCTGCGAAGTGAATGTGGATGACGAGGGCTACATTCGAAATGCGGTGTCCACCGGCACCATGTGGCGCGGGCTGGAAGTTATTCTGAAAGGCCGCGACCCACGCGATGCCTGGGCCTTTACCGAGCGTATCTGCGGTGTTTGCACCGGCACACACGCGTTGACATCGGTCCGCGCGGTCGAGGATGCCTTGGGGATCACGATCCCCGATAATGCCAACTCAATCCGCAACATCATGCAACTGAATTTGCAGATACACGATCATATTGTGCATTTCTATCACTTGCATGCTTTGGATTGGGTAAACCCTGTCAACGCTTTACGCGCCGATCCTAAAGCAACGTCGGAACTGCAGCAGGCGGTCTCTCCCAGCCACCCGCTGTCCAGCCCGGGTTATTTCCGGGACGTTCAGAACAGGCTCAAGCAGTTCGTGGAAAGCGGACAGCTTGGCCTGTTCAAAAACGGCTATTGGGACAATCCGGCCTATAAGCTGCCGCCTGAAGCGGACCTCATGGCCACAACGCACTATCTTGAAGCGCTGGATCTGCAGAAAGAGGTCGTTAAGGTACACACGATCTTTGGCGGAAAGAACCCGCATCCCAACTGGCTGGTTGGGGGCGTACCGTGTCCGATCAATGTGCATTCTTCGGGTGCTGTAGGGGCCATCAATATGGAGCGGCTGAACCTGGTCAGTTCCATCATCGACAAATGCATCGAGTTCAATAAGAACGTGTATCTCCCTGATGTTGTTGCGATTGGCGGGTTTTACAAGAACTGGCTGTATGGTGGTGGCCTGTCGTCGCAGGCGGTGCTGTGCTACGGTGACATTCCCGAGCACGCCAACGACTTCTCTGCCGAGCAGTTGCATCTGCCACGCGGCGCGATCATCAACGGAGATCTCTCTACCGTCCACGATGTCGATGTTCGCGACCCCGAGCAGGTACAGGAATTCGTGGACCATTCGTGGTACGAATATGCCGAAAAAGGCAAAGGGCTGCACCCTTGGGATGGCGAGACGCAGGCCAAGTTCGAACTTGGCCCCAACCTTGTCGGGACCAGGACCAACATCAAGGAAATCGACGAGGGCGCCAAATACTCCTGGATCAAGGCGCCGCGCTGGCGCGGACACGCGATGGAAGTTGGCCCCCTGTCACGCTATATCGTAGGCTATGCCAAGGGGCACGAGGACATCACCGAACAGGTGTCGGGTCTGCTCAGAACCATGGATCTGCCGGTTGAGGCACTGTTCTCCACGCTGGGGCGCACAGCGGCCCGCGCATTGGAAAGCGAATACTGCGGGCGGTTGCAGAAGTACTTCTTCGACAAGCTTGTGACCAACATTAAGAACGGCGATGAAAGCACTGCGAATGTTGCTAAATGGGATCCCAGTACCTGGCCGAAAGAGGCCAAGGGCGTGGGTATGACCGAAGCACCGCGCGGGGCTTTGGGCCACTGGGTCAAAATCGAGAACGGGCGCATCGAGAACTACCAATGCGTTGTTCCAACAACCTGGAATGGCTCTCCGCGTGACAGTCAGGGCAACATCGGCGCTTTCGAGGCCAGCTTGCTCAACACCAAGATGGAGCGCCCCGAAGAGCCAGTCGAAATCCTGCGCACGCTGCACAGTTTTGACCCCTGTCTGGCGTGCTCGACACATGTGATGTCGCCCGATGGCGACGAACTGACCACCGTAAAAGTCCGCTGAACAAGGAGACAGCCAATATGAAACGCGCAATTACTCTTTTGACTGTCCTGCCCGGCACTGCTTTTGCACATGGGGGGCATGGCGAAATCTCAGAACCGCTGCATGCGTTGTCGCATTCGGGGCATATCGTGGGGGCCATTATCATTGTCGCCGCGCTCCTGGCCTTTTACAGAGAGAAAGACCAGTCATGAAGGTCGATGTATATGAAGAAAAGGAGGACGTGCGCTCAAAGCTCGACTTCTATTCGACAAGTCCGCTGACTGGGGATGCGACCGATCAGGACCGCGCAACCGTCACGCGCCGCACATCGGTTTATGTCTATGAAGCGCCTGTGCGGCTCTGGCATTGGATTAATGCAGCGGCGATCATGGTGCTGTGCGTTACGGGCTACTTTATCGGGTCGCCGCCGCCTTCCATTGATGTCGCGGAGGCCGCCAACCAGTTTACCTTTGGCTACATCCGATTTGCGCATTTCGCAGCTGCGATGGTGATGACTATCGGCTTTTTTGGCCGCATCTACTGGGCATTTGTTGGAAATCATCACGCGCGCCAGATGTTCATGTTGCCTGTCTGGGACAAGAAATGGTGGGCCGAGGTGGTGCAGGAGATGAAATGGTACGCCTTTCTTGAAAAACGGCCCAAGAAATACGTTGGCCACAACCCGCTGGCCCAGATCGCAATGTTCTTTTTCATGACCGTCGGCCTGTCGTTCATGATCCTGACGGGGTTCGCACTTTACTCAGAGGGTGTCGGGCGCGGGTCGCTGGTGGATATGCTTTTTGGCCCGCTGCTGGACTTTGTGGGTGGCAGCCAGATGATGCATACGCTGCACCATCTGGGCATGTGGGCGATCGTGATCTTTATGATGATCCATATCTATGCAGCAATCCGCGAAGATATCATGTCGCGCCAGTCCATGGTGTCGACCATGATTTCTGGAACGCGCACCTTTAAGGATGACGACCCGGAATAATTTACGGCACATTGGAAAACGGGCGGGCGCTTCGGCGCCCGTTTTTACTTGTGGAAAGAAAGTAACCAAATTGCCCTCAGTTTGATCAACTACCTGCCACTTGTTTTTGCAACAAAACCTCGGGGCGCGCAAATTATCTATTTAAACCAATGCAATAAATAGTTTCGATGCCATCGCCATTTTTTTGATCTGAGTCAAATGTAGCTGTGAGATTATCACTTAGCCTGCAGATCGGAAGGCAAGTTTCCGGTCTGGGGCCGGGACTGGGAGGATCTAAATGACAGCGCGCACGCTCATTATGGGCATTGGAAATGTGTTGTGGGCAGATGAAGGTTTTGGTGTTCGCTGCGTCGAAACCCTGACTGACAACTGGTCGTTTCCGGAAAATGTTCAACTTCTGGATGGTGGAACTCAGGGGCTGTATCTTTTGCCTTTTCTCGAAGAGGCCGATGTCCTGATCGTGTTTGACGCGGTTGATTATGGCCTGACGCCGGGCACGCTCAAGATCGTCGAAGGCGACGAGGTCCCGCGTTTTATGGGTGCCAAGAAGATGTCGCTGCATCAAACCGGATTTCAGGATGTCATCGCAACCGCTCAGTTGATGGGATATTGCCCCGAAACACTGATCCTTATCGGGTGTCAGCCCGAGGAGTTGGAAGATTATGGAGGAGGTCTGCGCGACGTGGTCGCGGCGCAGATCGACCCGGCAATTGCCATTGCTTTGGACAAACTCAAAATGCTTGGGATTTCGGCCCAGCCCGGTCGTGGCGACGACCGTCTGTTGGCCGATCCTGCGATCAAGCGCGGTGCCTATGAGGAGGGCAGGCCCTCTGCCGACGAGGCATGTCGCACAGGAGATGACCGCTTCTTTCCAGTAGGGGAATAGCCATGTGCCTTGGTATCCCCATGCAAGTGCTGAAAGTTGACGGCATAGCGGGCCACGTCACGAACGGAAAACACCACGAGGTCGTCGACCTCTCCCTAACCCCTGAAGCTGGGGTGGACGACTGGGTGTTGACCTTTCTTGGCGCGGCCCGCGAAGTTATCTCGCAAGACGAAGCGCGCAAAATTACCGCCGCCTTGGGCGGGTTGCAGTCTTTGATGCAGGGTGGCGATCTGGGGGATGCTTTTGCTGACCTCGAAGCGCGCGGTCCTGAACTACCCCCCCATTTGCAAGCCGCGCTGGACGCGGGAAAATCAACCGCCTGAGGAGTTTTGACTATGACCCACCCGTTGATCCGGCGACTGAACGACGAGTTCAATTGGCCGCTTCTGAACACGATGGACGAGGTAACGGCCTATACGCAGACACCCGGCTTTCACGTTCTGTTTGTGCCGGGAGATCCGCAGCGCAATCTGGAAACCCCTGATGTGGCGGTGATCCTGCCCGAATTGCAGATGGCGTTTCAGGGCCGGTTCGACTGCGCCGTTGTCGGCGATGCGGTCGAGGAAGAGGTGCGCGACACCACCAAGGTTTTCAAAACGCCAAGCCTGATTTTCTATCATGAGGGCAAGGTGATCGGGGCGCTGCCAAAGGTGCGGGACTGGTCCGAATATGTGGAACGTATAACGCAGGTGCTCAACCTGCCAATCGCCGCCGAGTAAGGAGACAGCGATGACCAACCCATTTATGATGCCACCAACGGGCTTCGGGCCGGGCTCTCAAACCGGTGACGACGCGGACGAACAGCTTGAATACATGTCGCTCCCTCAGGACATGCGCACCTATTCGCCGCGCATCCCTGATGTTGACGGAGCAACCGATCATTTGCGGCCGGCGCTTGACCTGCTTGAGGCCGTGGCGGTGGCATGCGCGCGGGTAGCGGACACCGGCACGGCAGCCCGTTTTGATCTTGATGGGCTGGACGAGGCGAACCTGGCGCTCATTTCTGAAACGCTGGGCGAGGGGGAAGTCGCTGCAAAGGTGCATCAGGTGCCCGCAATTGCGGTACAGGAAAGCGTTTTTGCAGGGGTCTGGCGGCTCAAAGCTGTAGGTCTTGATTGCATCGAGGTGGCACCGATACCAGATGTTGTTACCGAAAACCCGTTTGCGCCCCGCCGCGAAGGGCTGCTGGGCAAAGCGCCGATGGTACAGGGTGTGGTCAACGCCCCGCCGCTGCTGGTTGAGCTGTGTGACAAGTCGGCAAGTTTTGGCAAAGGCACCGAACTGCATGTCGTGAACCTGTCGCTTTTGCCCCATACCGAAGAAGACCTTGTCTGGCTGGATCAGGCGGTGGGCGAAGGCGCGGTCACTATCTTGTCGCGCGGTTACGGCAATTGCCGCGTCACTGCGACCGTTTTGCCGCACGTGTGGCGGGTACAGTTCTTCAATTCCATGGATACACTGATCCTTGACACCTTCGAAGTTACCAAGGTGCCCGAAGTGGCGCTGGCCGCCCCCGAAGACCTTGGCGACAGCGGCGCGCGTATCCTGCAAGTCATCGAGGCGATCTCGTGAGCGGGTTTGAGGGCAGTTTTCTGGGGGCCAACGACAAGATCAGCCCGCAAGCCGTCATGGAGTGCAAGATCTGCTGGACGCCCTATGATCCGGCCGACGGCGATGACTACCGTCAAGTCGAGGCAGGAACGGCTTTTCTAGACCTTCCGCATGACTGGTCCTGTCCTAACTGCTCTGCACCAAAAGAGCAGTTCATGGTGCTTGAGGATCCTGGCTCAACAATGATGGCGGAAATGCTCGAGATCGAACGGGTGACTGGTTTGCTGACCGCGGATTTTCGTGAAATCTGGCATTCAAAGATGCGCGACGTGCCCATGGTCAATAAAATGCTGTCGGTCGAAGCGGTCGGATTCCGGATGCATGAGGGGCGTCCGTTAGGGGTATTGTTGTCACCGTGGTTTATGAACCTTGTGCTCTTGCCGGGCGAAGACGAGGACTGGAGCGCATTGTCGCCGGGAGCCAAGGAGATCGTCGCCTTTCCTTCAGGAAATTATGAATTCATTCATATGACGCGCGACATCGTCGGCGGGTACAAGGCCTGCTCGCTCTTTTCGATGATGGGCGATTTTCAGACGCAGATGCAGGCGGTCGAAGTGGCTCAGGCAGTGATGCAAGAGTTGTTCAATGCCGACAATCAGGCCGAAACTGACCGTGCGGCCGATATTCGCGCAGCCCGCGAGGCTGCGCTTGCACCAAAAGAGCCGCAGGAGGCCGAGCCTGTTCTTGATGCCGCGCCGACCCGCCGCGCGCTGATAACGGCCGGAATGGCCGATAATGTGATAGAGGAGAGCTAGGACCGTGCTGGACCATGCCAAAGTGCGCACAGGCGGAATTCGCGCGGAGCGTATCGCGCCTTTGCCTGTGGCGGGTATGGTCATCGGAATGCAGGCAGAGGCGGCAGCCGCCATGTTGCCGAGGCTTTTCAATCTATGCCGAGCAGCACAAGGTGTAGCCGCGCGCTTGGCCTTCGGGTTGCCTGTCTCTCAAACCCAGATCGAAGCGATCCGGCAAGAGGTATTGCGCGAGCATCTTGTTAAGTTTTGTCTAAAAATACCCGGGCATTTCGGTCTTGGGCCGGGGTCTCTGCCGGACGGGTGGCAGCACGGGTCGGGCGCGCTGCGCAAGGCGCTCTGTGGTCCCATGATGGCTTTACCTCAGCGTCCCGCTGACTTCACAGATTTTCTGGAAACGGGTAGTGGCATGGCGCCTGTTTTGCGACGTATCCGCGATTGTTTTGCGGCCGGAGAAGCCTGCAGCGCAAAGCTGCCTTGTATCACCTCGAAAAATGCGTTCAGCGCGACAGCGCTGGAAAACTCGGTGGCGGGGCGGCAGGCAGACAAGCCGGTTTTGCAAGCGATAGAAGCAAATGTTGGGCGCGGGCCTTTGTGGCGGGCGACTGCGCGACTATACGATGCCCAGGACTGCGTCGAAGGGTTTTTGCCGAAAGCGCAACAGCCCCAACCGGGCAAGGCGGTCGTGCCTGCTGCACGCGGCACTTACGCTGTCGAGGCAGAACTGAACGACGGCGTTGTGACTGCGTTCCGGCGCATCACGCCCACAGATCATCTGGTGGCACAGGGCGGCATTCTGGACCAGACGCTCGCGACCTTGCCTTGCAAAAAGAACGGAATGGCGCCTTTGCTGATGGATATCCTTGATCCGTGCATGCCGGTTGCCCTCAAGGAGGTGCAGGATGCATGAGATGTCGATCTGTGAGGGCATTCGTGGGGTGATAGAGGATCAGGCCAAGGCGCATGGGGTTACCAAAATCACCCGCGTCCGGGTCGAACTGGGGCGTTTTGCCGGCGTTGAGAAGGACGCGTTGCACTTCGCGTTTGACGTGGTGATGCGCGGCTCTGTGGCAGAAGGTGCGGAGTTGGTGACGATTGATCTGCCGGGTCAGGCGCTTTGCTACGATTGCATGAAAGAGGTGCAGATAGAGCATCGTCTGGACCCGTGCCCTGACTGCGGCGGGGGCAAACTGATGCCGCAAGGCGGCGATGAAATGAGAATCAAGGATTTGGAGGCAGCATAATGTGCACAGTATGCGGATGCGGAGATGCAAAGGTTCAAGGCGCGGGGCATGCCCATGACCACAGTCATGATGGACATGATGATCATGACGGGCACCACCACCATCACCATCACCATCACCACCACAATCACGGGCTGCATTTTGGTCATGGCCCTGCGGGCGTTGAAGTGGCGGGAATGTCTCAGGAACGGTTGATCGAAATCGAGACGGATATTCTGAGCAAGAACGATCAATACGCGGCGGTCAACCGGAGTGTTCTTGCCGGGCTGGAGGCTTTCGCCATCAATCTCGTCTCGTCTCCCGGGTCGGGCAAGACCAGCCTGCTGTGCAAAACGATCGAAGCTTTGGAGGACCAGCCTCTGGCGGTCATCGAGGGGGATCAGCAGACAGAGAATGATGCCGACCGTATACGCGCGACCGGCGCGCAGGCTGTTCAGGTCAATACCGGAAAGGGCTGCCATCTGGACGGCCATATGGTGGGGCATGCGATGGCGCATTTGTCACTGGACCGCGGGGCCATGCTGTTCATCGAAAACGTCGGTAATCTGGTATGTCCGGCGGCCTTTGATCTGGGCGAAGACTGCAAGGTCGCGATCCTTTCTGTGACCGAAGGCGAGGACAAGCCGCTGAAGTATCCCGATATGTTCACCGCAGCACGTCTTGCGATCCTCAACAAGATTGACCTTGCGCCCCATTGTGACGTCGATCTGGATCTTTATGAAACTAACCTGCGCCGCGTGAATCCTGAAATCGAAGTGTTGCGCGTCTCTGCCCGCACTGGCGAAGGTATGGGTGACTGGATCGGCTGGTTACGCGCGAATCTTGCGGCCAAGGCTCTTCAGGGAGCGGCGGAATGACGTCTCTTCCGGTTCTTCTGCTCGTTGACGATGAGGCGCATTCGCTTTCCGCCATGCGTATGGCGCTCGAGGATGAATTCGAGTGTCTGACGGCTTTGAATGCGGAAGATGCCACGCGTCTGATGCAGGAGAACTTTGTCCACGCCATATTCTGTGACCACAGAATGCCGGGTAAAACGGGCGTAGAGTTTCTGGGCGAGGTGCGCGAGAAATGGCCTGATACAGTCAGGATCATCATCACTGGATATACAGAAACCAGCGATATGATTTCCGCCATCAACGATGCGGGTATCTATCAGTTGCTGACCAAACCGTGGCATCCGGACCAGCTGCTGATTGCCGCTAAAAATGCCGCACAACTGTTTCAGCTCACCCGCGAATACGACCGTTTGTCGCTTGAAATGCGCTTTCTGGGCCAGTCGGCGGAAACCAAATTGGAAAGCCGGCGCAAAGCCCTGCGCGAAAGCCTTGGCTTTGAAAAGATATTACGGTCGGGTAACTCTCCGCTGAATGCCGTCGTCGATCAGGCCCGCCAATACGCAAGTTTTGATGTGCCGGTGCTGATCCACGGCGAAGCAGGCGTCGGCAAGGCAGAGATGGCGCGCGCGATGCATTACAACTCGTTGCGATCCGATCAGCCCTTCTATGAGCTGAACTGCGCTGGCATGTCGGACGAACTGATTATGGTCGAGCTGCTTGGCGCGAAACGGGGCGTGTTGCCCGGGGTGCCAAGCAACAAGGTAGGCCTGCTGCAAAAGGCGGATCGCGGGACACTATTTCTGGGCGGCATAGACACGCTCAGTCAAAAACTACAGATGGTGCTGTTACGCGTCGCGACCGAAGGCTGTTTCCAACCGTTGGGCGGGCATGAGGTGCTGACCACCAATGCGCGCCTTTTGACAGGAACGAACATCGACCTCCATGCGGCTGTGGACAAGGGCCGTTTCCGAAACGACCTCTTTTATGCGCTGGCAACAACCGAGCTTTTCCTGCCACCCTTGCGCCAGCGGCTTGTCGATCTGCCGCTGCTTGCGCAACACAAGCTGTTCGATCTGGGCGCATATCACGGCAAACCGGTGAACGGGTTGTCCGATCTCGCGATCGAGTTTCTGTCCAACTACGACTGGCCGGGTAACCTCTTGGAATTTGAGAATGAGCTCGCCCGGATGCTGATTGCCGGTCAGGACGTCATTCTGGGGCCGGAGTTGATCTCGAGGCACATCTTGCAGGCCGACCCGTCATTGACGGCGGATGCGCGCTCTGCAGAAGCGGATGTTCTGTCAGGTGAAGGGTCCCTGAAAGAACGGGTTGAAGTGATCGAGATGCGCATATTGCGCGAAACTCTGACGCGTCTGATGTGGAACAAGAGCCGCGCTGCGGCTGAATTGGGCCTGTCGCGCGTCGGCCTGCGGGCCAAACTGGATCGCTACGGCATCCACCAACCAGGTGCGGTAAGCGCCGATGAAGGGGAGAGATGATATGTGTCTGGGTATTCCAGGACAGATTGTTGAGGTCACCGATGCGGATAACCTCATGGCGATGGCCGAAGTGTCGGGCGTCAGGCGCGAAGTCAATGTCGCCTGCGTCGTGGCCAATGACCCCGAAGCGCTTGTCGGGTCCTGGGCATTGATTCATGTGGGATTTGCCATGAGCCTGATTGACGAAGACGAGGCAGCAAAAACGCTGGAGGCTTTGCGCGGGTTGGGCGAAGCACAGGAAACGCTGGAAGCCATGGCGCAGGGCGATGCGGCGCTGGAGGGAACATCATGAGATATGTTGAGGAATTCCGCGACCCAAAGGCTGCAAAAGCGGTTTTGGCGGCCATTCAGTCAGTGGTTGATGACATCGGCGCGACCAAGGAAAAACCCGTTCACATCATGGAGATCTGTGGCGGTCATACGCATGCCATTTTTCGTTACGGGTTGGACCGTCTGACACCGGACGGGATCGAGTTCATCCACGGGCCTGGCTGTCCGGTTTGCGTGCTCCCCATGAGCAGGATTGATGAATGCGTTGAAATAGCCGAGCGCCCAGAGGTAATCTTTACAACGTTTGGCGATGCGATGCGCGTCCCTGGCACCCGAAAGTCGCTGATGCAGGCCAAGGCGGATGGCGCGGATATCCGGATGGTCTATTCGCCGTTGGATGCATTGGAGATCGCGCGGCGTAACCCCGACCGCGAGGTGGTTTTTTTCGGTCTCGGGTTTGAGACGACAACACCTTCCACCGCTTTGTCGATACAGCAGGCGTCGCGCGAAGGCTTGGGGAATTTCACTGTGTTTTGCAATCACATCACCGTGCCGCCACCCATTCGTGCCCTTTTGAATGACCCTTACATGATCCTCGACGGCTTTGTCGGCCCCGGGCATGTGTCGATGGTGATCGGTGTGCACCCGTATGACTTTATTGCAGAAGAGTTTGGCAAACCGATCGTTGTGGCGGGATTTGAACCGTTAGATCTGCTGCAATCCGTGTTGATGGTATTGGAGCAGATACGCGACGGGCGCGCGGTTGTTGAAAACCAATATGCGCGCGTGGTGCCCGATGATGGCAACCCCGTCAGCATTGCCGCGATCAACGACGTCTACGAGCCGCGCCCGAGCTTTGAGTGGCGCGGTCTGGGCGAGATCGACGAAAGTGGTCTGCGCATACGCGATCGGTATCAGGCATTTGATGCAGAGGCGAAATTTGGCGTTGGCTACGGCGCCGGCGAACGCTCGGTGCAAGAGCCCGAAGGATGCGCATGCGGGCAGGTCATGACAGGCCGCATCAAGCCGTTCCAATGCCCCCAATACGGCACCGGGTGCACGCCAGAGATGCCGCTGGGCGCATTGATGGTCAGTTCCGAAGGTGCTTGCGCGGCCTACTACACCTACGGTGCGCTGGAGGCGGCGGAATGAATGCCGCGGCCCCTCTGTCGCCGTCCCGTCTGCGCGGCGACCGTGTCACGCTTGCCCATGGTGGTGGCGGAAAAGCGATGCGTGATCTCATCGACGAAGTTTTCACCTGTGTGTTTCAGCCACCGGGTGACGAAGATCAGGCGCGGCTAGTCGATGCGGCGATGTCTGAACCGGGGGCGCAGCTTGCCTTCACCACCGACAGCTTTGTTGTCTCGCCCGTTGAGTTTCCGGGAGGCGACATCGGCAAGATCGCCGTCTGCGGCACGGTCAACGACCTGGCTGTAGGCGGGGCCAAGCCGCTGTGGTTGTCTGCGGCATTTATTATCGAAGAAGGTTGCGAGATTGCGCTGCTGCGACGTGTGGTGGCGTCCATGCAAAAAGAAGCGACAAAAGCCGGAGTGCGGATTGTAACAGGCGACACCAAAGTCGTTGGCAAGGGGCAGGCGGACAAGGTGTTCGTCACGACCTCTGGTGTTGGCGTTATCCCGCCCGGCCGCGACATCCGCGCCAACGCAATCCGGCCCGGAGACGTGGCAATCGTCAACGGTGTGCTGGGCGATCATGGCGCTGCGATTCTTGCAGCGCGCGGTGACATGGCGCTGTCCACAACCGTGACCTCCGACTGTCAGAGCCTCAACGGATTGATCGAGGCTGTGCTTGCAGCTGCGCCGGGCTTGCGTGCCTGTCGTGATGCGACCCGTGGCGGCTTGGCGTCGTCATTGAACGAAATGGCCGAAGCTTCAAGCGTCGGTATCGAAATCGAGGAAACTGCCCTGCCATTGCGCACGGAAGTGAAGGGGATGTGCGAAATTCTTGGTCTTGATCCCTTGTATCTGGCCAATGAAGGCACGCTCGTGCTGTTCGTTCCGGAAGCCGAGGCCACAGCCGCTTTGACCGCGATGCGCGCTTTGCCGGAAGGCCGCGATGCGGTGGCTGTCGGCAAGGCGCATGGCTCACATCCCGGTCGGGTCACGATGCGTACAGCGTTTGGCGGGCAACGTCTGGTTGATATGCTGGTGGGCGAGCAACTGCCGCGCATCTGCTAGGCTCTTTCTAAGGCGTCTAGACTGGCCTATCACTGAAGCTCCGACAACTGCAGGAGCTTTGATGAGCCTCACCGATCCGAACAGACTGTTCCCCGTCGAGACCTATACGCGCGATATCGCGCGCGCGCTGTATCACACCGTTGCAGATCTGCCGATTATCAGCCCGCACGGGCACTGTGATCCGCGATGGTTTGCCCAGGACACGCGATTTGCGGATCCGGCGGCTCTGTTCGTGGTGCCGGACCATTATGTTTTCCGCATGCTCATCAGTCAGGGTGTCGCACCGGCCGACCTGGGCATACCGCAGCTTGATGGCAGCCCGTCCGAGGCCGACCCCCGCGCGATCTGGCAACGCTTTGCCGACAACTTCCACCTGTTTCGCGCCACGCCGTCGGCGCTGTGGCTAAATCACGCGTTCGAGCATGTGTTCGGGCTGACGACGCCGCTGTCAGGGCAGAACGCGCAGGACGTCTACGATCACATTGAACACCAACTGGGCAAACCGGCGTTCCGGCCGCGCGCATTGTTCGAGCGCTTCAACATTGAAGTACTGGCGACCACCGATGGCGCGCTGGACGATTTGACCTGGCACAAAATGATCGCGCAAAGTGGGTGGGGCGGGCGTGTTGTCACCACCTATCGGCCCGACGCCGTTGTCGATCCAGATTTTGAGGGCTTTGCGAGCAATCTGGCACTGCTGGGGGAGATCACAGGCGAGGACACAACGACATGGAGCGGCTATCTGGCCGCGCACCGACAGCGCCGTGCCTTTTTCAAAACACTTGGTGCGACGGCATCCGATCATGGTCACCCTTCCGCAGCCACTGCAAATTTGGAGAAAGGCGCTGCGGAGAAACTGTACTCAAGGGTTCTGTCAGGGCGCGCCAGCGCGCAAGATGCAGAGCTTTTTCGCGCGCAGATGCTCACGGAAATGGCGCGGATGAGCCTTGATGACGGCCTTGTGTTGCAAATCCATGCGGGATCGCGGCGCAATCACAGCGACGGAATGTTTGCCCGTTTTGGTCGTGACAAGGGTTTTGATATTCCCGGCCCCACCGATTATGTCGGCGCGCTCAAGCCGCTGCTTGACGCGGTGGGAATGGAACCGGGGCTGAGCGTGATCGTTTTCACACTTGATGAGACCAGTTACAGCCGTGAGTTGGCCCCGATGGCAGGTGCCTATCCGGCGCTGAAGCTAGGGCCGCCATGGTGGTTTTTTGACAGCTACGAGGGGATCAGGCGGTTTCGCGAAACAACGACAGAAACCTGCGGGTTCTATAACACGGTTGGTTTCAACGACGATACCCGCGCTTTTTGCTCTATTCCCGCGCGCCACGACGTGGCGCGGCGCTGTGACTGTGCCTATCTTGCAGAACTGGTTGCGACGGGGCGTTTACGCGAAAACGAGGCGTTTGAACTGGCGCATGACCTTTCCTACCGTCTGGCAAAGGAAGGCTACAGGCTATGAGCACCTTGCCGCGACTGTGCAGAACTTCCGCGCCCGCCGCAGCGGGGATCGTGCATCTTGGACCGGGGGCTTTTTTCCGAGCCTTCAACGCGGTCTACACGGATGAGGCGCTAAGGACGCGTGGCGGCCCATGGGGTATTGTCGCCGTCAGCCTGCAAAGCGACCGCGCGGCAAGAACACTTCGGCCACAAGGCTGCGCCTATACGTCTGTCGCACTGGGGACGGACGGGGAAAGCACGCGCGTCATCGAAGCCATCTCGGACGTGCTTGTAGCACGGGACGAGCCTGACCATGTGCTTGACGTCATGGCCGATCCGCAGATCAAGATCGTATCGCTGACCATTACCGAGAAGGGGTATTGCCATGACCCCGGCACTGGAGACTTGCGGCTGGAGGCACCGGAGATTCAAACGGATTTGGCCAATCCCATGCGCCCGGCAACCGCACCGGGGCTGATTGTCGAGGCGCTGGCGCGCAGGCGTCATGCAGGCCACCTTCCGTTTACCGTTCTGAGTTGCGACAACCTGCCGGACAATGGGGCGACTGCACGCCGGATCATTCTGGCTTTTGCGCGTGCGAGGGATGCTGCACTGGCCGACTGGATCGAGGCCGAATGTCGCTTCCCGTCCACAATGGTTGACAGGATCACGCCCGCCACCACAGCAGATGACATTGCCCGTGTCGGCGCGTTGACGGGCTACCACGATCCTGCCTGTGTGCTACACGAGCCATTTCGGCAATGGGTGATCGAGGATGATTTCGTCGCTGGTCGCCCCGCATGGGATGAGGCCGGCGCGCAGTTTGTCACATCTGTTCACGCACATGAAAAGATGAAACTGCGTTGCCTGAATGGGACCCATTCGATGCTTGCCTACCTGGGCTATCTGGCAGGATACGAAACCATTGCTGAGACAGTCGCCGACCCTGTATTTGCCGCGCTGTGTGACAGGGTCTGGCAGAAGGAAATCCTGCCCACCGTTCCCCATCCGGAAGGGGAGGATCTCACCGCCTATGTGGCGTCGCTGCTTGCGCGGTACCGCAATCCGGCGATCCGGCACCGCACATGGCAAATCGCAATGGATGGCTCGCAAAAGCTACCGCAGCGCCTGCTTGGTACGATCAGCGACCGGCTGGATCAGGGCGGCGACGTGGCGGGGCTGTGTCTGGCGGTGGCGGGCTGGATGCGATACGTAGGCGGCACCGATGAAAAAGGCGCCCCCATCGACGTGCGCGACCCGCTGGCTGACGCGCTGAAAACGGCGGCGCGTAGTGGCGTGAGCGCGGCAGAGACAGTCGACCGGTTGCTTGCGATCCGCGCGGTCTTTCCCCCGGATTTGGCAAAAGAGCCCCGTTTTTCGGATGCGGTGAAAGCGGCTTACCTGCGGTTGGAAAACTGCGGCGCGCGCAACACGGTAGCGGAATTGGTCGCAGCATAGCCTGCGCTACGCGGACCCTGAAACCCTTGGAACCAGCGCTTTGACAAGGTCTTTCATGTCCAGAATACCGACCGGTTCTCCGTCGGCCAGCACACGGTAGGTTCGCGTGGTATCCCCTTCGGACAGCGCAATAAGCTGTTCCAGCGTATCATTGGCATTCACGTCGCCCGCGCTTTGAATATCCGCCAATGGGCGCATGACAGAGCGGACACGCAGAACGCGCGCGCGGTTGATGTCACTGACAAAATCTTCGATGTATGGGTCGGCAGGATGCAGCAGAATACCCTGAGGCTCGCCTTGCTGCACCACGGCCCCGTCCTTCAGAATGACAAGATGATCCGCAAGTTTCAGCGCCTCGTCCAGATCGTGGGTGATGAAAATGATCGTCTTTTTCAATTCGACCTGCAGCTCCAGCAACAAATCCTGCATGTCGGTGCGGATCAGCGGGTCAAGCGCTGAAAAGGCTTCGTCCATTAGCATGATATCGGTGCCGGCCGTCAGCGCCCGTGCGATGCCCACGCGTTGCTGCATGCCACCGGACAACTGCGCGGGATAGCGGTCTTCGTAGCCGCCCAGCCCGACACGGTCGAGCCACTTGCGCGCATCCCGCTCTTGAGTGGTCCGATCCGCTCCTTGAACTGCAAGCGCTGTGGCGGCGTTTTGCAGAACAGTCCGGTGGGGCAGCAGCGCGAATTTCTGAAACACCATTGTCATTTTGCGCTGCCGCAACTGTCGCAGCTGGGCGTCACTCAGGCCCATTACGTCTTTACCATCGACAAGGATTTCACCCGCCGTTGGGTCGATCAGCCTATTGAGATGCCGGATCAATGTACTTTTACCAGAGCCGGACAGCCCCATAACGACCGTGATTTCAGCCGCTTGCATGTCGACGTTTATGTCCTGAAGGCCCAGTACATGCCCATAGTCGGCAAGCAGGGCGTCTTTGCCGACGCCAGCTTTGACATGCGCCATCATTTCTTTGTCGCGCGGGCCGAAGACCTTGTAAACGCCACGCAGCTGAACTTTGGGTGTCATCTGCCTTGCCTCAATGTGCTTTTTTGTTTTTGTCGATACGGCTCAGGGCAGCTTTGGATGCGCGGTCGAGGATCACGGCCAGCAGGACGATCCCGAAACCTGCGACAATGCCTACGCCAAGTTCCAGATTGCGGATGCCGCGCAGCACAAGCACGCCCAGTCCGGGGGCAGAGACGAGGGACGCGATCACCACCATGGCAAGGCTCATCATGATCGTCTGGTTCACGCCGGCCATGATGTTGGGCAACGCCAACGGCAGCTGGACCCCCCACAACTTCTGTCGCTTTGTCATGCCAAAGGCGTCTGCAGCCTCGATCACATCAGGGTCAACCAGCCGGATACCCAGATCGGTCAGACGGATCACCGGAACGATGGCGTAAAGGATGATGGCGATCCCGTAAAGCTTTGATTCCGTGACTGAAAACAGGAATATCAAAGGGATGAGGTAAACGAAGGTCGGGAGCGTCTGCAACAGATCCAGTACCGGTACGATCATCCGCTGCAATGCGTTGGAGCGAGACATGGCAATGCCGATGGGCACGCCAAGCGCCACAGACAAGCCCGTACAGACAAAGATGATCGACAGCGTTTCGAGGGCCACATCAAGGTGGTCAATGAAGCCCAGAAAAATAAAGGAGAAAGCGACAAAAAGAGTCACACCGACGGAACGTGCAACAAACCATGTCAGTGCGATCAATGCGGGCAGAATGATAAACCAGGGCGTCGTCACGAAAAGCCACAGCGCGCCGTCCAGCATCCATGACAGCGGCTGGGTAATCGGATCAAGAACCAGCTTCAGGCTTTCGCGCGCGGCCAGAAAAGCATTCTCGACACCGGCCGTCATATCGCGGGTCTGGGGAATTTGCGCGCAGGACTCGTGCAACACGTCCAGCGAGGGGAACGGCAGGGCCTGCGACACGTCACTTTCTTCGCTGCTGTTCAGCTGACCCAATAGAGCGGCCATCGACGTCGGCGCCGTCTCTGCATTCTGGTCGCACCAGCCGCGCAGGCCAAGTGTGTCAAACAGGCTGTCGTAATATGCCATGCGCGTGCCTCTTTCGTGTCAGGCACGCGCCGCCCGGAAAAGGCGGCGCGTCAGTAAGGTATACAAGCCCTATTGCAGCAGCGCGCTGAGTTTAGACCTCGCGTCGTCATTCAACCAGCCCGACCATGTGTCCTTGTAGTTTGTCAGGAAGTATACCGCAGCCTCTTCATAAGAAGCGTTGTTTGTTTCCTGCCATGCCAGTACTTCACCCATCTGGGCATTTGTGAACGACAATTTGGCCAGCATTTCGGCAACTTCCGGCTCACGCTCTGAGAATGTCGTTGTTACGGCGGTTACAACATTTGACGTGGGATAGGCGGAAAGCCCAGGAGTGGCGCAGTCTTCAAGACCGTTGCAAGTATGTGTCGCTTCATCATAGGCGGGCATTTCCACCTGAACCATCGGGTATTTGCCCAAGACAGATGTTGGTGCCCAGTAGTAACCGAACCATGGCTCTTTTGCTTCGTAAGCGGCTGCTATGGCAGTGGCAAGAGTTTCGCCCGAGCCGTGCTGGAAGCGCTCAACACCCGCGTCCGCTAGCCCCGCGGCCTTGAAGTTGTTGTTGTTGGTGATGTCACAGCCCCAGCCCGACGGGCAATCGTGAAAGAGGCCGCCCACCAGTTCAGGGTTCGCCTTGATCCCCTCCAGCGTTGTCAGCTCGGGGTGTGCTTCGGCAAGATATTGTGGGATCCACCAAGCTTCGACCCCGCCATCCGAAAGGACTTTGGACAACTCAACAAGTTTTCCTTCCGCGACCAGATCTTCGTAGACTTCCGTGTAGCTTGTCCAAAGCTCTGTCAGGATGTCAGGCTGGCCTGTCTCTGCGACAGAAGTCATGGCAGGCACCGTTGTGGTCGGCACAACCGATACTTCGCAGCCATATCCTTGAGTCATCAGGAAGTTGGCGATCGATGTCACGACTGCCGCTGATGCCCAGTCCATCTCTGTAATCGAGACCTCGCCACAGTCCGCGTATGCCGCGCTAGCGGTCATTCCGGCAGAGAGGCACAGGCCTGCGGTCAGATATTTGAATTTCATGAGAATCTCCCGTTGTTTGTGGCGCGCAATACTGCGCGGCGGCTTTTTGCCTTTTGTTTTCCTTTTCGCGGGTCCTCGTGCGAAAATGAAAACACTGCAGAAATGAGTATTTAGCTGCGCGCCTGTGGTCAAGCTTTGAAGCGGCGTCCACCCGAGCCGGGCACCTGCGGTGCTCAAATCGCAAACTGGCCCTGGCGGTCGGCAAAGCAACGCATGAAGCCACGTGTCAGCTGGTGACGTTGCGGCCTGCTGATACCAATGGACATTCATTTCGAATCCCATCACCGTCAGATCATTGCTCAGTTTAAGGCGGGATAGTAAAAGTCTATGGATCGCGCAGCGGTGGTGCATGAACAGTTTCTGGCGAGGGTCGCGGCGCGGGATTTTCCCGAAGGTCCACCGCCCCGCAAGGACGTGGCACCGGAAACGATGGTCGCACTTTATCACGCGCAGTGCCTGTCGCGTCAGTTGGACCGCACCAGCCGTGCCATGCAAAAAGCGGGGCAGGGGTACTACACCATCGGATCGAGCGGGCATGAAGGGATGGCAGCCGTCGCCCAAGCGCTGCGTCCGACGGATATGGCTTTTCTGCATTACCGTGATGCCGCCTTTCAGATCATGCGTGCGGGTCAATTGCCCGGCCAGACGCCTGCGTGGGACATCCTGCTGAGTTTTGCAGCGTCCAGCGAAGACCCTATTTCGGGCGGTCGTCACAAGGTTTTGGGATCAAAGGTGCTGAACATTCCGCCTCAGACGTCAACCATCGCAAGCCATCTGCCCAAAGCGGTTGGTGCGGCTTACTCCATCGGGTTGGCACGGCGGTTACAGCCACCGCGCGCCGAGCTGCCGGCAGACAGTATCGTGATGTGTTCCTTCGGGGATGCTTCGGCCAATCACTCCACCGCGCAAGGGGCCATAAACGCGGCCTGCTGGAGCAGCTACCAATCGGCTCCCATGCCGATTTTGCTGGTGTGCGAGGACAACGGTATCGGAATTTCAACGCCCACGCCGCAAGGGTGGATTGCCGCGAATTTTGCGCATCGTCCCGGGTTGGTCTACTTTGCGTGCAATGGGCTTGATATGACAGAGACGCTGGCGGTCTCGCAAGCGGCGAGTGAGTATGTCCGGCGTCATCGCAAACCCGCTTTTCTACATATTCGCACTGTGCGGCTCTACGGGCATGCAGGATCGGATGTTGAGGCGACGTACCGTGCGCCTCAGGCGATCGCCATGGATGAAGCGAACGATCCGCTGTTGCATTCGGTGCGCCTGATGACGGAGCGTGGTGCCTGCACGCCTGAAGAGGCGCTCCAGATTTATCACGACTGTGGCGCGCAATGCGACAGGATCGCGATTGAAGCGGTAACACGCCCGCGCTTGCGCACCGCAAAAGAAGTCGCGGCGAGCTTGATCCCCCCCGCGCGAAACACCCCGCTGACCAACGGTCCAAGCGATGACGCACGCGCAGGTGCATTTGGGTCTGACGCACGGGCGATGCAAGAACCGCAACCGATGAGCAGGTTGATAAGCTGGGCGCTCACCGACCTGATGCTGGCGTACCCCGAGATCATTGTCGCCGGCGAAGACGTCGGCCGCAAAGGCGGGGTTTATGGCGCGACACAAAAGCTGCAAGCGCGTTTCGGGCCTGATCGTGTTATTGACACGCTACTGGATGAACAGTCGATCATGGGGTTGGCCATAGGTCTGGCACACAACGGATTTCTACCTGTGCCTGAGATCCAGTTTCTGGCTTATCTGCACAACGCTGAAGACCAGTTGCGGGGCGAGGCCGCGACGCTGAGCTTCTTTTCGAACGGCCAGTACACAAATCCGATGGTTCTGCGCATTGCTGGTCTGGGATATCAAAAGGGGTTCGGCGGGCATTTTCACAACGACAACAGCCTTTCGGTTTTGCGTGATATTCCCGGCGTGATCATTGCCTGCCCGTCAAATGGTGCGGATGCGGCGATGATGCTGCGCGAAGCAGTCAGGCTGGCGCGGGATGCGCAAAGGGTGGTTGTATTCGTCGAACCCATTGCCCTTTATCCGATGCGCGACCTTGAAAAAGAAGGCGACAAAGGCTGGATGCATCTCTACCCGTCTGCCGACAGGCGCATCGCTCTGGGCGAGGTCGGGATCCATGGGACGGGCAAGGACCTTGCCATCGTGTCATATGGCAATGGCTACTATCTGTCCCGTCAGGCTGCGGCGGAACTTGAGGCTGAGGGCGTGGCGCTGCGTGTCATCGACATGCGCTGGCTTGCGCCGCAACCGGATGATGCTTTGCTGGAGGCGACTGATGGTTGCGGCGCTGTGCTGATCGTCGATGAATGCCGCCGCACCGGCAGCCAGTCCGAAGCTTTGATGACGCTCTTTGCCGAAGCGGGCCGCAGCCATCTTTCGCGTGTGACCGCCGAGGATTGCTTTATCGCAACCGGCCCGGCTTATGCGGCGACCTTGCCCTCCAAAGATGGGATACTCACGGCGGCGCGCAGGTTGATGGGCACAAAAACATGACGAAAACAGCGGTGATTGTCTGCCCGGGGCGTGGTACATACAACAAAACTGAGTTGGGATATCTCAACCAAAACCACACATATGGCAATGATTGTCTAAAGATATTTGATAAAATTCGACAAAATGAGGGTCAAACGCCTCTCGCCGCGCTTGATGCCGCCCAAGTCTATGATCGCGATGTGCATACCCGCGGTGACAATGCGTCGGCGTTGATATTTGCGGCGTCCTTTCTCGATGCGCAGGTGCTTCACAACAGTTTTGACGTGGTGGCTGTGACCGGAAACTCGATGGGGTGGTATACCGCTCTTGCGGTCAGCGGTGCAGTCGGGCCGGAACAGGGCTTTTCCATTGTTAACACGATGGGCACTTTGATGCACGAGCACTCAATCGGAGGACAGACGCTTTACCCCTTCGTGGATGCGGACTGGCGCGAAATCCCGGGGAAGCGGGCCGCCTTGCTTGAAACTGTACAGAACGTTTCCGCGCGGGAAGGATGTGCACTGTACGTGTCTATACATTTGGGCGGCATGCTTGTGGTTGCCGGCAATGAAGCGGGTCTCGGCGCTTTTGAGGCGGAAGTGCCTGCGCGTGATGGACGGTTTCCCATGCGTCTGTTCAATCACGCCGCGTTTCATACCCCACTGCAGGAACCTGTCGCCGCGGCAGGGTGCGAGGCCTTACCGATAAGCCTGTTTGGCACACCCCAGGTGCCGATGGTTGACGGCTGCGGCAGGGTATGGCTGCCGGGCGCCGTCCGGGCGGATGACCTGCGTGGTTATACGCTTGGCCAGCAGGTTGTGGCACCTTACGATTTTACCGCTGCAATCCGCGTGGCCGCGCGGGTTTTCGCGCCGGACATTTTCATTATTCCGGGCCCGGGCGATACGCTGGGCGGCGCAGTTGCACAGGCTCTGATCGAAGTGGACTGGCGCGGGTTGGGCTCAAAACAGGCGTTTCAGCAACGGCAGCAGACGGACCCTGTGATCCTGTCAATGGGCCGCAGCGACGATCGCGCCAAAGCGCTCACCGGCATGTTTTAGGTTGCAGCGCTGAGGCGCTTGCAGGTGCCGCGTACTTCCAAGGATATCTTGCATTTGATCCGTGTGATCTCGCGCGTGTCGTTGACGATGGAAGACGCGATCTGATCGCCGGCCATCCTGCCGATGTCACGAGCCGGGAAGCTGATTGTTGTCAGGGCCGGTTCCATTTCCTTTGAACCTTTGAAATCACCAATACCAATAACCGACAAATCCCGCGGTACGTTCAGCCCCAACTTGCGCGCGGCGTGAACCGCACCTGCGGCCAGAATGTCATTGCCACACAACAGCGCAGTGGGGCGGTGGTCGGACTTGAGGATGTTCTCGGCAGCCTCTTTGCCGTCCGCAATGCTGTAGCGGGCCTCGGGCGCCCAATGACCGGGTATCTGAACCTCTCCTTTTTGTAGCTCGAACAGCGCCCCATCATAGCGGGCGCGGGCACGGTCATTGCCTTGCAGCGGCGGAAACAACATAGCGATATCGCGGTGGCCCAGCGACAGCAAATGTCGCGCCGCAAGCTGCCCCGCTTCCTTGTTGTCGGCACCCACGCAGGACAGCCGGGTTTGCGCATCGTAGTTCCAGATCGAAATGGCGGCGATGTTCTGATGTGCGATCAGGCCATAGGTTTCATCGCTGTGTTCCAGCCCGATCAGGGCGACGCCGTCCACCCGATGTTCCAAGAGCTTGCGCAACACGGCGTATTCGCGCTCAAGACTGTAGTTGTGCGTCGCGACCAAGATCGTGAACCCATGTGCATCGACGCTGTCGGAGAACGCCTGAATGACCTCGGCGAAAATGGCGTTGTCGATTGTCGGTAACACCAGCCCGATTGTCGCGCTGCGAATACCATGCATTGTTTGGGCCGCCCGGTTGCGGATATAGCCTAGTTTTCGGATCGCACGGTCGATCTTTTTGCGAGTCGCAGCCTTCACCAGATCGGGATGGTTAAAGCTGCGCGATACCGTCGAAATAGAGACGCCTGCTTCATTTGCAACGGCGAAGATATCAGCGTTTTTATTTTTAATATCATACTCCTAACTGTGTGGAATTGGCAGATTTATGAAAACATTTGCAAAACAATTTTCATAGCCTAACGTTTTAGTCAACGGATATCCAAACAGGACGGGAGGCCTGCGTGGAGTTTCTTTTGTACTTTGGCGATGTGTTTACGCCGGTCAATTTCGCGCTGTTGTTGGTGGGTACGATTGGCGGTTTGATCCTTGGTGCGACACCGGGATTGTCACCCACGATGGCGGTCGCCCTTTTGATCCCGTTCACGTTTCAGCTTGAACCCACGCAAGGACTTATTTTGCTGGGTGCCGCTTACACATCGACAGTGGCCGGCGGCGCTGTTTCGGCGATTTTGCTAAAGATACCCGGCGCGCCGGCGAACATCGCCACAACCCTTGATGGTCACACGATGGCCCAAAACGGACAGGGGACACGCGCACTGCAGCTTAGCTTTCTATCCTCTGCCGTGGGCGGGATATTCGGGGTGATGTTGCTGATCTTTCTGACGCCGGTGCTGGCAAAGTGGGCGCTTGCTTTCGGGCCGTCACATCTGTTCTGGCTGGCCATTCTGGGTGTGACTGTAATCGGGACGCTTGACAGCAAGTCTGTTGTCAAAGGGCTGTTGTCCGGTTGCATCGGGCTGTGGCTGGCAACGATCGGGTTCGACGACATCATGGGCGCGCAGCGGTTCATTTTCCACGACGCCCTGGGTGGCGGGATAAACATCATCGCGGCGCTGATTGGTCTTTTTGCCATCCCGCAGGTGATTTCGATGTTTGCCAAAGGGCGCCAAGGCGATGACGCAGAGGTCCTGCAGGTGCAAAAGCACTCTGTCTTTGCCGCCATACGCGAGCTGTTGCGCTTTCCCCGTGCGATGGGAATTGGCATGACGACCGGGTCAATCATCGGACTGATCCCCGGCGTCGGGGGGCAAATCGCAGGGCTTGTGGCCTACGACCAGACAAAGAAGTTTTCTCCCGAGCGCGAAGAGTTTGGCAAAGGGCATCCCGAAGGTGTCATAGCAGCCGAAGCGGCCAACAATGCGATGGTGGGCCCGTCGCTTGTTCCCTTGCTGACCTTGTCCATTCCGGGCTCTCCCACAGCGGCTGTGCTGTTGGGCGGCTTGTTGATCCATGGCATTTTCCCGGGGTCAGATCTTTTTGACAACCACCCCGATGTGGCGTGGACATTTATCAATTCGATGCTCATCGGTCAGGTTTTGATGTGTCTGTTCGGCCTTTATGTGGCCGGCCTTGCCGCGCGGGTGGCACAGGTGCCGCAGTCCTTGATGGCGGCGATTGTTCTGGGGCTTGCTGTGTTCGGCAGCTATTCGGTCCAGTCCAGCATGGGGGACGTCTATGTCATGGCTGCTTTGGGGATCATGATGTATTTTCTCGAACGCTTCGGGTTCTCTGCTGCACCTTTGGTGCTGGGGTTGATCCTTGGACCCATCGCCGAGGCGAACTTCATTCAGGGGTCGATGATCGCGAATGCCACGGATGGGATGGTGCCTTACTTCCTGACGGGAACGCTCAACCTCTTCCTGATCGCCGTTGTTCTGGCTTCGGTTGCCTATTCGGTCTGGATGGAAGTGCGCAACCGCCGTTACGTCTCGAAAGAGGAGATCATGGTGTGAGCGATCTGAACCTGCCACGTGTGCAGCATGTTGTTGCATCAGGATGTGTTTTGGCGGTCGGCGCGTGGGTGACCTACCTGAGTTATACCCAACAACCTGCAGAAGCATTCCTGTTTCCCAGACTAATTGCCACCGTCTTTGTTGTGCTGGCGGCGTGGACCTTTGCCAAGGCCATCATGGGGTGGACCAAGGTAGGGGCCGGTGTGTCGCCGATTGCCTTCATGAGCATGGTGCCGGGCGTTGTGGTCATGCTGGTCTACGTGTTCTGGGCGGCCAAGACCCTTGGTTTCTACACTGCGACGGCGGCAAGCTTTTTCATACTGTTCAGCCTTTACGATCCGGCTCCGCACAACGCTCTGAAATCCTGGATGAAACGCGTCTTTGCGACGGTCTGCTTTACCCTGGTCATGTACGGCCTGTTTGCCTTGCTTTTGAAAGTATTCACACCGCGTGAAGCTCTGTTCTGACGGGCTGATCGCGCAAAAAACCACACATATGGGAGGAACTGAAAAATGAAGAAACTTTTAGCAGGTGCCGCATTGGCACTGATGGCAGCGGCGGGAATGGCGCATGCCGACGGACATGAAAGCTACCCCGACAGGCCTATCATGATGATGGTCAGCTACGGTGCGGGCGGCGCTACAGATTTTCAGGCGCGCATTGTGACAATGACAGCCGGCAACGAAGATGCGCTTGGCATGCCGGTGGCCATTCTCAACAAGCCCGGCGCGGGTGGCCGAGTGGGCTGGAACTGGCTGGCGACGCAAGCCGAGGCGGATGGCTACACCTTGGGTGCATACAACGTGCCCCACTTCATCGCTCAGTCGATCAAGGGCGGCGTATCTTACGACATCGACAGCTTTGAGCCGATTGCCAACTGGGGAGCAGACCCTGCGGTTCTGGTTGTCGGGGCTGACAGCGAATTCAACAGCCTGCAGGATGTGGTCGATTTCGCCAAGGCCAATCCGGGCAAGCTGACCACATCCGGCGCAGGTCTGTTTGTCGGTCACCACATCGCGGCACTGCAAATGGAGAAGGCAGGCGACATGAAGCTTGCGTATATCCCCACCAAAGGCGGCGGAGCGGCGGCGATGAAGGCAGTGATTGCGGGTGACGTCATGGCGGGTATCAACAACCTCTCCGACGCTTTCCGCGCGCGCGAGGCGGGCAATGTGAAAATCCTTGCGGTCGCTGATCTGGAACGCAACGAATTCCTGCCAGATGTGCCCACGATGATGGAAGGCGGGCTCGATGTCGACAACGCGTCGGTCAACTTTCGGGGCGTGATGGTGCCGAAGGGAACACCGCAGGCGGTCATCGACAAGCTCGCACAGACCGTTCCGACCATGTTCGAGAACGGCCGTGTACAAGG
This sequence comes from uncultured Roseobacter sp., assembly GCA_947501635.1. GTDB lineage: Bacteria > Pseudomonadota > Alphaproteobacteria > Rhodobacterales > Rhodobacteraceae > Roseobacter. Next base: position 271,076 of record CANMWT010000004.1, read on the forward strand.
CAAGATGAAAGCCGGCGGGTCGCCGATGAACATCATGACACGCGAAGAAGTTCAGGCTATGTGGCTCAAGCGTCAGGAAACTCTGACAGAGCTTCTGGCCGGCTTGTAAAACCCAAGGCTCCGCCGCCGGTGTCGCGCGCGGCGGAGCCACAACATGCCGCAAAGGAACAAGCTAGATGACCGCGCAGGACAGCATTAGTGAAGTTGACGCCATCGTGGCGCGCGCGCGCGCGGCACAGCAGCGCTATGAGGCTGCGGGGTCTCAGGAAAGATACGACAGAGCCGCACAGGCCGTCGCCTGGGCCATCATGGAACCTTCCCGCAACCGCGCTCTGGCCGAGCTGTCGGTCCGGACTACCGGATTGGGCAACGTCGAAGACAAGGTCATTAAAAATCACCGCAAGACGCTGGGTCTTATGCGCGATATCGCGGGAGTGCCCACCTTTGGTGTGATCCGCGATGATCCGACAACGGGTATCACAGAGATTGCGCGCCCGATGGGCGTGATCGGGGCTGTTGTCCCATCGACGAACCCCGGTGCCACACCAGCAAACAACGTTATAAACGCGCTGAAATGCGGGAATGCGATTGTGCTGTCACCGTCGCCAAAAGGTGTGCCGACCTGCGAAGTGTTGCTGTCTCATATCTATGAAGAATTCGCGAAAATCGGCGAAGATACCGACCTGGTGTTGATGGTGCCCGCCCCCGGTTCAAAGGACAAAACACAAAGGCTGCTGGAAACAAGCGATCTGATCGTGGTGACCGGGTCACAAAACAATGTGCGGCGCGCATATACCAGCGGCACGCCGGCTTTGGCCGTAGGGGCCGGCAACGTCACCGTGATTGTGGACGAAACCGCAGATATCGCGGCGGCGGCACAGAAGATAACCGCCTCCAAGACATTCGACAACGCAACCTCCTGCAGTTCCGAAAACGCGTTGGTGGTCGTTGACGCAGTCTATGACGCCTTTGTTCAAGAGCTTGCGAAAGCGGGCGGTGCGGTCGTGCAGGACGAAGCGGGGATCATGTCCAAGCTCTGGCCCGACGGTCATCTCAACCGCCAAGTCATCGCGCAGGATGCAGATAAAATGCTCGCCGCACTGGACATGATCGATGTGGTGCCCGCGGATACAAAATTCCTTGCCGTCGAAACAACTGGTATCGGTCCGGAATACCCGCTCTCGGGCGAGAAGCTGTCGCGCGTGGCCGCACTCTACCGCGCGCGGGATTTCGAAGATGCTGTGGTGACAACAGGCCGGATTTTGGCGCACCAGGGTGCGGGGCATTCTGTCGGTCTGCATTCCAGTACAGACGACCGCGCGCTTGGCTTGGCACAGCGCCTGCCGACCTGTCGCGTGATCGTCAATCAGGCGCATTGTTTTGCCACGGGCGGCGCCTTCAACAACGGAATGCCCTTTTCGCTTTCCATGGGCTGCGGCACCTGGGGCGGCAACTCCATCGATGACAACCTTCATTGGAAGCACTTTATGCAGACGACCAAGGTCGTGCGCGAAATCCCGCCGCGCGAACCCACGTTGGAGGAGGTTTTTGGCGACTACTGGAAAGCAGCTGGAAAGTGACTTTCTCCCCTGAACATCCGCCATCAGGCACCGTTCGAAACTGGCTGGACGCCCGCGCCGCTGGACAGGCAACGGCCTTTGTCTTTCCTGAAGACGGCAGTTCGCTGAGCTGGCGAGAACTCAGATCAGAAGCTGTACGCTTGACTTGGGCCTTGATGGATCAGGGGATCGAGAGAGGCGAAAGCGTGGCGATCATGCACCCCAACGGACGCGCGGGATTGGTGGCACTTTTCGGGGCGCTCTACGGCGGGTTCCGCGCGACGATGATAAACCTTGCCGCGGGGCCTGATGCCATCGCTTATGCTTTAGAGCATTGCGACGCGCGTATCGCCTTTGTCCACGATGATGTAGCTGATCTTTTTCGCGACGCGAGTGACGGCCGGATCGCGCGTTTGTCGGTCGCCTGCGATCCACCAGGCGCGCCTTTCTATCCGCTGAAACCTCAGGATCATGCTCTGCTGATGTATACGTCAGGAACGACGGGCCGGCCCAAGGGGGTGGTGCATACCCATGCAAGCCTACTTGCGGGCGGGTGGACCACGGCGATTGCCCACGCTTTGACGTCCGCCGACAGGGGGCTTTGCGTATTGCCGTTCTACCACATCAACGGGCTTTGCGTCAGTGTGATGAGCGCAGTGGTCTCGGGTGGGTCACTGGCGGTTTGCACGCGCTTTTCCGCACGCCGTTTCTGGACTGACGCAGCCGCGGCGGAAGCGACGTGGTTCTCTGTGGTGCCCACGATCATCAGCCACTTGCTTCACGCAAGCGAAAACCCTGATACCGCTACCCGCGCACGCCTGCGATTTGGCCGCTCGGCCTCGTCTGCCTTGGCGCCGGATGTCCAGACCGCTTTTGAAAGCCGGTTTGATGTACCCATCGTGGAAACGATGGGGCTGACTGAAACGGCGGCGCAAATCCTTTCCAACCCGCTGCCACCCGCGGTGCGCAAGATCGGATCGCCCGGTGTGCCCTTTGGCAATGAGGTCTGTGTGCTGGATGCTCAGCAAAACCCTTGCCCTGCCGGCGTCGAGGGGGAAATCGCCGTGCGTGGCCCGAATGTCATGCTGGAATACCTGAAAAACCCGCAAGCCACCGCTGAAAGCTTTGCCGGCTCATGGTTGCGCACAGGTGATCTGGGGCGGATGGACGAGGACGGCTATCTCTTCGTTACGGGGCGACTGAAAGAGCTTATCATCAAGGGTGGCGAGAACATCGCCCCGCGCGAGATCGACGAGGCGCTGTATTCACACAGCGATGTGATCGAGGCAGCAGCTTTTGCGCGACCCTGCGACAGCTACGGTGAAACCGTCGAGGCGGCAGTGAAACTGCGCAGCGGATCGATGCTGTCGGGCGATGAGCTGCGTCAGCTGTGCGAGCAACGTCTGGGCCGGTTCAAAGCGCCTGATCGCGTGCATCTTCTCGAAGAGCTGCCAAAAGGGCCCTCTGGCAAAATCCAGCGCCGCAAGCTTCTGGAATTGATTGGCTAGTGCGTTGTTTCTCTCTGGGACTTGTGGTGGCACGTGCTAAAACATCGGCCATCAGATAACCGGGGAAGACAAGACATGAAGCGCTCTGAGGTAAATGCGATCTTGAAGGAAAGCGATGCTTTCATCAAAAGCTTCGGGCATATTCTGCCTCCCTTTGCCTATTGGTCTCCCGAGAAAATGCGTGCCGAGGAAGCGTCAGATATACGCGCACGTGGCCTGGGATGGGATATCACTGACTATGGGCAGGGCCGCTTTAATGAATTGGGCTTGTTTCTGTTTACGACCCGCAACGGCACTGCCGCCGATCTCAGAAACGGGCGCGGCATGCTCTATGCAGAAAAGCTCATGATCACCCGTGACCGGCAATTGTCGCCGATGCATCGTCACAACATCAAAGCCGAAGACATCATAAATCGTGGCGGTGGTGATCTGGTGATCGAACTCTTTGCGCCGGATGCAGATGGCGGCATTGACCGGCAATCGGACGTTGAAGTGCCATGTGACGGACTGATGCGCCGCTTTGCGCCGGGAAGTTTGTTGCGGCTCAGACCGGGTGAGAGTGTCACGCTCATGCCGGGCATCTGGCATGCGTTCTGGGCAGAAAGCGGGGATTGCCTTGTGGGCGAGGTATCCACCGTCAATGATGATCTCACAGACAACGTGTTTGAAAAACCAATCGGCCGGTTCTCCAGCGTTGAAGAAGACGAGCCCGCCCTGCATTTGCTGGTTTCCGACTACATCTGACCTCTGGCTTTACGGAACCTGCGCGTCTCCGATTGCACCGCGCGGTACGGAAACGGCCTTGAGCACTGCGAACACCGGAAGGTCTTCACGCAGTGCCAATGCGTCGGCGGAGCGTTGCGTGATACGCGCCAGGAGCAGGTTTTGCCCGACCTTCAATTGCACCAGCACGCCGGGCCCGTCGCCACGCCGGACCATAGCCACCGTTGCAGGCAGGATGTTCAGGGCGGATATCCCTTCGGGGCGTGCGGTTGCGATCATGACGTCCTGTGCCTCGATACGGATGCGCACCAACGCTCCCACCGCTGCGGGCAGTTGCGGCAAGGCCAATGCGACACCGCCTGCCGTCACCTCAGTTATACCATCCGCGTGCTGGGCTTTGACCGTTGCTTGCAAAACCACGCCTGCAGCACCTGCGCCGAACGGCGTCACCGCGGGATCACTTAGCAATTCCGCTGCATCGCCCTGATGGGCCACGTGTCCGTTTTCAAGAACCACAAGCGTTGTCGCGAGCCGCGCTACTTCCGTGCCTGCGTGGCTGACATAGACAATAGGGATGTCCAGTTCGTCGCGCAGGCGCTCGAAGTAGGGCAGAATCTCCTCTTTTCGGGCCTCATCCAAAGCGGCAAGCGGCTCGTCCGCCAGCACCAGCTGCGGATTGCTCAACAGTGCGCGCCCAATCGCCACCCTTTGTTTCTCGCCCCCCGACAGGCGTGCAGGCCGCCGGTCAAGCAGATCGCCAATGCCCAGCATCTCCACTATGCGGTCAAAGTCCGCGGCAGGGGTAATTTCAGGCGAAAACCACCTGCCGTACTTCAGGTTTTGCCGCACGGTCATATGCGGAAATAGTCTGCCTTCCTGAAAGATATAGCCTACACGGCGTTGTTGTGGAGCAAGCTCTATGCCGCTTTCACTGTCGAACAGAACATGGCCGTCCGCCGCGATCCGCCCGGCGTCAGGCCGAAACAGGCCCGCCAAAGCGTTGACAATGGTTGTCTTGCCAGATCCTGAGCGGCCGTACAGCATTGTGATGCCGCGCGGCGCGACAAAGGTCGCATCCAGTGCAAAGCCGTCAAAGCGGTGTTTGATCGAAACCGACAAGCTCATGTGTTGCCGATCTTTCGTGCGACGCTGCGTGACAAGGCTTCTGACAACAGCAAGGCACCCATTGCAATGACAATCGAGATGACCACCAGTTTCATGGCCGAGCTTTCCGCGCCGGGCACCTGCAAAAATGCATAAACTGCAGAAGGCAGGGTCTGGGTCTGGCCGGGAATGTTGGACACAAATGTGATCGTGGCACCGAATTCGCCCATGGCTTTGGCGAAGGAAAGAATACTTCCGGCGATTACACCCGGCAGGATCATCGGCAGGGTGACCGTCAGATACACCCAGACCCGTGACGCGCCCAGAGTGGCCGCGGCCTCTTCCAGTTTAGGGTCAACCGCCTCGATGGACAGCCGTATCGCGCGGACCATCAGCGGAAAGGCCATAATGGCCGCCGCCAGCGCGGCCCCCGTCCAGCGGAAAGCAAAAACAATGCCCAATTGCGACAACGCCTGACCGATGGGGGCTTGCAGGTTGAAGGTGATGAGCAGCAGATACCCCGTCACCACCGGTGGCAGGATCAGCGGTAAATGTACCAGCCCGTTGAACAGCTGCTTGCCTCTAAACTCTGACCGCGCCAGCGCATGTGCCGCCAGCAACGCAAACGGCAGGCTCGCCAGGGTGGCCCAGAAAGCCACACGCAGCGACAGTGCAACCGCGTTCCATTCCTCGGGGCTTAGCCAGTCCATGTGTCTCTTCAATCCCCGATCAGGATAAAACCGTCGCGTCTGAATACCTCATCTGCAGCGGGGCTGTCCAAATAGTCAAGCAAAGCGACGGCAGCCGCGTTTTCCGATGCAGCCAGTTGCGCGGCGGGGTAGCGGATGGCAGGATGCGTCTCTTCAGGAAAGACACCAACAGTCGCGACCGCCGGATCAGCGCGAGCGTCCGTTGCATAGACGATGCCCAACGGCGTTGCGCCAAGAGCCACCAACGCCATCGCGGCGCGCACATTGTCTGTCTGCGCCACAGCATCCGCGACCTGATCCCACAGCCCCAGGCTTTGGAGCGCGGCTTTGCCGTATATCCCTGCCGGCACGGCTTCGGTCAGTGCCATCGCCAATCGCCCCCCGTCCAATGCGCCGCGCAAATCCAGATCGGGCGAGACCGTCAACTGCAGCGCCGTACCAGCCTTTCCGATCAGCACCAGACGGTTTCCGACCAGATTGCGCCGTGTCTGCGGCTTGATCCGGCCTTGCGCTTCAAGGTGATCCATCCAGTCCGTGCTGGCGGAAACAAACAGATCTGCCGGTGCGCCATATTCGATTTGCCGGGCGAGCGCTGAGGAACCTGCAAATGATAGCGTGACGCTGTGTCCGCTTGCAGCTTCGAAGCTTGCGGTGATTTCCTCGAGCGTTTCTTTCAGACTGCTGGCGGCAAAGACCGTGACCTGCTCAGCTAGGCTTGTATTGGCCATAACGGTCCATAGCAGTGCCGCACGACCCAAATACCTGATCTTTTTGCCAATTCCCATGCGACAGTAATCCCGCAGGTTGTCGTCAGGTGCAAGATGCCTTGGCGCTTTGCGCTGTTGCCTTCAGTCGAGAGACGCCAATCACATTCAGCACCAGAAGTGCTGCTGCGGTTGCAAGGCACAGGCTCAACCCGCCAAGCTGATAGGTGGCGCCTGACAAAACCGTCCCCAAAAGCCGCCCGGCGGCATTGGCCATATAGTAAAACCCCACATCCATCGTCACGCGGTCGTCGGTACTGAACGCAAGGATCAAATAGGAATGCAGAGACGAATTGACAGCGAAAATCCCGCCGAACACAAGCAAGCCCGTCACGATCGTTGCCGTAAGCCACGGCGCCGGGGCAGGTGTTACAAAAACAAGTGCGGCCAGCAGGGCCGGCACCAGTATCAGCGCCGTGCCCCAGATGCGCGCGTCACGGATCAACAGGGGCAAATCGCGCATCTGGGCGCGCAAGAGCTTCGGGGCGCTGGCCTGCACCGCACCGTAAAGGATGATCCACAGCGCCATAAAACTGCCGATCATGAAAAAAGCCGCCCGGTTTCCTTCGGTCGTCCCGTCGGAAAGAACCGCGTAAAAGTAGATCGGAATGCCCACAACAAACCACGCGTCACGCGCGCCAAACAGAAACATCCGCGCGAAACTCAACCAGTTGATATTGCGGTTTTTAGAGAAGACTTCTTGAAATTTTGCCGATTTGCGTCCTGACGGCAGGCCCTTGGGCAGTTTTACCAGCAAAACAGCCAGCGTCAGCGCGAGAAATCCCGCCATCGCAAGAACCGAGGCTGTAAAGCCCAAAAGGCCCAACATGGCCGCCCCAAGGAAAAAGCCAAATCCCTTAACCGCGTTTTTTGAGCCAGTCAGGGCTGCGACCCAACGAAACAAACCAGCCCCGTCGCGGGGTGCCAGCAGTTTGACAGCGGATTTGGCGCTCATTTTTGACAGGTCTTTGGCTACGCCTGAAAGACCTTGCACCAGCATGACAAAGGCCACCGAGGCGCCAATGACCCAGCTTGGGTCCAATTGGGTGAGCATCAGCAAGGCAATCACCTGTAACCCAAGGCCTGCAAACAGGGTCGAGGCGAGACCAAAGCGCGCGGCAATCCACCCCGCGCTCAGGTTGGTGACAATGCCTGCGATCTCGTAGAGTACAAACAGATAGGCCAGTTGGACCGGCGAATAGCCCAGCCCGTGAAAATGCAGCAGCACCAACATGCGCAGCGCGCCGTCGGTGACCATGAACCCCCAATAGGCTGCGGTCACGGCGATATATGCGGCAAGGCCGTTTTGCATCGTTACAGGCTCTCGCGGACCATATGGGCTACATCGACCAGCCTGTGCGCATATCCCCACTCGTTGTCATACCACGCATAGACCTTGAGCTGTGTGCCGTTGATGACCATCGTGGAAGGCCCGTCGACGATCGTCGATCTGGGATCATTCGTATAGTCGGTACTGACCAGCGGACGCGTCTCATACCCAAGAATGCCTTTCAGGGCTCCTGCGGCGGCGGCCTCGAAAAGACTGTTGACCTCTTGCACGGTGGTCTCGCGCTCAAGCTCGAAAACACAGTCGGTCAGCGATGCGTTGAGCAAGGGCACCCGGACCGCATGTCCGTTCAGCCGCCCCGTGAGTTCGGGATAGATCAAGGTGATGGCTGTAGCGCTGCCGGTGGTGGTCGGGATCAGCGAGTTCAGGGCGGAGCGTGCGCGGCGCAGGTCTTTGGCCGGCCGGTCTACAATCGTCTGGGTGTTTGTCACATCATGAATAGTTGTTATGCATCCGTGCTTTATGCCGATATTCTCATGTATCACCTTTACAACAGGTGCCAGGCAGTTGGTGGTGCAGCTGGCGGCTGTGATGATGTTGTGCGTCGCTGGATCGTAAACCTCGTTGTTGACCCCGAAAACGATATTGGCCGTCGGGCCGTCTTTGACGGGCGCTGACACGACCACCTTCTTGACCCCCGCGGCGAAGTATGGAGCGAGAGCGGCTTCGGTTTTGAACGCGCCGGTGCAATCGATGACAATATCGACTCCGTCCAGTGGCAGGCGGGCCAGGTCTGTCTCGGCGTGTGCGGGCAGGCGCGTTCCGTTCACGGTAATGCTTGTCTCATCCGATGAAAACGCAGCGTCCCAGCGGCCGTGCACCGTGTCGAACTCAAGCAGATGGGCATGCATCGCCGGATCGCCGACAGCGTCGTTGATCCAAGCCACCTGCGCGCCGCTCTCCAGCAGTGGTTTCAGGGCAAGTTTGCCGATACGGCCAAGGCCATTAAGTGCGAAAGTTGTCATGTCGTCTCCGGTAATCGGCCGATCTCATCGACCTTGGATTGCAGGGTGGCGCGGTCGAGCTCCGCGAAAGGCAAGGCGGCAAAGGCCTTGATACGTTGCGCCATCGCACGGAAAGTTTGCGCGAAGGCGTTTTGTTTCTCGGCGTAGGTTCCGGTGACTTTTACCGGATCGACCAAGCCCCAGTGGGCCGAGATGGGCTGGCTTTTCCAGGGCGGGCATTCTTCGTTTGCGGCAAGGTCGCAGACGGTAAAGACAAAGTCCAAACGCGGCGCGCTGCTGCCCTGAAATTCAGCCAGATGTTTCGAGCGCAAATGCGATATGTCCAGGCCGTTTTTCTGCAACAGGTGCACGGCCATTGGATTTGGCGCGGCAAAGGGGTGCGAGCCTGCCGAATAGACATTAAAGCGGTCCCCGGCCTCGTCGCGCATCAGCGCTTCTGCGAAAATCGACCGCGCAGAGTTGCCCGTGCAGACGAACAGCACATTGTATGTGCCTTCCGGTGGCTGCCAGTCCCCTGCGCCATCGTTCGTCGCGGGCATTTCGCAGAGCGCAGGGCGGCTGCGGCAGCAATCGCGGAAAAGATAGTCTGTCAATGCTTCGGCGTTTTGCAGGTTGGCCGAATAAAGTAACGAAGTTCCGTGACGCCGTTGCACGACCAGTCCCGCTTCATGCAGCGCGGCAAGGTATACTGAGGCTGTGTTCGGCTTCAGCGACAGGATGCGTGCGATTTCTCCGGCGGGCACTTCGTCAGGGCAGCGACGCACAAGCAGTCTGAACAGCGCCAGACGTTGCGGATGGCTGAGGGCGGAGAACTGTTTGATCGCATCTATTTCCATAATTCATGAATATATGAAATAAATATTCCCGCAACCCCGCTAAGCAAGAAATCTGCGGTTCCGGCAGCGAAGTGGCATACCGCGAAAAAGCCGCAAAGCCCGCGCGCCGCGCCGGCAATCTGTTTGCAGTTCAAAAGGCGCTGGCATAGTCTGCGCCGAACCGGGGGAGTGGGCTTACAGCATAAGATGAACGACATTTTTGACGGTCTTGCCGCCGCCTTCTGGCTGGTGGTGTCCTTTGACCCCGAACTGATCGAAATCAGCCTGCGATCCTTGCAGGTCACGCTGGGGGCGTTGGTGCTTTCCTGCGCCATCGCCCTTCCGTTGGGAACGTTTCTGGCCATCCGGCGGTTCCGGTACCGCCGCCTGACGATTTCGGTTTTGAACGCCTTAATGGGGTTGCCGCCTGTGGTGGTCGGTCTGATCGTCTACATTCTCTTGTCGCGCTCTGGTCCTTTTGGGGTCTTGGGCCTTTTGTTCACGCCAACTGCGATGGTGATCGCGCAGGTGATTATAATCACGCCCCTTATCGCCTCGATCACCCATCAGGCGATGCGTGAACTCTGGGCGGAGTACCATGACCTGCTGATCTCTTTGAACACGTCGCAGTGGCAACGCGTCAAGACGCTGGTCTGGGACGGGCGGCGCAACTTGCTGACCGCGGCACTCGCGGGTTTTGGGCGTGGCATCGGCGAAGTGGGAGCGATCATGATTGTCGGCGGAAACATTGACAATGCGACACGCGTTCTGACCACGGCCATCGCCCTTGAGACAGGAAAAGGCGATTTTGCGCTGGCGCTGGCGCTGGGGTTTGTGCTGATTGCACTTGCGATTGGGGTCAATGTTTCAATCCACTGGCTGTCGCGCACAGAGCGGGAGGGGCGCTGGTGACAACGATCCTTCCTTTGACGCTGCAGGATGTGGCGGTGCGCCGGCGCGGCAAACGCCTGATCGGACCCGTCACGACAACGCTGGGCCGGCAGGGCATAACCATCATTGTCGGGCCGAATGGCAGCGGTAAAACGACCCTTCTCAAGGTCATGCACGGAGTGGAGCGTATCAGCACCGGAACGGTCCGATGGGCTGTACCCGACAGTGAGGCGCAGCACCACCAAGGCTATGTATTCCAGACGCCCATCATGCTGCGTCGTTCGGTTGCAGACAACCTGCGCTACCCACTGCAGCTGCACAACATTGCCAAGGCCGAGACTGAACAGCGCATGATCGACTGGGCCCGCAAAATCGGCTTGCACGACCACTTGCAGATTTCGGCAACGCGGCTTTCGGGGGGCGAAAAACAGCGTCTGGCGCTGGGGCGTGCCTTGATCCGGCGCCCGGAGGTTCTGTTTCTGGATGAACCCTGTGCCAACCTTGATGGAGCGTCAACCCGCGACATCGAAGCCTTGCTGATCGAGGCCCGCAAGGCGGGTACCCGAATTGTGATGACCACGCATAATATCGGTCAGGCAAAAAGGCTTGCGGATGATGCGTTGTTTATGCTGCATGGAATCATAAAAGAAGCCGGACCCGCGCGCGCCTTTTTCGATGCGCCGCAGTCCAAAGAACTCATGGCGTTTTTCAGAGGAGACATTATCGCATGATGACGCGTGTGTCAGTGACACTTGCCGCTATTTTCTTCGCAACTGCGGCGTTTGCAGAAGACTTCAAAATGGCTGTGACAACGTCTTTTGAAAACTCCGGGCTGGCGGATGTTCTGTTGCCCGCAATCAAGCAAGATCTGGGCATAGATGTGCAGTTGCTGGTCGTCGGCACAGGACAGGCGTTGCGTCTGGGGCAGGCAGGTGATGTGGATGCGATCCTTGTTCACTCGCGCGCAGCCGAAGAGGCTTTCGTGGCGGAAGGCTACGGCACCCATCGCCGCGAGATTATGTATAACGATTTTGTCCTTATTGGCCCGCAAAACGATCCTGCAGACATCGCAGGTGCCACGTCTGCCGTCGAGGCGCTGCAACGGATCGGCGCCATCGAGCCTGCATTTGTCAGCAGGGGGGATGATAGCGGCACCCACAAAAAAGAGCTGTCACTCTGGGCTTTGTCCGGCTTTGACGCAGCAGTATTCGGCCCTTGGTATCGTGAGGTTGGCGCAGGCATGGGGGCGAGCCTGAACACCGCGGCGGGGCTTAGCGCCTACATCCTTGCGGATCGCGCGAGTTGGCTGAATTTTGGCAACAAGGCGAACCTTGCCTTGCTTTATGCGGGCGACCCGGTGTTGTTCAACCAGTACGCCTATCTGCCGGTCCATCCCGACAAACACGTGCATGTGCGCAACGATCTTGCCGCAAAAGTTGAGGAATGGCTGGTAAGCCCTTCTGCAGCCGAGCTAATCAATAGCTACCAGATCGACGGTGAGACGCTTTTTACCTTCAACGCCGCAGAAAAGTAACCGCTAATGCTGATGCGGTTCTTCGTCCAGTGACCCGTGCACGGCGAATTGTTCAATGCCCGCGCTTTGCGGCTCGATCATTCCGTAGCTTTCCTTGATCCCCGCATCTGTCAGTTCGCGGGCAACCGTCAGCAGTGTGTTGGGCGGCTGCTCGTCACAGAGCGCAATCATCTGGTCTATCTCTTCCAGTGCGGTACCCATCGCTGCCTCAACCGAAGGCGCGCCGTAGATCGTGACGAAGTGCTGGGCCAGTGATGCGGCGAGCGCTTCGCGTTCAAAAGGTTCGATCTGAGCGACGGCGACAAGGCTTGAACGGCCAAATGTTTCCAACCCCATCCAGCCGTTGCTGAAGGCTTGTTTGGCCTTGCCCACCAGATCACCGTCGGACCAGTTGGAAAACTCGAAACCGCCCGAGATGCACCATTCACCCGTGCGGGCGGGGCTGTGAAATACGCGGGTATCGCTTTCGTCGAAATGGATTGCGCGGGCAAGCTTCATGAGGCCTCCGTCAATATGTCTGTGAGAGGAATGATTGCCGTGCCGTCGTCGGACTGCAAGATCATTCCAAAATTTTCGTCGACACCCGTGAAGGTGCCGGATATGCCGCCATGGGTCACGGGTTCCTTCAGCCCATGTGCAAGGCCGCTCCATTCGGTATGGATGGGGCGCGGCCCGTCTTCGAGCCAGCGGTTGATCCAGACCAGCGAATGGCGTGTCCACGCCTCGAGCAGGGCAGGTGCTTCGACATCGGCGCAGCCTTCTGCAAACAGGGCCGTCACATCCGGTGTCAGGCCGGTGTTTTCGTCATCGGGCCACAGCGACAGTTCAAGCCCGATCACGAGCCAGTCCGGCACACTGTCGGGTGACGTCGGCGCAGCCCCCAGCATCACGCGCCCTGCGACGGCACCGTTAACGCGGATGTTCCCGTTCCATTCAAGATGCACGCCAACCTCTGGCGGGGCCAACGCGCCCAAGGCATTCTGAAAGCCCACGCCGCAGATGGGCAGCATGATGACTGCTTCTTTCAGCGGGACTTCCGGGGCAAAAACAATGGCCGCGCGCAACACATCTGGTCGCAACGCATAAACGACGAGGCCCGCATCACAGCCTTCCCCGGCCAGGCGGCACGCCATGTCGAAGGGGCGTTCCTGCGTGGACGCCAAACTTGTGAAGAGGGGAGGCAGCGAAAGGTTTGTCATGCTTTCCCGTCTGCGATCAGACGCTTTGCCACATCCCGGAACGCGGTGGCTTGTGCGCTGTCAGGTTTGGACACAACAATCGGCGCGCCCCCGTCAGCTGCCATCCGGATGTCCAGATGCAGCGGGATTTCAGCCAGAAGAGGTACACCGATCTTTTCCGCTTCAGCCGCAACGCCGCCATGGCCAAAGACATGTTCTTCATGCCCACAGTTCGAACATATATGCGTCGACATGTTTTCGATCATGCCGAGGATCGGTGTGCCGAGCTGGTTGAACATGTCGATGCCCTTGCGCGCGTCGAGCAGGGCAACATCCTGCGGCGTCGACACCACAACGGCACCGTCTACATGGAATTTCTGCGTCAAGGTCATCTGTACGTCGCCCGTGCCGGGCGGCAGGTCCACGATCAGCACATCAAGCGCGCCCCATTGGACCTGATTCATCATTTGTTGCAACGCGCCCATCAACATCGGACCCCGCCATACAGTCGCCTGATCGTCGTTCGTCATCAGCCCGATCGACATCATGGTAACGCCGAAATTGCGCATCGGCAGGATGGTCTTTCCGTCCGGAGACGCGGGCCGACCCGATACGCCCAGCATGCGCGGTTGCGAGGGCCCGTAGACATCCGCATCCAGCAGACCGACGCGGCGGCCCTCAGCGGCGAGCGCACAGGCGATATTGGCCGACAGCGTCGACTTTCCAACGCCACCCTTGCCGGAAGCAATGGCAATGATCCGATCCACTCCCGGGACTTTCTGCGGCCCCTTTGGCTCTGCTGCACGACCCGGTTTGAGGTCCGGCGGCGGGGCAGGTGTGCTGTGAGCGGTCATCAGCACCTGCACCTTTTCGACGCCTGCTTCGGCAAGTGCCTTTTCCGCTTCGGCTTTAACCGCCTCATAGGCGCTGGCCTGAGAGGGGGGCACTTCCATGACAAAGCGCACAGCGCCATCTTCGCCCACGGTCAGCGCCTTGACCAGTCCGGCCGCCACGAGGTCAGAGCTGGATATCGGATCCGTGACCTGTTTCAGGACGGACAGTACGTCTTCGCGGGTAATACTCATCCTTCCGCAGCACCCGAGATTTCGCCGGTGACGGTGTGTTCAATGTCAAGACCGTCCACGGTGAGCACAACTTTGGCCGTATAGGTCTTGCCGGATGTGTCACCCGCATCGCGCATCGCTTTTTCGATCGCCTGTTGTGAAGTAACGCCGACCTGCTTGAGAAACTTGCGCATGGACATGTTGAAGTCTTCGTTCATTGAAACTCTCCTGTGTGTGGTGACAGCTTGACGCTTGACCGATGATCTATTGTGCCCCTAGGCTTGGTGCCAGTTTTCGACGGAAGGGACGGCATGGTGAAAGCAGTTATTCGCGCGTGCGCTTTGGCCATGGTATTCGCACAGCCGGTGATGGCGCAGGATGCCGAACTGAAGCTTGCTGTGCCGCAAGCTCTTGAAGACAGCGGTTTCATGCAGTTTCTCGTCCCCCGCTTTTCCCTCAAAACCAGTGTCAGAATAGAACGCGTGCCGCAGGACACCGAGGCGCAGATGCGCATGGGCGACGCCGGCACGCCTGTTTTTGAGGGCTTGGGTCAGACGTGGCTGCTGGCGCATGACGGTGACCCCAGAGCAGAGCGCTTTGTGAAATGGCTGACGTCTGACATCGGCCAGCGCACCATAGAAAGCTTTGCGCCCGACAGCGGTGTGCGCTTCGCGCCCCCCGTTGAAGTTGTCGTTGTCGAGCAGGCGACCGTGTACGAAGGGGATGCTGCCAAAGGCGAAGAATTGTCGCTTAGTAAATGCGGACGTTGCCACGTCATCAATGACACCAACCGGATGAAAGGCATGGGGGCGACACCTTCTTTTGCACTGATGCGCAGCTTTGAAGACTGGGAAACCCGGTTTGCCACCTTCCACCTGCTCAAGCCGCACCCCAGTTTCACCCAGCTTGAAGGCGTGACCGACGCGTTCGACCCCGCGTCTCCGCCCTCGATCGTGCCAGTCACCATGACGCTGGACGATCTGGACGCGATCCTCGCATATGTTTCGGGCATTGAGCCCGCGGATCTTGGCGCGCCGCTTCAATTTCAGTGATCCTTGCGTTTGCTGAGGTAGTCTTCGGAAGTGCGCACGCGCGGGCGTTCCTTGCTCGCAAACGGATTGTCAGCCGAATGGTACTGCGCCTGAATGCGGCAATTGTCGCACATCTGGATCATGCGAATGGTCTCGGGGCTTGAGAACATCGCATGGTTGCCTGCGAGTTTTTCGGTGATGCGTTCCACAGTGGATTTGACGCCGAAAAGCACGCCGCACTCCACACAGGCAAAGGGTTCTTCCTCGTGGACGACCTTTTGCGTAAAGGCGGCATCGGTCAGGTCCAGTTGTGGCTGCAGGGTGATTGCCTGTTCGGGGCAAATGTTATTGCACAGGCCGCACTGGAGGCAGGCGTCTTCCTGAAAGCGCAACTGCGGGTTGTCGGGGTTGTCGCCCAATGCGCCTGAGGGGCAGAGCGACACGCAGGACAGGCAAAGCGTGCAGGCGTCCTGATCGACTAGAATGGCGCCGTAGGGCGCGGCGTCGGGCAGGGGCAAAACATCGGCGGACGGTTGCAGCGCTTTGGCTGCAAGCCGGGTCACCTGACGGCGGCTGCCCAAAGGCAGGACAGGACTGGCAAGTGGCTCTGCAACCTCAGTACCGTAAAGCGTATCGCTTAAAGCGTCGGGATCGGCCAGATCCAGAACGCGCAGGTTGGACTTTCCCGAAACGGCCAACGCCAGTTGTGTCTCTTTGCGGATCACATCCGCCTCTGTTTTCGGGGAGAGCAAGACATCCACCTGTGCAAAGCCACAGGCGAGCGCTGCCAGCATCTCTGCGTGCCCAAAGCCCGCAAGTGCAGTCACGGACAACGGAATGACATCTGCAGGCAATCCGCGGCCGTGACGGGCACTCAGCGAAATCATATCTGCGCCAAAATCGTCGTCATGCACCAAAAGCCGCGGCGCGTGACCGCCCGCTTTGCGGTAGGTCGAGGCCAGCGTGTGCATCCGGTTGAACAAGGTGCCAACGGGCGGGGCATCATAGGTAATTGCACCCGAAGGACACAGAGCCGAACAGGCACCGCATCCGGCACAAATCATCGGGTCGATGGCGACATGCTCACCGGCGGATGTGATGGCGCCCGTCGGACAGATATCAAGGCATTTTGAACAGGCGGGCTTTTCCGCGCGGGAGTGTGCACAAAGCGGCTCCTCCAGA
This sequence comes from uncultured Roseobacter sp., assembly GCA_947501635.1. Lineage (GTDB taxonomy): Bacteria > Pseudomonadota > Alphaproteobacteria > Rhodobacterales > Rhodobacteraceae > Roseobacter. The sequence goes on from CANMWT010000004.1 coordinate 287,452, forward strand.
CGCACGTAAAGTGGCTTTTCAAATGTGCCGACCAGATGCGAGGCGTCAAAGACCGCCTTGGCCACGGACGGCGCGCTGCCGGGATCGGCGCGCAGGTAACCGTCGCGCTTTTCCGGTGCGGGGAAAAGTGGGGTGTCGCCCGACAGGTCCAGTATGATGTCGCAGGCAGAGGCGGCGCCGTCACGCGCGTCGGTCCAGCCGGGTGTGCCGCGACCGCCGGCCACGACTTGCTGGAAGCGGTCGATGCGCAGTTCGAACTGTCCAAGGCTTCCCTTGGCGCGCGCCAGCTTGCCCGCAATCGTTTCAAAGTCGCCAGAGGGGTCGGCGTCTGTTTGTTCGGGCAGCAGCAGTGTCACAGCCAGCGACGCACTGAGATCTTGCGCTGCCTGTGCTGCGGCGTCGCTGCCGCCGATCACCAGACACGTTCCGTGGGACGCGATATCGATCGTCTTTTCGCCGGGCACGGGCAGGGCCGCCTCGGCCAGTAACGCCGCCATCTTGGCCTGCGGATTTTCGCCCACGTCGGTCCAGCCGGCGCGGTCTCTGATATCGACGAAAGCGGGCGCATCGGCGCCGATCTCTTCCGCAAGCTCAGTAAAGAGACGCGCCTGCTGCTGACAGGCGACCATGATCTGCCCGTCACCCGAGAGCATCTTTGCTGTCTGTTCGATCTGGCTGCCGCAGGCGTCAGTCATCAGCGTACCCGCCGTGAAGCCGGTCGCTTCGCACAGCCCCTGAGTGTCGACCGACTGGCTGCCGAGGCAGTCGCACAGTATCAACTTGGTGGTCATGTCTTTCCTCCGCCGCACGCCGTTATTTCTTTTGTCTGTTCGGCGCCGCGCTATACGTAGGCCGGATTCTAGGTGGCCGTAAACCAGTTTTATAAGGGTTTTCGCAGACTTGAGCGCCATTTTTCGCGTGTTTTCGCAGCGCGAAAGAAAACTTGTGACGGTGCACAGTCATCAAAGGCATTTATTTTCAGCTATTTGCGGCGATACAAAAAACGCGGGATTTCCCCGTGTGGCGTTATGTGCACAAAAGTATGCAAGATTTCTCTAGGAAGTTTGCAATGATTTGTTAAAGTTGTGGGACACCAGGGAACAGTGCGAGGTTTACCTTTGGTTACCATCTATCCGGATTCCCAGTCTCTGCGGCTGGGTGTCGTCATGAAAAGAACACCCGGCGTTACACGGTGGGCAAAGTGGGGTTGGAAGGCGATTGCTGTGCTTCCCGGCGCCGGCGATGCTGATTGGAAGCTGCTGCGTTCTGAGGGCGAGGTGGCCGAGTATCATGCGGCCACGCTGGATTTGTGGCTCTACCGTTCCGATACCGAAGCGTATGTTCACGAACTCGAGGCGCGGGTGCCGTCGGTCTACGTTGTGTTACGTCCCGAGCCTGGCGAGGGTCCTGCGGATATGGTCATCACACATGTCACCGTGTCCCCCTATGAGGCGCAGGATTATTGCGATTCGGGTGAAGAGATTGTTGAGAAGGTGCCGATGCCAAAGGCTCTGCTTGCGTCGCTTGTCGCATATGTGGAGCAGCACCACGTGGAAGAGCCCTTTGTGAAGCGGCGTCGCAACAAGCAGCGTGTGGATCAAAAGCAAAGCGGCATCGGAGACCTACGCATTTCTCAGGCGAGCGATGTTTACCGCGCGCCGACGGCCAAACGTCACGAGGCGGCTGAATGAGCGAAACGGTATCTTTCTGGGCGCGCAGGCGCGCTGCCGTAAAGGCCGAGGAGCAAGCGGAAGCGCTTGCGGCTCAGGCTGCAGAGGATGCCGCGCGCGAGGCCGAACTTGCCGAGCGTGACGATGCGGAGGTTCTGGCCGAGTTGGGGTTGCCGGATCCTGCTGGAATGAAGGCCGGAGATGATTTTACAGGTTTTCTGTCGCGCGACGTGCCGGAGCACCTGCGACGTCAGGCCCTGCGCACCCTGTGGCGTAGTAATCCTGTGTTGGCCTGCGTTGACGGGCTGAACGAGTATGATGACGACTACCGTGCCGCGATGTTGCTGCAGGAGCCGATCAAGACGGCGTATCAGGTCGGTAAGGGCATGATGAAGCATGTCGAAGAGATGGAGCGCCAGGCGGCATTGGCCGACGCATCGCAGCAAGAGCCCTCCGAACCGGCCGCCGAAGAGGCGCAGCCGGTTGCAGAGGCGCAACCCGTTGCGACCGAGGTCGAGGGGGCGGATCACGAGAAAGCGGATGCCGCAATCGCAGGCGCGGCAGATGCAGTCGCGCCGGAACACACGGTGGCTACGCCGGAGATAACACAAGCGCCCGCACCAAGACGGATGCGCTTTCATTTTGAGGGGGCCGCAGTATGAGCCTGCAGGCAGAACTAATGGATATTGACTCCGAAGATCGCCTTCGCGCGGATCTTTACAACTTCATCGGCCTTTTGCTCGCCCGTCCTGCGGGCGAAATGTTGCTTGAGCAGACCGCCGCACTGACAGGCGACGACAGCCCGTTGGGCGAGGCGATCGCGGGTCTTGCACGCGTGGCGAAGGCCAGTACCCCCAAAGGGGTCGAGCGTGAGTTCAACGCTTTGTTTATCGGCCTGGGGCGGGGCGAGCTTTTGCCCTATGCCAGCTACTATCTGACCGGGTTCCTGAATGAAAAGCCGCTGGCCAAGCTGCGGCAGGATATGGCGGCGCTGCGCGTGACGCGGGCAGACAATGTCTTTGAACCCGAAGACAGCATGGCATCTCTCATGGAGACGATGGCCGGGCTGATTGTCGGGCGTTTCGGCGCGCCGGCGGATATCGAACGTCAGAGAACGTTCTTCAACAACCATATTGCGCCATGGGCGACACATTTCTTTACCGATCTGGAAGGGGCGCAATCGTCCGTTCTTTATGCGTCTGTAGGCGCGGTCGGACGAGAGTTCATGGCAATAGAACGCGAAGCATTTCGCATGACCGCAGGCTAGCCTGCACATTTGGCGGGACGCCGCCGGAAAGAAGAAAGGAAAAAAACATGTCAAAGAAAACTGAAGGCGAGGCAAGCCGCCGCGATTTTCTGAAACTGGCGGGCACCGTTGCTCCCGCTGCTGCCGTGGCGGTTGCTGCAGGTGGCAAGGGGGCCGAAGCGGCTGAGCCTGACCTTGCTTCGAACAAGATGCAGGACACTGCCCACACCCGCGCGTATCTGGACAGCACGCGCTTCTAAACGAGCCTGCCCGCAAGGGTTTAAGAATATCTGCGGCAGGCCACTTGGGGCCATCGACCGTGGAGGAGGAGAAAAAATATGCTCAGAAAAAAGACCAACTCGGTCAATCAACGTGCAGGACGCACCAGCATTCTTGCTGATGTTGCCTCTAAATCAGTAGACCGCCGTGCATTCCTGCGCGGCTCAGGTCTGGCGATCGGCGGTCTGGCCGCGATCTCTGCAACGGGCGGTTCTGTCACGCAAGCCTCTGCTGCGGCCAGCGTCTCGGGCGCGGTCGAGCTGAAGAAATCCGTCTGCACCCACTGCTCGGTCGGGTGTACAGTGATCGCCGAAGTCTCAAACGGTGTCTGGACGGGGCAAGAGCCCGGTTGGGACAGCCCCTTCAACCTCGGAGCGCATTGCGCCAAAGGTGCGGCCGTTCGCGAGCACGCCCACGGTGAGCGCCGCCTGAAGTATCCGATGAAGAAAGAGAACGGCGAATGGGTCCGTATCTCTTGGGAGCAGGCGATCAACGAGATCGGCGACGGCATGATGAAGATCCGCGAAGAAAGCGGACCGGATTCCGTCTACTGGCTGGGATCGGCCAAACACAATAACGAACAGGCCTATCTGTTCCGCAAGTTTGCAGCCTACTGGGGCACAAACAACGTAGACCACCAGGCGCGTATCTGTCACTCGACCACGGTTGCGGGTGTGGCGAACACATGGGGCTACGGCGCCATGACCAACAGCTACAACGACATCCACAACTCCAAAGCGATGTTCCTCATTGGTGGCAACCCTGCTGAAGCGCACCCTGTGTCGCTTCTGCACATGCTGAAAGCCAAAGAGCAGAACAACGCGCCGCTGATCGTCTGCGATCCGCGTTTCACGCGCACTGCGGCACATGCGGACGAGTATGTACGTTTCCGTCCGGGCTCCGACGTCGCGTTGGTCTGGGGTATCCTGTACCACATCTTCGAAAACGGATGGGAAGACAAAGAGTTCATCCGCACCCGTGTGTGGGGGATGGACCAGATCAAGAAAGAGGTGGCCAAGTGGACACCTGAAGAAGTCGAACGCGTCACAGGCGCTCCCGGCAGCCAGCTCAAGCGCGTTGCACGGACGCTTGCGAACAACCGTCCCGGCACAGTGATCTGGTGCATGGGTGGTACGCAGCACACCAATGGTAACAACAACACCCGCGCATATTGTGTCCTGCAGCTTGCTCTGGGCAACATGGGTACGGCTGGTGGCGGCACCAACATCTTCCGCGGCCACGACAATGTACAGGGCGCCACGGACCTCGGTGTTCTGGCCAACACGCTGCCTGGCTACTATGGCCTGAGCGATGGCTCCTGGGCGCACTGGGCGCGTGTCTGGGAGGAAGATCTGGACTGGTTGAAAGGTCGCTTCTCTGACGCCGAGTTTGACGGCAAGAAGATGATGAACCAGACCGGCATTCCGGTATCGCGCTGGATCGACGGTGTTCTTGAGGACGCCGCAAACATGGACCAGCCGGACAACACCCGTGCCATGGTGCTTTGGGGCCACGCGCCAAACTCTCAGACCCGTCAGAAAGAGATGAAGACGGCGATGGAGAAGCTGGACATGCTGGTCGTGATCGACCCGTTCCCGACAGTCTCTGCGGTCATGCAGGACCGGACAGACGGCGTTTATCTGTTGCCTGCGGCTACTCAGTTCGAAACCCGCGGGTCCGTCACAGCGTCCAACCGGTCTCTGCAGTGGCGCGAAAAGGTCATGGAGCCACTGTTTGAATCCAAAACGGACCACGAGATCATCGCAATGTTCTCGGACAAGTTCGGTTTCAAAGATCGCATCTTCCGCAACATCGCCTTTGAGGGCGACGAACCGGTGATCGAAGACATTACCCGCGAATTTAACCGGGGCATGTGGACGATCGGTTACACGGGTCAAAGCCCAGAGCGGATCAAGATGCACATGGCCAACCAGCACACCTTTGACCGGACAACCTTGCGGGCGATCGGTGGTCCGGCAGACGGTGATTTCTACGGCATGCCGTGGCCAAGCTGGGGTACCGCCGAGATGAAGCACCCGGGTACGGCAAACCTCTATGACATGTCTTTGCCGGTGGCAGAGGGCGGTCTGGCGTTCCGTGCACGCTTTGGTGTGGAACGCGACGGGGACAATCTGCTGGCAGAAGGGGTTTCCAACCCCGGCGCTGAAATTCAGGACGGTTATCCTGAATTCACAATGCAGATGCTCATGGACCTTGGCTGGGACAGCGATCTGACGGCAGAAGAACGTGCTGCTATCGATGCTGTGGCAGGGCCGAAGACCAACTGGAAAACCGACCTTTCAGGCGGTATCCAGCGGGTTGCGATCAAGCATGGCTGCGCGCCCTTCGGGAACGCAAAAGCCCGCGCGGTCGTCTGGACCTTCCCCGATCCGGTTCCGGTGCACCGCGAGCCGCTCTACACGAACCGTCGTGACCTTGTGGCCGATTATCCGACCTACGAGGACAAGAAGTTCTGGCGCCTGCCGACGATGTACAAGTCGATCCAGGAAAATGACTTCTCTGCCGACTATCCCATCGTTCTGACCTCGGGTCGTCTGGTGGAATATGAAGGCGGAGGTGACGAGACACGGTCCAACCCGTGGCTTGCGGAACTGCAGCAGGACATGTTCGTGGAAGTGAACACACGCGATGCGAACAACCTTGGTATCCGTGATGGTGCCGACGTCTGGGTCGAAGGCCCGGAAGGCGGCAAGGTCAAAGTGATGGCCATGGTCACAGAACGTGTCGCCGAAGGTGTTGCCTTCATGCCGTTCCACTTCGGTGGACACATGGAGGGTGTCGATCTGCGGGACAAGTACCCGGCGGGTGCTGATCCTTATGTGCTCGGCGAATCCACCAACACCGCACAAACCTATGGCTATGACAGCGTAACCCAGATGCAGGAGACCAAAGCCACTCTCTGCAAAATCTGGGCAGCATAAGGGAGGTTATAACAATGGCCGCAAGAGCAAAATTTCTCGTCGACGCTGAGCGCTGCATTGAATGCAACGCCTGTGTCACAGCCTGTAAGAACGAGCACGAAGTGCCGTGGGGCATCAACCGTCGGAAGGTCGTCACGCTGAATGACGGCAAGCCGGGTGAACGGTCGATCTCTGTCGCGTGCATGCACTGTTCGGACGCGCCCTGTATGGCCGTCTGCCCGGTAGACTGCTTTTACCAGAACGAAGAGGGTGTGGTCCTGCACTCGAAGGACCTATGCATCGGTTGCGGGTACTGCTTTTACGCATGCCCCTTCGGCGCACCTCAGTTCCCGCAGGCAGGTAACTTCGGCAGCCGTGGCAAAATGGACAAATGTACATTCTGCGCCGGTGGCCCCGAGGAAAACCACTCCACAGCCGAATTCCAGAAGTACGGCCGCAACCGGATCGCGGAAGGCAAACTGCCGATCTGTGCCGAGATGTGCGCCACCAAAGCGCTTCTGGCCGGCGACGGCGACGTCGTCGCGGGAATTTACCGCGAGCGTGTCGTCGCACGCGGCTTCGGTTCCGGCGCATGGGGATGGGGCACTGCCTACGACCAAAAAGGCGGCTGACAAGCCCCCTTTGTCGAACTAACTTACAAGGGGCGGTTCTTTCGAGCCGCCCCTAACTATCTTGGATAGGATAACAAAAAATGCTGCGTTTGATCTACGCTCTGCTGATCACCTTCTCTCTTTGCCTGCCGAGTTTCGCGCAAGATGCGGAAGCACCGGAAACGGATCGCTCCGCCACCGGTGGTGCGACGACGCTTGAAGACATCATGAAACGCCAGGAAGGCCTGAAGGTCGATAATTCCTTCAGGAGTGGACTAACCGGCGACCCCGGTGGCGGGCGACCTTCTTCGGAACAACTGGGTACGCTTGGCGGGGCCTCTGATCCGGAATTGTGGCGCGCGCTGCGCTTTGACAGCGCCGATATCACAACGCAGGTCCAGCACCCTGCCGCGACCGTACTGATACAGGATACAGGCATGTGGTGGCTGCAGTTCCGAGAGGGACCGCTGACCAAATACGGCTTTGGCCTTGTGTTGGGCATGATGGGCCTGCTGGTGTTGTTCTACCTGATCCGTGGACGTATTCGTATCGATGGTGAAAGAACCGGCAGAACCATCCTGCGGTTCAAGTCGATAGAGCGTTTTGCACATTGGCTTCTGGCCGGGTCGTTCATCCTGCTGGGTGTGACCGGTGTCATCTCGCTTCTGGGCCGGCAATTCCTGATCCCCGCCTTGGGGCCCGAGGGGTTCTCGACCATCGCAATCGGCGCGAAGTGGATACACAACAACGTCTCTTGGGCCTTCATGCTCGCGATTGTTATGATCTTTGTGCTTTGGGTCGTGCATAATCTGCCGGACCGGACAGATATCAATTGGCTTCTCAAGGGCGGTGGTATCTTTGGCGGTGGCCATCCGCCTGCCAAGAAGTTCAATGCCGGTCAGAAGCTTATCTTCTGGTCCGTAGTTATTCTGGGGGGATCCATTTCAGCCTCTGGTCTGTCTCTGCTCTTCCCGTTCGAGCTGCCAATGTTTGCGGCGACATTTGAAAAACTAAACCAGTTTGGCATTCCGCAATTGCTGGGCTTGGGCGAGCTTAACACTAATCTGGCTCCGCACACAGAGATGCAATATGCACAGCTGTGGCATGCGATCGTCAGCTTTGTCCTCTTTGCGATTGTGATCGCCCATATCTACATCGGCTCTGTCGGTATGGAAGGTGCCTATGACGCCATGGGCAGCGGCGAGGTCGAAGAGCAATGGGCGCGCGAGCACCACAGCCTTTGGGTGGAAGAGGTCAAAGCCAAAGAAGCCAAGGCGGGAGGCTCGTCATGAGAGAGATCGTCCTTGCCTTCGTCGCGATGGCCGCGATCTCTTTTGCGGCAAGCTACGCGCTACCGCAGTTTGGTTTTTCGTCGGAAGCTCAAACAAGCGGCGACTCTGTCCGTCTGGATTGACGGACAGCTTTTAACTCAGCTCGCGATCCGGAGGTCCGGGTCGCGGCGTAACTGGGCCATCTGAGGATAGAAACGGTCGCCCTGTGTGCCGATGTGTCCGCGCAGCACGTCTGCCGCGCGCGTATCCTCGCCTCTGGAAATCGCGTCTATCAACTCGTCATGCTCGGATACAGAGGCCGCCATGCGTCCGCGCATCTTGAACTGCACGCGCCTGAAAGGCTTCAGTCGCGAGAATAGTCGTTTTGCTTCGGCTTCCAGAAAAGCGTTGCCAGTGGATTGATAGAGAATGAAGTGAAACTCTTCGTTCGCGCGTGAGTAAGCCTCACAGTCATTCGCGGTCAAAGCCTCTTTGCAGACGGCGTTGCAGTCCTTGAGTTCCTTCTGCATGGCGCTGGTCATCCGAACTGCTGCCAGCCGCCCGCAGACGCCTTCGATTTCGGCCATCGTTTCGAACATTTCGATCAGTGTGATGGAGGAGGGCTGCTGGACAAACACGCCGCGGCGGGGAAGTTGCCGCGCCAGATCTGCTGCGACCAGTCGTTGCAAGGCTTCTCTGATTGGGGTGCGTGATACATCGAACTTCTTGGCAAGGGTGGCCTCATCCAACCGCTGACCTTCCCGAAGATGTCCGGTGAACACCATCTCTTCCAAAGCGTCCGCGATCCGGTCTGCGCGTCTGACGTCCATTTCAACTGTCTCCCTAAGCAGTGACACAAAATCCCTACCATATTACTCAGTTAATCTTTCAGTACCGCCATACAACGCGGCAAACTGTGCGATTTTCCAGCTTTACCTGTGCGTAAAACCGTAGTGACCGTCGTTAAGCGCTCCATGGTTCGCTATGGGGGGCGCGTCCCCCGATCATTCTGCTGATTTCCGCTGCCGCTTCGGCCACCGTGGCCCCCAATTCCGGTACCCGTAACGGATCAAAACGTGTGCTGGGGCCTGAGATAGAGACACCTCCACAAGCTTCCGAGTGTTCGTCATAGATCACGCTGCCGATGCATGACATGCCCGAGTACCGCTCTTCCTGATCGAAAGAATAGCCGCGTTCTCTGGTGCGTTTCAGATCAGTAAAGAGGTCGGCTGGGTTTGTCAGCGTCCTTTCTGTGAACGCGGTAAGACCCGCTGACATCAGCAGTTGCCGCACCCTTTCTTCCGGCATGGAGGACAAGATCGCCTTGCCTGTGCCCGAGGCATGCATCGAGGTGCGCGTACCGCTGGCAAAGAACGCTCGGATCGGGTTTTTTGTTTCAACCTGTTCGACAAAAACCACCTCGGGCCCGTCGGGTATCGCGAGGTTGGCGGTTTCGCCGGTTTTTTCCATCAACCTGCGCATGACAGGGCGGCTGACTTCGGTGAGACTGGAGTGGTTGGTAAAGGACGCGCCCGTGCGGTAGGCCTCTATCCCGATGCTCCAGTCCTGCCGCTCCTCGCTGAAGGTCACAAAGCCATGCTTCTGTAAAGTTGTCAGAATGCGGTGGGTTGTTGCGGTTGGCACGCCCAGAGACATTGACAGATCTGTTAAATTGGATCTGCCCGCGCGCGCCACTGCCACCAGTACACCCAACGCACGGTCGAGTGACTGCAATGTGCCTGCCGAACTTTCGCGAAATTGCGACTTGGGCCTGCCTCGCTGCCGTTTCTGGGTATTCATGACGTCTCCTGAATATCGATTGTACATACCATACAGGAATGAAAAATATTTTCAAATAAATGATTAAATTAAAAATGAAAAACAATAAAATGAATAAAACCATATATTTAACTATTTAAAGCTTATAATGGAAAAGTATTTCGAGAAAATTGCAATGCACGCGCTAGTATTTTATCAATGCCGCAACGATCAGGAGGAATTCGTTATGTCAGATCAAAATCCAGTGTTCATACCCGGACCAACAAACATACCGGATCGGCTGCGCGCAGCGATGAATATTCAAACGCGCGATCACCGCGCTCCTGACTTCGTGGAGACTTTCGCGCCAGTGCTCGAAGACACGAAAAAGGTTTTTAAGACGACCGAAGGCAAGATTATCACATTTCCTGCCAGCGGTACCGGTGGATGGGAAGCGACAATCTGCAACACGCTTAGCCCGGGCGACAAAGTGCTCGTCGCGCGGTATGGTATGTTCAGCCACAAGTGGATCGACATGTGTCAGCGCCACGGGCTTGATGTGCACATCGTTGAGTGTCCTTGGGGCAGCGGCGCACCCGCCGACAAGTTCGAAGCAATCCTGAGTGCCGACAAAGAGCACGCAATCAAAGCTGTTCTTGTGACGCATAACGAGACGGCGACCGGCGTCAAATCAGACATCGGCGCGGTGCGTACTGCGATGGATGCGGCCGCGCACCCTGCCATGCTGTTCGTTGATTGCGTAAGCTCGCTGGGGTCGATGCCGTTCCATATGGATGACTGGGGCGTCGACGTTGCAGTTTCGGGTTCGCAAAAGGGCTTTATGCTGGCAACGGGCATGGCAATCCTTGCGGTCAGCCCAAAGGCGTTGGCAGCGATGGAAACAGCAGGGCTTCACCGCACCTTCTTTGATTTTCGCGATATGATGAAAGCCAACGCATCTGGCGGGTTCCCGTATACGCCGCCATTACAGTTGATCTACGGCATGCGCGAGAGCCTCAAGATGCTCTTTGAAGAAGGGCTCGACAACGTGTACGCGCGCCACACACGCCTTGCAGAGGGTGTACGCCGTGCGGTTGACGCTTGGGGGATGAACCTTGTTGCGCAAAGCCCGGACCTGTATTCAGACACGGTAAGCGCAATCTATGTGCCCGGCGGCTTTAACAGCAACGCGCTGACAGAACATGCTTTCACAAAATACGGCGTGTCATTCGGCGTCGGTCTGGGCGAAATGGATGGCAAGGCGTTCCGCATTGGTCACCTTGGCAGCTTGACAGACGCAATGGTGTTGTCCGGCATTGCCACAATCGAGATGGCGATGGCCGACCTGAATTACCCGATTAAACTTGGCAGCGGTGTCGCGGCGGCGCAGGAATTCCTGCGCTCCGGTAACGACACCTCAATCAAATCTGCCGCCTAAGGAGAGACAGATGCTGGATTCCATGACAGGGCCGGATTTGACGATCGACCACGTGAAGGCCGCGCATGAGCGTATCAAGCCTTACATTCACGAAACGCCGATCCTCAGGTCCAGCTATTTCAACAACCTGACCGGCGCAGAGCTGTTCTTTAAGTGCGAGAATTTTCAGAAAGCCGGCGCCTTCAAGGTGCGCGGTGCGTCCAACGCGGTCTTTGGTCTGAGCGATGATATCGCCGAAAAGGGTGTTGCGACACACTCCTCGGGCAATCACGCGCTGTCTCTGTCCTATGCTGCAGGCCGGCGCGGTATTCCGTGCCACGTGGTGATGCCGCGCACAGCGCCTGAAGCCAAGAAAGCGGCCGTTCGCGGCTATGGTGGCATCATTACCGAGTGCGAGCCTTCGACCACCAGCCGCGAGGCAGTTTTTGCCGAGGTGCAGGCCAAAACGGGCGCTGAGTTTGTGCACCCCTACAATGACCCGCGTGTCATAGCCGGACAAGCGACCTGCTCGCTGGAGATGCTGGGGCAGGTGGAGAATATGGATGCGGTGATTGCGCCCATCGGCGGTGGCGGGATGATCTCCGGAACTTGCCTGACGCTGTCCAATCTGGCACCGCATATGGAAATCTATGCAGCAGAGCCGGATCAGGCTGATGATGCTGCGCGCTCTTTCCGTGCGGGTCACATTATTGCAGATGATGCGCCGGTAACCATCGCCGACGGGTTGAAAGTGCCGCTGAAAGAGAACACTTGGCACTTTGTCTCCCACTTTGTGACCGACGTACTGACGGCATCCGAGCAGGAGATCATCGACGCGATGAAACTGACGTGGGAGCGCATGAAAATCGTGATGGAGCCAAGCTGTGCCGTGCCGATGGCAACCATTCTGCGCAATCCGGATGTGTTCCGGGGCAAGCGCGTTGGCGTCGTTATCACCGGTGGAAACGTAGATTTGGATAAACTGCCCTGGACCTTGGGCTGAGGAGAGTGTGACATGAACAAGCAAGTAAACTTTGAAGAATATGAAGTCGGCTACGACATTCCGGCCGCGATCGGCATGGATGAGAGCGAGATCCAGACGCCCTGTCTTGTGCTTGACCTCGATGCGCTTGAGCGCAACATCAAAAAGATGGGCGACTATGCGGCCAGCCACGGCATGCGTCACCGTGTTCACGGCAAGATGCACAAATCGGTCGATGTCGCTTTGCTGCAGGAAAAGCTGGGCGGGTCGGTTGGTGTATGCTGCCAGAAGGTGTCTGAGGCGGAAGTCTTTGCACGCGGCGGCATCAAAGATGTTCTGGTGTCAAACCAGGTGCGCGATCCGGCAAAAATCGACCGTCTGGCGCGGCTTCCCAACTGGGGTGCGCGCGCGATCTGCTGTGTCGACGACATAGACAACGTCGCGGACTTGTCCGCTGCTGCTGTGCGTCATGGCAACGAGATCGAGTGCCTCGTCGAGATCGACGTAGGTGCGGGGCGCTGCGGTGTGCAATACGGACAGCCTGTTGTTGAACTGGCCAAGGCCATCGACGCGGCAGAGGGTCTGAAGTTTGCCGGCATCCAGGCCTATCAGGGCGCGATGCAGCACCTTGACTCGTATGAAGAGCGTCAAGGCAAAACCCAGATCGCCATCGATCAGGTTCGTGAAACCATTGATCTGCTCAAGGCTGAAGGTCTGGAATGCGACATCGTTGGTGGGGGCGGCACCGGGTCTTACTACTTTGAAAGTAACTCGGGCGTTTTCAACGAACTGCAGTGCGGATCGTATGCCTTCATGGACGCCGACTATGGCCGCATCCTGGACAAAGACGGCAACCGTATCGACGAAGGTGAGTGGGAGAACGCTCTGTTCCTGCTCACATCCGTAATGAGCCACGCAAAGGCTGACAAGGCCATCGTGGACGCGGGCCTCAAGGCGCAGTCGGTCGACAGTGGGCTTCCCACGATCTTCGGCCGTGACGATGTTACCTATGTCAAATGCTCCGACGAGCATGGCGTTGTGGCCGACCCTGATGGGGTGTTGAAGGTCAATGACAAGCTCAAGCTGGTGCCGGGCCACTGTGACCCCACATGTAACGTACATGATTGGTACGTAGGCGTCCGCAACGGCAAAGTCGAAACACTTTGGCCCGTCTCGGCGCGTGGCAAGGCCTACTAAGCACTGATTTCAGTACAAAATACCCCAGCGCCCGGGCCAGCCGGGCGCTGTTTTTCATACCAACAGAACGACAGGAACGCGATATGCTTGATGCTGAAACCAAAGCAAAAGGACTACTTATCGTCGGCGAGGACATCTGCGCCGAAGTGGTGAGCAGCGCGGACGCCTTTACAGCGGTAGAGGCGGTTTTTGGCGCAATGGCCAGAGGCGATGCGTATAACTTCCCCGTCATTCGCGAGGCCATCGGCTATGCGGATGCGCTTTACGGTTTCAAATCGGGCTTTGACAGGGCGGGTAAAACGCTTGGTGTGAAATCCGGCGGTTACTGGCCGGGCAATATGGACAAAGGGCTGACCAATCACCAGTCCACAATTTTCCTGTTCGACCCTGACACCGGCATGTTGGAAGCGCTGGTGGGCGGCAACTACCTGACGGCTGTGCGTACCGCTGCGTCTTCGTCTGTGTCGATTGCGCATCTGGCGCGCAAGGATGCCAAGGTTCTTGGCATGGTGGGCGCGGGTCATCAGTCGACCTTCCAGCTGCGCGCGGCGGTTCAGCAGCGCGATTTTGAGAAAGTGGTGGCGTGGAACCCGCATCCGGACATGTTGCCCCGTCTTGGTGCCGTGGCAGAAGAGCTTGGCCTGACGTTCGAGGCTGTCACGCAGGAAGAGCTGGGCGCGCAGGCGGATGTTATCATTACGATCACATCGGCCTTTGAGCCCCTGATGATGAAAGATTGGATCAAGCCGGGCACGCATATCGCCTGTATGGGCACGGATACCAAGGGCAAGCAGGAGGTTGATCCAGCGCTTTTGGCAGGAGCAACCGTATTTGCGGATGAAATTGCCCAGTCGATCACTATCGGTGAGGCGCAACACGCCGTCGCACAGGGGCTTATTGGTGAAGATGACATCACGCCGATTGGCGCGGTTATCAACGGCGCACACCCTGGCCGCAGCAGTGCCGAAGAAATCACGCTGTTTGACGGTACTGGCGTCGGCCTGCAGGATCTTGCGGTCGCATCCGTGGCCGCGCGCGAAGCGGAACTGCAGGGCAAGGTGTCTCGCATCGCGCTGTAAGCGGCGACGTCAAACACTTCCAGACCTACTCGTGCCGCCGGTGTGGAAACACCGGCGGCATTTTGCATGTCGCGACGGCGTAATGGGTAAGTATTAAATTAAATTAGTGGCTTACTGCATGGCGTGACCGCGAGTTGGTCACGTTTTCGACACAGCAATTCGGCCTTTTGATCATAGCAAAGCGTAGGTGGGCATCGCAAAGGCCCCGTGGATTTTACGCTTGTGACGGCTGTGAATGAGTGGTGAAACTGTGAGCGTTACCGATCTAAAGCAAGCACCGGAGCCAAACGTCGATGCGCTCGCGCCTGGCAGCAGGCTTTTAAGCGGGCAATATGAAATCCTGCGCTATCTCAGCAGCGGCGGTTTCGGGATCACTTATCTTGCGCGCGACAGTCTGAACCGGACGGTCGTCATAAAAGAATGCTTTCCCGAGGCGTTTTGCGCGCGCGTAAACAAAACGGTTTGCGCCCGAACGCGGCACTACATCGATGATTTCCAATCCATCGTAAAACTCTTTATCCGAGAAGCCCATGCTTTGTCGCGCCTGAAACACCCCAGCGTCGTCGGCGTGCATCAGGTTTTTGAAGACAACGAGACGGCGTATATGGCGCTTGATCTGGTGGAAGGCAAAGACCTGCTGGAGATCATCGAAACCGGGCATCCGGCGATGTCACCTGATATGGTTCAAGGCCTGACCCTGAAACTGCTGGATGCGATTGGTCACGTCCACAGTCAGGATTTGCTGCATCGTGACATCTCGCCGGACAATATTCTTGTTGATACGACAGGGCACCCTGTCCTGATCGACTTTGGCGCGGCCCGTGAAGAAGCCAGCCGCAAAAGCCGCGTGTTGTCGTCTGTGTTGGTTGTAAAAGACGGCTATTCTCCGCAAGAATTCTACGTCGCGGGCAGTCCGCAACATCCCTGCAGCGATCTTTACGCCATGGCGGCTACGCTGGTGCATCTCATTTCAGGTGCGCCGCCGCCCAACAGCCAGGCACGCCTTGCAGCACTGGCGGGCAATCAGCAGGATTTGTACACCCCGCTGAGCGGGCGTTTCCCTGATTATGATACGGCGTTTCTTGAGGCGATCGACAAGGCGCTAAATATTGTGCCGTCTGAACGGTTGCAGTCTGCGGAAGACTGGGCGCTTATGATCGATCACACAAAAAGGATCGAGCGGGCGCGTGCTCAGGCTCAAAACGACAGGTCAATCGACCAAACTGTGATGAACCTGGTTAAATCCGCCAATGCAGAGCAGGAAGACCCGTGCGAAACTGGCACCGTTCCGCCGGCCCGCCCAGATGGCGCTGTATGCGCGGATAAGACGCCAACCGCGGGCGCCGCCGCACCCTTTGATACATGTGATCTGGCCCAAGGGTCGCAGTCCGGTGACGCAGAAACCTCTGCGCAAGGCATGGCATCGCCCGAAGTGGAAAACCTGAGCGTTACCGCGGAAGACATCGCGCGGCCACATCCCGAGCCCGATGCTGCACCGCAAGACAGGCCAAAGGCGGATACCCCCTACGTCCGAGTAACATCGCGCGCGCTTGAAGCGGCTAAATCACGCGAAGCTACACGCTCTGCGCCTGCGGTCCCGTCGAAGCGTATGAACCGGTTTGCCACGGTGCCGATCGTTTTTTGTGCCTATCTTTTCTACGGATACACCGTTCTGCAATATGACGCAGTGCAGGCAGCAACTGTCCAGCCGCTGCTGGCCTGGGGGCAGGAACTGGGGCAGCGACCGGTCGAGGCTCAAGAACAACAGGGCGTCACGATCCGCCACGGCGAAGAGGGGTGATCCATGATGTGCCCCGAAACTGCGAAGGCTTCCTCACACGTTTTTTTTGTTCAAACTTCATACGGAAGGCAGACCCATGACACTCTTTAGAAAAGTTTTCCAAAACCAGGCGCGCCCTGCCAATGATGAAGAAACGCTCAGTGACGAAGCGATGCGCGCAGCTTTCAATGAGATGGACGGGCCCCGAACGCTTTTGGTGCTTGATCCCTTTGCACATGCGGCAGGAGGCGATAACGCGGGAGGGTCGCAGATTGATGCACGTGAGGACGGCAGAGAGGAAGACGCTGTGGTTGGTTCGGATCCGATATCAGTTGTCGGTCAAGTGACCGATGTGGACAGCTTTGATCTTGGGGTACCGGTGGCCGAGGTTGCAAAGGACGCCGATTGCGCGTTGCAGGAGCTGTCAAATCGGGAGGCCAGGAATGCGCCCAGCGACGAAGACATTGCAGCAAGCCTTGAAAACGCGCTGGCGTCAGAGCCTGCTCAACCGGATAGGGTCCAGGCGGATGCTTCAGACACCGTTTGCGCGCGTAAGGACATGCAGTCCGCAGACGATGAGCTCTCAGAAGCGATGAACGAGATTGCGCAGGTCGAGCAGGCAGCCTCTGCCATGGCACCTGTTGAAAAACTGTCGGATGGTTTGGATGCGGCAGGTTTTGCGCGTCGGCAGATGGCTGCCTTGAATGCAGTTGAAGAGGTGCCCCAAGAGCCCCAAGAGCCCCAAGAGCCGCAGCCGCTGGCCCAGAGCGATAGTGCGACACTTGATCTGTCGCAGAGGCACGGGCTGGATGCTGTCCCCGCTCCGGCGGCGGGCCGTGCCGGGCGCCGTGCGGGGCGGGTCAAGACACGCTTGCTCGGCTTCAACCGTGCCGATGCAGCGGCTGGTGACCCCTTTGGCATTGCCGTCGAAGCAACGGCGACCGCGCAGCGCGAGAAATTTCCTGTAGGCTGGCTGGTAATTGTCGAAGGGCCGGGTGTGGGGCATGCCTTCAGCATATTCACCGGCGCCTCGATGATTGGCCGTGGCGAAGATCAGGTTATCCGCCTCGATTTCGGAGACAACAGCATATCGCGTAACAACCATGCGGCGGTCGCCTATGATGAAGAGCAAAACAAGTTCTATATCGGTCATGGCGGCAAATCGAACATTATACGGCGCAATGCTCGCCCCGTGCTGAGCACGGAAGAGCTGCACCATGCGGACCTGCTGCGCATCGGTGAGACGACTTTGCGGTTTGTGGCACTGTGCGGGTCAGACTTTCAGTGGCAGGCTTCGGAGATGGCGCATGCGGGAGATGTTTGATTTTGATGTCGCTTCCGCACTGAGCAAGGGCGAGCGCGCGTATCAGGAAGACGCGATCCTTTCGGATTTTGCCAAAGGCTCTGATGTGGGGTTCGTCGTTCTCGCGGACGGTATGGGTGGGCATGCAGCAGGGGATGTGGCCAGCAAGATCGTTGTGACGGAAGTTTACAGCGAGTTGATGTTTCACAAGGGTGATGCAGATGCCTTTGAAGCCGAGATTAACGCGCGGTTGCACGCGGCGGCCATGGCCGCGAATGGCTGTTTGAAGGAACACATGGATGCCTATCCGGAAACCAGCGGCATGGGGGCGACGCTGGTCGCCTCGGTTGTGCTGCGTGGCAATCTCTACTGGATCTCCATTGGCGATTCCCCGCTGTATCTGTTTCGTGACGGCATCTTGGTGCAGTTGAACGAAGACCACTCCATGGCCCCGCAAATTGACTTTATGGCAAAGTCCGGCCTGCTGGCGCCGGAGGAAGCGGCCAACCATCCCGACCGCAATACACTTACATCGGTTTTGTTCGGGGCAGAGGTCTCCAAGGTGGATTGCCCCAACGACCCTGTCGCCTTAAAGGATCGCGATATTCTGATCGTTGCCAGCGACGGCTTGCAGTATCTTCCGAAAGACGCGATCGAGGCGGCGTTGCGCCGCAACCGCAAGCGGCAGAGTGCTGAAATCGTGGACGATCTGTTGCACCGCCTGCTTGGCCTAAACAACCCTGAACTCGATAACGTGTCTTTTTCGGTCGTAAAGGTATTGGGCAAATCGGCACAAAAACCCAAAGCCTTGGGTCTGGGGCTTCAAGCGGAAATGCGCTGTGTTGGATGATATCTCGACTACTGATGCGGCTGCCCGTCTACGTGCCGCCCTGTCGGACATCACTTTGCCCGCCAGCGCACGCAGCTATGCGCAGGCTCTTGCGGAGCGTCTGGAAAATGGCGTGCGTATCGTTCTGCTGGGGCCGCGCGGGGCCGGAAAGTCGGCGCTGTGCGATGCGATCCTCGGCGGTGCGACAGCGGTGGCCGATGCGCAGACCTCGCGCCATTTCTATGTGGAGGGCGCCGCCCCCACGCACCCGTTCGCGAGCGGGGACGCACATGCGTTTTCGCTTGGATTTTGCCCTTTCGGACATGCCCAGATCATCGACTGCGCTGTGCCACAAGACGAGCACGCTCGTGACGGCATTCTGGGTGCCGCGCTGGACGTGGCCGATATCGTCTTGTGGTGCACCCAAAGCTTTGACGTGCAGGAAGCAGCGGTCTGGGCACGCGCGCGCGACAGCTTGAAAGACCATAGCTTTTTGGTTCTGACCAAGGCCGATATGCTGGCCCAGCAGGGGGCTCTGGTTCCCCGGATCGAGGCGTTGCAGGGGGTCGTCTGCGATGAGTTTCACAGTCTGTTTCCCACGGCGACACCTGTGGTGCTGGCGCAGCATGCGCAACAGAAAGCGGTCTCGGACGCGCAGTTTGCGGCCAGCGGTCTCAAAGCATTGGTCGATGCGGTATCGGGGATCGTCGCCGCCGGGCAGCGCGCAGACCTCGACAGCGCGCTATTGTTTCTCGAACGGCAAGGTCTTGCGCAATCGCAGGGTGTCATAGTGCAAGACCGAAGCGTGGCCCCCAGCGTTATCAATGCAGTGCCTTTCCGCGCCGCGCGCGATACGATTATGGCGCGCGCATATGATCTGGCTGAGCTTGGTTTTGATGAGGCTGAGGGCGATATGTCCGACGTGTTGCAGCTGTGTGGGACAATCTCGGAAGAGTTGGTTGACGTGATGCAAAACCAGGCTGCAAGCTATCCACAGCTTGCACCTTTCTGCGCGGCTTTTCAGGATGCCTCGGACAAGGTAATGCTCATGACGCTCGAGAATGACACAGGCTCGGCTGCGGACGCAGTGACGATACTGCTGCAGCTCCGGCGCGATCTTGAAAGCATGCAGGTTCAATAAAAGTCTAGCGATACGTGGCTTTTTAGCCAGCCCAAAGTTACAATCGACGCACATTTTATCGTCAAATTTACCATGGGTTATAGGTTTGTGGGGTAATGAACTGTCCAATGTGAACCTGAGCGCAAAGGCAGCATATCGTACCCTACGTATCTGCGTTGCGGTGTGGAGGGCAGGATGAACGTATTAAATTCCAGCGATGACACTGCCTTCCGCGAAGCGGCGCAGTCCGATCTTCTGGCTGCAGGGTTCAGCGGCCTGCGTGCCTTCGGCCAGTCGTTCGACCGATTGCGCGCCTCAGTTGAAACACTGAAATCTATCGGCGACGAAAACGCGATCAGACGGGCAGATCGGATGTTGCGGCAGCTCGATCAATTTGAACCTTCTGTTACGATGATCGGGCAAATCAAATCGGGCAAAACCTCTCTTGTGAATGCTCTTATTGGTGCCCCTGATTTGCTGCCGGCAGATGTGAATCCGTGGACTTCCGTTGTCACGTCACTGCACCTTTACCCCAAGACACCAGACTTTAAAAACAGCGCGTCCTTTCGCTTTTTCGACGCCGACGAATGGGACAAACTGATTTCTGGAGGCGGCCGCATCGGTGAGCTTGCCAGCCGTGCCGGCGCGGATGAAGAACTTGATAAGATCAAAGCGCAGGTGACGCAGATGCGCGAAAAGTCCCGCGCACGGCTTGGCCGCAAGTTCGAGATGCTGTTGGGACAGCAGCGCGACTATGGCTATTTCGACAAGGATCTGATCGAACGCTATGTATGTCTGGGCGAGGAGTTGGACGGCGATAGCGGTGCTGGAGGCGACAGTCAGGGCCGCTTTGCGGATATCACCAAATCAGCGGATTTGCATATGCAGCGCACGTCGCTGCCCATACCCATGTGCCTGCGCGACACGCCGGGTGTCAACGACACGTTCATGATGCGCGAGCAGATTACCATACGTGCGATCCGCGACAGCCGTATCTGTGTTGTTGTTCTGTCTGCGCATCAGGCGCTCAGCTCGACGGATATGGCGCTGATCCGCCTGATATCACAAGTGAAATCGCGCGATGCAATTGTCTTTGTAAATCGTATTGACGAACTGTCAGACCCTGCCACTCAGGTGCCGCAAATTCGCGAGAGCATTGCTGCCACGCTGCGAAAACACAAAGGGCCACAAGATGCCGAAGTAATCTGTGGTAGTGCGCTTTGGGCTTCTTTTGCGTTGCAATTCAAGCTGGATGATATGCCTACTACCAGTGCCGCAGCCCTCGCGCGATGGGCGGCCCCGGGCCACGTGGATACCGCTGTCTGCCTTGAAGAGCATGACGTCTGGAAGTTGTCCGGTATGCCCGCTTTGCAAGCCGCCATCGGCAAACGGATCACAGAAGGGATAGGGGCTGCCATCCTCCAGCGGATCGGCGCAAGCGCCAAGAATGTGGCCTCGGGTCTTGTCGCCGCTGACCGCATCGTTGAACAAGAAGTCTCAAACCATACTGAACCCTCCATAAACGGGCGCGAGGCAAGGGTCAGGATGCAAGCACTGTGTACAGATCACAAGAAAGCGCTGGAAGCAGAATATGATGACATTCTGTCGGCGTTTTCGGATCGGATGGAACGGGTTCAGGCCAGCTTTCTGGAGCGCGCAACGGCCTCTTTGGTTCAACATCTTGAAAAATTCGGCGAAGCAACGCCATGGACATATGATCCGGCGGGTCTTCGTGTTCTGCTAAGCTCTTCGCACAAGGTACTGGGCCGCAATGTTCAGAGTGCGTTTGAAAAAGCAACGCAAGACGCCGTTCTGGCCATTTCAGACCTTTACGCGCGTGCGTTCGGGATGGGGCCACAGGCGATTGAAATTGCGCGCCCAAATCCGCCACAAGTCCCGCCGCCGGTTACTTTGGGCCGAACCATAGCGCTTGATCTGGGGGCAAGCTGGTGGAAGCGCTGGTGGGTGCAGCGGCGCGGCTACAAAGCTTATGCGGCAAGTTTCTACGATTTGATCAAATCTGAAACCAGCCCGGTGATTTCAGAGCTGCGCGACGATCTTGCACGTTGCCTGCGCGATGACGCAGTGGCAGTTTTTGATGCCTTTTTGAGTGAGCAGATGTCGACCTTTGAGACACTCGACCGCAGAAAACGAGCTAGTCCGGAAGAGTTGCGCGCCTTCGTCAAGCAGAACGCACCCCAAGCGCGGCGCAAGCTTTTGCAAAACACTTTGGAAACCTTGAGTTGCTATGCTGAGGCATGAGTGACGAATCTGACACCCACCGCCCTGCTTTTTGGCCCACTGGCAGCGGCCCCCGACTGCCGCGTATCGCCCTTATGGGAGAGTTTAGTGCGGGGAAAAGCACTCTGGCCAATCTGATGATTGGCACAAACCCGCTGCCTGTTCAGGTGGTGGCAACACAGTTACCACCGGTCCTTATCCAGCATGGCACAGGACCCACAGTGATGGTCGATCTGGAAGGCAACGAAACCCCCTGCACGATGGCCGCTTTTCAGGACATTAATACTGACGCTACAGCATACATCCGGTTTCACTGCGTCGAGGATATTCTGACCAAATGTGACCTGATTGATATGCCCGGCATTTCCGATCCCAATATGTCCAGCGCGGTATGGGAACGTGTCTTGCCCATGGCTGATGCCGTGATCTGGTGTACGCCGGCCACGCAGGCGTGGCGGCAAAGTGAGGCGTCTGTGTGGCAAGGGATTGGCGCGTCGATCCGCCAAAATTCAATGCTGGTGATTACACGCTCGGACATGCTGCTGACGGAAAGGGACCGCGCCAAGGTTTTAAAACGTGTCAGGGCGGAGGCGGGCGAACAGTTCGCGCAACTGGTGATGATGTCGCTTAGTCAGGCACAGGACGCGGCGGAGGACGCAGAACTTTGGGCGGAAAGTGGTGCGGACGCTTTTGTGGCACATTTTATGCAGATGGTTGAAAAGCTTGCACCTGGTCTTTCAGGCGCCCACGAGATGCCAGAAGCGACGGAAACGCAAGTTGCAAAAACACCGGTGTCTGAAGCCAATAGCGATATGCCACAAATCGTCCCGCGTCGCCCGGTCCTGAGGCGGCAGGACACGCCAGAGCAGCAATTGCCGTCGGAAGATACAAGTCCCGATCCCGGGTCTTACATGCCGAAGTTTTCGTAACGCGTTAACCGGACAAAAAGTCAAACCCGTTATGGCTGTTGCCAACTGTCCGATAGATCAGGTGACCAATCAGCCCCGACAACGGTGAACTATGTGACGATACGCGAAGAATTGCTAGCATTCCGACAGCGGATACCAGGCTGTCGCGTCATCGCGTTCGCGGATCTGTCGACAGGTATGGTGCTCGCTTCATCCACATCGGAAAAAACCACGCAGGAAAAATTGGATGCGCTCTGCGCCGCCGGTCTCAAAACCCTGATGGGGGAAATGGCGCATGTTGTTCATGAACAGTTTGGCCGTGGGGCCGGCGCATCCTCGCGCGTGGCCGTTAACGCGACGCTTGTTGGCACTCGTTGCTTCGTGCGCGCCCGTCCACCGGCGCAAGAGGCGCTTTGTTTGGTGATGGACCCCAAAACCCCGCTGGCTCCGCTTCTTTCTGCGGCTCTTGCTTTGGTCGACCAGTTGGCGGGCGAGGGGGAGCAATGACGCAAAGCCCCGCAGATGACACCGGACGTTTCATGAAGGCCATTGCCGCTTTTTCCGCAGCACCGGAAGAGGTGACAGTCTATGGCCGGTTACTGGCGACCCGGCGCGATCAATTCATCCCGGCCGCGCTGGGCGAGATAACGGAAACCGTATTGCGCAGGGTGATACATTTCTCCACATCAGACGGCGCGTCGCTCGCACTCGACGTGGCCGAGCGGCGGGTTCATCGGATTTGCCAGATCCCGCCAGCGCTGGAGAGTGCGTACGCTCAACTCTTAGGTCGTGATCTGACGCCGGAGGACGCGCAAAGCGTGTTGGATGCCTTCGATGCCCTCACAGCAAAGGCGGGTGCACTTTACGCAAAGGCTGGCCTGCCTGAAGCGGGCACAGCCGTCGCGTTCAATGGTCTGTCCGTCAATGACCTGCAGGCCAGCCTGCGCGCGCACACAGGCAAGCAGGAGCGCGCCACCGTGGCTTGGCCCATGGCCAAGCTTCAAGCTCGGGCGCTTGCGGTCTGCGTGCAGCCCGCCGATGCTGAGCCCGCGTATTTTGGGGATGGGTCTTATCGGGAAGCATTGCAAAAACTCTGTGCCACCTCCCCGCAGGCGGGAGAGGCATACCTTTGGCATGGTGCTCTGGTCGACGAACATGCAGTCTTGCTTGCGGCAACCCCGGACAGCACAATTGCCACAGTTGTGCCAGGTGACGAAATGTATGCAGTCTTAGACCAGCTTTGCGCTACATGCTTTTATGCCTGAAGGGCTGATGTGGTAAAAAACCGATAATCCAGTGCTTTTACACTTCAAACGGCCATAAAAGTGAACAACCCTGTTTTCCGAAAAGGCGCTGGCGTCACGGGAAGGCACTACATCCGCCGACCTCGCTTTCGATCATCTGAAAAACGTTCTGCGCGCTGCGGGCAAGGTTGTGCAGGCCCGTACCGTGCTCGTCCCGTGCCAACTTTGCGCATAGCCATGCATCTGGATCAAAGCAGCCTGTGCAAAATCAACCATTGAGTTTCTTGTCAAACTGTGGTTGTTAGCGCTAACGAAAACAATGACCATTCATCTGTCGACAGGCGTTGGCATGTTCAGGAGGTTCAAATGTCTACTGCAATAGGAATCAACGGATTCGGGCGCATTGGCCGTGGTGTGCTCAGGGCGCTGGTTGAAAACAATATCTCGGATGTCGAAGTTGTTGCCATCAACGATCTGTCCAGCCCTGAAACGCTGGCGCATTTGCTGCGATACGATAGCGTGCACGGCCGGTTTTCGGGCACAATCGAGGTGCAGAACGACGCGTTGGTTGTGAACGGCAAGACCATAAAGGTGACAGCGCTGCGCGATCCTGCCGCTTTGCCGTGGGATGGTGTCGATGTGGCCATGGAGTGCACAGGTTTTTTTACGGCACGCGACAAGGCGGCGGCACATCTTGAGAACGGGTCTTCGCGGGTATTGATCTCCGCACCGGGCGCCAATGCCGACCGTACCGTGGTCTTTGGGGTCAACGACAAAGACCTGACCAAAGATGATATCGTGGTTTCGAACGCGTCTTGCACCACTAACTGTCTGGCGCCAGTGGCATCGGTTCTGGACGCGACGGTCGGGATCAAAACCGGCTATATGACCACAATCCACGCCTACACCGGGGATCAGCCATCCCATGACGCGGCACACCGCGACCCTTATCGCGGTCGCGCGGCGGCGGTGTCGATGGTGCCGACCTCCACCGGTGCGGCCAAAGCGATCTCTTTGGTGTTGCCGCGGCTGGAGGGCCGGCTTGAAGGTTCTGCTATCAGAGTGCCGACCCCCAATGTATCGCTCGTGGACCTTAGTTTTGTGCCAGAACGTGCGACTTCAGAAGACGAGATCAACGCCGCCATGCAAGCGGCGGCCAACGGGCACCTAAAGGGTGTACTGTCGTATGAGACAGACCCTACGGTATCCATTGACTACAATCATGACCCGCATTCGTCCTGCTTTGCCGCGCCACAGACCAAAGTCACCAAGGATGGTATGGTTCGCGTTGTCAGCTGGTATGACAATGAATGGGGCTTTGCCAATCGTATGATCGATACAAGCCGCGCGATCGCGGCACTGATCTGAACGAACGTCTGCGCGCTTGAGGCGCACAACCGATAGACCGGAGGATGCAAATGGCATTGAACGACACGATCGCACGGGTCACCGACCGTATTGTTGAGCGCAGCGCCGGCCCGCGCAAAGACTACCTGGATCGCATGTCCGCAGCGCGGGTCAAAGGGCCGGCTCGCGCGCATCTCAGTTGCAGCGGGCAGGCGCACGCCTACGCAGGCGCAGGAATTGACCAGTCCAAACTCGCTCGTGAAAGCGCAGGCAACCTTGCGATTGTGACGACCTACAATGACATGTTGTCCGCGCATCAGCCGTTCGAGCGGTTTCCCGAACTGATACGTGACGCCGCGCGCGAAGCGGGGGGCACCGCGCAGGTTGCCGGTGGCGTTCCTGCCATGTGCGATGGCGTGACTCAGGGTGAACCGGGCATGGAGTTGAGTCTGTTTTCGCGCGATGTCATCGCCATGGCGACGGCCGTAGCCATGAGCCACAACACCTTTGACGCGGCTGTTTATCTTGGCGTTTGCGACAAAATTGTTCCGGGGCTGGTGATCGCGGCGCAGACCTTTGGACATGTCCCGACGGTCTTTTTGCCCGCTGGCCCAATGACGTCAGGGCTTTCAAATGATGAAAAAAGCCTTGTGCGTCAAAAGTTTGCCGCAGGAGAGGTCGGGCGTGAGGAGTTGATGGCAGCAGAGATGGCAGCCTACCACGGCCCGGGTACCTGCACCTTCTACGGCACGGCCAATACCAATCAGATGCTGATGGAGTTCATGGGGCTTCACCTGCCGGGAACCAGCTTTGTGACGCCCAACACTGGCCTGCGCGACGCTCTGACCAAAGCTGGCGCAAAACGCGCGCTAGAGCTTTCGGATCTGGGCAATCACTATACGCCTGTGTGCGATATCCTGACCGAGAAAGCCTTCGTAAACGGGATCGTTGGGCTTAATGCTACGGGCGGGTCGACGAACCTGCTCATCCACCTTGTCGCCATGGCGAGGGCAGGTGGGATCATTCTGGACTGGCAGGATTTTTCGGACATTTCAGATGTGACCCCGCTTTTGGCGCGCATCTACCCGAATGGCCTTGCCGATGTGAATCATTTCCACGCAGCGGGTGGACTGGGCTACATGATCCACGAGCTGTTGGCGGCAGGTCTGCTGCATGACGACACGCAAACTGTGGCGGGTGGGGGTTTGTCGCTTTATACACAAGAGCCCAAGTTGAAGAACGGTGAGGTTGTCTGGGAACCCGGCACAACCAAGAGCCTTAACGAAAAGATCGTGCGCCCCTCGGCAGAGCCGTTCCAGGCCACCGGTGGTTTGAAGCGGTTGAGCGGGTCGCTGGGCAACGCGGTGATGAAAGTCTCGGCCGTCAAAGCAGAACATCAGGTGGTCGAGGCACCCGTTCGGGTGTTTCACGATCAGGACAGTGTCAAAGCTGCCTGCCGTGCCGGCGAGGTGACTGAAGACACCGTGATTGTTGTGCGGTTTCAGGGGCCCAAGGCCAACGGCATGCCCGAATTGCATAGTCTGACGCCTGCGCTTAAGAACCTGCAGGCGCGCGGTATCAACGTGGCGTTGGTCACAGACGGGCGCATGTCGGGGGCATCAGGTTCTGTTCCGGCGGCCATCCACGTCAGCCCCGAAGCACTGGACGGCGGCGCAATTGCCAAACTCCACGACGGAGATATCGTACGTGTCGATGCAGTCGCCGGCGTTCTGGAGATCGTGACTGAAGGCGTCTTGGAACGCCCGGTCGCCACTGCAGACCTTTCTGTGAACGAATTCGGACTTGGCCGCGAGCTTTTCAAAAACTTCCGCAGCGCTGTTGGCACTGCTGATACCGGCGCGTGTTCGCTGTTCTAAAAAGGAGCGTGAAATGACACCTCAAGAGGCAAGCGCTCTCGCGCGTGAAATCTGCAGCATGGCGCCGATTGTGCCTGTGCTGGTGGTACAGGACGCAAGCAAAGCGCGCCAATTGGCCGAAGCTCTGGTGGCGGGGGGGCTGCCAGCACTTGAAGTTACTCTGCGGACGCCCGCGGCTTTGGATGTGATCGCCGCCATGGCGGATGTTCCGGGCGGTGTTGTGGGCGCGGGCACGCTGGTAACTGCAGATGACGTGCGTGCCGCCAAAGCGGCGGGCGCGAAGTTCGGCGTGTCGCCCGGTGCAACGGATGCGTTGATGGATGCGTGTGAAGCAGAAGGGCTGCCACTGCTTGCCGGGGCTGCGACTGCGACCGAAGCAATGCGGTTGCTGGCGCGAGGCTATGACATGCTCAAGTTTTTCCCGGCCGAAGCCTCCGGTGGTGCACCTGCACTCAAAGCCATTGGTGCGCCCTTGCCGCAAATCTCTTTTTGCCCCACCGGTGGGGTAAGCCCGGAAAACGCCCTGTCCTATCTTTCGTTGCCCAATGTGGTCTGCGCAGGTGGCAGTTGGGTGGCGCCTGCCGCGATGGTTGAAACCGGAGACTGGGCCGGGATAGAAAGTCTCGCCCGCGACGCTGCCCGTTTGGGGCGTTAGCACGGCGGCCTTGGGGCCCAACAAGGAGTAAAATCATGATCTTATGCTGTGGGGAAGCACTGATCGACATGATCCCGTCGCCGACCGTTTCGGGCGCCGAAGGCTTCGTGCCGCACTCCGGTGGTGCGATTTTCAACACGGCCATCGGGCTGGGGCGACTGGCCGTGCCAACAGGTTTTTTGACTGGGCTTTCAAACGATCTTTTTGGCCAACAACTGGCCGCCGACCTCGCTCGTAGTGGGGTAGAGACCGATTTGGCCATTCGATCTGATCTGCCTACGACACTGGCCTTTGTCAGATTGACCGATGGGCATGCCACCTACACGTTTTACGACGAAAACACCGCAGGCCGCAGCTTGCAACCTGACGATCTGCCACAACTGCCCGATACCGTCTCTGCACTTTATTTTGGTGGCATCAGCCTTATAAGCGAACCCTGCGCGGACTTCTACGCCGCTTTGGCAGAACGAGATGCAGCACACCGTTTCATCGCAGTCGATCCCAACATCCGACCGGGCTTTATACGGGACGAAGCGCGCTACCGTGCACGGCTGGAGCGTATGATTGCTGTGGCGGATCTGTTGAAGGTTTCCGACGAAGACCTGAACTGGATTGTGCCGGGCGTGCAAGAGCTGGAAGACAAAGCGCAGCATCTGCTGCGGCTTGGCCCTAAGATCGTAGTGCTGACCAAGGGCAGGGAAGGCGCGCTGGCCCTTGTTCCTGACTGTGAGCCCATTGTTGTACCCGCACAAAGGGCTGAAGTTGTTGATACCGTCGGTGCGGGCGACACCTTTAATGCCGGCGTGCTGGCAAATTTGTTCAAAGCCGGTGTTCTCTCCAAATCCAAAGTGACGACTGTAACGGTTCCGCAACTGCAAGCCGCTCTGAGCTTGGGGGCGGCCGTCGCTGCGGTTACTGTCTCACGTGCGGGCGCCAACCCGCCCTGGTCCCATGAACTGTAACACTGCTTGCTGCCGCCTGACCTCGTGGCACAATGATGTTAACTTCCGAATCCAATGCATTTCGTGCCCTCAGCCACGAACAGAAAGCAAAGTGAACCATGTCTGCCATTGAATTACCCCCCGTGTCGGTTGAAGATTTCCGCGACACGCTTTTACGCCACCTGAAACTCTCGTTGGGCAAAGACCCGGAACATGCGTCGCTCTATGACTGGCGTATGGCCCTGTCCTTCAGCCTGCGCGATCACGTTGTAGACCCGTGGTTCGAAAGCACGCGCAAGACCTATGAGGCGCGCGGCAAACGCGTTTATTACCTCTCGATGGAGTTTCTGATCGGGCGTCTGATCGAGGATGTCGCCGTCAATCTGCGACTGGATGAGGTGGCCGAGCAGGCAATCACATCGGTCGGACAGGACTACGCGGCGGTCGTGGCCGATGAACCTGACGCGGCGCTCGGCAATGGCGGGCTGGGCCGGTTGGCGGCCTGTTTCATGGATTCGCTGTCGACGTTGGGTATTCCTGCCTATGGCTACGGTATCCGATACGAACACGGGCTTTTCGAACAGCACTTCAAGGACGGTGTGCAGATTGAAACGGCCGAGACTTGGTTAGCACAGCGCCACGTCTGGGAGTTTGAACGCCCGGAAGTGGCCTATGCCATCGGTTTTGGCGGCCATGTAACCGAACAGGCGGGCAAGGCTGTATGGCACCCTGCGGAAACGGTCATGGCGTCTGCATACGACACTCCGGTTGTCGGATGGCAGGGTCGCTGGGCAAATACGCTGCGCCTTTGGGCCGCAAAGCCCACGACGATCTTCGATCTGGAAAGCTTTAATCGTGGGGACTTCATCGCCGCCAGCGCCCCGGAGGCACTGGCGCGCACAATCAGCCGCGTGCTTTATCCCGACGACACCACGGATGTTGGCAAGGAGTTGCGCCTCAAGCAGGAGTATTTCTTTACAGCCGCATCGCTTCAGGACTTGCTGCGCCGCTTTCTGAGTGAGGGTGGAGAGTTGCAGGCACTGCCCGAGCACGTCGCCATCCAATTGAACGATACGCACCCCGCGGTTGCCGGTCCCGAATTGGTCAGGTTGCTCTTGGACGAGCATGGCATCGAAGTGGAGCAGGCAATCCGTCTTGCGCGCGGCTGCCTTGCCTATACAAACCACACGCTGTTGCCCGAAGCGTTGGAACGCTGGCCGGAAGATCTTTTTGCGCGTGTTCTGCCCCGCCACCATCAGATCGTCCGATTGATCGAAGCGGCGCATTTCGCCGATGCCGGCGAGACGGTGCGGATCATTGAGCATGGGGAGGTCAAAATGGGCGAGCTGGCCTTTGTGATGGCCCACCGGGTGAATGGCGTCTCTGCGCTGCACTCGGAACTTGTGAAAGAAACCGTCTTCGCCGACCTGAATGCACTCTATCCCAAACGGATCGTGAACCAAACGAACGGGATCACACCGCGCCGCTGGCTTTACGCCTGCAATCGCCCTTTGCGCACCCTGGTGAACGATACAATCGGCACGAACTGGCCGGACAATTTGGAACGGCTTTCGGGTTTGGCGGCCCATGTGGACGACCTGGGGTTTCTGGACCGGTTCCAGGCAGCCAAGGATGCCAACAAGGCGCATCTGTCTGACTGGCTCGCCGCGCGGCATGGCGTCAAACTGGACCCCGCAGCGATGTTTGACGTGCAGATCAAGCGTATCCACGAGTACAAACGCCAGTTGATGAACCTGCTGGAAACCGTCGCTTTGTGGAATGACATCCGCGAAAACCCGAACGGAAACTGGACCCCACGAGTCAAGATTTTTGGCGGTAAGGCCGCACCTGGATATGTCGTTGCAAAGGAAATCATTCACCTAATCAACGACGT
Organism: uncultured Roseobacter sp.; assembly: GCA_947501635.1. Classification (GTDB taxonomy): domain Bacteria; phylum Pseudomonadota; class Alphaproteobacteria; order Rhodobacterales; family Rhodobacteraceae; genus Roseobacter. Next base: position 318,022 of record CANMWT010000004.1, read on the forward strand.
GGCAAAAGTTGTTAACGTCGATCCTGCCACCCGCGACATGCTTCAGATTGTTTATCCGGAAAACTACAATGTCTCTATGGCAGAGGTGTTGATCCCGGCTGCGGATCTGTCGGAACAGATCTCGACTGCAGGCAAGGAGGCCTCGGGCACGGGCAATATGAAATTCGCTCTCAACGGCGCGCCCACAATCGGGACGTTGGACGGTGCGAATGTCGAAATCCTCGAATGCGTCGGCGCTGAGAACTTCTTTCTTTTCGGTCTTACGGCCGCTGAGGTTGCCGCGCGCAGAGCCGAGCCCGACTATGCACGCCGCGCTGTGGAGGCGAGCCCAAAGCTGTCGCGCGTTTTGCAGCAAATTCGCTCTGGTGTGTTCTCGGGCGGCGATACTGGCCGTTACCAAGGTTTGGTCGACGGGCTTGTTGCACATGACTATTTCCTCGTTACCTGCGATTTTGACAGCTACTTCGATACTCAGAGGGTGGTCGACCGTGCCTATACTGATCGCACCGCCTGGGCGCGCATGGCGGCGCTCAACACGGCGCGTGTCGGCTGGTTCTCTTCTGACCGCACGATCAACGGCTATGCGAAAGACATCTGGAACGCGCAAAGCTTGCTGGATTCGCGCAAAACCAGTCGCGACGTCGCTTAAAAAAGGATCAGCACGTGCCCATCACTTCGCAAGATGTACAGGCTCTGGTTGCTGGCCGGCACGCCGATCCTTTCTCTGTGCTCGGCCTGCACGCTGACGCCGGCGCGCTTTTCGTGCGTGCCTTTGTGCCGGGTGCCACCGCTGTTGATGTTGTGGATCCGAAAACGGCGCGGGTCATCGTCAGCTTGTCCGAATGCGAAAGCGGCAGCGGCGTTTTCGAGGCTCGTGTGCCACGGCGGCGCAAGCGCTTCTCCTACCGGCTATGCGTCACGCAAGATGGCCACCAATGGACGGCTGATGATCCGTACCGCTTTGGTCCGGTGATGGGGGAGTTGGACGAATACCTTTTGGGCGAAGGCGCGCACCGTCAGCTCTGGCGGGCATTGGGCGCGCATGTGATGACCCACGAGGGCGCGCAGGGTGTGCATTTTGCCGTCTGGGCCCCGAATGCGCAGCGGGTTTCGGTTGTCGGTGATTTCAATGTCTGGAATGGGTGCCGTACGCCCATGCGCAGGCGCGGTGCAACCGGCGTGTGGGAGATATTCGTGCCCGATCTGCATGTGGGCGACGTCTACAAATATGACATCATCGGCGCTGATGGCAGCGCGCTACCGCAAAAGGCGGATCCCGTCGGTTTTGGTGCAGAGCATCCGCCGCGTACAGGGTCGGTGGTGCGTGATCTGACGGGGTATACATGGTCCGACCACGCATGGCTGCAACGGCGTGGCGACCTGCAGAAAACGGATCGGCCTATCTCGATCTATGAAGTGCATTTGGGCTCTTGGCAAAGGGTTCTCGACCAGGGTCACCGGCCAAAATCCTATGCCGAGCTTGCCACAGATCTGGTAGGCTATGTCAAAGACCTTGGTTTTACGCACATCGAGATGATGCCGGTCTCCGAGTTTCCTTTCGACGGGTCATGGGGATACCAGCCTGTCGGACTTTTCGCGCCAACTGTCCGTCATGGAACGGCAGATGAATTCCGTGCGCTGATTGACGCATGCCACGCTGCGGATATCGGCGTGTTGATCGACTGGGTGCCGGGGCACTTCCCCGAAGACGCGCATGGGTTGGGCCGTTTCGACGGCACGGCGCTCTACGAGCATGCCGACCGCAAAGAAGGCTTTCATCCCGATTGGAACACGCTGGTCTACAATTATGGCCGTGCAGAGGTATCCAACTACCTGACCGCAAATGCACTCTACTGGTTGCAGGAACATCACATCGACGGATTGCGCGTCGATGCCGTGGCATCCATGCTGTACCGTGATTACTCGCGCAAGGACGGTGAATGGATACCAAACAAGGACGGCGGCCGCGAAAACTATGAGGCGATCGCCTTTTTGCAGCAAATGAACATCCAAGCCTATGGTGAGGTGCCCGGCATCATGACCGTGGCCGAGGAATCCACCGCCTTTCCCAAGGTCAGCGCGCCGGTGGATGCCGGAGGTCTGGGTTTTGGTTTCAAGTGGAACATGGGCTGGATGAACGACACGCTGTCCTACATGTCCGAAGATCCGGTGCACCGCAAATACCACCATTCGAAAATGACTTTCGGGTTGCACTATGCTTTTTCGGAAAACTTTGTGCTGCCGCTCAGTCACGATGAGGTGGTGCATGGTAAAGGATCGATCCTCGCTAAAATGCCCGGGCAGGGCGCAGACCAATTCGCCAATCTGCGCGCCTACTACGGGTTCATGTGGGGACATCCGGGCAAAAAACTGCTGTTCATGGGGTGCGAATTCGCTCAGGCGGCGGAATGGAACCACGACGCACAGCTAGATTGGCACTTGCTGGACCAACCACTTCACAAGGGTGTTCAGGCGCTGATGCGCGATCTTAACACCCTCTATCGGAACGCACCCGCCCTGTACCAACGAGACGCAGAACAGCAAGGATTTGAATGGGTTGAGGAAAACGCCTCTGACATTTCTGTGTTTGCCTGGGTGCGCCATGGCGCGGCAGGTGCCGCACCAGTTCTCGTCGTATCGAACTTTACCCCGATTGCGCGCGAGGGTTTTCGAGTAGGAGTGCCGGAACCCGGGCGGTGGGTTGAGCGTTTGAATACGAATGCAGACGTCTACGGCGGAGACGGGCGCGGCAACTTTGGCGCGGTGGACAGCGATTCGGTCGCTGCACAAGGGCGGGCACACTCGCTCAACATCTATCTGCCGCCGCTGACCACGCTGTTTTTTGAATTGGACGACAAGACATAGGCCGGCACTTCCGGCAGAAAGTTTCAGGGGAGGAAGACTAATGAACACGGAATCGCAGCGCCTTGCCGCGCAGACAATGGCCTTTGTTCTTGCGGGGGGACGTGGCAGCCGCCTTTATGAATTGACGGATCGGCGCGCCAAGCCCGCGATGTACTTTGGCGGCAAAAGCAGGATCATCGACTTCCCGCTGTCCAATGCTGTCAATTCCGGTATCCGGCGTATTGGCGTGGCGACACAGTACAAAGCTCATTCCCTGATCCGTCACTTGCAGCGCGGATGGAGCTTTTTTCGCGCTGAACGCAATGAGAGCCTCGATATCCTGCCCGCTTCCCAACAGCTTAACAATGAAAACTGGTACAAAGGCACCGCGGATGCGGTTGCGCAGAACAGGGATATCATCGAAGGCTACGGACCCAAGTACATCGTGATCCTCGCGGGCGATCACATCTACAAGCAAGACTATTCGCTGATGATCAAACACCATGTGGAAAGCGGGGCGGATGTGACTGTCGGCTGTATCGAAGTGCCGCGCATGGAAGCAACCGGCTTTGGAGTGATGAAGGTGGACAGCTCCGACCGCATTTTGGATTTCGTGGAAAAGCCCAGCGATCCGCCCGCCATGCCAAACGATCCCGAACGCGCGTTGGCCAGTATGGGGATATACGTTTTCGAGACGGAGTATCTTTTCAAAGTGATGGCAGAATGCGAAGCCCAAGAGGGCTACAACCATGATTTCGGCGGTGATGTGATCCCTAAAATCGTACGCGAAGGCAAGGCAATCGCACATCCCTTCAGCCGCTCTTGCGTGCGCACGGAAAACGAACGGCACGCCTATTGGCGCGACGTGGGTACCGTGGATGCTTTTTGGCAGGCAAACATCGACCTCACGGACTTCGAGCCCGAACTTGATCTTTATGACACCGAATGGCCCATCTGGACCTACTCGGAACTGACGGCACCGGCCAAGTTCATCCACAACGAAGAAGGTCGGCGCGGCTCTGCGGTGTCGTCCATGGTGTCAGGGGGCTGCATCATCTCGGGATCGACGCTGAACCGTTGCCTTTTGTTTACCGGTGTGCGCACGCATTCCTTTTCGCACCTTACCGGTGTCGTTGCGATGCCCTATGCCGAGATCAACCGCAACGCACATCTGACCAACGTCGTGATCGATCGTGGCGTGACCATTCCGCAAGGGCTGGTCGTGGGCGAGGACGCAGAATTGGACGCGCGCCGCTTCCGCCGTTCTGAAAATGGCGTCTGTCTTATCACGCAGCCCATGATCGACAAACTGGACATGTAAAGTGAAGGTTCTTTTTGTCGCCTCTGAATGCGCACCCTTTGTCAAAACGGGTGGACTGGCCGACGTGATCGGCGCCGTGCCCAAGGCACTGGCTGGTCTGGATGTGGACGCACGGGTTCTGATGCCACTCTACCGGCCGATGAAACACTACGGTGCAAAGGGCCGCTGTGTTTGGAAGGCGGCAAATCTTCAGGGCGGCAAGGCGCGGCTGATTGCGACCAAGGCAGAGGGCGTTGAACTGCTGCTATTGGAGGCGCCGCATCTGTTTGACCGAGATGGCGGCATATACATCGACACCGCTGGAAAGGACTGGGCAGACAATGCGTTGCGCTTCGGCGCGCTTGCACAGGTCGCCGCAGAAGTTGCGCAAGAGGGGGCCGCAGGCTGGCTGCCCGATATTGTACACGCGCACGACTGGCAGGCTGGTCTGGTCCCCGCCTACTTGCGTCAAAGCGCAAAGCCTGCACCGCCCACTGTTCTGACAATCCACAACATTGCCTTTCAGGGTAACTTCCCGAACGACATGATGAAGCCTTTGGGCCTCAAGCCGGCGTTGTACACGCAGGAAGGGTTGGAGTTCTGGGGCCATCTGGGTTTTCTCAAAGCGGGAATAGCATATTCCGACAGGGTGACAACGGTCAGTCCGACCTATGCGCGCGAGATCATGGAGCCCGAATTCGGCATGGGGTTCGAAGGTTTGCTGAGCGCGCGGGCGGCGGATGTGTCGGGCATTCTCAATGGCATTGATACGCAGGTGTGGGATCCTGAAACTGATACCGATCTTGTCAGCACCTATTCTGCCAAAAGGCTTAAGCCAAAAGAGAAAAATCGCGACAGCCTGTTGCAGCGGTTCGGGTTGACCGCACCGGATAACGCCCCTTTGTTCTGTGTTGTAACGCGTTTGACCACGCAAAAGGGTGTCGATCTTCTGCTGGAGGCATTACCCGCGCTGACGGGGCGCGGCGCGCGCCTGGCTGTGCTGGGCAGCGGAGACAAAGCGCTTGAAGCTGCCTTTGTAGCCGCGGCGCGCCAATACAAGGGGCAAGTGGGTGTTATCATCGGATACGATGAACCGCTTTCGCATCTCATGCAGGGTGGCAGCGACGCCATCCTGATCCCCTCGCGCTTTGAACCCTGCGGTCTGACGCAGCTTTATGGTCTGCGCTATGGCACGATACCCGTGGTGGCGCGCACCGGTGGCCTTGCCGACACGGTGATCGACGCGAACGAAGCCGCCATTGCCGCAGGCTGCAGCACTGGTGTGCAATTTTCACCGGTAACCGTTTCGGGGCTTGTGCATGCCATTCACCGCGCATGCGATCTTTTTGCAGATCGCAAGCAGTGGGTGGGTATGATGCGGCGCGCCATGCGCCATCCCGTAGGGTGGGCAGACTCCGCGCAAGCCTACAAAGACATCTATACGGCACTGAAAGAAACTTAGGGTCACATGCGCTACCACGTCACCGCAGGAAGCCCGGTTCGTATGGGCGCTCATGCCGATCCGCAAGGTGTAAACTTCGCGGTGTTCTCTGCGCATGCCGCACAGATTGACCTGTGCCTTTACAGCGAGGACGGCGTTGCTGAAACCGCACGCATTCCGTTGCCGGAACGCACGGGCGATATCTGGCATGGGCGGGTCGAAGGGATCGGGGCGGGGACCGTTTACGGCTTTCGCGCCCATGGGGAATATGCGCCCGAGCGGGGGCACCGCTTTAACCCCAACAAACTGCTTATTGATCCATATGCCCGCGCGTTCCGCGGCGGATTTGTGCACCACCCTGCGGTCTTGGGGTACACTGAAGGGGATGCGCGGGCCGATCTGTCTTTTGACACGCGGGACTCGGCACCCTATGTGGCCAAATCCGTGGTCACGGATTTTGGGCCGTTTCCAGACGCTGCCGCGCGCCCGGATGTAGACTGGAAAGATCTTGTCATCTACGAAGCACATGCCAAAGGGCTCACCCGGCAAAATCCGAAGGTGCCGGCAGGTGTGCGCGGCACATACGAGGGGCTTGCCAGCGATGCGATGCTTGACCATCTGTCCACTCTGGGCATTACAGCCATCGAATTATTGCCGGTTCATGCCTTTTTGGACGATGCTTTTTTGCTTAAGAAGCGTCTCGTAAACTACTGGGGTTACAACACAATCGGATTCTTCGCGCCAGAGCCGCGCTACTTCGGCTCCGCTGGCGTCGAAGGCTTCCGAAAGATGGTGCAGCGCTTTCACGCAGCAGGCATCGAGGTTCTCCTGGATGTGGTCTACAACCACACTGCCGAAGGCGACCACCGCGGTCCGAGCCTGAGTTTTCGGGGGCTCGACAATGCCTCATACTACCACCTGCAAGAGAGTGATCCGCGGTTTTATGTGAACGATACCGGCACCGGGAACACGGTCAACGTCGCGCACCCCAATGTGCTGCGCCTTGTGACTGACAGCCTGCGCTATTGGGTCGAGTGCATGGGGGTCGACGGGTTCCGCTTTGATCTGGCCACGACCCTTGGCCGTGAGGCGCATGGGTTTGATCCGCGGGGAGGATTCTTTGATGCCTTGCGCCAGGATCCCGTGCTGGCGCGTGTAAAAATGATCGCCGAACCATGGGACATCGGCCCGGGCGGTTATCAACTCGGAGCCTTTCCCGCCGAATTCGCGGAATGGAATGACGTTTACCGCGACACCGTGCGGCAGTTCTGGAAAGGAGATGCGGGCAGTGCGCAGGCCTTGGGCGCGGGGCTGCTCGCATCAGCACCGCACTTTGATCACTCGGGCAGGCGCAGCACAGCCTCGATCAATTTTGTCGCCTCGCACGACGGGTTCACGCTTGCTGATGTCACGGCCTATAACAAGCGTCACAACCGCGCCAATCTCGAAAAGAACAGGGACGGTCATGCGGCAAACCAATCCGACAACTGCGGCGTCGAGGGGGCTACCCAAGACCCCAAGATCGCCGCAACGCGTGCGCGCCGCCAGCGCAACATGCTGGCCACGCTTTTTCTGTCTCAGGGCACACCAATGCTGCTGGCCGGGGACGAGATGGGAAACACGCAAGACGGCAATAACAATGCCTATTGTCAGGACAACCCCACCGCTTGGGTCGACTGGACCGCAGTGGACAACGACAAGGTTGCGTTTGTAGCGCATCTGGCGGCCTTCCGGCGCGCGCACCCGGTGCTGCGTCAAACACGGTTCTTGCACGGCGCGCTGCGCGATCAGGACAACTTGCCGGATGTGTCATGGTTCGGGGCGGATGGACAGGATTTGGACTGGGCCGACCCCGCGCTGGCGACGCTGGGCGTGCTGTATCGCGGATCAGCTGAGGCGCAGTTCAGCACCGAGGCCGCGCAGGACGCCGTTTATGTGCTGTTTCACCGTGCTACGACCTCTGTGCAGGTGACGCTGCCGCCGCCGCGTGCGGGATCGCAGTGGACGGTCGGTATTGACAGCGCTCAAGACACTTCGCAACCGGTGCTGCTCGCGCGCGAATATTTGGAGTTGGATGGCCCGCAGGTCATCGCCCTTGTCGAAGCAGAGCGGGGCAAATCACATGACCGCTGACGCCAAGCTGATGAAACTGGCGGCCAAAATGGGTGTTTTCGACCGATTCAAAGACATGCAGGGCGTCCTGCGTCCCACGTCACCGGATACGGCCCGTGCACTCTTGCGGGCGCAAGGCGTCGCTGCGTCGACAGAGCGCGAGGTGTCAGAGGCGCTTGCGGCCTTCAAGGCGGGGGCCGCGCAGTCCATACTATCTGACGATGTGGTTGTTACAGCAGGCAAGGCGTCTGTCCTGCCCATCCACCTGCCGGGCCACCGCTCCCTCTCGCAGCCAGTTGAATGGCAGGTTACACGAGAGCAAACAGGTGCGTTACTGGCCGAAGGGCGTGCCGGGCCTGATGTGGAACTCCCGGCTTTGCCCTTGGGTGTGCACCAGTTCCACATCTCCACAGGAGCGATCACGCGATCGGTCAATCTGCTGGCGGCACCAGAGCGGGCGCCTTCGCTGCCAGACGTCGCCGGGCAGGACAAAACATGGGGCGTCATGACCGCTCTTTATGGATTGCAGGGCGCCGTGCCCAAGGCGTTGGGCGACTTTGACGACCTGGGTGCATTCGCCGAAGCGTTCGGTGCAATGGGCGCGGGTTTTTTGGGTATCAATCCGGTGCATGCATTGGGTTATGCCGCGCATGACACAATCAGCCCATACTCTCCAACCCATCGTGGCTTTCTCAACAGTGACCACATCGCGTTTGATGGCGCGGAGCACGAGGCAACGACGGGCGCGCTGGTTGACTATGCCGCGCATCGCGCCACACAACGCCCCGCGCTGGAGCGAGCCTTTGCCGGCTTTCAAAGCACGGCATCCGCGCAAGATCGCGCGGCGTTCAAGCGGTTTTGCGAGATGGCGGGGCCGCGGCTTGAGGACTTCGCCGTCTTTGAAACTCTGAGCGAGGCGCATGGCCCGGATTGGCGATGCTGGCCTGCAGCCCTGCGATACGGGGAATGCACAGAGGTGGCCCCCGACCGCGTGCTTTTTCACAAATGGCTGCAATGGCAGGCCGATCGGCAATTGGGTGCAGCACAGCAACGCGCGAAATCCTCAGGCATGGCGCTTGGGCTCTATCTTGATCTGGCGGTGGGCGCACGGGCGGGGGGAGCGGAAAGCTGGGGGCAAACTGCGGCTGCGGCAAAAGGCGTGACACTTGGCGCCCCGCCGGATCATCTTAGCCCGGCAGGTCAGAACTGGCAGTTGGCCGCACTGGACCCATCCAAGCTGCAAAAAACGGGCTATGCCGCCCTGCGCCACGTTCTGCGCGCTGCCATGCGCCACAGCGGTCTGTTGCGCATTGACCACGCGCTCGGACTAAGCCGCAGCTACTGGATCCCCGAAGACGGCAGCCCCGGAGGCTACATCCGGCAGAATTTTGACGCACTGACGGCAGTCATCGCGATCGAAGCGGCCCGTAGCGACACGGTCGTTGTGGGCGAAGACCTTGGCCTTGTACCCAAAGGGTTCCGCTCTGCGATGGCCGCGCGAGGCTTTTACGGCTATAGCGTGCTGCAGTATGAAAAGGACGCCGAAGGCGTGTTTCTGCCCATTAGCCGTTTGCGGGCACAGTCTCTTGCCTGTTTCGGCACGCATGACACCCCGACGCTGGCAGGGTTCTGGGAAGGGCACGACATCGCCTGGTGGGAAAAGCTGGGTTGGATCACGCGGAACGAAGCCGAGCGCGTGGCCAATACCCGGCTCACTGAAAAACGCGCGCTTGTTGGGATCCCCGCACCCGCACCTCTGCCGCCTGCCGCCACACCGGGGCTGCGCGACACGGTGCACGTCAGCCTCGCTGGAGCGCCAGCCGCGCTGGTTGCTGTGCAGCTCGATGATATAGTGTTGACAAAAGAGGCGCAGAACCTGCCCGGAACGGTGACGGAACACCCAAACTGGCGCAGGCGCACAACGGTTGCGGCAGCAGATCTCGCTGCCCGCCCCGAGGTGGTAAAAACCGCCGAAATCATGAAAGGTGCCGGTCGCGCCAACGCTTTGCAAAGGACAGATCATGACACTTCAAATTGTTGAAAAAGGCCCCTTTGAGGGCCAGAAACCCGGTACGTCAGGACTGCGCAAGAAAACGCGCATCTTTATGGAGCCCGGGTATCTTGAATGTTTTGTGCAATCGACTTTCAACGCGATTGGCGGCGCAGCCGGCAAAAGCTTTGTGATCGGCGGCGATGGTCGCTTCTTTAACGCCGCTGCAATCCAGACGATCCTCAAGATGGCGGCGGCCAATGGTGCTGCGCGGGCCGTTGTGGGGCAGGGTGGTATCCTGTCAACGCCAGCGGTTTCGCATCTGATCCGCAAACGGGGCACAGACGGTGGTCTTGTGCTCTCCGCCAGCCATAACCCCGGTGGCATCGACGAAGATTTCGGTATCAAATACAACATCGCCAACGGTGGTCCGGCCCCTGAAACGGTGACAGCTGGCATCCATGCAGAAACCCAGAAGATCGCCGCCTACCGCATCAGCGATGCGGCCGATGTGGACCTGAACCAACTAGGCAGCAGCCGAATTGAAGAGATGACAGTAGAGGTTGTAGACCCCGTCGCGGATTACGCGGATTTGATGGAAACGCTTTTTGATTTCAATAAGATCAGAGCGCTTTTCCAAGGGGGATTCACCCTGTGCTTTGATGCGATGCACGCCGTCACCGGACCCTACGCGACCGAGATTTTGCAACGCCGACTGGGTGCTGCCGATGGGTCGGTTATCAACGCCATCCCAAGCGAGGATTTCGGCGGCGGGCATCCTGACCCGAACCCGGTGTGGGCCAAAACCCTGATGCAGCGCATGATGTCCGACGACGCGCCCGATTTCGGCGCGGCATCTGACGGGGACGGGGACCGCAACATGATTGTGGGCCGCCACACTTATGTGACCCCGTCTGATAGCTTGGCGGTGCTGGCCGCGAACGCGCATCTGGCTCCGGCCTATGCACAAGGGCTGGCCGGTATCGCGCGCTCCATGCCGACAAGCACGGCTGCGGACCGGGTGGCGGACAAGCTCGGGGTTGCCTGCTATGAAACGCCAACCGGCTGGAAGTTCTTTGGCAATCTGTTGGACGCAGGTCGCGCGACGCTGTGCGGCGAGGAAAGTGCGGGCACCGGCTCGGCGCATGTGCGTGAGAAAGACGGGCTGTGGGCGGTTCTGCTGTGGCTGAACATTCTGGCCGAACGGGGCCAGTCTGTAGCGGATATCATGCGCGATCATTGGGCCTGCTACGGGCGCAATTACTATTCGCGCCACGATTTCGAGGCCATTCCCACAGATCAGGCTAACGCACTGATGCAAGCGCTCGAGGCGCAGCTGGACCGGCTGGCAGGCACACAGTGGTCCGGTCTGACCGTCGCACAGGCAGACAGTTTTTCCTATCTTGACCCCGTAGACGGTTCCGAGAGCCATAATCAGGGTTTGCGTATTGTTTTTGAGGGGGGTGGCCGTGCCGTGTTGCGTCTGTCCGGCACGGGCACCGAAGGTGCAACGCTTCGGGTCTATCTTGAACAATACGTGGACGCTTCGGGCGATCATACGCTGGCGACAGATGCCGCGCTGGAGAACGTCAGCAGCGCTATGCGCGATATCACCGCCCTGCAAGAGTATATCGGCAGGACCGAACCGGACGTCAAAACCTGAAGCTAGCGCGCCTCCCAATGCACGCCCGCGGGCGGCAGTGTGATCTCGTCAATCGTTTGTGGCTCAGCTGCGTAGTTGAAGTAAAACCGGTGCGTCTGCGTCAGCGTGATGCGCAGACCATCCGGCAGGGTGCGCAGCTCAAGCCCCGCGTCAGCGGCCGCAGCGGTAATGATCCTATCCCAAAGTGCTCTGTCGGGATAGCCGCCGATGTAGCGCAGCGCGCCTGCGCGCATGACGAGCGGGCTGTCATCTTTATAACGCAGCTCCACCTGCGCCGCCCCTTCCAGACGTTCGGCCCAATGTACCACGGCGCCGCCGCCCTCGACATGCCGCGCAACACCGGGCGGCAGGCTTTCAACGCGGCTTACCGTGCAATCAAGCCTAGGCAATGCCGGGCCCATTGGCGTGGGGATTGTCAATTCGGGCGTTACCGCATTGCTACGCGGCCCCACCACCGCGCAGGTTTGCGTCAAGGCCTGTGACAGTGCCGGCGGAAGCGTCGCAAGGCCGGGGGCCAGTACCAGTTTATAGGCGCTTAGATCCGTGACAGTGGAAGGTACGATATTAACGGTCAAACCCTGCCGCCTGAGTGCGCGGTAGGCGTCAAGCATCAAGCGGAAGTAGCTGAAACCGGCCCCTTGAGGCAGCGTCTGCCACGTCCATTCCGAGGCATAATCGAACACGAGCGCTACGTCGGCGCAGGGCGCTGTTACATCAGGCATCTGCCTGATTTCAGCGGCGACCTCTTGGACTTCCGCCAATCCTGGGGCGGCGGCATCATCGGGCCGTAACAGCCCCGCATGCATCTGCTCCTGCGCGAAAGGCGCTTGTCGCCAGCGGAAATAGCTGACCACTTCGGCGCCATGGGCAAAAGCCTCCCACGTCCAAAGACGCACCATACCGGGCAGCGGGGCCGGATTGTAGGGCGCCCAGTTCACCGGGCCTGGTTGCTGCTCCATCACCCACCAGCGCCCGTCACGTCCGACAGCGCGATAGAGGTCATGGTGAAAGGCCTGCATATCCGGGTCGCCCTGTTGCAAGAACCGCATCTTTTGGGCATCATCCGCCTCCAAACGGTCCGACAGAAAACCGATAGGGTAGCTGTCCCAACTGGCTATTTCGAGAGAGGCGCCGACGTCGAAATGGTCAAAGTCGAGCACCCGCCCCATGTAGTTGTGAATGAGCGGCGCATCCGTATAAGCGCGCAAAGCGCTGACCTGCGCGGTGTGAAAGGCCACCACCTGATCTGAACTGAAGCGCCGAAAGGCCAGCGCGTGGCTGGGGTTGGGTTCGGTGACTGTCAGGTTGGGCAGGCCGATATCGCGAAAGTCACGGTACTCCATCGACCAGAACACATTGCCCCAGGCCGTATTCAGCGCAGAAATTGATCGGTAGTGTTTTGCCAGCCAGTCACAAAATGCTGCCTGTGCCGCGGGCGAATAGGACAAAACCGTATCGTGGCAGCCGTATTCATTGTCGATCTGCCAGGCTTTGACACGGTTGTCGCTGCCATAGCGTTCCCCCAGCACAGCCGCCATCTGTGCGGCAGCGGCGCGGTAGCCAATGTGACTGAAACAGTAATGCCGGCGCGCACCGAAACGGCGCGGATGGCCCTGTTCATCCAGCGCCAGCATATCCGGAAACCGGTCGAGCATCCAACGTGGCGGCGTGCAACTGGGTGTGCCAAGCACCACAGAAAGCCCTGCCTGCGCTAAAACTGCAATCGCACGGTCAAGCCAGTCAAAGTCATACCGTCCCGGTTCAGGCTCGATCCGGCTCCATGCAAACTCTCCGATCCGGACCAAAGAAATGCCCGCGTCGACCATGCGCGCCGCATCCCGTGCCCACATCTCCTCCGGCCAATGCTCCGGGTAATAGCAAACTCCCAGCGCCCGTTTCACAAGATCACCTGCGGTTCAGCCAGGCCGCGCGCGCCTGCATCGCAGGCAAAGGTCATGCCTTGCTTTGGTGCGTCGCGCAGCACGTTTTGTGACAGACCTTCGGTCGCCGAGGTAACAAACAGACGATCAAACGCGTCACCCCCGAAAGCAGGGCAGGTGATCTGCTGTGCCGGAAGCGCTACCGTTTTGAGCAATGCGCCCTCGGGCGAATAGCATACCACACGCCCCGCACCCCACTGTGCAATCCAAAGATTGCCTGCACTATCTGTGACTGCCCCGTCCGGATTCAGCGCGTCCTGCGTCAGATCGACAAGCACTGACGGTTCGCCCTCCGGCCAGCCATAGCGATCCATTGCCACCCGCATGACTTGCCGCGTCGGCGTGTCGGTGAAATAGGCAAACTTGCGGTCAGGCGCGAAGCAGATCGCGTTTGAGATCGTGATCCCACCGTACAACTGCTGTAGCCGGCCTTGATAGTATCGATAGATCGCACCTGCACCCTTAGCTGCGTTGATGCCCATCGTGCCAATCCAAAAACCGCCCCAAGGGTCGGCCCGCCCGTCGTTTGACCGGATCTTGGTGTTGCCCTTTTCCAATGGGCACAGAAGGCTTTTGCTGTCATCTGTCAGATCATACCGCCAAAGACCGGTCGCTGAGGCCACCAACAGCCTGTGCTCGTCCACCCAGCCTGCGGCAGAGACATAGTCGTCAAAAGACCACGACAGCGGACCGGACGCGTCCATGCTCATCAGTTTCTTGTTGAGAATATCAAACCAGAACAATTGTTTGCGCAAAGGATGCCACAAAGGACCTTCGCCCAGCAGGCAACTGCGCGAGTCAAAAACAGACGCCGTCACGGTTGCGCGTCCTTATAGGCGGCCACGATGGAGCGGGCCCGTTCTGCCACCTCTTCTGCGCTCGATCCCTGCCGGTAGAGCGCCGTACCCAGACCAAAGCCGTCGGCACTTGCCTTGATCCAATCCGCAAAGTTACCCGGGCCCGCGCCGCCCACCGCGTAAACCCGCGTTCCTTCGGGCAGAATGGCACGCATGGCCAACAGCCCCGCCGGCCCCGCCATCGCGCCGGGAAACAGCTTCAGCCCGTCCGCGCCGGCCTTGAGCGCGCTTAACGCTTCGGTGGGTGTGAACACGCCCGGCCAGCTTTGCATGCCGCGCGCCTTGGTTGCGGCGATGACGTCAGGATCGCAATTGGGCGACACGATCAGTTTTCCCCCCGCATCAGCAACCTCGGTCACCTCCGCCTCGGTCAGCACAGTGCCAGCCCCAATCACTGCCGTACTGCCGAAACGCCGCGCGAGCGCGGCAATGCTTGATATTGGATCGGGCGAGTTCAAAGGCACCTCGATCTGTGTGATCCCGGCCGCGATCAGCACCTCTGCAATGGCGGGCGCTTCGGCGGGCGTCACGCCGCGTAGAATGGCAATCAGGGGAAGGGTCATATCATCTCTCTCGCTGCGCGGTAGGCGGTCGTCAAGCCGGCCAGCGTTGCGCGTTCCGAACCAACCAAAAGTACCGGTACACCTTGTGTTTCAAGCCCGGCCCGATATGCCCGCGCCTGATCTCCGCTGCCAAGAATGCCAATATTCTGACCCAGCCAATAAGCGCGTGCGGCGGCAAGCTCCGCGCCGATCAGGTATCCAGACAAGGACGCGCGCGCCGCAGCCTTGGACTGCGCGTGTAACAAATCAGACGCCCTGAGCATAAAGAGACGGGCCGCCAGCCTCTCTGGCGTGCTCAGCGTTTCAGATAAAGCTGCATCAAACGCCGTATCATCCCAGCCATCCCCCCCGACCGAGTGCCTCAGCACCGACGTATGGCTCAGCAGGTCGAAAAGCTCACCTGTCATAAATGTTTGAAAACTTACAATTTCGCCCGCGCTTATATGCACCCATTTGGTGTGAGTTCCCGGCAGGCAAAGAACGCCATCCCATCCCGGGTTGAGGTTCAGAAAGCCGGCGATCTGTGTCTCTTCGCCCCGCATCACGTCTGCGGGGCGGTCTTGCGACAGTCCCGGGATGATGAATACCGGCCTTCCGTCAGTCGTGGGCGCGCGCGTCGGCCTTGCTGCAAGCGGGGCGCAGGGCACTGGCTGGTACGCAGCCTCAGTCCACCCCTGCCGCGAGCCGACCATGCCGCAGGCCACAACCGGTACAGGGCCTGCCTGCCAAGGGGCGGTCAGCCGGTTCAGTGCGGCTTCAAACTGGTCGGGCGCAAGACGGCTCATGCCGTCTTGCGATTGTACCTGTGCCAGCGCTGTCGCCCCCTGCATCGCATAGGCGCGCAGGTTGGACGTGCCCCAGTCCACGGCGATCCATTCGGGTGTGACTTTGGTCTGCATGCCGCTGTTACCCCGTTGTCACCACACCGCCGTCGACCACCATGCACTGCCCGGTCATCATCCGACTTGTGTTCGACGCAAGAAACAAAACCGCATCTACCACATCCTGAGGCTGCAGGTGGGTTTTGAGGCACTGCCGCTCCAGATGTGCGGCCAGCCCCTCTGGCGTTGCCCATTTATCAAGCTGTTTTTGCGTCAGAACCCAGCCCGGCGCCAGCGCATTCACTCGCACGCCGTCGGGGCCCAATTCGCGTGCAAGGCTGCGCGTCATGGCGGTGATCCCGCCATTTGCCGCAGTGTAGGCGGGATAGCCTGCGTTGCCCATCATGTAGCTGATCGAACTGAAGTTGATGATCGATCCCGTGCCGCCGGCGATCATGCCCGGCGCCACGGCCTGCGCCGCAAAAAAATATGCTTTCAGGTTCACAGCCAGCAAACTGTCCCACTCTTGCGGCGACAAGGCCAGCCAGTCATGGCGTTTGTCATTGGCGGCATTTGAGACAAGGGTTGTTATGGGGCCATGGGCGTCAGCGGCAGCGGCGACCGTTTCTTGCAACCGCTTCGTATCGGTGATGTCGCCCTGAAAGAACAGCGGTGCGACGCCGTGTTTCGCTTCCATTTCGGCGACAAAACCCGTCGCGTCTGACCGGCCGATAAAGGCAACCTTGGCGCCTTGCGCCAGAAACCCGTCCGTGAGGTCTGCGCCAATGCCCGAACCGCCGCCGGTTATGTATACCGACGCGCCCGCCAGATCGTGAAACGTCGCCGTTCTGGACATCTCTTCAGTCTCCTTTGCAAACCGGTTCTGAAAATTTGCAAAAAACTTGCAAACTCAAGAAGCTCAATCTAGTGAATGGGTTAAGTATCAATGCGCTGCCCTTCCACCACCCACATACTTTGCGGAAAACTCCACGGCAGACGTATGCCCTGCGCCATCAAAGCGGTACCGGAAAGCGTCAGGTCATGCTCTTTCAACGCCAGCGGTGCGCGCGACAGATGCGATGCGCTTGCACGATTTCTAAGCGAGATGCGGTAGCGCGCGAACGGGTCGAGGCGGGTCAGACGCAGCGGGCGCGGCGCAATCTGGGCAGAGGTCGTGCTGCGGCCGGCAAAGACAACAAAGCGGCGTGCGTCACGGTCCATCTGCTGTTCGGCGATCACTGCGGCGTCGGCGCTGTCCAACCGCAGGATATCAGCGGCATAAAGCCAGTCGCGGTTCTCTTTCCACCACCCTGTAACATCGCGCAAAACCGCCGCTTCATGCTCGGTCAATTCGCGCGGGTCCATCTCGAACCCCATATGGCGCTGTGCTGCAACCCAGGCGCGGAATTCAATGTCGAGGATGCGGCCCGATGTATGGCACCGCCGTGGCCCCACATGGCTGCCGGTCACAGCCGAGGGCAGGAAAAGTGCTGCATCATGTTGCATCCGCAACCGCTCCAGTGCGTCGTTGCTGTCAGACAGCCACACCCGCTGCGTCCGCGCCAGTATCCCGAAATCAATCCGACCGCCGCCTGATGCGCAGCTTTCGATCTCCACCTGTGGAAAATCCTGTCGCAACCGGTCGATCAGCGCGTAAGACCCGCGCGTTTGAGCGGCGTCCGGCATCGGCAGAACGCGGTTGTGATCCCACTTGATATAGTCGATCGGATGCGCCACGAGCAGTGCCGATATCCGCGCAAACAGAAAGTCGCGCACCTCAGGCAACGCCATGTTCAGCGCCTTTTGGTGGCGCCCCAATATCTGGTCTTCCGCGCCCAGTGCCCAATCTGGGTGCGCGCGGTGAATGTCACTGTCGGGGTTGACCATTTCCGGTTCGAACCAGATGCCGAACCCCATGCCTTCGCCATGCACATGATTGATCAGCGGTGCCAGACCTTCGGGATACTTGCGTGGATCAACCTCCCAGTCCGAGAGGCTCGAGGTGTCATCGTCGCGCCGCCCAAACCAGCCGTCATCCAGAACGAACCGCTCTGCCCCCAAAGCTGCTGCACGGGTCGCGATAT
Organism: uncultured Roseobacter sp.; assembly: GCA_947501635.1. Taxonomy (GTDB): domain Bacteria; phylum Pseudomonadota; class Alphaproteobacteria; order Rhodobacterales; family Rhodobacteraceae; genus Roseobacter. The sequence continues at coordinate 335,637 of CANMWT010000004.1, forward strand.
CGCGCAGTTTTTCAAGATCATGGTCAAAATAGACCGCCTCCCAGCAATTGTAATGCACCGGGCGTGGGCGGGCTGATTTGGGCCACTGTACAACGCGGTCGCGCAGATGCCGCTGGAAAGACACAGCACAGCCGTTCAACCCGTCGGCGGCATAGACCGCATAGAGCGTCGCAGTGCTGAAAGTGGTGGCTGCTGCCGTCTCCATGCGCGTTGCGTGACCGAACTGGATCTGGCGACGCCCGTCGGGCAGTTCTTCGGCTATCATCCGGTGCCCACCTGACCAGCCATAGTGAAACGCGTAAACCTCACCGCCAGTGTTTGTGGCCCCGCGGCACGGCACAATCAGACCGGGGAAATGCTCGTGCCCCGTGCGGCCCGTGCGGTTCTCGCGATAGCGTATGCCTGCCGCCCAATCCGTGCGGTTCAGCTGAAACTCGCCACACCAGCGCCCGGCTACATCGATCATACTATCGCTCTGCGGCGGCGCGGGCATCACAGGTGCGGCCAGCCAGTGCAGATGCAGTGGAGCCTGAGCTGTCAACTGCGCGCGCATCGCAATCACATGGGTCTCGGGGTCAAGCTCGATATACGCTTCATAGACCAGCCCCAGGGTTACGTCATCGCAGATGACATGCAGCCCATGCGCCGTCTTCGCGACATCGCGCAACTTGAACTTGGGCATAAGAGCCGCGCCATCCGTTCCGCGCACAACCATCCCCGGCTGACCGGGAAATGACCGGGCCGCTTCAGGGCAAAGGGACAGATCAGGGTGCGCATCAAGCATACCTCCGGTCACATCCGCCTGATGCGCCACGGCCACCGCCGTCAGATCTTCCTCCTCCGGCAAAGGCGCGCCCCAATACACAACTTCGGGGCACCTCATGTTCTGAGACGCCAGCACCAGCGACTGGCGCGCACAGCCCAACCGCCAAACCCGTGTCACTTGACCGCTCCCAGCGTCAGACCTGCAATGAAATGCTTCTGCATGAGAAAGAACATCAACACAGGCGGCAGAGCAGCAACAATCGAGCCGGCACTCATCAAATGATATGCCGCACGGAACTGCGCGTTGAAACTGGTGATCCCCGCGGTTACCGGCTGGCTCTCCGGCCCCTGTGTCAACACGACCGCCCAGAAATAATCATTCCAGATAAAGGTGAAAATCAACACACTGAGCGCGGCAATCGCAGGCTTCATAAGCGGGATCACCACATACCAGAAAATCTTCCACTCCGCGATGCCCTCAACCCGTGCGGCCTCGATCAACTCATAGGGCAGGGCGCGGATAAAGTTGCGCATGAACAGCGTGCAGAACCCCGTCTGGAATGCAATATGAAACAGCACCAACCCGGTCTTGGTATTGTACAATCCCATATCCAGCGTCAGATCCCGCACCGGCACCATCAAGATCTGAAACGGCACAAAATTGCCAGCCACGAACATGAAGAAAATCCAGATGTTGGATTTGAATTTGTAAATGCCCAAAGCAAAACCGGCAAGACACGACAAAGCAACCGCCCCCACAACCGTTGGCACGGTTATCAGGAAAGAATTCAGCATGTAGCGCGGCATGTCGGAGTTGAAAAACACCTGACCATAGTTGTTGACCATCTCAAAAGACGACGGCACCCCCCAATAGTTGCCCTGCGTAAAGTCTTCGGCCGGCTTGACCGAAAAAATGGCCACGGCAATCAGCGGCAACAACCACATAACCAAAGCCAGAGGCAGCAGAGATTGATATGTCACTTGCCACTGGCGCGACGTTTTCTCTATGGGTGTCGGAAACATGTCAAAGGGCCCCCCGCACGGCTCTGGGCCAAGCATGCACTTCCGTGCCGTGACTCGCACCGACAAGCTGCGCCGCCGCATCAGGGATGGGATGTTCCAACACCAACCGCGCCCCGCGATTGCGCGCACAGATCTGATCGAATTTGGTCCGCATCACCCAAGAAGCTCCCTTGTCATCTTGCCAAAAAAACTCCCGCCGGAGGCACAAAAAATCTGCAGCCCGCTCATCGGCCTTGTTCCTCGCGCCACATGGACCACAAGAAATATGCGATGAAAACAAGCATGATCAGAAACAGAACAACAGCAATCGCAGCGCCATAGCCCATGCGGAAGCCGTACTCGGACAACGCTTTTTCGAACATGTAAAAACTCAAGACGCGCGTCATGCCGAAAGGCCCGCCGTTGGTCATGATCGAAATCAGATCGAAAGAACGCAACGCGCCGATGATCGTCACCACAAAAGCAATAAACGTCGCGGGTTTGAGCTGCGGAATGATGATGTACCACAACATCTTCCAGCCCTTCGCATTATCAAGCCGTCCCGCCTCAATCTGTTCAGGATCCACCGCGTTCAGACCGGTCAGATACAGGATCATGCAATAAGCCGTCTGCGGCCAAAGCCCCGCGGCGATAATCCCGTACGTGGCCCATGTCGGATCGCCCAGCACATTGACCGGCCCCAGACCAAACAGCCCCAACAACCCGTTCAAAAGGCCCTCATTGGGCAGGTAAAACCAGGAGAAAACCAGCCCCACAACGACCTGAGACAGAACAAAGGGAAAGAAGAACAATGACTTGTAGATACGAATGCCCGTGACTGTCTGATTGAGAAACAAGGCAATAAAAAGCCCCGCAGGTATCGCGAGCAGATAAAACAACAACCACTTCAGATTGTTCCAAAGCGACACCTCAAAGGCGCGGTCATCCATCAGCTCGACATAGTTGCCCATGCCTACATACCGTGCCTCGCCCAAACCATCCCAAGCGTAAAAGGAAATCGCGATCGACTGGTAGATTGGCCAAAGGACATAAAAGGCAAAGAACAGGATCGCCGGCGCCAGAAACAGCCAGGGCGTGACGGCGATCTCGTTGCGCTTGTACCAGCTACGCTTGCCTGTGGTTACGGTGGGGTCTACGGATGCCATCGCGGTGTTTCCTCGCAATCCTGTTCGGGGCAGGCGACAGGGCGGGCGGTCCCGCGCTGGCGGCTGCGCCGGTCAGCGGTGGGCCCGGGCACAGCGGTACCCGGGCCACTAGGGTGTCATTTGGCGTAGACGCGCTCCGCGACTTTGTCCAAACGGTTCAGGATGTCATCCAGATTGTCCGGGATCACCATGAACTCCTGCAGACCCTGCATCGCTTCTGCAGCCATTTCTGCCGGGTAGTCGCGGTCAAAGAACTGCGCGACACCGCCGGGGCTGTTAGATGACAGCATCGCAAAACCCTCATTGAGGAACTTGTCGTCGTCAACCGAAGCGCTCGCATTCACGGGCAACTGCCCGAGGTTTGCGCCATTGTTGATCTCGGTCTGGACATCCGCTGATACCACGTAGCGCAGGAATGCGCGTGCCGCTTCCTTGTTCTGCGCATTGGCGGGAATATGGAATGTATCTGTTGGCGCGTCTTCAGCCAGAGCCACATCGGGATTGATCGCGGGGAACTGGTAGAAGTCGAGCTGGTCATCCGTCAGGCCCGCTTCGCGCAGCGGTGCCACGGCGAAGTTCCCCATCAGATAAGCGGCAGCCTCGCCATTTACCATAAAGGGCAGGGCCTCCTGCCAGCTGTAATTCTGGTGGTTGTCGACAAAGGCGCCCATGTCGATCAGCGTGCGCCAGTTGGCAAAGGTCTGACGCACCCGGTCATCGGTCCACTTCACTTCTCCGGCCGCCAGTTCCATGTGGAAATCAAAGCCGTTGGTGCGCATGTTGAGATAGTCAAACCAGCCGCCGGCAGTCCACAGGAACTTGGAGCCGATCGTGTAGCACTTGCGCCCCGAATCGAGGATGGCCTGACAGTTCGACTTCATCTCTTCGAAGTTCGCAGGTTCATTCAGCCCAAGCTCTTCATAGATGTCTTTGCGATAGTAAATACCCCACTGGTAGTAAGTGTAGGGCACACCCCACTGTTTGCCGTCAATTGTCATCGCACCCTTGGTCGACGCGAGATTTTCAGCAATTTCAGGCTCCTGCCACAGGTCGGACACATCCTCAAACAAACCTGCCGATACATAGGGTGTCATCCGGTTTGCCGCATACCACGTCGCCACATCCGGCGCATCGGCAGTTAGAAAGTTGCGGATCTGCGTCTTGTAAGCTTCGCGATCAATCACTGTTGTTTCGATGCTCAGATCAGGATGCAGTGCCTGAAAGTCACCGATCATCTTCTCCATCGTCGCGCGGGGTGCGGGGTTGGAAGTATCGAGAAAGATACGAAGATCGCCCGAAAGCTCGGCCAAAGCCGCGCCGGCAAACATGGTTGAGCCGGCCAATGCCGTCAGCATTGTTTTGGTTGTTGAACGCATGGTGTCCTCCCTGGGGTACGTTACGCGATATGCTAGTCGTTTTGTTCCATTATTTGGAACAGTGTTTTATATATTGAAAACTACATCGCACTCTGGCTAAACTGTCAACCGTGTTCTTCAAAACGTCAGCAAGACGCGCCACAGAAGACAGGCAATGAAGCACAACAAAGGGGAGGCTGGGGAAATGACCGGCGACGGTACGGTAGGAAAAGCGCTGGACGTTCTGGAACAGGTAGCCGCCTTTGGCCGGCCCGTGCGCTTTGCCACGTTGCTCAGCCAAAGCGCGTTTCCCAAGGCAACGCTCTACCGGCTGCTGCAAACTCTCACCAGTCAGAACTTGCTGGAATACGACGCTGAGACGCAAACATATAGCCTTGGCATCCGCCTGGTGCGTCTGGCCCATAACGCGTGGACGCAAAGCTCGTTGGCGCCCATCGCGCGCCCCCACCTCGACAGGCTAAGTGCGGAGTTGAAGGTCACTGTCCATCTGGCGCAACTCGACAATGCGCAGGTGCTTTATGTCGACAAACGCAATGCCGCCGAACCGATCGAAATGTTCAGCGCAGCAGGCAAGGTTGGCCCGGCGTATTGTACCGGCGTTGGCAAGGCGATGCTGGCTTTCCTGCCGGACGCGGCGCAACGCAGCGCTGTTGCACAGCAGTCTTTCCACAGGTTCACAGAGCATACCTACACAACAGCGCAGGCGCTGACCAAAGAGCTGGCAGCCATTCGTGCGCGCGGGTATGCCTTTGACCGCGAAGAGCATGAGCCCGGCATCATCTGTGTCGCGCTACCGATTTTGACCCAAAACACCAGAGTTCTGGGAGCGATCTCAGTCACCGGGTCAACGCAGGCCATCAGCCTTGACCAACTCCAGGAACTGACCCCCAAGCTGGCGCAGACCGCGGCAGCCATTGCGGCGGACGCGCAGGAATGGCGTTTTCCCGATATTAACTTGCAGCACACAGGGACATAGCGACATGACAGGCGTTACTCTTAATCAGGCGGTGAAACGGTACGGTGACGTTCAAGTCATCCACGGCATCGATCTGGATATCGAAGATGGCGAGTTCTGCGTCTTTGTCGGCCCCTCGGGCTGCGGAAAATCCACGCTCCTGCGCATGATCGCTGGCCTTGAAGAGACAACCGCCGGTCAGATCCACATTGGCACCCGCGATGTCACCCATATGGATCCGTCCGAAAGGGGGGTGGCCATGGTCTTTCAGACCTATGCTCTGTACCCGCACATGAGCGTCGAAGAAAACATGGGCTTTGGCCTCAAGATGAACGGCGTGCCCAAGGCGGAAATCAAAGAAAAGGTGCAAAAAGCCTCGGATATTCTCAAGCTGGATCAATATCTTGACCGCAAACCCAAGGCACTGTCGGGCGGACAGCGGCAGCGGGTGGCTATCGGTCGCGCCATTGTGCGGGGCCCCGAGGTTTTTCTCTTCGATGAACCGCTGTCGAACCTCGATGCGGAACTGCGGGTTGAAATGCGTGTCGAGATCGCGCGCCTGCACAAGGAAATCGGTGCTACGATGATTTATGTGACACACGATCAGGTCGAGGCGATGACCCTCGCTGACAAGATCGTGGTGCTGCGTGGCGGGCATATCGAACAGGTGGGTGCACCACTTGATCTGTACCGCGATCCCGACAACCGTTTTGTCGCGGGCTTCATCGGCTCACCAGCCATGAATTTTCTGGACGCGGTTGTGGTGGACGGCGGGCTGGAAGTGCCGGCATTGGGCCGGACGGTTGCAGTCTCGGCGCAACTGCCTGCGGCGGGCACTGGGGTAACACTTGGTATCCGGCCTGAGTTTCTGCATGTTCAGGCGGGCAAAGGTGCTTTGCGCGCCGAGCTTGCCGAAGCCTTGGGCGGTGTCTCCTATCTTCACCTGGATGCGCCCACAGGGGAGCGGATCATCGTGGAAGAACGCGGTGACGAGCGTGCGCGCGAGGGTGACGTAGTGGACCTGACATTTGAGGCGCACCGCGCGATGGTTTTCGACAGTGAAACGGGAATACGCATTCGTTAACCTGCCAGGTCCGACCTCATCGCCAGGAGCCTGTCTATCCGCAGGCCGCAGTCGTTAAAATGTTCCGAAAAGATCAAAAATGTCTGCATTTTGTGGATAACTTGCGCGCATCGGCCCGCTTGAAACAAGCTAACCTCGGGGCAGATTGGCTCGGCCAGACCTGCAACAGGGGCAAAACTGGCCCATGGCGGGTGCGATTCCGCTTGCGCTGCGCGAGCCTGACCTGATTTAGCAGATGCAGCTTTGTGACCGCGCGCAAGAGGGACGGTGAATGTCATCAGTACTGCGAAAAGACGCTTTCGATTTGCCGGAAGGGCTCATCTATCTTGACGGCAACTCGCTGGGGCCCTTGCCACGCCGCGCTGCAGATCAACTCAGCGCGGTGGTGCAGGACGAGTGGGGCAAGCTGCTGATCAAAGGCTGGAATGCGGCGGGCTGGATGGAGCAACCTTCGCGCGTGGGCGATACCGTGGGCCGGCTGATTGGTGCGCCACAGGGTTCCGTGGTGATTGGCGACACGTTGTCGATCAAGGTCTTTCAGGCGGTTGCCTCGGCGATCAAACTGATACCGGAGCGTCGGGTGATCCTTTCCGACAGCAACAACTTTCCCAGCGATCTTTACATGGTTGAAGGTCTTATCAACCTGCTGGGGCAGGGGTATCAGCTGAAAACCGTGCCGACAGATGCGCTTTTTGATGCCATCGACGAAACCGTTGCTGTGGTGATGCTCACTCAGGTCGATTACCGGACGGGGAGGATGCTGGACATCGCCGAGACCACCGCGCGCGCGCATGCGGCGGGTGCGGTAATGGTCTGGGATCTGGCGCATTCCGCCGGTGCGCTGCCGGTGGATATCGCCGCCTCCGGCGCCGAATTCGCCATCGGCTGCACCTACAAGTATCTTAATGCCGGTCCGGGGGCACCTGCCTTCATCTACGTGCGCCCCGATCTGGCAGAGCGTGTCGAGCCGGCACTCAGCGGGTGGTTGGGCCACCGCGCTCCTTTTGAATTTGCCGAAAGCTACCAGCCGGGGCAGGGGATCGAGCGCATGCGCGTCGGCACGCCGCCCGTTCTGCAGATGGCAGTGCTCGAAGCTGCTTTGGAAGTGTGGGAGGGAATTGACATGTCCGCCCTGCGCGCCGCGTCGATCGCGCTGCAAGAGCAGTTCATTGCTGAGATTGAAAGCCGCGTCCCCGCCCTGTGTCTGGCCAGCCCCCGTGATCCTGCGCAGCGCGGCAGTCAGGTGTCTTTTGCTTTCGAGCATGGCTACGCCGCGATGCAGGCGCTCATCCATGCGGATGTCATTGGCGATTTCCGCGCGCCGGATATCATGCGTTTCGGGTTCACGCCGCTCTATCTCGATGCCGATGATGTGCACGAAGCGGTAAACCGGATCGCGCAGGTTATGGATGAAAAACGGTACATGCAGCCCGAGTTTCAGGTGCGCAACCGCGTCACCTGACCTATCTGGGCTCCGGCATGTCCAATTGTTGAGATATTGAAACTAATTCAGGCATCGGGACCATCATTGTTCGCAAGAAGCCGCTTTAGTGAAAGCTACCCGCGACCCGAAGCAACCGAAAGCCCTTGTGTCAGCGCGAAAATTGCTGCGGCAACCGTGACAATGGTAGGCCCTGTGGGCGTGTCGAGAGCGAACGATAGCAGCAGCCCGCCGAGGGCGGCGCAGCTTCCAACCGCAGTGGCCATCACCGCCATGGTTTCGGGCGTACGCGACACCGGACGCGCGGCAGCGGCAGGGATGATCAGCAGGGCCGCAATCAACAGCGCTCCCACCACCTTGATCGCCACCGCCACTGTCACAGCCAGTGCGACGGTCAGGATCAGTTGCTCTTTCTTCGGTGACAGACCCGCCGCCTGCGCCATGTCGGCGCTGAGCGTAGTGGCCAGCAGTGCCTGCCAGCGCCAAACCACCAGCGCGACAACCACGGCCGCGCCCAACCAGATCACCACCAGATCGCCCCGCGATACCGCCAGAATATCGCCCACCAGATATCCCATCAGGTCGACCCGCGCATTGGGCAGGAACGAGACCGACACCAACCCCAGCGCGAGACCGGAATGGGCGATCACCCCCAGCAACGCGTCGCTGCCCAGCGACCGCCCGCTCAGGCCCGTCAACAACACTGCAACCGACAGCGCAATCAGCAACACACCGGCAAAGACCGACACGCCAAATGCCAAAGACAGTGCGACCCCCAGAATAGCGGCATGCGCCGTGGCATCTCCGATATAGGCAAACCGCCGCCAAACCACGAAGCAGCCTAGGGGCGCCGCAGCAACCGCCACGCCCAAACCGGCAAGCGCCGCCCGCACCATGAAATCGTCCAGCATTACTCGGCGGCCTCGTGGCTGTGGTCACAGTCGGGACCATGGCTGTGGCTGTGTTCGTGCCGGTAAAGTGCCAAAGCCCCTTGGGTGCCGGTGCCAAACAGTGCCCGATACTCCGGGGCCGAGGCCACCGTTTCCGGTGTTCCCTCGCAGCAGACATGCCCGTTAACGCATAAAACCCTGTCCGAGGCTGCCATTACTACGTGCAAATCATGGCTGACCATCAAAACCGCGCAGCCCGTTTCTTGACGCACAGCCTCGATCTGCTGGTAGAAACGCGCGGCCCCGGGTTGGTCCAGCCCCTGCGTCGCCTCGTCAAGGATCAGGATGTCAGGTCGCTCCAGCAGCGCGCGCGCCAGCAGCACGCGCTGGAACTGCCCGCCTGAAAGCCCAATCATCTGTTGCGCGCCCACAGAAGGCACGCCCGCCGCTTGCAGCGCATCGTCGATCCGCGCGGCTGAAACACGACGGGGCAGGTTCAAAAACCGCGAAACCGTCAAAGGCAGCGTCGCATCGATTGTCAGGCTTTGCGGGACATAGCCGATCTTCAGCCCCTTCTTGCGCGTGACTTTTCCGCCCGTCGGGGCCAGCGCGCCGATCAGCGCGCGCATCAGGCTGGATTTGCCGGACCCATTGGGCCCGACGATCGTTACGATCTCGCCGGGCATCAAAGACAGAGTCACATCGCGCAGCACCACATTGCCGTGATAGGCGAGGGTCAGATCCCGCGTTTCGATCAAGGGCTGCATATCGGTCACTGACAATCCGGGCATAGTCCCTGCGCTTCAACAACTGTGCGTTCGATCTGAAAGCCCGCCGCCCGCGCGGCATCGCCAAGCCGACCGCCAGCAGGCGTTGTTTCGGTTTCAGCTACTGAATTGCACTTGCGGCAGATCAGAAAGGCCGGCGCATGCGCCTCACCAGTATGGGTACAGGCAATGTAGGCGTTCAATGCTTCGATCTTATGGGCAAACCCTGCTTTGACCAGAAAATCCAGCGCGCGATAGGCCACCGGCGGTTGCGAGCCAAGCCCGTCTTCGGCCAGTTGCGCCAAAAGTTCGTAAGCGCCAAGCGCGCGGTGTTCGCGCAGCAGTATTTCAAGGGTACGGCGGCGTACCGGCGTGAATTTCAGCCCGGCCTGCGCGCAATGCGCCTCTGCCCGCTGCAATGTGCTTGCAACGCAGGCAGTATGATCCTGACAATTGAAGCCGATTGCATTCATGAGACAAGTTTCCTTGAAAGTTAGTTGATATGTTATAACATCCCTGATAGCAGATCGCGACCCGAACAACAAGGTGACGTTATGAAACGAGTGTTTGCCACCCTTTTGACTTTGCTTGCCACCACCGCTCAGGCCGAAGCGCCGCGCGTCGCAACTGACATCGCTCCTGTGCACGGACTGGTGGCCGCCGTGATGGCGGGGACGGGCACGCCTGATCTGGTCGTTCCCATTGGTGCCGATCCGCACGGCTATGCGATGCGCCCGTCCGAGGCGCGCGCGCTGTCGCAGGCGGATGTGGTGTTTTGGGTCGGACCTTCGCTTGCACCATGGTTGGCCGAACCGGTTGAAACGCTGGCCACTCAGGCAAATCTTGTGACTCTGGAAGAGGTTGAAGGGCTCAACCGGCTCGAGCTGCGCAACAATGCCCGCTTTGTCCCGCACGATCACAGCCATGATGGCGGGCATGACCATGCGGAAGACCACGGGCACGATGACGGTCATGCATCGGCTCATGCCCACAGCGACGATCATGGCCATGCAGACAATAAAGAGCATGCACATGACCATGCCGAAACCCATGATCACGACCATGGCCATGAGGACCACGCCGGCCACGAAGAGATCGAAGCGCATGGTGCAGCAGATGAGGCGCATCCGGCGCATGTAGTGGATTCGCACTTCTGGCTCGATCCATACAACGCGATCCTCTGGGTGGCCGAGATCGCCCGCGTCCTGTCAGAGCACGACCCGCAGAACGCAGCACTTTACCAGGATAACGCAGCTGCCATCACCGCCCAGATCAAGGCCACGCAAGAGCAGGTGCGCTCGCAACTCGCTCCGCTGGCGGACCGCCCGTTCATCGTTTTTCACGACGCCTACCAGTATTTCGAAACCCGTTTCGGGGTGACGGCGCAGGCGGCGGTGACACTGGCGGACGCGGGCGCAGCCAGTGCCGCGCGTCTGGCTGAGGTGCGTGAGGTCGTCGCCGAAACAGGGGCTGGATGCGCATTGGCAGAGCCACGCGCCAGTCAGGGCCTGATCGACGCTGTCGCTGAAGGTGCGCAAATCCGCGTGGTGCGCGTCGATGCCTTGGGTGTGGATCTGCAACCCGGTCCGGCATTCTACCCACAGCTCATCACGCAGATCGGCGCGGGCCTCGCCGCTTGCCTCTCCGGCACATCCTGATCACTGCTACGCGCGGTTCTGAGGCCAAGGTTCCAGCGGCGATACCTGAAAAAAGAACAAGGCCCCGCCGGGGATGCGGGGCCCATTAGGTCATTAAAATTATTGCCTTAAATTCGATCAGACGGCGATTTTCCCGCCGCCCTGTTTGGTCACGACAACCACAGAGGGGCGCGGCGGCATGGCAGGGTCGAAATCCGGCCAGCGCGTTGCGGGGTCCTCAAAGGTCGAGGCGCGCTCGAAACCTTTAAAGTCCATCGTGCCATCCGTTCCCGGGTGCTGCACGGCAAGAAACAGTGTTTCGAGGTTGTCGTGGAAGTAGGGGCCGCAAAGCTCTCCGCCGACAGGGCAGCGGAAGAACAGCTTGGAATGGCCGCGCAGGTTGCCGTCGGTCTCCAAAGCGTAAAGACCATCTGATTTTCCGGTCTTTCCCCAGTTGCTGCCCTGATCGGTTGAAATCCATAGGCGGCCATCGGCGTCGATCGCGCAGTTGTCAGGGCTGCCGAACCAGCCGTTTTCCGACGTTTCGGGGTTCCACGCCGCGCCAACCGCCGCCACTGCAGGGTCACCGCATTTCACAAGGATTGACCACGTGCCAGTGGTCGCGGCGTGATCCTCACCGGTTTCCCGGATCTCGATGATATGGCCAAAGGCGCTTTCGGGGCGCGGGTTGGCGGCATTGACCTGATCAGCCGTGCGGCGGGTGTTGTTGGTCAACATCAGATAGGCGGTACCATTGGGGCCGGGTTGCGCATCTTCGGGGCGGTCCATCGGTGTCGCGCCCAGTAAATCCGCAGCCAGACGCGTGTCGATCAGCACGTCCGCCTGACTGTCAAAGCCATTGGCGGTATTGAGCGGCCCGTTGCCGTGCACCAGTGGCAACCACTCAAGGCTGCCGTCGGCGTCAAAGCGTGCCACGTAAAGCGTGCCTTCTGACAGCAGTGAAGACCCAAAGACGGCGTTTTCGTCGCTGATCGTTCCGGCAGAGACGTATTTGTACTGGTAGTCAAAGCGGTTGTCATCGCCTGAGTAGATCACCAGATGGCCGTCCTTGGACAGGGTCGTCTCGGCCCCCTCATGGCGGAAACGTCCCAGCGCGGTGTGCTTGATCGGTGTGGCGTCTGGGTTGCGTGGATCCACTTCAACAACCCAGCCGAAACGGTTGGGTTCATTGGGTTCTTTGTCTATATTGAAGCGGTCGTGGTATTGCCCCCAAGCGTACCAGCGCCCGGGCACACCGTAACGCTTCATCTGCCGCGCCTCAGCTTGGCTGGAAATGTCGGGTTTGCCCTCAGCGTCCACCACATCCGTCCAGAAGTACCCGTGGAAGTTCTCCTCGGCCAACAGATAGGTGCCCCAGGGCGTCATGCCGCCTGCGCAGTTGTTGATCGTCCCGATGACTTTCATGCCGGTGGGGTCCGCGTTGGTCTTCATCCGATCGTGACCCGCCGCCGCGCCAGAGAATGTCATTTCGGTGCTCAGCGGCGTGATGCGGCGGTTGTAGCGGCTGTCGCGCACCAGCGACCATTTGCCATTCGCATCCTGTGCAATCTCGACAACCGTGCCGCCATGCGCGGCCATCTCGATGTCTACAAGCTCTTTCGTCATGCCCTCAAAACCGGCGCGGTCCTGCCGGCCAAGACCGGGAAACATGACCTCTTCGTTGGTGTACTCGTGGTTCACGCAAAGCAGACCGCGCGTGCCCTCTTCGTTCAGCGCCGTAAAGCCGACATAATCGTTATTGTATCCAAACTGCTGGGACTGTGCTTGGGCAGTCTGGTTCATCACGTCAAATTCCGGTGCGTCTGCGGTGATCGGGTCACCCCAGCGCAGCAGGATGTCTGCGTTGTAGCCTTCGGCGATGTGGTGCGTTTCGTCGTTACCCCATGCCAGCTCTTCAAAGTTGTAGCGTCCTGCATCCGCCGCCGCGGCGGCTTGCCGGGGCGCCACCATCGCGGAAGTGCCGAAGAGGGCCGTCGTCGCCGTGACCCCCAACACGCCGCGCAGCACATCGCGGCGCCCGTAGCGTGCATTGATGACATCGCCGATGGTCCGGGTCAGGTTTGGATTGGTCGGAATATCGTCAAAAGCCTCGAAAGCCTCTGATTTATTTGTATAAGATGGGTCTTGCAGGATGTCTTTGCGGTCCATGAAATGCTCCCGTTTGCTACTGTTGACCTATGCTGGCGATCGCGCGAATCTTACTCTCGCGCTCTGTGCAAAGAGGTGCCCGGCAACTGTAACAGGGTAATGACACCGCACCCATGCGCGCGGACTGCTCTAAACACGCTCCGCCAGATCAAGCTGCGCCAAAAGGTCAGGGATCTTCTTTTTAAAGGGAAAAAACCCGCGCGTTGCATGTGGCCATGCCATAGCATCATAAGGCCGGCGCAGCTGCACCACGTCTGGCGCGTCCGGTGCCGCGGCCAGCGCCGCCAGCACGCCAGCAACCGGCCCCACGGGCGCGTAGGCCGTAACAATCTGGTCAAGCCCGCGGCGCGCCGCCCAGTCCTTTAGCTCGGCCAGACCCGTCACCTGATTCACATCGCCCAGATGCGCGCCCCAGCGCGTGGCCGCATCTTGCAGACAAGCTGTGCGAAACGCAGCCACCCGGGGGGCTGCCTGTAGTGGGCCAAAGCCGGTCTGAGGAGCCAGCACCGCGCAGCTGTCCAAAGCGCAGCCCCCGGTCAACCGCTCCAGCGCATATCCAGGGCCAAGGTCTTCTTCATGCAGAAGAAATCCGGTCTTGAGGCCAGCAACCGGCGTGCCGTCCGGTGGCAGCAAACGCGGCGCGGGCAGGGGCGGTGCGGGGCGCGGTTCAGCAACACCGGCCAATTGCCACTTGGGGTGAAACCGCCCTTCGGTGTATTTGGAAATATTGCTCGTGCGCGCCAGATACGTCTTGCCCTGCGTCTGGATGCCTGCGACCCACCGCCAGCTCAGCGTGTTAGATGCAGGGTCTCCGTCCAGAAGGTGGCGCAGGAAGAAATCAGCCCCCAACTCCCACGGCAGCTCGAGCGTGAAAACCCAGATCGACGCGAACCACATCCGGGCATGATTGTGCAAATATCCCGTCTCAGCCAGTTCATCGGCCCAACTGTCGAAACACGCGATCCCTGTCTCGCCCCGGCAGGCCGCCTCCCAGCGTGCGCGCAGACCGCCCTGCGTCTGCACATCGTCCCACGCCCGCGTCAGCCCTTGTTGGTACTGCTGCCAGACACCCGGGCGCAACTCCAACCAGCCTTTCCAATAGGTGCGCCAGAACACCTCCTGCACGAATTTTTCTGCCGCGCCGTAAGAATGCCGCGCCAGGACAGCCTGCAAGACCTCTTCTTCGCTCAGCAGGCGGCAGCGCACGTAAGGCGAAAGGGTCGAAACTGCTTCGTGACGGCCCGCGCCCAGATCATAGTTCCGCCGTGCCGCGTAGGTGCGGCCGGCCAAGGGCACAAAACGGGAAAGCCGCTCCAGTGCGGCGGTGCGGGTCGGGAGAAAAACATCATTCATGGGCTTGCAGGTAGCGGTCGCGCCTCAAGGATCAACGCCCCAAAGCGCGCCCAGACCAAATCTGTTCGGCCCCCCTTGCAGCCCCCGAGCGCCAACACTAATGTTCTGATAACGGTTGGCGGGTATGGTCTTGCCAACACCAGACTAGACAGGCACCCCTCATGCAAGATCCCATCGAAACATATATGAATCTCGTCCCCATGGTTGTGGAACAAACCAGCCGTGGCGAACGGGCCTATGACATCTTTTCGCGCCTGTTGAAGGAACGGATCATCTTTCTCAACGGGCCTGTGCACGACGGCATGTCATCGTTGATCGTAGCCCAGCTTCTGCACCTTGAGGCGGAAAACCCTTCCAAGGAAATTTCCATGTACATCAACAGCCCCGGCGGTGTGGTAACCTCGGGCCTGTCGATCTATGACACGATGCAATACATAAAGCCCAAAGTGTCCACACTGGTGATCGGGCAGGCCGCCTCCATGGGGTCACTGTTGCTCACAGCCGGTGAGGCCGGCATGCGCTTTTCGCTGCCCAACAGCCGCGTGATGGTGCACCAGCCTTCCGGGGGATATCAGGGTCAGGCAACCGATATCATGATCCACGCGGCAGAGACGCAAAAGCTCAAGACACGCCTGAACGAAATCTACGTCAAGCACACCGGCCAGACCCTCAAAAAGGTGGAAGCAGCGCTTGAGCGTGACAACTTCATGTCACCGGAAGAGGCGAAAGAGTTCGGCCTGATCGACGAGATTGTTGAGAATCGCAGCAAAGAAGAGGCTGACAGTTGATCTCGCGCCACAGCGCACAGTCAGTTTACCATTTTGCGATTGTGGACGGGTTCTTGCTGTCCTAAGCTGCCACCAAATCAGGGCGCGCGCGTGGCAAGCCGTGTGCGCCTGACGAGACGCGAGACCGGAAAGGCTACGAATGGCTACGAATTCAAGCGGCGACAGTAAGAACACGCTCTACTGCAGCTTTTGCGGCAAGAGCCAGCATGAGGTGCGCAAACTCATCGCGGGTCCGACCGTGTTCATCTGCGACGAATGCGTCGAATTGTGCATGGATATCATCCGCGAAGAGACCAAAGCATCCGGCCTGAAAGCCACAGACGGCGTACCCACGCCCAAAGATATCTGTGCCGTATTGGACGACTATGTGATCGGTCAGGCCATGGCCAAACGGGTGCTGTCGGTTGCCGTGCACAACCACTACAAGCGGCTCAACCATGCCCAAAAGGGCGGCGAGATCGAACTGGCCAAATCCAACATTCTGCTGATCGGCCCGACGGGCTGCGGCAAGACGCTGCTGGCACAGACGCTGGCGCGTATTCTCGACGTGCCCTTCACCATGGCCGATGCCACCACGCTGACCGAAGCGGGCTATGTCGGCGAGGATGTAGAAAACATCATTCTCAAACTGCTGCAGGCCTCTGAATACAACGTCGAGCGCGCGCAGCGCGGCATCGTCTATATCGATGAGGTCGACAAGATCACCCGTAAATCCGAAAACCCGTCGATCACCCGTGACGTGTCGGGCGAGGGGGTGCAACAGGCTTTGCTCAAGCTGATGGAAGGCACCGTGGCCTCAGTGCCGCCGCAGGGCGGGCGTAAGCATCCGCAGCAGGAATTCCTGCAGGTGGACACCACCAACATCCTCTTCATCTGCGGCGGTGCATTCGCCGGTCTCGACAAGATCATCGCCGCGCGCGGCAAAGGCTCAGCCATGGGCTTCGGGGCTGACGTGCGTGACAATGACGAACGCGGCGTAGGCGAGATTTTTACCGATCTTGAGCCTGAAGACCTGCTTAAATTTGGTTTGATCCCTGAATTCGTCGGGCGTCTGCCGGTTCTGGCCACGCTTGAAGACCTCGACGAAGATGCTCTCGTCACGATCCTGACGCAGCCCAAGAATGCACTGGTCAAACAGTACCAGCGTCTGTTCGAGCTTGAAGATACCGCGCTGACCTTCACCGACGACGCGTTGTCAGCGATCGCCAAGCGGGCGATCGAACGCAAAACCGGCGCGCGCGGGCTGCGCTCGATCCTCGAAGACATCCTGCTCGACACCATGTTCGATCTGCCGGGGCTCGACAGTGTGACAGAGGTCGTCGTCAACGAAGAGGCGGTGACATCTGATGCAGCGCCGCTCATGATCTATGCCGACGCCGAGAAAGAGCCAGCCAGCGCCGGCTAGGTGTCGCCTCGGGCTGCAGTTGAAATGATAAAGAAGGCAGGCGCCGCGCCTGCCTTTTTGCTGTTGCCTGTGTCAAGATTTGCTAAAGCATGCGCGCGCGTCGTACCGACGCGATACCGACGTGGCCCCGCCACCGCTTTCAGGAGGGAAAAATGACAGTGACACGCATCTATTCTGGTGGCGAGTTTGAACCCAAAGTCGGCTATTGTCGCGCCGTCGTTGCGGGCGGTTGGGTCCACGTGGCTGGAACCGTCGGGCACGGGGTCACCGCCGTCGAGCAGTGCCGCTCGGCTTTGGAAATCATAGGCAAGGCATTGAGCGAGGCCGGCACCGATTTTTCCCATGTGGTTCGAGTGACTTACATGTTGCCTGACCGCAACGAATTTCCAGCCTGCTGGCCATTGCTGCGCGCGGCTTTCGGTGAGAACCCACCAGCGGCCACGATGATTGAATGCGGGCTGATCACCCCCGAAGACCGCATCGAGATTGAGGTCACCGCAATCCTGCCGGAATAGCCGCGGCAAAGCGCGCATCCGTCTAGACCTTTGCGCCACAATCCTGCATATGTTGTGCAGAGTGCGATCGGAGATAACCCATGGGCCTATTAACTTCAGTCTTGCGTGCCGCAACGTGGTGGAACGGGCAGACCCTGAACACCCAGCTTTGGACGTGGCGCAACGGCGTTAAGGTCGGTGAAGACTCGCAAGGCAACGTTTTTTATGAAACCAAAGACAAAAAACGCCGCTGGGTGATCTTTAACGGAGAGGCCGAAGCCAGCCGCGTTGACCCTGATTGGCATGGCTGGCTGCATCACACTTGGGACGCAGCACCGACAGATGTCCCGCTGGAGCATAAACCATGGCAAAAACCGCATCAGGAAAACCTGACAGGCACCGCCCTGGCCTATGCGCCCAGAGGTTCCATCCGTCGCGCGGACCCGGAACCGCGGCGCGACTATGAGGCCTGGACGCCGGAGTAACAGACATGTCTGAACACACCACCGAAGTTATCGTGGGCGCTGGCGTCCTGGCCGCTGCCATCGGCTTTGTCGTATACGCGGGGCAGATATCGGGCTACTCGGGCGCCAGCACGACCTATCCTCTGGAAGCAAGCTTTCGCAGCCTCGAGGGGGTGAGCGTCGGAACCGACGTGCGTCTGGCCGGTGTCAAAGTCGGATCAGTCACCGATGTTGAATTGAACCCGGAAACATATCGGGCTGATACCACTGTTTCGCTCGACGCAGGTATCGAGATACCGGACGACAGCGCGATCATCATTGCGTCCGAAGGTCTCTTGGGCGGTAACTTTGTCGAGATTGTCCCAGGCGGGTCACCGTTCTTTTATGAACCGGGTGACACGATCGACGATACCCAAGGGGCAATCAGCCTTGTGTCACTGCTGCTGAAGTTCGTCAGCGGCTCCTCTGAATGATCCTGCGCGGCTTTTTGGCTGCGGTTCTTCTTGCCGCTCCGGCAGCCGCTCAGCAGACGGCGACGGAAGCCACCGGCGCTCAATTGCGCGGAGTTGACCGGATCAACGGCGAAGTCTTTGAAATTGTTGTGTCTTCAGGGCAGACCGCGCGCCTGCAACAGATCGAAATTACCCTGCGGTCCTGCCGCTATCCGGCGGGCAACCCTGCGGGCGATGCCTTTGCCTCGCTGGAAATCACAGATACAAACGACGGCAGCAGGCTGTTCTCGGGGTGGATGATCGCCTCCTCCCCGGCGCTCTCGGCGATGGATCATCCTCGCTATGACATCTGGGTCATGCGCTGTACCACCTCCTGAGGGCTGCGCACCGGCGGGAGCGTGAAATCAGCAGGGCGGTTCACAGCCACATCCAAGGCTCGGTGATACTCGGCGCGGCTGATCTCGACCGCTCCCAAAGATGCCAGATGATCGGTTAGAAACTGCGTGTCAAAAAGCACAAACCCGCCGTCAATCAACCGGTCCACCAGACAAGCCAGCGCAATCTTGGAGGCATCGGTCCGCCGCGAAAACATGCTTTCCCCAAAAAACGCAGCACCGAGAGTGACCCCATAAACGCCCCCGACCAGCGTGTCGTTATCCCAGATTTCCAGAGAATGCGCGCGTCCCTGACGGTTCAGCTCAATGTAAAGCCCCCTGATCTCCTCGTTGATCCAAGTGTCGATACGGTCAGCGCAGCCGTCTACAACCGCTTGAAAATTTGTGTCTATCCGCACCTCAAACGTCGTGCGCCGCATAGTGCGCCGCAAAGACCGGCTTAGATGAAAACCCAGCAGAGGCATAACGCCCCGACGTTGCGGATCGACCCAAAACACATCGGGGTCGTCGCGATGTTCAGCCATGGGGAAAATACCACTGGCATAGCCCTGCATCAAAACTTCGGGCGTCAGTCGCATATCAGCACGCGCCTAGCCGTCGCCAAGATTGCTTTCCAACCACTGCTCGAGCCAGTGGATATTGTAGTTTCCCGTCAGGACCGCCTCTTCGTGCATAAGCGCGTGAAACAGCGGGATGGTCGTGTCGATACCATCGACAATTAACTCGCCCAACGCGCGGTCCAACCGCGCCAATGCTTCGCGCCGGTCGCGTCCGTGCACAATCAGCTTGCCGATCAGGCTGTCGTAATACGGCGGGATTTTGTATCCGTCATACAGCGCGGAATCCATCCTCACACCCAGCCCGCCCGGCGCATGATACTGCGTGATGCGCCCGGGTGAAGGCGAAAAGTTCGGCAGCTTTTCCGCATTGATACGAACTTCGATCGCGTGACCGTTGATCTGCAGATCGTCTTGCGTGAAAGACATGTCCATGCCGGATGCAACGCGTATCTGCTCGCGCACCAGATCGACCCCGAAAATCGCCTCCGTCACAGGGTGTTCGACCTGCAAGCGTGTGTTCATCTCGATAAAGTAGAACGCGCCGTTTTCGTACAGGAACTCGATGGTGCCCGCACCGATATAATTGATCCGCGCCACAGCATCGGCGCAGGTCTTGCCGATGGCCGCGCGCTCTTCGGCGGAAATCGCGGGGCCGGGGGCCTCTTCAAAGACTTTCTGGTGCCGGCGTTGCAGCGAACAGTCCCGCTCGCCCAGATGGACCGCACCGCCCTTACCATCACCAAAGACCTGTATTTCGATGTGCCGCGGCGTGGTCAGATATTTTTCGATATAGACTTCATCATTGCCGAAGTTGGATTTGCCCTCGGCGCGCGCCGTCATAAAGGCTTTTTCCATCTCGTCGGCGTTTTGCGCCACTTTCATCCCGCGTCCGCCACCGCCTGCCGTGGCCTTGATGATAACAGGATAGCCGATCTCTGCGCCGATACGCTGCGCGTCTTCCAGCGTTTCAACGCCGCCATCCGATCCCGGCACGCAGGGCACTCCCAGCTTTTTCATGGTATCCTTGGCGGTAATCTTGTCACCCATAATGCGGATATGCTCGGCGGTGGGACCGATAAAGGTGATGCCGTGGTCCTCGACGATCTGAACAAAGCCTGCGTTCTCGGACAAAAATCCATAGCCGGGGTGGATCGCTTCGGCCCCCGTAATCTCGCAGGCTGAAATGATCGAGGGAAAAGACAGGTAGCTTTGCGCGCTTGATGGCGGGCCGATGCAGATGCTCTCGTCTGCCATACGAACATGCATCGCGTCGCTGTCGGCGGTCGAGTGTACCGCAACAGTCGCAATCCCCATTTCGCGGGCGGCGCGCACGACGCGCAGCGCGATTTCGCCCCGGTTGGCGATCAGAATTTTTTCAAACATTGCCGCCGCTCCTATTCGAGGATGACAAGGGGCGTGCCAAACTCAACCGCGGCACCATCTTCCACAACGATACGCTTGACCGTGCCCGCGCGGGGTGCCGGAATGTGGTTCATGGTCTTCATCGCCTCGACGATCAGCAGTGTGTCGCCTTCGGCAACTGTTGCGCCAACGGAAATGAAGGGGGTCGCGCCCGGTTCGGGCTGCATATAGACGGTGCCCACCATGGGCGACGTGACCGCACCGGGCAAATCTGCAGGGTCCTCGCTGCCAACCGCTGCAGGCGCTGCCGCTTCCGCGGGTGCCAGCGATGCGGGTGCTGCTGCGGCCGGTGCCGCAGCGGCGGCTACCTGTGTTACCACCTGCTGCTGATGGCGGCTGACACGCACATTCAGGCTGTCGTCGGCGCTGTAGTCTCGTTTGACCTGTAGCTCGGTCAGGTCGTTCTCGCGCAGCAGTTCTGCCAATGCCTGAATAAAGGCCACGTCGGCGTCATGGTTCTTTTTTGTCATGTATTTCCTCAACCATTCTGGGCAGGCCTTCGTCTCTTGCGGCCCGTTATCCTGCGCGCCTGTTATAGGCCATGGTTTACGCTATGGAAACCCACAGTTGGCGTGGTTAATGTGATCGCGGAACGCATCGGGGCTCAATATGAATCTGGCACATTGGCTCGCGCGACAGGCGCAATCAAACCCGCGTCGGCCGGCGCTCTTTTCCGGTCATGACTGTGTGGCGGACTACGCGGCATTCTGGGCCGACGCGCGGGCCGTTGCCGGCTGGTTGGCAGCACAAGGGGTCCGCGCCGGTGACCGCGTGGCCATCTACATGAAAAATGTGCCAGACTACCTCAGGGTGTTTTACGGCATCTGGATCGCCGGGGCGGCTGTTGTGCCGATCAATGCCAAGCTGCACGCACGCGAGGCTGCGTTCATACTTGCCGACAGTGGAGCGTCGCATGCCTTTGCCTCGCCCGAGCTTGCCGAGGCTTTGCCGCCTACCGGCGTGGAGGTGCCCGTCGTCTCGGTGCCCGGCACGGATTTCGAGAAACTCCGCAACCATGCGCCGCTGCCTCAGATCGTTGCGCGTCTGCCGCAGGATCTTGCGTGGTTATTTTATACATCCGGCACCACGGGCAAGCCTAAAGGGGTGATGATGACTCACCGGATGCTGATGTCCATGAGCTTGTGCTATGTGTCGGATATCGAGCCCGTGTCAGGCGATGACACAACGCTTTACGCCGCGCCGATGAGCCACGGGGCCGGAATATACAACATGCTGCACGTAAGGGCAGGGGCGCGGCATGTGTGCCCGCCCTCAGGCGGGTTCGACCCTCACGAGATTTTTGACCTTGCCGCCTCTTTCGGGCGGATGCATCTTTTCGCCGCGCCTACAATGGTCAAACGGATGACAGAGGTCGCCCGCGCCGCGGGGCTGGACGGTGAGGGGCTGCGCACTGTCGTTTACGCGGGCGGACCCATGTACAACGCGGATATCATTGAGGCGGTGGATCATTTCGGCGCGGTCTTTGTACAGATTTACGGTCAGGGCGAATGCCCTATGGACATAACAGCTCTGTCGCGTGCCGACGTCGCTGACCGCAGCCATCCACAGTGGGCGAGCCGCTTGCAATCAGTGGGTCGCGCGCAGTCCGCGGTCGAGGTGGCGATTGGATCGCCCCGTGGTACGCCTTTGCCGGTTGGCGCGCATGGCGAGATCATGGTGCGCGGCGATACAGTTATGCCAGGCTATTGGCGCAACCCTGAGGCTACCACCAAAACCTTGGTCGATGGCTGGCTGATGACGGGTGACATGGGCTTTCTGGACAAGGACGGCTATCTGACCCTGCAGGACCGGTCCAAGGACATGATAATCACCGGCGGCTCTAACGTGTATCCGCGCGAGGTCGAAGAAGTGCTGCTGACGGCACAGGGGGTGCGCGAGGTTTCGGTTGTTGGGCGGCCGCATCCCGAATGGGGCGAAGAGGTGGTTGCCTTTGTCGTCGGGCAATTCGACCCAGAGGATCTTGATGCGCTGTGCCTTGAAAACATAGCCCGGTTCAAACGCCCCAAAACTTATATTGCGCTGGAGGAGCTGCCCAAGAACAACTACGGCAAGGTTCTCAAAACCGAACTTCGCGCACGCCTTTCCTGAAAACACCGTCATAAGTGGACAAAAACGGCATTGTCCCGGCGCGCCTTGTCGCTAGGTGGCATTTTGGCCTCTGTTTTTTGTATACACTTTGTATACATTGCTTGGAGAGGGACTATGCCGCGGGGATCAAAAGAAACATGCTACGCCGATATCAAGTTGCGGATACTGCGCACCGAACTTGAGCCGGGCGTTGTTCTGGATGAGGCATCGCTCGCCGCTAAATATGCACTGTCGCGGACCCCCCTGCGCGAAGTGCTCCAACGTCTTGCCGGGGAAGGGTATGTAGCGCTGGCCGAGCACCGTGGCGCAAAGGTTGCTTCGATGGATGTGGCTGTTCTGCGCAGTTTCTATCAGACCGCGCCGATGATCTATGCGGCTATCAGCCGTCTGGCCGCGCAAAACCGCAAGGATGTGCAGCTGGTGGATTTGCAAAACGCGCAAGACGCTTTTGCAAATCACACGGCCGTCGGGGATGCTTCCGCCGCGGCATTGGCCAACTACAGGTTTCACGAAATCATCGGAGAGATGGCCCACAACGCCTATCTTCGTGCGTCGCTCAGCAGGTTGCTGATCGATCACACGCGTCTCAGCCAGACATTCTACCGACCGAAGTCGCCGCAGGATGCCGCGCTGATCCGTCAGGCATCCGACCAGCACGAAGCCTTGATCGCAGCGATCAAAGCACAGGATGCCGATCGTGCGGCTGACCTTACACTGCAGCATTGGGCTTTGTCGCAAGACCGGATGGAGCAGTTCGTCCGACCTGACCCGCTGCCGTTTGACGTGCTGTCCCCAAAGGATGAAACCCATGCAGTTTGACGGAATTTATACGCCGATCGTAACACCCTACAACGCTGATTTCTCTATCAATGAGAGCGTGTTATCAGACGTTATTGATTTTTTAATTGAGGCGGGGGTGAGCGGCCTGATCGTGGCGGGTACCACCGGGGAATACTATGCGCAGACCAGCGCGGAAAGGTACGATCTGATGCGCTTTGCCAAAGAGCGTATTGCCGGTCGCGTCCCTCTGATCGTAGGTACTGGCGCCATTCGAACGGAGGACAGCGTGGCTTACGCGGCTGCCGCGCGGGACATCGGAGCAACTGCAATCCTGGTCGCAACCCCGCCTTATGCCTACCCGACGGACCGCGAGATCGCCCTGCATTGCCTTGCCGTTGACCGCGCGGCGAACCTGCCGGCGATGCTTTACAATTATCCGGGCCGGATGAGCGTGAACATGGGTGAGGAATGCCTTGACCGGCTAGGCCGCAGCCCGAATTTCTGCGCCATCAAGGAAAGCTCCGGCGATCCTAACCGCTTGCACATGCTTGCGCGGGACTATCCCCACATCGCGCTAAGTTGTGGCATGGACGATCAGGCGCTGGAGTTCTTTGCCTGGGGCGCGCGCTCTTGGGTATGTGCCGGTTCGAACTTTGCGCCCGAGGCGCACATCGCATTGCACCGGGCCTGTGTGGTTGAAGGCAACTTTACCAAGGGGCGCGCAATCATGTCTGCCATGTTGCCTTTGATGCGCGTGCTCGAACAGGGCGGCAAGTTCATTCAATGTATCAAACACGGGCTTTCGACAAGGGGTTTTGACGTGGGTCCGCCGCGCAAGCCTCTGCAGCCGCTCAATAAAGATGACAAACGACAACTCGAAGAAGTGATCCGCACCATGAATACGACGATCACCGATATCGAAGGAGCCTTCTCATGACCGACCTGTTGACCCTTGCCGAATATGAGGCAATCGCACGCGACATCGATCTTCCCGCGGCCCCCTTTGTCGACGGTAAATTCCGGCGCGGCGGCGGGCCGATGATGGACACGGTCAACCCCGCGACAGGTCAGGTGTTGACACAGCTGTCTACGGCGGATCAGGGCGATGTTGATTTGGCGGTGGCCAAAGCGCGCGAGGCCTTCGAGCAGGGCCATTGGGCGCGGTTGCATCCGTCCGACCGCAAAGAAGTTTTGATCAGACTGTGCAAGTACATGACACGCCGCAAACGTGAACTGGCGGTCATGGAGAGCATCGATAGCGGCAAACCGATCCGCGATTGCGAGCTGATCGATGTCCCTGAAGCCATTCATTGCCTGAAGTGGCACGCAGAGGCGGTCGACAAGATTTACGATCAGGCAGGACCGGCCGGCGATGACGCCATTTCGCTTATCGTGCGCGAACCGATTGGGGTTGTTGCCGCCGTTCTGCCTTGGAACTTCCCGCTCTTGATGCTGGCATGGAAGATCGGGCCCGCGTTGGCGGCGGGCTGTTCGGTGATTGTCAAACCGGCCGAGCAGACATCGCTGACCGCACTGCGGGTGGCCGAACTTGCACATATGGCCGGTGTGCCGCGTGGCGTCTTGCAGGTCCTGCCGGGGGACGGGGCGGCCGTGGGCGAGCCTCTGGGGCGGCACATGGATGTCGATATGGTCAGTTTCACGGGTTCGACCGAAACGGGGCGACGCTTTTTGCACTATGCCGCCGACAGCAACCTCAAGAAAGTCGTGTTGGAATGCGGTGGCAAGAATCCCGCGCTTGTGCTTGAAGATGCGGAAAACCTAGATCATGTGGCCGAGCATGTTGTGAACGCCGCTTTTTGGAATGGCGGCCAGAACTGTTCGGCCGCATCGCGGTTGATTGTCCACAAAGCCGTAAAAGAGCTGTTGATGGCGCGGATCGAGGCACGCATGCGTGACTGGAAGACCGGTAACCCGCTGGATCCGGCCCACCACATCGGAACGATGATTGACGAGGACCATGCCGCAAAGGTGCGCGGCTACCTGCAAAGTGATGAGACAGGCCCCTACATCGTGCCCACAATTCTTTACGTCGGCGCGGATGATCCGGCCGCCCGCGAAGAGATTTTTGGCCCTGTCCTGTCGGTGATCGAGGTTTCCAGCACAGATCAGGCCATTGCTGTTGCAAATGACACGGCCTATGGCCTCGCGGCCAGCGTGTTCACCGCCAATACCCGACAGGCATTGCGCGCGGCCCGCGATATCCGCGCAGGCACCGTAACGGTGAACTGCTACGGCGAGGGCGACATGTCCACGCCATTCGGCGGATACAAACAGTCCGGTTTTGGCGGACGGGACAATGGCCTGCATGCCCATGACCAATACACCGAGATCAAGACCATATGGGTCGACCTGAGCGATCCAGCTGAAGGAGACAACATCGGATGAGTAGCATCGGCTTCATTGGTACAGGGCACATCGCGGCGCCGATGGTCCGGTTTCTGTCACAACACGGTCATCAGCTGACCGTCTCCGCTCGAAACGCGGAAACTGCCGCTGAACTGGCCGCATCGCATGGTGTCACGGTTGCAGAAAATCAGGCGGTTCTGGATGCGAGCGATATCGTGTTTCTTTGCGTGAGGCCGCATCTCGCGGCTGAGGTACTCGCACCTTTGCGCTTTCGCCGCGACCACCGGATTGTTTCGGTGATGGCGGGTGTGCCGCTGGACAGTCTGGCGCGTGCCTGCGCGCCTGCGACGGACATTACGCTGACTATTCCGCTGGGCTATCTCGAACAGGGCGGCTGCCCGTTGCCAGCCTGTCCGAAGGCAGATGTTCTGGAGGCACTTTTTGCCCCGGAAAACCCGGTTCTCGAAGTGGCGGATGAAGCGGCATTCAATATGCATTTCGCCGTTTGTGCCTTTGTGCCTGGTGTTTTGGACCTTATGGCAACGGCCGCGGACTGGCTGGCAGATCACACCAAAGATCCCGATCAGGCCGCGCGATACACCCGGCAACTTCTGGCGGGGTTTCTCGCGGCTTTGCCGGATGAAGGGGCCGCAGTGTTGCCTACGGAACGTGACGCGCTGGCCACCGCTGGCACTTTGAGCCTGCAGATGACTGATGGGCTGCGGGCCGGGGCGGTGCATGACGCGCTGACAGCCACATTGACCGGCATCGGGGATAGATTGAAGGGGACGACATGAGTGTTGATGCAGTCGGAACGGTCAGGCGGGGGCGCGGCGCCCGGCGTGCCATTCGGCAGACCACCGATGTGACGATGCTGCCGGCTTTGCGCCGTGGTTTGCCGCTCACCGAGCCGATGTCAGAAGACCAGATCGCCCGCATCGATGCGGCGTCCATGGATATACTGGAAAACGTGGGCGTTGTCTTTCGCGACCCGGTGGCTTTGCAGGACTGGAAGGATGCGGGCGCAGATGTGCGTGGTGAGAGAGTACATCTTGACCGGGCGCTGGTCCGGTCTCTGATTGCGACGATCCCCGAAACATTTACCTATTACGCGCGCGATCCCGCGAAAAACCTGCCTTTCGGGCGCGACTACGCTATTTTCGTACCAATGACCGGCGCGCCGTACCTGCGTGATCTGGAGGACAAGCGCCGCAATCCGACGCTCGAGGATCTGGCGAACTTTCATAAGCTCAGCCACATGCTTCCGGCGATGCATTCCTCGGCACATCACATTGTGGAGCCTTACGACCATCCGATCAGCCAGCGCCATCTGCGCATTACCTATTCGTCGATGAAACACTCCGACAAGACGTTCATGGGCATGACGACCAGCCCTAAAAACGCCGAAGACGTGCTGGACATGTGTGCCATTCTTTTTGGAGAGGCGTTTTTGGAAGACCATCCCGTTGTCACGGGAAACTGTAACGGCAACTCGCCCCTGGTCTGGGATGAAACAATGCTCGGGGCATTGCGGGCGTTCAGCCGAAGGAACCAGCCGGTACTGTGCTCGCCTTTTGTATTGGGCGGGGCCAATACGCCTGCTTCTGTCGCCCCCACCGTGGTACAACTGAATGCAGAGGCGCTGAGCGCGCTGGCCTATACTCAAGTGATCCGCGCGGGCGCGCCAGCCATCTACGGGCACTATCTGTCGACCGTGTCGATGAAGTCGGGTGCCCCCATGGCCGGCACGCCGGAAATCAGTCTGATGAACTTCATGATCGGGCAGATGGCACGGCACTACGGCATTCCATGGCGCACCTCGACAACACTGGGCGGGGCCAAAACCTTTGATGCGCAAGCGGGATATGAAAGTGCGATGACGCTGAACGCCGTGCTGATGAGTGGGGCCAACTACATGTGGCATGCAGCAGGCTGGAACGAGGCCGGCATGCATTGCTCGACCGCCAAATTCATTGTCGACGCGGAGGTATGCGCGATGGGATACCGCATGGCCGAAGGTGTCCGCTGGGATGACTTTGATGCGGCCCTGCAAGCTGTTGGGGATGTGGGGCCGGGGGGACATTACCTTGGCCACCCCCACACGCTGGAAAACTTTCAGAGGGCCTTTTTCATGCCGGAGATGTTCGACAACAACTCGATCGAGCAGTGGCAGGCAGAGGGGTCGGTTGCGGTCACCGAACGCGCGCTGGCGCGCGCGCGCAGCCTGCTTGGCGACTATGAAGAACCCAAGCTCGACCCGGGGATTGACGAGGCGCTGCGCGACTACATCGACCGCCGCGAGCGTGAAATCCCGCCTGCCGATGCACTCAATCAGGAGTATTAATCATGGAGGGTTCAACCCTTGCGACCGCGGCGCAAGGTGGTGGAGAAATGAAAGCGATCGTTGAACCTGCGGCTGAACAGTCCCGTGGGCCAAAGTCTTGGACAATCTGTGTGGATGCGGCCGCCGACACAGCTGGCGTCGTTATTTTTCGTCTCTGCGCGCTTGGGGCTGAAACCTGCTTCCCACATCCGCAGGCTGCTGCAGGTCTCGCGCGGCAGGACACCATCGCACGCCTGCCGGAGCACGGCCGGTGAAGGTTGCGCGTCTGCCTCGTGATCCCGGACCTGCCGGGTGGGATAGGCTATTGGCTGTGCCTGATCCCGCCACGCCCCTGGAAGAGAATACAACCGCTGACTGGTTGGTGATCGGGGCAGGGTATGCGGGGCTCGCGGCCGCGCGCAGGTTGGCGCAACTCTGTCCCGCGGACCGCATTGTCATTCTTGACGCAACGCGGGTCGGATCGGGGCCAGCAGGGCGCAATTCGGGTTTCATGATCGACCTGCCACATGATCTTGCCTCGGAGAACTACGGTGGCAAGCTCGACGCGGATCGCGCTCAGATCGAGGACAATAGACGCGCTATCGAGTTTGCCCAAGATATGGCAGATAACTTTAGCTTACCGTCGGAAGCTTTTGTAAAATCAGGAAAAATAAACGCAGCTGCCACGGCGAAAGGCTCGGCTCACAACCAGTCATTCGCGCGACATCTCACAGCCTTGGGTGAGCGGCATGAAATGCTTGATGCACACGACATGCAAGAGCTGACCGGAATCAACTACTACGAGGGGGGGCTGTTTACGCCCGGGGCGGTAATGATCCAGCCGGCGCTCTTTGTGCGTTGCGTGGCGCAGGCTCTGCGCTCCAACCGTGTGCGCCTGCACGAAAACAGCCCCGTGACGGCCTTGGTGCGGCAGGGGGCGGACTGGGTGGCCAGCACCCCGCGGGCGCAGGTGACAGCACCAAATGTGATATTGGCGGTCAATGGGCATCTTGAAAGCTTCGGGTATTTGTCCGGCCGACTGATGCATGTATTCACCTATGCCTCCATGACCCGTGCGCTCTCGGCTGAGGAAACTGCGGCACTGGGAGGCACCCCGCGCTGGGGCATCACCCCAGCAGACCCTTTGGGCACGACGGTGCGGCGCATCTCGGGGACAGGCGGGGACCGGATCGTGATCCGCAACCGCTTTACCTATGATCCTGCGATGGAAGTGAGCGATGCGCGCATTGCACAGGTCGCCCGCGATCATGACAAAGCATTTGCCGCACGGTTTCCAATGCTGCGGGGCGTCGGCATGGACTTCCGATGGGGCGGACGGCTTTGTCTGAGCTACAACAATGTGCAGGTCATTGGAGAGCTTGAGCCGGGGCTTTGGTCCGCTTGCTGCCAGAACGGTTTGGGCACGGCCAAAGGCACGCTGGCGGGGCTGTTGGTTGCGGAGGCGGCAAATGGCATCGGGTCCCCCGCACTTGACCGCGCGATGCAGGCTCCCAAGCCCCAAAAGCTTCCACCCGCGCCATTGGCACGGGTGGGAGCATTTGCGCGCTTGCGCTTTGGTGAATTCCGCGCGGGGCGCGAGCTGTAAGCAGTCAGATCGCGAGGTATTCTTCGCGCAACTCTTTGTTTTCAAGAACTTCTGCAGCGCTTCCGTCAAAAACGATACCGCCTGTGTCAAGGATCACGGCACGGTCTGCAAGTTCAAGCGCACGGACCGCATTCTGTTCCACGAGGATCGTGGTCATACCCTGCTCTTTGATGATGCGGAGCGTTTTTTCGATCTCGTCCACGATTACCGGGGCAAGACCTTCGTATGGCTCGTCCAGCAACAACACTTTCAGATCGCGACACAGTGCCCGCGCGATGGCCAGCATCTGTTGCTCGCCACCGGACAGGGTGACCCCTTCCTGATTGCGCCGCTCGCGCAGGCGGGGGAAAAGGTCGTAGACCCGGTCGATAGACCAGCCAATCGGTGGTGCGATCTGCGCAAGCTTCAGGTTTTCCTCGACCGTGAGGCCCGCAATGATCCGGCGGTCTTCGGGAACCAGCCCCAGACCGACCGTAGCGGCCTCATAGCTTGTCATCTTGTGCAGCGGCTGGTGGTCCAACCAGATCTCACCATGGCGTACTTCCGGATCGCCAATGCGGGCGATAGAGCGCAGGGTTGAAGTTTTGCCGGCACCATTGCGGCCCAGTAGGGCAAGGATTTCTCCCTCATGGACGTTAAAGCTGATGCCCTGCACGATATAGCTTTCGCCGTAGTAGGCGTGCATGTCCCAGACCGACAGAAAAGCGGGCGCGGTCGACGCCATATTGGCGTTTTTGCTGAAATCGGGTTTGACGTTCATACCGGTATCTCCTTACGCCGCAGTCTGCGTTTCGCCCAGATAGGCTTCGCGCACTTTGGGGTGGCCCTTGATGTTGTCGGGGGTGTCTTCGACGAGAGGTGTCCCCTGCGCCAACACGGTGATGCGCTGGGACAGGCTGAAAACCACATGCATGTCATGTTCGATGATGGCGATTGTGATGTCGCGCTCCTCGCTGATCTGTTTAAGCAGGTCGATCGTGTTGTTGGTATCGGCCCGCGCCATACCGGCGGTCGGCTCGTCCAGAAGAAGCAGGCGCGGCTCTTGACTGAGGCACATGCCAATCTCAAGACGGCGCTTGTCGCCCCGTGACATGGAACTGGACGTCATGTGGCGCTTGTCTGCCATATTCATCTCTTCCAGCATATGTTCCGCGCGTTCGACCACGTCTTTCTGTGACAACACGTTAGAGATCGCGTTCAGCTCAAAGGCCCCGTCGCGCTTGGCAAAGCAGGGGATCATCATGTTTTCCAGCACCGAAAGGTCGCCAAAGATTTCCGGTGTCTGAAAGACGCGGCTGATGCCCATCTGGTTGATCTCGTGCGGTTTTCGCCCCAGAACCGACTGCCCGTCGAACATGACAGATCCGGTGTCGGGGATCAGCTTGCCCACAAGGCAGTTCAGCAAGGTGGACTTGCCAGCACCGTTTGGGCCGATGATGGCGTGCACGGAACGTTCGGCGATACTGAGGTTTACATCGCTCAGAGCCTGCAGGCCGCCAAAGCGCTTGCCGACGTTTTTGACTTCAAGAATTCCCATAACGTCGTCTCCTTATTCGGCGGGGGTTGTTTTGCCGTCAGCTTTTTCGTCTGCAGCTTTTTTGCCGCGGAACATGCCGGCGATTTTCTGGCCACCCTGAACAAGACCACCCGGCAGGAAGATCACGACAAGCATGAAGATGATCCCCAGTGTCAGATGCCATCCCTTGCCGATGAACGGGTAGATGATGGCTACGACAAAGTCTTCGAGCCCGTCGGGCAGGAAAGCAAACCATGTGTGCAGGATGTCAGAGTTGATCTTGGACAGGATGTTTTCCATGTATTTGATCGCACCGGCCCCAAGAACCGGGCCGATCAGCGTGCCGACACCGCCAAGGATGGTCATCAAAACGACCTCGCCCGAAGCCGTCCAGAACATGCGTTCAGGCCCTGCCAGCGGATCCATGGAAGCCATCAGCCCGCCTGCCAGACCGGCATACATGCCGGAAATGACGAAAGCGGCCAGCATGTAGGGCTTGGGGTTCATGCCCGTATAGTTCAGCCTTTGCTGGTTGGACTTGATCGACTTGAGCACCAACCCGAATGGCGATCGGAATATCCGGATCGACAGGTAGAAAGACAGCAGCATCACGAAGGCAGCGAAGTAGTAACCCGCCGAGAAGGTAAAGACCCAGTCTCCCACATTGAGTTCCGCGGCACTGCGCATCTCAAGGCCGAAAAGGCTGGGCACGGGGATATTGCCCTCTGCCGTTGTTTGTTGCCCCAGGATACGCGGGTCCTGCAGTGTCAGCTGCAGACCGGTTTCGCCACCCGTCAGCCCCTTTTGCAGCAGGCCCTGCTTGTCGGGGCCGTCCATATCCGTGGCCAGAACCGAGTAGGCGAGCGAGTAGGACATCATCGCAAAGGCGAGCGTCAGGATTGAAAAGTAGATGCCAGAGCGTCGCAGGCTGATATAGCCAATAAAGACGGCAAAGATACCGGACATGATGACTGAAAGCGCAAGCGCTGGCAGTACGTTCATGCCAAGCACTTTGAACATCCACATGGCGGCGTAGGATCCAATCCCAAGAAAGGCCGCATGCCCGAAAGAGAGGTAGCCGGTCAGGCCGAAGAGGATATTGAACCCGATCGCGAAGATACCAAAGATCACAAAGCGCTGCATGAGGTCCGGATAACCGGCGTTGAACTGCGCCATTGCCGAACCTTCGGGGAAGGGGTTGAGGATGAATGGCGCTGCCATTGTCAGGATGACAACCAGCAAAAGTAGTCTGGTGTCCTGTTTGTTAAGTCCGAGCATATTCTTAGTCCTCCATCACGCCCTTGCGGCCCATCAGGCCCCGCGGACGGGTCAGCAAGATGATAATTGCGACCAGGTAAATGATGATCTGGTTGATACCGGGAAGCGTGTCGAGCACGACCGGCATGGATGCAAAGCTTTCCAGAACACCAAGCAGAAAGCCTGCCGCGACAGCTCCGGGCAACGACCCCATGCCGCCGACAACGACAACAACAAAGCTAAGCACCAGAAAGTCCATCCCCATGTGGTAGTTGGGCGAGTTAATGGGCGTATACATCACCCCAGCTAGTCCTGCGACTGCCGCGGCTATGCCGAACATGATCGTAAAGCGCTTGTCGATATTGATGCCCAGAAGGCCCACTGTCTCGCGGTCTGCCATACCCGCGCGGACAACCATACCAAAGGTGGTGAACTGCAAGAAGGCAAAGACTGCACCGATGATAAGGGCCGCAAAGCCAAAGTAGACCAGACGCCAGTAGGGATAAATGATAGAGCCGGGATCAAACCCAAGAAGTGCTCCGAAGTCGAAAGAGCCGGTAAAGGCTGACGGTGCGGGCGTGGGGATCGGGTTGGCGCCGTAGAAATATTTGATGACTTCCTGCAAAACGATGGCAAGGCCAAAAGTTACAAGGATCTGGTCGGCATGCGGGCGCTTGTAAAAGTGCTTGATAAGCCCTCGCTCCATCGCAAAACCGATCCCGATCATCACCGGGATCGCGAATAGGATTGACAGCGGTACGGCCCAGTCGATCACGGCGGCGCCGGTGGCTTCGCCCAGAATATCATAGATGTAGGGCACATCGCGCATCATCGGGTTGCCAAGGAAGTCAACCTCGCCGGGTACTGCGACCTCATGGCTGACGCTGAGCAAGCGGCTGAATGTGACAGCGCAGAAAGCGCCGATCATGAACAGCGCACCATGCGCGAAGTTCACGACACCCAATGTGCCGAAGATCAGCGTCAAACCCAGCGCGATCAGCGCATAAGCCGAGCCTTTGTCCAGGCCATTCAGGATTTGAAGGATGATTGCGTCCATGGTCCCACCTTCATGAAACGAAGTTGCCCCTGAAACGGGGAGAACCGGGCGGCGAGAAGCGCCGCCCGATGTGTTGGATAAGTGGCGTTACGCGCCCGGGTTGCACGCACCCAGTTCGCCACCGAAAATGGAGGCGTCGTAGGTCACTTGCTCTACCGGCGTGATTTCCACGATCTCGAGAAGGTCGAACTCGGATGTGGGGTTCTCTTTCCCTTTCACAACCAGCACGTCCTTGAAGCACTGGTGGTCTTCGCCGCGATAAAGCGTTGGGCCGTTGCCCATGCCATCGAAAGAGAAGTCCTTGAGTGCTTCGCCAACCGCACATGGGTTGAACGAGCCTGCACGCTGTACCGCATCCGCATAAAGCAGCGCCTGCACGTAGCATGTGTGCGCGGCCTGCGACGGCGGGAAGCCGTATTTGGTGCCGAAGGATTTAACAAAGGCTTTGGAGCCTTCATCCTGCAGCGACCAGTGCCAGTTGGTGGAGCCGAAGATGCCTTTAACGTTTTCACCGGCACCTTTCGCCATCAGGCGGGAGTAGAGCGGAACAACGATTTCGAAGTTCTTGCCGTTGGCGACGCGCTCACGCAGGCCGAACTGAACCGCGTTGGTCAGCGAGTTCACCATGTTGCCGCCATAGTGGTTGAGAACCAGTACGTCCGCGTCGGACTGCAGCACTGGCGCGATGTAGGACGAGAAGTCCGTTTGCGTCAGCGGTGTCAGAACCGTGCCGACGGTTTCCCAACCCATGGCCTCTGTGGACGTACGCACCGCTTCTTCGGTGGTGTAGCCCCAGTTGTAGTCGGCTGTCAGGTGGTAGGCCTTGCGGTCCGTGCCGTAGTTGTTTGCAAGCACAGGCGCGAGCGCCGCGCCGGTCATGTAGGAGTTGAAGAAGTGACGGAAGCCGTTCGCTTTCTTGTCCTTACCGGTCGTATCGTTGGAGTGGGTCAGACCCGCCATGAAGATCACGCCGGCCTCTTGACACAGTGCCTGTACGGCAACAGCCACACCGGAGGACGAGCCACCCGTGATCATGATGGCGCCGTCTTTTTCGATCATCGAACGAGCAGAAGCGCGCGCCGCGTCTGATTTCGTCTGCGTGTCGCCTGTCACATACTCGACCTTCTTGCCGAGGATGCCTGTGCCGTCCAGCGCCTTGGATGAGAACGTGTTCAGCAGACCGCCGTCACCGCCACCGTTCAGATGCTCGACTGCAAGCTCATAGGCGCGCAGTTCGTCCGCACCTTCGTCCGCGTAAGGGCCGGACTGCGGTACGTTGAAACCCAGTGTCACAGTGCTGCCTGTTGGCGCGTTGGTAAAGCCCGAGTGGCCATCCGCACGCAGATACGTCGGCAGCGTCAGACCGGCAGCACCGGCGACGGCGCCAGTCTTGATAAGACCACGACGTGTTAAGTTCGATTTGGACATGAAAATCCTCCCATATGATTGATCAAACGTGGCTCTTACATCTCCCTCGAGCACACGTATGAAGCACTTAAGTGCAACCCCCAGACTGCATATCAAGAGAAAATTGCGCAACAACCCCCTTGAATTTAACAATTATTTTGTAAATTATTCCACAGGTGCGGTGGCGTTTTTGTAAATTTCGTAATATTGCACCGCAGAAAGCCGTTGAATTCACCCAAGTTTGCGAAAGGGGCTTGCAGTGCCGCGTGAGGGATTAACAGGTAGCCGGATCCGCGAAAGACGCTCCATTGCTGGAATGCGTCAGGCGGATCTTGCGCGTTCTTTGGGAATTTCCCCCTCCTACCTCAATCTGATCGAGCATAACCGGCGCAGAATCGGCGGCAAGCTCTTGCTTGATATCGCCCGCGCGTTGGGGGTCGAGCCCTCAATGCTCACCGAAGGCGCCGAGGCCGCTTTGATCGCCACGCTGCGCGAGGCGGCCACCGGCGCGAACCTGCCCACCGACGAGGTAGAGCGGGCAGACGAACTTGCGGGCCGCTTCCCCGATTGGGCCGAAGTGCTGGCGGCCGGGCACCGGCGCATCGCCACACTTGAGCGGACGGTCGAAACCCTAAGCGATCGGCTGACACATGATCCAATGCTCGCCGCTTCGGTACACGAACTATTGTCGACGGCCGCGGCGATCCGGTCGACGGCGTCGATCCTTGCCGATGAAAAGGACATCGAGGCGGAATGGCGCGACCGTTTTCACGCAAACCTTAATCAGGACAGTAAACGGCTGGCGGACAGTTCCAAGTCTCTGGTCAACTATTTCGAGGCAGGGCGGGTGGATCAGGACCTTGTTTCAAGCCCGCAGGAAGAAGTGGATGCGTTTCTTCAGAAAAGCGACTACTCATTTCCCGAAGTCGAACAGGGCACCCGGTCGATTGACGATGTGATCGAGGCGGCAGAGCAGTTGCGCAGCACTACCTCGCGCAAACTTGCGCGGATCGTATTGAAACGGGTCGCCAGCGACGCGGCGGCCGTGAGCGCTGCAGCACTAAGTGCTGCTATTGACCGTGTGGGATCCGACCCGCTGACACTGGCATCGGTCTTGGAAGTCCCGGTGTCGGTCGTGCTGCGGCGTCTGGCAATACACAAGGAAATGAATGCCGGACTGGTCGTCTGCGACCGTGCCGGCAGTATCCTTTTCCGCAAACCGGTAGGGCAGATGGTCATCCCCCGCTTTGGCGCGGCCTGTGCGCTATGGCCGATCTTTGCCGCATTGGGCCAGCCCGGGCAGGTTATTCACACACCCATGGTTCAATTGGGGCGCGGGCGCGCAGCCTTCGAATGCTACGCGGTGGCCGATGTGGTCGGGGAGATGCGCTACAATGCGCCGCCGCTCATCGAAGCGAGCATGCTGTTAGTGGCGACCAATGCGCCGGAGAAGGGACCGGTTCTCGAAGTGGGCTCAACCTGCGGCGTCTGCCCCAAACGCAGTTGCCACGGGCGTCGGGAGCCTTCCATCCTGATGGACGGCATATAGAAAACCTATGTCCGCCGCCCCACGGGCGCACCAAAGGCGGATGAGATGCAACAAGGGGAAAATGATGCGAATTCTGTTCACTGGCGGGGCTGGCAAGGCCGGAAAACATGCGGTTGCCTATCTTCTCGCGCGGGGGCACCGCGTTCTGAACGCCGACCTCGTTCCATTGGAGTTGCCCGGTGTCGACAACAGGATCGTCGATCTGGCGGATGCGGGGCAAGTCTATGACCTGATGATGAGCTATGCAGGTTTTGACGAATTGGAAGCCGGAACCGGTTTACCGTCGTTCGATGCGGTCGTGCACTTTGCCGCTGTGCCGCGTATCCTGTTGAAGCCGGACAACGAGTGTTTCCGTGTCAACACCATGAGCACCTACAATATTCTCGATGCGGCCACGAAGTTTGGCGTGCCAAAGATCATTTTTGCCTCCTCCGAGACGACATATGGGATTTGTTTTGCCGATGGAACGCGCCAGCCTGACTATCTGCCGCTGGATGAAAAGCACCCGACCGTGCCCGAAGACAGCTACGCGATGTCAAAGGTGGTCAATGAAGCGACCGCGCGCAGCTTTCACGCGCGCAGCGGAGCCGATATCTATGGTCTGCGCATCAACAATGTGGTCGAACCCCATGAGTACAAAGAGAACTTTCCAGCGTATTTCGCCGACCCTGCGCTCAGGCTGCGCAATTTTTTTGCCTATATCGATGCCCGCGATCTGGGGCAGATGGTACAGAAGTGTCTTGAGGCAGATGGTTTGGGGTATGAGGTATTCAATGTCTCTAACGACGATCATTCCGTGCATCTTACATCGGACGAACTGATCGCGTCCTTTTACCCCGATGTGGCCATAACCTCGGAGATCGGACCGGACCAGACGTTTTACAGCAACAACAAGGCAAAGCAGCTCTTGGGTTTTGCACCGCAGCATTCATGGCGCGATGTGCTTGCGTCTCCCTGAGGGCAGAAGGCCAGCAAATCTTTGACTTTGTTGGAACAAGGGCCCATAAGAATACACCAGCCTTTGCCCGCGCTCTCTTTGTGCTGGCAATACATGGCCTTGGGAGGAGGCTTGCATGGGTAAACACGTACTACTCATCGAGGATGAATTGAACATCATCGAAGCCATACGCTTTTTGCTCAGCCGCGAGGGATGGCAGGTCGATACCCATAATAATGGAACAGATGCCGCACAAATCACACGGGAGCTTAAACCCGATCTGGTCGTTCTTGATGTAATGCTGCCCGGCAAGAGCGGTTTTGACATCCTTGAAGAGTTGCGCAGCCATGAGGAGACACAAGACCTGCCGGTCTTGATGCTGACGGCACGGGGTCAAAGCCGTGATCGGGAAATGGCAGAAAAGGCGGGGGTCAACAGGTTCATGACCAAGCCCTTCTCGAATTCCGAGGTCCTGACCGCGGTGCGCGATCTGTTGTACGTGCACCAACAAAAGGCCTGACTCATGCCGCGCAAGCCGCTTCCGGTCTTTTTGGAGCGCAGCAGTTACCGCAAGCGCCGGGTAATGGACGCGCTCAAGCTTCTTGCCCTGTTTGGTTTCATTCTTTGGATGATCCCGACGCTGTGGCCCGACGGGTCCGACCCTGACGCAGCACCTGTGTCGATGTCGCATGCGCTGTTTTATGTGTTTGGGGTGTGGTTTGTCCTGATCGTGCTGTCTGCCGCCTTTGTATCGCGCCAGAGCGGGCCGAAAGAAAAAGCCGGGGAAAGTGACGCGGGCCCATGACGTCGCTGAATGTCCTGATCGCGGTTTGCCTTGCTTATGTGGCACTACTGTTCTTTATCGCCTTCGTGGCAGAGCGGGCAGGCGTGCAGGGCAAGGGCGGTTGGCTTTTACGCTCGCCACTGGTCTATACACTTTCGCTATCCATTTACTGTACAGCATGGACCTTTTACGGCGCGGTCGGCAATGCCGCGCGCTCGGGCCTTGAGTATGTCACGATCTACCTCGGGCCCAGCCTTGTTATCCTCGGATGGTGGTGGATCCTGCGCCGCCTTGTCCGTATCGGCCGCAGCCACAAGGTCACGTCCATCGCCGACCTTATCTCGTCGCGCTTTGGAAAATCCAATGCACTGGCCATTGTCGTCACGCTGATGGCCGTTGTGACCGTCACCCCTTACATCGCGCTGCAATTGCAGTCGGTAACGCTGTCTTTGTCGATTTTCTCGGCAGCAGAGCAAGGGGCGACCCCCGACACAATAGACAATGACGCGGCGGCTTTCTGGATCGCCTGTGGACTGGCGCTCTTTACGGTGCTGTTCGGGACGCGCAACCTGAATGTCAACGAACGCCACCACGGCGTTGTGATCGCCGTGGCAGCAGAAGCGATTGTAAAGCTGGTGGCACTGCTGGCCGTCGGTATCTTCGTCGTTTGGGGGATTGCGGGCGGTCTGCCAGAGACGCTGGCGCGGATTGATGCGTCTGATCTCGGCACGTGGCAGACCAGCGGTAGCCGTTGGGCCACATTGACGTTTCTCGCGGCAACCGCGTTTTTGTGCCTGCCCCGGATGTTTCAGGTTATGGTCGTGGAAAACGCGGACGAAAAGCACCTGCGCATCGCCAGTTGGGCCTTTCCGTTGTATCTGATGCTGATGAGCCTCTTTGTGGTGCCGATCGCGGTGATCGGCCTGGAGGAAATGCCGGCAGGGTCAAATCCGGATTTGTTCGTTCTGTCGTTACCCCTCAGTCAGGGGCGCGAAGGGCTCGCGATGTTCAGCTTTATCGGCGGGTTTTCTTCTGCGACATCCATGGTCATCGTCGCCACTCTCGCGCTCTCGACCATGGTGTCGAACCACGTTGTAATGCCAGTTTTTTTGCACCTGCGGCAGGGAGGAGCCAGCCAGTC
The DNA here is from genome assembly GCA_947501635.1 of uncultured Roseobacter sp. Lineage (GTDB taxonomy): Bacteria > Pseudomonadota > Alphaproteobacteria > Rhodobacterales > Rhodobacteraceae > Roseobacter. The sequence goes on from CANMWT010000004.1 coordinate 375,055, forward strand.
CGGTGACGTGCGCGAGGTGGTGATCCTGTCGCGTCGGATGTCGATCCTCGCGATTATCGGGTTCGGCTATATCTACTATCAGGTTTCCGGCGGCTCCGGCGCGCTGGCCTCTATCGGGTTGATTTCCTTTGCTGGTGTCGCGCAGTTCCTGCCCTCTATGCTGGGAGGGATCTTCTGGCGGGGCGCTACGCGGCTGGGGGCTTTGTGGGGGCTTGGTGTGGGCTTTATGCTCTGGGTTTTTACAATGCTTTTACCCAGTTTCGGTGCGGGTGCTGTACTCAGCGCCGAGGTGTTCGAGCACGGGCTGCTGGGTCTTGGTATGTTGCGACCGCAGGCGATGTTCGGGATCGAAGGCATGGACCCGATTGTACACGCGGTGTTCTGGAGCCTGCTGATCAACACGCTGACCTTTGCAGCGGTATCGCTTGCCACCTTCCCAAGCCCGCTTGAACGGCTTCAGGGAGCCCAGTTCGTTAATGTTTTTGACCATTCCGCGCAGACGCAGGGCTGGAATGCTTCGGTCGCTGAAAGCGAAGACCTGATGATCATGGCGCAACGTATTCTGGGCGCGCAGGAGGCGCGGTCGCTTTTTTCGGATCAAGCACGCGCGCAAGGGCTTTCGGGGCACTTACCGGAACCGACACCGGATTTTCTGCAACTTCTCGAACGCGAACTCTCGGGCTCGGTGGGTGCTGCGACGGCGCACGCGATGATAAGCCAGATCGTTGGGGGCAGCGCGGTATCGGTGCAGGACCTGATGGCGGTGGCTGACGAATCCGCCCAGATGCTTGAATACTCCAGCCAGCTTGAGGCCAAGTCGAAAGAGCTCAGCCAGACGGCGGCGAAACTACAGGCGGCAAACACCAAGCTGATGCAACTGAGCGCCCAGAAGGATGCCTTTCTCAGCCAGATTAGCCACGAGTTGCGCACGCCGATGACGTCGATACGGGCTTTTTCCGAGATATTGCGCGATACCGAAGGTATGCGGCCGATGGAAAAGGCCAAATATGCAAACATCATCCACTCCGAAGCGATCCGGCTGACCCGACTGCTGGACGATCTGCTGGACCTGAGCGTGCTTGAGAACGGGCAGGTGACGCTGAACCATCAGACCGGCAATCTGGGTGAACTGTTGGATCAGGCGATTGCCAGTGCCCAAGCGGGCGCGTCGAACCCGATCCCGATCCACCGCCGCCGGCTGAATGAACGGCTACTTTTGGAAACGGACCTCGACCGGCTCTGTCAGGTGTTTATCAACCTTATCACAAACGCCCAGAAATACTGTGCCGCTGAAGACCCCGAGCTGCATATTGACGTGACCGAGAAAGACGGAGCGGTCTGGGTCGATTTCATTGACAACGGCGCAGGCATTCCAGCCGAGGCCCGAGAGATGATGTTCGAGAAATTCAGTCGGATCGGCGCGCAAGACAGCAATGGTGCGGGCCTAGGGTTGGCTATCTGTCGTGAAATCATGGCGCGGTTAGGTGGCGATGTCAGCTATCTGGCAGACGCTCAGGGCACCGGTTTTCGGGTGGTGTTGAGCCATTCGCGCGCTGTCGCGGCGCAGTAGAACTGACGCAGCAGCGGCTCGGGACATCAGCTCATAAAGGCTATCGTAACCATTTCTGCTTAATTCTGGGCGACGAAGTGAACGTTCGCTGCGAATTAGTGGCGTTTTTCGTATGAGTACGATCTCTAAAAGGACGGTCGATGTCGGTTTTGCAGCGCAAAGCGCAGGTCGGGAAGCAGGAACATCAGGCGCGAGCGATGACTGTGCCCAAGGCGTTGCGCGTGGGGCTTGCCAAGGTCGCGGACGAGACGTTTGACATGGCGCTTGCGGTGATCGGCGTGACCCGCGAAACAACCGCCGCGCAAGACATTCTTGCCGATGTGGACGATGATATGTTGCTGCTGCTGCTCGACGGGCCGAAAGGCGTTACCGGCGGCATGATGATCGGCGGCAGTCTTGTCTCAGCACTTGTTCAGCAGCAGACGACGGGGCGCGTTTCCGCCACACCATCGTCAGCAAGGCGCATGACCGCAACCGACGCCGCACTATGCGCACCACTTGTTGACAGGCTTTTTGCGCGCGCGCACGGCCTGCTGGACATGCCGGAGGATCAAGCAGTTTTCCCCCCGTTGAAATTTGGATCAAGGGCAGAAAACAAAAGGCTTTTCGAACTCGCGCTTGAGGCTTCGGAGTACACGGTTTTTCGTCTGACGGTAGACATCGCTGCTGGTATTGCGCAATCGAACGCCGTGCTGATCCTGCCTGTGCCGCAGGTGACTACCGCACCATCCCCGGCGCAGGGCGAGGCGTCGCAAGCCATAGGTCCGCTGACACTGCAACCCGCTGTCATGGATGTAGCTGCCGAGTTGTCGGCCAATCTGTGCAAGTTGCAGTTTCCGCTGGCACGTATCAGCGCCTTTGTCCCCGGCCAGAGGCTTGCGATCCCGGCTGAGGCATTTGATGCGGTCGAACTGGCAACCATTGACGGCCGGATCATCTGCAAGGGTGCCATGGGGCAGATCGAAGGACGTCGCGCCTTGATGCTTCAAAGCGGTACAGAGGCTAGCGAGGGCGGAAGCAGTCACCCAGATGGGCGCGCCCCCGCGGTGACAGAACCAGCCGACTACAAAAACCTGAATCTGCCGGAACTGGATTTGCCAATGGGCGATAAACCCCTTGATCCGAATACGTTGGACAGTTTGTCGGACCTTCCGGAAATCGACACCGGCGAGATACCAGCACTGCCGGAGCTGCCTGATATGGACGGAGCAGAACTCTCCGACTTGCCCGATCTTGCCGACGTGACAGACTTGCCGGACCTGCCCGAATTGACGGATACCGACGTCGACCTGCCAAAGCTCAACATAGCATAATTGGGCGTTAAAGCCGCGCCGCCGCTTCCAGCGTTGGGCGCAGATTGCCCAATTCATAGCCACCAGCGCGGGCCGCGGTCAAAACGTCATCGATGGGCATGTCCTTGGCCGCGGCCAGCGCCCATGCGATGGTTGACCGGGTGCCTGATGCGCAATAGGCCAGAACCGGCCCGTCACAGTCATCCATGAGCGCGCGATTTGCAGCGATCACCTCGGGGGTCATGTTTTGATGGGTGAGCGGTTGCACGACAAAATCCAGCCCTGCAGCCTTGGCCGCGGCCCCGATAGCTGCGGCCTGATGGCTTGGTGGCACTTCCACATCCGGACGGTTGCAAATGACCCTTTGAATGCCGGCAGAGGCGATTGCTGGCAAATCCTCGGGTGAAATCTGCGGGGCGGCAAAAAAGCGGGGCGTGATCTGTCGTATGTCCATGGGCACAGGGTTAAGTCACTGTCGCTGCGCTGTCCAGACGTCTGCGTGCCGCAGGGGCACAGACAAAGCCCGCCCCTATTGCCAGCAGGAACCACAGCCCGTTTAACCCGCCGTAGGTGACCGAGGCGATAGCCGGTCCGGGGCACAGGCCCGCGAGCCCCCAGCCAACCCCGAAAATAGCCGATCCGACAAACAGAGATTTGTCCAGCTGTCTTGATGCAGGTTGTGGAAAACGACCACCAGCGAGCGGCGCACCACCTCTGGCGCGCTGCCAAGCCAGCGCCATCGGCACAATTGCGCCGCCCATCACAAAAGCCAGTGTCGGATCCCATGCACCAAAGATGTCCAGAAAACCCTGCACTTTGTCAGTGTCTGTCATACCCGAAAGGTACAGACCCGCTCCAAACAGCGCGCCGGCGATCAATGCAAAGGCAATACGCATCTCGCTACTCTCCGACTGCCCGCAGCAGGGCGACAGTAAGGACCCCCACGCTGATGAATACACCTGTAGCGAGGATGCTGCGCAGGCTGAGGCGTGATATGCCGCAGACACCGTGCCCCGAAGTGCATCCGCTACCGATCCGTGTGCCCATACCTACCAAAAAGCCGCCGCCAAGGACCAGCGCGAGGTTGGATGTCAGGTGCGTTTGTGGCGGCGTGGCGGCGAAGGCATGCATCATAGCCGGCACAAGTACCAAAGCGGCGATAAATGCACCACGCTCCGCCCATTGGGAGCGGGCCGATCCGTCGACAAGCCCGCCTATGATGCCGCTGATGCCCATGATACGGCCGTTGCCCAAAAGATAGATGGCCGCGGCGCTGCCGATCATGACACCTCCGACGAGTCCCCATAGCCAGTCTGCTGGCATGTCATTACGCTCCTATGCCTGACGCGACCCGCAACAGACCCTTCAGGCCATGAATATTCCCAACACAACCAACATGAGCCCGATCACAGATAAGAACAAAGATCCAAGGTTCAGCGGTATCGCTTTGCGCAGCCTGACGCGCATTTCGTCGTCTGAAAGCTTGGCACGACGGGCGCGCGCGATAAAAACGATGCACCAGATCAGCCCGCACAGGCCAATCAGCGAAATCAAAGCGCCGCTCCAGATCAGGATGTCAAATACTGTTGTGGTTTGCGTGTCTTCCATGGCGCAGCGCTACCGAAAAGGGTCTGAGTTTGCAAGAGCCGCAGCTCAGCGCTTGAACGTGAGCGACACGGAAAAAGCATAGGCATCAGCCGTCAGCCCATCCGGTGCGGCGGCAAATCTACCGGCGCGCTGAACGGCACGCAGGGCTGCTGCGTCCAGAACAGTATTGCCTGATGATCGCATCAGCTTGAGGGTGCGCAATCGACCATCCCGTGCGACCTCCAGTGCCAGTTTGGCGGTGCCCGCCGTGCTCATGGTGCGCGGATAGCGCATGCTGCGCTGCACTTTGGCATGGATTGACGCACCCCATTGCGCCTTGAGCGCATGTGTACGGGCTGAGTTGGCGGATTGTATCTCTTGCGATTTGGTCTGCCCGCGTTGTGCCGCACGACCGGCACCCGCGGCCTGTTTGGTGTTTTGCGCCCGGGCAGATACCGACGCCGTGCGCGCTTTCGGGCGCGTGGCCGGCGTGGTGCTTTGCCTGTCCGGCAGGGCTGCCGGTTGCGTCTTGATGCGCGGCGTCTGCGTCAGAGGCGGTGTTGGCGGGCTCAGAGTGGGCGCTTTGGCCGATGCACGTAGGGCAGGCGCTTCGGCCACGGGTGCGGAAGGCGCGGAAAGCGATGACGGTGCCACTGGTGCGACGGGCGCGCCCGGTGAGGACACAATCGGTTCCTGCCATCGCGCGACCATTGCTGCCTGAGATGCGCTTGCGGCTGCGAGTGTCGCGCTGTCATTGCCGCCGCTGCCCGCCGCAGTGCTGCCGTCCGAGAACGGCGCAAGGTGCCAGGCTCCGACATGCAAAGCCGTGGCGACAGACAGAAAGACCAATCCCTCCAGCGCGCGCATCACTTCGCCCCCACAACAAGCACGGTCTCACTTACACCCACTGCCGCAAGGCGGGGCAGAATACGTGCCAAGACGCGCGCGGGTATGTCCTGATCCGCCTTGATCCGCAAGGGCTCCTCTGCGGTGCGTGCGGCAAGTGCGGTCCAGACCTGATCGTCTTGTAGCTCTTCATACCAAAGGCCACCTTCCGGCGAGAGGTATAATGTGTCCCGCGCGCGTTGGTCGTTTTCGATACCGCTGACAGGCGGGGTAATCTCAAAAGGATCGGGAGGAGCGATCTGGGCGCTCATCAGAAAAAAGATCAGCAACAAGAAAACCACGTTGATCATCGGCACCACGCTTTCGCTGCGCGCAGGCTTGGGCCGATGTGTGGAAAAATCCATCATTGTCCTTCCACCACGACCAGATTGCCGAAGCCGGCCGCGCGCAGCGTATCAAGCACGTCAACAAGCTCTTGCAGAGGGCTGGAACCGCCGGGCTGCACAAAAACAGTATCCTGTGGTCCTTGCATTAGCGGCGTCAATTGCGCCGCCAGCTCAGCGAGTGCGACAGCGCGCCCATTCAGCGACAGGCCCTGTTCGGAAAGGGACACCAGACGCGGGGGGCCGGTGTATTCCGCACCGGCACCGGCGGTATTCAAAGGCACAAGGACATCCTGCCCGAAACGGGCTGCCAGCATGAAAAACACCAAAAGCAGAAAAACCACGTCAATCATGGGCGTCAGGCTTGGTTTGCGACTGCGGCGGGCTGGTGCAAAATGGAACATCTCAACCCTCCTGCGGGCCACGGATAAAGATGCGGGTTGCGATATCTTCCAGATCGGTTTGCAACCGGTCGCAGAGACTTTCAAACCAGACCAATGCCGCCCCGGCGGGAATCGCAACTGCCATACCGGCTGCGGTTGTCAGCAGTGCTTCCCAAATGCCACCCGCAAGGGCTGCTGGATCGGCCTGTGTTCCGGCATCCTGTAGGGCCTGAAACGCTTCGATCATGCCAAGCACGGTGCCCAAAAGACCCAAAAGCGGTGCAGTTGTCGCGATCAGCTCCAACGCCCGCAAACCGCGCCGTGTCTCGGCGAGATCGGCGCGGGCAACGCGCGCGGTTTCTTCGCGGGCCTGCGCTTCTGTCAGACTGGGGTCCAGCCGCACCGACATGGCGACGCCAGCCAGACGCGCCCTTAACGACCGGCGGCCCGCGACAAGGTCAGCTGCCTTTTGTGTGTCGCCTGCCGCCCAGGCATCAAGGGCGGCCTGGGTGTGCCTCCCCGACCATGCGCCCGCCCGCGCCATGCGCCAGATTTTCCACATAATCAGGGCCACCACGAAAACCGACAAAGCCGCAATCAGCCAAAGCGTCGGGCCACCACGTGAAAGAAAGGCTGTCAGTTCTGCCGGAAAAATCATTCTGTCCCGTCCTTCATTGGCCAGAGCGCTGCCGCTAACGCATCCAATCCGTCGCTTAGGGCAGCAGGACCCGGTTGCAAAATCAAGGGGGATTTGATCTCGATGATGCGACCGTTTGAAACGGCAGGGATATTTTGCCAACCGGGGCGCGCGGCGATCTTTTCCGGTCTTACCTTCTTGCCGCACCAAGAGGCGACAATCACATCTGGTGCGGCTGCGATAATGTCATTGGGATCAAGAATACGGTTCTTCGCCCCGTGCTCTTGCCGCAGATGAGCAAAAACATCGATGCCACCAGCGATTTCAATCAGTTCAGACACCCATGCAATACCGGCGATCGGCGGATCGTCCCACTCTTCGAAATAGACGCGCGGCCGGATGCTGCGGGGCGTGGCTTGTAATCGTGCGATCTTGCGGCTGTATCCTTCGCACAAAGCATGGGCCCGCCCGGAGGTGTTGGTAAGGGCTCCTACTGTCCGGATCATGTCAAGAATACCGGCAATGCTGCGCTGATTGAAGGCGTGCACGGTGATGCCAGCGCGGATCAGGTCGGCGGCGATATCCGCTTGCAGGTCGCAAAAGGTCAGGACCAGATCGGGCTTGAGTTCGAGGATTTTTGGCACATCAGCCGAGGTAAACGCCCCGACCCTTGGCTTTTCACGTCGTACTTCCGGAGGGCGCACAGCATAGCCTGTGACACCGACAATCCGGTGCGATTGCCCCAGAAGATAAAGGGTTTCGACTGTTTCTTCGGTCAGGCAGACAATGCGTCGGGGTCCAAAGTTCATATTTCGCCCTCGCGCCGGACAAAATCCATCCACTCCCGCGCGCCCGCGGCGACCGCCTGCGTCACGCAACGACCAACGGCTTCGCCAAGAGCTGTGTGCATGCCTGCATAAGACAGCGTACCTTGCGGGGCGGCAATGGCGATGCAATCGGTCCCGGTGCCTGAGGCGCGCCCCGTCGGCAAATCCAGACCCGTCTCGAGAACGGCCACCGTGCGGGCCTGTGCCGCGATGCTCATCGCTTCGATTCGGGCCTCGTCCGTCAGGCCCGAACCTGTAGCGACCGCGATGTTGATCGTGCCCCAGTCCTTGGCGGACCGGTCAAGTCGCGTGCCAATGCGTTCGGCGTTTGAAAGGCCAACCGTAGCTACGCAGCGCACCGTGACGTCTTCGACTGTGGTCGACACATCGTGAAAGGCGCGGATATCACGAGATGTCAGAAAACAGACTGCCGAAACGCTTTGGTGCCGTGCCAGTTCTGCCTGAAGCCATTGGTTGACATCCAGATCACGTGGCAGGTCGGCGTTGCGGACTTCGCGCCACAGGATCCGGTCAGCTTCTACAAACCCGGGGCGGTTGATCGCCCAGCTCAGCACCCGGAACGGTTTGCCCAGATCAAGGGTCAGCCACGGGCGCTCAAGGGTCAGCACAGAGATCATAGCACCCCCAAGGGTTGGAAAACGGGCCCCTGTGCGGTTTGGGCAAAATGGGCAGAGACGCCAAAGACGCAGCGCAGGTTTTGTTCGTTCAGCACGTGCTCGGGCGTGCCATCTGCGACGAGTTTGCCTGCATCCATCAACAGCAGACGCGTACAATGGCGCGCAGCAAGGCCCAGATCATGTAGGGAAACGATGACCGCATGGCCCTCCCGGGCGAGCCCTGCGAAAACCTCCATCGTCGAGATTTGTCCGGCAGGGTCGAGCCCGGCAATGGGTTCATCAGCCATAAGCATCGGCGTATCTTGTGCCAATGCCCGCGCGATCAGGACCCGCGCCTGTTCGCCGCCCGACAACTGTGTGGCTGTACGGTCGCGCATCCCTTGCAACCCCATTTTTTCAAGCGCGCTGTCCACGGCGTGCTGGTCTGTGACGCGCAGGCGGCTGCCCTTCGGCAAATGGGGCAGACGTCCAAGGGCGACAACTGTTTCCACCGTCACAGGCCAAGCGATCAGTCTTTCCTGAGGCATCCACGCGCAGGCCCGCGCGCGTGCTTGTGCGGGCATTGCACTGAGCGTGCAGTAGCCTTCATGTGGCAACAGGCCAAGCGCTGCACGCATCATCGTCGTTTTGCCTGCGCCATTCGGCCCGATCAGTCCCACACATTCACCGGCGTCGATGTTCAGGCTCAGATCGTCGACTACGGGACAGGTGCCGCGCCGTACCGTCAGATTGTCCAGTCTGAGCAGGCTCACCTGATTTCCCCCCGGGTCTTGTAGATAAGATGCAAGAACAGCGGCGCACCGACCAGAGCCATCAGAACTCCCAGTTTCAGGTCACGCTCCGGCAGAAGAACGCGCACAGCAATATCCGCAGCCAGTACCATGGCCGCACCACCCAGAGCGGAGGCCCACAACAGTGCCGAAGGGCGCGCGCCAACAAAGGGGCGCAGAACATGCGGGACGACCAGACCAACAAATCCGATGGCCCCCGCAACAGCGGTTGCGGCCCCTACGCAGGCGGCAGTGCCGACCACCAGTTGCAGGCGCAGCCGGGCCATCCGGACACCCATCGCTTCGGCTGCGTCTTCACCCAGTGTCAAGGCGTCAAGGCTGCGACCGAGCGAGCCCAGCAGCACCCAGCCCAACGCCATGAAGGGCAGGGCGATAGAGACATGCTCGAATGACCTGTCCGACAGCGCGCCCAGCATCCAGAATACGATCTCGGCGGCGGCAAAAGGATTGGGCGAAAGGTTCAGCACCAGTGACGTCAGCGCCGATGCCAGCGCAGAGAGCGCAATGCCCGCAAGGATCAATGTCAGAGAGGAACCGCGTGGCCCGGCAAGCAGAAGTACCAAGGTCACTGAGATCAGGGAGGCCGTCAGGGCGGAGAGGGGCAAAGCAAGCGTAAAGGCAGCGGCCAAACCAGTCTGGATTGCAAGCACGGCGCCAAGTGCGGCGGAAGCGGAGACGCCGATCAACCCAGGTTCCGCCAGAGGGTTGCGCAGGTATCCCTGCATGGCGGCACCCGACAGGCCAAGAGACGCGCCAATCATCACCGCAAGCAATGCGCGCGGCAACCGGATTTCGCGCATCACCACGCCTAGCGGTGTGCCATCGGGTGCCACGAGGGCAGCAAGGCTTTGGGCGGTGCTCACCGGCGCGCGCCCTGTGACCAGCGAGGCCATGAAAAGCAGAAGGCACATCAGGATGAGCAGGGACGCCAGTTTCATCGTGTCGCCTCGACCTGATGTCGCAGCGCCCGCATGTCGTTTACCGCGTTCAGAACATGCGGCGTGCCGCAAATCCAGTCTCGGTCTGTCATACCGGCAGAGAAAACTGCCGAGGACAATGCACGCAGGGCAGGGTGGTGCAGGTTGTCTTCTGCCCGCGCGGCCCCTGGATAGTCACGCCCCTGAACGATTACGTCGGGGTTCAGAAGAATCAGTTCTTCCAGAGAGACGCGGCCCACACTGCTGAGCCCCAGTTCGGCTGCTGCATTCCGAAACCCTGCCGCGCGCAAGATATCACCGGCCAAGGTCGCGTCACCGGACGAATAGCTATTCACGTAGGTCAACACCGCGCGCGGGCCCTCAGCAGGCGCATCGGCCTGCAGCGCAGCCAGATCGGCTGTGAAGCGGGCGATCAATGCCTGCGCCTCAGCCTCCCGTCCAAGCACCTTGCCCATTTGCGTCACCCGCTCTGGCACATCTGCCAAGCTGCGCGCGGGCTCAAACAGCGCGACCTCGATGCCTAGATCGCGCAACATGTTTACTGTGGCTGCGGCTGTGAAGGTGCCTGCCAGAACCAGATCGGGCTTTAGCAGGTATATTTCCTCCGCGCCCGAGCCGTTGGCGGGCAATACGCGTGCCGCATCGACCATTGTCGAGCTGTCGGGGTCATGTGCAAGACGCGAGACGGACACAAGTTGCCCTGGTGCGGCGAGCATCAGGCCAAGCTGGTCAGTACACAGATTGACCGAAACCACGCGTTCAGGTGCCCCGGCTGCGGCGGGTAATGCCGTCGCCGCAATGGCGAAGGCAGCGACACCGGCCAAGAGCCGCGCCGCTGCCTGAAGGTGCCTAGAAAGCGGCACGCAGCCCCACAAATACTGCACGATCCGACGTGCCAAAGCCTGCTGCAGTCTGATATTCCTCGTCGGTCAGGTTTTCCACTCTCAGATAGATCGAGCTTTGATCGGTCAGCGCGTAGGAGACCGACGCGTTAATCAATGTGTAGTCTTTGACGGAGGCCCGCGGAAAACCGTCAAGCCTGTCACCGACGAAGTTCAGCGTCACATCTGCGGATACACGGTCTGTGAGAAATGCGCTCAACCCCAGCAAAACCTCGTTCTCCGCAACGCGCAGGAAGGGATCGCCATCCGCGTCCATCGTGTTGGTGTAGGTATAGTTGCCAAACAACGCGATCCGGTCGCCCACAGGCGCATTAACCGCCAGTTCCAACCCTCGGCTGCGCGAGGTTCCGTCGACTTGCTCGTAGCCGTTCACGGGGTATTGGATCAGATTGTCGATCTCGGTGTAGAAGAAGGTCGCCTCCGCCGTGATACCGTTGACAAAGCTTTGCTCAACGCCCAGCTCGAAACTGCGGCTTTCTTCAGGGTCCAGATCCGGGTTCGGCGTGCCGAAGTTGAAGGGGCCGAACAATTCGTTCAGCGAAGGAGCCCGAAAACCCGTGCCAAGCGACGCCCGCACGATTGTCCCTTCGCGCGCACGCCATGCAAGCGCCACCCGGCCGGTCGGTTCCGTCCCGAACTCGGAATGATCGTCAATGCGGAGAGCGGCTGACAGGTCCAGATCGGCGTTGACCGCATACTGTACCTCACCAAAAACCGAAAACACGTCATAGGAGGCGTCACCATTACTGAAAAGCGCTTCTTCTTCGGAATACTCAGAGCCGAACGACAAAACAGCACTGTCGATTTCTGCGACGCCCAGATACCGCAATTCGGTGCGCTTGCCCTCAAAGAACGGGCTGCCAAAAGGTGTCAGCTTATCCAGCCGCTCGGTTTCGAAGTAGGAGGCTTCGATCGTGTGATCGATTGCGCCTGCGGCGATTTCCGCATAGGTGCGGATGCCGCGCCGGTCGGTGAAAAACGGACGATCCGCATCGCCACCTGGCCCGCCAAACGCGTCGATATTGGTCTCTTCGTTGAAGTAGATCAGATCAGCACCAACGCGAATGCTGTCGGTCAACTCATATCCCGCCGACAGAAAGGACTGAATACCAAGATAGCCGTCATCTTCCGTGTTGCCGTCGTTCTCATCCGCAGCCGAAAAACCGTCCGTGTCCAGCCGCGAAATGCTGAAAGCGATATCGCCGCGTTCACCGCGTGTGCCCACCGCGAAATCTGTACGCAACGTGTCATATGTACCGACTTCAACGCCGAAACTGAACTCGGTGCCGATGTTTTCCGGCGCTTGTGTTGTCGTGATGTTGACCACACCACCAATCGCCTCAGACCCATAGAGCGCGGACTGTGAGCCCTTGAGGACTTCGATCCGCGACAGGCCGGAAGTGGTCAGCCCACCCCAGTTATAGCGCGTTTGTGTGCTTGCCGGATCGGTCACGTCAATGCCGTTGATGCGCACGCCAATATAGCGGTCGGGCAGGCCCCGAATGCGAAGGCTGGTCTGTTTGCCCGGGCCGCCGTTGCTTGACACCGATACCCCCGGCAACCGAGACAGTGTGTCTGCTGCCGTTGTGCTTGTGGAATTTTGAATGTCGGTTTCATCAAGAATTTCGACAGAGACACCTGTCCGCGCCACTTCGGTTGGAGTCTGATTTGAAAAAACGGTGATCTCGCCCAGATCAAAAACGTCCTGCCCGTAGGCGGGCAGCGTCGCAAGCGCAAAAGCGCTGGCGCTGCCGAGGAGGAGTTGGTTCTTCTTCATGTGCAGGTCTTTCCCGGCATGTACCCTTTCGGGTATTTTCAATGTGTCTGCGGAAACTGTGAAAAAGCGCCGCAAACGGTGTGGTGCCACCACATGCGGAAAGCCCGCCGACAGCTGCGCACCCCGCGCATCTCTCCGGGTGAACACTCTGGCAGGTCTCCTGACTTGCGCGTCACAGTTTGGCTGAGCCTTCCCGATCCTCCATAAAGGGTCAGTGGCGTATGTCAGCCGCACTCTGCGCTTACAGTTGCGGGGGCAGTCGTGGAATTGCACCTGAATGCGCACCACGTTCCCTTTAACGACGGGCACACCCGCCGAACCAAAGCCCCTTTGGCGTACATGCATGGCGACCGCCGATCAAGAGCGAATGCGACGGCTGCGGCGACACAAACGTCAAAGTCGCTTGCGGCCACGCGCGGCTGACGCTAGGCAGAGCAGAGTTTCAAACAGCTGATTTGCGCAAGGAGTCTCTGATGAGCGATGCCATGACCGATCCCCACACCCCCGAAACGCAGGCCGACGCCAGTTACCGCGCGACGTCAAGCGAATTGCGGCAGTTTGTGGAACGGATTGAACGGCTCGATGCGGAAAAGAAAGACCTGGCCGACCAGCAAAAAGAGGTAATGGCCGAGGCCAAGGCGCGTGGCTATGACACCAAGGTGTTGCGCAAGGTCATCGCACTGCGCAAACGTGACGCGGATGATATCGCTGAAGAAGAAGCGGTGCTTGAGATGTACAAAGAAGCGCTTGGTATGACCTGAAGCACGTCGCCTGTGACAGGGCCGTGGTGGCGTGTTCGCGCGAATATTTGTTGCGGGCTAATGGCTCATCAACACGGGGATGCGCGCCCGCAGCGCGATATCATGCGTGACACCACCGATCAAACCCTCGCGCAGGGGGGAGTGTTCGTAAGCGCCCATGACCAGCAGGCCAGCACCGGTCGCGTCGCAATGCTCGACCAGCGTGTCAGCGATGGATGTTCGGCCTTTTGGCAACTCAGTCAGCGTCACATTGACGTCGTGACGGTCCAGAATGGTCTGGACATTGATGCCCGGCAGACTGCCTGCCAACGGTGAGCGCCCCACCGACACGATTTCCACCGACACTTCGGTCTCAAGAATTTGCATGGCATCGGCAAGCGCCCGCGCTGCGGCACGGCCACCGTCCCATGCGACCACGGCCTTGTTGTTGAACACCGACCCGCGATAACCGGCGGGAAAAATCATGACCGGGCGACCGCTGTCAAAAGTCACTCTGTCGGGGAAAATCTCGATGTGGGACTGAGTTGGAGTTTCAGGCCGTTCGTGCATGCCCAAAGCTGTGATGTCAAACAAGCGTGCATACCGTGCCACCGTGTCTTGCACCGCGCCGGCACTGTCGATCCAATGCAGCTTTTCTGCTGGAACGTCGGCGCATATCGCATTGAAACTTTTGACGATTTCTTCGGTGGGCTGGTTCTCAACCTCCATGATCGCGTCTTTGACCTTCTGCGGCATCCAGGGTTTGATCTGGCTCGACATGCTCGACCCGCCGTGGGCAAAAAGCCCGGTGAGATGCGCGTCGTAAAACTGCTGCATCTTCACAGCGCCATGCAAAGCTGCCCCTGAACCGGGCAACCCGTTATAGGCTACAAGTATGTTTTTTATGGACATTACTGCACCTTATTCATAAAGCCCGGCGGTACGCGCCCGAAGCTTGGTCAATGCGAGCACGGTATCAATGGTGGGTGTGGGTGTCTGCGTGACATGGCCCAGTTCCTGTACAGAGCCGAGCAGCGCGTCTATCTCCATAGGGCGCCCGGCGTCCAGATCCTGCAGCATCGATGTGCGATGCGCGCCCACCGCTGCACCACCGTCGATGCGCCGGTCCACGTCGATTGGAAACTTCACGCCCAGCTTTTCGGCGATCTCCTGCGCTTCCACCATCATGCCGCGCGCCACAGCGCGTGTCCCGCTATCTGTGCACAAGACGTCCAGCGTGGCGTGGGTAAGTGCCGATATCGGGTTAAACGACAGGTTCCCCCAAAGCTTGACCCAGATTTCATCGCGTAACCGAGGTCGAACCGGCGCCTTGAGCCCCGCCGAGGCCAGTGCCTTTGAAAGCGCCATGGCGCGTTCGGACTTACTGCCATCGGGTTCACCCAGCGAAAACCGGTTGCCTTCGATATGCTTGATGGTTCCCGGTTCCGATACTTCGGCGGCAGGATAGACCACACAGCCTAGAACCCGGTCCGGGCCGAAACCGTCCCACTGCGCGTTGCCCGGATCCACACTTTCCAGACGCGTGCCCTCCAGCGGACCTTCAAGCTTGTGAAAATACCACCAAGGTACACCGTTTACACCACTCACGATGGTTGTATGTTCACCGAACAGAGGCTGCATTTTCGGCACGACAGGTGGGACCGAATGCGCCTTGAGCGTGACAATCACATAGTCCTGCGGGCCGAGATCCTCGGGCTTGTCAGATGCGGTGACGGGCACGGTACTCGTGCCGCTTTCTTCGATCAGGGTAAGGCCTTTTTCTTTCATCGCGGCCAGATGCGGGCCCCGGGCCACAAGGCTTACGTCTGCCCCCGCCTGCGCAAGTTTAACGCCCATGTATCCACCGATCGCACCGGCGCCAAAGATACAGATTTTCATCGAGAACTCCCCCGTCACCTAGTTCAAGGCGCTATTTTTATGACATTTTTTTGTGTGGGGCAAACGCGGCTGCGCCTGCCTCCACATTGGGCTCAAACACCGCGTCAGGCGTTTTCAACCAACCCGAGTTTTTCGGCCATGCCGATCCGCTGCATTTTGCCGGTAGCACCTTTCGGAATTTCATCCATGATGATGACCTTGCGCGGGACCTTGAAATCCGCCATGCGCTCGGCCGCAAAATCACGGATGTCGCGTTCTGTCGCCTCACTTTTCAGCACAACAGCCGCGGCAACTTCTTCGCCCAGCTTCGGGTGGGGCAGGGCAAATGTCACGACCTGTGCAATCGCGGGATGGTCCAGCAGAACGCCGTCAACTTCAAGCGGACTGATCTTTTCGCCGCCGCGGTTGATAATCTCCTTCAGGCGCCCTGTCAGATGCAGATATCCGTCCTCATCAAAGGCCCCCTGATCACCAGTGCGGAACCAGCGCGCGCCCTCTGCCTCAAAAAAGCTTTTGGCGTTGGCTTCGGGGTTGCCTTCGTAGCCCGGTGTAACATTCGGCCCCGAGATCACCACCTCGCCGGTGCCTTCCACCAGACGGTCTTCTGTTTCATGGGCAACGCGGACTTTTGGTCCTGCTTCAACACCAACAGCACCCGGTTTTTGTGCGCGCGGCGGCAAGGGGTTCGACGCCATCTGGTGCGCCGCTTCTGTCATGCCGTAGCCCTCGATGACCGGAGCACCGAAAGTTTCGCTCAATGCGCCCATAACTTGCGCAGGCAGAGATGCCGACGAAGACCGCAGAAAGCGCAGCGGCACTTCTGCTATCGTGTCGGCGTTTCGTCCGGCGCGGGTCAGGATCGCCTGATGCATCGTCGGCACGGCAGTGTACCAGGTGGGCTTGGCGTCGCGCATCCAGGTGAAGAACTGCAAGGCGTTAAAACCGGGCGAGCACCAGACAGAGGCGCCAGCGGCCAGAGAGGCGGAGACAGCTGCTAAAAGCCCATGGATGTGAAACAGCGGCATTACATTCATACAGCGATCCGCAGGCGACAGCTCGAGAGAGGCGCGGATATGCTCTGCCGAGGCCGCCACGTTGGATTGCAACAAGGGGACGATCTTGGGCCGCGATGTGGTGCCTGAAGTGTGCAGAATAAGGGCCACGTCGTCAGGCCCGGGAACAGCCGTGTCAGCCGACCCTGTCGCCGTGGATGACAGCGAGAATTGACCAGCTGGCGCGCCTTCGTCCACGGATACGCGCAAAATTGCAATCCCGAGACGTGTCGCTGCCGCAACGGCTGGGCCGTCATCAGCAGCCATGACAACCAGCGCCTTGGCCTTCAGGTCTTCGAGGTAAAATGCGTATTCATCCTCGCGGTAGGCGGGGTTCAGCGGCGCCGTAACAGCGACTTGCGCGATCGTGATAAAGGCGGCTGCCATTTCCGGGCCGTTTGGCAGCACGATGGCCACACGATCACCACGCCCGATCCCGAAACCGTGAAGTGCCTTGCGCACGTCCTCTGTCAGATCGCGCAGCCCCCCATAGGTCAGCCAATCGGCTGTCGGAGAGCCAAAAGCCTTGGCGCCGGCGTCGTGGCCTGCGATCAATCCAGATACAGTAGTTTGCATAGTTTTATTCCCAAATCTGTTATTCGGCAGGTTCGCCGGCAACACCTTCTGACCGCTTTGCGCGCTTTGCATACTTCAAAAGCGGCAGCAAAAAGAACACAGCACTCAGCGCAATGAATGTAGCGGACAAGGGGCGCTCGATAAAGGCAAGTACATTTCCCTGCTCGGAAATCAATGTTTGGCGGAAGCTTTTCTCCATCAAAGGACCAAGGACAAGCGCCAAAACAAGCGGTGCCATCGGGTAATCCGCCTTACGCATCAGATACCCTACAACGCCGAAACCAACGATCAGCCAGACGTCATGCATCTTCTGGCTGGGCGCAAAGCCGCCGACAATACACAGCACCAGCACTAAAGAACACAGGACGGTAAAAGGCATCCGCAACGCCCAGACAAATAGTGGTATGAGCGCGAGATTGACCAAGACAGCCGCCAGATTGGCTGTGTAAAGCGACGAGATCAGCCCCCATACAAAGTCCGGTTGTTCAATGAACAGCATCGGACCCGGTACCAATCCCCACATGACCATACCCCCAAGCAACAGCGCCGTGGTAGGCGAACCGGGGATGCCCAAGGTGAGCATGGGCAGCAAAGAACCGGTCGAGGCCGCGTTATTCGCCGTTTCAGGCGAGGCCACGCCTTCGATATTGCCCTTACCGAAAGTTTCGGGCTTTTTGGACATCAGCTTGGACAGCCCGTAAGACATCAGCGCCGCCGGAGTTGCGCCGGCCGCGGGGAGCATCCCCACGAAAAAGCCCATGAAAGAGCCGAAAGACAGTGTTTTCCAAAGTTTGTTGACCTCTTTGATCCCGTACCAGAGGTCACGGAAAGTAAGCCGTGCGGGCGTGACCGAGGGTGCCGATTTTGAAGTCTCGATCGTATAGAGAATCTCGCCTACACCGTATATGCCGATGGCGAGCACGAGAAAGCTGATGCCGGAGTAAAACCCGGGTTCGTCAAAAAAGATGAGGCGGGGTTGGCCCGAGATCAGGTCGAGGCCAACAGTGGATAACGCTAGACCCAGGCAGATCATGATAATCGTTTTGAGCACATCATCACCGCCGAGCCCTACGAAGGTGGTAAACGCCAGTAAGACCAGCGCAAACTCCTCGGCAGGCCCAAAGGCGAGCGCCACATCCGCAAGGGGCGCGGCAAAAAGCGTAAACAGAATGACGGAGATTGTGCCGCCGATAAAGGATGCAACCGCCGCCACGATCAGCGCCAGCCCCGCTTTGCCCTGCTGGGCCATGGGTCTGCCGTCGAATGTGGTGGCCACCGCCGTTGACGCGCCCGGTATACCCAGCAGGATCGAACTGATCGCACCCCCGTACATCGCGCCGTAGTAAATGGCGCACAGCAAGATGATCGCCGAAGAGGGCGGTACGATGAACGTCATTGGCAGCACGATCGCAACACCGTTGACAGATCCTAGGCCGGGCATAGCTCCGATAAAAAGCCCCGCTGTCACGCCCAGAATGACGATAAAGAGATTGAGAGGCGACAGCGACGTCGAAAAGCCCTCGGCGAGATGACCCAGTAATTCCATCGTCTTTGTCCTTTAGAAAAAGCGCGCGTAAAGTGGGATGAAGAAAGGCTCAGTCAGGCCTTTGGGCAGCAGAATCTTGAGCGTGACCTCGAAGAAGAAAAACAGAAAGACCGGCGTGGTCAGGCACAAGGAGGCCGTCAGCACCCAGCCATGTTTGCCGAAAATCTTAAGGTACCAGAACATGAACAGGGGCAGGGCGATGTAAGTGCCAGCCCAGGGCATGAGAGCGATCGTGACAACCAGCGCCACCGTCACGCTGATGACCCAAGACAGGGTTTCGGGATCAAAAAATGTGCCCGCGCCCGAATAGCTGCTTTTGCCGCGGATGCTGCGGGTCAGCACGCCGCCTGCACAAACAAACATTATTGCGGAGAGCCAGAACGGAAACGCGCCGCCTCCGGGGCCGCCTGTCATGCCGTTCCACCCGATGGGCAGGGCAATTGCGTGCCACATGAAATATACGGAAAGCACCATGATGAACACGGCAATCATTCGGTCAGCCAACAGCATCGGAAAGCTCTCTATTTGGACTTGGTGTTAAAAAAGGGGGGCGGAGCGGCCCCCCTTTCTGTCAGTTCACTGTCAAAGCAGGTGACAGAAGGCTTAGGAACCCTCGTTCATCGAGCTAAGCAGGTCCGCATGCTTTGAGCGCTCGTCGAGGAAGTAAGCCTGCAGATCGTCGCCCGTCAGGAAGTCAGGGTTCAGGGACTTTTCCTGCGTGTATGTCTGCCACTCTTCAGAGTCGTTGAGCTTTTCGAACATCGTCGTGTAGTAAGCGACAGCCGCTGGGTCCATGCCCTTCGGCGCAACAAACGAACGCTGCATGTCATAGACCAGCGAGTGACCCAGCTCAGTCATGGTTGGCGTGTCAGGGAAGGCCGCCAGCCGTTCGGGGGTGAAGGTCGCAATGGGGCGTGACTTGCCAGCGTTGTAAAAGCCAAGCTGCTCGGACGGATTGTTGACAGTGCTGTCGATGTGACCGCCGACAAGGTTCTTGGCCACGTCGCCGCCACCTTTGAACGGCACGTAAGTCACTTTGATGTCGAATTCTTTTTCAAGCATCGCTGTGACAAGGCTGTCTTCCTGGCCCGTACCTGTCCCGCCCATTTTCCATTCGCCGCCAGAGGCTTTGACCGCTGCTACAAAGTCGTCAAGTGTTTCGATTTCGCTGTCTGCATTCACCCAAAGCACAAATGTGTCCAGCGCCATGCGCGCAACCGGCGTAAACTCTTCGATATTCACACCGATGTCTGTGCGCAACGGCGTGGTGTAATAGCTGTTCAAGGTTGCCATGATGACGTGGTTGTCGCCTTCTTTGTCCTTCAGGTAGCGCAAAGCTTCAGCACCGGAACCGCCGCCCTTGTTAACGGGCAGAATGGGCATGGAGGCGAGGTTTTCTTTCTGGATGATAGACTGAAACAACCGAGCCAGACGGTCAGCACCGCCACCCTGACCGGCCATGATGACCATCTCAACCGGCTTTTGCGGCTTCCAGTCTCCAGCAACGGCAGGCGCTGCGGTCATAAGAGCGGCGGAAGCCGCCAAAGCCATCGCAACGCGACGTGTGAATTTGTTAGTCATGTAGTGTCCTCCCTAAGACAGCATGCAGGCTGAATGCCCAGCTTTGCGCGAGAATTCCCGTGTTGGTTTCATCTCGATGACGCACAAATAGAGTGACGAAATAAAATATCACTAAAATACGTGTATCGATGTTAATTCTTGCGTTAACAAGATTTACAATTGTAATGTTGTAAACATGAACAAGACTCTTATTGGTCCGCAGTTGCGGCAACTTCGACGATCCTTCAACCATACCCAAGCTGAAATGGCCCGTCAGCTAGGTGTCTCTTCCGCCTATATAAATCTGCTGGAGAACAACCAGCGAAGTTTATCCGTCAAGGTTCTGATGGCTTTGACGGACGCATATGGCGTCGATTGGCGCAATCTGGTCAATGACAGTGAAATTACCGATCTGGCTGATTTGCGCACAGCGGTAAGAGATCCGATTTTCGCAGGCGACCCGCCGGATTTGCAGGAATTGCGCGGTGCAATCGATCATGCGCCCAAGCTGGTGGAGTTGTTTCTGCAGCTTTATCAAAATCACGGCAAGCTTCGGGAGAACCTGCGCAGCTTTACGGCAGGTGCAGGTGCGGCCGAGACGATTGTGAAATCTCCCGAAACGGCGATCTATGATTTCTTTCGCGACCACTCGAACCATTTTGCAGAACTTGAGGTCGCGGCGGATCAGGCCCGCAATGCGGTGGGTGGTCGGCACGACGAAGTATATAGCAACCTGAAGAACCATCTCAAACACGCCTATGGGCTTGATGTCACCGTAACAGACATTGACGCGATGCCGGACGCGCTGCGTTCCTTTGAGGAAGACACAGGTCAGGTGCTGTTGTCTGAGGCACTGGACCAGACAAACCGAAATTTCCAGCTGGCGCATGTGCTGGCACTGGTCAGCTGTGGACGGCTTCTTGATCAGATCGCTGCACGTGCACAGGTGCCAACGGAAATGGGGCAGGCGCGGTGCCGAGTGGAACTTGCCAACTACTTTGCCGCAGCTTTTCTGATGCCCTACGACCAGATTCTGTATACAGCGCAGAAAGCCTCATATGACATCGATCGCATTTCCACTTCATTCGGTGTGTCTTTCGAACAGGCGTGTCAGCGTTTGACAACGCTACAGCGTAAGGGCGCGCAGGGTGTTCCGTTCTTTTTCCTGCGTATTGATAAATCGGGCAATGTGACCAAACGCTTTAACGCCACCTCCTTTACCCTTGCCGAACAGGGGGGCGCTTGTCCGGTGTGGAACATCCACAGTGCTTTCACCGCTCCGGGTCGGATCGTGCCGCAGTTTGTTGAACTTCCCGACGCAGGCCAGTTCTTTACCATCAGCCGCACGACGGATCGCCCGGTTGTCAGCCGTCACACGCAAGACCGCCGACTCGTGGTGACGCTAGGATGCGAACGTTCCCATATTGGTGAAATCGGTTATGCCGCCCCCTTTAATCTCGAGGACAAGGCACAGATCGCGCAGATCGGGATCAATTGTCATATCTGTCCACGACATGCCTGTTCGGAACGCGCACATGAGCCGTTGCACGTCAACCTGCCGGTGAATGCGAACAGGCGCGGCTCCACCCGATACGAAAGCTGACGCGCCGGATCGCCGCGAGGCAGGCCGTGTTGCTTCCAACGAAAAAGCCTGCCGGTTGACGCCGGCAGGCTTTGACGTGTTTTTGTGGCGCGCGTTTACCCGATGATTGCGTTCAGCGTCGCTGACGGGCGCATCACACTCTCCGTTTTCGCGTCATCGGTGTGGTAATAGCCACCGGTATCGGCAGCCGTGCCCTGCGCCGCCGCCAGTTCGGCAACGATGGCGGCCTCATTCTCTGCCAGTTCGGCAGCAACCGGCGCGAACTCCGCGGCCAGTTCGGCATCGTCGTTCTGCGCGGCCAGTGCCTGTGCCCAGTAAAGTGCAAAGTAGTAGTGGCTGTCGCGATTGTCGGGCTGGCCGACACGGCGGCTTGGCGATTTGTCGTTGTCGAGAATGCCCTGCGTCGCAACATCGACAGCCTTGCCCAGTACGCGCGCCTTTTCATTGCCCTGCACGTCGGCAAGGAACTTGAGGCTTTCACCAAGTGCACAGAATTCACCCAGACTGTCCCAGCGCAGGTGGTTTTCTTCCATCAGCTGTTGAACGTGCTTGGGCGCAGACCCGCCGGCACCGGTTTCGAACAAGCCGCCACCCTGCATCAGTTTCACGATAGACAGCATTTTGGCCGAGGTGCCGAGTTCCAGGATCGGGAACAGGTCGGTCAGGTAGTCGCGCAGCACGTTGCCGGTCACGGCGATGCTGGTATTGCCCGCACGAATGGTTGCAAAGGACGCAATCGTTGCTTCACGCGGTGCCATGATCTGGAACTTGTCCGCAACGCCCTTCGCTTCGAGGATGGGCTTTACATAGGCAATGAGTTGCGCGTCATGCGCGCGTGTCTCGTCCAGCCAGAAGATCGCTTCGCAGTCTTCCGCCTTCTGGCGGTCAATGGCCAGCTGCACCCAGTCTTCGATGGGGGCCTTGCGTGTGGAAGCGGAGCGCCAGATATCGCCTGCTTCGACCGCATGTTCGTGCAGCACATCGCCGTTGGCAGCAATCATGCGGACAGTACCCGCTTGGGCGATTTCGAAGGTTGTGGGGTGCGAGCCGTACTCTTCCGCTTTTTGCGCCATCAGGCCGATGTTCTGCACCGTTCCCGCTGTGGCCACATCCAGCGCGCCATTGGTTTTGCAGTCATTCACGGCTTCTTCGTAGACCGCTGCATAAGAACTGTCGGGGATGACGCAATTGCTGTCTGCTTCTTTGCCATCCGGGCCCCAGCCCTTGCCACCCGCGCGGATCAGGGCCGGCATGGAGGCATCGATGATGACATCTGAAGGCACATGCAGGTTGGTGAGACCCTTGTCCGAGTTGACCATATACATCGGCGGGCGTGCTGCCATCACCTCGTCTACTTTCGCAAGAATTTCAGCGCCATTCGGCATGTCCTTAATGCGGTCAAGCACATCGCCAAGGCCAGAGTTCGGGCTTACTCCCGCGGCGGCCATGGCGTCACCGTATTGCTCAAAAACAGGCTTGAGGAAAGCTTTGACCGCGTGACCAAAGATGATCGGGTCGGACACTTTCATCATCGTCGCTTTCAAGTGGATCGAGAACAGAGTGCCTTCTGCTTTTGTGGCCTCTATCTGCTCTTCCAGAAACGCGCTGAGGGCTTTGGCCGACATGAAAGTGGCGTCCACGACTGTGCCTTCGGGCAGGTCGACGCCTTCTTTCAGGACCGTAACGGAGCCGTCTGTTGCAGTGAGCTCGATCCGCGCCGGACCGGCTTGCGCCGCCGACAGAGTGACCGATGTTTCGTTGGACCGGAAGTCATTGGCGCCCATTGTGCTGACGCGGGTTTTGCTGTCCGCGCTCCATGTCCCCATGGAGTGGGGATTGGCCTGTGCGTAGTTCTTGACCGCTTGCGCCGCACGGCGGTCTGAGTTGCCTTCGCGCAAGACAGGGTTAACTGCTGATCCTTTGATTGCGTCATACCGGGCGCGGGCCGTTTTCTCGGCGTCCGACTTGGGGTCTTCGGGATAGTCCGGCAGGTCATAGCCTTGGGCCTGAAGCTCCTGAATCGCCCCGACCAGCTGCGGCACGGAGGCCGAGATATTCGGCAGCTTGATGACATTGGCACCGGGCGTTTTAACCAGTTGACCCAACTCGGCCAGATCGTCGCTTTGACGCTGTGCCTCTGTCAGGTTCTCGGGAAAAGCCGCGATAATGCGTCCAGCGAGCGAGATGTCTTTGGTGCCCACGGAAACGCCTGCCGCACTTGCGAATTTGCGAATGACGGGCAGAAGCGACGCCGAGGCGAGTTGCGGGGCTTCATCGACTTTGGTGTAGATGATGTCGGGAGTGTTTGAATCGGACATAAATCAGAGCCTTTCTTGCCTTTGAGCGTTGATTAGCCGAGCAAACTTGGCGCGTCCACCGGTGCAATGGCCAACAGAGCGGATACGCCGCACCCCATGGTATACAATTGAGACGAAACGTGCCGGTGTCGCGGCTACGAGGGGCTCTGAATACCTGCTTCATCGACCAGCCGGGTCACGCGCATCAGCCGTTTGGCGATATGTGACGCAACAAGACTGTGGAAGCGCGCGGCAAATCGGCATTGTAGGCGATTTCGCCCAGCAAGGCTCCCCGTTGGAAACGGGTCGCGGTGACGGTGCCGCGGAAGGCGTAGCTAAAGCTGCCCAACAGACCAACGACGGCAGCACCTAGCAGGGTTACGCCAATGCCTTGGGGCAACAAGCTGTCTACCTATCCTTTGTAAACCAAGGCAGCAAAGGAAATGGCAAAAGCCTCCGACAAAGCGGCAGTTACAGTCACGCCGACCGTCAGGTTCAGCTCTTGAAGTGCCGTCCGGGTCCCCTTGTCCTGGCTGTTCGGGGGGGGCGCTTTCCACAGTCCGGGCGCGGCTCATAAGGCCTGCGTGCAGGCTAGAACCACCTGGCTTGGCATGACAAGGATAGGCTATTCGGCAGCAAGTTTGATGGCGGGGTCTGCGGGGCCAGGATTTGCGGTGATTGGGGCCGGCTCTGCGCACAGGCTGCGTGTCTTGCTCGCGTAGACAAGCGCGAACATTGGCGGGACAAAGTAAAAAGAAACCACTGCCGACAACAGCACCCCACCGGCGATTGCCACCGCGAAGGGCGGCCAGAAACCACCACCTGCAAGGATCAGGGGCAGAAAGCCCCCGAAAGTGGTGATCGTCGTTGAGATGATATGACGGCTTGAGCTTGTAACGACCTCTGCCATGGCCTCGGTATCGCCCGTCCGGGCCGCTTTGTTGCCCTGCAACCCTGTCAGAATGATGATTGCCGCGTTAATTGAGACACCGATTGATCCGATCACGCCGATGATCGCATTGATGCCGAAAGGGAACTGCAATACCGCCAAAGCCAGCATCGAAAGCCCTGCCGATAGTACACAGACCACCAACGCAACCGCCGTCAGCCGGAACGAATTGAAGGTCAACGCAATCGTTGCGATGGTCAGCGTGACGATAAGCCCGACGGATGCCATCAGGTTGCCCACAGTGTCAGAGCGCGCGTCAGAATCGCCACCCAGTTCCATTCTGTAGCCGGTCGGCACCTCAAAACCTGCGGTTTCAAGCGACACCAGCACCGATTGCAGCGCTGCTTCGGGCAAGACCTCAGGCACGATATAGGCTTGCACCGTGTTTATCCGCTCGCCATTGCGGCGCGTGATAACGCTTGGCGCGGGCTCGATCACGGGATGCGCCAGTTCGGACAGGGGAACGGCAGGATAGTCGCCCGCCGCCGCAACCGCCGCAGCATTCGGCAAGAGGATCGGAAGATCTGCCATCTTGGACAGATCACCCAGCATATCGTCGCCCAACCGCACGCGGATGTCCGTTTGATCGGTGCCTTCAACGAGGCTGCCACCGATAATGCCCACCAGACCCGCTTCGAGTTGGGCGGCAATATCGGTCACATTCAGGCCAAGCTGTCTTGCTGCTGTTTCATCGATTTCAAAGCGCAGTTGTGGCGCGCCGCCCCCCACGCCGGATCGGACCTGAGTCACCAACGGCAAGTCAGCCATCAAGGCGCGCACCTCGTCGCCGAGGTGCCGAAGTGTGTCAAGGTCGGGACCGACAAGCCGCACTTCGACGGGGGCTGCAACCGGGGGGCCCTGTATGAGATCGCGCACGATGATGCGCGCCTGCGGGTGCGCTCTGTTCAACGCCTGCTGCAACTCAGGCACGAGGCGCGCAGCGGCGGCGGCATCCGTCATTTTGATCATGACTTGCGCATAGCCGGGCTCGGAAGATCGGTCGCCGGTGATGTTGTAGTAAAAGGCAGGCCCGGATTTGCCGATCGACCAATATGCGCTTTCGATGCCCTCTGAATCCGCCAGCATTGTGTCAATGTCCGTGGCGACACGCGCGGTTTCGTAGATGGATGTTCCCGGCGGCATTTCCACTTCCACGTAAAACTGGTCGCGTTCCACACCGGGAAAGAATTGTGCGGTCAGCGTTGGGAAGGCTCCAAAACCGGCCAAGGGCAGTATCAGCGCCAGAGCGATGGATTTCACCGGGTTTGCAACCGACCAGCGGATGGTCGCGTGAAAGGCGCGTCCTGCAGCGGGCATCGAAATGCCACCGCCTTTGCCGGTCTTGAGAAAACGCCCTGCCAGCGCAGGTGTCACCGTCAGCGCGACGACAAAGGACCACATGAGCATCAAAACCACCGCAATCGCGATGGACCCCACAAAGTCGCCCGCCGGTCCCGGCAGCAGGATCATTGGCGTAAACGACAACCCCGTTGTTACGGTCGACGCGAGTAAGGGCGCAGCAAGGCGGCGGGTGGCGTCTCCGACGGCATCGATGCGCTCGAGCCCGCGCGCGAGGCGCTGTCGGACCTCGTCCACCATCACGATGGCTGCATCCACCAAAAGCCCCAATGCCACGATGAGCCCGGTGACGGACATCTGATGTACCGGCAGACCGATGAAATTCATGCTCGCCAGTGTTGCCAGCGACACAACCGGGAGAACGACAGCGACGATGGCCGCTGCGCGCACCCCCAGCGTGACGAACAACACAGCAACCACAAGCGTCACACCAATCGCCATGTTGGTGCCAACCTCGGCCAACCGGTCAGCGGTATAGGTGCTTTGGTCAAACATCAGCGTCTCGGAGAGACCATAGGGTACGTCTTGCGCGCCTGTCTCGAGCTCGGCGCGGACAAAGCCCATCCAGCGGTCAATCTGCACACCGTCTTGCGCCAACACCCCAACCAGAACTGCCGGGCGGCCATTGGCGATGGAAAGCTCTGCCGGCGGGTCCGCCACGGCGCGTGAAATCTGTGCAATGTCAGACAGAAGTACCGTAGCCCCAGCATCATTTTCGCGCAGTACCACGCGCGACAGACGATCGAGAGCTTCGATTTCGCCCGAAACATTGATGGTAAAGTCGATGTCGCCGCTTTGCAGGCGTCCCGATTGGACCTTGCCGTCAGCGGCTGCGATACGCGCAGATATCTCAGCGGCCGATAGGCCCAAAGCCACTGCTTTATCCGTGTCAACCGCAACGCGGACTTCTTCGGTGGGTTCGCCAAACAGATCGACTGCGCGCGTGGAAGGAATCGCGCGCAGCCGGTCTGCCAGGTGCTCGGCGTGGTCATGCACGACAGAAAGAGCCACACCTTTATGCTCGGCAGTCACTGCAATCACGGCCGAATAGGCCGAAATTCCTTCCGCGTTGAACTCGGGCGGCAAAACGCCGGGCGGAAAGTTGCGCCGCGCATCTTCTACCGCGTCGCGCGCTTCGGACCAGACCTGTTCGATGGTCGTTTCATCCAGCGTCTGCAAAAGCTCGACAGAGATCACCGAGACGCCGGAGCCGGACACGCTTTCGATGACATCCACCTCAGCAATTTCGCGCAGCTCTTCCTCTATCTCTGCGGTGACGAGCGTTTCAACACGGGCCGGATCGGCGCCGGGGAACTGCGTAGTCACCGTGGCAAAAAGGTTGGTGATGGTCGGGTCTTCCTGACGGCCCAGTGACAGAAACGACGACAGGCCTGCGGAAATCAGAACCAACAAGATCAGGGCGACCAGCCGTGGTCTGCGAAAGGTGAGCGTCTCCATTGCCTAGTTCCCTTGCGGGAGGACCGAAACGGTCTGTCCGGCAACAACTCGATGCGCGCCCTGCGCGACGATTTGCATGCCTTCCTCAAAGGTGCCGCGGACATATGCCCGGTCGCCGTCGATGTGCAGGATTTCAACTGCAGCGGTGTCGAGCACCCCGTCGCGCACCACCAAAAGCGTCCAGACACTGCCCTCACCGGACTTCAGTGCATCGACAGCGACCCAGGCACCCGGTTGGTTAACGGTCGTCTCAAAAAGCAATGCCGCCGTTTGCCCGAAGACCACCGGAGTGTCCTTTGGCAGCGCAAAAAGCGCGGTCCGCGTCCGGGTCACGGGATCAATGTCCGGCCGAAGACGTTTTAAACGGGCTTGAACAAGGCGGTCTCCGATCTCTACCGTGGCCTCGCCCAGTGCCTTTGCGGGTATATCAAGCGGTAAGCCGACACGAAATTCAGGCGCTGAGGTCTCGACCACACTGACAATCTGTTGCCCGGCACTGATTGTTTCCGCCATGTCTGCTGACTGGGCGGCGATCTGTCCGGCGAAAGGGGCGTAGAGCGTGGATTTGGAGATGTTAATCTCGACCGCTGTCAAGGCGGCGTCGGTTTGCGCTATGCGATTGACCAGTTCGTCGCGTGCTGCGAGCGCC
Organism: uncultured Roseobacter sp.; assembly: GCA_947501635.1. Lineage (GTDB taxonomy): Bacteria > Pseudomonadota > Alphaproteobacteria > Rhodobacterales > Rhodobacteraceae > Roseobacter. The sequence goes on from CANMWT010000004.1 coordinate 403,314, forward strand.
TGATCGAGGGTTTCAGTGCTGGTGAACCCCTGCTGCTGAAGCTGTTCGGCGCGCGTCAGCCGCGCCTGAGCAAAGACAAGCTGTGCCTTTGCCGCTGCGCGCGTCGCGGTCAGCCGCGCGACTTCGGCCTCTAACAACTCGGTGTCGAGGCGCGCGATTACCTGACCTTCTGCAACCAGGTCACCCTCATCCACGGGCAGCGCTACAAGCTTGCCGTTCAACTCAAAAGAAAGAGAAACTGTTGAACGCGCTTCAACCTGACCGACAAACCTGCGCGGCAGGGTGTAGCCGTCTTCCATCACGATGGGTACGGCGCTCACCGGCACCGCGGGGGCCGCTTCCGGTTGGGGAACGGCGGAGGCTCGATCGTTCAACAGGCCCACCGAAAAGACGATGGCCCCTGCCGAAAGTGCGATCACACCGAGCGTGAGTGTGGCACTCCCCAAAAAACGCCCATAGCGCCGGAATGCGGAAGGATTGGATGGAACAGACATGTAACACCTCGGCTGAAGTTAGTACCTCTAACATATGTTAGAGTATCTTACTTTGACAAGTGTTACGTGTTCTGAAAAAGATTGGATCATGGAAAAAACGATCACACCTGAAAAACGCGATAGCTATCACCACGGTGATTTACGGTCTCAACTAATTGAAGCGACCCGTATTTTGGTTGAAGAGAAAGGCCCCGATCATTTTTCGGTGTCAGAAGCCTGTCGCCGCGCGGGTGTGTCGAGCGCGGCACCCTATAAGCACTTCAAGGACAAAGGGGAAATGCTGCGTGCTGTGGCCTTGGAAGGTATGAAGCGCCAGCGCGTTGATCTGGTTCGGGAGCTTGAGAAATACCCGGCAGGATCACTTGACCGTATCGTGGCAATGGGGCGCGTGTATGTCCGTTTTGCCGTTGATGAGCCGGGTGTTTTTCGCTTGATGTTCGGTCTGTCCGAAGGTCACGCGGAACACAGTGCGTTGGTTGAGACCGGAAACAACACCTTTGCCGTCGTGCAACAAGAAGTCGCGCGCTACAGAGGTAGCGAAGCTGTGGCGCCCGAAGACGCACATAAAGCTTTCTTGCTATGGAGCTTTGTGCACGGTCTGTCGTTTCTCACGATTGATGGAAAACTGGCAGAAAAAAAACTGGACGTCGATCTGGAAGCTGTTTTGGCCGATATCGCGCTGCGCGTGGTCGGTCATCCTACCGATTGATTAGAAATTTGCGCAGGCTGGGAGCGTAATGCGGGATAGGGCAACAGCGGCGGAAGAAATCGCGCGCAGCGGTGGGCATGTTGCCCTGAGCTATTTCGCGCGCGTCGCCGCACTCGCTGTCGAAGACAAAGGGCCACAAGACTTCGTCTCCGAAGCCGATAGGGCGGTCGAAGCGCACGTCCGCGATTTTATCGCGCGAAGCTTTCCAGACGATGGCATTGTCGGCGAGGAAGATGACCCCAAACCTTCTGTGTCCGGCTTTACTTGGGTCATCGATCCAATCGACGGCACAGCGAATTTCATCTCAGGCGTTCCGCTTTGGTGCGTTGTTATTGCGGTTGTGCAAGACGACCAGACCCAGATCGGCGTGACTTACGACGCTGTCCACGACGAGATGTTTTCAGCAGTCAACGGGCAGGGTGCAAAGCTTAACGGCGTGCCTATGCTATGTCCGGCGGAGTACCATATCGGTCGCGGGACGGTTGGGATCGGTTTTTCGAACAGAACACAGCCTGCGGCCGCGTTGAAAGTCATCGACGGCATCGTGTCGCGCGGGGGCCGTTTCATGCGCAATGCGTCCGGTGCACTGACGCTTGCCTATGTCGCTGCGGGGCGTTTGATCGGGCATATCGAAGAACATATGAACGCGTGGGACTGCCTTGCTGGCCAGTTGCTGATCAAAGAAGCGGGCGGATGCGTGGAGACGCAAAGTGCGCAAGAGATGATCGCCCGGGGCGGGCGCGTAATTGCCGGGAGTGCGGGAGTGTTTTCAACCCTGCGTGAGATTGGGGATCACGCCTACAAGGCCTAGCGCTACATGTTGTCGATGAGCATGTCCGCAGGCATCGTGTTTCCAATGACTGCTCGGGCATTGGGCAGGTCGTTCATATCCGTTTTTTTAGCGGCATCCTCGGCGCTATAGCCATAGTCGGCCCACCGCGCCATCAGGCGCTCTCGCAAGATATGTTCGGGCACGTTCAAAACGGCGGAAAAATCCCACAAGTCCGATAGCGCGCGCCAGCCCGGTGCGTCGAACAGAAGATAATTCCCTTCAACTATAACGGTTTGCGTGCTCGGTCCTACGACACCGGCACCGGCGATGGATTGTTCCTGTGACCGTTCGAATATGGGAAAGAAGACTTCCTCTTCGGTCTGAAGGCGGCGCAGAGTATGAAAGAGTCCACCTGTGTCAAAGGTTTCAGGCGCACCCTTACGGGCGAGAAGCCCGCGTGCCTCAAGAATGCGGTCGTCGAGGTGGAACCCGTCCATCGGAAGTACGCAAGAGCCGGGCGTGTTTGCTGCGACAAGTTCGGCCAGTGTCGACTTGCCACTGGCGGGCGGGCCCACCAGTGCCACGAGTCTTCGTTTGGCCTGAAACGGCGCGGCGGATACCCGTGTCGCGATGGCGCATGCCGTTTCTTCAGGCCGCATCAACGCCCTCTGGCACCTTTGCGCCCGTCATGTAGGCCACCGCATCCGACATCGTGTGGTCCTTGGGGTCGATCATACACAACCGTTTGCCCAGACGGTGTACATGGATGCGGTCTGCGACCTCGAAAACATGCGGCATGTTGTGACTGATGAGAATGATCGGGATGCCTCTGCTTTTGACATCCTGAATCAACTCCAGCACGCGCCGGCTTTCCTTGACGCCCAGAGCGGCTGTGGGTTCATCGAGGATGATAACCTTGGACCCGAAGGCCGCGGCGCGCGCGACGGCAACGCCCTGCCGTTGACCGCCCGAAAGCGTTTCGACGGCCTGATTGATGTTCTGAATGGTCATCAGGCCAAGCTCGCTTAGCTTGTCGCGCGCCATTTCTTCCATGCGCTTGCGGTCAAGCTGGCGCAGAAACTTGCCGCGAAAGCCGGGTTTGCGCAATTCGCGCCCCATAAACATGTTATCGGCAATGGACAGGGCAGGCGACATGGCGAGGGTCTGATAAACGGTTTCTATCCCCGCTTCGCGGGCCTCGATCGGCGAGGTGAAGCGCACTTGCTTGCCTTCAAGTTCCACCGTGCCTTCGTCGGGGATGACGGCGCCGGAAACGGCCTTGATAAGAGAGCTTTTCCCCGCGCCATTGTCGCCGATTACGGCCAGTATCTCGCCAGGCATGAGGTCAAAGTCACAGTGATCGAGCGCGGTAACCTTGCCATAGCGTTTTACCAGGCCGCGGCCTTTCAAAATAGGTTCCATCAGGCGGCCACCTTTCTGATCCACTGGTCGACGGCGACCGCGGCGATGATAAGCAATCCGATCAGCAAGAAGGTCCATTGTGCGTCAGCACCAAGCAAGCGCAACCCGAGCGTAAAGACCCCCACGATCAGCGCGCCAAACAGCGTTCCAAGGATCGAACCTCGACCGCCAAACAACGAAATTCCGCCGATCACCACAGCAGTGATGCTTTCAATATTGAGCAATTGTCCGGATGTGGGCGACACGGATCCGATCCGCCCGATGAGTGCCCAGCCAGCAAAGGCGCAGATCAACCCCGCCAGAGCGTAAACGGAAATCAGGGTCTTTTTGACATTAACCCCAGACAGTTCGGCCGCTTCGGGGTCATCGCCCACGGCATAGACATGCCGGCCCCAGGCCGTGTGTTTCAACACATAGGCCAGCAGCAGCACCAACAGAAGCATGAAAAGCACACCGAAGGTAAAGACCGCGCCGCCCAGGTTAAACTTGGCCCCCATCAGCTGCAGCAGGGGAGCCTGCTCCGCGATATCCTGACTTCGGATGGTTTCGTTTGCCGAATAGAGAAAGTTCGCGGCCAGCACAATCTGCCACATGCCCAGTGTCACAATGAAAGGCGGCAGTTTCATCACCGCGACCAGCCATCCGTTTAGCGCACCCACCATCGTCCCGAAGGTCAGACCGCAGGCGATTGCGACTTCGACGGGTATGCCGTAGCGGAAAGTGAATTGCCCCATGACAACAGAAGAAATGACGGCAATTGCCCCGACGCTCAGGTCAATGCCCGCGGTCAGGATCACAAGGCTTTGTGCCGCGGCGACGATACCCACGATCTGCACTTGTTGTAAAATCAGCGTCAGCGCGAAGGGCGAGAAGAACTTGGACCCCAGCAAAGCGCCGAAGATCGCGATGGAAGCCAACAGAACGATCAGCGGAACCAGCGCAGGCGTGGTGTGCAAGGCATGGTGGAACTTGCCGACAAAGCCCTTGTGGCCTTCGTCGAAGGACGCAATCTCGCCGGTGGCAGAGGCCGCCGCAGCTTCGAAGTTGTCATCTGATGGCATTGCGTGATCCCCTATCGGCGGCGGTCTCGGACTGCCGCGTCATGTTGGAAAGGGGCGCGCCTGCGCACGCCCCTCTGCAGGTTCTAGTCAAAGCTTCGATACGGCACGTTCAACCCCAGCAGAGGTCTGTGCCTTCCTTGGTGTCGATGCTCTCAACGCCGTCTACGGGCTTGTCGGTCACCAGTGCCACACCAGTATCAAAGAAGGCTTTGCCTTCGGAGGCCTGAGGTTTCGTGCCGTCTTTGGCCCATGCGGCGATCGCCTCGATCCCTTTGGACGCCATGAGCAGAGGGTACTGTTGTGAAGTGGCACCGATGACGCCGTCTGCCACATTCTGTACGCCCGGGCAGCCGCCGTCGACGGAAACGATCAGCACGTCGTTTTCGCGACCGATGGCTTTGAGCGCCTCATAGGCGCCCGCGGCGGCTGGCTCGTTGATAGTATAGACCACATTGATCATGGGGTCCTTGGCCAAGAGGTTTTCCATGGCGCGGCGGCCACCTTCCTCGTTGCCGGCTGTGACGTCGTGGCCAACGATACGCGGATCGTCTTCATCGCCCCAGCGGCCGGGGTCTTTGATGTCGATGCCAAAGCCTGTCATGAAACCCTGATCGCGCAATACGCCGACAGAAGGTTGGCTGACCGCCAGATCAAGCATGCCGATCTTTGCGTTGGCCGCCTCGTCGCCCAATGTTGCTGCAGCCCATTTCCCGATCAACTCGCCCGCAAGAAAGTTGTCGGTTGCAAAGGTCATGTCTGCGGAATCAATTGGCTCGAGCGGTGTGTCGAGTGCGATTACAAGCAGCCCCGCGTCACGTGCCTGTTGCACTGCCGGAACGATTGAAGAGGTGTCGGACGCCGTCAACAGGATCCCCTTGGCCCCGTTTGCGATGCAGGTCTCGATCGCGGCGACCTGTGTTTCATGGTCGCCGTCCACTTTGCCCGCGTAGGAATTGAGTGTGATGCCCAGTTCTTCGGCTTTCGCAGTCGCGCCTTCGCGCATTTTAACAAAAAACGGGTTTGTGTCGGTTTTTGTAATAAGACAGGCTGAAACGCTGTGGCCATCGGCAAATGCCGTGCTTGCGGTCGCGATCAAAGCGAGAGCCGTGCCAGTAATCAATTTCTTCATGAGATCCTCCCAAATCTTTTGTGTGCGGTTTTTCATCCGCTCGAATAGGGACCGTGCGACGATTCTGGTTGCATGTCAAACAAACTTGCGGCGGTCGCTCACGTGATATGATTGGTCTTGCAGGGCAGCATTTGTCTTGCTGGCACAGACAGTTACTGCAGCGCAAGGGCCGGTGCTTGAAACCCCCAGGTGCTGTTTGCAGCCTGCGCCGCGCGCCCACTCACGCGTCAGGCGTTCGCGCACCCGTCAGAGGAAAACGCCGGATTTCGTGGAACATGCCATCGCCATCTTGGCCGGTCAGCGTCAGACTGTCGATCCTCAAAGGCTGCGCGAGGTACGGGGCGAAATGCGCGCGCAGCTTTTCAAGGGTGGGCGCGATGTCTCCTCGTATGCGGCCTGTCAGTGTGATGTGAAATCTGAAGTCTTCCAACACATAGGGATAGCCCCACGCCATCAGATTGTGATCTTGCGAGGGGGTCAGATTGGCTTGTCTGCGGCGCGCCAGTTCCGCGTTGCTGGGAGGTGCGCGAAACGGGTCGAGCGTTTTGACCGTTTGCGCCGCGAGACGTGCAAGCGCGGATGTGTCTCCTTCGGGGGTCAGGGCGATAAAGCGCCCGAGCCTTTGCACTGAGAGCGTGTCCAGTGTCACGGGTTCGAGTTGTGCGCAAAGTGTCTCAACCGCATGTTCAAGCATCTGTAGCGTTGTTCCGCCAGAGAGATGAAACGGTGGCTTGATCGTGGCGTGCAGCCCATACTTGCGTGGCGTTTTGGTCAGTGCCGCAATATCGAGCCCCGCAATCTCGGGATGTGCGACGACGGAGCCCGTCGATAAATCCCAACCCAGCCAGAAGGCGCCGGCCTTGGCCAGCGCACCTGTCGGTGTGAAGTAGACCGCGTATCGTTGGTACACTGTTTCCCCTCGTCAGAACCGTTTTGCGCAAGCCGTCCCTAGCGTGACATAGCCATGACACATGACATGGGATTTGCGAATGGAAAACAGTGTCTGTTGGGCTGCCACCTCGCTTTTGGCTGCGTCCGGATCATTGCGCGATGGTGCACCTTGACCCGAAATCACACCCGTTTGGCACATCCGCGAAATGCGGCGGGGCGCAAAACGGCTAAGCCTGTTTGTGTCAAAGTACTTCTATCAGCAAGCGAGGCCACACAATGGGCGACGTCATGATCATTTCCGGCCATCAAAAAGTGAATGTAAAACGCGAATTCGGTCCCGTGACGATCCTCGAGGCGACTGATCGTGTTGCGGCGATGACGCGGTTGAAACTCAAGGCGTCTTTGATGGGCGCCAATGCCATAATGGAATTGCGTGTCTGCAACACCGTGGGCGATCCGCATTTCGGCACGCAAAGGCTGTACTTGAGAGGCATCGCCGTCAAGGTCTGACAAGAGCGGTCAGCTGCCGCCATCACGCCAACTGCCGGGGCTTTTGCCTGTCCACCGTTTGAAAGCGGTGCTGAACGCCGCCTGGTCGGAATACCCCAGAGAAAATGCAATCTCTGCCAGTGAAAAACCCTCGGTCAGATATACCCTTGCCAGATCGCAGCGCATATCATCGACCAACCCACGGAAGCTTACGTTTTCCTCGCCAAGCCGGCGGGCAAAGGTGCGTCGGCTCATACCCAGCTGGGCGGCCACATCGTCGGCACCTGCGACGCGTGCCGGAAGCCCTTGTGCTAAAATGGCTTTTACCTGTTGCGACAGGGTTTGTTTGCGTGCGGGCGTCTCACGCAAAAGCCGGTCGCCATACTCCATCAAATGCGTGCGCAATGAGGGGTCATAGGTTGGTATCTCAAGATCAAGAACCCAAAGTGGCAAAAGGACTTCGGTTTGTTCTGCCCCGAAGCGGACTGGACAGGACGCAAGCATTTCATAAGGTTTGGCAGGGCCGGCAATCTCATGCGAAAAGCGAAGTTCAAGTGCGGCCACGTTTTTTCCGGTGAGCGTGCGCGACCGTGCCAAGGCGGCAAATGCGAGAAACTCCAGGTATCGGTGGCGGGGGAAATAATCCGGATCGGTACATGTCAGGCTGAACGATGCAGCATTTCCCGAAGCCGCGATAGCATAGCGGTAGGCCGGGTCGAAGGTGGTATAGTATCTGGACGAGTTGTCGATGGCTTTGCGCAGGGTCTTTGAGTGTTTGGCGATATAGCTGTTCAGGTTTGTCCCATCCTTGAGCGCCGCCCCGGCGCGCGCAGCGAAAAGTGGATCGCGCAGTTCTTCGCAAGCAAGGTCCAGAAACAGCGGTTCGTAGCCTGTACGCACCTTCGAGGGAGGTTGCAGCGCCGCGCGGTCAAGACCGATACCCTGCAACAAGGCATTCGCGACCGCCTGATCCCCGGTGTCCGCGTCAAAACACTCTACGATATGCCGCAGTCGGAAGGGATCATTTTCCAATTCGTGTCTCCTTGGAACCCTGCGACATCACTGCACGACAGGCACGAAGTAGCTGCCGCGCGCATCGGGCAGGTTTTGGCGCTTTGGTGGAAGATATTCAACATTTGCTTCTTTGACGCAACCGCTTGAGCCTTCGGTTCAGCCGGCGGATCGCCCGGGGGTTGATGAAGATCATCAGTGGCAGGCGGCGATACTTCTACCTGCCACTTGCAGGTTTGCAGGCCGGCAGCGCGTCGTGATCGTTGTCGAGCGCCCGCTGCAGCATAGGTGCGATGTGCAGACGTGCACCCAGTCGCTTGGCCAACAGGAAAACCCCGCCCAGTTTTCGTTGAACCAACAGGATATCAATGGGTAAGGGCGGTGGAACAAATCCACTGTCAGCAAGTGCCATTCCCATGTTTTGCATGTCTGCGGACAGCGTGTTGTGCACAAAATCAAAAGGCGTGTCGTGGCTCAGGGACTGAAAAACCAACGCAATCATGTTCACGATCTGCGTGGCGTGATGCTCTTGCGTATCTGCGCTGAAGAAACCGATCTCTATACTTGCGGCCACAATCGCAGCATGGTCGCCTGCGCACCCGGCACGCATAAGCGCGCGGTATTGATCTGCAACTTTCGGATCGATCTTGCGCGTTGCGCCGAAATCCAGCAGCAAAATGTCATCGCTTCGCTCATCGTAAAGATAGTTGGCGAAATTAGGATCAGTTTGCATCAGGCCGAAGCGGAACAATTCGTCCAGTGTCAACTCGATCAGTCGTGCGGCAATGTCGTCGCGCTGGCTTTGCGGCAGGTGCTGGCTGTCCTCGATCGGCGTGCCTTCCACAAACGACATCGACAGAATGTCGGGCGTACTCCAGTCGCTGTAAACGGCGGGACATCTAAAGCCGGAAATCGGTGAGATCAACGCAGAGAACGCCTCAAGCTGTTGTGCTTCGCGGGCATAGTCTGTTTCTTCGTGTAATTGCTTGCGGGCTTCTTCCAGATAAGGTGCGATATCGAAGCCTTTGGGCAACAGACCCGACATCCGCATCAGCGCTCCCACATTCGCCACATCGCTGTCGATACTTTTCGCGACACCGGGATATTGAACTTTGATCGCCAGATCACGCCCATCCTTGAGTTGCGCGCGGTGCACCTGTCCAATGGATGCGGCAGCAATCGGGCGGACGTCAAACCGTTTGAATGCTCTCAACCAATCCTGCGGCCACTGCGTGTTCAGCACCTGTTTAAGTTGGGCCGGCGGCATGAAGTGCGTGTCATTGCGCAGACGGGCCATGATCTGGGCAAGCTCAGGCGGCAGAACATCACCACTGTCCATCGACATTAACTGGCCGATTTTCATCGCCGCCCCGCGCATTTGCGCCAGTTGTTCGGCCACGCGTGAGATGTTGCGGGGGGTCAAGAGTAGATCGCGCATATTCGGACGCCGGCCCTGGCTGACCTGAGCCAGACCATTCAGCGCCATATTTCCCGCGATACCTGCCGTCATGCCGGACAGTCTGCCGAAACGGGTGATACGGTGCGACGGTACGGCAAGCGCTCTGGATTGTGCGTTTTTTTCGCTCATGCCGCGCAAGCTAGCGTGGCGCGACCAAGCTGCAAGCGAGGTCGCGCGCTTTGTGTCGGTACGCGGCCGCGGTCCTACTTCTTTTCTGCTTTAGCCGCCGCCGCTGCGGCTTCCTCTTCGATCTGGGTTTGCACCGCGCCGCTGGCCGCAGCCCCCACGGCGACCTTTTGCGCGTCGCTTAGCTCCTCATGCTCCTCGATGCCCGGTATGGCAACGCGCACTTCGCGGCGTGCAAATTCGATCCCGTTTTCATCAAAGGCATTGCGTACCCGATTGTAAATTTCTTTGCGGATCGTGAACTGGGTGCCGGGCTTTGCCATGAACTTGCCGCGCATCACAATACCGACATCGTCAAACTGGAACACGCCCTGACTTTTGAATGGTTCGAGGAAGTCGTCCTTGAACAGTGGATCCTCCATCATTTCGGCGCCAATTTTTTTGAAAATCTTCTTCACCTTGTTGGGGTCCGTGTCAAAAGGCACTGTGAACATCAGTTTCATGATGACCCAGTCACGGCTGAAGTTGGTCACTTTTTCGATGCCGCCATAGGGTATCGTATGCACATTGCCGCGATGGTGGCGCAGTTGCATCGAGCGGATAGAGATCTTTTCCACCGTGCCCATAGTTCCGCCGACATCCACATATTCGCCGACCCGGAAAGCATCATCGATCAGGAAGAACACACCAGAGACGATATCCGTGACCAGTTTTTGCGCACCAAAACCAATCGCCAGACCGACAATACCGGCACCGGCGAGCAGGGGGGTCGTATCAATCCCCAAGCTGCCAACGGCCAGCAATCCGAACATCGTGGCAATCGCGATCTGAGCGGAGATCAAAACCAGTGGCAGAACGGTCGCAAGACGCGATCCGCCAGCGCCGCCCCCTTCGCCAGCGGCCTGATCTGACGAAACTGCCGCCGATCTTTCGCGTGCAAGCCGACGGTTGACCCAGAGGGATACCAGTTCGAACAGCACGTATCCTATGGCACAGATAACGAGAAACTCGACAAGGTTCCCGGCAAAGCGTTCGCCTTCGCTGGCGCTGCCGAGATTGGCAAGATCGATGTTCCACGCGCTGGCTATGATAAGCACAATGGCGCCGAAGACGACAACGCGTCCGATGCGGATCAGGCTGCGTTTGTTCGACTTGTATGCCTGTTCGGCAACGGGGCCTTCGCCGATCATCGGCGGTTGCAGATGCCAGACCAAGCCGCGCGTTGCGGTATCCAGCACCGGAGTGATCAGCAGCCAGAACATTGTCGTATAATGCGCGCCCTGCAAAAGCAGTTCGAACTTGCCGAAACCGCCGATGATCGTTGCGGCAACCCACGTCAACACAGCAACAGCGATGGCGAAATAGGGAAACGCCCGCGCGATCTTTTCATCACTTGCCGTTCTGTCAGGATCTGTTCCCAGCATCATTTGCGACAGCCCCTCGCGCGCGGTCCAGGCGATCACGGCAATATAGGCGTGCAGCGCCATGTTCAGCCAAAAGCCCAGCCGCGTCTCGCCAATGGCCACACCGAATTGCGCGTTGAAGTTGACAATAAACAGCGTGAAGCCCCCCAGAAGGCCAAGCCCGATCAGGTTGCGGTGCAGATACTTTGCCCAATGGTCGCTCAGGCTGACGAGCCGAAGTTCCGGCTGGTTGGGCGCCAGAGCGAAGCGTGACAAGGCAGCGATCAGGCGTGGTACCAGAATAAGCAGCCGGACCGCAGGCGCCAGAATGAGTATCTGCTCCGGGGTCAGCAGGGCGGCCCCCAAGGCACGGATCACGACGTAGAATACCGCAAGCCCCAGCAACTCACGCACCAACCGTGCGGCCAGAAATCCCAAAGTGCTTGTGAGCGACGAGCTGTCCGGTTTTTCAGCGGCGCGTCGTCTGTGTTGCAATAGCTTGGTGACGGCAAGCTCTGCCGCGTACCCCGCAGCCAGTACCACCAGAAGCAAGCCGAAAAGGGTTATGATACCGCCGCCGCCAAAGGCGGCACCGAAATTGGCAAAAACCTCTATTTGTTTTGTCACCAGAGTCGGCACACGAACAATCGATTCGACGATCGGTGAATAGAAAGCCGTCCAGACTGCTCCAAGGCCATCGATCAGCGATCCCGCGCTGGGTATTTCCGAGGCTTCCGATCCGGCGGCCACGGCGTCGAGCCGTTCAAGCAGCATCTGCCGGACATCGTCATCCGACATTCTTGCAACCATTTCCCGCACCGCCTCTGACGTCAGAGGATCAGGAAGCGCGCCGGTACTGGCTTGTGATCCGCCCGAAGCGCCGACCGACGGGGCAACCTGAGCGCCCGCGACTATCGGTGAAAGCGTCATCATCAGGGTGAAAGCGATCAAAACTGGTATGAGGCGCATATACATGGAGAGTTCCTTGGTGCCGTAGTGCTATTTCGACATGCACGCTAATCCATTTAGTGCCAAGCTTACATACCTTATTGAAAATCAGTTTATGCAGTTGTGTGGGCGGTTGCCACAGGGTTTGGATCTGCGGCTTTGCCAAGTAGATCTAACTGCTGACGACGGCCCCCGGGGCGCGGTAAACCGAAGGGGTGCTATCCGTCCTTCCCTTGGCCGTCTGATGTGCTCAACCGGCTATTGGTGCCACAGATCCGTGCTCAGATACTTCAACCCGCTGTCGCAAACGACAAAGGCCACTGTGCCCCCGATTTCCTTGTGCTGCAGCAATTGAATCGCGCCGGCCAGATTGGCTCCAGCCGAATAGCCGCCGAAAATGCCCTCGTGACGGGCAAGCAAGCCCGCGCAATGCTTTGCTTCGGCCCCTGTCACTGTGATTGCGCCGCTCAAAGGTGCTTTGCGAAGGTGGGGCAGGTCATGCATCATGTATCCTCCGCCCTGAACGGGATGCGCCGGGCAGGAGGTGTCGCCACCGGCAATCGCTTCGGCGCCGCGAGGCTCGATCACATAGCTGCGCACGTTCTTATCTGCAAAAAATCGCGCGACACCGCCCAGAGTGCCGCCCGATCCGGCAAAATCGCAAAAAGCGGTAACCGAACGCCCTGATTGCTCCCAGATTTCGGGGCCTGTTGTGTGTTCATGCGCGGTCAGGTTGCTGGTGCGCTGAAACTGATCCGCCCGAAAGGCCCCCCGCGCTTGCGTCAGACGCTGAGCTTCGACGTCGACCAAGGCCAGATCGTCTCCGGACACCTCGCCCGGTACGGATCCCGGCGCCTGGGCGACCCGCACGACTTCTGCACCCAGCGCTTCCATCATTCGGGCGCGCTCTTCCGAGTTGCCCTGGCTCATTACGGCCACGAAAGGGTGACCCAATATGCTGCAAACGATCGCCAGGCCAGTGCCCATATTGCCAGAGGTCAATTCGACCACAGGCTGACCGGGCGCCAATTCACCCGTGGCGCGCGCATCCTCAATCGTCCGCCGTGCTGCTCTGTCTTTTTTGGAAAACCCCGGCAGAAGCATGTCGAGCTTGGCCAGAAGCCGACCTTCAAGCCCCAGGTGGTCGCGAAGCCTGTCAAGTGAGACGAGCGGTGTATTCTCCATCGCGTGGAGGATCGAAGGCAGGGGCGTGGTCATTGGAAAGGCAGCTCCAGTTTGGGGGCTTTGTCCTGAGCGGTTTTCTTGCTCTTTTTGTTGCATGTGGCCCTTTGCGGTTTCAAACAGGAAATCCATTGCACGTGAAAACGGGTTGGCGCCAGCAGCCAATGTGCGCCTTTGCCTGCTTACATGGCTGTGTGAGCCATTGCCCCAAGACGGGCAGGGCAAGTGCTGTGGCACTACATCCTACAGTAGCTTTTCTTGACAGAGATTTCCCGCGCCACAACCGTCGAAAATATAATTTAATTCTTTGTTTTTGGGTAAAGGAATTGGGGCCGTGGGGCAGACTGCATGCCTGTTTCACAGAGCAAGTTGCAAAGGCGTGCATGTGTGTCGTGACATACAGCAGAGCGACCTACAATCAAGGAAATAAAGGGTTTCTTAGAGTGAAATGGTGCCCCCACACGGCACAATATTACTATATCTCGATGCGCCAACATGTGTCGTTTTAAATATAAATCCTTGCAAAAATATCATTTTCTATTTCATTCGGTTCCATTGCGCCCCATTATACCCCATATATAGAGGGGGACTATAAAGGGGACCATATGAAGCACTCTGTCAATAAACTGAACAACGCGACCGTAAAGGCGGCTGGGCGGGGTAAGCACTCGGACGGCGGTGGTCTTTGGATTTACAAGAATGCAGACGGCGGCGCAAAATGGGTCCTGCGTTACACGCTTCACGGCAGGCGGCATGAAATGGGCTTGGGCGCGTACCCGAGTGTTTCCCTAAAAGAAGCCCGCGAAAGCGCAGAGAAATGGCGAGCAGTTGTGCGTAATGGCAAAGACGCCATTAAAGAGCGCGAGCGCCAGCGAAGAGTGGCAGAGCGCAACATGCATATCCTGGGCGATATCGCTCTTGATGCCTTTGAAAGCCGCAAGGCTGAATTGAAGGGTGACGGAAAAGCAGGTCGCTGGTTTACGCCGCTGGAATTACATGTGCTGCCTAAGTTGGGCTGTATGCCCATTGGTGAGATTGACCAGACTGACATTCGCAACACGCTGGCCCCCATCTGGCATACAAAGGCCGACACAGCGCGCAAGGCGATGAACCGGCTTAACATCTGCTTTCAGCACGCGGCGGCGCTTGGCTTGGACGTAGACATGCAGGCGACCCAAAAGGCTAAAGCGCTTCTCGGAAAACAACGTCACACGCCCAAGAATATCCCTGCCTTGAAGTGGCAGGACGTTCCTGAATTTTATCAGAGCCTTGGCGAAACACCTACGGAGTTAGCTTTAAAACTCCTTATTCTAACTGCAGTCAGGTCATTTCCACTGCGCAATATCCATGAGGACCAGATCGACGGCGAGGTGTGGACCACCCCCGCCGAATCTATGAAAGGCCGCGTGGGGGCGACTAAGGATTTCCGTGTGCCGCTTTCTGGGGAAGCACAGCACGTCATTGAAGAGGCCCGCAAGTTTTCGCGGGATGGCTTCTTGTTTCCCGGCGTGAAGCGTGGCGTACTCTCGGACATGACATTGAGCGCATACATGAAACGCAGGGGCATGGAGGCGCGACCTCATGGTTTCCGGTCGTCTTTCCGTGACTGGTGTGCAGAGGCGACCAACACGCCACGAGAGGTAGCGGAGACGGCGCTGGGACATGTTTCCGGTGGCAGTGTCGAGCGCGCATATCGGCGAACGGATTATCTTGAACAAAGACGAGCGCTGATGGAGCGGTGGGCCAATTTTATATCGAAAATTCAAGTAGAAGTGTGAGTTTCAAAGATGCTCAAAACTTATAGAGAAGCTTCAAATTACGCTTGCGATTGCGTCGAAAAAAACATCAAAGACGGCAAATTAAACTTTCCAGAAAGCACATTTGCCGACAGCGTTTTTCTCTATTCAAAATTAATAGAAGCGGCTTACGCGAAACCGCTCAACAAACTTCACCCCGACTACGAAAAGGTTGAGTGCCCATACTATCAATTCAAGCCGGGTATAGAGTTTTTCCTTGTTTTGCTTGCCAATCGTGACAATGAATTCTTTGACGCGCTTACTGATATCTGCGCAACAAACGTATTTGCGCAGGTTCCGCTTAAGCCGCCGCTTAACAATTTTGCAGCACAGGTTCTGACCGGATTGACCAAGCGCCCTCCGAAAGCAGCCCGTCCACGAAAAAAGGACTGGATGGAAAAAAATTATCTGTGGAGCCTGACACTAGAGCTTGTGGTTGATTATGGCCTTAGCCTCACACGAAACGACGCAACATATGACTCCAAAAGCGCGTGTGATGCTATTGCTGAAGCGCTTACCATTTGCGGGCGTAAAACGAATTATTCAGAAATCAAGAATTTGATGGTGCATCCTGACTTCGCCCGTCGCCGCCGCGAATTTGAGGCGAGCCGAAGCATTTTTTTCAGGATGTATGCCGAAGATGCGCCTCAAAATGCGCTAGACCCCAAATATTGGGACTACTGGGAAAGGGCGGCGGAGGAAGCGGTGGTGGATATTATGGATACTTTTCCGACGGATGGGAAAAAAACTACACCAGATGGCTAACCTGCCGGCTTTCAGTGCTTAGCATATTTATTGCCCCATGAAGCAGCGACAACAAAGCCGCTGCACCACATGAGGCACTTTAGCATGACCTATCTTTCATTCAGCCAACTACAGGCGAAACTGGGCAACCGTAGCAGAAGCTCAGTATACCGCGACCTTGAGGCGGGGCGTTTGCCACCGCCGGTCAAACTCGGGGCCAGACTTTATTGGTCTGAGGACGCAATCGATGCGGCTATAGCAGATCTATACAAATAAGACCCACCGCACCCAAGCGAGGCGCTTGGGCGTTGGGCGGGAATATATCTTGGTGGATACTCTCTCTTTATACGTCCAGCGCCTTTTTTGCTCAAGCACGAAAGGCAATATCCATGAGCAGTAATAATTTGCACTCGAAAAAAACACAGGTTTACAGGTCTCCCACACCTCTCGAAATCCAGACCCGCGCAATCGCAACGCGCTTTGGATTACCCCGCAACCGTGCCCGGCTTTTGGCCGAGTATGTCTATGGGGAGGCACGCAAATGACTGAACGCGTAGACCCTAAAACACTGACTATCGATCTCGGAGGAAAATGGCTGCGCACTTATGGCGCAGCCCCATGCCCCTGCTGCCAGCCGGAACGGCGCAAAAACCAGAATGCCCTTACCATTGCAGAACGCGGCGGCAGGTTATTGCTGCACTGCAAGAAGGCAGGATGTGATTTCACGGACCTTCTTTCGGCCTGTGGTATCAAGGCAGGCGGCTTCGAAATTGACTTTGAAGCTGTCCAGCGCGCCCAGCGTGAACGTCAGGCGCAGGAAGCCAAGGCCCGCAATCGCGCGCGTAACCTGTGGGAGCATGGCACGCCCATACAAGGTACGCATGGTGAAACCTATCTGAGCGGTCGCGGGATAACCTGCGACCTGCCAGACAGCTTGCGTTGGGTTGGGGACCATTACCACCAACCTTCGGGGCGGTTCTGCTCTGCAATGGTGGCAAACGTGGTCGGTCTAGATGGCTCTACTCTAGGTGTGCACCGCACCTTCTTCACGAAACAAGGGGAGCGGCTTGGCGAAAGTGGAAAGATGATGCTGGGGCCATGCCGTGGTGGCGCTGTGCGGTTGTCACAGGACGACGGGCCGCTTGTTGTGGCCGAGGGCATAGAGACTGCCCTGAGCCTTGCCAGCGGCCTTTTCAGTGCCCGTGCGGCGGTCTGGGCCGCGTTGTCTACGTCTGGTGTTGCGGGGCTGGAATTGCCATCGCAAAAGGGCAAGCTCACCATCGCGCCGGATGGCGATGAGGCGGGTGCAAAGGCGGCGCACCAGCTTGCGACGCGTGCGGATGCGCTGGGGTGGAAAGTCAGCCTGTTACCTGCACCGTCAGGCAAGGATTGGAACGATGTGTTGATGGGGAGGGCTTCTCAATGAGTAAGCCCGAACCTATCCCGTTCACGTCAGAAGGCCCGCAGCCGCTGGTACGTCAGATACCCGATGGTTTGGCTTTTCCTGTGGAGGCACTGGGGCCGCTGAAAAGCGCTGTAGAAGCAGCGCAGGCGGCAACACAAGCACCTGTTGCGCTTGCGGCTCAGAGCGCTCTGTCCGTGGCGTCTCTGGCCGTGCAGGCCCATGCGGATGTGCAAGGAATGGGGCAAGCCGTGGTGCCGACGTCGCTCTATTGCATGAGCATCGCCAAATCCGGCGAACGCAAATCAGCAACGGACAAATTGTTGATGGCGGGCTTGCGTGACTTCGAGCGGCAGGCCAATCAGGAATATCGCGAAGAGATGGCGGCACACACAACCTGTTTCGACCTGTATAAACAGGACCGTGACCTGATTTTAAGCGATATTAAAAAGGCTAACGGTCCTGAAAAGACAGGCAAACGTGCTGACTTGGAAGCGCTTGGCGGTGAACCAGAACCACCGCTCAAACCCTATCTGACAGCCACAGAACCGACCCTTGAAGGCTTGCATCGTCTTTTTGCTGAGGGGCAGCCCGGTCTGGGCGTGTTCAGCGATGAAGGCGGCGGATTCCTTGGGGGTCACGGCATGAGCAAGGAGAACCGTTTGCGCACAATCGCGGGGCTGTCCGACCTCTGGGGCGGCGAACCTATCCGGCGTGTGCGTGCCGGTGACGGGTCCACCGCCATGTATGGGCGCAGGCTGGCTATGCATCTGATGGTGCAACCCATCGCGGCTGAGGAGGTGCTGGCCGACCCGCTGGCCGTTGATCAGGGGTTCTTGGCGCGGTTCCTAATCACGCAACCGGCAAGCGCCATCGGCACGCGGCTATTGCGGCACACCGTTGATACGGCACCGCTGGCCGCTTTCTCCTCTCGGCTTTCTGATGTGCTGGAAAGGCAGCGACCACTTGCTGAAAACGACCGGCAGGAATTGCAGCCGCGTGTGCTACCGCTTTCAGGTTCAGCGCAGGAATTACTCTGGGGGTACTATGAGGCAACCGAACGTGCACAAGCCTCTGGAGGTGACCTTGAAAGCTGTACCAGCTTTGCCAGTAAATCACCTGAGCAGGCGTGCCGCATCGCCGCTGTGCTGACCCTGTGGCGCGACCTGTCGGCGACGGTTGTCTCGGGGCAGGATATGGCCAACGGCATTTCCTTGGCGCAATACTATTTAAGTGAGGCGCGCAGATTGGCTGACGCCGCTATTGTCTCGAAAGACATTGGGCGGGCGGAACGGTTGCGAGTCTGGCTTCTCAACAGTTGGCCGCATGACGACATCACGCCAAGCGAGGTTGTACGCCATGCGCCGGTCAGCA
This sequence comes from uncultured Roseobacter sp., assembly GCA_947501635.1. Lineage (GTDB taxonomy): Bacteria > Pseudomonadota > Alphaproteobacteria > Rhodobacterales > Rhodobacteraceae > Roseobacter. The sequence goes on from CANMWT010000004.1 coordinate 421,726, forward strand.
GTCTACGAGAAAGCCCTGCGGCGCGGTCTGCTTTGGCAGTGCTGGAAAAACACGGCTGGCTGGTGCCTTTGCCGTGTGACACGGTCGTAAGGGGAGCGCCGCGCAAGGAGGCATGGAAGGTTGTACAGGGCGCAGGCTGATGCCCATGTGAAGCCGGACCGCCATGCTATTTATGCTATTCGTGCTATTCTTGGCCATCTCGACGTCAGGAATAGCATGAATAGCACGAATAGCACGCGCACCAGCTCTAAGTTCAGAGTTCTATCCATCCGAAACTGAGGTGAAAACGGAGGCTATCATGTGGTTTGACGCAAGCGCTGCATTGGCAAGTTTAGAGGGCTCTGTGTCCGAAAGTGACGCGACAGTGGGAGTCGGGCAGCCCATTTTAAATAGGCAGAAAATGGACCCGTACAGCCGATCAATACCTGCGCCATCGCTATCGCCTCGACTGGCCGCAAAGGTTAATCACCTGCCTGACGCACCGCCACAATGCGCAGTGTGCGGCACGTCCGACTGGACCGTTGCGGTTACGCTGGCAGATGGGAGCAGGCTGCATGTCATTTGTGGTGAGAAGGCTGATTGAATTTTTAGAAGCGTCTACGCGCGAGCCCGTGTCCGTTGACGTCGGGATGCCTGCAGGGCAGTGTGTTTATAACTTACCAAAACGAAAATTTTCCAATTAAAAGGCAGCTTAGATGAACGCTTTTATAAAATTTAATACGTCGGTGTTGTCAGCCTTCTTGGCTTTTGCGCATGTGCCGTCGAGCGTTTCTGCTTCTGAAGGTGCGGTGGTACGTTGCGGTGCATCCAAGGGAACAGGTTACTATTTTTACGACGAAATCATGAACCCAAAAGGACCTGAATGGAGCGAAGATGGTATCTCTGACGGTAAGTTAATTCTCATCTCATTAGGTGACGAGTGGGACATTCAGTTTGATGATGTAGCGGGAGCATTTGGCTATCGCCAAGATGGTGCGGAAGTCGTTCCTCTTGGATCTACTGAGAACAAGCTAACGATTGGAGCCTTTAGGGGGACTTATACCGATGTCTACACATTTGACCTGACGCAAAAAGAAGTTGTTTGGAGTAGCCACAAAATCGGCACACCAATTCCGAAAGTAGCGATTTATCGAGCACCTTGTTCCTTCGTCGCGGCCGGGTTCCTAGAAGCACTACAGGATTGAGCCTCGTGCGGGAGACTAGGGGATTTAGGGGATTACAATGAGTAGATGGCTGCTAGCAGTATCAAGCGCGGTTTTATTGGCTTTCGGGTGCACGTCGTCGAGCGCTCAAGAAGGTCCTACAGAGCCAGCGTATCTGTACGCGGCGGAAGTCACAAATGTGGTGGATGGTGATACGATTGACGTGGATATAGATTTGGGGTTTTACATCATCCTTAAAAATCAGCGTATAAGGCTTGTTGGTATAGATGCTCCTGAAAAAAGGGGCGAGTCTCGTGAGGCAGGTAAGGCGGCTACTGTGTTTCTGCGCGACCTTATTGACGGTAAATCAATAATTCTCAAGACAGTAAAGGGTCGCGATGACGCTGACAGAAGCGACTCTTTCGGTCGGTGGCTGGACGTTGTCTATCTAGATGGAATCGACATAAACCAAGCACTTATAGTCGCTGGACATGCAGTCGAAGATATTCGGGATTAGAGCTGCCAGTCAGCTTTTTTGGAAAGCCCGCAATGTAACCGCCTCAATTGTTCGGTGAGTTTGGATTTGCAGGCGGATGAACTTCATTTCGCTCCAACCATTCTTTCAAGACCGCCCATACGCCTGAAGTGGCGGGTGCCTCGCGATAACCCGCGAATTGATCCAAAGCTTCGCACTGGCCGATGGGCGTAGGCTGCATGTTACTTACGGCGGCCTCCGACTGTTTCGCTCAGATGACTGCAATGGTGAGGTAAGCGGTCATCGGTGATAGTCTTTCCCAGAAATTGCGACCGAACGTCTGCTTACACCAGCACCAGACATTCGCTGAAAATCGGTCTACTTCCGCTATGCGGACTTAGCAGACCTTGATAGTTAGGTCTGAAGCAGTGGTAAACTGCGTCAGACCGGTCGTGCATCAGCTCCTT
>CANMWT010000005.1 GCA_947501635.1 uncultured Roseobacter sp.
GCCTCGTCGGCCGTGATGACGACCTTGGCATCCGAGCCGTTTACCCGCGCGGCCAAGGCGTCTGGGGAAAACCCGGCGAACACAATCGAATGGATGGCGCCGATGCGCGCGCAGGCCAGCATGGCATAGGCGGCTTCGGGAATCATCGGCAGATAGATGATGACACGGTCACCTTTGCCGACGCCAAGATCCTTCAGCACATTCGCCATCTTGCACACAGAACTGTGCAACTGTTTGTAAGTGATATGCTGCGCGGGGGTTTCGGGGCTGTCAGGCTCCCAGATGATCGCGGTCTGATCGCCTCTGGTCGCCAGATGCCGGTCGATGCAATTTGCCGCGACGTTCAGCGTGCCGTCTGCGTACCAATTGATCTTCACGTTACCAAAACTGTAGTCGACGTCTTTGACCTGTGTGTAAGGTTTTATCCAGTCTATCCGCTGGCCCTCGCGCCGCCAGAAACCTTCCGGGTCCTGAACAGATTCTGCGTACAGCTGCTCGTACCGGTCTGCATCTACATGGGCTCTTGCCGCCATGTCTTTTGATGGGGGATAGGTGGTTGCGGATTGTACTGTATCTGGCATTGAGGCTCCTCCCTCTGATGGTCTGGTCGTTGCCTTCCGGCAAAAAATCACGCGATCTACAGTAAAGGATGTCGGAAAGCGCGCACGACGGTATACTGACGCAGGCGATGCGCAAAAAACAAGGTTTTTGGGCAGGTCGCGCGGAGCATTCCGCCGATAGGGCGGATGTGTCGCGGCGATGTTCCCAGCGCCACTTCCGGCAGAAAGCTCTTAACTTAAATGAAATCAAGGCGCTGGACCGCCAATTTAAAGAAAAATACGCTGGCGTTTGGTCCGTGTATCTGGCCCCCGCATGCCCCGGCATTTGCACCGGTTATGATGTCTTTGAGGGCGTTCAGGGCGGGTAGGAGAATCAACGGATTTCGGGCCGTTCCGTGCTATCCCTCAACGCTGAATGAGGGCTTGGCACGGACGAAACCCTTGGGTAGTTTGTCGGCAAGTTCGCTCTACATAAAGCGGACAAACAGGGAGAAAAAAGATGAACTACTATCTCAGCGCCGCGGCTGTCGGCGCCATCACCTTTGCATTTGTGTCAGAAGCGGCTGCAACAGAGTGGAATGTTTCGGTGTGGGGCAAGCGCCGCGCGTTTACCGAACACGTGGAGAAGCTGGCCGAACTGGTTTCTGAAAAAACAGGCGGCGAGTTCACGATGAACGTCAGCTACGGCGGTTTGTCCAAGAACCGCGAAAACCTCGACGGGATTTCCATTGGTGCTTTCGAGATGGCGCAGTTCTGCGCTGGTTATCATCCGGACAAAAACCGCGTGGTGACTGTTCTCGAATTGCCGTTCCTTGGTGTCGAAAACCTCGAACAGGAAGTCGCGGTTGCACGTGCGGTCTATGCACACCCCGCTGCCACCGAAGAAATGGCCCAGTGGAACGCCAAACTGCTGATGACATCGCCTATGCCGCAATACAATCTTGTCGGCACCGGCGAGCCGCGCGACGAACTGTCTGAGTTTGAAGGCATGCGTGTCCGTGCAACTGGCGGTCTTGGCGAGGCTTTCAAAACGGTTGGTGCGGTTCCAACTTCAGTGACCGCAACCGAAGCGTATCAGGCGATGGAAGGCGGCGTGGTGGACACAGTAGCCTTCGCGCAACACGCGCACCTGAGCTTTGGCACGATCAACCAGGCGGACTGGTGGACTGCAAACCTGAACCCCGGCACGGTCAACTGCCCCGTTGTGGTGAACATCGACGCCTATGACTCGCTCTCAGACGCGCATCGCGAGGCGCTCGAGGCCTCGATTCCCGAAGCGATCGATCACTATCTGACCAACTACGCCGAACTTCTCATGCGTTGGGACAGCGTGTTGGAAGAAAAGGGCGTGCAGAAGGTCGAAATCGCCCCTGAGGTGATCGCGGAATTCCAGTCCAAGGCTGGTACGCCTATCCATGCGGCATGGATTGCCGAAATGGAAGCGCAGGGTCTGCCGGGCCAGGAGCTCTATGATCTGGTCGTCAGCACATTGGCGGAAGCCAAAGGCGGCAGCTAAAAAATTGGGGGGCCGCTGGCAAAGTGCTGCCGGCGGCCCGTCCAACACGTGAATAAAAAAGACGGGGGGCAGGGCAATGGCAGGTTCCGCTGCGGTACTTGAAGACTCCAGCCTGTTGAGCCGGTTGGACAGGGCGCTTTTGCCGGTCGAACGGTTTTGTGCACTGTTAAGCGGCGCTGCAATCTTCTCGCTGATGTTTCTTGCGGTCTATTCCGTAACCGGGCGCAAGTTCTTCGGCTCCCCGATGGCGGGATATGTCGATTACATCGAGGCCATGATGCCCATCATCGCAATCATGGGCGTGTCCTATGTCCAACGCGACGGCACGCATGTGCGCATGGATATGCTCGTCGGCGCGCTGAAAGGGCGGCTGCTATGGTTTTTCGAGCTTGTCTCGGTGCTGTTGATCCTGCTGGTGATCGTTGCCCTGACCTGGGGCGCCTGGGAACACTTTGACCGCTCCTTTGACTGCGCGCGCCCACTGTGCAGCCGGGACAGCTCTATTGATGTGGGTATCCCCGTGTGGCCATCCAAACTGGTCGTTCCAATTGCTTTCGGCGTTCTGGTGCTGCGGCTGATCCTGCAGGCATGGGGCTATGGGCGTGCGCTTGTTTTGGGGCTGGAGGCGCCTGTTGCCGTGCCACTGAACCTGACGGTCGCCGAACAGGCCCGGCTCGAAGCGGAAGCGCTTGAGGGGGCCGACTGATGGAGCCTATTGAAATCGGTCTCTGGGTTAGTGGTGGCCTGCTTGTGCTCGTCCTTTTGGGCATGCGCGTGGCTTTCGCGGCCGCGCTCGCCGGCTTTGTAGGGCTGGTCTGGCTGCGCTGGAATGGTTTTGACTACGATCCCGAAAGGTTCTGGAAAGCGGTTGAAATCAGCGTCAAAATCGCAGGTCTGACGCCACACTCCAAAGTATCCGCGCAGGTGCTCAGCCTGATACCCGTCTTCATCATGATCGGCTATCTGGCCTACCACGCCAAGTTGACGACAGCACTCTTCACCGCCGCCAAACGCTGGATCGCCTGGGTACCCGGCGGGCTCGCAGTTTCCACCGTTTTTGCAACCGCTGGCTTTGCGGCGGTGTCCGGCGCATCTGTGGCAACTGCCGCAGTATTTGCCCGTATAGCAATCCCGGAAATGCTCAAGATAGGCTACAACAAACAGTTTGCGGCAGGCGTCGTTGCGGCGGGCGGCACATTGGCGTCACTGATCCCGCCCTCGGCAATCCTTGTTATCTATGCCATCATCGTCGAGCAGGACGTGGGCAAACTGCTGCTAGCAGGGTTCCTGCCGGGGATGTTTTCAGCCATCGTTTACGCTGTGCTCATCATCAGCATCGCGGTCTTCTTCAAGAACGTGGGCCCTCCGGTCGGCGGCTTCTCATGGCGCGAACGCTTCGAGGCGCTCCCACCGGCGCTACCCATCGTAGCTGTCGTCGTCATCATCATATTCTTCGTCTACAACCCCTTCGGCGACGCCTGGGGCACCCCGACCGAAGGTGGCGCCATCGGTGCCTTCATCATCTTTTTGATGGCGCTCTACCGCGGGATGCGTTGGCCGCAGCTCAAGACAGCGCTGCTCGATACCGCAAAACTCACGGTCATGATCTTTTCGATCATCTGGGGCGTCCTGATCTACGTCCGGTTCCTCGGGTTCGCGGAACTGCCCGATGCCTTTGCCGCCTGGATCACATCTCTTGAGATGTCGCCGATGCTCATTCTCATCTGTATCCTGCTCGGCTACGCCATTCTGGGCATGTTCATGGATGCAATCGGGATGTTGCTGCTCACGCTGCCCGTTGTCTACCCGGCGGTCATGGCATTGAACGGAGGCGAATTTGTCAGTGCCGCCGACAGCGCCTTCGGCATGTCAGGCCCGATGTGTGCGATCTGGTTTGGCATTCTGGTGGTCAAAATGGCGGAGTTCTGTCTCATCACACCGCCGATCGGGCTCAACTGCTTTGTTGTGGCAGGGGTGCGCGACGATCTGAAGGTGCAGGATGTGTTCAAGGGCGTCATGCCCTTCTTCGTGGCCGATGCCATCACCATCGCGCTGCTGGTCGCTTTCCCCGCGATCGTGCTCTTTTTGCCATCGCTTGCCGGATAAGAACGCGCGCGGCTTCTTTGGTCCACAAATATCCCCGCCGGAGGCTCCGGCGGCTGCAATTTGCGCCGCCTTTTAATAGGGTAATCCGACGTAGTTCTCGGCCAAGGCCTGCTGTGCGGCCCGGTTCGAGGCAAGAAACTCGATCTCGGCACGCTGCATGCGGCGGTCAAAATCGCTCTGACCGGGAAAATGGTGCATCAGCGATGTGAACCACCAACTGAACCGCTCCGCCTTCCAGACCCGGGCCAGCGCACGCTCTGAATAAGCATCAAGCTGGTGCGCATCGCCGCTTTCGTACCACGCGCGCAACCCTTCAAACAGATAGTGCACATCCGACGCTGCCGTGTTTAGCCCCTTGGCGCCGGTGGGTGGCACAATATGCGCCGCATCCCCGCACAAAAACAAACGCCCCCAGCGCATCGGTTCCGTCACGAAAGACCGCAAGGGGGCCACGGATTTTTCCACAGAAGGCCCCGTCACCAGCGCTTCGGCCTGCGCGCGCGGCAGGCGGCTTCGCAACTCGGTCCAGAAAGCTTCATCTGACCAGCCCGCAGGATCTTCGGAGGCGGGACACTGGATGTAATAGCGCGACAACAACGGGTTGCGCATGGAACATAAGGCAAAGCCTCGCTCCGAACCAGCATATATGATTTCGTCGCTCACAGGGGGTGTTTCGCTGAGAACGCCCAGCCATCCAAAGGGATAGACCTTTTCAAACGTACGCCTTGCGCGCGGCGGTATCGTCTTGCGGCTGACCCCGTGAAAGCCGTCGCAGCCCGCAATGAAGTCGCACTCAAGTCGCTTTTGTTGGCCTTCATGGGTGTAGATGACGTAAGGTGCCGCACTGTCGGCTGCGCAGATAGACACATCCTGGACCTCAAAGCGCAGCTCTCCACCGCAGGCCTCGCGTGCCGCATACAGGTCGCGCGTGACCTCTGTCTGCCCATACACCATGACCGACCGACCCGTCAGTGCCTCAAAATCGATCCTGAACATCATGTCCTCGTAAGAGATCAACGTGCCATGATGGGGAATGCCTTCTGACGCCAGCCGTCCGTCTACGCCGGCCGCGCGCAAAAGCGAAAGCAACCCGGTTTCCAGAACACCAGCGCGTATGCGGCTCAACACATGGGCTTTGCTGCGACGCTCCAGTACGACCGTTTTAATACCCTGCAAGTGCAGAAGCTGGGACAGCAATAATCCCGATGGCCCGCCGCCGATAATTGCAACTTGCGTCCGCATGCTGTCACTCCTCCCCACAGGCAAGCTACTCGACCTGCGTTGAATGGCAACGCTCATGGCACAGATGACGCATCATTTCTGCGGACTTCACCCCGTCCGCTCAGCGTGTTAGGAGCGCGCGACTCTCAGAGAGCCGGAAAGACATGACCACACCGTCGCATATCCCACAGGCACCACCCGATGCCGCCCGCGTCACCCGCGCGGCGACATTGTCCGTGGCCCCGATGATGGACTGGACGGATCGCCATTGCCGGATGCTGCACAGGTATCTCAGTGCCGAAACCCTGCTTTACTCCGAAATGGTCACCTCTGCCGCATTGGTCCGCGGCGGCGCTTTGCATCTGCTCGACTTCTCGGCCGAGGAGCATCCGGTCGCGTTGCAGTTGGGGGGCTCTGACCCCAAGGAACTGGCACGGGCCGCGCGTTTGGGTCAGCAGTCTGGCTACGCCGAGATCAATCTCAACGTGGGCTGTCCCTCGGACCGCGTCCAGTCAGGGTGCTTTGGCGCGGTGCTGATGGAGCGGCCCGCGCTGGTCGCCGACTGCGTGGCTGCGATGCGGGCGACCGTCAACATTCCCGTGACGGTCAAATGCCGCATCGGGGTGGATGCTCAAAACCCCGAAGAGGTGCTGCCTGATTTCCTGTCGCGCGTCGTTGCGGCTGGCTGCGAACGGGTGACCATTCATGCGCGCAAAGCCTGGCTGCAGGGACTAAGCCCGAAAGAGAACCGCGATATCCCGCCTCTAGATTACCCGCTTGTGATGCGCATGAAGGAGTATTTTCCCAATCTGCACATTTCGATTAATGGCGGCGTGCAAACACTGGAACAGGCCCAGCGTTTTCTGGAAGCGGGTCTGGACGGGGTTATGATCGGGCGTGCGGCATACCACACTCCGACCGATATTCTGGCCCGGGCCGATCCTGTTATCTTCGGCAAAGGGGCGCAAAAAACACCAGAAGGCGCAGTTCAAGCCATGCTGCCCTATATCGAGGCGCATCTTTCTCAAGGTGGTAGACTGGGGCAAGTCACCCGCCATATGCTGGGGCTTTTTGCGGGTCGACCGGGCGCGCGGGCATGGCGACGCGCGTTATCCGAAGGGGCGCATCTGCCCGGCGCGGGGGTGGAGACTGTGAAAGCTGCACTTGCGCTCATCCAAAAGCAGGAAAATCTGCACGACGCGGGTTGAAACCTGCACGAAAGAAACACCGGAAGGTCCAGATGTTCGAACATGATCCGATGCTTATCGCCCAGATGATAGCGCTGCTGCTGGTGGTTGGTGCTTTCGCCGGTGTTCTTGCGGGACTGCTCGGCGTGGGCGGAGGGATCGTGCTTGTACCGGCCTTCTACTATGTTTTTGTCACGCTGGGATATGAAAGCAAACAGCTGATGCAACTCTGTGTCGCGACATCGCTGGCCACAATTGTGGTCACCTCTGCGCGCTCACTTGCAAGTCACCACAAAAAGGGCGCGGTTGAATGGCCCGTGCTGAGAGGCTGGAGTCCCGGTATCGTTGTCGGTGCGAGCCTTGGCGTTTTTGTGGTGTCGCAGCTTAACACCATAACCCTGCAGATCATCTTTGGAGGACTGGCCTTTCTGGTCGGCCTTTACATGGCTTTGGGCAAGGCGCACTGGCGCTTAGGCGACACCCTGCCAAAGGGTGCTGCCCGCGCAGCGGTTGCCTCTCTGATCGGCGGGCTTTCCGTTCTGATCGGGGTCGGCGGCGGCAGTTTCGGCGTGCCGTTGATGACACTGCACGGGACGCCGATCCACCGTGCCGTTGCCACGGCAGCAGGGTTTGGTCTGCTGATCGCGGTGCCTTCAGTCATCGGGTTTCTGATGGTGCCCGTGCCCGTCGACATACGGCCACCGTTTACCGTCGGATCGGTTAATCTTGCGGCTTTTACGGTGATAGTCTGCATGACCCTTGTCACGGCCCCTCTGGGCGCACGGCTGGCCCATAAACTGGACCCCGCGATGTTAAGGCGGGTCTTTGCCGTGTTTTTGCTCTTGGTCGCGGTGAACATGCTGCGTGAGGCACTGGGGTGGTGAGGACCTTTGCCCAAAAAGGTTGGGCGTTCTTTCCGGTAGAGCGCGCGGTTGCTGATTGGGTTGCATGCGCCCGGCAGGCGGCGTTGAAGGCGCTGCAAGATCCGGCGCAGGCGCATTCCTACCAGTGCGAAGGCACGTGGTTTGTGGGCCTTGATGCGCTGGACAATGACCCAGAAGGTCGTGTGGGTGCATCCTTGCCTTTGTCTGGTCGCGCCGTCGACTTCATCGACAAGCAGTGTGGCGGATGGCCCGCATTGCACCGCGGGCAGGTCTCCGGCGTCTTTGAGGGGTATCCACGTCCGCGTGAGGGTGAATCGGAGGCCGGGTTCCGTTACAGGCTGACCCGTGATGCAGCGCATGTGGACGGTGTTCTTGGTTTGGGCCAGCCAAAACGACGTTTTGTGCGCGAGCCACATGCCTTCATTCTGGGGTTGCCGCTGAGCAACGCGACAGACGACGCGGCGCCGCTGGTGGTTTGGGAGGGCAGCCACCGCATCATGCAGTCGGCCTTCCAACGCGCTTTTGCCGCTGTATCAGAAGCTGATTTACCCGAACTTGACGTGACAGATGCCTATCAGGCCGCCCGGCGCAAGGCTTTCGAGACATGCCCGCGCGTTGTTGTTCACGGCGCACCGGGCTCGGCATTTGTTGTGCATCGCCTTGCGTTACATGGCGTGGCCCCTTGGGCCAAGAGCGCGCGTGCTGCCCCCGAAGGGCGGCTGATCGCCTATTTCCGCCCCTCCATGCCGGGCGGCGCGCGCGCGTGGGCAGAGGCTGCATGACATTCGCTCAAAGCCTCTTGGCAATTGTGGTCCGGCCCACTATACGCGCAGCCTGATCTATCAGGAGAGCAGACGGCATGGTTGGCAGCGCAAATCTTAATATCATGATAAAAGCAGCGCGGCGGGCCGGCCGGTCCTTGGCCAAAGACTTCCGCGAGGTCGAGAACCTGCAGGTCTCCATGAAGGGGGCGGGTGATTTTGTCAGCCGCGCGGACATCAATGCCGAGAAACTCCTGAAAGAAGACCTCATGGGTGCGCGTCCCACCTACGGCTGGCTGGCCGAAGAGGGGGGCGGCGAAGAAGGGCAGGACCCGACGCGCCGCTGGATCGTGGACCCGCTGGACGGGACGACCAACTTTCTCCATGGCATGCCGCATTGGGCTGTGTCCATAGCGCTGGAACATAAGGGTCAGGTGGTTGCGGGCGTTGTGTTTGACCCCGCCAAAGACGAGCTTTTCTTTGCTGAAAAAGGGGCAGGAGCTTGGGTGAATGAAAGCCGGTTGCGCGTGTCTGGCCGCAACAAGATGATCGAGAGCGTTTTCGCGACGGGTTTGCCCTTTGGAGGACGGTCCGATCTGCCCCAGACACTGCAGGAATTGGGGCGTGTGCTGCCAGGTTGCGCGGGTGTGCGCCGTTGGGGCGCTGCGGCGCTTGATCTGGCCTATGTGGCCGCGGGGCGGTACGACGGTTTCTGGGAGCGCAGGTTGAATGCGTGGGACATTGCTGCCGGTTTGGTCATTGTGCGCGAAGCCGGCGGTCTGGCCGAGCCGATGGACCCGAATGGCAACATTCTCGACGACGGCACAATCATCTGCGCGAATGAGCCGCTTTTCTCGCCGCTTGCCAAACTGGTGCGGGGCTAGAACACCGCTCGTCAGCCGTCGTTTACGAGTGTAACTGCGCCGATCTTGCTTCTTGCGTATAGCGCGGCGGTCGTCGCTATCTGCGCGGCACTTTCGGGATGCGACTTTCCACAATGCGGTAGCGGGCTTCGGGGTGCGGCGGGTGTCCTTCCGTGCGTTGCCAGAAAGCAGGCCCGCCACGCTTTAGCCAAACCGGCAATACCAGTAACACACCGGCAATGAAACCGCCTGCATGCGCCCAATAGGCGACGCCCGCCTCATTCGCGTCTGATCCGATGCCGCCTATGAATTGCATGGCGAACCAGACCGACATCATGATCCATGCGGGAATCGGCAGGACTTTGAAAATGACAACCAGAATGATGAGGATATCCACCTTTGCCTTTGGAAAAAGCAGAAAATATCCACCCATCACACCCGCAATCGCCCCTGAAGCCCCGACAGTGGGCACGGTTGAGTTTGGTCCCAGGGCATAGTGGGCCAATGCCGCCAGCACACCGCTGAAAAGATAAAAGCCAAGATAGGTCCAATGCCCCAGTTCCTCTTCGACATTGTCGCCGAAAACCCACAAAAACAGCATGTTTCCAGCGAGATGGAGGAACCCGCCATGCACAAACATGGACGAGATGACCGTGTGAAACCCATCGCCGACGGACAGGCGGGCCGGCACCATTCCCCATTGGTAGTAAAAGGCATTCATCTCGCGCACATCGTCCATCAGGCCGAAGTAACTCAGAAAGATACCAATGTTGGCCGCCATCAACATATAGGTGACATAGGGCGTACGGCCTGACGGGTTGTGGTCGCGGATCGGAAACATGCGCTCAAGCTCTGCCATCAACCGTTTAAGGTCAAGCGGGGCCATACATTTTTTGGTCAATCCTTGTCGCTATGAAACGGCCCCCAGCAAAGCAGCGTTCCCGCCCGATGCGGTGGTGTCGACGCAGACATGGCGTTCTGCCAGCACTCGGGCGGGGTCTGGCCGCCCGGGGATCAAAGGTATGATCGGGCCTATGCGTTTGGACAATGCGGTTTCGATCGCTCGGCCGGTCGTCGTGTCGCCCCACCACAAGACGCCGCCATAGCCGGGGCCGTCTACAAGGGTTTGAACGTTGATCCAGCCGTCAGGAGCGACAGCGAAGCCGCCGAGGGCGCGCACCGCTCGCATCTGGTCCTTGGTAGCCTGCGTGCCGGGCCCAAGGCACAAAAGAGCGTTTCGGGGCAGGGTGCTGTACCGATTGGATTCGCCAGTGGGACCGGGCAGGCTGAGCGCCTGCAGTGGCCTGTCGTCTACCCTTGGCAGCGGTGGAAGCGGAGCTGGCGTGTTGTCAACCGCATCCGGGACGCAGATACGGTCAACCGCAGCAAAGCGCGGCAGGTAGTTTGGTCCGCCCGCCTTTGGCCCGGTGCCTGATAGGCCCTCGCCACCAAACGGCTGACTGCCGACGATTGCCCCGATCTGGTTGCGATTGATATAGATGTTGCCCGCGTGGATGCGTTCAGAGACATATTGCACGCGGTCGTCGATGCGTGTGTGCAACCCAAAGGTAAGCCCGTATCCGGTGCGGTTGATATCATCTATGACACGGTCCAGCTCTGCCGCGCCGAAAGTCGCCAGATGCAGCACCGGCCCGAAGACCTCGCGCTCAAGATCCCCAATGCCTGAAATGGAAATGAGTGTCGGCGGTACAAAATAACCGTCACGCGGCGCGGCAAGCTCTGCCAGAATGCGCCCTTCTGCGCGCGCCTTTTCAATATGCTGCATGATGCTGTCACGGGCTTGCGCGTCGATGACGGGACCCGCGTCAGTGCTCAGGTGCCACGGATCACCAACGCGTAACGCCTCCATCGCGCCGGTGAGCAATCTGGTGAAGTCTGGTGCGATATCTTCCTGAACATAAAGACAGCGCAGCGCAGAGCAGCGCTGACCGGCTGATTGAAATGCACTTTCGATGACCGACTGAACCGCTTGCTCGGGCAGGGCGGTGCTGTCCACGATCATCGCATTGAGGCCGCCCGTTTCTGCGATGAGCGGCGTTCCGGGGGCGCAGTTTTTGGCCATGGCGGCACGAATGCGCAAAGCCGTTGCCGTTGATCCTGTAAAAGCCACACCGCCAACGCGGTTATCACTTGTGAGCAGTGCCCCGATGTCGCCCGCGCCGGGCAACAATTGCAGCGCCGCGCGTGGAACGCCGGCAGTGTGCAGCAGCTCAACCGCGAGATTGGCGATCAGCGGTGTTTGCTCGGCGGGTTTGGCGATGACGGCATTGCCCGCAGCCAAGGCCGCTGAGATTTGGCCGATGAATATCGCCAGGGGGAAGTTCCACGGCGAAATGCAAACGAACGTGCCGGCGGGCGGCGCATCAGTGGCCTGGGCTGCGTAGTATCGCAAAAAGTCGACCGCTTCACGCAACTCGGCGACGCAATCGGGCAGGCATTTACCGGCTTCTCGCGCCAGCAGCGCAAAAATCTCGCCAAATCGCTCTTCCATCATTGTGGCTGACCGCTCCAGCGTCGCGCGTCGTTGTGCGAGCGGTGCGTCCCAGCAGTGCGCCTCAGCGAAAGCCGCATTCACGTCTTCTGGTGTTGCCCAGTCCACCACACCAAGACTGGCAGTACCAACAGCGGGGTTTTCGACGGGCGATTGTGCACGCGCCGCGCTGTCGGACGCGCGCGCGCTGGCCAATATGGGATGTGCCTGCCAGTTGTGCCGGGCAAACGGTTGTCGGGCATCTTTTAGCGTGTCGAGGGTCTGACTATGGGTCAGATCGAACCCGCGCGCATTCGCTCGCTGCGGCAGAAAGACATCCGGACCCACGGCAATTGCGGGGGCCTTTTCCGTCTGCAACGCGCTGAAGGGATCGGCGGCCACCACCGAAGGGTGTACATCCTCATCGACAATCTGGTTGACGAAACTGGAGTTCGCTCCGTTTTCAAGAAGACGCCGCACCAGATAAGCCAGCAGGTCGCGATGCGCACCAACCGGCGCGTAAATCCGGCAACGTGTCGCGTATTTTTCCAGTACCAGCTTATGCAGCGTTTCGCCCATCCCGTGCAGTCGCTGGAACTCGAACGTATCGGGGTCGTGGGCCAAATGCAGGATGGCTGCAACCGTATGCGCGTTATGGGTCGCAAACTGCGGGTAGATACGATCGGTGAGCTTCAGCAGCTTGCTTGCGTTGCAGATATAGGACACGTCCGTCGCCGCTTTTTGCGTGAATACCGGAAATCCGTCGATCCCCTCGACCTGAGCGCGCTTGATTTCCGTGTCCCAATAAGCGCCTTTGACAAGGCGGACCATGATCTTGCGGTCGTGGCGCGTGGCCATGTCATAGAGCGTATCAATGACCACACCGGCACGCGGCCCGTAAGCCTGCACAACCACACCAAACCCGTCCCACTCGGCCAAAGCGGGCTCAGACATCACTCGGTCGATCACCTTGAGCGACAATGCAAGGCGATCCGCTTCTTCGGCGTCTACATTCAATCCCATACCGGCGGATTTGGCGAGCAAAGCCAAGGCACGCAGCCGTGGCACGAGATCAGTCATCACCGCCTGTTCCTGCGCCAATTCGTATCGTGGGTGAAGCGCGGACAGTTTGACGGAAATGCCCGGATTCTTACGGATATCATCTGCCGTGCATGCCATGGCAATGGCAGAGATCGCGCGGCTGTAACTTAGGTGATAGCGTTTGGCATCCGCTTCGGTAAGTGCTGCTTCTCCAAGCATATCATATGAGTATGTGTACCCTTTTTTCTCCGTTCCTTCAGCGCGTTCCATGGCAGAGTTAATGTTCTCGCCAAGAACGAACTGACGCCCCATTTCCTTCATCGCGCGACTGACGGCCGTGCGGATCACGGGTTCCCCCATCCGTTTTATTGCCGCTCTGAGGTGTCTTACGGGGCCGGGCTGGTCGTCATCCAGAACGCGACCGGTCAGCATCAACGCCCAAGTGGAGGCGTTAACAAGGCTGGATGTCGAGTGCCCAAGATGCCGCCCCCAATCGGAAGGCGCGATTTTGTCTTCGATCAGTGCGTCGATGGTGTCGGCATCCGGCACACGCAACAAAGCTTCGGCCAGACACATCAACGCAATGCCCTCATCGGTTGAAAGTCCGTACTCCGCCAGAAATACTTCCATCATACCAGGGGTGGTGGACGATCGGATTTGACGTACGAGGTCCTCGGCGAGAGTGCAAATCTCGGCGCGGTCTGCTGTTGTTATCGCCGACTGTGCGATCAGGTCCTGTAAAATGACTGTTGGCGATGCATAGGTCTGCGCATCAACGCGGTGCCTCAATGTGCTGTCTGGGATGCGTGCCATGTCAAATCCTCCAATACGATGGCCTCGTATATCACTTCGATATGCGCTATTTTTCCTTCATTCTGATTTCTGACAGGCGATAGTAGGGATATTCTGATGATAAACAGTGAATTTGACCATGCACAGCTTGACCGTTTTGATCGCGCGATTCTCACTGTGTTGGCGGAAGACGGGCGGATCAGCATAACCAATCTCGCACAGCGGATCGGTTTGTCCAAATCTCCGACGCAGGCCCGATTGCGCCGGCTTGAGCAGGATGGTTTCATCATCGGCTATCGCGCCTTGCTCGACCCGATCCGGTTGGGGCTGGATCATGTGGCTTTTGTTGAAGTGCGCCTGAGTGATACCCGCGAGGCGGCGCTCTGCGCTTTCAACAAAGCCATCGCAAAGGTGCCCGAAATTGAACAGGCTCATCTGATTGCAGGGAATTTTGATTATCTGCTGAAGGTGCGCACGCGGGATATGACCCAGTACCGCACCTTTCTGGGCGAGACGATCTCGTCGCTGCCACATGTCTCGAATACTTCGACCTATGTTGCAATGCAGGCTGTCAAAGAATCCATGATGCCGGATAGTGCTTGATTTTCCGATTTTCTGCGCCACCCTCGGGGGATGAAACGTTTTGCCCTGATCTTCGTGTTGCTATCGTCCCCTGCGTGGGCTGCGTGCCCGCCAGCGCCTGACATATCTGCCGATCTAGACAAGCTGATCGAGCAGGCGAACGCCGCTGAAAATGAAACGTCGGGGCGCGAGATTTCCGGTAAGATGTGGGAATTGTGGCTGAAAGCGCCGGATGCTGCAGCGCAAGAAGTCTTGGATAAGGGCATGCGCGCGCGTGCCAGTTATGACTTTCTAAGTGCAATTGACGCCTATGATACGTTGGTCGACTATTGTCCGAACTATGCGGAGGGTTACAACCAGCGCGCTTTTGTTTATTTCCTGCAAGGATCCTTCGACAAGGCACTGATTGATCTCGACAGCGCATTGGAATTGTCGCCGCGTCACGTTGGGGCGCAGTCGGGGCGTGCTCTCACCCTGATGAACCTGGGGCGGATGTCCGAAGCACGTATTCAGTTGCAGGCCGCCTTGAAAAACAATCCGTGGCTTTCGGAACGGTTTCTGGCGGCGAAAGGCGGCCCGCTGGCACCCGAGGCGGATGACATCTGAGGCCTGCGCGGAATGATGACCGACTCAGGCCAGACCCGGACAGTTAAGTTCTGCCATCTTCTTCTGTGGGCGCGGGGTGCAATAGCGCTTTCACATCGCAGCAAATTATGGAAAGTAACAACAAGCTCAAGCGTCGGTTCTGGCGCGAGGGGTGCCAGTCACAGGCATCTTTGAAGCTTTGCCCGCGTGGTGGAATGGTAGACACAGGGGACTTAAAATCCTGTCGTTCCGCACCGGTCGTGTATTGTTATCAAGGCCTTGTGGCCGTAAGGAGATTTTGAGGCCCGAAATAGGCCCGACACGCTCGCCCGCGTGGTGGAATGGTAGACACAGGAGACTTAAAATCTCCAGGCAGAAATGCCGTGCCGGTTCGAGTCCGGCCGCGGGTACCAAATCAGCTAGACCTATTTCAGGCTATGTCCTGTTGGAAGCGTAGTGTTCCCAGGCTGCTCCGCAGAAGGTCAGGATGGTACACATCGTCCAGATCAATACCAGCGCGCCACCGGGCGCCCCGCCCCAAGAGACTGGTCCAAAGGGCGTTTCGAAGGCAAACGCAAACTGTGCTGGAACAATCAGAAATAGTCCTGAGCTCACGCAAGCGGTAAAGAGCCGCCGGAACATAAACCCGCGATCGAACATTCGGAAGACGATACGCACGGCAACTGTCGTCACCAGTGCTGCAGTGCCTGACCAAACAACGGATACCCCAAGCTCCATCCAGCCTATCAGGAAGACGGCGACAAACGTCGCCGCGAGTATACGGTTCGTTGTAAGCCACTCTTGCGAGGTAACCGGTTCCTTTCCATGCCCCAGCCAATACCACACTTGCATCTGCACCGCGGCTCGGGCGTCTTGGTCAGTTATCGCCTCGATCTTTTCTTTGAATGCCTCAGCCTGTTCAAGGCCCGTTAGACCTTCCACCTCTCGGTGGACTTGCTCAGCTTTCTTGAACCATGCTTTGCGGGTGGTCTCACTGTGCACCGACGACCTCGGAAACGTACACAGGTTCGACGTTCCGGTAGCGGTCTATGTCGATTTCTTCGCCCGTGCTCTCGTCAAGCATAGTCTCTGGCACATCCAACGGGCTTTTGAACGTGGCGAGCGAAGCCTTCGTAAATGGTGATACAACGCGATAAACCACCCGAAGATTCCCTTCGGAAACCCGCTTAGCCAGCGCGCGCACCAATTCCGCTTCGCTAGGAGCATCCACGAGGTCTTTGATCCTGTTTAAGGTCACCTCGCGATAGCTTTGCGCATTGCGGAGCTTGCCGACCTCGACATCGAGGCGGTCCTCCCAATCTGCAATGCGGCGTCTTCGGAACATCATTCCTCGCTGTTCACTTCCAAGATGGCCTTGAGAACTTCGTCGTACTCCGCCCGTGACAGCCCGGCAGTGAAGATAATCTCATTGGTGTCGTCCGATAAAATTGCATTGATCTTCTTCACTTTCCCAAACTGGTAGGACACGCGCACTCGTTCGCAGTACGCGTCGGGATCGTCGACCGTGAACTGCTTGATGACTTTTGTCATGACATCGGACGTGAGTATACCACCCTGTTCGACCTGTGAAGAGGATTGAATCCGGTCGCCGCGGTCGTTCTTGTGCTGGGTTTCATAAAGCTCGAAATTCTCAGCAACTTCCTGCTTCTTTTGTTGGTCCGAGAACGAGTTCTTTGCTGTGGCAAGACTCAGCTCACCGATCTGAGACGCGTCAAGCAGTCCGTTCACTTGGCTCAATACCGAATTTGCCGTGCCGGAATATGAGATTGGCGGTTCGGTGCGCGGGTTCAAGCGAACCTCAACAAGGCCGTTCGTGTGAACTTTCAGGACATCCACGGCACGGAAGGGTACGCGGTCCGCGACGTATACCTGGCGCCCGTCTATCTCGGTCAAAACGCCGCGCTTGCGTCGGTGCTCGGTTCTGGCGATCTTGACGATCAAGGCATCCTTGTCCTCACCGTCCCCAACGCGCACCTCCGCCACGATGGGGCTTTCTGGATAGGCGGCAAAAACATACTCGCCGGTCCCAGGATGGCCTTTGTCCTTTGCCCAAGATGCAACAGCGTCTTCCTGGATTGCGCTTTTGAGATCGTCCAGAAGGTCGTCAGGAAAATAGAACAACCGGACGTGTTTCTTCCCATGCTCCTCCGCCTCGCGGATGATGCCAATCAACTCGTCAGTGGTTATCGTCTTGTTTGACAAAGCCGGAGCAAGCCGGGTCTCAATCATCTTTGACCAACTGGACGCGGAATGCGGCAGCTTCTTTTGTCGAAGGAATGCGCGAACTGCATCGAGCGTCGCCTGATTTTCCAAAACTTCAAAAAGTACTTCGTCGCTAATCACGTCTTTGTTCATCCGCCGCCCACTCAAATCCCAGCCGGTAGAATCAACCTCTGGGTGCCAAAAATCTACATGTTGTGTGTCCAGCATCCCACAGCCACCATAGAAATTCAACGTACCTGCTTTTTTGGACGGTCCGCAACCAAAGCAGGCCAATTCGGCTCAGCGGATAGGTTCGTTTATGATAACACGAGACGGCAGGAGTTGCGCCGCAAGGCGTAACATCGTTTGGAACGGTTACGATTTGCTTACGTTTCAACCTTGGAAATTTGCGGGTAGTTTCCCGTCTCAAATTCAACTTTCGCCGATCTATTCCACCTTCGCCACAATGCTGTTTGTGACCAACCGTGGCAGATTGATTGGGCGTGAGGCTGGCCGAGATCATGCGTCGGCAGGACCTCAACCTCTTTCATAAAGTGGCACCGTCGCCGCTGAGTGGCGGTGGTCTGTGCCATTTATCGCGCCTCTATCTCCAGTAAGAAGGCCGGACCGTTGCCGCCTAGTGACAACGGTCCGGTGGCTTACTATGCCGACTGTAGTGCCGGACTTTCGTCGGCGGTTTCTTGTTCATCAAGGATGGCACGCACTTCATTCATTACTTCATCCACCAAATCGTCATCGTGCGCGTCCAGTCCAAGGCTTTCGATCAACTCAAGCGCCCCGACGACCCTCTCAGCGATCAATTGCACGAACTCATCGCTTTCCTCCGATAGTGGTCTTGGTGGCGGGTGGTTCAGCACGAATTCGATAACTCTGTTCGCGGCAAAATTGATCATCACGCTGCTCCCCGCATCCATTCTTCACGGGCCCGACGAGCTTCGCGATGCAGCTTGCGCAAAGGCTGGACGAAACAGCCTTCGAACGCGTAACCAGCGTCTTCCTTGTGCCCGCTTCGCGACTGAAGATATCCTTGGTAGATTGCAGCCGTCAGCAACTTGGCCGGAACATAAGCAGCATACTTTGACGCCAATTCGTGCAGGGTCATGTCCAGCAGTTTGTCCTCCGACCCGTCGCGTTCATAGTCAAAGGCACCCCATTCCAGAATGTCCTCGACCGACACACCCACCGAGAGCGGCACTTGCATTGGGTCGTCGCTAGCTCGGCGGCGGCGGTGCGCGGCGCCGGGGGCAAGCGGCTGGGTTTCCCCAAGCAAATCCGGCCAGAGTTCGTCCATTTGCTCGTGGTCACCGCACGTGTGGGCCTCAAAGGCGTAGAAAACGGCCTCGGCAAGCGCACCCTCGGGAAGTTCTGGTCCGACCGTCTCCGCGAGATGCAGCATCGCAGCCCACGTGGTCAGGGTGCGCTCGTTGTCGATATCCATCTCGACTGACAGCGCAAGCACCGTGCCAAGGGGCACATCAATCTTTACTGGTATCTGCATCACACCGTCTCCCCTTCGATCAATTGACTGCGCCGGGCTTTCTTTATGGCTCGGGAAGTCTGGACTGCTTCGCCAGCGGCCCTGAGCTTCCTGCGATACCAGTTTATGCAGCCGATGTTTGTCCGCGCGTTCGGAAACGCGGCAAGCACTCTTTGCAGGGCCTCTTCGTTGGTGAGTCCATTGCGAAGCGCCTCGTTGGCGATCATGCCGACACCGCGAGGCTGTCTCTGTTGCGTTGCATGCATCACGCTGCCTCCTCCTCATTCACCTTGGTCGCGCCAGCCTCATTCAGCAGCCCGAGATTCTTGAGCGCCGCCAAGAAGTCCCCTGCGTTCGACACCTTGAACCCGGCATCGTAGAGTATGTCGTAGGTACCCTGGACGATGTTGTTGAACATCTGACCAAACAGAGTGTCGTCACCGCAGGACAGGAATTCTTCCATAGCTGCAGAGGCGTCATCCTCCAGATCGTCCCATAGTTGTCTCACCGCGTCACGGACGGTGAGCCGGTGAGGATCCGAGGTCTCCAACACCCACCAGATTGCACCGCGCATTTCTCCCAGTTGGTTCTCGTCATCGGCAATTAGCATTGCGAATGCCTCCTCCACGGCTGGCGAGGTTTGCGCCTCCAACTCGACCGGGACCCGAGGGTCGTAGAGGTCAGCCATGTCGGTGCCCAACCACTCAAGCACCTTCCGCGCAAAAGCTACGCGCTCCCGTGCGGTAGGGAGCCTGAGCACCGCATGCTCCCAGTCCTTATTGGAGAATGGCCACTTACTTGGGTCTTCAATGCGCTTTGCGATCGCGATCTCGTCGATAGTCATCTTGTCGTTCCTTTGTATTTGGTTGCACTTGCCCCTCAGGGCGATTAGATGTGATGCTAACTGCATCACATGGCGTCACCTATAACGGTGATTCTATTGATGCGTCAAGAATCAATATGATGATAGGAGCATCACATGGCATCGAACCAGAAGAGAATTACGGTCACGTTAGAGGAAGACCAGTACGTGGGCCTTGAGGAAGTCGCCGCCGATACGGGCAAGAGTTTGTCCGACGCGGCGCGAGACGCGATCAACCACTATCTTCTAGGCGAGCACTGGCGAGAGACGATTGGGGAGCTTGCGCGTAAGTCCATAAAGGACGGGATGACCAATGCGGAGGCGCTGGACGCCGTGCGCAAGCGTTTTCCACACGCTAAGACCACCCCGGCGTCCATCGCTTGGTATCGTAGCCAGATGAGAAAGGAAGACCCCCACGTTCCAACCGACGCCCAGGCTCGTCATACTCGTGGCGAATAGAAGACTCGTTGCTTTTCAGCTCAAGTCAAATCAGCAACCCGAACAAAATGGTGAGGATATCGCCCCATGAGCAGAACGACGGACTATGCGATCAGTATGGCAAATGCGCAACGTTGGGTGTCCCGAATATCTTTGACGTGCCCAAAATGCGGTGAGCCGATCTGCAAGGAACTTGATGTACCTGAACCAAACCTGATGGCAGAAAAGTCGCGCGATATGGTTTCTGAGGGAGATATCGCCTTCGAGTGCGACGATTGTGGAGAGTATTTTGAGGGTGATGTCTATGCTGGCCCTGCCCACTGCGACATTGAGCTCCGAAGCCACAGCGACGTGAATGTCTACTGTGATCCACCCGGGTACGATCGACCGCCAGAAGACTGGTATGAAGAGGAATTTTCACTCCCGTCTGACCCGAGTGCAGTTCTCCAAACCAATCTGACAGAGATTGAAGCACTGATTCACACTCATGCTGAACAAGATGGCTCAAGTTTGATCAATCGAATGATTTTCGCTCAGATACTCACCTATCTTGAGGCGTTCTTTTGCGACACGTTGATCTCAGGCCTCCGTTCGCATCCAGAACGGCTCAAGACCTTTGCCTCAAGAGACGGTTCCTTGGCTAGTTTGGATTTTAAAGCGGTACAGGTTTTGGAGGACCCCGATTTTGTTCGCAAAGCTGTGGAACATAATTTGAAGTCCCGGCTCTACCACAAATTTGGAAGTGGAAAGAAGGACAAGTCCGGTAAGTCCCGCTCCGAGGGGGTCGCGCTCTGGTATCAAATTGCGTTTGGATTTGCGCTGACACCATCGGACGCAGAGCTCGATCAGCTTAAGAGCTTTGCAGCGCTCAGACATGACTGTGTACATCGCAATGGAAAAACAAAAGAGGACGAAATTCTAACGCTATTTGATAAGGTTTACCTCCTGGATGCACTGTCGGTCGCTAACCGCGTGGTGACACACATCAATTCTGAGATGCAAAAGCTCTGAGTTTCTTATGCGCATGACGCGCGGGGAGCTTCGCTCGACCTCGCGCGCATCACACTTCCGGGTGCGACCCTGGCGTTTGTCATGGACGGGCTGCGGGAACCGTGGCCAACCCAAAGAAACCCGCCCGCAGCCCGATGGGCCCCGACGCGCCGACAAAGGAGGAGCGCGCCGGGGCGGTCAGCCGCAGCGGCCGGAGGTGCTCGACCGTGGCTCTGCGGCCTCTCGCGCGGTAACGGAGTAGAACCCGCGCGAAGCCATATTCCTCAGCCTGCGGCCTTGGCGATCTCGATGGCCTGTAGCAGCGACACCGGACGGCCCTCGCGGGCCTTCTCGACCTGCAACTCCTTGGCACGGTCCATCAGTCGCCGCTCGTCCGCCTTCTGAGCGAGTGACGCATCGATCGACTTCGAAAGCGATGAGGCCTCTGTCCCAGCGCGTTCCGCCATGTCCACCAATTCCTGCAGGGTCGAGCCCACATCCGTCTCGAGCACGGCCGCCCTGGCCTGATCCCGCGTCAGCAGGGCCTCCGCGCCCTGAACAGCGGACACCATTTCCTCCAGTCGGCCCCGCGCCGCGTCGAGCAGGGCGGCTGCGAGCATCTCGAGGTTTCCCTCGGTCACGTTCCCGATCGACTTCGAGAGCAGGTCCCACCGACGCTTCTCGGCGTTAGGGGCGGCGTCGTGGACCTTCATCAACCTGTCGCTCAGGTCCCATTCGGTGGTTCCGAATGCCTTGTCGAATGCTGTGGTCGTCATTTCTCTTCCTTCTCTGATGTTGGGTAGACCGTCGCCAGCGGACGGATGTTGCGTGCGGAGCCCGGCACGGCCCGGAGGCCCAGGCGTTTCGCCAGCGGCCGGGCGGAGTGCCAGGCGGCGGCGACGAGAGCGCCCGACCTGGCGTGTCCGGCGATGACGGGGCGCCGACCGTCGCCGACGCCAATTTCGCGTTCCAGTCGTGCGGTCTCGCTGGACAGAAGCTCAAGTTGCTGGAAGGCGTCGTTTGCTGCCGCCAGTGCGGCGTCGTAGGACAGTGCCGCCGCGTGCTGCTTGGCCTTGATGGCGATCAGTTCCTCGCGCGCCTGCGCCGCGCGCTGCGCGCGTAGTGCATCCGCCTCCTCGGCCGCCTGGCGCTCGCGCTCGTCAACCTCCAGGGCGTCGAGTTCGGCGTCGATCTCGTCCCGTTCGTTCTTCCTGATCTCGTCGGCGAGCGCCTTCCGCGCCGCCGTTCGGTCACTGAGGACCAGCCGTCTGGCCTTCTCGAACATGCCCATGTCTCCTTCGCTCATCTTCGGTTCTCGCGCATCGTGCGAGGCGACGGGCACAGAAGTGGACCAGCGAATTGGCCTTGGGTGCGGAACGATGGTGCGCTGGGCGTTTGGTCAGCCGTACTCGGACAGGTCGTCCAGCAGCTCCGGGTCGATGCCGGGGACCGTGGCGAAGGCATCGGGGTCCGTGATGAGCGCGCTGCGGTGCCAACGGATTGCCTTTGACGACATCATCGGGCGACCGGACGCCTGCATCGCCAGCATGACGGCCCGCACCCAACCACGACGAAAGTTGATCGTTCCGGCTATGGCGTACATCGCCAGGATCAGCCTCACCGTGTCGTGCCTGATCGGGACCTCGCTACTCAGCGGGTAGCCCGCAGCCGCGAGGTCTTCCAGGGCCTCCTTCACCAGCGCGTCGCACTCGGACTGCGCGTCCGTCGAGCTCGGCCGTGGCAGTCCGGCTTCACGGCCAGCGTAGGCGCCGTCCGCGGGCAATCGACGCCAGATTTCCACGAGTTCCGGGTGTCGTTGGACGGCGCTGTTGATGCGGGTGGCGTCCGTGCGTAGTCGCCCGGCGGCCTCGCGCTTTGTTCGACTTGCCAGCAGGGTGTTGCTCAGCCGGGCGTCGTCCCTCAGCGCCGTCAATTGGAGGCCCCGGCGTCCGACGCGGCGACCTCCGTCAGCTCCGCCCACGATTCCGGGGTGACGACGACCGCCTGTCCTTCGACGTCGATGACGTGGAGGTCGGCGCCGCGTAGCAGTCGGACCAGGTCCCATTGGCCTTCGTTCGGGTAAAGGGGGGCCCGTGCCGCCCTCACCGCCGCGAGGGGTGCGAGGTCGATGGGACCGTGGCGCGCCTCCATGAGGGACAGCCACTTTCTGAATGCGAGGTCACGGTCCGGTTGGTGTCTGGGTCTGGTCATGCCGCCGACGATGCGCGAGGCGACCTCGAGCGCATGCCCTCAAACCGTCGTTTCGGACCCGGCGTCAGGCCGGGGCGGACAGACCACACAGGGCTTTGAAATCGTTGAGCTATCCGTCCGTTCTTCGGGGGCAGTGATCTGCGGTCACGCGTCCCAGACCCCGTAGACGGCGCCGTACAGGTCGACGCCGCCCGAACTCGTCCGCCGCGGGTCGTCCGTACCGCTCGCATTTTCGGTGTGGTCCGGCAGGTCGTCCCATTCATATTCGTCCGCTTCATCGTTTCGGCGTGCGCGTCGTGGCGGCGAGTGGTCCACCGGCTCGACGTCGCCTAGGTCTCGATCCGGCCAGGTGCAGAAGGGACCGGACCCGCCTACCGGCGTCCGGCTCACGCTCACAGCGATCCCGCCCAGCCCGTTCCGAAGGCACCACGCCGCGCAGTCCCGGCGCGCGGCATCGTCCTCGAAGGGCAGGCCAACGCAGCCCTTCACTGCGACGCCGTCCACCAGCATCGTCGTGGAGTGGAACAAGGCGTGCGTCGCGCCGGCGCGGTCATCCCAGAGCGAAGCGCCAAAGCTGCCCCAGTCCGGTGGGGCAACGAACGTCACAGTCACCGTGTCGCCCTCGGACGCCGAGACCACGCCGCGCGCAGAGGCAGCCTCCGCCGCGTCCCAGTCGTCGTTTGCCAGGGCATCCTTTGCGGCGGCCAACCGCGCGTTGTCGGATAGGAAGGGCAGGTCGGGCGCGTCGCCGAGCGCGTCGGCCTCGATGCCGTCTACCAGTGCGGTCCCGTCTTCGAAGAGGAGTACGGCCCTAGTCATCATCCACCACCTCAGCGTCGATCACGGCGTCATGTTGCGACGCGCGGTCCAACTCGGCCTTGAGCGCATTAAGGTCCAGCGGCGCCCCCTGCTGCACCTCGGTGGGCGCGGCGTAGGTGTTGTTCTGCACGGCAACGAGCGGCGTCGTCCTGGCGTTCAGGTCGCGCATGCGCAGCGACATGAGCTTCACCGCGATCCTCGGGTCCACGTTCGCGCAGTCGAACCGCATCAGCGGCTCGAGGTCGTCGTCTAGCTCAATTTCGCCCGTGTCCGGATCGACCGCCGGGACCCACCGGCCCGTGCCCATGTGGAGCGCGGTCGCGATGACCCGCTGCGTCAGCGTCTCCTCGAACGCCTCGACCGCGTCGTCCCACGCGGCGGCGAACTCCCTGTCCTTGCGCCTGCGGTCATAGAGAGACCGCCTGGCCATGCCCGAGACATTCGCGGCGTATGTCACCTGACCGAACTCAGCCAGAGCACCGAGAAATCGATCTTCTATGTCCGCTGGTATCGCGGCGCGCGTGTGATAGCGGCTTGGCGCGTCGGCCTTTGCTGGCGGCCTGATCTGGATGGCGGCGTTGCTCATCTTCCAACTCCATGGGGCCTGACACTGGGCCCGGTTTTTGCTCCCTCATAGGGCGTTGATACGGATGGGCTTTTCGGGCCTCTGGGCGGGACGTGTGACCGACGATCCTTGTTTTCTTGAGGAGGCGTCATGTCGAAAAAACCGGGTCGCCGTCCCGACCGCTCAGACCAGGTATGGCACGCGTTTCAGCCCGGTGCGTACCAGCGTTGCTCGCGGGATGTGAGGCTCCCATTCAACCAAGCGCTTGCTTTCCACCATCTTGATCCACCGATTGGCACGTCAGGAGCATGTAGGCGGTCAGGGCGGTCAGATCGGTCAGGGTTCTTTCACAAAAGGCTGTATATGCAGCTTGGCCAAATGAACTGTTTCCTTAAGCGCATAATGACAAAATAACCCTGACCGCCCTGACCAAAGAGCGTGAAGGCAAAGATGAGTTATCGAAAACAAGCGCTTAGGCGGTCAGGGTTGATGCTATGCAACCCTGACCGGTAAGTGTTGCCCTGACCAACCTGGTATCGGTCGGGGGCGGTTGACGTCAAATTGCATCTTCAAAGTCGCTCATCTCAGGTATGGCCTGCTCATTCACCGACAGGCCCTCAACGACCTGCCTGCGCTCGCCTTCGATGCGCACACGCCTGACCATTCTATCCTGGAACTTTCCTGATGATCTGAGGTCACGCCAGAAGATGTTGGGCGAGGTTGGCGATTGATCGTGGCCCAGACAGTAGCGCACATAGGCGCCATAAACGTCTTCTTTAGGCGTCATCACAGCACTACCGGTAACCAGGCACTCGTTTGCAAAGCCCGCAACGTTCGACGCCTCTCTGATGATCTCAACCTGTCTGTCATTTATGGTTGATGGGACAATGAAGCGCCCTCTGCGTTTCAGCCTTCGTGCCCCATTAAGACATCGGTTCAGCACACCAGGGGCCTCTGGCTTTAGATCGCGCGCGAACAGGTCTGGGTCCTCCTTGCCAAGAAAGCCTTTGCGGGTTTCCATCAGCACCATGCGCTTTGCAACTGTGCCTGTCAGGTCCGTTAACAGGACGGGCTCGTTGGACATGAGAAGCCATTGGGCATTCAAGTAACCGACATAGTCGTCTTTGAACTTGCGCTGGATGGTCTGGATGTCGCCGCCAGATGTGGTGAGCATGATTTCGGTCAGAGCTGAAGTCTGTGCCCCCCGATCCAGGCGCGCGTCAGTGACCATGGCGACGGACTTGCTGATCAGCGATTGCAGCCCAAAGCCGCCTGATGCGATCTGTCTGATCTTGGGCGAAGCCACTGCACCTATGCCCAGAAGTTCGACGAGCATCTGGCCGATGGTGCCCTTGCCTGACCTGGTGGGGCCAAACAACTGAAAGACCTTTTGGTACTTGTGCTGCCCCGTGATGATAGCCCCAAGGACCTCATGAAGAAGGTCAATCTGCTCACGATCGCCATCGAAAATCTCATCAAGGAACATGTCCCAGTTGAACGGTTCTTCGGCAAATGGATCATACTCAACATCAGCGCAATTGGTCGTAACTAGGCGTGGTGTTGGGTCCATGATCTCGCCGGTCTGCCAGTCAAGCAGGCCATTTGAAACGGGCAACAGGCTGCTTGGGTCTGGCAGGGCCTTCTCGCAGTCTTCGGAAGGCAGCCAGAAGGGCAACTCATCCACATCCTCAACCATGCTCAGGTGGATCATTGCTTCACGGACGTTTGCAGACTGCTTAGTGTCCATGTAGAGCGTCGCGGGTTCGCCCTTCTTGTCCGTGTAGGATCGCCCGTCGAGAACGCGATAGATCGCGCTTGTCAGGGCCTTCTGGTCTCTTTCGACGTAGTGCCCTTTGTCGGGTTGATACTCCAACCACATGCCAAGCGCGTAGATCATGAGCCGAAACGAAAGGACCTCGGCGGCAAGATGGCTCGGTGCTAGGTTGCTGATCGGTGCGCGTTCATCAAGTGCCATTAGACTGCCTCCCCGAACTCGTCGTGGGGGACAACACGGGCCCTGCGCTCGATCAAATGTGAGCAACCCTGTTCGCGCATCAGCTTGTAGAGCGTGCCAAGGCCGATGCCATGGCGCCGAAGACTGGCCCATCTGTACCGGATTTCCTCTCCGTCTGTTGCGTAGAGCGGATCAGTTTCGCACCATTCGACGAATTCTTCACAGGCCTGGCCGGCGGAGGCATGATGAACCGCCATCATGAGTTGCAGCCACTGGTCGTGATCGCGGAAGTCCTCAACGTTCATGTGGTGCAGAATGGCGCTGATCTCGCTGCCAGGGTGTTCACCTTGACCATGTCGTTGGCAGGAAGGTGATTTTGCGGTTTGCCGTTTGGCCGCCCTTAGCAGTTTTGCGGGTGCCTTTGGTGCGCCCAGCCAGAGGTCATCCGGATCAAAGTCTGTTTCTGCCCAGGCATAGGCTTTCCCGTTTGGATGTATTGAACCGGGTGCGACGACCTGGCGGCCGATAGTCTTGAATTCGATGCCTTTCCAGATGTCAGGCAAGTGATCGCGGACCGGCAAGGTTGCTGGTTTCCACATATAGAGATGATAACCACCCGATCCCGTGGAAACTGCGGGGTAATCCCTCAGTCTCACGCCCAACGACTTCAACTTGCGTTTGGCCGCAGGTATACCGCCCTGAATTGAGCGCGGGTCAATATCCACGACCAAGTCAGTCGATCGCAGCCTCACGCCGACATTGCGGTTTGTACTTTCCGCATCGCGCAACACACGTTCATTGCAATAGGGGCGCGTGGTCCATCTCTTGTCTAATGGCGCCTTGCCGAGCTGGCGGTTGGTTCCACTTGCCTGCTGGCTTCTTGCCGTCTGGTGGTATCTGTGAAGGGGTATGAGTTGATAGCCACCGGCACCAAGCGGGTGCATCTGATCGACATTGATCTGGAGGCCAGCCATCACACTGCCCTCCCGTGAGCTGTGCCTCGATTGTCGATCCAGTCGAGCACCTCGGGAAGAAGGTAATAGACCTCACGGCCATCATAGTGAAAGGGCGGTCCGCGGCGTCGATTGCGTGTCGATCTGTATTCAACGACTGTGCGCGCAGTCAGGCCTGACAACCCGGCGACATCGTCGGTTGTCAGGCGATCCCCAATTGCAGGTTCGATACCGGGCGGAACCCCGGCAGTGTTTTCTATAGGCATAGCGGTCTCCTCAGACTTGCCAGCCCGTCGCGTTTCCGAGGCGCGGCGGGCATTTTTAGATGCTGTCGATACGTAGAGTACGCATCGTCTGTCCTTGGATACGCCAGCGATTCGCTACCTGTCGATCAACGTTTCGGGGTCAGTTGGCCCCAACTAATCTGAGGAGTATTTCAATGATATGAGGGGTTTATGTGATCGCAGAAGATCGGCGTCCACCCGCGGGCCGCGCGGAAGTGCGCGAGCGAGCACAGTTCCGGCCCCGCATATTGCTCGTCCGCGCGGGTGGCGTGCTCGACGAAACGGACGGGCGAGATGCGCCTTCCCGCCGAGTGGAGGTAGAACAGGTTGAACAGCCCGGCCATGACACGGTCGGCCTGCCAGGACATCCAAGAGACGCCCAGTTCACGGCAGGCCCGCCTCAGAGCGGAAGCCGCAGCGTCGTCGCCGTCCAGTTCCGGGTGTAGGCCTGCGCGGCAGTATTCAAGATAGGTGGTGCGCATCAGGTCGATCACCTGGCGCCGGTCTTCATCCGGCCACTGCGACATGGGCTCGTCGGGCGTCCACCGTCTCATGACAGCGGCTCCTGGCGCAGGTCGTCCATGAAGGCTTTGAGGTCCTCGACGGCGTAGAGAACCCTCCGTCCGACCCGATGGAACGCTGGGCCGCCGCCGCCCTTCATCCGCCACAGGTCCATCTGCTGCTTGGAAAGCCCGAGGTAATCCGCGGCCTCAGCAACTGGAAGGTAGGCTCTTGGGGGCGATGCGAGCCGCGCCTCGATTCGGTCGAGCCGTTCAACGATCTGGTCCATTCGTTTGCTCCTGATTGCATAATCTTCAAGACCAGGATGGACGTTCGGCACGCCCCAGTAACCCATCACTTCCTATACGATCCCACCGGGCAGTGTTTCGGATGTGGGTTGCGCGTCAGCCGACGCGCCCCCTGAAAGAGACGATCTTTGAAGCAACGGCCTCGGCGGCATCCCTCATAGGGCCGAGGAGGTTCGCCCTGGTCACATAGTTCCAGGTCACGCCCGCCGGTCGGTGGTTCAGCAGGACCATGGCCATCTGCATGTCCACGCCAGCCTCGAGGCAGAGCGTTCGGAAGGTGTGCCTCAATTGGTGCGGGGCGTAAGGGAACGACTTGATCCTGCACATCTGTTCGATGTGACCGGACTTGGAGGTCGATGACGGGAAGATGAACGGGCTCTCAAGTGGTTTCGTGTACTCGCGGACGGCTGCCAATTCCTGCAACAGGAACCGAGGTAGGGGAAGCTTGAAGGCCTTGGCCTCACCGCCCTTTGGCGACGGCACGGTCAGCACGCCGTCGGCGTCCAGGTGCTCCCACCGCATCGACCTGGCGTCGTTCGAACGCAGGCCTGTCAGCAGCATCACCATCCAGCAGGCACGGCGCACCGGGTCCTCCATCGCATCGAGACGCCGCCAGAGTTCGGGCATGTCTGAGGGCGCCACTGCCCAGTTCCTCGCAGTCTCCTTGTTCATCTTGACGGCGCGGCTGACCGGGTTGGGTGGTAGGTCGTGGGTGCGCGCGGCGTCGTTCAGGACCAGCTTCAGGACCCGCATTGAGCCGTTTGCGCCATAGGGGCCTGACTTCCTCGTGATCTTCTCGTGCAGGTCTCGCACGGTCTCACGGTCCACCTTGTCTACGGGCAGCTTTGCCAGCGGGCGCAGTGGGCCTTCGATCTTCTGGCGATACCACGCCACCGTCCTCGGGCTCAGGTCCGGTCGGCTGGCAAGGTAGCGGTCGAACGCCTCTGTCAGCCTCGGCACGGCCGCCTTCGGCGTCCTCGGGTCCTCGCCGCGCCTCAGTGCCAGCTTGAGCTCTGTCGAACGATCCCTGGCCGACTTCAGCGCAACGTCGCCCGTCCTGCCAAGGACCACCGAGATGTACCGGTCGGTTCCGTCGTTGATGCGTCCGACGAACTTGTACGAGCAGCCGCGCTTGCCGACTACCACCCTGAGGCCCGAGACCTCGGAGTCATAGAGTTGGACGCCGGGCTGATGCTCCTCCATCGCCCGGTTGATTGATGCCTGGGTGAGCCTTATCGCCATGGCCTGATCCTCCTTGGGCCATGTCTCAGGCCCGGGTTGAAACACTACGTGTTAGGTTGCTATGGGAGGATAGTGTCGCGATTTCAGGGGGTTGCGAACCCTGATAAGGCCCGGTAGGACGATATGAAACGCAAATTTGGTGACTTAAAATCCCCAGGCAGGAATGCCGTGCCGGTTCGAGTCCGGCCGCGGGTACCAATGGCAACACCGATCCCTTGATTGCATTGACGGTTTCTCTGGTCAATTTTTCTGCCGTCGCAACAGGTGAAAGACTGCAGGTTATGGCGGTCTTGTCGGGTGTCGTACCTGTCTCAGTCGCGCTGTCCGCTGAATCGCGCTTGCCAGTCGTCTCTTTGGTCATCGGTGATCTTGGCAAACAAAACTTCGGGCACGGTAAAGGGATCTTCCGGTTGCAACGTCCCCAGAATGTCTTGCATGTTCTGCGGCCAGGGCTGTGAAGACCTGCCAAAGCTTTCAAGGATTCTGGCCGACGCGTCCGGCACGAAGGGGCTCGACAAGACGCCGAAGAGAACGGCCAGGTTCAGTCCCAGCCGCGTCTGCATGGCCGCGCGGTCAGGGTCCGTTTTGAACGTTGTCCAAGGTGCGACAGATTGCAGATATTCGTTACCGCTGGTCCAGATCGCACGCAATTCCTGTGCTGACTTGCGGACTTCCATGGCAGACATATGCTTTTCGTATTCGGCCAGACGGGCGTTGAGCGACGCGATCAATGCCTCTTCCTCTTCGCCAAACGCACAGCCTGCCGGAACCGCCTCGCCAAACTTCGACCGGCAGAACTTGGTAATGCGGCTCACAAAATTGCCCAATACGTCCGCGAGGTCTTTGTTTACGGTGCTTTGAAAGTTTTCCCATGTGAATTCAGAATCGCTGTTTTCCGGCGCATGGCTCAGCAGCCACCACCGCCAATAGTCTGACGGCAGAATCTCCAGCGCCTGATCCATGAAAATACCACGCCCCTGAGAGGTCGAGAATTGCCCGCCGTCATAGTTGAGAAAGTTGAAGGACTTGAGGTGGTCAACCATCTTCCACGGCTCGTTCGAGCCCAGTATCGTGGCGGGAAAGCTCAATGTATGGAAGGGCACATTGTCCTTGCCCATGAACTGCGTGTAGCGCACGTCACCGGCACCTTTGTCGGTCCGCCACCAGCGTTCCCATGCCGCATCATCCAGCCCTTGCGCGTCGCACCATTCCGACGCGCAGGCGATGTATTCGATAGGGGCATCAAACCAGACATAAAAGACCTTGCCCTCCATCCCGGGCCAATCAGCGTTCCCCTTGCGCACAGGAATCCCCCAGTTGAGATCGCGCGTGATGCCGCGGTCTTGCAGGCCGTTCCCATCATGCAGCCATTTCTTTGCAATCGAGGTGGTCAGCACCGGCCAGTCTGATTTGCTGTCGATCCACGCATCCAGTCGGTCCTTCAAGACTGACTGTCGCAGGTAGAGGTGCTTGGTCTCGCGCACTTCCAGATCGGTCGAGCCGGAGATGGCCGAGCGGGGTTCGATCAGGTCTGTAGGGTCCAGCTGCTTTGTGCAGTTTTCGCACTGATCCCCGCGCGCCTTGTCATATCCGCAGTTGGGGCAGGTCCCTTCGATGTAGCGGTCCGGCAGAAAACGCCCATCGGTATTGGAATACACCTGCTTTTCGCTGACCTCCGAGATCAACCCTTCGGCATCGAGCTGACCGGCAAAATGCTGCGTTAAAGCGTGGTTTTGCGGGCTGGAGGAGCGCCCGAAATGATCAAAAGACAGCCGAAATCCTTTGGCCAGCGCGGCCTGCACTTCGTGCATTTCCGCGCAGTACTCCGCCACCGGTTTTCCGGCCTTGGCCGCGGCCAGCTCCGCCGGCGTGCCATGCTCGTCCGTGGCGCACAGAAACAAGACTTCGTTTCCCTTGGCACGCTGGTAGCGCGCATAGAGATCGGCAGGCAACTGGCTGCCCACGAGGTTACCCAAGTGTTTGATACCGTTGATGTATGGGATCGCGGAAGTGATGAGATGACGTTCCATCGCGCAGGCCTCGTGTCTGAATGATGACGCTTCTCTACCTCAGGAAAACGCCGAGGGCCACGGGCAAAAATCAGCCATCATCTTTTGGCGTGCGTATTTTGCCCGTCAAGCGTCCGATCAGGAATGACGTGCGCGGTGCGTATGTGTAGCGGGTCCGGTCCACCGGTGTGGGCCGGGCGCGCATTCGCGTTATGCCAAAGACCACCAGAACCAGATGACCTGCGGCAATCAGCAAAAACAGCGCACGCGGGCCGTAAATCTCTATCAGAAGGGATGCAATATAGGGTGCGGCGATGGCGCCAAGGGCGAAATAGAACATTAGTGCCGCAGACAATTCCACCCTCTCGTCATCGCTGGCAAAATCGTGCGCGTGGGCGGCGGCGACCGAATAGATCGGAAACGTGGTTAGCCCGAAGAGGCCCGCCGACAGCATGATGCCCAATGTGCCGTAGCCTGCAGCATAGACCGTAATGGTGGAACTGATGATGGCGGCAACTGACAGCCATATCAGGACGCGACGCCTGTCGTATTTGTCGGCGAGCCACCCTATCGGATATTGCGCCAGCGCGCCGCCCAGCACGAAAGCCGACAGGAAGTAAGCGATCTGTTCCGTGGTCAAGCCGACTTGCTGGCCGTAGACAGGACCGACCATCCGGAAAGACGCGCTGGACAGCGCGGCGACAATGACTGCTGCCGCCGCAAGCGGGGAGCGTTCATGCGCAAGCCGCGGGCGCAACCGGGGGGAGGGCGGCGTATCAGGCTGCTTGACGGTTGTCAGCGTCAGGGGCAGCAGTGCGGCACAACACAGGATGGCAAGAAAGTTGTAAGAGACATATGACGCAGGTTCCAGAATGCCGATGATCATCTGCGCGGCCAGTGATCCGGTCATATCGACGACCCTGTAGACCCCCATCGTGCGCCCGCGGGTCTGATTTGTGACCTTCGCCTGCAGCCAGGCTTCGATGACCGTATAGCATCCCGCCACACACATGCCCGAGGCCACCCGCATCACCGCCCATGCATAAGCGTCCACCACCAGCATGTGGCTCATCAGGCCGATGGCCCCCGCAGCTGTGAAAGCGGCAAAGGCGCGCGAATGCCCAACGCTGCCCATAAGGCGGGGCGCCCACCAGCACCCGATGAAGAATCCTAGGAAATGCGCCGACCCAAGCAGGCCGATCTCCTGCTTGGAAAACCCAAGCTGCAGGCCCGACAAGGCATCAAGAGGACCGACGCCGCCAGACGACAGTTGCAACAAAATGACGGACAAAAAGAGGGCGGCGAAGGAAATAAGCAAGCGCATAGTGCGTCCACCTTACGTCTTTGGTGCAACGCGCCTTGCGATTATTCGACAAAGCGCGTCGTTTTCATGCGCGCGCTCGAATTTCCGCCAGAATGTCCAGTTTGACCGTGTCTTCGGCCAAAGATGCGTATCCTGAGGCCCCAAAGGCCGACCTGCTGATCGCGCCCGTCAGCGTGATGTAGAGCACCGACAGATCATCCGGCGGCGTGCCTGCCGGACGGCTGAGCGTGGCGTCCAGAGCGATGGGCAGCGTGACCCCGCGCAGTGTCAGGTCACCCTCGAGTTTGGCACCTTCTGAAATGCGGCCACGAGCCCCCAGCCTGACCCGGGTGGACCGGAAACGCACGATGGGGTGATTTGCGGCATCCAGAAGCTCGGCACTTTTGATGGCTTCCGTGACCAGAAATATACCGGAACTGATATTGCGGATATCTGCGGTGACATCTGCAATGGATCGGGAAAGGTTCGCAGTGTCCACGGTGATGTCCGCGCTCCGCACAGGGACCGTTCCTGACTGTTCGTTGCCGCCTGTGGTGAAGATAAACGATATCGTTGAGCTGTCGTCGATCAGCGCGTAGGACCTCTGCGCCCCCAAAACACGGGTTCCACAGAAGGAAAGGCCCGCTGCGATCATCATTCGTCTTGTCAGGATAAGCTGCATTGCGTGGCACTCCGTTACAGTGGAGTACATAGCCGGGCTTGGGCGATTGTCCTGCCTTTCACGCAGTCTTGATCCGGGGAGAGCCCCGCTGGTCGGTGCGATAAAGGTGCCATGTCTTGGGAGGGGCTGTGCGCGCGCGCAACCGCTCCAGCGTCCAGCGATCCTGACCACGTTGATGGGCCGAACGCAGGTGCCAGCGGCTCTCTACACCTGCCGCGCCGCCCTGACCGGGTGTGAGTAGCAGGCCGAGGGGCATATGGCTGCCTTCCGTGCTGCCTGTTTCAGCCGCCAGATGCATCCGCCGTACCTGCGTCAGCGACGGCAACCCGGGCAAATCCACGACCGCCAGCGCAACAGCGCCGGACCGCAGTATCTCTTCCATCGTCCAAAGCAGGTCTTCACTTCTTTTGGGAGAGACGAACAGCAGGCGCGCAGGGTCCAGCCAAGATGACACACCCTCACTGTTCAACTGTGTTCCGGCCCATGCGGGGGCAATCCAGAAGACCGGCCCTTGGGTCCGAGCTGCCAGCCAGATGGCAAAGCTTCGTCGTGCAGGCCCGCTCGCCTCATGGACGCGTGCTTGGGCAAGCGCGATCTCGGATGTGTCCGCCAGCAGCGGAACCGAAGGCGTTTCGCGGGCCGGGCGGCGCGCAAGCAGGGGGTGAGATACTGGCATGAAACAAATTTAAGATGTTCTGTTTTTGTTCTCAACACATAATTCACCAGAATCTTCAAAAAAGGTGCTGCAGAGCGAGCTGGTAAACCTACTTGCAGTAGGCATTGATCCTACTACTGTGGCGCGCAGACTATAAGGAACTGCACGATGAAGATGAATCCACTGGGACGTACCGGGATCGAGGTGTCGGAATTCTGCCTCGGCTCCATGACATGGGGCACACAAAACACAGCGGAAGAGGCGCATGAGCAAATCGACCGCAGCCTTGATGCGGGCATCAACTTTATCGACACAGCCGAGATGTATCCGGTCAACCCGGTGTCAGAGGAAACGGTGGGCCGCACGGAACGTATCATCGGATTGTGGTTCGAGCGTGATGCGCGGCGAGAAGATGTTATTCTTGCCACCAAACACTCGGGCGAAGGGATGTCTGCGGTGCGCGAGGGGGCGCCGATCACATCCGAGACGATACCGGAGGCAATCGAGGGATCATTGCGCAGGCTCAAGACCGACTATATCGACCTCTACCAGTTCCACTGGCCCAACCGAGGCAGCTACATGTTTCGCAAGAACTGGACCTATGACCCCTCAGGTCAGATGCTCCTTGATACGCGCCATCACATGGAAGACACGCTCGAAGCGCTCCAGAAGGAAGTAAAACGCGGCACGATCCGCGCTTTTGGCCTGAGCAATGAAAGCGCGTGGGGCACAACCAAATGGCTTGAAACCGCAGAACGGGTGGGCGGGCCCCGGGTGGCCTCGGTTCAGAACGAATATTCGCTGATGTGCCGGCTCTACGATACCGACATGGCTGAAATGAGCGTTCAGGAAGACGTCCCGCTTTTGGCGTTTTCGCCCTTGGCCGCCGGTCTTCTGACTGGCAAGTATCAAGGCGGCGCCGTGCCCGCGGGCTCTCGCATGTCGCTTAGCAGCAATCTGGGCGGGCGCAAATCCGAACGAGCCTTCGCGGCTGTGGATGCCTATCTGGAGATTGCGGCAAGGCATGGTCTTGACCCGACGCAAATGGCGTTGGCCTGGTGCCGGACGCGGCCCTTTATGGGGTCGATCATCTTCGGGTCCACCAGCATGGCGCAGCTTGAAGTCTGTCTTGGGGCTATTGATCTGGACCTTGCGCCGGAGGTGATGGAAGATATTGCCGCTGCGCATCGGGCGCATCCAATGCCGTACTGAACCGAAAAAACGACAGTATCCATTGTCAAAGAATCGCAGTATGCCGAAAAAGACGTGCTGCGCGCCGTGCAGCCACGCGTATCGGGGAGGGAACGCCATGCCGCTGAACATGAACAAAGAGGTATTCATCACCTGCGCGGTTACCGGATCGGGCGGCACGCAGGATCGCAGCCCCCATGTGCCGCGCTCGCCCAAAGACATCGCGGACAGTGCGATTGCAGCAGGCAAGGCGGGGGCCGCGGTGGTGCATTGCCACGTGCGCGACCCTGATAGCGGCAAGCCAAGCCGCGATCTGTCGTACTATCGCGAAGTCACAAACCGTATCCGTGATGCGGATGTGGATGTGGTGCTTAACCTGACAGCTGGCATGGGCGGCGACATGGTCTTTGGCAACCCCGAACAGCCGCTGCCCCTGAATGCCGAGGGCACGGATATGATCGCGGCGAGCGAGCGCGTGGCCCATGTTGCGGAATGCCTGCCGGAAATCTGTACGCTTGACTGCGGTACGATGAACTTTGCCGAAGCAGACTATGTGATGACAAACACGCCGGGTATGCTGACAGCAATGGGTCGGATGATGACCGAATTGGGGGTCAAACCCGAGATTGAAGCCTTTGATACCGGTCACCTGTGGTATGCCAAACAGCTCGTTGCGGACGGTGCGCTGGATGCACCGGCATTGGTGCAGCTTTGCATGGGTGTCCCGTGGGGGGCGCCTGACGATCTGAACACCTTCATGGCCATGGTGAATAACGTCCCACAGGACTGGACGTTTTCCGCCTTTGGACTGGGGCGCAACCAGATGGCCTATGTCGCTGCTGCGGTACTGGCTGGAGGCAATGTGCGGGTTGGTCTTGAAGACAACCTCTGGCTGGAAAAGGGCGTCTTGGCCCAGAACTGGCAGCTTGTTGAACGCGCCGGAAACATAATCGAGAATATGGGGGCACGGGTGATTTCTGCGCAGGAGGTGCGCGACAAGCTCGGACTGGTCAAGCGGGCGCCAAAAGGATGACCATGCCGGCGTTGCACAAACCTGTGGTCGCGATTTGTCTCGTGCTTGTGGTCGCTTGTGCATCCAACAAAGAGCCGCCCACCTATCGGGATACGGACACACCGATGGGCGCCACATCCCGCTTTGACGCGCAGGCCTTTGCAGGCGAATGGATATTGGCGGCGAGTTTTGCGCCCGCGCGGACCGAACCGGTCCGCGTGACCTTTGTGCCTGAGGTGCCCCACATCAGAATTGCCAGCGATGAAGCGCCTCAGATCGCCGGGGTTTATCGCGAAGGCTTACCAGGCGAGTTGGTGCCCGTCGGGGTCAAGGGAGAGCGCCTGATCGTCATGTGGGTCGATGAGGACTATGACACTGCTGCAGTGGGCACACTGTCGGGTAGCTTTGGCGCTGTACTTGATCGTGATGGCGTTCTGGCAGCCGACAGGGCACGTGCCGCGCGCGACATTTTTTCCTTTTACGGCTGGGATGTTGCCGAATTGAAGAGGACCAAGCCATGACGAAAGCGGCAGCAGTCATCGGCGGCGGCGTTATCGGGGGTGGCTGGGCCGCGCGGTTCTTGCTTAATGGCTGGACTGTGCGCGTGTTTGACCCCGATCCGCAGGCGGCGCGCAAGATTTCGGAGGTGCTTGCCAACGCGCGGCGCAGTCTGCCAGGGCTGAGCGAAGTGGCCTTGCCGCAGGAGGGCAGGCTCGAATTTTGTGAAACAATCGCGGCGGCGGTAAAAGATGCTGCTTGGATACAGGAAAGCGTGCCGGAACGGTTGGGGGTCAAACACTCAACCTTCAGGGAAATTCAGGAGCATTGCGCATCGGATGCTGTGATTGGATCATCGACATCCGGTTTCAAACCCTCCGAATTGCAAGACGGGGCCGCGCGCCCGGAACAGATCATGGTCTGCCACCCGTTTAATCCTGTCTATCTGCTCCCGCTTGTCGAAGTCGTTACGACAGAGCACAACACGGCCGAACATCTGGATGTGGCGCAATTGACCTTGCGTGGCCTGGGGATGCATCCGCTGCATCTGAAAAAAGAAATTGATGCCCATGTCGCGGACCGATTTCTTGAAGCCGTTTGGCGCGAGGCGCTTTGGCTGGTCAAAGACGGCATCGCGACCACCGAAGAGATAGACGATGCCATTCGCTACGGCTTTGGGATTCGCTGGGCGCAAATGGGGCTTTTTGAGACCTACCGCGTCGCAGGCGGCGAAGCGGGTATGAAGCACTTCATGGCGCAGTTCGGTCCCGCCCTGAAATGGCCCTGGACCAGGCTGATGGATGTGCCCGATTTCAATGATGAACTGGTAGACCTGATTGCAACACAGTCTGACGCACAATCCGGTGCCTATTCAATCCGGCAGCTCGAGCAGATACGCGACAACAACCTTGTGGCCATGATGCGCGCGCTCAAAACCCAGAACTGGGGTGTCGGGGCGCTGCTGCGGGCGCATGACGGCCGGTTGCGGGCGGACAGCCCGCTGTCGGCACGAGCAGATCAGATCGACGACGTTGAAGCACCTTTGCTGACCGTTTCGCGCGCCGTGCCATTGGATTGGACCGACTACAACGGGCATATGAACGAAGCGCGATACCTGCAGGCTTTTGCCGATGCCACAGACCGTTTCATGGAAGTAATCGGATGTGATGCTGACTACATCGCGTCGGGTGGCAGCTACTTTACTGCCGAGACACATATCCGCCATCTCGACGAAGTGCATGCGGGTGCAAAAATTGACATCTACACGCGTGTTCTGGGCGGTGGCGGCAAAAAAATGCATCTGTGGCACGAAATGTATGAGGGCGGTACTCTGCTGGCAACGGGCGAGCATTTTCTATTGCATGTCAGTCTTGAGACGCGCATGCCAACCGATGCGCGCGCAGATATTGACGCAGCGCTGCGACGTTTTCAGGAAGCGCAGGCAAAACTGCCCACTCCACCCGGCGCGGGGCGGGGCGTTGGTGCAAAACCATGATGCAATGATCCGGCGGAGCGCGCTTATGCGCGCATTACAGACTGTGCTTGGCGCGGGCCGGGGGCTGTGCGCGTGACCTCTTCGTCGTTCGAGCTTTGGGCGGTACTTGCTTTTGCCGCTGCGTGTTTTCAAACACTGCGCTTTATGCTGCAAAAAGTGTTGTCGACCAATACGCTGTCGCCCACGGGGGCCACTTTCGCGCGCTTTGTCTACTCTGCGCCGATCGTTTGCGGCTTCGTGGCGGCCTATATCACAGCCACGGGGCGCGCGGTACCATTTCCTGATGCCCGATTTTGGGCCTTTGCCGCCAGTGGAGCGCTTGCGCAGGTACTGGCGACCGTGGCGGTTGTCACCCTGTTCAAGTCGCGAAATTTCGCGGTTGGAGTGACCTTGATGAAATCCGAAGTGATCTTGTCAGTTATCGTCGGTTTTGTGTTGCTCGGCGATGGGATCAGTCTGACAGGACTGGTGGCTATTCTGGTGGGGGTGGGCGGTGTTCTGCTGCTATCACCAACACCTGGCACCCTGGAACGTGGCTGGCGCATATGGATAAGCCGAAGTGTCGGTTTGGGACTTGGTGCGGGGGCGTTGTTTGCTGTCTCGGCGGTGTGCTACCGCGGTGCGTCGCTACAGACCGGTCTGGCAGAGCCCGCGTTGCGCGCGGCGATCACTCTGGCGTCAGTGACCGCGCTGCAGATGGCGGGCATGTGGCTGTGGCTGTTGTGGCGGGACAAACCGCAGATTGCTGCCGTATGGCATGCACGCCGCGTTGCGGTCTGGATTGGACTCTTGTCGCTTGCCGGTTCGTTTTGCTGGTTCTTTGCCTTCACGCTGCAGGCGGCTGCTTTGGTCAAGGCGGTCGGGCAGGTGGAATTGGTGCTGAGCTTGCTGGCGTCGGTGCTTATATTTGGAGAGCGCATTGCAAGGCGGGAGCTTGCGGGCATGGCGCTGCTCTGCGGGTCGATCCTGTTGCTTGTTCTTGCAGCCTAGTCTGCTGTTGCGGCCCCTTTTAGACGCAAAAACAGGCTCTCTTCGTCGTCATTCTTGAAAAATGGAACAGTAGCTGGCGGCGTGGGATCGGCCACACGGGCCGCGATTTCTGCAAGGACGACCTCGGTGATGAAGGGCATGTCGAATGTGCGCGCCTGCACGAGCGGCACCCACTGCAGGTGCGAAAGCTCGTCACAAGCAGCTGAAAAATCGTCAATATCTGTGGCGATTGCCTGTGCATCGACCAGAAAAAAACGCGCGTCAAACCGGCGCGGTCGCCCAGGTGGCGTGATTGCGCGAAAAACGAACTGCAAGGCCCCGGCATCGGGCACAAAGCCGGCCTGGGCAAAACGCTCCCAATCGGGTGGGGCGGCTTGCCAAACGCCCGGTTGCCCGAGGATCAGACCGGTCTCTTCCCAAAGCTCCCGGATCGCGGCCACACATAAGGCATGGGGTGTGGTATCTTCGGTGTCTTGCGTCAGCCTTACCCTGCAAGGCTCGGGCAGTGCGGTGCACAGCTCAACCATGCTGTCGCCTGCATCAACGGCACCGCCGGGAAAGACAAACTTGTTGGGCATAAAGGCCGCCTGCGCGCCTCTTTGACCCATGAGGATGCGCGGCTCGGTTTGCCTGTCGCGCAAAACGATCACCGTCGCCGCGTTGCGCAGTGCCGATTTGTCGATGTGGCCGGTCATTGTCCCCCCTTTTTTACACGCGGAGGGGATCGGTAGGGTGCAGCTTAAGCCGTACCAAAGCCGCCCATGCCGCGTGCCCACTGATAGCCGACAATCGCCCCCTTCAGCCTAGGCAGAAGATAGAGCGACAGACCAACACAGCCAACAGCAAAGATGGTAAAAAGCGTCAAAGGCTCAGGTCGCCAGGTCACAAACACCAAGTGCAAAAGCGGTGCCATCAAATGCCCGACAAACAGAATCGTCAGATAAGCCGGGCCGTCGTCCGCGCGGTGATGGGACAAATCCTCGCGACACACCGAACAGGTATCATTCACCTTAAGGTAAGACTTCATAAGAGGGCCACTGCCGCAATTGGGGCATTTACGCCGCCAACCACGCAGCATTGACCGTTTGGTATCACGCTCTTGCGTAACCAACTCCTGTGCGTCGTCAAACGGTTCTCTGCGTTCGGGTAGGCTGCTCATATCCTTCACGGGTGAAAATACCTTAGTTCCTGTAGGCCGGTGTGATGCGCTTTTGAGAC
Organism: uncultured Roseobacter sp.; assembly: GCA_947501635.1. Classification (GTDB taxonomy): domain Bacteria; phylum Pseudomonadota; class Alphaproteobacteria; order Rhodobacterales; family Rhodobacteraceae; genus Roseobacter. The sequence continues at coordinate 40,491 of CANMWT010000005.1, forward strand.
GCTTTTTGAAAGGTGGCGGAGCGTCACTGCGTCGGGATGTCGCGAAATATTTTTACAAACTGCGACGGGAATCAGCCGCTGTTCCGTTTGACAAGGTGAAGGGCCGAAAACGCGCCCCGAAAACGGACGAAAAAGGATCAGGATATGAAACATCATGTATTTATCGCCAGTGTCGTCGCCAGTGCTGTCGCCTTGGCTGCCGGTGCAGCTCTTGCAAAGCCAGCAGGTCATGGTCAGCAGCTCAAGTTCGAGCAGTTCGACACAAACGGTGACGGACAGATTTCGCGTGAGGAAATGTACGCACAGCGCAGCGCACGGTTGGAGCAGGCAGACATCGACGGAGACGGTGTGCTGACAGCGGCTGAGATCGAAGCAGCGGCAGTCGAGCGGGCCAAAACCCGCGCGCAAAAGATGCTTGAGCGTCTGGACGCTAATGGCGATGGCGCCTTGTCCGTCGATGAGATGCGTTCGAACGCGCGTTTCGAACGCCGGTTTGAGCGCGCGGACCGTGATGGGGATGGCGCGATCAGCAAATCAGAGTTCGACCAGGCGCGTGAACGGATGGGCAAACGCCACGGGTCGTATTAGTCCCTTGCAGTCAACCGGTTCCACGGGGGCATGTCATTGCGCTTGCCCCCTGTGGAACGAATGGCCGATAAGAAACTCTGATATGTCGTCTGAACCATCCTTGCTCGTCTCAGACGAGGCGCTTCTCGCACAATATGCTGCGGGTGATGCGCGTGCGTCGGCGGAACTGGCGCGGCGTCTGCTGCCGAAGCTGTTGAACCATGCCCGGCGAATGCTGGGGGATGCGGCGGAGGCGGAGGATGTCGCACAGGAAGCAATGCTTCGATTGTGGCGTTTGGCACCTGACTGGCGGCAGGGTGACGCCAAAGTGTCGACATGGGTGTACCGCGTGACGGCCAATCTGTGTATCGACCGGATGCGTAAACACCGCGACGCGCAACTGCAGGAAGGTTTTGAACCTGTCGATGGCGACGCGACTGCGGATCAAAAGCTCTTGCAGCAACACCGTCTTGGCGCGCTGCAAACAGCCCTCAACCGCTTGCCAAACCGCCAGAGACAGGCGGTTGTCCTGCGCCATATCGACGGGCTGTCGAACCCCGAGATCGCCCAGATCATGAACCTCAGCACGCGCGCGGTTGAAAGTTTGACAGCACGTGCAAAACGCGGTCTTGCAGCCGAACTGCATGCACAACAGCCAGAATTGGGATACACAGATGAGTGACTTTAAATCGAATGATGGCAAAGAGTTGGACGACCTTCTGGATGTGGCTGCGGCGGATCAAATGCCGGTGTCTGACCAATTTATGCAACGTGTTCTGTCGGACGCGGAAAGACTGCAGCCAAAGATGCGCAGACCGGTTTGGCGCATGGATTGGCTGGCCGCTTTGTTTGAGCGTCCGCGCGCGGGGTTTGGCGCGGTGGGGGGGATGGCATTGGTCTCCTGTGTGGGGTTCTGGCTGGGCATTAACCCGCCACCGATGCTGGAAAGTCTGGGCGTATCAGGCGCGATGACGCTGTCTGACACGATTGACGAAGGAACGGCCGAAGTTTCTGGCTTTGGCTGGGATCTGGAGGAGAGCTGACCAATGACAGAACAACCGCGAAACCCTGTAAAACCAAAGCGCCCATGGTTGAAAATCATGCTCGCAACCTCTGTCGCACTTAACTTGCTGTTTGTCGGTTTTTTGGCGGGCGCAGCCGCCCGTCACAGCGGGGACGGTGCGCCCAACGCGCGTGCGCCGGGGCTGGGCGCCTTTGGCGCGCCTTATATGCGGGCGTTGCCCACTCAGGAAAGGCGTGCGGTCTTGCGCAGCTTACGGGACGCCGCGCAGGGCAATCTGCCTGGCCGAGGGGCGCGTCGCGCAAAGTTTCAGGAAGTATTGGAGCTTTTGCGGGCACAACCTTTTGATGCAGAGGCGCTGACCCAAGCCGTGACCGAGCAGGCATCTACAGCGGTATTTGTGCAGCAAACTGCGCAGAATGCGTGGTTGGAGGTTGTGTCCAACATGTCAGAGAGTGACCGGCGTGCCTATGCAGATGCAGTAGAGCGGGTGCTGAAGGACGGGCGCAAACGGTAAGGCAGGACGGTCAGGCCTATGCGGCCGGCCGCGCCAGATTAACCTGATTGCGGCCTTGCAACTTGGCCTCATAAAGCGCCTTGTCGGCGGCATCCAGCAAATCAAGTGCAGAGGGTATTTCGTTTGTAAGCCCGCGCAGCTTGCCGGTGCCACCCATTGTCACGCCGATCGAAACCGTCACGTTCACCGGCTCATTCGCCCCGGGCACGTCAAAACCTTCGCTGCCGATTTTACGGCACAATCGGCTGGCGGTGACACGTGCCTCGCTGAATGGCGTTGCGGGCATAACGATCAGGAATTCCTCTCCACCGATCCGCGCCAGCATGTCCACGCCACGCAGGCTTTCGCGTAGCCGGCGCGCAGCCTCCACCAGCACAGCATCGCCTGAGGCATGCCCGTAGACGTCATTGATTTGCTTGAAGTGGTCAAGGTCAGCCACCATTACCGCAAAGCTGCGCCCGGTAGCTGCGGAATGCTCTGCAACACGTGTCAGGTGAGGAATGGCATAGCGGCGGTTATGCAGGCCGGTCAGAGGATCGGAGACAGCGGCCTTCAGTCCTGTCCGCACGGTTGCGCGCAGCTGGTCGGCGATACGTTTTCTGCGCATCAAGGCCTTGGTCCGTAACACGAGTTCGTTTTCTTCAAAGCCGTCTGTCATCAGATCGTCAGCGCCCAAATCCAGTGCATAGGCACCCAACCCAGGGTCGGTGCGGGGTTGAACGACCAGAATACCAGCGTGTCGTGTGATGGCCGTTGCGCGCACCGCAGCAAGCAATCGCAAGACCTCGCCGCTATGGGTGTCGCCTTCTTCAAGGATCATTATGAACACGTCTGGCACGCGCCCCGGCGCCAAGTCGCGAAGGGCGGTTTCAGGTGTGGAGTGGAACAAGGATGCGCGCAACAGAGGACGGAGGGTCTGCATCCATTGCTGTGCGGCTTTCGTGTCAGTGGTGACCAGCACCGCGCGCCCCGGTGGGCCGAAATCTGCCGTATCTTCGGCAAACCCGAGCGCGCGCGAGGTATCATCACGCATTTGCCATTCAGCCGCAGTGTTATGGGCCCGGATGAGGCTGCGCACACGCGCCAGAAGCAGGGTGTCGTCAATCGGTTTGGCCATGACATCCTGGACGCCCGCTTCGAGGGCTGCAATCCGGCTGGTGTTGTTGGGGCGACAGGCGACAACCATCATCGGGATGGCGCGCGTTTGTGGATTTCGGTGCAATCGGCCGCACAAGCCCGCAGCGTCCCCATCCGGAAGCGCCATCGCGGATATGATGAGATCAGGAGCGTGTCGCAGCGCTGCGACACATGCCTCATCTGCTGTCGACGCCTGTATGACCTCATAAAAGGCGGAAGCCAGTTTGACCTTTAACACGATGCGGTTCGTCGAAATCGCATCCACGATGAGTATCTTGCCTTGCACGCTGGCGCTTTCCTTCTTGTCAGGACGCTCTGCTCGACTTTGATCTCAGATTGGTTAACAAAGAGTTTCGAATTGGGTTAAAAGTTGAGGCTTTGCATGTCCTATACGCGTGAATCCGCCGAAGTTCTGGGGTTGCAGGTGCTGGGTTGGCTGGCTTCGAATGAAGAGTTGCTGCCTGTTTTTCAGGGGTCCAGCGGCGCAGGCGAGGATGACATTCGTCAAGGTGCCCGTGATCCCGCCTTTCTGGGCGCCGTGTTGGATTTCGTGATGATGGATGACGCCTGGGTGGTCCAATGCTGCGATAGCCTGAACGTCAAATACGGCAGCCTTATGCTGGCGCGTCAGGCTTTGCCGGGCGGTGAACAGGTGAATTGGACATGATCGAACTGCGCGGTATTCTGTTCGATAAAGACGGGACTTTGTTCGATTTTTCAAAAACTTGGGAGGCGTGGGCGTCGTCGTTCCTGTTCCGAATTGCCGATGATGCACAGCATGCAAAGTCTTTGGGCGCGGCAATCGGCTTCGATCTCGAACATCAAAGATTTGAGCAGGACAGCATTGTCATCGCGGGCACGCCTGCAGAGGTGGCACAAGTGTTAACGTCACGGATGGACGGCCGCTCTTTTCGCGAAATACTCAACTTAATCAATGAAGAAGCAGAAACAGCGCCACAAACCGAGGCGACACCTCTTGTGCCCTTCGTTAACGGGTTGAAGGGAAAAGGTTACTATGTCGGTGTTGTAACCAACGATGCCGAGCGACCGGCGCGCGCGCATCTGCAAGCCGCCGGTGTCGAACCCCTCTTCGACTTCGTGGCAGGCTTTGACAGTGGGTTTGGTGCAAAACCAGCACCGGGGCAGCTTTTGGCTTTTGCCGAGGCAGTGGAAATTGAGCCGGCGAGCGTTCTTATGGTGGGCGACAGCACCCATGATCTGATTGCAGCACAGCGGGCGGGGATGCGCGCGGTCGGTGTTTTGACCGGACTTGCAGATGTCGACGACCTCGCGCCCTTCGCGGAGGCCGTTTTGCCCGATATCGCGCATCTGCCACAGTGGATTGCCGCGCAAAAGAGCAGCTAACGCGATCAAAAAACGACCATCCGCGTCGCGAATGAGACGGCTTGCCTCGCCCTTCGGCGTTCTTCTGTGGTGGCAGGTATCAGAAGGAAGCGGCCGATGGCAGATGCACCAACACGACGACGCTCGCGTACTGGCGGGCGCGCAGGCGCGGCCAGCAGACGCGGGTCTGCGGTCATCGAACAGATGCCGTGGAACCCGCCGGTAAACATTGACCGACCGACGGAACCGCTTGGGCCCGAGGGTGTCGAAGCCATCCATGATGGCGCCATGCGTATCCTTGAAGAGATAGGCGTTGAGTTTCTCAACCCCGAGGCGCTTGCGATCCTGAAGGATGCCGGTTGCACGATCGATGGTGAAAACGTGCGGATGGGCCGGGAATTTGTGATGGAGCATGTGCGCATGGCCCCCTCCGAATTCACGCTGACCCCGCGCAATCCGTCCAGGCAGATAACGATCGGCGGCCGCAACCTTCTGTTTGGCAACGTATCTTCTCCGCCCAATTATTGGGACATGGAGCTTGGCACCAAAGTGCCGGGCACGCGCGAGATGTGCCGCAATCTCATCAAGCTCACGCAATACTTCAACTGTATTCACTTTGCCGGCGGCTATCCGGTCGAACCGGTAGATCTGCATGCCTCTGTGCGTCACCTCGATGTCCTTTTTGACAAGCTGACGCTGACGGACAAGGTGATGCATGCCTATTCGCTCGGGGCGGACCGGGTCGAAGATGTGATGGAGATGGTGCGGATCGCTGGCGGGTTGTCACATGAAGAATTTGATGCAACTCCCCGAATGTACACGAATATCAATTCGACCTCTCCGCTCAAGCATGACTTCCCGATGCTGGACGGATGGATGCGTCTGGCCCGCCGTGGTCAGGGGCTGGTGGTTACGCCCTTTACCCTCGCAGGTGCCATGGCACCGGTAACGATGTCCGGTGCGGTCGCCCAGTCCCTGGCCGAAGCATTGTGTGCGGTGGTGTTGGCGCAGATAATACGTCCGGGGGCGCCTGTTGCCGTGGGCACATTTACATCGAATGTGGATATGAAATCGGGCGCGCCCGCCTTCGGGACGCCGGAATACATGCGTGCAACACAAATGACGGGGCAACTGTGCCGGTTCTACGGCTTGCCCATGCGCTCTTCGGGGGTTTGCGCGGCAAATGTGCCGGACGGGCAAGCCATGTGGGAGACATCAAACAGCCTCTGGGCTGCGGTTCAGTCGGGAACCAATATGGTTTATCACGCGGCCGGCTGGCTTGAGGGAGGATTGATTGCAAGCCCCGAGAAATTCATCATGGATTGTGAGGTTTTACAGCAAATCCAACGGTATATGGACCCGTCTATTTGCGCGACAGGACCGGACGAGATCGCGTTGGACGCCATCAAATCCGTTGGCAATGCGGGCCATTTCTTTGGTATTCAGCATACGCAGGACAGATACACCACTGCTTTCTACCAACCTTTCCTGAGCGATTGGAAAAACTATGAAGGCTGGGCTGCAGCGGGGGGCGTTTGGACTCCTGAAAGAGCGCACATCATGTTCAAGGAAATCATCAGCAGTTTTGAAGCGCCGCCAATGGATCCGGCAATCCGGGAAGAGCTGTCGGATTTCGTGACGCGCCGCAAGGCGGAGGGTGGGGCGCCGACGGATTTTTGAACCCTCGGGCGAACTACATAGAAGTGTAACTATTGAATATATTTTAACCGCTATGCGCGATCTTGCCTTAGGGAATCGAGAGCAATTTCATGCATGGTCTGATCAATCGCGGCATTCAAAGGTTTGTCACTGACACTTACGGCGCGGCCAAATGGCGCGCCGTGGTGCGTCAAGGTGGTCTGGACTTCACCGATTTCGAGGCGATGTTGACCTATGACGATGCGGTTACACCTTTGGTACTGGCCGCTGTTTGCGATGTTCTGGAACGCCCGTACGACGAACTTTTGGAAGACATCGGCACATATCTTGTCTCGCACGCCAATGTCGAAGCCTTGCGGCGCCTGCTGCGTTTTGGGGGCGTGACATTTATTGATTTTCTGCATTCCCTTGATGATTTGCCTGATCGAGCGCGCCTTGCGGTCTCCGATCTCGACCTGCCGCGCCTTGAGCTGATCGAAACCGCTGCCGAACAGTACAGCCTGCGGTGTCATAGCCAGAATGCGGGTTGGGGATACCTTTTTATCGGTGTTCTAAGGGCGATGGCGGATGATTATGGTGTGCTGGCCTATCTCGAACATAAAGGGTCGTTGGACGGCTGCGAAACGATCGAGATCACCCTTCTTGAAACTGAATTTGCCTCCGGCCGCGGTTTCGAACTAACGGTGCGTTCGGCATGACTGAAGCAAAATGCCACAAGCTTTTGAATGTCTTGTGCCCCATGCATGTTGTTTTTGACCCAACGGGCACCGTGACACATGCAGGACCAACCGCGCAAAAGATCTGCCCGCATGGGCTGATCGGGCGAAGTTTTCTTGACGTGTTTGAAATCAAACGCCCGCGCAAAATCTCAACCTTGCAAGACCTATGCGACAGAAAGGCCGTTCGATTGAACCTGCAGTTGCGTGATTCACCGCATCGTCAACTGAAAGGTGTTCTGATCCACGGACCGGGCCCAGAGGAAGTCACGGTCAACCTGTCATTCGGTATTTCGATTGTTGATGCCGTGGCTGATTACAAGCTGACCGCAGCCGATTTCGCGGCGACCGATCTGACCGTTGAAATGCTCTATCTTGTCGAGGCCAAATCAGCCGCGATGGAGGCCTCGCGTCAGCTCAACGAACGCTTGCGTGCCGCACGCGAAGAAGCTGAAGAGCGGGCAATGACTGACACGCTCACCGGCCTGCGCAATCGCCGCGCGATGGACTATGAACTGGCAGAGACGATCAACCAAGCGCAACCCTTTGCCCTTATGCATGCCGACCTTGACTACTTCAAACTTGTAAATGACACGCTTGGGCACGCCGCTGGAGACTTTGTCCTACAGGAAGTTGCGGCTGTGATGACCGACGAAACCCGTGATGGGGATGTTGTAGCACGGGTCGGCGGGGATGAATTCGTGCTGCTATTGAAAGGGATAGAGGACCGTCACCTACTCAACAAAATCGCGCAGCGCATCATTCGACGCCTCAGCGAGCCCAAGATGTTTGCCGGCAAGCCCTGCCAAATCTCGGGTAGTATCGGCACAGCACTTGCAGGCGATTATGCAAACCCCACAGCAGATCAACTTTTGGGCGACGCGGATGCAGCACTTTATGCGGCCAAGAATGCGGGCAGGGGAAAACACTTGTTCTTCTCGCCACAAATGAGCGCAACGAACAAGTCGGCATAGGTTTAACCCGTCCGACGCGGCGCACAAGGTCAAGGCTTAATTAAGAGGGCACATACTGCTGGTCAGCATCTGGCCCTGCCGGATCACGGCGCCGGTCTTTACTGATGTGGCGAAGCTTCTGCCTTTGACGCCCCATACTTAACGCGCTCGCGAACGGATTGGAGCAGCACATAGAGGACGGGAATGAGAATAACGCCGATCACCGTTGCGGCAAGCATCCCGCCAAAAACGGCGATCCCGATGGCCTTCTGGCTGGCCGCACCCGCACCCGATGCCACCAGCAACGGCACCACGCCCAACAGAAAGGACAGTGCCGTCATCATCACCGCGCGGAAACGTTGTTTGGCCGCTTCCAGTGCCGCTTGCCGGATCGTCGTGCCCTTGCTGCGTTCTTCCATAGCAAATTCAACGATCAGAATTGCGTTTTTCGAGGCAAGACCAATCAACATGATCATACCGATTTGCGTATAGAGGTTTACGTCTCCGCCGGTCAGTAAAACGGCCGCCAGCGCGCCGAACAGTGCGACCGTCACCGACAGCAAAATGACCAGCGGCATCGTCCAGCTTTCGTATTGCGCCACCAAGAACAAGTACCCAAAGACGACTGCCGCAATCAAAATATACACGACCGTGCCGCCCGCATCCAATTGCTGTTGGGCCGTGCCCGTCCATTCGTATGCATATCCTGGGGGCAAGGCGGTGACGGCCTCCTCCTGCAGTACAGCGATCGCGTCGCCACTGGAATAGCCAGGTGCCGGTACCGCCGTCACTGTTGCGGCGCGAAACAGATTGTAGCGGTTCAGCAAAACGGGCCCTAGGATCGTTTCGACATCGATGAGGGTGCTCAGCGGGACCATATCACCCGCCTGCGTGCGTACATGCAGACGGCCGATGTCATCCGCGGTATTTCGGAAATCCGCATCGGCTTGGATCATGACGCGATAGACCTTGCCGAAAAGGTTCAGGTCATTGACATAAATCGAACCCAGATGCGCCTGCAGCGTTTCAAACACATCATCGATCGGCGCACCAAGCGTACGTGCTTTTTCGCGGTCAAGATCGACAAACAACTTAGGAACACTGGCGCTGAATGTCGTGTAGGCACGCGCGATTTCAGGACGCTGGTTCGCGGCATAGACCAAAGAATTCGCCGCCGCTGACAGGTCTATAGCAGAGCCTCCACCCGTCTGCTGAACCTTCATTTCTACGCCCGCACTGACACCAAGACCGGTGATGGGCGGGGGGCTGAAAGCGATAACATTTGCTGCCGCCTCTTGGTTGGCGATGGCGAAGATCTGGCTGAGGATCCCGTCGGCGCTTAGCGTGTCGGACTGCCGCTCGTCCCAGTTCTCGAAGTTGACGATGATCAAAGCCGTGTTTGAGCCTTGTCCGTTCAGCAGACCAAAACCGTTGACTTGCACGGTATTGGCCACGCCGGGCAGTTGCCTGATCTGTGCGTTCAGGCGGTCTGAAACGGTTTCGGTACGTTGCACGGTGGCGGCATCGGGCAACTGGATGTCCACAAATACATAACCGTTGTCTTCCAGCGGCAGGAACCCTGCAGGCAGCCTTTGCATCATCGAACCGGAGCCCAGACCAAGTACGACGAGAAGAACAAAACCGATGATCGGCAGGCGGATAAAGCGGCGTACGATGCCGGTATAGCCATCGCGCATTCCGCCGATGAACCGCTCAAACAGCGCGAGAAGTCCTTTGGGCGGGCCGCCGCGCGCCTTGAGAACAATGGCGCACAGCGCGGGTGACAGTGTCAGCGCGTTGATTGAAGAAATGACCACCGCGACCGAGATTGTCACGGCGAACTGCGAAAACAGCTGCCCGGATATGCCCGGCATAAAGGTCACCGGCACAAAAACCGCCAATAGAACCAGTGTCGTTGCAATGACCGGTGTCGTAATTTGCCCCATCGCTTTTGCGGTGGCATCTGGCGGGCTCAACCCTTCTTCCGCAATGATGCGTTCGACGTTTTCAACTACAACAATCGCGTCGTCGACCACGATGCCGATGGCCAGAACCAGCGCAAAAAGCGAGATTGTGTTGAGCGTCATGCCCATCAGCAAAAGGAACGCGAATGTCCCGATCAGGGACACCGGGATTGCAACCGCGGGAATGATCGTTGCCCGAACGCTGCCCAGAAAGATGAAGACGACGGACATCACCAATATGAACGTCAGGATCAGGGTAGAGACCACATCGTTCAGCGATTGCTGCACAAAATCGGTGCTGTCGAAAGGAACCGCGTATTCCACATCCTGCGGGAAAGCGCGCGAAAGCCGTTCCAGTTCGGCATAAACCCCTTCGGCGACTGCCAGAGCGTTCTCTCCCGGTGCCTGATAGATGGCCAACACGGTGGCTGGCTGGCCTTCATAGCGCCCCGACACGCCATAAAAGCTCGCGCCAAGCTCGACGCGAGCCACATCGCCCAGACGAAGCACACTGCCTGCGTCGCCTGTGCGGATGATGATGTTTTCAAACGCCTCTGGCGTCGACAGCCTGCCCTGCGCAGTGACAGAGTACTGAAACTGCTGACCTTCGGGGGCAGGGGGGGCACCCACTTGTCCCGCCGATACGGTCACGTTTTGCTCGCGTATGGCCGACATCACATCGGCTTGCGTTACACCAAGGCCGGTCATACGGTCCGGGTCCATCCATATACGCATGGCATAAGCAAAGTCTGTCAGGACTTCTGCCTTGCCAACGCCAGGCACGCGCGCCAGCGTATCTTTTAGATTGATGGAGGCATAGTTGGACAAAAAGACTTCGTCATAGGTGCCTTCAGGCGAAAACAATGTCGCGACCAGTAACATGCTGGTGGAGGATTTTTCCGTCACAACCCCTGTCGAGGTGACTTCGGTTGGCAATCCGGCAGTGGCCTGTGCGACGCGGTTTTGCACATTTACGGTGGCAATTGTCGGGTCGGTGCCGACGTCGAAGGTCACCGACAGGCTGTAAGTGCCGGCATCAGAACTGTCTGAGGACATGTAGATCATGTCCTCCACTCCATTGACTTCGGCTTCGATCGGGGCTGCCACCGTAGCTTCCACGGTTTCGGCATCGGCACCGGTATAGGTGGCTGAAACATTCACAACCGGTGGCGTGATGTTTGGGAATTGCTCAACCGGGATGACGGCATAAGAGATCAAGCCCATAAGGGTCAGCACCGTCGAGATGACGATGGCCATCTTCGGTCGTTTTATGAAAACGCTCGAGAGCATGCGTTAGTCTCCCTGTGCCGTTCCAGCCAGTATGGCGTTCACCTCTACACCCGGTCTGACACGTTGAAGACCTTCCACGATAATGCTTTCGCCCGCGCGCAACCCGCTGCTGACCACGACAGCAGTCTCGTCTTGGGGTCCTAGGGTTATGTAGCGCTGCTCAACAAGTTGCCTGTCCGTCACTACAAGTACAAAGTCGCCGCGCTGGTCGCGCTGTACGGCGTTTTGCGGGATCATCGTGCTCAAAGTGGGCTCAAGCGCTTCGATCACCACTGATACAAAGCCACCATCCAGAAGAATACGCCGATCGTTTTCGAACTCAGCCCGTAAAGAAATTGTTCCGGTGGTCGGGTCGATACGGTTGTCGAGGAAAACCATTCTCCCTGGCTCTTCCAGCAATGTGCCGTTGGGCAGGCGCACAAACACGTTTGGCGACCCCCCATTCGCCACGATGTCGTCCACACCTTTCTCCAGTTTTTCCAATACGCTGAGCAACTGCGGTTCAGACAACGAAAACGTCACATACATCGGAGATTCTTGCACGACGGTGATCAAAGGCCCCGTCGACGGGCCGACCAGTGCGCCTAAGCTTACATTGGCCCGTCCAATGCGTCCGTCAAAGGGCGCTTTTATTTCAGTGCGAGAGAGGTTTAGCTCTGCTTCTTCAAGTGCCGCTTTTGCCGCCGCCAAGTCTGCTTTAGCAACCGATGCGTTTGCTTGCGCAATGTCCAGTTCCGATTGGGCTATGGCTTCGCGGCGCAAAAGCTCTGTTTTCCGCTCCAAGTCCACCTCTGCCAGTTTGACGTTTGCTTCTGCCCGTTGGACTGAAGCGCGTTGGGCTGCCACCTCGGCGCGATAGCTGTCGGGATCGATCCGAAAGATCACATCCCCTTCTTTTACTCTGGTGCCATCCGCAACCACGATCTCGGTGACGATGCCGGTCACGCGAGCGATGAGGTCCGTTTTCGCAACGGCTTCTCCGCGGCCGATGAAGACGGCCTCGCGTATCAATTCCTTTTCATAAGCAGCAGCGATTGTCACTTTTGGTGGCGGGGCCTCCTGCGCGACGGCAACCGGTACGGCATGCATTGTGACAAACAATGCGCACAGCGCTGCAAACGCACCGACTCTACCGGGCTTGGACGGATTTGCTCGTTCCACTGGAATGCCTCCTGCGCGCGTTAGGACTGGTTTGCGCAGCTTGCTGTTAATGAAACGGAAATTCAACTCCATAACGTGCCGCAGGTGGGTTTTGCCGGACAGCATGGCACGCGCCTTTACAGAATCGCCGTTTAAGCCGACACTTCGCAGATTGAATTGGTGTGCGCCGTCTTGTTGGGGCCGCGCTGGTGGGAATTTTTAAGGGGGGATTTCGTATGATTAAGTTATATGTCTTGATCGTCGCGTTAGTTGTGTCTGTTGCGCCGATAATGGTGCAAGCACAAGAGGCTGCGCAGGGCGAGAATGCACAGGCCGCAGCGGATGAGACACTGCTGACAACCGCCGAGTTGGAAAACCTCGTCGCGCCTGTTGCGCTATATCCAGACACTCTGTTGATCCAGATATTGGTCGGTGCGACCAACCCGATGGAAATCGTCAAAGCCGACAGACTGCTTGCCGTGAATGAAGGTGAGGATCCGGAAACTGTGAAAGTGGCTGTTGAAGCGGAACAATGGGATGAAAGTGTCGAAGTGTTGGCTGTCGCCTTTCCTGAAGTTATCGCCGATATGGCTTTGCACATCGAATGGACCGAAGCGATGGGCGACGCGATGCTTGCGCAAAGCGACGACGTGATGGCCGCAGTGCAAACCATGCGCACGCAAGCGGTGAACAACGGTGCTTTGGTCTCGGGCGATGAACAGCTCGTTGAAGTCACAGACACCGAGGAAGTCATCATTCAGCCGGCAGATCCCGAAATCGTCTACGTGCCGCAATACGATTCCCAGGTTGTGTATGCGGACAACAGCAATCTGGTTGGTGATGCGCTCACTGCTGGCCTTATCGCCTTTGGCACATTCACGGTGATTGATGCAATTTTTGACGATGACGATGATTGGAACGACTATTGGGGGTGCCGTAATTGTGGCGGCTGGGGTGGTGGCCCGATTTACCGCAACCCCGACATTGACATCGACATCGATGGAAATGTGAACATCGGCAACACGATCGGCTCCGGGAACATTGGTGACCGGCGTCCCGACGGAGGTTGGAAACCGAACGACAACCGCAAGAAAGATGCGCGCGACAAAATTTCTAAAAAGCGCGGCGACGACGGAAAAACCAAACTGCCGGTCAACAAGACCGACAGCCGATCTGACGCATTGCGCAGCAAGCTTTCAGCGTCATCTGGCGCGCCGGATATTTCACGTCCGGGTGCCAAGCCTCGTCCCGAAGCGATCCGGAAAACCAAAGGAGAGATTGTTGATCGGCCAAAGGTAAACCGGCCGAAAGCAAGCGCTGCCGTCAAACAAAAGCCAAAAAAGCCGGCGGTAAAGAAACCCGCGACAACCAAAAAACATGTATCCAAGGCGACGGCGTCGAAGAAGAAGAGTAAACCCAAGGCCACCAAAAAGCGTTCAAGTGGACCGAAGGCCAAAAAAGCGGCAAACCGCGGCAAAGCCAGCGGCAAAAAGATGAAGCGTAAGGGGTAATGCTATGAAAAATTTGTTAACCACGGCATTGGCCTTCGCCTTTTGCGCTGCAGCGCCTGTACTGGCTGATCCGGCGGAATTCGACACGCCACAAGATGCGCTTGAAGCGATGGTGGAGGCATTGCGCGCGCAGGATCGTGCCATGGTTTTGGCAGTCTTCGGCGATGAAGCGGAAGACTACTTGTCTGATGGTGATCCGGTAGAAGATCGGTTGAACCGTCTGGTTCTGCTTGGGCTTTACGAGGAAGGCTACAGGATGGTGCCGCAGCCTGATGGATCAGTTATGCTGGCCATGGGTGCGGAGGGGTGGCTTTTCCCTGTGCCTTTAGCAAAAAATGCGGATGCCAAGTGGGCTTTTGACAACGAGGCGGGGCGTGAAGAGGTCTTGCTGCGTGAGATTGGCGGCAACGAACTTGATGTGATAGAGTTGATGCAAGCCTATGTCGAGATCCAGGCGGAATTCCGTCAAACGGATTATGATGGCGATGGCGTTATGGAGTTTGCGAGCCGCATTATTTCAACGTCATCCGAACGGCCTGACGGTTTGTTCTGGGCGGAGGAAGGCTCGCTTATGGGAGAGCTTTTTGCTCGTGCCGTAGCGACCGGGTACAGCGATGGGGAAACCGATCACGAGCCCGAACCTTTTTCCGGTTATTTCTTCCGCATTCTGACGGAGCAATCTGATGCCGCGCCCGGCGGGATGATGGACTACATGGTCAACGACAATATGGTTGGCGGGCACGCGTTGATCGCGGTGCCAGCTGTCTTTGGCGAAACGGGCGTGCACAGTTTTATGATCTCGGAAAACGGCATTCTCTTACAAACGGTTTGGGGAGAGGAAACGCTGGACAAAGCGGCGACAGTAACTTCGTATGATCCCAACGAAGATTGGGAGCCGTTGCTGGGGCAGTGAACCGGATCGCAATTCGGAAAGCCAAATCAGGCGCGGGCGCTTGGCGCGGCCGACTGCGTATGCGGCGCGGTTGCTACGGCCTACTCGCACGCGCCAGCTTTGGAGGTAAGCGCTGGTATCTGCAATTTCGCACGCTGAGCTCCTCATAGTGTCCTTGTGTTTCGCTGGTTTGGCAAATTCTGTTTTCTCTCGCCTCTCAAGCGACGTTCAAATGTTGCGGTTAAACGTTCAGTTAGGCGTCAAGAAGGTACGGTATGCTACATCATGCACTGAGTGTTGTGGGAACCTTAGCGTCAACTCTTATGGTGATTACATTTCTGCATTGGAATAGATGCTACGGCGGACTTTCTCTCGCGTGATCGTACAGAACGCTCCAGACTGACCAGATTCATGATGCAGCCTTGTAGTTTGGTGGATTCAATTTTGATTTTTGAGCTAGGCAGAGGCTGATCTGCCGTTGTAATTGCGTTACGACGCGAGCCTTCCCTGTTCAAAACCGGAACGAACCTGCGGACATTCCTGTGTGCTTTTGAATGCCATATCTTCGCTGTTGGTTTTGAACCGCTGCACTAGGTTTGTCAGGCTGTCCGCTGCGGTCTCGAGGTTTTGGCTGGCGGCGCTTGTTTCTTCGAACATCGCGGCATTTTCCTGTGTGACCTGGTCTAGTTGGGTCATTGCAGAGTTGATTTCTTCGATACTCAGAGACTGCTCTTGGGATGCACTCGCAATTTGGGAGACATAGTTTGAAATCTCCAGAATGGATTGGATGATTTTTTCCAAGGCGCCACCTGCGTCTCCGACGAGTTGAACGCCAAGTTTGACGTTGTCGCCCGATTGCGTAATCAGCGCATTGATTTCACCGGCTGCCTCAGACGACCTTTGTGCCAGCGCCCGCACTTCCGAAGCGACTACCGCAAATCCTCTTCCGGCATCACCGGCACGAGCGGCCTCTACACCAGCGTTCAACGCGAGCAGATTCGTCTGAAAGGCTATATCGTCAATCACTTTAACGATCGTCGTGATTTCGTCTGAGCTCTTCGCGATCTTATCCATCGCCTCAACGGCATCTCGTACCACCTTCTCGGAAGATTGAGCATCGGCTTTGGCACCCAATACAACGTCATTTGCGTTTTCGGCACCGGAGGCGGAACTGCTGACTGATGCGCTTATTTCGGAGACTGCAGCCGCCGTTTCTTCTAGCGTCGCCGCCTGGCTCTCGGTTCGCTTTGCCAATTCTGTTGCAGCACTGGCAACACCGCCAACTTCAGACCTGATCGTCGTTGTGCTGGCGGTGACAGAGCTAATAGTGTCCTTCAGCCTTTCCACGGCAAGGTTGAAATCACTTCTTATTTGATCGTTCTCACCCGAGAATGCTTCCTGAATCCGGACAGTCAGGTCTCCTTGGGAGAGTTGCTCAAGTGCGGAACTCAGCGCAGAAATCATTTCCTTCTGTTCCGACAGGAAACGTTCACGATCTTGGGATGCGATGACCTTTTGATGGCGCTCTTCTGTCACATCCGCCCCGATAAGAACCGTTCGTTTTAGAGCACCTGAGCCATCAAAAACCGGACTGACGCCACCCAAAAGGTACGACGTGCCTTTGTCTTCGCGCTTGATGGTGAATTCTGTGAAATCTGCGTCTTGCGGGTTGGCGGGTTCGTTGCCCGAAAAGACGGTCGTCTCAAAACTGGTTTTGTCAAACGTATCCTTTAGACCGCATAGCTTTAGAAACGCGTCATTCGCATCAGCGAGCTTGCCATCTTTATCGAACTCGGCGCGTGCTTGGTTTGCATTCAAAGAGTCCAATACGGCGGCATTTTGGCGTGCCTTGGTAACGTCGGCCCATTCCATGACATAACCTGCGCATGTGCTATCCGGGCCTTCGATTTTCGAGATATTCAGCTCAAGGCTTATGTCACCTATTTCCAAAGTGGTCATATGCGTTTCGCTGCCCAAGTGTTCTAACACTTCAGAGCCGGCATCGGCGTGTTTGTGGAAGTCATCGATCAGTCGACCAAGCAGATTATCGGGATCATACTCAGGCATTATGGATTGAAAGCTGGTTTCATGTTGCTTGAGCAATTCACGCACAGCCCGCGAGCCGTAGACAATTTTGCGATCTGGATCGGCAATCATTATCGGGGCGGACCCAGCGTCCAAAGCGGCGCTCTTCATGGCTGCGTCTTTACGCGTTTGCTCAGAAGCTTTCAGCTGATCACGAAACTGCTCTAAAGCGCGCGCAACCACGCCGATTTCATTGCCGCGACGATAGCGGGGAATCTCGGTGTCATAGCGGCCTTCTTCCACCTCTTTCATCGCGCTGGCCACTGACAAAAGCGGGCGCGCCACCAACCGTTTCATCATCAGCCCTGCTGTTAACAGCATGAGAATTGACAACCCGGTGGCAAGAAGGATGGATATCTTGTTTTGCCGGTCCGCCACAGAATACAGAATGTCAGATCGCCAGTCCAAGGCGAACACACCCACAATTTTCTGTTCCGCACCGTACCGCATCGGAATGGCGAGAATTAGTCGTTCAGTGTTGGATCTTGGTTCCCCGGCCTCCAGTGCTTGTATGGCGGTTTCTCGCAGAGCTGTTGACGAATGCCCCTCAAGCGTTTCCTCGGCGACGATGTCGCCGTTTACGTCCATAACCAAAGCACCGGATGCACTTCCCTCGAGGCTGCCAAGCGTGTCTTGCATCAGGCCGGAGATATCATCAGCCTTCCGAAAATGCAGGGCGGGTGCCGTTCGGATCCCCACCTGTTTTGCAACCTCGCTACCAAGTTTCATGATGGTTCCATTGGTCACCATTTCGGTCGCGCGAAAGGATTTGAAAGTGACCAGACCAATGGTCAGCGCCGAGGATACGGCCAGCACAAACAGGCATTTCAAGAATATTGAATCGGGTATGCGAAACATTTTGGATTGCGGATTCTGGTCTGAATTCAACTCGATACTCATACTGGTCACCTCTGAAGCAAAGCGCGGTCGTCTTTGCTTACGTCAGCAACTGCTTCGATACCGTTAACGCATTGAAGGTTTGTGGGTGCTGTGTACCGGTGCCCGGCTTAAGAAGTCGGGGATGGGTATGGAAACTTTACCGCTTGCGGTCACGCAATCGACATGGCCTGTCACGCGGATGAAAGGCCGGCTGCTCTAGTTCCAGCCATACCCTGATTTGTTTGCTGCGCCATACCCAGAGCTGTTTGATGTTCCGTAGCCGGACCCATTGTTTTTGGACCCAATTGCGCCTATGCGCTCACCGCATTCAATCAACTTTAAAAGTGCCGCAGCGCTACCCGCCAAAGACCACGTCGCAAGGCTTCGGTCGCCATTCGCATCTTTCATTGCAATGGCCGAACCAGCGTATATGTCCTCAAGAAATTCGATGAATTTTGGGCCTGTGGGAAAAGTAAACATTACATTGGAAAAACCGTCCCGACCTGAAAAACTCGCATTGTTGAGCGTCCAAGGTGCATAATCAATATGCAGGATCAAATCGTCTTCGAAATCGTTGCTCCAGAAACGCTTTGACAACGTTACAACCATCATGACATCGCCATTTTGCTTTATCGCCAGCGAAATCATGTCTCCCTTTGCAGAGAAGCTGCCCGCCTGGCACCACTGTGTGCCTGTTTTGGTTCCAAAGACATGCTCGACATCCCAGGCCTTGTGCTTGAGCAACAGGGTTCGGTCATTGGCCAAGGCGGTACCGCATTGGAAAAGAAGTACCAAAGCCGCTAAAATGCTGAGTTTAAACGTAGACATTCGATCAATCTCCATCTGGGGCATGTTCCATGATAGGTTGAAATTGCGGTCATACTGCGAAGCAAATATGTCGGTGTGATGGATTTCGCGAGGTTTCAGCGTCATGTCGTCGACGGCGCTGGAGCCGAGTGTTCCAGCAGTCCGCGGGCACAAAGCGGTATTAAGGCGAAAGAAGTAATTTAATTATATCAGTGAAATGCAGAGCATAATTCAAGTTAAAATACGGATCTGCAAGAATGAGAACCTAGTCGATAACCATTCAGTCTTTGGACGCCCGTTCGTCCAAAATACCAACTGACGCAGGAGAGATACAACGCGCCCCTGCATCCAGCGGCACATCGAATTTTTAGATAACGGTCGCCAACGAGCGGGTGTTTTTTTTTCTGATCCGCCGTAGCCTTCTATCTGTTTGCGCCGAACCAAAAATCTTGGCATCGCAATGGGGCGTCACCACTGCCAAGCGACACAGGGAGTTGCGATGAAACAGAAAAGACAGATGCCTGCAATCCTGCACATGATGTTGCGCCCTCTTTGGGCTGGGGTACTCTACGCAGCAGTTTCACTGTTCGGGCCGGCGCATGCTTCCGGCGACGCGACAGGCGAGCGCAGCGTGCCATACCTTACGTTGCGCGACCGCGTTGACGACGACGACGGCTTTTACGGGGCCGAGCGCAGCACGCTCAAGGCAGGTTGGTGCACGACTGACCCGGTCAGTCTGGAATTCTTGTCGAAAGCGTCCGAAATCGCGCCGTTTCGCATTCCTCAGGAAATCCTGACGCTTGAGACGGTTGAGGAAGCGCCGGTCGAGAGCGTTCTGACAGAATTTGCAAACGCGTCAGTGGGTGATCCGCTTTTGTACATCCACGGATACTATATAGATTTCGAAAAAGGGTGTAGCCGCGCGACAGGGTTCAAAAAAAACGCGGGCCTTGATGGCAGGTTTTTGTGGTTCAGCTGGCCGTCCGACGGCTCGCTCGTCAATTACGCTCGTGACGAGGTGAATCTCTACTGGAGCGTGCCCGATCTGGCGGGGATTCTAGCGGATTTGCACGACCGGTTTGGCAGCGGCCGCGTTGACCTTGCCGGGCACAGTCTGGGAGGCCGCGGGCTGGTTCTGGCACTTTACGAGATTGCGGCGGTCCGCCCGGACATGCGTTTTGGCGAGGTTGTTCTCCTCGCGCCCGACATGGACTTTGATATTTTTCGCCAGCTTCTTCCCCGCGTGCGCCCGCTGGCGCGCAGCATCACAGTCTACACGTCAGATGCCGACAAGGCTTTGGACCTTTCTGCGCAACTGCATGGATACCCCAGACTTGGGGAAAGCGGCAATGATCTTGCGGGGTTGGAGGGGGTGGTTTTCGTGGATGTGAGCGATCTGCCCATCACGTCCGCTAATGGGCATCTGTATCATATCTATACGAAAGAAGTAGGCATGGATCTGCAACAGCTTGTCAAAGACAATAAGTCGCCGGAAGAGCGCCGCGGCTTGCAAAAAATCGGTGACACCCTGTGGCGACTTTTGCCGGCGAAATAGTGCTTCTTGAGCAGGTCCCAATCCCTATTGCGGCGCGCCGCGCTTAAACTGGTCCTGCACCCGGCCTATGCTGTGCCACAAGGCAAGCGTTACCCTGCCTGCCGTGTCATTTAAATCGGCAAAACGTGGTGTTTCAAAGGGTTTGGGAAATTTTGTAGTGGCAGCCCGTAGGGGAATCGAACCCCTCTTTCCAGGTTGAAAACCTGGCGTCCTAACCGATAGACGAACGGGCCACTGTTGCTGTGAGCGGTGATTATGCAATCCGTGCTGGCTGCGCAAGCGGAAATTTCAGGGGATACAAAGAAATTTCACCTCGGGACACTAAGCGCGCGCGGCGTCTTCAAGGCGCAATTGCACGCTGCGCCTACCGCGCCAGGTATTCACGTCGAGCCGTCCTGCCAGATGAAAAGTCGCCCCGCCATGTGCTTCGAGCTGGCCGCCAAGTGCGCTATCATAGGCGTTAAAACAGATTGCATCCATTGCGGCGGACCCGTCGGAAAACGTGAGCTTGAGATGGTTTTCGCCGACACGCTTTGCAAATCGGATCGCCATGTCGGCAAAGACGTAGCGCGGGGCGGGGGCGGCGGCTCCAAAGGGTCCAGCCTGTTCCAGCAGGTCAACCATCTCGATCTGGGCCGCCTGCGGCATCAGCACACCGTCCACCCGCAGATCGGCAACGCCGGCGCGGTGCGCGCCTTGTTTTTCAAGCAATTCGTTCAGACGCGCCATGGCCATCTCGATCTTGTCTTCCTCCACCGTGAGACCTGCGGCCATTTTGTGCCCACCACCTTTGACAAGCAGACCTTCCGCTGCAAGGCGTTGGATCGGTTGACCCAGATCTATGCCTGGAATGGAACGGCCCGATCCCTTGCCGATACCGTTCTCGACACCGATCACGATGCTGGGCCGGCCGGCGGTCTCTTTCAGACGCGATGCGACAATGCCAACCACGCCAGGATGCCACGCGGGGCCGCTTGCCCAGACCAGAGCCTGATCCATGCCGCGCTGTTCCGCCTGCGCGAGTGCCGCCGCGCGCACTGATGCCTCAACCTCGCGCCGTTCCTTATTCAGGCTGTCCAGACGTTCCGCCAGTGCCTGCGCTTCATGTCGTGTATCGGTGGACAAGAGCCGCGCGCCCAGATCGGCAGCACCTATCCGACCGCCGGCATTAACCCTTGGGCCCAAGACATATCCCAGATGGTAAGAAGTGGGTGCTGTGTCCAGCCCGCTCACATCGGCCAAAGCGGTCAGACCCACGCGGTCACGGCGTGCCATGACGGTCAGCCCTTGTCGCACAAAGGCACGGTTCACGCCTGTCAGTGGGGCGACATCGGCTACAGTGGCAAGGGCGACCAGATCCAGCATAGACATAAGATCTGGCCCCGCGCGACCGGCCGCGCGCAATTGCCGACCTGCCTCGACAAGCATCAGAAAAACAACTGCAGCCGCGCAGAGATGTCCCAAATCGCCGCTTTCATCCTGCCGGTTCGGGTTCACCACCGCCAGGGCGGGGGGCAGTGTCTCGGTGCCAAGGTGATGGTCCAGCACAATCACCTCCGCCCCTTCAGCTGCCGCAATAGGACCATGTGAGAGCGTCCCGCAATCCACGCAGACAATGAGCCCGTGATCCGCGGCCAGCGCCTGCATGGCGGCTTCATTTGGTCCGTAACCCTCGTCGATGCGGTCAGGCACGTAAAGCGTTGCGTGATGCCCCATCTGCCTTAGCCAGACGAGCAGCAAAGCCGCTGAACTGCCGCCATCCACGTCATAATCGGCAAAGACGGCGATCTTTTCGCGTCTGTCCAGCGCCGTGAGAAATCGTGCGGCGGCCGTCTCCATATCTTTCAGGCTGCGCGGGTCTGGCAGAAGATCGCGCAGGGCAGGGGTCAGAAAGGATGCCGCGTCTTCCGCGGGCACACCGCGGCGGGCGAGAACCTGACACACGGCAGCGGGTAGATCGGTCTTTTGTTCAAGCGTTTGTGCCGCGCGCGCGGTTTCTACGTCAGGCCCGATCCAGCGCCGACCTGTCAGGGAGGTATCTACGCCGAGAAAACTCAATCAGATATCCAATGCTGCGCGCGCGATGCGCAAGTTTCACAATCAGGTTTGCGGTGAATCGACAGGCGTGCGGTAGTTCATGCGGCGCACTGATCCGGTTTTGGACCGCATGATAAGCGTTTCTGTCGTCATCCAACCCGGCTCGCGTTTGACGGCCGGCAGGATATTGCCCGCGGTCACACCGGTCGCTGCGAAAATCACATCTTCAGTCACCATTTCATCGCGTGCATAGATACGATCCAGATCGGTGATACCTGCTTTGGCCGCCCGCGCCCGTTCATCGTCATTACGGAACAAAAGCCGGCCATACATCTGGCCGCCCATGCATTTCAGCGCCGCCGCCGCAAGCACCCCTTCGGGCGCGCCCCCTGCACCCATATACATATCGATGCCCGTGCCTGGTTCGGCGCAGTGCATGACACCCGCGACGTCTCCGTCGGTGATCAAACGGATCGACGCACCCGTGGCGCGCACCTCTGCAATCATCTCCTCGTGGCGGGGGCGTTCGAGAATGCAAACAGTGATGTCGGAAGTTTTGCAATCCTTTGCAGCGGCAAGTGCCGCGACACGCTCGGCAGGCGACATCGTGAGTGTGACCACGTCTTTGGGATAACCCGGCCCGATCGCAAGCTTGTCCATATAGACATCTGGTGCGTGCAGCATCGAGCCGCGCGGCCCCATCGCAATGACCGTCAGCGCGTTGGGCATGTCCTTGGCGGTCAAGGTCGTGCCTTCCAGCGGATCAAGCGCGATATCCACGCCAGGACCCTTTCCGGTGCCAACTTCCTCTCCGATGAAAAGCATCGGCGCTTCGTCCCGTTCGCCTTCGCCGATCACGACAACACCCGCGATATCCAGCATATTCAGCTGTTCGCGCATGGCATTGACCGCAGCCTGATCCGCCGCTTTTTCGTCGCCATGACCCACCAGTCGCGCCGATGCGAGTGCCGCCGCCTCGGATACCCGGGCAAGGCCCAGTGACAGCATACGGTCTTGAAATTCGGCATGAGCGGGCATCTTGGAAATCCTTCAATTCATTTTGTGTCTTTGCAGGGATATGTACCGACCCGCCGAGACGAGAACAACCGTCTAGGTGGCTGGGCGCATGCTCAGACGTCCTCGATCCGAAGAGCGACGGGCACGCCCGACAGGACCGCAGTGCCGTGCATGGCCTCCAGTGCCTGCGCAATTGCGTCCGGAGTTGTCTTATGCGTGACGATCAGTACCGGGGCTGGTGTGTCTTCGTGGCCGTACTGGCGCATTCTGTCGATCGAAACACCGGCTTCGCCCAAAACGGCGGCGATTTTGGCCAGCGCGCCGGGTTTGTCGTCAAGCGACATCCGAAGATAGTAGGCGGCAGGTGTCTGTGAACTTGCTGGCGTGGCATGGGCAAGCTTGTCTGCCGACATGCCGAATACCGGCCCCGTCACACCGCGTGCCAGATCGCACACATCGGCCATCACGGCGCTGGCCGTGGGGCCTTCGCCCGCACCGGGGCCGCGCAGCACGATCTGACCCACCGCGTCGCCTTCAAGAACCACCATATTTGTACCACCCTGCAACTGACCAAGCGGGGACGTATCGGGCACCAGACAGGGTTGCATGCGCTGCTCAAGGCCGCGACCGGTCATCTGGGCGACCCCCAGCAGTTTAATCTTGTAGCCCATATCGGCCGCTGCACGGATGTCATTGATGCTGACACGCTCTATGCCCTCCAGAACGATGCCGTCGAAATCCACCTTGGTGCCGAAGGCAAGTGCCGACAGAATTGCCAGCTTATGCGCCGCATCGATACCCCCGACGTCCAGTTGCGGGTCCGCTTCCAGGTATCCCAGCGCATCGGCCTCTGCAAAAACCTCTTCATAACTCAGACCGGCATCTTCCATTCGTGTCAGAATGTAGTTGCACGAACCGTTCATTACGCCCATGACGCGCGTGACGTCGTTGCCGGCCAACCCCTCTGTCAGCGACTTGATGACCGGAATGCCGCCGGCGACGGCAGCCTCGTAGCGCAGCGCGCGACCAGCACCTTCCGCCATCTCGGCGAGCGCCTGACCATGTATGGCGAGCAGCGCCTTGTTGGCCGTGACTACATCCTTTCCCGCAACGAGCGCCGCTTCAACGGCGTCCTTAGCCGGCCCCTCGTCCCCGCCAATGAGTTCCACAAACACGTCAACATCCGCACGTTTCGCCAAAGCGACCGGATCGTCTTCCCAAGCGTAAGAAGCCAGTGGCACGCCACGGTCCTTGCCAGCGTCACGCGCCGAGATGGCAGAAATGACAATCTCGCGTCCCGTGCGCGCCTCGAGCAACGCGCGATGCTTGCGAATGATGCGCACAACACCGATGCCAACAGTGCCAAGACCCGCAATACCAAGGCGTAAGGGCTGTGACATGGGCTGATTCCTTTAGGCTGACGCGTTCCGTGTTGGCCTTGGCGTGTACCCTGTCGCAGACGAGCGTGCAACGCGCAACAAAGCGAAACCGCAACAGCGGGCGCTACTGTGCCTGAACGCTGCGCAAACGGGCTGCGCGTCCGCGCAATACGGCCACGCGTTCTGCGACATCTTGCGAGGTTTCTTCCGCGCGCTTTTCGGCTTCAACGGATTCCAAAGCTACCTGGTCCAGCGGGACGAACTCCGGGTAGGGCACATCGTCCGAGACGGAAACCGGTGCGGCCGGAATATCGGGTAACGGACCGCAGGCCGCCGCCAGCCCGGCAATTGCGCATGCTTTGATGAAACGCATCTAACCTCTCCTCTGGCCACAACCTTGACGCAGCAGTCGTCACATCGCAAGCAGGCATTGATTTGAACGCTCGTTCAGTTAGGCTGACGCCATGGCTCGAACACAAGGATCACATCGCCAGATCACAGCGCCAAAAATGCGAAAAGCCGCCATGCGCCTTTTTGCCCAACACGGTTATGCTGCGGTTTCAATGCGCCAGATCGCGGCTGATATCGGCGTTCAGGTCGGCACGCTTTACAATCATACTCCAGATAAACAGACCCTCTTGTTCGACCTGATGCGCGACCATATGGCGCTGCTGTTGTCAAAGATCGAAGACCGTCCCGAGCAAGACCCCGCCACCCGGCTTGATGACTTTACCCGATTTCACATCCGCTTCCATCTGCAAAGGCCTGATGCGGTCTTTATCGCCTATATGGAACTGCGCAACCTGACACCGGAAAACTTTGCAACCATCGAGGATATGCGCCGCAACTACGAAAACCACGTCGAGCGCATCATCCAAGACGGGGTAGATCTGGGCATCTTTCGCGTGGGGGACACGAAAATCGCGACACTGGCGGTGATTGCCATGCTGACCGGGGTGACCACCTGGTTCCGGCCAGAGGGGCGATTGGGCCTCGACACCATCGAGGCAGAGTATTGCGCAATGGTCAAACGCGCGCTTGGCGCACAAGCTGACGGTCCTTGAAGGTCAAGACGTCGCAAACAGACGCGACAGGCCGCAGCCCTGCGCAAACTGTCAGAGTGAACACGCAATCGGGATAAAGATGATGAAAGTAGGATTTGTCGGGCTTGGCAATGTCGGAGGCAAGCTGGCGGGGTCACTCTTGCGCAACGGAACAGATCTTGCTGTGCACGATCTGGATGCTGATAGGGTCACCCAAATGCTCGCCGCAGGCGCCAAAGACGGCCTAAGCCCTGCCAGTATGATGCAAAACTGCGACGTGGTCATCACCTGCCTTCCGTCGCCGGCGGCCTCTGCCGCTGTGCTGCAGGAAATGCTACCGCATGTGAACAACACCAAAACTTGGCTGGAAATGTCGACAACGGATGCAGCCGAGGTCAAACGCATCGGCGCACTGGTGTCGAAGGCTGGCGGCGCTGCGGTCGATTGCCCTGTCTCTGGTGGTTGCCACCGCGCGGACACCGGCAATATCTCGATCTACGCGGGCTGCGACAGGGGTACATTTGAACGCATATTGCCGCTGCTGACCAGAATGGGCCGGCGCATCCTGCACACCGGTCCTCTGGGAAGCGCCAGTATCCTCAAAGTGATGACCAACTACCTCGCGACGGCGAACCTGCTGACCCTGTGCGAGGCGTTGACCGTGATGAAAGCGGCCGGCATGGACCTTGCCACCACGTTCGAAGCCATCAGCATCTCTTCGGGCACGTCCTTCGTTCACGAAACCGAAAGCCAGCTTATTCTCTCCGGCTCCCGCGATGTGAACTTCACGATGGACCTTGTCCAAAAAGACATCGGTCTGTTCCAGAAGATTGCCGAAGACAACAACATTCCGTTGGAAATCTCGCCGTTGCTCATCAGCATGATAAGCGACGGACAGGCACGCTTTGGTACACGCGCGCAATCAGACCGCATGATCGAACGTCTGGAAGAGGCAACAGGCCTCGACATCCGGGCACCGGGTTTTCCACAAGAACTCATCGACGACGAACCCGAAGAGCCCGGCTACGAGGTGACACCCGCCCGTTGAATTTCTTTGGTCTCTAAATATCCCCGAAACACCGCCAGCCATACGTGGCACGCCAGCCTGTGAAGCGCCCGTTGTGACAGGTGTTTCAGGACAGGCGACCGGTAGCGGAAAGCGTCGTTTTACCACCTAGGTAGGGTGCAAGAACTGCCGGCAACACCACAGAGCCATCCGCCTGCTGACCGTTCTCAAGCACCGCGATCAAACACCGTCCCACCGCAAGACCAGAGCCATTCAGCGTGTGCACATATTCCGGCTTGCCGCCGCTCTCTGGTTTGAACCGTGCATTCATCCGTCGCGCCTGAAAATCACCTGTTGTCGAGACGGAAGAGATTTCACGGTAGCTGTCCTGCCCGGGCAACCAGGCTTCGATGTCATAGGTCCGGCGCGCGCCAAAGCCCATGTCTCCTGTGCACAGGATCACGGTACGGTAGGGCAGACCCAGTCGTTCCAGAATGTCCTCGGCACAGCGCAACATGCGTTGTTGTTCGTCATCGGAATGATCGGGATGGGTGACCGAGACCATTTCGACTTTTTCGAATTGATGCTGGCGCAGCATGCCGGCGGTATCGCGACCCGCGCTGCCGGCTTCCGAACGGAAGCACAAAGTATGCGCGGTGTAGCGGCGCGGCAGATAGGATTCCTCGATCACATGGCCTGATGCGATATAGGTCAGCGGAACTTCGGAGGTCGGCACCAGCCACATGCCGTCTTCGGTTCTGTAGCTGTCCTCTCCGAACTTCGGCAGCTTGTCTGTGCCATACATCGCCTCGTCGCGCACCAGCACGGGCGTGTTTGTCTCGACCAGTCCGTTTTCTTCGACATGGGTGTCCAGCATGAATTGCGCCAGCGCACGATGGATCCGCGCCACGGCACCTGACAGCAAGACAAAGCGCGCGCCGGAAATCTTTGCCGCGGTCTCGAAATCCATGGAAGCCGCCACACCCTCGATCTCGAAATGCTCCTTCGGCGCGAAATCAAACTGTGGCACCACACCCCAGCGCCGCACTTCCACGTTGTCGCTTTCATCCGCACCGTCCGGCACGTCGTCGGCGGGAATGTTTGCAATCCACGCGAGCTTTTCGGTCAACTTCGCATCCAGAGCCTTGGCCTCTGCCTGCATTTCAGCGACCTGCGCCTTTTTCTCCGCAACAAGTGCGCGCAAACGCTCAAATTCGGCGTCGTCACCCTTTGCCTTGGCCTGACCTACCTCTTTCGACGCGCGGTTCTGCTCCGCCTGAGCGGTCTCTGCCGCGCTGATTTTGGCGCGGCGCTCGGTATCAAGTGCCAGTATCTCCGCAGAGGCGGCCGGCTCGCCACGGCGGGCAAGCCCCGCATCAAAGCCTTCTGGGTTCTGACGAATAGCGCGGATATCGTGCATGGCATGTCCTCGGGTCTGAATCGCTCGTGACCTGCTTATGACCGATCTTTTGACCAATCGTAAGCGCTCCTTTGCTCTCTTTGGCCCCCCTTCACGAGCCTCTTCTGCGTTTTTCGCGTACCAAGGCCTCAGACCACTGATCGCGCAACCAATCGCCAATAGGTGCGATAAGCGCATGCCCTTGCTGTCCGCGCCGCGCAACGATCACACCGGACAGCTTTTCCACACCATCTTCCCGCGTCACCACAGCCCCGCCTGACGCGCCGCTTCGGACTTCGCATCCGTAAAGGCGCATCGATTGGCTTTGCCCGCGCAAGGGGCAGTCGTGCCGGCCGCTCAATGCGTGGGGTCTTGCGTTTTCATAACCCAGCAGAATGGCGTCGCTCGTCACCCAAGCGCCCCGCGAAGCAAGCGGAAGTGGGGCCAGCAATCCGATTGGAACAGGTTCTTTAAGCACCAGAACGGCGATGTCTCTGGAATAGTTGTGCAAGCCTGTAAGCTGGCCGTAGAGCGGATGTCTTACAACTGTGCGTACCACGCGATGGGCCTTGAACCTGCCCCTGTACCAGCCAGCCACAAAGTGCAGCTTTGGTCGTGCGCCCCGGACGCTGCGGGTGCAATGGGCCGCTGTGACCACCAGATCAGGCGCAATCAGCGTTCCCGTACAGCCAGTGCGGGCAGAAAAGCCTGCGCCGTTCACGCGCCCGACCATTTGCCAGTTCGCGCGCTCTTCGGCAGACAAAAGCTCAAGCGTTTGTGCCAGGGCCGCGCCTGCCATGAAAACCAGCATGACCGCCGCAGACGACACGCACTGCAGGAATTTTTCAGATGCTGTCACGGTGTACAGGCTCCAGCTATTGTTGCTGTGTAAAATGCCATGCTAACCGCTGCGGGTCACGCAGATCATATGAACTTTCGAACTATCTTCGTTTGATTGCGCTGTCCGGCACGCATTGCCTTGCAAAGCGGCGTTCCAGAACATAGGTTCCGCCAAAATTCGCGTGCCGCCTGCGGGTCGGAGCGCTTAGTAGACAAAGGACCTGTCCCATGGAAGCATTCGCCCAGTTTGTGCCACTGATCTTGATCTTTCTGATCATGTATTTCCTGCTCATCCGTCCTCAGCAGAAAAAGATGAAGGAACATCAAGCAATGGTGGCAGCGCTGCGTCGCGGGGATCAGGTCATCACGCAAGGCGGTGTTGTGGGCAAAGTCGTCAAGGTTAAGGACGATGGCGAACTCGAGCTTGAGATTGCCGAAGGCGTAAAGGTCCGCGTTATCCAGAATACGATCGCGACTGTCGTGTCCAAGACAGAACCCGTAAAGTAAAAACGTCTTCTAACGCTTTGAAAAGGCGTATTTATGCTGCAAATCGACCTGTGGAAGCGCGTGCTTATCATCCTCACATGTCTGGGGGGGCTTTGGCTCGCGATGCCAAACTTCTTTTACACGACGGTGGAGCGCCACAACGACGCGGTCAAGGCCATCGAACTGGGGGCGGCAACGCCCGAAAATGAAGCGCAGCGCGGTGAATGGGCCGAATGGTTGCCGTCGGGCCTTGTAAATCTGGGGCTGGATCTGCGCGGCGGTGCTCATCTGCTGGCGGAAGTGCGTGTCGAGGATGTCTATGCGAGCCGTATGGAGGCCTACTGGCCGGAAATTCGCGATGCGCTGCGTCCCGAGCGCGCGACCATTGGCACAATCCGTCTGCAGCCATCCCCAAGCGACGAGGTGCATGTGCGCATCTCGCAGCCCGAAGGGATGCAGCGCGCGCTGGAAGTGGTGCGCGGACTGGCCCAGCCGGTACCGAGCCTCACTGGCGTTGGGGCCAATGACATCGAGGTGCGCGCGGAAGATGATTTACTCATCGTGACACTTTCCGACGCTGAAAAGCTGGCGTCCGACGAGCGGACCCTGCAGCAAAGCCTTGAAATCATTCGCCGCCGTATCGACGAGGTGGGAACGCGTGAACCGACAATTCAGCGTCAGGGGGCGGACCGGATTGTGATTCAGGTGCCTGGTATCGGCTCTGCCGCCGAACTGAAAGCGATCATTGGAACAACTGCTCAGCTGACCTTTAACCCCGTGGTCAGCCGCGGATCGGATGCCAACGCCAACCCCGGTATCGGCAACAAACTGGTGCCGTCCCTGGACGAACCCGGCGTCTATTACGTCATCGAATCTGCGCCCGTGGTCACCGGCGAGGAATTGGTGGACGCCCAGCCTGCCTTTGACCAGAACGCGCGACCGGCAGTGAATTTCAGGTTCAACACATCGGGCGCTCGTAAGTTCGGGGACTATACGGCCGAAAACATCGGCTCCCCCTTTGCAATCGTTCTCGACGACGAAGTGGTCAGCGCACCGACGATCCAAAGCCATATCCCCGGCGGATCCGGTATCATTACAGGCCGCTTTTCAGTCGAGGAATCCACCAATCTGGCGGTTTTGCTGAGGGCAGGGGCCCTGCCTGCCGGGCTTGATTTTCTGGAAGAGCGTACAATCGGCCCGGAGCTTGGCCAAGATAGTATCGATGCCGGCAAGATCGCCACTATCGTGGCTTTTGTCGCGGTTTTGGTTTTCATGGTGTTGAGCTATGGCCTTTTCGGGGTGTTTGCGAATGTGGCTCTTATCATCAACATCGGGCTGATCTTTGGCCTTCTGAGCATGATCGGCGGGACGCTCACTTTGCCGGGCATAGCGGGCATCGTGCTGACTGTCGGGATGGCAGTGGACGCCAACGTGCTGGTTTTCGAACGGATACGAGAAGAGCTGAAAACGTCCAAAGGCCCGGCGCGCGCCATCGAGCTGGGGTATGAAAAGGCGCTGTCGGCCATTATCGACGCCAACATCACGACTTTCATCACAGCGGTGATCCTGTTTGCCATGGGCTCGGGGCCGGTGCGCGGGTTCGCGATCACGCTCGGGCTGGGTATCCTGACCTCGGTCTTTACCGCGATCTTCGTAACGCGCCTGATGATCGTCATGTGGTTCGAACGCAAGCGTCCGAAGAAAATCGAGGTTTAAGATGCGTTTACGGATAGTAAAACAGAATACCAACTTCGACTTTTTCAAGCGGTGGAAGCTTTGGCTTGGCCTGTCGGGGGTCATGATGGTGCTGGCGTTCGTCTCCTTCCTTGTTCAGGGGCTGAACTACGGCATCGACTTCCGCGGCGGTACGACGATCCGGACGCAAAGCCCGATGCCCGTGGAGATCGGAGTGTATCGCGATGCGATAGCGCCTTTGGGCCTCGGCGATGTCTCAATCAGCGAGGTCTTTGACCCTACTTTCGAAGAAGACCAGAACGTCGCCATGATACGCATTCAGGCGCAGGATGGCGAAGAGGCGGTCTCGGTGGATGTGATTACCTCTGTCGAGGCGGCCCTCAAGACTGTGCGTCCCAATATCGAATTCGTGTCGGTGGAATCGGTCGGCCCGAAAGTGTCGGGCGAATTGATTCAAACCGCCATCATTGCCGTGGTGTTGGCGATCGGCGCGGTTCTGATCTACATCTGGCTTCGGTTCGAATGGCAGTTTGCGGCGGGCGCGGTTCTGGCGCTGGTGCATGATGTCATCCTGACGATTGGTATCTTCTCCGAATTCCAGATAAAATTCGATCTGGCCATTATCGCGGCCCTGCTGACAATCGTGGGATACTCGCTGAACGATACCGTGGTGGTGTTTGACCGTGTGCGTGAAAACCTTCGCAAATACAAAAAGAAGCCTCTGAACGAGGTCCTGAACATCTCGATCAACGAAACACTCAGTCGGACATTCATGACATCTGTGACCACGCTTTTGGCGCTGATATCGCTGTTTGTTCTGGGCGGAGACGTCATTCGCGGGTTTGTGTTCGCGATGATCTGGGGCGTGATCGTGGGGACATACAGTTCGATCTTTGTGGCCTCTGCCGCGCTGCTCTATCTTGGTGTGAAACGGGACTGGTCCAAACCGGATGCGAATGCCGGAAATCAATATGCCAACATAGATGCTTGAACCGCTGTCAGGCGTATTCGATGTAGACGGAATTCTCTGGCTGTTTGTTGCTGTTGTCCTCGCCGGGCTGGTGCGCGGGTTTGCGGGTTTTGGCAGCGGGATGATCATCATGGCGGTCGCGTCATCGGTCCTGTCGCCTGTGTCGGCCGTGATCTTCATGATGATGGCCGAACTTTTAGGCCCTTTGCCAAACCTGCCCGCTGCATGGCGCGACGGTAAACCACGTGACGTGGGCCGGCTGATGATCGGTGCGACGCTGGCCGTGCCCTTTGGCATCTACTGTCTGGCCAATATGTCGGCAGAATTCTTTGGCTGGGTGGTCTCGGTATGTGTGCTGGGACTGCTTGTGGCTCTGATGACGGGCTGGCGCTATAGCGGGGTGTTGACCGCGCGTCTTACCGTGGCCACGGGTGCTTTGGGCGGGTTCATGTCCGGATTCGCAGGGATACCCGGTCCGCCGGTCATCATGTTGTACATGTCCAGCCGGCTGCCCATCGCTGTGATCCGCGCAAATTTCCTGCTGTACCTGCTCGCTATCGACGTTGTGATGATCCTTATTTTTTGGGGCTCGGGTCTCTTTGTTTGGGAAATTGCGATGCTCGGTCTGATCGCGGGCCTGCCCAATGTGGTGGCGAACATGGTGGGCGCGCGTCTCTTTGATCCCAAGGCCGAAGTTGTTTTCAGGCGCGTTGCCTACCTAATCATTGCAGCGTCGGCTATTCTTGGGCTGCCGCTCTGGAAGTAACCACAGAAGGGAATTCTGTCCATGACACCGGAAACCGAAGTAAACGCGCTGATCAAGACGTATCTGAGCGCCTGGAATGCCCGCGATTACGAGGGTATGGCCGCGTTGTTTACCGAACCGGCTGTATACGTGCTGGCAGACGGGCCCAAAACCTTGGCGACCCGCGCCGATCTGGTCCAGAGCCTGATGCAACAGTTCGCGGTACTGGAGAGCAACGGCTTTGATCACACAGAGATTGAAAGCATCACGGTGCGGGCTTGCACGGACACAACCGCCATGGCGGATATGAAGACTGTGGCACGGATAAAAACTGATGGTTCCGTGCTTGAAGTGATTGATGCGGTCTATATCTGTTTACGCCAAGACGGCCAGTGGAAGCTGAGCATTGCCATGGCGTGCAGACCCGGATGGAATGACGCCTGATCCGAACACGAAAAAGCAGCGGAGCCCCCTATGCGACTGAACGAAATAGCCTACACCGACGCCAAGCCGATAGAGGGCTATGGCACAGGTTTTTTCCGGGTCGGGGGTGAGGTGTTTGAGGGGCCGCTTATTGTTGGCCCGCGCGGCATGGTGGCGTGGGGTGGCTTTGACGACGCGGCCACACTTCTGGCCTTGCAGGAAGATATCGACGTTCTCTTTGTTGGAACCGGGTCGGAAATTTCGCATCTGCCGGCCGCGTTGCGCGAAACGCTTGAAGAGGCCGGTATGGGGGTTGAGGTCATGGCCAGCCCTGCCGCGTGCCGCACGTATAATATCCTGCTTAGCGAAGGGCGTCGCATCGCCTTGGCGCTGCTGCCGGTCTGATCAGGAAATCAGCCTTTTGCTGGCTGCGGCAATAGGTTAACCATTTGCGCATGACTTTGGCAGTTAAAGATCTTTGCGTGGCGCGGGGCGGCGTGCCGGTTCTTGTTGGGCTCAGCTTTGATCTGAAGGTGGGTGCCGCGACAATTCTGCGTGGCCCGAACGGGTCCGGCAAAACCACGCTGTTGCGAACGCTTGCAGGGCTGCAGCCATCGCTGTCTGGGGACATCCAAGGTGCCGAAGACCAGATCGCCTATGCCGCTCATTCGGATGGGCTCAAGGCGATGCTGACTGTGACAGAGAACCTTTCGTTTTGGGGGCATGTCTTTGGTCTGTCAGACATCGAACCTGCGATTGAAGCATTTGCATTGAATGACTTGCGCGACCGTCTTGCGGGCACATTGTCAGCGGGCCAAAAGCGCAGGCTCGGTCTGGCGCGCCTCCTGGTAACGGGGCGGCCGATCTGGATGCTGGACGAGCCGACGGTGTCGCTGGATGCCAAGGCCGTGGAGTTGTTTGCCACAGCTGTTCGCGCCCATCTGGCGCAGGGCGGATCGGCATTGATCGCGACACATATTGATTTGGGACTGACGGACGCGCAAGTGCTGGACGTGACCCCTTATCGTGCGACAAGTGATGCCCGCGCCGGGGCCAGTGACGAGGCATTTCTGTGAAGGCACTCCTGCTCAGAGATTTGGCCCTCGCGCTCAGAGCCGGCGGTGGTTTTGGGCTGGGGCTTGCGTTTTTTCTGATCGTCACGGTGCTGGTTCCTTTCGGGGTCGGGCCCCAGTCCGAGCTTTTGTCACGGATCGCGCCGGGCATTTTGTGGCTGGGCGCTTTGCTGGCCTGTCTTCTGTCGCTGGATCGGCTTCTGGCACTGGACTGGGAAGACGGATCACTCGACCTGCTGGCGACTTCGCCGCTCCCGCTCGAAGCGGCGCTTATGATTAAAGCGGTGGCGCATTGGATCACCACGGGCTTGCCGCTTGTACTGGCCGCACCGTTGCTGGGGGTGCTGCTCAACCTGCCGGCGCCGGGCTTTCTTTGGCTGGTGGTGTCGCTTGCGGTGGGAACCCCTGCCTTGTCGGTGATTGGGTGCTTTGGCGCTGCTTTGACGGTCGGGGTCAAGCGGGGAGGGCTGTTGCTATCCTTGCTGGTGCTGCCGCTTTACGTGCCAACCTTGATCTTTGGTGCCGAAGTTGCCCGCCGCGGAGCCGTCGGGATGGATGTGCAGACGCCGCTGTTGATGCTGGCTGGCATCACCATGGGGGTGATTGCGTTGATGCCGTTCGCGTCGGCCGCGGCACTGCGGGTGAACTTGCGATGACCGTGTCGTTTTGCCCATTGAGCGCGGCAGGTCTAGTGATTAAATACCCGCCATGTCAGTGACCGATCAGAAACCGCAGCCCAAACGCCCTAGCAGCTTTTGGAGCTATGCCAATCCGGTGAAATTCCTCGCTTTCAGTGAGCGGGTACTTCCTGCGTTGTGGGTCCTGTCCGCTATTTGCCTTGGCGTCGGTCTGGTGTGGGGTTTCTTCTTTACACCGGATGACTTCCGGCAAGGCTCCACCGTTAAGATCATCTACCTGCATGTCCCGTCCGCCCTCATGGCCATAAACGCATGGTTTATGATGCTGGTGGCTTCGCTGATCTGGATCATCCGGCGTCATCATGTCAGTGCACTGGCGGCCAAGGCTGCGGCACCGGTGGGTGTGGTCATGACATTGATCGCACTGGTGACCGGTGCAATCTGGGGACAGCCAATGTGGGGAACATGGTGGGCGTGGGATCCACGCCTGACGTCGTTCCTGATCCTGTTTCTGTTCTATCTCGGCTATATCGCTCTTTGGGAGGCCATTGATGACCCGGACACTGCCGCTGATCTGACGTCGGTTCTGTGTCTTGTCGGTTCTGCATTTGCTGTGCTGTCGCGCTATGCGGTCAACTTCTGGAATCAGGGGTTGCATCAGGGGGCGTCGCTTAGCCTCGACAAGGAAGAAAACGTCGCCGATGTTTTCTATTTTCCGCTGCTGGTTGCCATTGCGGGCTTTGTTCTGCTTTTCGTGGCCCTTGTACTGTACCGCACCGGTACTGAAATCCGCATCCGCCGCACACGTGCGTTGCAAGCACGGGAAGCGCGGACATGATGCCGGATCTGGGAAAATATGCCGAAGCGGTGCTGTCTTCGTACGCGGCCAGCCTGCTGCTTCTGACGGTGTTGGTGTTGATGACAGTGCGACGCGGACGCAAGGCGCGGCGCGATCTTGAGGCTGTTGAAAAAAGGGTCAAGCCAGATGGCTAAAGTGTCGCCGCTGATGCTGGCACCACCCATCATTTTTGCCGGATTTGTGATCATGGCCGCCGTGGGCATGTTCACAACCAATTCAACCGAGCTGCGCTCCACGCTGATCGGTAAGCCAGCGCCAGCCATTACCGAGGCAAACTTGCCCGGCTTTGAACCGGTAACAGCAGAAGCGCTGGCGACGGGGCAGGTGACACTGGTCAACTTTTGGGCCTCATGGTGCCCGCCATGTCACGCCGAACATCCCAAGCTTTTAGAGATGGCGGCAGACGGCATGCCGATCATCGGTGTCAATTTCAAAGACCGTGACACAGCTGCGGCAAGCTATCTGAACGAGGATGGAAACCCCTTTGTTGCTGTCGCGTTTGATCCGCAGGGGCGCACGGCGATTGATTGGGGTGTGACTGCACCGCCAGAGACCTTCATCCTTGATTCGGAGGGTACTGTGCTCTTTCGTTTTGCGGGTCCGTTAGTCGGCAGCGATTACGAAAACCGCTTTGTCCCAGAGCTTGAGAAGGCGTTGAGTGGTCAGTAGATCACACAACCTTAAGCAGTTTATTTTCTGTTGGGTACGCGTTTTGGTATATAAAGCGCGCCGTAATCCATGATCGTTTCCAGTTTGTGATTTTGTTGTATGATTTGTCATCCAACATGTGTAAATCCATTCAACCAAAAGAATTATTTCTAACAAATTGAGATAAATCCGGCGTTAAGAGTAAACTTTCCGTGTGGTGGCGTTAAACGTGTAGGGTTGTGTTAAGTGGTACGCATCACAGTCAGCGATTTTGTCTGGTCGTCCGAACCCCGTGTAGCAATGCGCGGGCAAAAGGCGTGGGCAACTGCTGACTATTTTCCAAGGCACGTCCGGATTATCAACGCATTCTGTGCGCGCGCACGCGTGCGTAGCGGCAGGCATGCCGTTGGTTTTCCGGGCGTCGTTGGTGCGGTTTTTAAATGTGGAACAGTGCTGCGGGCTTTGTGTTTTGGCCTGCTGTCCGTCGTTCCGGCCTCTCTCGTTCATGCGTCGTCGCCACAGGTATCCGGTAACCCGTAACCAGTAGTAATTTAGGTAGTGTAACAATGTCCCTTCAGTCTTGTGTATCCGAAGATCTGATCGAAATGACCCCGCCGACGGCACGCACGTTGGCACAGCAGGAAAACAAGCGTCTGACCTTTGTTTCGATGCTGCTTGGCGCGATGCTGTGCCTTTGTGTGATCGCAGTATCCCACCTTGGTCATACGATAACGGCAAAACATGCGATCGGTTCGGTCGTCTATATGCCGCAGCTTTTCTAAGCTGCACGACATGCGATGTGACCGGACGTACTAGGGAACGTCTGGACCATCGCCTGTTTTGTCCCGTGTGGGCTAGCGCCCCGTCTGCCGCAGGACAAAGCAAAAAGGCCGCCCACTCGGGGGCGGCCTTTGCACATTTTTCAAGCAGGTCAGGCTGCTTTGGCCAGATTGCGCAGCACGTAATGCAGCACACCACCGTGTTCGATGTACTCAATCTCAATCGCTGTATCGATCCGGCATTTCAGCGAAATCTCTTTGACCGAGCCATCAGCCATTGTGATCGTGCAGGGAACCTCCTGCAGCGGCTGGATCGTGTCGAGACCGGCGATCGAGACTTTTTCGTCGCCTGTCAGGCCCAGCGATTTGCGCGTGTCGCCGCCTGTGAACTCAAAGGGGATCACCCCCATACCCACAAGATTGGAGCGGTGAATACGCTCAAAGCTCTCGGCGATGACTGCCTTGACGCCCAGCAGCGCAGTACCCTTGGCCGCCCAGTCGCGTGAAGACCCGGCGCCGTATTGCTCGCCCCCAAAGATCACCAGCGGTGTGCCGGCCTCCTGATAGGCCATCGCTGCGTCATAGATCGAGGTCTGCGCCCCATCGGGACCTTTGGTATAGCCGCCTTCGACACCGTCCAGCATCTCGTTCTTGATGCGGATGTTGGCGAAGGTGCCGCGCATCATGACCTCATGGTTGCCGCGACGCGACCCGTAAGAGTTGAACTCACGGACGGGCACCTGACGTTCGATAAGGTACTGACCCGCGGGAGTGCTGTCTTTGAACGATCCTGCCGGGCTGATGTGGTCTGTTGTTATCATATCGCCCAGAATGGCCAGTACCGACGCGTTGTCGATATTGCTGATCGTGCCGGGTTCTTGCCCCATGCCCTGAAAGTAGGGCGGATTTTGCACATAGGTGGAAGAAACCGGCCAGTCATAGACCTTGCTGTCGGTTGTACTCACGCCCTGCCACTTCTCATCGCCTTTGAAGACATCGGCATATTTGGTCAGGAACGCCTCGCGGGTGACCGTCTGTTCAACCAGTTCCGCGACTTCCTGCGACGTGGGCCAGATGTCTTTGAGGAAGACATCATTGCCGTCTTTGTCCTGTCCCAGCGGTTCTGTTGTCAGGTCGATGTCCAGCGTCCCCGCCAGCGCATAGGCGACCACCAGCGGCGGAGAGGCCAGGTAATTGGCGCGCACGTCGGGGCTGATGCGCCCTTCAAAGTTGCGGTTGCCCGACAGAACCGATGTCGCCACAAGGTCGCCTTCGGCGATGGCTTCGGACAGTTCCTTCTGGATCGGGCCAGAGTTTCCGATGCAGGTCGTGCAGCCGTAGCCCACCAGGTTAAAGCCTATCGCGTCCAGATCATCCTGAAGACCAGCAGCTTCAAGATAGGCGGATACCACCTGCGAACCTGGTGCCAGCGAAGTCTTGACCCATGGTTTGCGGTTCAGACCCAACGCGGCGGCTTTGCGCGCCACAAGGCCCGCGCCGATCATCACATAAGGGTTGGAGGTATTGGTGCAGGACGTGATCGAAGCGATGACAACCTTGCCCGATTCCATCGTATAGTCTTCGCCCGCCACGGCCACTTCCTTGCCCATGGGACGTTTGAAGGTCTCGGCCATTTCCTTGTTGAAGGCAGCTTTGGCATTGTCCAGCGCCACATAGTCCTGCGGGCGTTTAGGCCCTGAGATCGCCGGCACGATCGTGTTCATGTCCAGATGCAACGTGTCTGTGTAAACAGGTGCGTAGTCGTCACCGCGCCAGAAACCGTTCTCCTTGGCATAAGCTTCGACAAGCGCGACACGCTCTTCGTCGCGCCCTGTGTTCCGCAGATAGCGCAACGTTTCACCGTCGATGGGGAAGAAGCCGCAGGTGGCGCCATACTCAGGGGCCATGTTGGCAATGGTTGCGCGGTCAGCCAGCGGCAGACGGTTCAACCCTTCGCCGTAGAATTCGACAAACTTTCCGACAACACCTTTGGCGCGCAGCATCTCGACCACTTTCAGCACCAGGTCCGTACCGGTTGTACCTTCCATCATCGTGCCGGTCAGCTCAAAGCCGATCACTTCGGGGATCAACATGGAGATTGGCTGTCCCAGCATTGCCGCTTCAGCCTCGATGCCGCCAACACCCCAGCCCAGAACGGCCGCGCCATTGACCATGGTGGTGTGGCTGTCGGTGCCGACCAGCGTATCAGGGTAGGCGACAGTCGCACCGTTCTGGTCTGTATCGGTCCAGACGGTCTGCGCGAGGTATTCAAGGTTTACCTGGTGGCAAATCCCGGTTCCGGGCGGCACGACGCGGAAGTTGTTAAAGGCGTTCTGACCCCATTTCAGGAAGGTGTACCGCTCCATATTACGCTCATATTCGCGATCCACATTCATCTGGAACGCGCGCGCATTGCCGAATTCATCGATCATGACCGAGTGGTCGATGACCAGATCGACAGGGTTCAAAGGGTTAATCTTTTCCGCGTCACCGCCAAGGCTGATGATGGCGTCACGCATCGCAGCTAGGTCAACAACGGCCGGAACACCTGTAAAGTCCTGCAGCAGCACGCGGGCAGGGCGGTAAGCAATCTCGCGGGGGTTCTTGCCTCCCTTGGCACCCCACTCGGCAAAGGCCTTGATGTCATCGACGGTAACGGTTTTGCCGTCTTCAAAGCGCAGCATGTTTTCAAGCACGACTTTCAACGCGGCTGGCAGCTTGGAAAAGTCGCCCAGACCCGCGGCGGTCGCTGCAGGAATAGAGTAGTAGTCAACGCTTTGTGCGCCTACGGAAAGTGTCTTGCGTGTTTTTGATGTGTCGTGACCAACGGTAATGGGCATGAGGAGGCTCCCTTCAACTGAGCTGTGGTCCAATTAGGCTTGCGCATCAAATGCCGTATGGGCGGTCACGATTCAACGCCCAAATGTCCGCCTGCGTCAAAATGTATACCGTTGTGTACAGATTATTATTACAAATGACCCGCTTTGCTTTCAACAAACCTTGATTGGTCATTTCACAGCAGAAACTTTACCTTCTTCCCAGACCATTGAAGGACCACTCGG
Organism: uncultured Roseobacter sp.; assembly: GCA_947501635.1. Classification (GTDB taxonomy): domain Bacteria; phylum Pseudomonadota; class Alphaproteobacteria; order Rhodobacterales; family Rhodobacteraceae; genus Roseobacter. The sequence goes on from CANMWT010000005.1 coordinate 80,627, forward strand.
GGAATCAGATGAAACGACTTTTGCTCGCTCTGGCGGTAAGCTTGGCCACGCCACTTGTCGCACAGGCAGAGAACACGCCTGTTGTGGTAGAGCTTTTCACATCACAGGGGTGCTCTTCCTGCCCGCCGGCCGATGAATTGATGGAAGTGTTGTCGACGCGTGATGATGTCATCGCTTTGTCGATGCATGTGGACTATTGGGATTACATCGGCTGGAAAGATGAATTTGCCGATCCAAAGCATGCAAAGCGGCAGAGAGCCTATGCCACGCGTGCCGGACGCAGCTCTGTCTACACGCCCGAGATGGTTGTGAACGGGGATATTGATATCGTCGGTGCCAAACCAATGGAGCTGGCTTCGGCGATTTCCATGATGAAGGCGAAACCACGCAAGGTTGATGTCGATGTATCCTATGTGGCGGGGCAACTAGTGATCGCCGCACAGGCACTTGACGATGTGGCCGGCCCGCTTGAGGTGCAGATCGTGAGGTACCAGCCGGAACGCGTGTCCAACATTACCCGCGGCGAGAATGCGGGGAAGGTGATCCACTATGTCAACGTCGCTCAGGACTTGCAGGTCATCGGCACCTGGGACACTCAGTATCCCTTTAGTGCAGAAGTGGCGGTCTCAAACGACCTCCCGGTTGTTGTGCTGGTCCAAACGCAGGGTCAGGGCCATATTCTTGCCGCTGCCGAGCTGAACTAGCGCCGGTTTTTACCCGCGCGCCAGCGTCTGTGAACCCAAAACCACTGCGCAGGGTCGTCTTTGACCCGACGGGCAAGGCTGTCGGTTATCTCCTGTGTCATCTGCTCGGGCGTCGTATGCGCGATGGGCGCTTCGAGAACCGTGTCGAAATTCAATCCATCCGCGCGGCGGATGCCGTAAAAGGGAATCAGCAAGGCGCCGTAGCGCAGGCTCAGCTCGGCGGCCGAGACAGCGGTATGTGCTGGCTGGCCGAGGAAATCCATCACAGGAGCGCGTCTGACGTGTTGGTCGAAAAGCAACACCAGCTGACCGCCTTGCTTGAGATGTCGCACAAAGCCGGCGGTTCCTTTGCGACCTTGCGGAAAAACGGGTCCGCCGAATGCTTCCATGGTACGGACGTAGTGAGCGTTGAAATAGGGGTTGCGCATATTGCGGTAAAGCCCCCCGACGTCATAGCCACGTGCCACAAGCGTTGCGCGCACCGCCTCGTAGTTTCCGTAGTGGCCGGTCACCAGAATAACGGGTTGCTGTCTGGCAACTGCGGCTTCCAAAGCCGCCACGCCAGCGCCTTCCAGCGGGTTATCCGCCAGCCGCTCGGGAAACTGTTTGCTGGAATAGTTTTCGATGAATGTGCGCCCGACATTATTCAGGCAGCGCCCGGCGATTGCCTTGCGCTCACTCAGCGGTTTTTCAGGCCAAATCAGTTCCAGATTGTCTAGCGCGCGTTTGCGGTACCCTGCGAGTGGGCCGACCAGATGCTGCATGATGCGCCCTACGGTTCTAACGCGCCACGTGTAAGGCAACGCCAGCCCAAGCGTGATGATCGCCTCGATGGCCAGATTGCTTGCATATTGAAAAGCGCGTTTGCCAGGTGACGGCGGCGGTTTGGGCATGATCGCAGGGACCCCTTTTGCGATGCAAGCCTTTTGAATTCTGCGCAGCTTGCCCTGATCAGCGCCACAGATAACCTGTGCATTGCGCGATCTCAAGTGGGGCGGGCGGAGTTTGGACGCAAGGTCAAATCCATCTTTAGTCGCGGTCCAGTCGAATTCTGCTCAAAACTCTGGACCCATGGTGTAGCGGCAAAGTTATTGAAAGTTTGGGGAAAATTATGCATCGCTGCTGTCTTCGACGACAAGTAAAAGATCGCCCGCGGCCTCCATCTCGCGGATTGCCTGCACGATGAGGGAGGTCGCCTCTTCCATGTCGCTGGTTTTGACCGGGCCGCTTTCGCTGACTTCTTCTCTAAGCTGGTCTGCCATGCGGCCTGACATATTCTCGAGAATAAAATCAGCAGAGGCCTGCATGCCGGCCTCCTGCGCGCCGGCGAGTGCAGTGACCAGGGCGGCCTGATCCAGAACACGCACCACGCGCGGTATGTCACGCGCTGCAATCCGCTGCGGGATATTGGCAAAGGTGAAAATCGCCCGTCGCACCATTTCTGCGAAACCGGCGTCGGTTTCATCAAGGCCTTCCAGCACGTCATCGCGGGTAACTGAGGTCGTGGAATTCAGGATCGCGCCGACCCGTTCGACCGGGCCATTGTCAAAGGCGCGCAAGGGTTCCGCATCAAGCTGCGCGGCAAGCGAAAGGCCTATTCTGTCCACCGCGTCCGGCGTAACGGCGCTGGTCTGGGACACGGCATAGGTAATCCGCCGCGCTTGCGGGCCGGGCAGCCTACCCAAAAGATCGGCCGCGTGTTTCACGTCGAGCTTTGACAAAAGCACCGCTGCCACTTCAACACTTTCATTTTCCAGCACAGGCAGCAGTTTTTCCGGGCCCAGTTCGCGTAGGCGCACCCACGGGTCACCATACCTGCGTACCCCGGCCTCTCTGCGCAGCCGGTCCGCGGTCTGTTTGGAAATCCTACCGTCCAGCGCATTGAGTGCACCTTCGATGCCGCCGCTGAAGGAGAGCCCGATGCTTTCCACCTCATGCGCGAATTCGTCCACGACCGCAGCAAGTGTGGCGCGGTCAACCGTGCGCATGGCACCCATCTGCCGGGTAAGTTGAGTTTGCAGCGCGTCGGGCAGATCCTCTAGCGGGATGTCCGCCCCTTCATTGATAAGCAGGCGCACGACTATCGCCGCCTTGGCCTTGCGACTGAGTTTAGCCGGCGCAGCGGGCGCATCACCTGCGAGCGCAGGAAACGCCCCGATCGGAACCATTTCGGACATTGACACCTACCTGTGATGATCTTGTTTTGTTCTCACACAGAAAGGTAAATTTTGGCTGAAACCACAAACAGGTCTCAGCCGAAAACTTAGTAATTGTAGGTCGTGCCCGTTTCGATCGCGTTGCGCAGCGATGTCTCTGACCATGTGCCCGTACCGCCATAGGCCCTGATCTGGCTCAGTTGCACCATCGCTTCGGACATTCGGCCTTCTTCTACGAAACCCTGCCCCATGTAGGAACGTGCCAGAATATTCGCCGGATCTTGATCGATGGCCTGCTGGTAATAGACCATGGCAAGGTCCAGATTCCCAAGCTTGCGGTGGGTAAAGCCCATGTATGTAAGCCGCCCCGGATCATTCTCGGGCAGGGCTTCCATGACGCTTTGCGCATCGACATAGCGACCGGCATAGGCAAGCTGTCGGACGGCAAGATACAACGCGTCCCGATCCAGACTGCTGTGCTTGGGGTTCACGCAAGTCCCCTTATCCGCGTCAAAAACCTGACCCGCATCACAGGAGTTTACAGGTGTCGGCGGGGGGCTGTCATCTCCGCCGTCAGCAAATACAGCAGTGGGCAGGGCAAGTGCCGCCGCAAGAACAATGCGCATCATGATCTCCTTATCCAGATGTGATGTCAGATAGCACGACGCGGCCACAAAAAAAGGCGCCTCGTTTGAAGCGCCTTTAAAACCTTTGTGACTGCAACAGGATCAACCTGTCGTCGGCACACAGCCGCCTGTTGCCGCGTCATAGACGCTGCCTTCGGCACAGGTCATGGAAGCTTGCTTTTGCTTGCTCCAGTTGCATTCGTAAGCAAACCCCATCGCGGGCAGGATGCTCAGGGCCACCGCGGCGGCCAACGTCTTGATCGTCATTGCGGTTCTCCTTTTACCAGTCGTGCGTAAGAGAGTAGCAGTCCCCCGGGCCCGGTCAACAAAAACCACAAAACAGTGCGTGGGATACCCGGGCCTGCCTAATCCTTAAACACCCGTGCAAAAATCGTCTCGACATGTTTGGTGTGATAGCCCATGTCGAACTTTTCTTCGATCTGCTCTTTGGAAAGCGCTGCGCAGACTTCTGCGTCGGCCAGCAACTCCTCTTTGAAATCTGTGCGATGCTCCCAGACTTTCAAAGCATTGCGTTGCACCATGGCATAGGCATCTTCGCGGCTGACACCCGCCTGTGTCAGAGCCAGCAACACGCGCTGGCTCATCACCAGTCCGGGAAACTTGTTCATATTGTCGAGCATGTTGTCAGGGAAGATCAGCATCTTCTCGATTACGCCAGTCAGACGTGCCAGCGCAAAATCAAGGGTTACAGTGGCGTCGGGGCCGATCATACGCTCAACCGAACTGTGTGAAATATCGCGTTCGTGCCAAAGCGCCACATTCTCCATCGCCGGAATGACGGACATGCGCACCAGCCGGGCCAGACCTGTCAGGTTCTCCGTCAATACAGGGTTTTTCTTGTGCGGCATTGCGGAAGACCCCTTTTGCCCCATGGAAAAGAACTCCGCGCCTTCAAGCACTTCGGTGCGTTGCATATGCCGGATTTCAACGGCCACATTCTCGACCGAGGATGCGATCACGCCGAGTGTCGCAAAGAAGGCGGCGTGTCGGTCGCGGGGAATGACCTGCGTACTGATGGGTTCGGGGGTCAGGCCCAGCTTGGCGCAGACATGCTCCTCGACACGCGGGTCGATATTGGCGAATGTACCGACCGCCCCGGAAATCGCGCCGGTCGCAATCTCGGCACGTGCGGTGCGCAGCCGTGTGAGGTTGCGGTCCATTTCGGCATAGAAACGCGCAAAGGTAAGGCCCATGGTCGTGGGTTCGGCATGAATGCCGTGCGACCGGCCGACGCGCAACGTGTCTTTGTGCTCGATTGCGCGTTTCTTCAACGCGGCAAGCAAGGCTTCCATATCTGCAATCAGGATATCGGCCGCGCGTACCAGTTGGACGTTCAGGCAAGTGTCCAGCACATCCGAAGACGTCATGCCCTGATGGACAAAGCGTGCCTCGTCCGAGCCTACATGCTCGGCCAGATGGGTGAGAAAGGCGATCACATCATGTTTGGTCACGGCTTCGATCTCATCAATCCGGGCCACGTCAAACTCCACGTCCTTGGCCTTCCAGACAGCCTCGGCGTTCTCGCGTGGGATAACCCCAAGATCGGCCATGGCATCGCAGGCATGTGCTTCAATTTCGTACCAGATGCGGAATTTTGTTTCTGGGCTCCAGATGGCGACCATGTCGGGGCGGGAGTAACGGGGGATCATCGTGCGAACGGTCCTCTTTTTTCGGATTGTGTCTGCTGTTGGCTGGCTCATAAACTGACACTGCATGCATAACAAGGCGGGAGCCGGACGCAGAGATGAGAAACCAGCTGAGCCTTGCCTTGTGTCTTGCCTGTGGCGTGGTGCAGGCCGAAGACCAGTGGACGCCTCTGACCGGCGCGGAAATCATACAATCTCTCAATGACCGCCGTGTCATGTATGACCATGCATGGCAGGAGTTTCGCGCGTCAGGCCGTAGCCTGTACAACGCAGGGTCGGACAGTTGGGGCTATTGGAGCGTGCGTGGCGCGCAGTATTGCAGCATGTGGCCACCGTCCGACGTCTGGACCTGCTACGATATGGCGCGGTCGGGTGACAAACTGTTTTTCATAGATGCTTCGGGAGGTATCACGGAAGGCCGCTATGCAGACCAGGATTGAAAGGTGCCTGTCCGATTTTGAGGGTTCGTGGCGGCTGCACCGCAATATCACGCCAGTCACCGGCCCGACCGCACGGTTTGAAGGGACAGCAGTCTGGTCAGTGGTGCAGGGGGGATGCGACTACGTCGAAAAAGGCGTCATGACCTTGGGCAACCAGCCACCTCTGCATGCCGAGCGTCGTTACTTCTGGTCGGATGGGTTATCTGTCTATTTTGAAGACGGACGATTTTTCCATCAGGTGCCAGCTTTGGGTGGGGTGGCGCATCATTGGTGCGACCCGGACACCTACGACGTCACCTATGACTTTAAGCAATGGCCGCAGTTTCGAGTGCTTTGGCGGGTCAAGGGCCCGCGCAAAGACTACACGGCGACCACGCAATACGTCCGCTGTTAGCGCAAGAGCCCTTGCACAGAACGCCACGCTGCGGCATTCAGGACGCAAGAGTATTCGAATTGGAGATAAAATTCATGCAGCTAACTGCCTCTCACGCCACATTGTCAGAGCTTTTTGGCCCCCGCGAAGGAACAGCGCGTCTGGTCAAACAAGCGGTTCTTGTTGTTGTCGGCATCATGTTTCTCACCCTTGCTGCCAAGGCGAAACTGTTCATCGGCACGCCAGTGCCCGTTACAATGGGAACTTTTGCCGTTTTGACGATTGGGGCGGCTTATGGCGCGCGTCTGGGCCTGACAACCATTCTGGGATACCTGCTGATCGGCGCTCTTGGTTTTGATGTTTTTGCAGGCTCTTCTGCCGAGGCAAACGGTCTGACCTACATGATGGGCGGCACGGGCGGCTATCTGGTGGGCTATGTACTGGCCACGCTTACGCTGGGTGTTCTGGCCGAACGCGGCTGGGACCGTTCGGTTGTATTGATGGCAGTCGCGATGCTGATCGGCAACGTGATGATCTATGCGCCCGGCCTGTTGTGGCTGGGAGAGCTTTACGGCTGGGACAAACCGATCCTTGCCTGGGGCCTCACGCCGTTTTTGCTGGGCGATGCGCTGAAACTGGCTTTGGCCGCTGTGCTTCTGCCGCTGGTCTGGAAACTGGTTGGCGACGCGCGCAAGTAAGTGGGCGGTTTCGAATGACAGGGGCCGGTGCCATGCGCCGGCCCTTTTTCGTTGGCTGGCCAGCCTTTGATTTCTGGACAGTCGCGTTTGAACATGGCTTTATCGACGGGTCGAGACAAACGAGAGCCCGCATGCTGACCTCATTATTTCTGAAACCCGCACGCGCGGCCCTTTGCGCCGCTGCTTTCATGCTGGCGCCCGCAATTGCCCATACTGGAACACCTGTTACCTACACGGATGCCGGGCGCGCTTTGTTTCAGTTCGACGTTCCTGATTTTTGGTCTCTGCGCACCGGAGGTTTGCGCGATCTGACCGGACCCGAAGCTGACGATATACGCGATGTTTCCCGGGTGTTCGGCATGATGCCAGAGGCGCATCCCGGGGTTTGGGTTGGACTGATTTCGCCGCACGGCATCTCAAACCTGCAAGAAGCCACGGAATACCTACGCGACATTGGCCCTTTTCTGGTTGAGGATGTGTCGCTTGCCGAGCCGCATCTGCGCAAGATCGGTGGCATGCCTGCCCGCAGCGTGGCGGGCACAGGACGGCGCGGGGGCAAGCACGTCGACTTTACGGTGTTGACCATTGATTTGCCCGCAGGTCGCGTGGCGATCGCCGTTGTCGTGTTTGAAGCGGGCGCTGACACCGATCCGGTAGCAGACATCAACGCGATGCTCGCGTCGATCAGATCAGTACGGTAACTGGGCGGGGTACTTTATGAAACGTAAAGCCATTCTTTTGTCGGCAGGCTTTGCCAGCGCGATGATTCTCTCTGCGTGCGAACCCTCAACGACGCGCACATCGGGTGCGGTCTATTACGATTCCATGCTGTGGAATGACTACTATTACGGCAGCTACCGGCCTGGCTACAGACCCCCGGACAGGCCCGATCGCCCCGACCGTCCTGATAGGCCGGACCGCCCCGTGCGCCCTCCAGGTGGAATTGATCCCGGGTTTTCACGCCCACCGGCCGCCAACCGTCCTATTCATCGGCCATCAGGTGGTGGTGTGCGCGGGCGGCGCTAACCTTCCACCAGTTCCGTTATGACCTTTGAGCTGCGCTCGAGCGTGCGGTGGACGGGGCACTTATCGGCAATCTCAAGCAGGCGCGCCCGCTGATCCTGCGTCAGATCGCCCGTCAGTTTGATCCGCCTGCGCCACGTGTCGATCTTGTCGCCGACGCCGGTTTCTGCGTCCTGTGCATGTACCTTGTCATGGCTGACATCAACGGAAACCTGCGCAAGCGGCCATTGCTTGCGTCGTGCATACATCCGGATAGTCATCGACGTGCAGGCACCCAGCCCCGCCGACAGCAGGCCGTAGGGTGAAAGCCCCTTGTTGGTTCCGCCATAGGCTAGCGGTTCGTCCGCGACCAGATGATGTCCGTCTCCCGATGTGATGTCGGTCAGAAAGCCCTTCGGATCTGCTTCCGAGACGCGCAACACCCCCTCGGGCGCGCCGGGCGGTGGCGCGGGTCTGTGAATGTCCAGATAGCGTTCGGACCATGTTGCAATGACACTGGCGATGTATTCGGCGTCTTCTGCGCGGCTGACAAGATGGTCCGCCCCGTCAAGCGTCACAAAGCTTTTGGGGTGTTTTGCCGTGCCGAATATCTCACTTGCGTTCTCGATGCCCACGATCGCATCCAACGGTGCATGCATGACCAGCAGCGCCGCATTCAGCCGCGATGTCGCGACAGCAAGCTTCGTCTCAGCCACATCGTCCAAAAAGCCCTTGCCGATGCTGAAAATGCGGCCGCCAAGGTTGACTTCTGCTTGTCCCTTTTCCTCGATTTCGGCGAGAGCATCGGCGAAATTATGCGTCACATGGCCGGGGTCGAAGGGAGCACCGATTGTCACAACGGCTTTGACGCTGTCGAGAGTTGCGGCGGCCTTGAGCACGGCGGCACCCCCCAGAGAATGACCGATCAGCAACGACGGGGCCATGTTCTGCTTGGACAGATAGGCATGCGCAGCCAGCAAGTCGTCCACATTTGACGTAAAGGAGGTATTCGCAAACTCGCCGCCCGAATGGCCCAGCCCGGTGAAATCGAACCTTAAGACCGCTATGCCCAAAGCCGACAAACGCGCCGATATACGCCGCGCTGCGGGAATGTCTTTGCCACAGGTAAAGCAATGCGCAAAAAGCGCAGTTGCCACATGGGGCCCTTCTGGCAAATCCAGCCGTGCGGCCAGCATCGCGCCACTGTGCCCGGGGAACTCAATTCGTTTTGTGGGCATCAGTCCGCTCCTTCGTTGTGTTACACAGTGGTCCCGAAGCGGCCTTAAAACAAGGCATGTGACAGGATGTTCACAGGGACGTGCTTTTTTACCGGTGGCGCGCCCGGGCGTCTCCAGTGCGGCCTAACGGCCACCTCACGTATATGTTTGGCGCAGAACCATTGCGTTGCCGCAAGATATGGCGAAACTTAAGCCCGTAGTGGGATCGCGGGAGGCGCGCAGAATGTTCAAAACCCTACAAAAGGCGTGGGCGCAGACGCTGATGGTGCTGACGTTGCTGGCGTGGGCCTGGCCCGCCGCGGCGCAAGACTTCAGATCGCCGGATATTCTCGTGCTGGGCGACAGCCAGATATCCTTCGGATCGGGGCCGGTATTCGTCGACTTCCTGTCCGATATCGCCACATCCTGCGATGCGTCCATGCGCGAAAAACGCAAACTGAAAAAGCTGGGCGAGATGCAGGTGGGCGTCATCGGCGTGCGGTCAACCTCGGTGCATTCCTGGGTGGCTCGCAAAGGTGCAGCCAAAGGCTCCATCTGCGATGTCGATCCGAAATGGAAGGTGAATGCTGGAACCTACGGCATTGTCAACAAAACAGAAAACCAGTTCAAGCAGATGGGGCAGGGACGCAATTACCAGTTTTGTGAAGCGGGCATGTCGCCCTTTGAGGCAATGTTTCGTGACGGCTACTACGCGCCCAAGCTGCTGGTGATGAGCTTTCTGGGTAATGCCGCGCGGCGATGGGCTGATGACCCGTCGCTCGCCGTGGCGGATGTAAAACGGCTTGCGCAACATGTGCCGGCAGATATTCCTTGTGTCTTCATGACCACCGCGCCGGCGCATACTATGAAAGTGTCCAAGCTGCGCATGAAGGCACAGGAGAACATCAAGGCAGCTTTTGCAAAAACGGGCAACCGCTGTGTTTTCGTTGAAGGCATCACGGCCGAAACATCCGAAGTCTTCAAAAGCACGCCGGTCTACTTTCGGCGCAACGCCGCTGGCCGCGTCAAGGACCCCTACCACCCTAACGAGCGTGGCGCGCGTCAACACCTGAAAATGCGCGGCCCGGCGTTATGTGACGCGATCTTTACCGCGCTGGATGGCAAAAAGCCCCGTAGTTGAACGGCCTCAGGTCTCGCCCATCAACGCGGGATCAAAGGGATACTGTGTGAGGTTTTCATAGCCGTCTTCGGTGATCAGCACCTGATCTTCCAGCTTGATACTGAAATCCGCGCCTTCCTCGCTCACCAATGCCTCGACGCAAAGTGTCATGCCGGGCTCCAATGGGTAATCATAGGCACCTTCCACCGCATGATCGGGGTAGGCGACTAGGGGCCATTCATCGCACAGACCCACCCCATGCATCAGACAGCCGTACTTGAGCTTTTGGTACTTCTCATCCAGCACATGGGTGTTTGCGGAAAGCTCAGGGATCATTACCCCGGGTTTGAGCATTTCCATGTTTTGTCGAATATGCTCGACCCCGTGACGCATCGCGTAGATCATGTCGGCGCGCGGTTTGCGGTCGCCGATCCACCAACTGCGCGAAATATCCGTGCAAATCCCGTATGAACCGACCAGATCCGTATCAAATGAGATAATCTCGTTTTTTTGGCAAACACGCGGGCCGCATTCCTGAAACCATGGGTTCGAGCGTGGCCCAGACGCCAACAGGCGCGTCTCGATCCACTCGCCGCCGCGGCGCACGTTTTCAGCATGCAGTACAGCCCAGACGTCGTTTTCGCAGGTCACTCCGTCTCCGACGTTTGCACGCGCGAAGTCTTCCATTAGTCGGACCGATACTTCGCAGGCATGCGAAGAGCAGCGCATTGCCTTGATCTCGTCAGGCCCCTTGATGGCGCGCGCTTTCTCGGTCAGTTCCTCCCCTTCCATCACGGTAAACCCCTGCGCTTCAAGGGCTCGCATTCCGTGGATCATCAACTTGTCAGCGGCCAGATGTCTGTGGCCAGGTGCATGCTCTTGCAGCAGAACGCGCACTTCATTGGCGAAACGGTCCGCTGCCACATCGACCTTGTCGCCGCGGTCGAAGTAAAACAGATCAGCACCGGACCGTTGTTCGCGCACCAAAGGGTTGAAGGTACTCAGAAAGGGAGAATTCTTGTAATCCCACATTACCATGTACCCGTCAGCGCATACCAACACCGCCCGAAAAGGGTTGTGGGTGTTCCAAAGCTGCATGTTGGTGCTGTCAGTGGCATAGCGGATGTTCAGCGGATCGGTCAGCAGAACACCCGCATACCCGCGTTCAACGATGTGGTCGGTCAGGCGCTTGTGGCGGTAGGCCCGCATTGCAGGCAAATCTGGCAGTTCCAAACCAGCAGCTTCCCACTCCTTAAACGCCAATTGCGTCGGGCCGATCTCGATCCTGTCCATGTCGTTGGGAGTGCCATCACCCAGATAAGAACCCTTGGAAGGATCGATTTTCCGACGGTCTCTGAAATGCGTGTTCATCCTACTATGCCTTAACGTGGTCTATATCTAGGATTTCAGCAAAAAATGATGTGTGTTTGCTGATTCCCGACATGTACCCATGTCGTTTTCTGATGACTTGGCGAGACGCAACGCTAGCTCTTGCCATTATGGTCGAGATTTTAAACCAAGAGATTCCCGCTGATTTGCAACCTCATGCGTCTTTGCCAGGGGTACGCCCGCTGGCTGCGGATGGCTGGCTGAACCGAGACGATGCCTATGCCGCGCAGATGGCCTACAGGCGACAGTTGATCGCGCGCAAGCGCCCATTTGTCTACTGGGAGGCACCCGAAGCACAGGAGGCTGTTTTCGAACTTGTTGACGAGGCACTGGCATTGATGCCCGCGCTGGGGTTCAGCATTACCTCGCGCCATATTTTCTGCCCCGACGGTACCGAAGTCGACCGTGAAGGCGATGCGCCCCTCGCCATTCTGGGCCGTGTTTTGCAGGAAGACATCTGCATCTTGCAAAAAAAGGGCGAAGAACATGTCCTGACCGCGGCCGTGTTATGCTTTCCGGCAGGGTGGACGCTTGCCGAAAAAGCCGGGCGGCCCTTGATCGGTATCCACCGCCGAGTGGCGGAGTATGACGCAGGTCTTGCCAAAAGAGTGCAGCGCATGTTCGACGGGGTACATGCCGGCAGGCCGCTGTGGCGGAACAACTATTTGCGATATGATAATCCTGATCTTTTCCAGCCGCTCACGGAAGAGGAAGCCAACCGCCGCGCGCCCGCCAAAGAGCCGGAAAAGGCCGGTTACCTGCGCGCCGAGCGACAAAGCATACTGCGTTTGCCAAAGACACGGGCGATTGTCTTCACGATACACACTTACGTCGCGCGCGCAGACTAAGCCCCGCATAAAAAAAGCGTCCCCGAAACGGGGACGCTTTGATGTGTTATTCGCGTTGGATCAGCAGCTGTAGTACATGCCGAACTCAACAGGGTGTGGCGTATGCTCGTAGGTTTCGATCTCTTCCATCTTAAGCTCGATGTAGCCTTCGATCTGATCCTTGGTGAACACGTCACCAGCCAGCAAGAAGTCCATATCCGCTTGCAGCTCTTCCACCGCCTCACGCAATGAGCCGCAGACAGTCGGGATGCCGGCCAGTTCTTCGGCTGGCAGATCATAGAGGTTCTTGTCCATCGCCTCGCCGGGATCGATCTTGTTCTGGATGCCGTCAAGACCGGCCATCAGCAGGGCTGCAAAGCACAGATAGGGGTTTGCGGCCGGATCGGGGAAACGGGCCTCGACGCGCTTGGCTTTCGGGCTTTCTGTCCATGGGATCCGAACGCAACCGGAGCGGTTACGGGCCGAGTAGGCGCGCAGAACAGGTGCTTCAAAGCCCGGGATCAAACGCTTGTAGCTGTTTGTGGAGGGGTTGGTGAAGGCGTTCAGCGCTTTCGCATGCTTGAGAATGCCGCCAATGTAGTACAGCGCTTCCTGGCTGAGATCGGCATATTTGTCGCCTGCAAACAAAGGCTTGCCGTCTTTCCAGATCGACATGTTCACGTGCATGCCGGTGCCGTTGTCACCGTAGATCGGCTTGGGCATGAATGTCGCGGACTTGCCATAGGCGTGCGCCACGTTGTGGATCACGTATTTATACTTCTGCAGCTCGTCCGCCTGCTTTGTCAGGCTGTCAAAGATCAGACCCAGTTCGTGCTGGCAGGAGGCCACTTCGTGGTGATGCTTGTCCACCTTCATGCCCAGACGCTTCATTGTCGAGAGCATCTCGGAACGCAAGTCCTGGGATTCATCCGTCGGGTTGACGGGGAAGTAGCCGCCCTTGACGCCCGGACGGTGACCCATGTTGCCCATCTCGTAGTCTGTATCGGTATTCCAGGATGCATCAACTGCATCAACTTCATAGGATACTTTATTGATAGAGTTGGAGAATTTTACGTTGTCAAACAGGAAGAATTCAGCTTCTGGGCCCATATATGCGACGTCACCGATTCCGGTCGACTTCAGATAAGCTTCTGCTTTCTCTGCAGTGCCGCGCGGGTCGCGCTCATATGCTTCGCCTGTGTCCGGCTCTACGATCGAGCAATGAATGCAGACGGTTTTTTCAGCATAGAACGGATCTACATAGGCGCTGTCCACATCAGGCATCAGCTTCATGTCGGAGTTTTCGATTGATTTCCAGCCAGCAACCGAGGAGCCGTCGAACATAAACCCTTCTTCAAGGAAGTCTTCGTCGACCAGATCGGACATCACTGTCACGTGCTGCAGCTTGCCGCGCGGGTCGGTAAAGCGGATGTCGACGTATTCTGCGCCTTCATCTGCAATCATCTTGAGTAGTTCTTTGCTCATTCTCGGATATCCCTCTTGGTTGGAATGAAAACTCTGTTTGGTGCTCCCACCTCAGAGCGCGTCTGAGCCGGTCTCACCGGTGCGAATGCGGATTGTTTGCTCGACGGGGCTGACAAAAATTTTGCCGTCGCCGATTTTTTCGGTTTTTGCCGCGGAAACGATGGCGTCGATCGCGCCATCCACCATGTCGTCGTCCAGTACAATTTCGATTTTGACCTTCGGCAGAAAGTCGACAACATATTCAGCGCCCCGATACAGCTCTGTGTGGCCCTTCTGCCGTCCAAAGCCTTTGACTTCGATTACAGAGAGCCCCTGAACGCCAACTTCTTGCAGCGCTTCTTTGACTTCGTCCAATTTGAAAGGCTTAATTACTGCCTCGATCTTTTTCATTGGGGGGCCTCCCTTGCCGCTTTCGAAAAAAGGTCAGATCATCTTGATGTATCAGGGTCCATGGATTGCGGGGAAAGCAAGGGGCGGGATGGCAAAAATGCAGGCATGCCGCCATTTTTTGAAGCGTAGTGATTAAAAATTAGGCGAAATAAAAACATAAGGTATGACGCAGTGACAGAGCTTCTCACTTCAAACCAAATGCAAGCGCTGGAGCGGAGCGCAATCGACTCGGGTTTTGTCGCCGGCCTCACGCTGATGGAACGTGCAGGACAGGGCGTTTGCGATGCGGTTTTTGCCTGTTGGCCACAGTTTGACCGACAACCGATGCGCGCGGCGGTGTTTTGCGGCCCGGGTAACAACGGTGGGGACGGGTTCGTGATCGCACGCCTGCTGGCCGCACGCGGCTGGATCGTCGCCGTTTACCTTTTCGGTCACTCTGAAAAGCAGCCTCCGGATGCAAAGATAAATCACGATCGTTGGGCTGCGGACCATGAGGTTCGGCCATGGGATCGCGCGATCTTTCAAGCGGAGGAGTGCCCGGACCTTATTGTCGATGCTGTTTTCGGCATTGGATTAACCCGTGCCCTGCCGTCTGACGTCACCGATATGCTGGATGACACGACGCGGGCACACTGGCCGCAAGCGCGCAACATCAAGGTCGTTGCGGTGGATTGCCCTTCTGGTCTTAACCTCGACACGGGGCAGGTTCCGGGTGCTGCGGCCAGGGCACCGAAAGCTGATCTGACAGTGACGTTTCACAGTCCCAAGCCCGGTCACTACCTTGAAGAAGGCCCGACGTTGTGCGGAACCATCCGGGTGGTGGATATCGGACTGGAAGGTGAAGCACATGAAAGGTGCAGCGTAATGCAGCCGCCCGATCCCGAGCGTTTGCGGCTGGTGGAGCCCAGGTACCGCAACAAACCACTCGAACACTGGCCTGTCGCGCTTGTCGCCAAGATGCGCAGGGGCGGGCACAAATACGAGCACGGGCATGTTGTGGTGTTTGCGGGGGACGTCGGGCGGGGCGGTGCGGGGCGGATGGCTGCGCGCAGCGCGTTGCGGGCAGGGGCCGGGTTGGTCACCCTGCTGTGCCCCCCGCAAGCCTTGCAGGAAAACGCGGCGCGACTGGACGCCGTAATGCTGCGCGCGCTGGCACCGGAGGAGGCGCTGACTGACGTGGCGGATCACCGGGTAAGCGGGTTTGTTCTGGGGCCGGGCATGGGCGTGTCGCACAGAACACGCGAGCGGGTTGAGCAAGCGCTGCGGATCAGACCGGGGGGTGCAGGGTGCGACGATCCCGTGGTTGTTTTGGACGCGGATGCTCTCACGTCTTTCGCCGAAGCGCCGCAACAGTTGTTTGATCAGACGCACGACCGCACGGTGCTCACGCCGCATGAGGGTGAGTTTGCGCGCCTCTTTCCCGACCTTGGGCAGGCGGAGCGTGGCGCGATGTCGAAAGTGCAGGCCGTGCGTCTGGCGGCCCGTCGCGCGGGTTGTATCGTTCTACTCAAAGGGCCGGATACAGTTATCGCTCAACCGGATGGTGGCGCGAGCGTACATGCCGCTTGCTATGATCGCGATGCGCCCTGGCTGGCGACCGCAGGCGCGGGCGACGTCCTTGCTGGTCTGATTGCGGGGCTTGCCGCACCTTCCGCGGCGGCGAGTTTGTTCAACATGGTGGAAGTCGCGGCATGGCTGCATGTGGAAGCGGCGCGCAGCTTTGGCCCCGGTCTGATTGCCGAAGACCTGCCCGACCTCATTCCAAAGGTTCTTGCTGGTCAGAGGGGATAAAGGGATGCGGCAGTTTTTACCGGTGCGGCGCAGGTTCCAGCGGTGCCCAATTCCATTCCATCGGCATAGATGATCTGTGTCTGTGCGCAGTAAACACGGTAAAGTGTCAGCGGCATAAAGCCGAGGTCCCGCACATACTCACCATCCACCAAAGCGGCGGCCGTTAAGGTGACACTTTGTGATTTGTTGAAAGCGCGCGCGCGCCAATCGCGGATATGGATCGTCTGTCCTGCAGGCAGCAGCGTGTCCCTGTCCGGCCTGTGATGTCCCAGCGACCCCGCGATCACGTAGATCGCGCGCGTCACAACACTGTGGTGCGCGATGGCAGTAACAGCTACGGCGCCTTGCCCTCTGGTGACCACCCTGTCGCCCGGGCGCAAATCCTGAACGGCGCATAGCCCGCGCAGGGTAACCACCTGGGCGTTGGCGGTCAGGCCCGAATGCAGGGCGCTGTTGTCTTCTGTTGCTGTATGCGCGGCGGGGCCGTTCGAGCCCACATCATGGCTTTTGCCACACCCGCGCCCGGCCGTTTTCGGCTTCATGGGCGTTCTTCCTTTAACCTGCCTCAAGGTTATCGGGACAATACAATACCAAAGGCTTAATGTCGCCCCTTCTCTGAGATGATTTTTCCTCTCGCAAGTCTGATCCGGTTTTGCTAGGAGATCGCCAGCAGCCCCTAAGAGGGCCGCAGATGCGGGTGTGGCGAAATTGGTAGACGCACCAGATTTAGGTTCTGGCGCCGCAAGGCGTGGGGGTTCAAGTCCCTCCACCCGCACCACTTCAAACCTTGTCGGTGATCTGCTTGCAAACCAAGCCTGCAGTCCCCTTATCCGGTCCTGGCCGATATCGTTTGATCGCCCTCTTGCACCTTCTGTCGCAGCCAAATAGAAGGGCGGAAATTTATGCCCGCGTCTGTTCAGGCGCGCTTTGTTTTATGGAGCACACATGCAGGTCACCGAGACGCTGAACGAAGGTCTGAAACGCAGCTACGCCATCACCGTTACGGCGGCTGAACTGGATGCCAAGGTCAACGAAAAACTAGCCGAGGCGCAGCCCGAAGTTGAGATGAAAGGGTTCCGCAAGGGCAAGGTGCCGATGGCCTTGCTGAAGAAACAGTTCGGCCAGCGCGTGATGGGCGAAGCGATGCAGGAAAGCATCGACGGCGCCATGAGCGATCACTTTGAAAAATCCGGGGACCGCCCTGCGATGCAGCCCGAAGTAAAGATGACCAACGAAGACTGGAAAGAAGGCGACGACGTCGAAGTGTCCATGTCTTACGAGGCCCTGCCGGAAATTCCCGAAGTCGATTTCACCAAAATCAAGCTGGAAAAAATGGTCGTTAAGGCTGGTGACGCGGAAGTTGACGAGGCGCTTGGCAATCTGGCCGAAACAGCGCAGGACTTCAAAGCGCGCAAGAAAGGCTCCAAAGCCAAAGATGGCGATCAGGTCGTGATGGATTTTGTCGGCAAAGTCGACGGAGAAGCCTTTGATGGTGGCTCGGCTGAGGACTATCCTCTGGTTCTGGGGTCCAACTCTTTTATTCCGGGGTTTGAAGAACAGCTTGTCGGCGTGAAAGCAGGCGAGGAAAAGGCCGTGACGGTGAGCTTCCCGGAAGACTATCAGGCTGAACACCTGAAGGGCAAAGAAGCGGTGTTTGATTGCACGATCAAAGAGGTCAAGCAGCCTGTTGCAGCACAGATCGACGACGAGCTGGCCAAGAAATTCGGCGCGGATGATCTTGCAGCGCTCAAAACCCAGATTTCAGAGCGTTTGGAAGCGGAGTACACCGGCGCGGCACGCGCGGTGATGAAGCGCGGGCTTCTGGACAGTCTCGACGGTCTTGTATCCTTTGATCTGCCTCCGTCGCTGGTGGATGCCGAGGCAGGCCAGATCGCACATCAGCTGTGGCATGAAGAAAACCCGGACGTTGAAGGCCATGACCACCCCGAGATCGAACCCACAGACGAGCATAAGTCACTTGCTGAGCGTCGCGTGCGTCTTGGTCTGCTGCTGGCGGAAATCGGGCAGAAGGCTGAGATTGAAGTAACTGACGGCGAAATGACCCAAGCCATCATGAACCAGGCACGCCAGTACCCTGGTCAGGAACGTCAGTTCTTTGAATTCGTGCAGCAAAACCAGCAGATGCAGCAGCAAATGCGCGCACCGATCTTTGAAGACAAGGTCGTTGATCACATCGTCGAACAGGCCAAGGTGACCGAGAAAGAGGTGTCCAAGGACGACCTGCAAAAAGCTGTCGAGGCGCTTGACGAAGAGTAAAGCCGGCACGACGCCGCGTATCAGACCGGGCCTGTTTCAGGCCCGGTTTTTTTGTTTCAGGAAATGTTTTTGATTCTGACGCGACTGCTCCATAGTCGATCCGGGTAAACTTGGATTGGGGGCTGTGATGAGAAAGAAACTACTGGCGGAGTTTTTTGGAACGTTTTGGCTTGTGTTTGGCGGCTGCGGCAGCGCGGTTTTGGCAGCCGGCGTTGCGGATGTTGGCATCGGCTGGTTGGGTGTCAGTCTGGCCTTTGGACTGACGGTAATGACCATGGCCTACACCGTGGGCCATATCTCGGGCGGGCACTTTAACCCCGCGGTGTCGTTGGGTTTGATGTTGGGCGGTCGCTTTGATGGCAAGGACTTACTGCCCTATTGGGGCGCGCAGGTGGCGGGGGCGATTGTGGCGGCTCTTGTGCTTTTTGTCGTCGTTGCGGGCGGCGCGGGCTATGAGGGCGTTGGTGCGTTTGCGTCCAATGGCTACGGTACAGCGTCGCCGCAAGGCTATTCGATGCTGTCGGTTCTTATCGTCGAGGTTGTTCTGACAGCCTTCTTTCTGATTATCATTCTGGGCGCTACGTCTGCTGGTGCGCCGGCGGGGTTTGCGCCAATTGCCATCGGTTTGGCGCTGACGCTGATCCACCTGATCTCGATCCCGGTGTCGAACACATCGGTGAATCCTGCCCGGTCTACAGGTGTCGCGCTATTTGCTGACACACCGGCGCTGGCCCAGTTGTGGCTTTTCTGGGTAGCACCTCTGGTCGGAGCTGCCTTGGGGGCGATGATATGGAAGGCAATGTCTCCCGATGACCAGGAGCAGAGCTGACGCCAGGGTTGCCTGTCTTTTGACAAGCCCCGGTTCTGTGCGGTTCGGATAACAAAAAACCGGGCGAAAAGCCCGGTTTTTCAGTGTAGTATGTGCTTGACGATCAGGCTTTGGTTTCTTCGTCGCTGCCGTCTTCGCTGGGTGCTTCCTCGGTCGCAACACCTGCGGATTCCGCAAGTTCGTCGTCTTCGGATGCAGCTGCGCCGATATCATCGAACAGTTCCTGAATCTCGAAGTCCGCTGCGGCTTCTTCCTCTGCGGCGAGCTCCTGAATGGATTTACCGGAGGCCTGAAGTTCCGCTTCTTCAGCGGAGCGGGCAACGTTCAGTTCGATTGTTGCGTCCACTTCGGGGTGCAGAACAACTTGTACCGAATGCAGGCCCAATTCTTTGATCGGTGCCAGAACCACTTGTTTGCGGTCAACGGTAAAGCCCGCTTCGGTCGCCGCTTCGGCAGCGTCCCGTGTTGTGACCGAGCCGTACAGCGCGCCCGCGTCGGAGGCGGAGCGAATCACGATGAACTGCTGACCGTTCAGTTTGTCCGCCAGTGCTTCGGCTTCTTTTTTGGTCTCGAGGTTGCGTGCTTCAAGCTGGGCTTTTTGCTCTTCAAAGGCGGCGATGTTGGACTTTGACGCCGACAGTGCCTTGCCCTGTGGCAAAAGGAAGTTGCGCGCATAGCCGGGTTTTACGTCAACGACTTCGCCCATCTGACCAAGTTTTGCGACACGTTCCAGAAGGATAACTTGCATGTCTCTCTCCTTACTTCACAGCGTAGGGCAGCAGGGCAAGAAAGCGGGCGCGCTTGATGGCACGGGCCAGTTCGCGTTGTTTCTTGGCGGAGACTGCGGTGATACGGGACGGCACGATCTTGCCACGCTCAGAGATGTAGCGCTGCAGCAGGCGTGTGTCTTTGTAGTCAATTTTCGGTGCATTGTCGCCGGAGAAGGGGCAGACTTTGCGGCGGCGGAAAAATGGTTTTGTTGCCATGGTTTAAATACCTTTCCTAAAGCTGTTAGCGGCGTTCGCGGCGTTCGCCACGTTCTTCGCGCTTTTGCATTTGTACGGAAGGCAGTTCCGCGTGTTCGTCCACTTTGATCGTCAGCACGCGCATGACATCATCATGCAGGCGCATCAGGCGTTCCATTTCCTGGACCGCTGGTGCAGGTGCATCAGAGCGCATAAAGGCGTAGTGACCTTTACGGTTCTTGTTGATCTTGTAAGCCATCGTTTTGACGCCCCAGTACTCGTGGTCCACGAGTGCGCCGCCATTGTCGGACAAAACGGTTCCAAAGTGTTCGATCAGCCCCTCGGCCTGTGTGTTGGACAGGTCCTGGCGTGCGATCATAACATGCTCATATAAAGGCATGTGCATTCCTCATTTATATCAAGGCGCATTTCAAAGGCAGGGCGTTGTCCTTTTGCGGCCCCACCACGAGAGACTGCGCGGTTCAGATGTTTTGCAAAAGGAAGTGCTGCGTATACACGCTTTGGCGTATGGTGCAAGAGCACAGAGTGCCTGTCTTGACCATGGCGCGGCGTATCGGCCCGAAATCGCCCCCGCAACGTCGCAAACCTGTCTTATTTCCGTCTTTTTTGCACCGTTAGCTCTTGGTTAATGAAAACCGAGGAAGTTTCGTTATGACCAGTGCAGCAGATCCAGCGACTTTTGAGTCCATTGCGCCGCAACCGACCCGTACCCTAGACGGCAGTCGATTGGTGGCCCGCGGCTTTCAGGCGATCGTCGGTGTTGCGCTTATCCTTACCGCAATAGGTCTGTGGGTTGCGCCCGGTGCGAGCTGGGCGCAAGACCTGCTGCTGATGAAGCTGTTGGCTTCTGCGGTGGGTGGTATGGTCGGGTTGGCCTGTCTGCAGACATTTATCCGCCCCGCACCGCCAAAGGTTGAGATTGATACGATACGTCACGAAGTCCGCCTTGTACGCACCCGTGGCAAGGACCGGTTCATATTGGACCGCTGCAAATTTTCCGATCTGACCCTTGTAGAGAGTTCCGACACGCATGTTCAGCTGTGGGGCAAGGACAACACGTTGATCGCAGAAGTCGCGGCATCCGACCGTGTGACACACCGCAGCCTCGTAACAGCACTGCGGGTCGCAGGCAAACTCTAAGCTCAACCACCCTGTATTTTCAAACAGTTCGACGAAAAAATGCGCGTAGTGTTCATCTGCGCGCATAACCTGTTCGTGAACCATAGTTGCTTCTCGGTGTAACAGGCCCACTTGTTATCCATCGGATTCAACATGGAGATCTCCCAATGAAAGCTCTACTTCTCGCTTCAGCGCTTGCAGTAACCGCAACAGTCGCAGCGGCGGCTGACAAGTACACATTAGATGCCAGCCATAGTCAGGTTATTTTCAGCTACAATCACCTGGGCTTTTCAACAACGTTTGGCATGTTCTCGGGCTTTGAAGGCGAGATCATGTTTGACGAAGGCAATCCTGCTGCGTCTTCGGTTTCTGTCTCAATGCCTACAAAAAGCATGTTTACAGGTTGGGAGCAGCGCGAAAACCACTTCATGTCTGATGACTTTTTCGGAGCTACCGATGACGACATGATTTCTTTTGTGTCCACGTCCATTGAAGTTACAGGCGATACGACCGCCAAGATCACCGGTGACCTGACGATGAACGACATCACGAAGTCTGTTGTTCTGGATGCTGTACTGAACCAAGCCGCACCTTACCCGTTCGGGCCGAACCAAGGCACACCGACGCTGGGGTTTGACGCCACGACCACTTTGCTACGCTCGGACTTTGGCGTAGGGGCATTTGCGCCAGCGGTAAGTGATGAGGTTGCGGTGCAGATCTCGCTTGAAGCACTCAAAGCCGAATAAAAGGCTTATTGCTGAACGACACAAGTTCGGGCCGTGCATCCTGTGCACGGCCCTTTTTTTAATCTACTCGGTGTCGCTTGCCGTCAACGCAACTGAGATATCGACGGAGAACCCAAGGGATCCTTCGTCCTTTTGCGACAGCCCGACAGCATAGTCGCGTCGGTCAACGGCTGTCTGGCCTGCCATGCGCGCAACACCATCTGACAGATCAAGCGTGAAGGGCAGAGTGAGTGGCAGGCTCTGATCCTTGATCGTCAGCATGCCCTGCGCGGAATAGCCGGTATCGTCGCGCAGGATTTCGGCGTTGAATGTTGCTGTCGGGAAACCTGCGACGTTGAAAAAGTCCGCGCCCAGAGCTTGAGAGGTGACCGACCCCAGCGTCAAAGACCCGATGGCAACGACGACGTCGACGGACCCTACGGTGCCACTGTCGCGCGTTTCATCAAAGCGGATCGCGGCCGTCCAGTCGGCAAAGCTGCCCGTCACGGGCGCGCCCAGTTGCGTCACTGTAATTTCGAGGCTGCCGTCCTGCACCACCCAGTCTGATTGTACGGCCTCCAATGCCGCGGCCTGAACACCGGCGTCGTGTTTTTGATAAACGCCCAGTCCCGCGCCGGTGGCAAGGGCCCCGGCCCAGACCGCGAGGGCGGCCAAAAGAGGCAGTGCATTCTTTCTCTCGGGTGTCACGTCTGCAAGCGCGGGGCGGCCGGGCAGCATCCTGCGCAGTGTGGCGTCGCGGTCAATAAAGTGGTGTTTGAGTGCTCCGGCAATATGCAGCAAAATGGAGCCCGCAAGAACACGCTCAAAGACAATGTGCAGTCCTGCAGTTGCGGCGGCCAGGGTTTCCGATTTGGGCACCAGCGGCAGGTCTTGCCCGAAAGGCCACCAGATCGGAGCAAATCCCGAGGTTGCCGCATGATGTATCCATCCTGACAGCGGAACCAGCAGCAAAGAGCCATACAGCAGCCAGTGCACCATCTGTGCAGCGAAGGTCTCAAGCTTGCGGTCGGGGTGTAGGGATGCGGGCTTGGGTTGCAAAAGAGCCCAGAGAATGCGCAGCAGCGCCACGAAAAAGACAGCAACGCCGAGGGTTTTATGCAGCGAGAAGAACCACGCTTTTTGTGCCAGCGCCTCTGAGGTGTCATAGGGCAGGCCGTTGGCGTAGATGCCCAGCGGGATGAGCGTCACGATCAGAAGCGCGGTGGCCCAGTGAAAGCTTTTTGCAACTGCACCGTAGTGCTGGGTGGAATTCGTCAGGGGCATCTGGGTCTCCGCTTGATCTGGCAACTTTTTTAGGGGCCGCCATTAAACATTAGGCGGCTAACGCGGCAGTGCAATCTGCCCTGACGCACATTCTGTGCGCGGCGACTTCTGATTTGAGCGCGCAAGGCGTTGCCCTTGACCTTCGGTCACGCTAAGCCGGAGACGAGAAAAATAAAAAGAGGGGCGCAGTGATGAGCATTGCATTTGTTTTTCCCGGGCAAGGCGCGCAAACCATCGGCATGGGGCGTGCACTGGCCGATGCCTATCCGGCGGCAAAGTCTGTCTTTGACGAGGTGGACGACGCCTTGGGCGAAGACCTGAGTGGATTGATCTGGGACGGCGATATAGGAACGCTTACGCTGACTGAAAACGCGCAACCGGCTTTGATGGCGACGTCTATGGCCGCTTTGCGTGCGCTGGAAGCAGAGGGCATCTCTTTTGACGATCTTGCCTTTGTGGCGGGGCATAGTTTGGGCGAATACTCCGCCTTGGCCGCAGCAGGCACTTTCACGATTTCCGATGCGGCGCGGCTTTTGCGCACCCGGGGGCTTGCAATGCAACGGGCTGTGCCGGTGGGCAAGGGGGCCATGGCTGCGGTTTTGGGCCTTGATTTCGAGACTGTGACCGATGTGGCGCAACAGGCCGCTCAGGGGCAGGTGTGTCAGGTGGCCAACGCGAATGATCCCGCGCAAAACGTCGTCTCCGGTGACAAAGACGCGGTCGAGCGCGCGACAGTTCTGGCCAAGGAAGCGGGGGCAAAACGGGCCTTGCTTTTGCCTGTATCCGCGCCTTTCCACTGTGCGCTGATGGCACCCGCGGCCGAAAAGATGGCCGAAGCCCTCGGCCAAGTTGAGATGAAAGCGCCCCGTGTGCCCTTGGTGGCAAATGTGCGTGCGGAAGCGGTCAGCGACCCCGAAGAGATCAAGAAACTTCTGGTTGAGCAGGTCACCGGACAGGTGCGCTGGAAATCTTCGGTGGAGTGGATGGCCGCGCAGGGTGTCACATCTTTTTGGGAGATCGGCGCAGGCAAGGCGCTCACAGGCATGATCCGACGCATCGCCAAAGAGGCCGAGACGCGCAACATCGGTACAGCAGATGATATCAAAGCGGCCCTAGAGGGCTGAGGAAGGAATAAGAATGTTCGATCTGACGGGAAAGAACGCCCTTGTAACGGGTGCATCGGGCGGAATTGGGGCCGAGATCGCACGCAGTCTGCACGCGGCAGGCGCGACGGTTGGTTTGTCGGGAACCCGGGTGGACCCGCTTGAGGCTTTGGCGCAGGAGCTTGGTGACCGCGCGCATGTTCTGCCCTGCAACCTGAGCGATCTGGACGCTGTGGATGCACTGCCCAAACAGGCGGCCGAGGCAATGGGCTCTGTTGATATTCTGGTCAACAATGCAGGAATTACACGTGATAACCTGTTCATGCGCATGTCCGATGACGAATGGCAGTCCGTGTTGAATGTAAACCTCACTGCAACTTTCCGGCTGTGCAAGGGCGTGATGCGCGGGATGATGAAGGCCCGCTGGGGCCGGATCGTCAATATCTCCAGCGTCGTCGGTGCAACGGGCAATCCGGGGCAGGCAAATTACGTGGCTTCAAAAGCGGGTATGGTCGGAATGTCCAAGAGCCTTGCCTATGAAGTCGCCAGCCGGGGCATAACGGTAAACTGCGTGGCGCCTGGCTTTATTCAGACGGCAATGACGGACAAGCTGAACGACGATCAGAAGTCTGCTATCATGGGTCAAATTCCGGCCGGCCGCATGGGGTCTGCAGGCGATATTGCATCGGGTGTGCTTTATCTTGCGAGCGACGAAGCGGGCTATGTGACCGGCACAACCTTGCATATCAATGGCGGTATGGCCATGTTGTGATTCACCTCTGCGGCCTTTTTAGGCAGTGCGCACAATGCGTTTGCCATTGTTGCAGCTTGTGTTAAAGGGGGCGCAGATTTGACTCGGCAGGTCATCGTGCCTGTCACAAATAACCGGACGCGACTGCCTTGTGCAATTGGGTTCGGGGATCGAGCCGCCCCTTTGGGGCATAGGTTTGCCGCTCGGCAGTGCAGGGGGCAGACAACCGAAAGGGGCCTTTGGGCCCGAATGAATGAGGGACTATTATGAGCGACATCGCAGATCGCGTGAAGAAAATCGTTGTGGAACACCTTGGTGTCGAAGAAGACAAGGTGGCCGAGAGTGCATCCTTTATTGATGATCTGGGCGCCGACAGCCTTGATACGGTTGAGCTGGTGATGGCTTTTGAAGAAGAGTTCGGCATTGAAATCCCTGATGATGCGGCTGAAACCATCCAGACTTTCGGCGACGCGGTGAAGTTCATTACCGAAGCATCCTGATCTGACGCCGGGTCTGACCGGCGCATCCGATTGAAAAGGCGCCTTTCCGGCAGCGGAGAGACGCCTTTTTTACGTCTTGTGGCGCTAAAGGGTTGAAGTGAAGCCTCTTTTCATCCCAAACTTGAGAGAGAGGGCGCAAAGCCCCTTCTTCGCGATGAGAGGCAGCAGGAATGTCGCGCAGTATACCTACGATAAACACGCATCGTTTGACCCTGCGGGGGATGCGTGCTGAAGATTTCAATCGCTTCGCTGAGATTTGGGCGACGCCAAAAGTTGTCGAATTCATCGACGGTGAGCCGTGGTCGCGCAGCAAATCCTGGGCCGCTTTTCTGCGGCATGCCGGGCATTGGCAGATCACGGGCTTTGGCCAATGGGCAATAAACCGCCACCGCGCGCCCGAAATGTCGGGGCAGGTGGGGTTCTTTTATGCCAAACGTGATCTGGGCGACGATTTTGATGATTTCCCAGAGGCGGGATGGGTGCTTGCCCCCGACGTTCATGGTCAGGGCTATGGCGTTGAAGCCGTGCGCGCCGCACATGACTGGTTCGACCGCGTCATCACCGGACGTTTGGTATGCCTGATCGACCCGCGCAACACCCGATCGATCAAGATTGCTGAGGATATGGGGTACAGGCTTATGCGCGAAGCGGCTTATGAGGGCGACGCTGTCAAGCTCTTCGAGCGGAACGGCCCCCCGCAATAGCACGCCGCAGAGCAGCGGCAGCGCAAGGGCACTTGCACAGAAACGACTGCTCAAGGTATGGGGGTGCAGAAATTGAAGGGGGCACCAAGATGCGCAGAGTAGTTGTCACGGGATTGGGTCTTGTCACACCATTGGCAGACGGTGTTGAGGCGAGCTGGTCGAGAATTCTTGCGGGGCAGTCCGGAGCGGGGCCCATCACCGGGTTTGACGCAAGCAATCTGGTGACACAATACGCCTGCGAAGTGCCCTTGGGCGATGGCAGCGACGGCACGTTCAATGCAGACAGTTACCTGCCGGCGAAAGAGCAACGCAAAGTTGATACTTTTATCCTGTTTGGCCTGGCTGCTGCTGAGCAAGCAGTTAAGGACGCGGGCTGGATGCCTGAAGATACCGAAAGCCTTGAACGTACCGGTGTTCTGATTGGATCTGGCATCGGCGGATTGAATTCTATTGCCAACACCGCTGTTATGATGAAGGAAAAAGGCCCGCGCCGCGTGTCCCCTTTCTTTGTACCGGGCGCATTGATCAACCTGATATCAGGGCAGGTCAGTATAAAATATGGGTTTAAGGGCCCCAACCATTCGGTGGTCACGGCCTGTTCCACCGGTGCGCATGCCATTGGTGACGCAAGCCGTCTGATCCAGTATGGCGACGCAGATGTGATGGTTGCAGGCGGTGCTGAGGCCGCGATTTGCGAGATCGGGATAGCAGGATTCAACGCGTGCAAGGCGCTGTCGACAAAGCGCGGCGACGACCCCCAGAAAGCCAGCCGGCCCTATGATGCGGACCGTGACGGGTTTGTTATGGGAGAGGGCGCGGGTATCGTTGTGTTGGAAGAATACGAGCACGCCAAAGCGCGCGGCGCGAAGATTTATGCCGAGGTGCTGGGCTACGGGTTGTCGGGCGATGCCTATCATATCACCGCGCCTTCCGAGGATGGAGAGGGCGGCGAGCGTTCGATGCGCAACGCGCTGCGCAACGCGGGTCTGGAGCCTAAGGACATCGACTATATCAACGCGCATGGCACTTCCACGATGGCGGATACGATCGAATTGGGCGCTGTTGAGCGCATGATGGGAGATCACGCGGGCAATGTGACGATGTCATCGACAAAGTCGGCAACGGGTCACCTCTTGGGTGCTGCCGGGGCAATCGAGGCCATCTTTTCGATCCTTGCGATCCGCGATCAGGTCGCGCCGCCGACGATCAACCTTGATAATCCGGCGGTAGAGACAGCGATCGATCTTGCGCCCAATGCCAAACGCGCGCGTGAGATCAATGTCGCCTTGTCCAACTCCTTCGGGTTTGGCGGTACCAACGCCAGCGTGATCTTTGGGAAAGTGAGCTGATGTGGCGACATATCGCATCTAATGCGGTGACCATGCTGATCGTGCTGCTGTTCATGATGGGCGGTGTGATTTTATGGGGTAAGAACCGGTTTGACAGCGCGGGCCCACTGGCCGAAGCGTACTGTGTCGAAGTTCCCAGCGGGACAAATATGCGTCGCGTCAGCGAGCGGCTCGAAGCGGATGGCGCTATCTCTTCAGGGGCGATCTTTCGCATGGGTGCGGACTATTCCGAAAAGTCCAACCAATTGAAAGCAGGTAGTTATCTGGTGCCGGCGTCGGCATCGATGGCGGAAATCATCGAGACAATCACGCGGGGCGGTGCCAGCACCTGCGGTACCGAAGTGGTGTACCGCATTGGTGTCAGCCGCATCAACGTCCAGCTGCGCGAGCTTGATCCTGCTACCAACCAGTTTCTGGAGCGGGCAGATTTCAACCCCGCCGAAGATGAAACACCGGCGATCTATAGCGACCGCAAGCAGTCTGCCGGTACGCGGTTTCGGGTTGCTTTGGCCGAAGGGGTGACTTCCTGGCAGGTTCTGGAAGGGCTAAAGGCCATGGATATTCTGGAAGGCAGTGTAGACGTGCTGCCGCCTGAAGGGTCGCTGGCGCCGGACAGCTATGAAGTGCGACCGGGCGATGACCGCACCGACGTTGTGGCACGTATGCAGGCGGCACAGGAACGTCGCGTGGCGCAGGTTTGGGAAGCGCGTGCGGAAGAATTGCCGATTGAAACGCCGGAAGAACTGGTGACGCTGGCGTCCATTATCGAGAAAGAGACCGCTTTGGCCGAAGAGCGTGGACAGGTTGCGAGTGTCTTCGTCAACCGGCTCAATCGTGGAATGCGTCTGCAGACCGACCCGACGGTCATATACGGGGTAACAGAAGGCCGGGGCGTTTTGGGCCGAGGGTTGCGGCGCAGCGAGTTGCGCAGTGCCACGCCCTGGAACACCTACGTAATCGAGGGATTGCCCCCGACACCAATTGCCAATCCCGGTCTGGCAAGCCTTGAAGCTGCCGCACAGCCGCTTGAAACACCTTACATCTTTTTTGTGGCGGACGGGACGGGCGGTCATGCTTTTGCTGAAACTCTGGCAGAGCATAATCGCAATGTCGCGCAATGGCGGCGGATCGAGGCAGAACGCGCCAGTCAAAACTCTGGCAATTGATCCATTCACCTCAAGGATTTGCCTGTCCAACTCTGCGTCAAATAGGAGGCGTGGAGGCGCTGCAATGCGGCGGTCCACCTCGATTGGTTAACGTGCACCGTACGGTGCTTGAGCAGTAATGCTCTGAATTTCCTTGACTTTGCGTACGCACTATCGTATAAGTTGTGACATGCTAGAAGAAGTGGGCAAGCGGCCGCGGGGATGACCTGTTGGTCGCTTTTTCGTTTCTCTCGTGCGGAGACTACGCGCATGAGAGGTAAAACCTGAATGACTTTAACAACCCCAGAGCACGTAGCGTTCGACAGCGAAGACCTTTTGGCTTCGATTGTCGGATCTATACAAGACCTACGCCATGAACTCGAAGAGCTGAAGGAAAAGGCACGCAGTGGCGAAGGGCTTCAAACCACGCAGGACAGCCAGACGGTGGCATATGCCAAGTCGCTGCTGAAAACTTGTCAGGAAACGGAGAACCGACTTGTCGAATGTCGCAGAAAATCAGCCGGAATCGCAAAAGGGGGCTATGCCCTCGATCTTGAGCGCGCGAGGGCTGAAATCGGGTGCAAGCTGGATCGCCTCCGCTGCACAGCCAGTGCAGGAAGAATTTCTGAATAGTTTGACTGAGGGAGAGCTTCTGGCTCTCCCTTATCTTTTTGAGTTCTGGGCCTTTGAGCATCAGATTGCGCCCGAGGGGGACTGGCGCACATGGATCATCATGGGCGGACGTGGCGCCGGTAAGACACGCGCGGGAGCCGAATGGGTGCGAGCGCAAGTTGAAGGTGCAACTCCTCTGGTTGAGGGGCGCGCAAGGCGTGTGGCGCTGGTTGGCGAGACGATTGAGCAGGTGCGCGAAGTCATGATTTTCGGGGACAGTGGAATTCTGGCCTGTTCGCCGCCAGACAGGCGCCCGGATTGGGAAGCCGGCCGCAAGCGGCTGGTCTGGCCGAACGGGGCTGTGGCGACGGTGCATTCAGCATTCGATCCGGAAGGAATGCGCGGCCCGCAATTTGATGCAGCTTGGGTCGACGAGCTGGCCAAGTGGAAGAAGGCGCAGGAAACGTGGGATATGTTGCAGTTCGCGTTGCGGCTTGGCGATGATCCCCGGGTCTGTGTGACCACGACCCCGCGCAATGTGGGCGTATTGAAGTCCTTGTTGAAATCACCCTCCACAGTCGTGACGCATGCGCCAACCGAAGCGAATGCGGCCAATCTGGCGAATTCTTTTCTGGCGGAGGTTCGCGCCCGCTATGCGGGCACGCGGCTGGGGCGGCAGGAATTGGATGGTGTTCTGCTCGAAGATGCCGAAGGGGCCTTGTGGACCACGTCACAGCTGGAAGCGTTGCGGTGCGAGAGCGCTCCGGTGTTGGACCGCATTGTTGTTGCAGTTGACCCATCAACGACGAGCAACGCCACATCGGACGAATGCGGGATCGTCGTTGCAGGTGTTGTCATGCAGGGAGCGCCACAACACTGGCGTGCCTATGTACTTGCCGATTGCACGGTGCAGGGTGCAAGCCCCGCCGGATGGGCGCAGGCGGCGATTGCGGCGATGGAAAAATATGGAGCGGACCGTTTGGTTGCAGAGATCAATCAGGGCGGGCAGATGGTGCGCGAGGTTTTGCGGCAAGTGGATCCCATGGTTGCCTATAAGGGAGTGCACGCGACCCGCGGCAAGGTCGCACGGGCGGAACCGGTAGCGGCGCTTTACGAACAGGGTCGCGTGCGGCATCTGCGTGACCTTGGGACCTTGGAAGATCAGATGTGCAGGATGACTGTTCAAGGCTTTGAAGGGCAGGGATCGCCTGACCGGGTGGATGCTTTGGTCTGGGCGTTGCATGAATTGATGATCGAGCCGGCAACAAAGTGGCGCGCGCCGCGGGTGCGGTCTTTGTAGCCCCTGCAGCCGGTTACCAGAGAGTTAACCGCTCGGGCGCGGTGATGACACTTTCAACAGCAATTTAATCGATAGTGATGACGCGGCGACGGGTGGGCTTTGAATTCTCCGGGCGTGCCGGTGATTTACTTCGGCTGAAACGAGGAGCGAGATATCATGGGTTTTAACTTTCTCAAGCGCGCTGCGCAGACAGATGTAGCTGAGCAGAAGGCCAGTGCGACTGGACCTGTGGTAGCCTATCAGACGTCGGGTCGTGTGGCGTGGAGCCCTCGGGATGCGGTATCGCTGACGCGGACCGGTTTTTCGGGCAATCCGGTTGGGTTTCGCTGCGTAAAGCTTATCGCGGAAGCAGCGGCTGCTCTGCCTTTGGTTCTGCAGAATGCCGAGCAACGGTTTGATGTGCATCCACTGGTTGATCTGGTGGCGCGGCCCAACCCGGTGCAGGGGCGCGCGGAACTGTTGGAGGCGCTTTATGCACAACTGATGTTGACCGGCAACGGTTATGTCGAAGCGGTTGCCGGTGATAGTGGTGCGCCTGACGAGTTGCACGTGCTGCGGTCGGACCGGATGAACGTCGTGCCGGGCGCGGATGGCTGGCCTGTTGCCTACGAGTACGTGGTGAGTGGCCGAAAGCATCGTTTTGATGCCAGCGGACCAGTTCAGCCGGTCTGCCATATTAAGAATTTCCATCCTCAAGACGATCACTACGGGTTCAGTCCTATGCAGGCTGCGGCGATGGCTGTGGATGTGCATAACTCTGCAAGCCGGTGGTCCAAAGCGCTGTTGGACAATGCCGCGCGGCCTTCGGGCGCGATTGTGTATCGTGGTGCTGAGGGCCAGGGTTCCATGAACAGCGATCAGTACGAACGATTGGTCAGCGAAATGGAAAGCCATCATCAGGGCGCGCGCAATGCAGGACGCCCGATGTTGTTGGAAGGCGGATTAGACTGGAAACCAATGGGGTTCTCACCGTCTGACATGGAGTTCCAGAAGACCAAGGAAGCTGCCGCGCGCGAGATTGCGCTGGCGTTTGGTGTGCCGCCGATGCTGTTGGGCATTCAGGGCGATGCGACCTACGCCAACTATCAAGAAGCGCATCGCGCCTTTTACCGGTTGACTGTGCTGCCTTTGGCGACGCGTGTGACTGCGGCTCTGGGGCATTGGCTTGCGGGCTACACGGGTGAGGCTATCGAGATCAAACCGGACCTTGACCAGGTCCCTGCGCTGGCGTCGGAACGTGATGCGCAATGGACCCGTGTCAGTGCAGCGGATTTTCTGACGCAGGCGGAAAAGCGCGTGCTGTTGGGCTTGCCCCCGGTAAGCGCTGATGAGTGATCCGGGTTTTGAACGGTTTGAGTGTGCGCCGGGCCTGCGATTGCAGGCTCATGAGAGAGTGTCCGACATTCAGCACAAGAACCTCATCAGCCGGCTTGACCGTGTTGAAGAGATGATGGAGCGCCTTGAAAGGCGGTTGTGGCTGACGGTCTACGGCATCGTAGCCATGATCCTGGGGCAGGGGCTGACGTCAATTCTTGCTGCAGTGCCGTAGGGCCAGCTTGCAATTTTTAGGAGTGATTTGATGGAACTTGATACCAGTCTGGAGCGTAAATTCGCCCGCTTCGGCGACGGGCTTGAGGTGCGCGAAGGCACCGTGATCTGTGGATATGCCAGCCTGTTTGGTGATGTGGACCAAGGCAACGATATTGTCGAACGTGGTGCCTATGCGGCCTCTTTGAAGTCGCTGAAGCACAATGGGGTGCAGGTCAAGATGCTATGGCAGCATGATGCGTCCCTGCCGATTGGCATCTGGGATGAGGTGCGCGAGGACGCAAAAGGCCTTTGGGTGAAGGGTCGGTTGCTGGACAGCGTCGCCAAGGGCCGCGAGGCGATTGCACTGATAGAAGCGGGGGCCATTGACGGGCTGTCTATCGGCTATCGCACGCGGAAAGCCACGAAGAACAACAAGGGCCAGAGGCTCTTGACGGAACTGGAGTTGTGGGAAGTGTCCTTGGTGACTTTTCCCATGTTGCCCAGTGCGCGCATCGCGGGCAAGGCGGAAGAATCCGAGCTTGACTTTGCTTTGCGTGACATGGCCGCCACCATTACCGGTGCGCGTGCTGATCTGGCGCGCCGCTGACGCGCTCACTTTGTTTGCTGCGGGCGAAAACGGCCCGAAGCGAACGTCACATTTGAGGAAATTGCCATGAGCAAGACCGAAGCAAAAGCGGCGGGCGGGATAGGTTTGTCCCCCGCTGAGGACGTCAGGCAGGCTGTAGAGGGCTTTGTCACTGATTTCAAAAGTTATCAAACCGAAATTGATATGAAACTTCAACAAACAGAAGAGCGACTGACCATGCTGGACCGAAAGAACAACACACCGCAACGCACGCCTCTGGCGGGCGCGTCGGAAGCGGATGCACCGCACCTGAAAGCGTTTAACACTTATTTGCGTTCCGGTGATGATGATGGCCTGCGCGGGCTTGAACTTCAGGCAAAATCGCTCTCCACGGCGGTAAACTCGGATGGTGGTTATCTTGTGGATCCACAAACCTCAGACACGGTTCAATCCGTTCTGAATTCGGCGGCATCTATTCGCTCGGTTGCAGCGGTCGTAAATGTTGAGGCGACGTCGTTTGATGTTCTCATTGATCACACGGATGTTGGCGCAGGTTGGGCGACCGAAACAGGCTCTCTTGCCGAGACCGACACGCCGCAAATTGATCGTATTACCATTCCGCTCCATGAGCTGAGCGCGCTGCCGAAAGCCTCGCAGCGTCTGTTGGATGACAGTGCCTTTGATATTGAAGGGTGGCTGGCCAACCGTATTGCGGACAAGTTCGCTCGCGCAGAAGCCACAGCGTTCATCAGCGGCGACGGTGTGGACAAGCCGAAGGGTATTCTGGACCATTCGATTGTCGACAACGACATTTGGACATGGGGCACAATCGGATATGTGCCATCGGGTACATCTGGTGACGTGTCACCGGAATCTGTTGTGGATGTGGTTTATGCGCTTGGTGCACAGTACCGCGCCAATGCGACTTTTGTGATGAACTCCAAGACTGCTGGTGTGATCCGCAAACTGAAAGACGCCGATGGCCGCTTCTTGTGGTCGGACGGATTGGCCGCGGCCGAGCCTGCGCGACTGTTGGGGTATCCGGTGTTGATTGCCGAGGATATGCCTGATCCGGATTCCGGGGCCAATGCGATTGCCTTCGGTGATTTTTCTGCGGGCTACACCATTGCCGAACGGCCTGATCTGCGTGTTCTGCGCGATCCCTTCAGCGCCAAACCGCATGTGCTGTTCTATGCGACCAAGCGAGTGGGTGGCGACGTAAGCGATTTTGCTGCGATCAAGATTCTGAAATTCGCCGCCTCCTGAGCGGGGTGACGAAACCGGTTGTGGCGGCTTTTGGTGCTGCAACCGGCATCGGGCGCGTGCCGCAAAGACCTCTGTTGTCTAGCTGCTCCCCTCCGACCGAGCAACAGGGTCGGCACGTGCCTGGTGAGCGATTTTTCTGGGGATGATTACTGGAGACGTTCGATGATGTTGATCGAAGAGACGACGGTGCCGAATGCGGCGCTCCCGGTCGAAGACTTTAAAGCACACCTCCGACTGGGTACAGGCTTTGGTCAGGACACGACGCAAGACGAAGTTCTGGCAGGTTTCCTGAGGGCCGCCATATCGGCGATTGAGGCCCGAACGGGTAAGGTCCTGATGACACGCGCATTTTCGTGGAGCCTAAGCTTTTGGCGAGACGGAAACGGTCAGGGCCTGCCCGTGGCGCCGGTGACAGCGATTAACCGTCTTGCCATTGTAGCCAGAGATGGCACTGAAACAGAAATTGCGCCCTCAGGCTACTGGCTGGAACGCGATGCTCAGCGGCCCCGACTGCGTACAAGTGGCGCGGTTTTACCGGCTGTGCCCGCTGGTGGCAGCGCGACCGTTTACTTCGACGCTGGCTTTGGGCCGACATGGACGGATGTACCGTCAGACCTGCAACAGGCAGCGTTCATGCTGGCGGCGCACTATTATGAGTACCGGCATGAAACAAACCTCAGTGATGGGTGCATGCCTTTTGGCGTCACCAGCCTGATCGAGAGATACCGTCCCTTGCGTATGGGTATGGGGGGGCTGAGATGACGGTGCCGCGTTTGAACCGGCAGCTCGTTCTGGAAGCGCCGGTGCGTCAGAGTGATGGCAGCGGTGGTTATGCCATCGTTTGGCAAGCTCTGGGAAGTGTCTGGGCGCAGATCACGGCGCGGACCGGACGCGAAACCGCGCAGGTCGGGGCCCCAATTTCGGCCATGAGCTACCGCATTGTGGTTCGCAGTGCGCCATATGGCGCGGCTGAGCGTCCCAAGCCCGAGCAGCGTTTTCGCGAAGGCACGCGTCTTTTCCTTATTCAGGCTGTGGCTGAGGAAGATGCGGACGGACGATACCTGACCTGCTTTGCGACCGAGGAGACAGTGATATGAGCTATGCTATGTCCGGAGCATTACAGGCGGCGATTTACGCAAGACTTACACAGTCTGCGGCGGTTGCTGCGTTGGTTGGCGGTGATGTTTACGACGCGCTTCCCACGGGAACCTTGCCGGAAACTTACGTGAGTATTGGCCGTGAACAAGTCAGTGACGCCTCGGATCAATCTGGCAATGGTGCGCTGCACCGTCTGGACATCTCGGTGATTACGACACA
Organism: uncultured Roseobacter sp.; assembly: GCA_947501635.1. Classification (GTDB taxonomy): domain Bacteria; phylum Pseudomonadota; class Alphaproteobacteria; order Rhodobacterales; family Rhodobacteraceae; genus Roseobacter. The sequence goes on from CANMWT010000005.1 coordinate 115,895, forward strand.
GCCGGGTTTTGCGGGCGCAAAGCAGGTTGCCGGGGCCATATCGGATGCTTTGCATGATGCGGATTTGACGCTTGCGCGCGGCAATCTGGTGTTCTTGCGGTTTGAACGAGCGCAGGCGCGGCGGGTCGCATCAAGTTCAGCACGTGAAATTCTACTGCGATTTCGGGCCCGTGTGGACGAAACTTGAATTTTTTATTTACAGGAGATGAAGCATGGGTGCTCAGAACGGAAAAGACCTTTTGGTAAAGGTCGATATGGCGGCGGATGGCCAGTTTACAACTCTGGCGGGGCTACGGGCTACGCGGGTCAGTTTTAATGCAGAAACTATTGATGTGACTTCGCTGGAGAGCCAGGGCGGGTGGCGAGAGCTTTTGGCGGGTGCGGGCGTACGATCAGTGTCGATCAGCGGCTCCGGCGTGTTTCGCGACGCGGATACAGATGAGCGCGCGCGGCAGCTCTTCTTTGATGGCGAAGCGCCCGGCTTTCAGGTGGTCATTCCCGACTTTGGAATTGTTGAAGGACCCTTTCAGGTTACCGCGATCGAATATGGCGGGAGCCACAATGGTGAAGCCACATATGAGCTTACGCTGGCCAGTGCAGGCAATCTGACGTTTACGGCGATTTGACAATGGCAAATCCATGGAGGGGCGATGTAACGCTCAATTTGGACGGACAGGTCCATACGCTGAGACTGACCTTGGGCGCCTTGGCGGAACTGGAGACCACTCTGGGCGAGGCGTCGCTTGTCGGGTTGGTTGAACGATTTGAAAGCAATGCTTTCAGCAGCAGCGATGTGCTGGCATTGCTTGGTGCGGGGTTGAAAGGCGGGCGGTGTGATCTGTCCGCTGATGACCTGCTTCATGCCGAGATCGAAGGTGGGCCAATGGCGGCTGCCAAAGCGGCGGCGGCACTGCTGGCCCGGGCTTTTGTGGTGCCGGGAGAATGAAGGGCATCGACTGGCCCAACCTGATGCGCGCCGGTTTGCATGTTTTGGGTCTGACGCCCGGAGAGTTCTGGAATCTGACGCCTGCGGAACTGCGCGTGATGTTGGGCGAACAGAGCGCCTCCGGCCCACTGCTGAGTGACGGTCTGCAGGCTTTGATGGCGGCATACCCGGACGGGTCGGGCAAGAAGTGAAGGAAGACGAAATGACGGATGATACGGATTTTGACGATTTGGCAAATGGTGCCGATGCACTGAACGAAACGCTGGGTCAAACGAGCGTATTGGTCACGGGTTTCGACAGCGAATTGCGACGCATGCAATCGTCACTGGAAGCCACTGGCAAAGACATCGCTTCTTTGGAGAGGGGCCTTGGGCGCGGGTTGCGCCGTGCATTTGATGGTGTGGTACTGGACGGAATGAAGCTGTCTGACGCCCTGAAGACTGTGCGGGACAGCATGATCACCACGACATACAATGCTGCCATCCGTCCAGTCTCGAACGGGCTGGGCGGCGTGCTGGCCAACACGGTAGGCGGCTTTGTCCAAAACATTCTGCCTTTTGCAGATGGTGCACCCTTTAGCCAGGGGCGCGTCATGCCTTTTGCTACAGGAGGTATCGTTAGCAGCACAACAGCTTTTGGCATGCGCGGAGGCATGGGGATCATGGGCGAAGCGGGACCGGAGGCGATTATGCCGCTGGCACGGGGAGCTGACGGGAAGTTGGGGGTGCGTGGCGCCGGTGGCGGCGGTCAGTCCATTGTCATGAATATCACAACTCCGGATGTGCAGAGCTTCAGGCGTTCGCAGGGTCAGATTGCCGCCCAGATGACGCGCGCGCTGAGCCGCGGGCAAAGAAATCGATAGAGCAGAAGGCACAGAAATATGCAGTTTCATGACGTAAGATTTCCGGCCTCACTTAGCTTTGGGTCGGTCGGTGGCCCGGAGCGGCGCACAGATGTGGTCACCATCAGCAACGGATTTGAAGAGCGAAACTCCCCGTGGGCCCACTCGCGCCGTCGGTACGACGCCGGTGTGGGGATGCGATCACTCGATGATGTCGAGACAATGATATCTTTCTTCGAAGCGCGTTTTGGCCAGCTTTATGCCTTCCGCTGGAAAGACTGGTCCGATTACCGATCTTGTAAGCCATCGCAGGACATCACGCCTTTTGACCAGATTTTGGGTGAGGGAGATGGCACACAGACGGCCTACCAACTGCGCAAGACGTATCGCTCCGGAAGCTATAACTATGAGCGGCCCATTGTGAAACCTGTCTCGGGTACGGTGCGGGTGGCTGTTGAACAAGACGTGCTGCAAGAGACGATCGACTACACAATCGACCTGGACACAGGTCTCATTACTTTCGATCGTGCGCCAGATCCACAGATGCAGGTCACTGCAGGGTTCGAGTTTGACGTGCCCGTCCGTTTTGATACCGACAGTATTCAGACCAGCGTGGCCAGCTTTCAGGCAGGTGAGATACCGACGGTGCCTATTGTCGAGGTGCGGGTATGAACGCGGAACTCAACGCTCATTTGCAAACCGGTCTTACGACCGTGGCACACGCTTGGGCAATCGAGCGTCAGGACGGCGTAGTCTTGGGTTTTACCGACCATGACAGGGATCTTGATTTTGAGGGTGTCACATTTCGCGCGGATACCGGATTGAGCGCATTGTCCTTGGCACAAAGCACTGGCCTTTCTGTTGACAATACGGAAGCTCTGGGTGCGCTTAGCGATATTTCCATCCGCGAGGACGAGATCGAACAAGGCCGCTTTGACGGGGCAGAAGTGCGGGCGTGGCTTGTCAACTGGAACGACGTTTCGCAGCGGTGGCTACAGTTTCGTGGGTCAATCGGTGAGTTGCGTCGCGGGGATGGCGCCTTTCAGGCGGAACTACGCGGTTTGACGGAAGCTTTGAACCGACCTTTGGGGCGCGTCTACCAGAAACCGTGTACAGCGGTTCTGGGCGATGCGGACTGCCGGTTTGATACTTTGGCACCGGGGTACTCCGTGGATTTGTCCATCGGGCAGCAGGAGGGGTCGCGTGTTTTTCGTTGGGAGGACCTGAGCGGGTTTGACCAAGGATGGTTCACGCGCGGCCGGTTAGATGTGCTGGACGGGGCCTTGTCTGGCCTTTGGGGAATGATCAAATCGGACAGGCTCCACAATGGTATCCGCACGGTCGAATTGTGGGAGCCAATTCGTGGTCAGCTTGAAGAGGGAGCCAGCGTGCGGTTGACCGCCGGATGTGACAAGCGCAGAGGGACATGCCAGCTAAAGTTTCGAAACCTTCTTAACTTTCAGGGCTTTCCGGACATTCCTGGCGATGACTGGCTGTTGGCAGTTCCTAAATCGACCGGCGCCAACACTGGTGGGAGCAGACGATGATGCCCGCACAGCAGAGAATTGTTGATGAAGCCAGACGTTGGATCGGAACACCGTATGTGCACCAATCCTCTGTCTTAGGGGCCGGTACTGATTGCTTGGGTCTTTTGCGGGGGATCTGGCGTGCTGTTTATGGTGAGGAGCCTGAACCTGTCCCTGCTTACACGTTGGATTGGGCGGAACCGCAGGGAGAAGAACGGCTTTGGGATGCGGCACTGCGCCATCTCCTGCCCAAACCGTTGAGCCAAGAAGCACCGGGTGACGTTTTGCTTTTCCGGATGCGCACGGGCGCAGTGGCAAAGCATTTAGGTGTGGCTTCCGCTGTCGGAGATCACGCACGTTTTGTGCACGCATATTCCAAATATGGCGTGCTTGAAAGCGCATTGAGCCAACCGTGGCGGCGACGTGTCGTTGCCCGTTTTGAATTTCCCGAGGAGACCGACTGATGGCGACAATTGTATTATCCGCAGCGGGTGCTGCAATTGGCGGGTCCATCGGCGGGACGGTGGCAGGGCTTTCAACGGCTGTAATTGGACGGGCTGTTGGGGCGACCGTGGGCCGAGTGATCGACCAGAGCGTGATGGGCAATGGGTCAGAAGTGATCGAGACCGGCCGTATCGAGCGCTTTCGCCTGTCGGGTGCAGGAGAAGGGGACCCTGTCCCACAGACATACGGGCGCATCCGTCTTGGAGGCCAGACCATTTGGGCGTCGGATTTTCTGGAAAACGTGACTGTAACAACATCAGGTGGCGGAGGGGGCAAAGGGGCGCCAAGCCAACCCAAAACCAAAACCCGCCGGTTTTCTTATTCCGTTAATCTGGCAGTCGCGATTTGTGAGGGCACGATTACGCGTGTCGGGCGCATCTGGGCCGACGGCGAGGAGATCGCACCGGATGATCTGAACATGCGCATCTACAAGGGTGGCAAAGATCAACTTCCCGATCCGGTTATGGAAGCGATAGAGGGTACAGGGAATGTGCCCGCCTATAGGGGAACGGCATATGTGGTGTTCGAAAACCTTGGTCTTGAACGTTTTGGCAATCGCGTGCCGCAGTTTTCCTTTGAGGTTTCCCGTCCTGAGCAACCCGGCGAACCTGATGTAGAGGTATCGCCAACCTACGGCATCCGCTCGGTCGCGATTATTCCCGGGACCGGAGAGTACGCGCTGGCGACAACTCCTGTTTACTACTCTGACGGTCCGGGGAGCCGTTGGAGCGCGAATGTGAACACACCCTTGGAAAAGTCGGATTTTACCGTTTCACTTGAAACGCTTGGCGAGGAGTTGCCAAACTGTGAGGCAACATCCCTGGTGGTGTCGTGGTTCGGGGATGATCTGCGCTGCGATCGCTGCCAACTGCGCCCCAAGGTTGAGAAAAAACGCTATGAAGGCGAGAATATGCCGTGGCGCGTGGCTGGTTTGACACGGACGACTGCCGAGGAGATGGCGCTGCAGGATGGCCGCCCGATTTATGGCGGAACACCCACGGACCGGTCCGTTGTTCAAGCCATTCAAGCTATTCATGCCGCTGGCAAGGAAGTGATGTTCTATCCGTTCGTCTTGATGGATCAGCTCGACGGCAACATGCTGCCCAACCCTTACGACCCCGCGCAATCACAACCAAGGTTGCCCTGGCGCGGACGGATCACGTTATCGGTCGCACCGGGCGTGCCCGGCTCTGTGGATGGAACGGCGGCCGCAGAGGCTGAGGTTTCGGCTTTTTTCGGGACGGCTTTGGCGGCGGACTATTCCGTCGCAAACGGCAACGTGAGCTATGCCGGTCCGAGCGAATGGTCGCTCAGCAGGTTTATTCTTCACTATGCTGCATTGTGCAAGGCCGCTGGTGGTGTGGAAGCTTTCTGTATCAGCTCCGAGATGCGCGGGCTCACACAGATTCGGGGCATGGCCAACCGTTTCGTCGCGGTAGAGCGTATGAAAGCTCTGGCTGCCGAAGTGCGCTTGCTATTGGGACCAGATACCAAGATCAGCTATGCGGCGGACTGGAGCGAGTACTTTGGCTACCAGCCGCAGGACGGTTCCGGAGATCGGTTCTTTCATCTCGACCCGCTGTGGTCCGACGACAATATCGACTTCATCGGTATCGACAATTACATGCCACTGTCTGACTGGCGGGACGGTACCGAACACGCAGATGCTGCAGCTGGATCAATCTACAACCCTGACTACTTGCGCGGCAATATCACTGGTGGTGAAGGATATGATTGGTACTATCATTCGGTTGATGCGCAAGCAGCGCAGATCCGGACACCGATTGAGGATGGCGCTTATGGCGAGCCCTGGGTGTTTCGGTACAAAGACCTACGCGGATGGTGGGAAAACCCACATTTTGATCGCATCTCAGGTGTAAGATCTGCTGTGCCCACGGACTGGGTCCCCAAATCGAAACCCTTCTGGTTTACCGAGATGGGCTGTGCTGCCGTCGACAAGGCAACCAACCAACCCAACAAGTTCGTTGATACAAAAAGCTCGGAAGGGAGCCTGCCAAACTATTCCACGGGTGCGCGCGACGATTTTATTCAAACACAGTACCTGCATGCTATGGTTTCCGCTTGGGGTGACGTCGAAAACAACCCGCTATCGCCACTCTACGGTGGTCCCATGGTGGATATGAGCAGGGCGTTTGTATGGGCATGGGACGCTCGCCCTTATCCGTATTTCCCCAATAATCTCGAACTTTGGAGCGACGCGGAAAATTACGGTCGGGGTCACTGGATCAACGGTCGGACTTCGGCGCGGTCGCTTGCGTCGGTTGTGACAGAGATCTGTGAAAAAGCGGGTGTGAAGGCCTTTGATGCGTCGGAGCTATATGGGACGGTACGGGGTTTTATAGTGAGCGACGTCTCCGAAGCGCGCTCGGCTTTGCAGCCTTTGATGCTGCGCTTTGCCTTTGACGCAATCGAACGCGATGGTGTCTTGCAGTTCCGTATGAGGAACAGCTCTAAAGCGGTGAGGCTTGATCGTGAAACACTGGCCCTTTCGGACGAACTTGAAGCGTCGGTTGAACAGTTGCGAAAGTCCGATGCTGAGGTGTCTGGTCGTGTCAGGTTGCGGTTTCTGCAAGCGGATGCCGGGTTTAACGCTCTTTCCGAAGAGGCGGTGCTGGCGGATGAGCAGACCCACGCGGTGGCCACATCAGAAGTGCCACTGGCGCTGACACGCGCCGAGGGGCGACAAGTTGTCGAACGTTGGCTGACCGAGGCACGAGTTGCGCGCGATACTGTGCGTTTTGCACTGCCGCCTTCATTGATGTCACTGGGGGCAGGTGACGTCGTTTCCATTGACGGCCAGCAACAAGAGGGGCCTGGCTCTTACCGGATTGACAGAGTTGAACAAGGGGCTTTGCAGGTGGCCGAAGCTGTCAGGATCGACCCTGAGGTTTACGCGGCCTCTGATATGCCGGATGAGATCGAAAGCCCGGGCATCTTTGTCCCGCCCGTTCCTGTCTTTCCGTTGTTTCTGGATTTGCCGCTGATTACAGGGGATGAAGTGCCGCACGCGCCTTATCTTGCTGCAACCGCACAACCATGGCCGGGGACTGTCGCCCTTTATCAATCGCCCAGTGACAGCGACTACCAGTTGTTGAACGTGCTCGCCGCTCGTTCGGTGATCGGCGTGACAGAAAGTGCGATGTCTCTGGCACCGGCGGGGCGGTTTGATGATGGTGCGCCGTTGCGTGTCAAACTGACCAACGGTGCGTTGAGCTCTGTCGACGAACTGGCGCTTTTGTCTGGTGCAAATCTGGCGGCAATCGGAGACGGGTCGTCCGGAAACTGGGAATTGTTCCAGTTCGCCGAGGCCGAGCTGATAGATGTTGATACCTATTGGTTGAGCCGTCGGTTGCGTGGGCAGTTGGGCAGCGACGGTATCGCGCCGCTCGTCTGGCCGGAAGGCAGCTGGTTTGTGCTGATGAACGGGCTGCCCGAACAAATCGATCTTGCGCGCAACCTGCGCCGCGTGGCCCAGAGCTACCGGATCGGACCGGCACGTCGTGCGGTCTTTGACCCCAGCTATGTGGAAAAAAATGAATCTTTTGATGGAAACGGGCTGCGTCCCTACGCCCCGGCACACGTCAAAGTCGCCGCAGGCGGGGCAGGCGCGCTAGAGGTCTCGTGGATACGCCGCACACGGATTGACGGGGATGCTTGGGAAACTACTGATGTGCCTTTGGGTGAAGAAAGCGAGCGGTATGTGGTGCGCATACGCAAGGATGGGGCCGTCATTCGCACGCAATTCATAGACTCCCCTTTCTGGATTTACCCTTTGTCAGAACAGGCGGCTGACGGGCTTACGGGTGGGTTTGATGTGGAAGTAGCGCAGCTTTCAGCAGCTTACGGTGAGGGGCCTGCAGGCCGTGTCTCCCACGTTGCATAATGTCCCCAGCACTGCCGCATTCCATATTGGAATTCAGGCCATCACAGTTTTGCGTTTGGTTTTCCGCGCCTAAATAGGGTAGGAACAAGGGACGAAAGGTAGGTGTCCATGGCTGAACTAAGCGCAAAGATTACCCAGGTTGATCCTGTTTGGGATCAGATCACGGCGGAAGCCCGCCAGGCGTCGCTGGATGAACCTTTGATGGGCGGCTTTCTGCATGCTTGCATTCTACATCACAAAAACATCGAAAAAGCACTGTCGTACCGCATCGCGGCCAAGCTTGCTTCTAATGAGATGTCTATGGTGGTCGTGCGAGAGATTGTCGAAGACGCCTACGCAAATGACGCGTCGCTTGTGCAGGCTGCACGCGCTGATCTCGTGGCGATCTATGAACGCGACCCGGCCTGCCACAAGCTTTTGCAACCGATCCTGTACTTCAAAGGGTATCAGGCCATGCAGGCTTATCGCCTCGGGCACTATCTGTGGACCCAAGGGCATCGCGATCTGGCGTATTTTGTTCAGATGCGCGTCTCTGAGATTTTTGGCGTCGATATCCATCCAGCTGCGCGTATCGGAAAAGGCATTATGATCGACCATGCACATTCGATTGTGATTGGCGAAACCGCGGTTGTGGGCGACAACGTTTCAATGCTGCATTCGGTCACGTTGGGCGGCACCGGCAAGGAAGAAGAAGATCGGCACCCCAAAATTGCAGATGGCGTGCTAATTGGCGCCGGTGCGAAAGTGCTGGGCAATATCAAAGTTGGAAAGTGCAGTAGGATTGCTGCGGGGTCTGTGGTCTTGGAGGAAGTTCCGGAATGCAAAACCGTGGCAGGCATTCCCGCTCGGATTGTTGGTGAAGCGGGGTGCGACCAACCGGCGATTTCAATGAACCATATGTTTGGCCCGCAAGACTGAAGTTCAGCTCAGCAATTAAAAAAGGCCGGGTGACAGCACCCGGCCTTTTTGCGTGATTACCACAACTTTCTAAGCCAGCATCGTCATTGGGCTTTCAAGGTTGTCCTTGATCGCCGTGAGAAGCTGAGCACCCAGTGCGCCATCAATAACGCGGTGATCGACAGAAAGGGTTACGGACATCACAGTCGCCACGCCCAACTCTCCGTCCTTACCCACAACAGGCTTTTTAACGCCCGCGCCGACAGCAAGGATCGCGCCGTGCGGTGGGTTGATGACCGCATCGAAGTTGTCGATGCCGAACATCCCAAGGTTTGAAATCGCAAAACTGCCGCCCTGATATTCATGAGGGGCCAGCTTGCGGTCACGGGCGCGTCCGGCAAGGTCTTTCATCTCGGCCGACAGAGCCGACAACGACTTCATCTCGGCATCTTTCAGCACCGGAGTAAAGAGCCCGCCGTCGATCGCAACGGCAACGGCCACGTCCGAGGGTTTCAGCTTGAGCATCCTGTCCCCGGCCCAGACCGCATTGGCATCGGGTACCGACTGCAACGCCAGAGCGCAGGCCTTGATAATGAAGTCATTGACCGACAGTTTCACTCCGCGCGCTTCCAACTGCTTGTTCAACTGACCCCGGAAGGCCAGCAACGCGTCCAGTTCGATGTCGCGTCTGAGGTAAAAATGCGGGATGGACTGTTTGGCTTCGGTCAGGCGTGCAGCGATGGTTTTGCGCATGCCGTTGAGGCTGATTTCCTCGAACTCGCGACCCTCATACATCGCCATGACTGCATCCGCAGCGGGGCCTGCCGAAGGCGCAGGCGCCGCAGTAGAGGCCGCGGGAGCAGCTGCCGCTGCCGGTGCTGCAGGCTGAGCGGTTGCATTCTCTACATCCGCTTTCACGATACGCCCGCGCGGCCCGGATCCCTTGATCGCGGCAAGGTCGAGGCCCTTGTCTGCTGCAATCCGTCGCGCGAGTGGTGAGGCAAAGATGCGCGACCCGTCTGCCGAAGCAGGTGCCGCCGGGGCAGGTGTTGCACCAGCACTCGGCGCGGTGGCCTCGGCTGCGGGTGCTGGGGTGGCTTCAGGGGCCGGTGCCGTGGCCGCATCAGTAATGTCATCGGCACTTTCGCCATCTTCCAGCAACACGGCAATCGGCGTGTTTACTTTCACGCCCTCGCTGCCTTCTGGCACGAGGATCTTGCCAATGGTGCCTTCGTCGACCGCTTCGAACTCCATCGTCGCCTTGTCGGTTTCGATTTCGGCCATAATGTCGCCAGAGGCAACAGTATCACCTTCCTTGACCAGCCATTTGGCCAGCGTGCCCTCTTCCATGGTCGGGCTCAGGGCGGGCATCAAAATTTCTGTAGGCATTCTGCGCGCTCCTTAGCTGTATGTTACTTTTTTCACGGCTTCGATGACCTCATCCGTGGTCACCAACGCGTGCTTTTCGAGATTGGCCGCATAGGGCATCGGCACGTCCTTGCCGGTACAGTTAATCACTGGCGCATCAAGATAGTCGAAGGCCTCTTGCATGATAACTGAGCTTATATAATTGCCCACAGAGCCTTGCGGCCAGCCTTCCTCAACCGTCACACAGCGGTTCGTTTTCATCACCGATTTGATGATGCTGGCGGTATCCATCGGGCGAAGCGTTCGCAGATCGAGCACTTCGGCGCTGATACCGTCCTCGGCCAGCTTTTCCGCCGCTTCCAGCGCATACTGCATGCCGATGCCGAAACTTACAATCGTCACATCCGATCCTTCGCGCCAGATGCGCGCCTTGCCGAACGGAACAGTATAGTCGTCAAGCTCGGGCACATCGAAGGTGCGACCGTAGAGAATTTCGTTTTCCAGAAAAATGATTGGGTTCGGATCACGGATCGCGGTCTTCATCAGACCTTTGTAATCCGAGGCGGAGTAGGGCATCACGACCTTCAGGCCGGGAATTTGCATGTACCATGCAGCGTAGTCCTGACTGTGTTGCGCGCCCACGCGGGCCGCTGCACCATTCGGGCCGCGGAAGACCATCGGCGCGCCCATCTGCCCGCCGGACATGTATAGTGTCTTGGCCGCAGAGTTGATAATATGGTCAATGGCTTGCATGGCGAAGTTAAACGTCATGAATTCGACAATCGGGCGCAGACCGCCAAAAGCAGCCCCGGTCGCGATCCCGGCGAAACCATGCTCTGTGATTGGCGTATCGATGACGCGTTTGGCACCGAACTCATCCAGCATGCCCTGACTGATTTTATATGCGCCCTGATACTCCGCGACTTCCTCGCCCATGAGGAAGACTGTTTCGTCGCGGCGCATCTCTTCGGCCATGCCGTCACGCAGGGCCTCACGCACGGTCTGCTGCTTGAGTGTTGTGCCTTCGGGCCAGTCCGGTGTGGTGTCGGTTTGTGGCGCCGCGGGTGCTTCGGTTGCCGGGGCTGCGGCCGCAGGTGCCGGCGCTTCTTCGGCGGCGGCGGGCGTAGGGGCAGGGGCGGCACTGCCGATGTCATCTGCGCTTTCGCCCTCTTCCAACAGCACGGCGATGGCTGTGTTGACCTTCACGCCTTCGGTGCCTTCGGCCACGAGAATTTTGCCGATAATGCCTTCATCGACGGCTTCGAACTCCATCGTCGCCTTGTCGGTTTCGATTTCGGCCATGATGTCGCCGGACGACACTGTGTCGCCCTCTTTGACCAGCCATTTGGCCAGCGTGCCTTCTTCCATGGTCGGGCTCAGGGCTGGCATAAGAATTTCAGTTGCCATGGATCAAGCCTCCTGCGGTACTTCAGTTGCGTAAATATCGGTCCAAAGCTCTTCCAGAGCGGGCTCGGGTGAGGTTTTGGCAAATTCTGCGCTGGCGTTCACGACGGCTTTGATCTCCTTGTCGATGTCTTTGAGGTCTTCTTCGGTTGCATGTTTCCCCTGCAACAACATGCTGCGTACAGCTTCAATCGGGTCGCGCTCGTCGCGCATTTTCTGGACCTCTTCGCGCGTGCGGTACTTGGCGGGGTCAGACATGGAGTGGCCACGATACCGGTAGGTTTTGATTTCAAGAATGTAAGGGCCTTTGCCAGACCGACAGTGCGCCACCGCGGTCTCGCCTGCAGCTTTCACCGCCAGCACATCCATACCGTCCACCGCTTCGCCGGGGATGCCGAACGCCTTGCCGCGTTCGTAAATCTCAGCCGATGAGGTGGATCGCTGTTGCGAAGTGCCCATGGCATACTGGTTGTTCTCAATCACGAAAACGCAGGGCAGCTTCCAAAGGGCCGCCATGTTGAACGCTTCGTAAACCTGGCCCTGGTTTGCAGCGCCGTCTCCGAAGTAAGTAAAGGTTACGCGGCCGTTCTCTAGGTACTTGTCAGCAAAGGCCAGACCAGCTCCAAGCGGCACCTGTGCTGCCACGATGCCATGGCCGCCATAAAAGTGCTTTTCCTTGGAGAACATATGCATCGAGCCACCCTTGCCCTTGGAGTAGCCCCCCTCGCGACCGGTCAGTTCTGCCATCACACCGTTAGGGTCCATCCCGCACGCGAGCATATGTCCATGGTCTCGGTAGGACGTGATACGCTTGTCGCCCTCTTCAGCAGCAGCCTCCAACCCGACGACAACGGCTTCCTGACCAATGTACAGGTGGCAAAAGCCGCCGATCAGACCCATTCCGTAAAGTTGGCCCGCTTTCTCTTCGAACCTTCGGATCAAAAGCATGTCCTTGTAGTAGGCTTTAAGCTCTTCAGCCGAGACATTGGGTTTTTTCGCCGCTTTTCGCGCTGCCATTGGTCTCTCTTCCTTTCCGCAACACCCCTGTAGGGCAGATAGTTTAGCATTAAACTATCATCTAAAGGATTCGGGAGAGTATTGCGAGCGGCAATCAGTGACTAGGCCATTTTGCCGCAAAACGTGTGGTTTAACGGATCACGATTTCATCCGCGCGGATCATCCCAAGCACGCGACGCGCCTGCTCGTCGAGCAGATCAAGGTCAAGGTAATCGTCTGAAAGTCGCGTGGTAAGGTTTTCCATGCGCGTCACTTCTGCCTGCACATCGGCCAACTGCATGCGCAGCATCTGCGCTTCGGCGTTGATTTCTGCGCGCCGGAACAAACCATAGTCGCCCTGCACGGCGGCAAAAGTGAAGTAAGTGCCCAGCCCCAAAGCTAGGACCGCAAACACCAATGTACCCAATGCCGGACGGGAACTGCTTTTCATTACACTGCCTCTTGTCGCCTCTTGTCGGGCGTGAAGGCACTATGGCACATCCGATTTGTGCTGTGAATCCTTTATGCGTGCAAAGTCGTGAATTTCCGGCATTTTTCCGCTCTTTTTACTGGTCAGCCTTCCAATGCGGCAACGCCGGGCAGGGTCTTGCCCTCCATCCATTCCAAAAAGGCTCCACCAGCGGTTGAGATATAGGTGAAATCCTGTGCGACACCTGCTTTGTTCAGGGCCGCGACGGTATCGCCGCCCCCGGCAACCGAAACAAGCTTGCCGCTTTGTGTCAGTGCGGCGGCGGTTTGTGCCGCCTCCACGGTCGCGGTGTCGAAAGGTGCGATCTCGAATGCGCCAAGTGGCCCATTCCATATCAGTGTCTGAAGATCGCCAAACGCTTCCTTGATCGCCGCCACGCTCTCAGGGCCGGTATCAAGAACCATCTGATCCGCCTCAAGCTTCGTATCAGCATCTAATTTCACTGTGTCGTAAGCGGCGCCTTCGGCAAATTCCCGCGCGGCCAGACCATCGACCGGCAGTAGAATTTTGCACCCCGTTTGCGCCGCGCGATCCATGATCGCACGGGCGGTGTCGATGTAATCGGGTTCGCGCAGCGACGCGCCCAGTTCGGCGCCCTGTGCAGCCAGAAAGGTATTGGCCATGCCGCCCCCGATCACCAGCAGATCAAGGCGACCCACAAGGTTTTCCAAAAGCGCGATCTTGGTCGACACTTTGGCACCGCCCACAACGGCGCCTACGGGGCGCTTGGGCGTCGAAAGAGCCGCTTCAAGTGCGGATAGTTCGGCCTCCATCAGGCGGCCGGCACAGGAGGGCAAAAGATGCGCCACGCCGGTCGTCGAGGCATGCGCGCGATGCGCTGCCGAAAATGCGTCATTGCAAAACACATCCCCCAGACCAGCCAGAAAAGCGGCCATCTGCGGATCATTCGCTTCTTCGCCGGGGCTAAAGCGGGTGTTTTCAATCAGCACAACACTATCCGCGGGTAGGGCTGCAAGGGCAGAGGTGTCGGGGCGCTCGACAAAGACAACATCGCGGCCCAAAGCGGACTGAAGTGCTGGCAAGGTCACGCGGAGCGACATCTCAGGTACCATCTTACCCTTCGGCCGGCCGAAATGCGCCAGCAGAATGGGCATCCCCCCGGCATTCAGAATGTCGTTGATGGTTGGCACGATACGGTCGATCCGCGTGGTGTCGGTGACCTTGCCGTCCTCGACCGGTACATTGATATCGACCCGTACAAGAACGCGTTTACCGGCAAGCGTCATGTCATCCAGTGTCTTCCAGGTCATAGCGCACTCCTTATTGGACTTCATCCACACACGTGTTTTGCGCTTATCGCAGCCAAGGTCAACCGACCGGCTTGGCATTCCTGCGTTCAGGCCTTAGGTATCGGGAAAACGAGATAACAGGAGCGCCCAGATGGCCGAGATTACAGACCCCGAAAACACAATCCTGATGGAGCTGAAAAACGGCACCGTTACCATTCAGCTGATGCCCGATGTGGCGCCCAAGCATACCGAGCGCATGAAGGAACTGGCGCGGTCAGGGCAGTACGACAATGTGGCGTTTCACCGTGTGATCGATGGTTTCATGGCGCAGACAGGCGACGTGCAGCATGGTGATATGGAAGACGGCTTCAACCTGCGTATGGCAGGCACCGGCGGCTCTGATCTGCCGAACGTACCGGCTGAATTCTCCAAGGTGCCCCATGCACGCGGCTCGCTGGGGGCTGCGCGTTCGGCCAACCCCGACAGCGCCAACAGCCAGTTTTTTATCAACTTCAAGGACAATGATTTTCTGAACGGTCAGTACACAGTGTACGGGCAGGTAATTTCGGGCATGGAGCATGTTGATGCGATTGCACGCGGTGAGCCACCCGCCGAACCTGACCGCATGATTTCGGTCAAGGTTGCTGCAGATGTTTAAACACGCGTTTTTTGCAGCTTGTCTGGCCAGCACGCCAGCGCTGGCCAGCGGCATCGAGATCGTGGTCGCGGGCGAAGCCAATGGCACAATCGTAATTGACCTCTTTGAAGACGTGGCCCCGGCGCATGCCGAGCGCATTTCTTCGCTTGCCGCAAGCGGCGCCTACGATGGGGTCGTGTTCCACCGTGTGATCGATGGCTTCATGGCTCAGACCGGTGATGTTCAATTCGGAAAAATGGGCGGTGACATGCGGCGTGCGGGTACTGGTGCCTCTGACGGCCCCGACCTGCCGGCGGAGTTCTCTGATCTGCCCTACGAACGCGGCGTGGTCGGCATGGCACGTGCCCAGAACCCTGACAGCGCCAACAGCCAGTTTTTTATCATGTTCGCGCCGGGCTACTTTCTGAACGGTCAATACACCGTGGTCGGCGAGGTGACCCAGGGGCTTGATGTGCTGGACGCCATCAAACGCGGCGACGGCCCCAATGGTGCAGTGATCGGGCAACCTGACGTGATGCAGAAGGTGACCGTGACCAAATAAGCCCTCATGTCTTGGGCAAACACAGAAAGCGGGTCCGCAGGGGCCCGCTTTTTCATTGAGAAACGCCCCAAGTGCCGCCATGCTGTTCAAAACAGCACAAAGCGGGGCATGCGATGGACAAAAAATTTGTCACGGTCCACGGCCGGGAAATGGCTTATGTTGACAAAGGCGAGGGGCGTCCGATCGTCTTTTTGCACGGAAACCCCACATCTTCTTATTTGTGGCGCCATGTCATACCGCAGGTAGAGCATCTGGGCCGTTGTATTGCGCCTGATCTCATCGGCATGGGGGACAGTGCGAAGCTACCCGATGCTGATGCAACAACCTATACGTTCGATTTGCACAGCCATTTTCTGGCGGGCTTTATGGATGCACTGGCGCTGACGCGCGACATGGTGTTGGTGATCCATGACTGGGGCTCTGCACTTGGGTTCGATTGGGCCAACGCGCACCGCGACGCAGTAAGCGGCATTGTTTACATGGAAGGGATTGTGCACCCTATCGCGGGGTGGGAAGATTTCTCTCAGGCGGCGGTACCGGTGTTTCAGGGTCTGCGGTCAGACGCGGGCGAGGATATGATTGTCAACCGCAACATCTTTATCGAACGTATTCTTCCCGGTTCAATCCTGCGCGACCTGACACAGGCAGAGCATGACGAATACCGCCGACCGTTTTTAAACCCCAAGGACCGCTATCCGACACTGACATGGCCCCGCCAGATACCTATCGCCGGAGAGCCTGCCGAGGTGGTCGCCCGCGTGTCTGCCTATGCCAAGTGGATGGCGGGATCCGACCTGCCCAAGCTGTTTATTGACGCCGTTCCGGGGGCAATCTTGACAGGGGCTGCCCGTACCTTTTGTCGCGGATGGCCAAATCAACACGAAGTGCAGGTCAAAGGAAGTCACTTTATTCAGGAAGACTCCGGCGCCGAGATCGGTGAAGCGGTGGCAAGTTGGCTGACGTCGCAAGACATCTGACAGACGCGGCAATTTCAGGCAGATGGCCTATCTTGCCAGGTGGGGCGGGCTGATTGCCAAAAGAGTGTTTTGTATCGCGTGCATTTCTGCGTAGCATTGAGCTATGCGGTGGTTTTTTCTGATCTGTTTTTCTTTTGCTGCGTCCTCCTTGCAGGCGCAGTCTCGACCCGAAGTTGGGCTTGAACTGGTCTTGCTGGCAGATGCTTCTGGGTCGATTGACGAAGAGGAGTTGATCTTTCAGCGGCAGGGCTATGCGCAGGCGATGACGGATCCTGATGTGATCGCCGCCATCACCGGGTCGCTGTTTGGGAACGTTGCGGTGACTTATGTCGAATGGGCCAGCAATACCGCTGTCGTGGTGGACTGGACGATCATCGACAGTGCTGCCACCGCCCAAGGTTTTGCACAAGCTCTGATCGGGCCGCCCCGTCAGGCATATGGTTCAAACGCCATTGGTGGGGCGCTGCTGGATGGTAAACGGCTGATCGAGATGAACGACATCGACGCACCCCGCGCGGTAATCGACTTTTCCGGAGACAGTATTCGCAACTCCTCCGGTCCTGCGATTGAGACAGCGCGCGCCGAAGTATTGGCAGCGGGTATCACCATCAATGCGTTGCCCATATTGCGGCCCGAAGACGGGCGGCGCGCAGGGGCCAATCTCGAAGAGGAGTATGCGACGCGAATTATTGGTGGTCCTGGTGCGTTCATGGTGACAGCCGAAGGCCGGGACAGCTTTGCCGATACCGTCCGCCGCAAACTCGTGCTTGAAATCTCGGGCATGACGCCCGCAGATATCGAACTGGCCTCGGGGCCCGTACCGAAGCCGGCGGCCGGGCAATAAAAAACGCCGCCCGCAGGCGACGTTTTTTGGTCATTTGTACCGTTTGAAATCAGGAAGCGGGATTTGGCTTTGCCGCTGGTGCTGTTTTCGCGCCGGGGTTCAAAGGGTCGTCCTGACGTTGCACGGATCCTTCGAAATGCGCGCCGCTTTCGATGGCAATTGTTTTGTGAATGATGTCGCCCTCGACCCGCGCCGTAGACGTCAGGCGCACCTTGAGGCCACGTACGCGGCCCACGATGCGTCCGTTGATGACAACGTCGTCGGCAACAACTTCGCCTTTGATCGTCGCACTTTCTCCAATTGTCAGAAGATGGGCGCGAATGTCGCCTTCGACCGTGCCCTCGACCTGGATGTCCCCGGTGGTTTTCATGTTGCCGGTCACGTGCAAATCGGCCGACAAAACAGAAGCCGGCGGCTTTGCTTTGGGCGCGGAGGCCTTGAAATCGGCCTGTTTCGGTGCAGCAGGCGCAGAGGTCGCCGCGGCCGGTGTTTCAGGTTCTGCCGGCTTTGCCGCCGGATCATTGATTTTGCTCTTAGAAAACATCTTGTGCAGCCTTGATATAGATCATTGGGTTTACAGCTTTACCGCCGACGCGGACCTCGTAGTGAAGATGCACGCCGGTCACCCGTCCAGATGCTCCCATATCACCAATATGATCTCCGCGCGAGACCCTTTGCCCCTGTTTCACGCGAATTTTTGACAAATGCGCATAGCGGGTTTCGATGCCGAAGTCGTGCTGGATGATCACAAGCCTTCCGTAACCGGATTGCCAGCCGGCTTTTTTCACGATTCCATCGGCGGTTGCATGCAGGTCAGTGCCCAGCGGGGCGGCAAAATCGACGCCCTTGTGCATTCTGCGCCCACCGGTTTTGGGGTCGCGGCGAAGGCCGTAGCCGCTGGTAAAGCGGAAGGATTGTTTCACGGGCAACGCGAAGGGGGCCTTTTCCGCGGCGATGCGGTAGAGGTTCAATGTGTCGAGCCGAGATAGAATCTTATTGGCGCGCTCCATGTCCTCGGTCGGTTCGCTGCCGCTGCTGGAAAAAGACAATGGCGTCATCGGTCCGCCCTGACCGGTGTAGCCGCGCCGCACCTGATCCAGTATGCGGTCCGTTGGCAGACCAGCGTTGCGGAACATTTTCTCAAGCGGCTCAACGGATATGGTCATAGCTTCTTCCAACTGGCGGAAGATCTGGTTGTTATCCTCTTTCATCAACGCGATTTCGAGCGTCATCTCTTCGGCGCGGTCCAGAGCATCTTGCGCATCAGCTATGATCTGATCGCGTTCTGCGGCAGTGCGCGCCAACGCCTCGGCCAGCAGATCGACGGGTGCGCCACTTTCCTGCTGAGACAAAAGAACGGCATCCCCTGTGGGAGCCATCCCTTCTTTCAGGTCGGCGAGTTCGCGGCTTGCTTTCTCGCGTTCACGGATCGCCCGGCGCAGTTTTGCCTGAACCACTTCGATCCCTGTCTCCAACTCAAAACGCCGGGTCTCTGATTCAAGCAGTTGCGATTGCATGACCGAAATCTGGTCCAGTGCTGCATTGAAGCGTTCCTGCGCGGCAAGCGCCTCGGCGGCGCGGTCATCGCGTTGCGTGGCAAGATAATTCAGCCGCGCCTGATAGGTCGTCTGATCGCGTTTGGCTTGCTCTCTGAAATTGCCCGCGCCGATGGTATCCATCAGCAAAATGGCCGTTGCGATAATCGCCCAGGCCAAAACGACCGACGCTCCGGCAAAGGCCAAAAGCTGGGTTTCCGGACGCAACCGTATGAACCTGGTGTCCGTGTCAGATTTCAGGAAAACACGCCGTTCGGGAAAGAAATGCTCAAGCGTGCTGTGAATTTTGATCGCCAGACGTGTCCGCACGCATAAGCCTCAAGTTCAGTTTCTCTGCGCCTCGCCGATGGGGTGGGCGGCGAGCGCGAATTGGCTACAAGTCATTAGCCAGCAATGGCTTTTGGGGCAAGCCCGATTGCAATTTCACGCCCTGCTGTCGAAAAAAACCGTCGAAATGGGCAAGAATTCGCTTGTTTCCGGCGCTGTCGTTTCAGACTTTTGCCGTCAGTGGCCAGTAAAAATCCGGAGGAATGCCCGCTTCGGCACGTTTCTCTTCGTTGAAAGGCGGTTTGAGAGCGCCATGAAAGTAGGTGCGGACCAAGGTGTGAAAGCGCTCTTTGGGGTCTTCATTGTTGCGCCCGCACAGAAAGTGAAACCATTTTGACCCATAGGCCACATGCGCCACTTCTTCGCTATAGATCGTCTCCAAGGCATCCACAGCCTGTGTTTCACCGGCGTTTCGAAAAATCTTGATCATGCCGGGAGTTACATCAAGGCCACGCGCTTCAAGGACCATCGGCACAACTGCAAGACGTCCCATCAGGTCGTTCACGGTATCTTCGGCAGCGCGCCACATGCCAGCATGCGCAGGCAACGCCCCATAGCTGCTGCCGAGTGCTTCAAGACAGTCGCACATCAGGTTGAAATGTTTAGATTCTTCGTCGGCAGCTTTAACCCAGTCATCATAGAAACCCATGGGCATGTCCACATGGGCGAAACGCGCAATGATATCCCAGTGCAGATCAACCGCGTTCAGCTCGATATGTGCAACGGCATGCAATAGTGCGATCCGCCCGGCGGGAGAACCTGGTTTGCGATGCGGCACGTCGCGCGGGTTCAATAGTTCGGGGCGGTCGGGTCGGGCAGGGTGCAAGGGCGGGTCAGCACGGCCAATCCGCGGGGTCTGACCATCAGCGCGCGCAGCTTGCCACTGTGCTGCATATTCCCGCGACAGCGCTGTCTTGGCTCGACCGTCGCCGCAGCGCAGCACGTCGTCAGCCATCTCGGCAAGCGGTTTCAAAGCGCGCGCACTTCCTCAAGAACGGCCTCGACGTGACCGGGCACTTTCACCTTGTTCCAGACCTTGGCAACGGTGCCGTCAGCGGCGATCAGGTAAGTTGTGCGTTCGATGCCCATGTACTTCTTTCCGTACATGTTTTTCTCTTTCCACACCCCGTAATCTTCGCAAACGGTGCCATTCTCATCCGACAAAAGCGGGATTTCCAAGGCGCGCTTTGCTGCGAATTTTTCATGGCTTGCCATGCTGTCTTTCGACACACCGAACACTTTGGCGCCTGCGGCCTCAAACGCTGCTTTGCTTTCGGAAAAGCCGATGCTTTCCTTGGTACAGCCCGGCGTATCGTCGCGCGGATAGAAAAACAGCACAACCGGCTGTCCTTTCAGGGCGGAGAGCGTGACATCCTCGCCTCCCGTTGCGGGAAGGGTAAAGTCTGGTGCGGGTTGGGAAATCTCTGGCATAACACTCTCTTGGGTTTTCAGATCGACGTTCCGCTGTCATATTAGTGCCGGCGCGCGCCACGCCAAGGGCCGATGCGCTGTAAGAATACGAAAACCGGTTTTAACCGCAGCAAGAGCAAACAGTGCAAAACGAGCCGCCGATATCGAGAAAGGAAGGCTTCAGGCGACGCCGCATGCGCACGCTCGTGGCGACAGGTCTGCTTTTCGCAGTTCTCTTTACCGCAGCGGCGGGCAGTGCTTTGTGGCTCAAGGGACGCGAACTTGTGGCGCCGGACTGGCTGGAAGCGCGCATCGCTGAAAGTCTGGAAACCGCCGTGCCGGGGGTGCGCATAACCTTTGGGGCGGTTGTCGCACAATTGGATGAAGGCTGGCTGCCGCGGTTTTTTGTGCGGGACCTTGATGTGCGAACACCTGAGGATGTGCATGTCGTGTCATTCGCCGATGTCAGTGTCGGTGTCGAGATGTCGGCGCTCTTGGAGCGCCGCGTGAGCCTTTCTTCCATTCAGGCAAACGGTGTTTTTGTCAGTCTGCGTCGTGGAGAGGACGGAAGCTTTACCCTGACCGCGGGCCCCGAAGACGGGTCGGTCAGTCAGGCCGCTCCGAATATGGCGCAATTGATCGGACAGCTTGATGACTTTTTCCTCAGGCCGGTCATGGCAACCCTGCGTGAAGTCGACATACGCGCCGTAACACTGCGCTATGAAGATCTAAGAGCGGGCAGGGGCTGGACCGTTGATGGCGGGCGCATACGTGTCAATCGCGATGATATCTCCTTGCAGGTGGCTGCCGATCTGGCCGTTCTGGGGGGCAGCGCGAGCGTTGCAACGCTGGAGGCCAACTATTCAGGCATCATCGGTGACACCGCTTCCGAATTCGGGATCAGACTAAAAGACCTCGACGCGCGCGACATCGCTTCGCAGGGGGCAGCATTTTCGTGGTTGGGCGCGATCAACGCACCCATTTCAGGGTCCGTGCGGGGTGGTATCAACGATGACGGCGGGCTGAGAGCGCTGAATGCAACGCTGCAGATCGGCTCGGGCATTATCCAACCATCACCGCAGGCCACGCCCATCCCGATAGACGGTGCACGCAGCTACTTTACCTATGACCCGCAAGCGCAAAGCCTGCGCTTCGATCAGTTGGATATCGACAGCCAATGGGGCAGCGGCGGTCTGGAGGGGCTTGCGACGCTGGTGACAAACAAGTCTGGCGGGCTTGAGCAACTGGTTGGGCAGTTTCAGCTCGATCAACTACGCGTCAACCCCGCTGATATCTACCCCGCTCCCGTCGCGATCGAGTCTGCCGAATTGGACTTCCGCCTGTCGCTTGATCCATTCTCGCTGGAGCTCGGGCGTCTTGATGTCACCGATCAGGGGCGGGTGCTTTCAGCGCGTGGAGAGGTTTCGGTAGGATCAACAGGCTGGCGCGTTGCGATGGACGGCGAGTTGGACGGCATAACAGTTGACCGCCTCAAGGTCATTTGGCCCGATACGGTGAAACCCAAAACCCGCAAGTGGATTGGTGAAAACGTTCTGGGCGGTCAGATCACAGAGGCAAGTGCCGCTGTCAGACTGACGCAAGGCAGCCAGCCGCAGGTCTACCTGTCGTTTGATTTCGCCGAGGCTGATGTTCGGTTCCTGAAAAAAATGCCACCTGTGTTGAAAGGCAAGGGGCACGCCTCGCTGGTCAAGGACCGTTTCGTGCTGGTCATAGATGACGGCGCGGTGGTGGCCCCCCAAGGTGGGAAGGTGCATGTCGCTGGTACGTCGTTCATCGTGCCCGATACCCGGGCAAAACCAGACCCGCCCGGCGTTGTTCGGCTGCGTGCCGAAAGCTCTGTAACCGCTGCGCTGTCACTGATGGACAGGCCACCGCTTGAAGTGATGCGAAAGGCCAATCTGCCCGTCGACCTTGCAGATGGCGAGGTTGTGGTGGATGGCAACATCCTGATGCCTCTCAAGAAAAACGCACCCATCGAAGAAGTCAGCTTTGACGTGGCCGGTGTCGTGAGCGACGCGCGCACCGACCGGCTTGTGAAGGACCGCAGCATTGCGGCTCAAAAACTGGACGTTCTGGCTTCGGACAGCGAGGTGCGGGTAAGCGGTTCAGGCACAATTGACGCAGTGCCGGTCTCGGCCACATGGCGCCAGCAGATCGGAGCTCCCGGCGCCGCGCTACCCGGTCAGGTGACGGGCAATGCCCGGATATCCCCTGAAGCACTTGATGCCTTTGGGGTCACACTGCCACCCGGTATGCTAGAGGGGGAAACGGCGGGGATATTCACGATAGACCTTTTGAAGGATACGCCGCCGCGACTTGTGTTGACCTCTGACCTGATAGGCGCGCGCCTGTCGATCCCCGAGATACAATGGCGCAAACGTGCGGATGCGCCCGGAAGCTTCGATTTAACCGTTACCTTGGGCGATGCGCCGCGCGTGGATGCGATAGCACTCGCCACTGCCGGACTAGAGGCAGAGGGCGACATTCGACTGACCGAGGACCGGAAACTCGACAGGCTGCGCCTGAACGCGTTGCGTATCGGTGACTGGCTGGATGCGCCGGTCGATCTGGTCAGCAGAGGAGAAGGAGCCCCAATCGGCGTTGAAATCCGCGGGGGAACGATTGATTTGCGCAAGGCAGAGTTTGCCGAAGCTGGCCCCGCGCGGGGCGGGGGCAGCCCTCTGACGATATCTCTGGACCGGCTCCTGGTAAGCGACACCGTTGCGATTACCGATATGCGAGGAAATTTCTCGACGTCAGGCGGTCTTTCGGGGGCTTTCAGAGGGTCCGTGAACGGAGCCGCTGACGTCGCAGGAGAAGTGATCCCAAGGGGTGGGCGCAGCGCCATCCGCCTGCAGGCGGATGATGCGGGCCGTGTCTTTGCCGCGGCGGGGGTAACCCAGCAGGCGCAGGGTGGGCGCGTTGATCTTGAACTGGTACCCGTAGGTACAGGCGGCGCATTCGACGGCAAACTGCGCATTCAGGATGCACGCATCACCGAAGCTCCGGCAATGGCGGCTTTGCTCAACTCGATCAGTGTTGTGGGGCTGATTGATGAATTGAACGGGGATGGTATCCGCTTCTCCGAAATCGAAGCAGATTTCCGTCTCTCGCCCTCGCAGATCACATTGCGTCAGGCCAGCGCTGTCGGCGCTTCTATGGGGCTGTCGATGGATGGCATATTTGTACCGGATACGGGTGCGATCCAGATGCAGGGTGTAATCTCGCCCATCTATCTTCTCAACGCCGTTGGCAGTGTCTTGACGCGTCGCGGCGAGGGGCTTTTCGGTTTCAATTATTCGATCACGGGCACCGCTGCCGCGCCAGAAGTTTTTGTGAACCCGCTGACCGGTGTGGTGCCGGGGATGTTTCGCAACCTGTTTCGCCGCGCGCAACCCGATGTGCCGTTGGAGGACGGCGAGCCTGAACCACCCAAACGCGAAGCTCCGGTTGTGACGCGAGGAGAAGATCGCTAAGACGCCGCACATGCAACTGAGCGATTTCGATTTTGACCTTCCCGAGGAACTGATTGCCACGCGTCCCGCGGTGCCCCGTTCGTCCGCGCGATTGCTCGTGGCGCAGGGTACCGTGCTATCGGATGCAATCGTGCGCGACCTTCCGCAATGGCTTGAACCGGGTGACCGGCTCGTTCTCAATGATACAAAAGTGATACCGGCACGCCTGCAGGGCACCCGCGCGCGCGACACCGCGCAAGGACCGATGCAGGCTAAAATCGAGGCGACATTGCTGGAGCCGCAGCCAGACGGTTGCTGGTCCGCCCTGATAAAGCCGCTAAAAAAGATCCGCGTCGGCGAAGAGATTGTCTTCTCTGACGACCTCTCGGCACGATTGGATCATGTGACCGAGGGGCAGGGCTTTCTGTCGTTCAATCTTTCGGGTGATGATTTCGATGCCGCATTGAACGCAGCCGGTGCCATGCCTCTTCCGCCTTACATCGCCGCGAAAAGGCCTGCGGACGCGCGCGATAGGGATGACTACCAAACCATCTTTGCCCGCAATCGCGGGGCCGTCGCAGCACCTACAGCGTCATTGCATTTTGATCAGCCGCTGTTGGATGCGCTGGTGGCGCGGGGCATTGAGTTCACCCATGTCACCCTGCACGTGGGGGCGGGCACGTTCCTGCCGGTCAAGGTCGAGGATGTGACAACCCACAAGATGCATGCGGAATGGGGGCAGGTCAGCCAAAGTGCCGCCGATGAGATCAACGCGACCAAAGCGGCAGGCGGTCGTGTCATACCGGTAGGAACCACAGCGCTGCGCCTGATAGAGACGGCAGGGCGTGAGGGTCAGATAAAAGCGTGGGAAGGTGATACGGATATCTTCATCTACCCCGGCTTCACGTTTCAGATCGCCGACGCGCTGATGACTAACTTTCATCTGCCCAAATCGACCCTAATGATGCTGGTGTCCGCCTTGATGGGGTTTGACGAGGTCCGCACGATCTATGCTCATGCCATCGCTGAAAAATACCGTTTTTTCTCTTATGGCGACGCGTCTTTGCTGATGCCAAAACGCTAAGAGTGCATCAATACGACGTTTTAACGTCGCGCACGGGCCTGAACCAGCCTTGGCGTGTAGAGTACCAAGAGGCATAAACCTCCTTTTCCTCCCGATGGAGCGTCAGATGTTTCAAGTTTTATCCAGCGCTTGGGCGCTGCTGCTGGGCATGTGCCTTTTGATGGTCGGTAACGGCATGCAGGGCACGCTTTTGGGTATTCGTGGGGAAATTGAAGGCTTTTCCACGCTCGAGATGTCCATCGTGATGTCGGCCTATTTCGTGGGCTTTCTGGGCGGATCGCGTATGGCGCCCGGAATGATCCGTCGCGTGGGGCATGTTCGGGTGTTTGCAGCACTTGCTTCATTGATCTCGGCGGTCATGATTCTTTATCCGACGTTCGCCGAAGTTTGGGCCTGGACGCTGGGGCGTGTTCTAATCGGATTTTGCTTCTCGGCCGTCTACGTCACAGCCGAAAGCTGGCTGAACAACGCCGCCACCAATGAAAACCGCGGGCAGGCACTGTCGCTTTACATGATCGTCCAGACCGCCGGTATCGTGGTCAGTCAGGCCCTTTTGCTGACGGCAGACCCATCAGGCTATGTGCTCTTTGTCATCCCTTCGGTCCTCGTGTCCATCGCGATCACACCGATCCTGCTGTCAATCAGCCCGACACCTGCTTTCGAGACAACCAAACCCATGAGCCTGAAAGAGTTGGCAGGGTTTTCACCGCTGGGCTGTGTGGGGATGTTTTTGCTGGGCGGCATCTTCTCGGCGCAATTCGGGATGGCCTCGGTCTATGGCGCGCAAGCCGGATTGTCGGTGGCACAGATATCAACGTTTGTCGCAATGTTCTTTGTCGGCTCCGTGCTTTTGCAATACCCGATCGGATGGATTTCCGACCGGATGGACCGGCGTTTGTTGATCCTGATTGTCGCGGCAATCGGGGTAGGCGGGTCGGTTCTGGGTATGATGCTGGGCCAGTTCTTTACCCTGTTGCTTGTCTCGGCCTTTGTGGTGGGAGGTATGTCAAATCCCCTCTATTCGCTGCTGATTGCACATACCAACGATTTTCTCGAACACGAGGATATGGCGGCTGCGTCGGGCGGGTTGATTTTTATCAATGGGCTTGGGGCGATTGCGGGGCCGTTGATCACGGGTTCGCTGATGGATGCCGTCGGGCCTTGGGGGTTTTACATGTTTACCGGCATTCTGTTCGTGGCAATTGTGATCTACGCCGCATACCGCGCGACTGTGCGCAGCGCCATTCCGGTCGAGGATACCGGTGCGTATGTTGCGGTAGCGCCTTCCTACACATCAGTGGCGATGGAATATGCACAAGAATACGCCATCGAAGCCGATAAAGAAGACGAAAACACACAAAATAGCAGGTGATTGTGTCGCGGTGACGCAAAATGTGACTAGGTTAATCTTGTAATGCAGGGTTAGCATTCTCATGTGGATGCGAGGCACAGGGAGGAGTAAAATGGGTCCTGAGGACATTTTGAGTTTTTGGCTTGACGAAGTCGGGCCGGAAGGGTGGTACAAGCAATCCTCGGAACTGGACGATGAAATACGCTCCCGTTTTGAAACGACGTTAACCAGTGCGGCCGAAGGGCGATACTCGCTCTGGCTCACCTATCCGTCAGGCGCACTCGCCTACACCATTCTTACCGATCAGCTCTCTCGCAACATGTACCGCGATACAGCGGGCGCTTTTGCGACGGACCGTATTGCCCTTGCCGCTGCGAAATCCGCGATCAACAACGGGTGGGACCTGAAGATTGATGAGCCTGCGCGCCAGTTCTTTTATTTGCCGCTTATGCACTCGGAAAGCCTTTGCGATCAGGATCGGTGCGTCAGGTTGATTTGTGAACGGATGCCCAAGCATGGCGCGGTGAACCTTCTGCATGCTCGCGCGCACAGGGCGGTGATCCGTCAGTTCGGGCGTTTCCCAACGCGCAACGATGCCCTGAACAGGGCCTCCAACAAGCTTGAGAGCGATTACGTCTCGACCGGTGGATACGGCAGGATTGTGCGGGACCTGCAGGAGGCGCAGGCCGCCTGACAACACGGCAGCTTGAAGTCCATCAAATACAGTGCGGATATGTCGCGCGTGGCTTGCGCGCGGCACTGTTGCTGTGTGCGGCGCTATAGTTTAACGGTAAACTAAATTGAAAACCGTTACGCGCGAGGACTGAAAATGGCAGCAAAATCGTTTGATCTCATTGTGATCGGAGCAGGCCCGGGAGGCTATGTGGCAGCGATCCGGGGCGCTCAATTGGGCATGTCCGTTGCAATTGTCGAACGTGAGCATTTGGGGGGCATCTGCCTGAACTGGGGCTGCATTCCGACAAAGGCGATGTTGCGGTCTTCCGAGGTTTTCCATTTGATGCACCGCGCCAAAGAATTCGGCCTGAAAGCCGAAAAGATCGACTACGACCTGGACGCGGTGGTGAAACGCTCCCGACAGGTGGCGGGCCAGCTTTCTGGTGGCATCGGCCATCTCATGAAGAAAAACAAGGTCACGGTCGTGATGGGAGAGGCCACGATCCCGGCGCAGGGCAAAGTGACGGTAAAGACCGAAAAGGGCACCGAAGAGCTGACCGCAAAGAACATCGTTCTGGCCACCGGCGCGCGTGCGCGCACGCTGCCCGGGCTAGAAGCCGATGGCGATTTGGTCTGGACCTATAAACACGCCCTGCAGCCCAAGCATATGCCGAAAAAATTGTTGGTCATCGGATCGGGCGCGATCGGGATTGAGTTTGCCAGCTTCTACAACACCCTCGGGGCCGATACGACCGTCGTTGAGGTGATGGACCGGGTACTGCCGGTAGAAGATGCCGAAATTTCGGCATTTGCCAAAAAGGCGTTTGAAAAGCAGGGTATGAAGATCATGCAAAAGGCCATGGTCAAGCAACTAGACCGAGGCAAAGGAAAAGTCACCGCGCATATCGAAGTGGGCGGAAAAGTTGAAAAGCATGAGTTCGATACCGTCATTTCGGCTGTCGGGATTGTGGGCAACGTCGAAGGGCTTGGGCTGGAGGCTTTGGGCGTGAAGGTTGACCGTACACATGTTGTAACCGACGCCTATTGCCGGACCGGGGTAGAAGGGCTTTACGCCATCGGTGACGTGGCAGGCGCGCCGTGGTTGGCGCATAAGGCAAGCCACGAGGGCGTGATGGTTGCCGAACTGATCGCCGGTTCCAACAAGGCGCATCCGGTAAAGCCCGAGACGATCGCGGGCTGCACCTATTGCCATCCACAGGTCGCATCTGTCGGCTATACCGAGGCCAAGGCGAAAGAGTTGGGATATGACGTCAAAGTCGGGCGTTTCCCGTTTATCGGAAACGGTAAGGCGATTGCTCTGGGAGAGCCGGAGGGCATGGTCAAAACGGTCTTTGATGCAAAAACTGGCGAGCTTTTGGGCGCGCATATGGTTGGCGCCGAGGTGACCGAGCTTATTCAGGGGTATGTCGTGGGCCGCCAGCTTGAGACCACCGAGGAAGACCTGATGAACACGGTCTTCCCACACCCGACGCTCAGCGAAATGATGCATGAGAGCGTGCTGGACGCCTACGACCGTGTTATTCACATGTAGCGCTAAAGCGCGCTTGGCATTCATAGCAGTGCTGTGACGGCACTGTCAGCGACACGGCGCGACGGGCAAAACCCTTCGCGCCGTTTTTGCACGGCGGTCTGCTGACAGGTTTGTGCGTTGTTGCCCCCTATCATCCTCTCTGTCATCACTGCGCGGGAGAGGCGGTTTTATGCAGCAGCAGACATCATGGGGTCTTGTACTGGCGCTCTGGGGCGCGGGCCTTGGGGCTGCGGCGCAGTATGGCAAGTTCAGCGTGATTTATGCGCGTTTGCCCGCGCTTTATCCCGATGCCGGGGCATCGTTGGGCTTTGTTGTGTCAGTGGTCGGCTTGGTGGGCATCTTGTTCGGTATCGTGGCCGGCCTTCTGGTTGCGCGCATTCGCTACCGCCCCGCGCTTCTGGCCGCGCTCTGGGCAGGCGCTGCTATGTCATTGGTTCAAAGCCTGTTGCCTGCGCTGCCGTGGTTGCTGCTTAGTCGGGCGCTGGAGGGGTTGTCGCATCTGGCCATTGTTGTCGCAGCCCCCACGCTGATTGCACATATATGCGCCCCGCGGCATCGCGGCTTTGCCCTAACACTTTGGGGTACCTTCTTTGGCGTGGCATTTGCGCTTTTGGCTTGGGTTGGCGTGCCTTTGGTCGATCGGGCGGGTGTGCCTGCACTTTTGGTGGCACATGCCATCTACATGGCGGTATTCGCACTGTTTCTGGGGGTGCGGCTCAGAAGTCTTGACGTTGAAAGACCGCCACCGGTTTCGCTGGCGCAGATACTGCGGGACCACAAGACGATCTATGCCAGTCCTCGGATATCGGCGCCTGCGCTGGGATGGCTGTTTTATACCTTCTGTTTCGTGTCGATCCTGACGGTTCTGCCGCCCTTTCTGGAGACCAGCGTCCGCGCTGCCGTGATGGGCGCCATTCCGCTTGTAAGTATCGCAGCCTCAATGACGTTGGGCGTTGCCATGCTGCGTTTTATGTCTGCCGTCGCAGTTGTTGTCGTGGGATTTACCGGCAGTGCACTGGTCATGCTGTGGCTTTGGAATGCACCCGGCGATCCACTCGCCTGTCTGTCACTCGCGGCGACCATGGGGCTGATACAAGGCGCCAGTTTTGCAGCCGTGCCGCAACTCAATGCGGCACCGCCGCATCAGGCTCAGGCCAATGGCGCCATGGCCCAGATGGGCAACTTGGGAAATACACTGGGCACCCCCGTCATGGCCGCTGCTGTTGCCACTTTTGGCTATGCGGGTCTGCCACTTTTTGCGACGGTGGCCTTCCTTTGCGGAGCGCTTGTGCATTTAGGGCTCGCACAGCGCCGCAAAGCATTTTAATGTTCCTGTAACGTTCTCTCTTTTTGATTGGCGATCGGAGCAATTGCGCCTATGTGAGGGGAATGGAAACGGGGTGATCTATGGCTGAGTTGAAAAACATAGAAGTGCGCGGCGCGCGCGAGCATAATCTCAAGAATATTGATGTGGATATTCCCCGCGACCAACTGGTTGTAATCACGGGGCTTTCAGGATCTGGCAAATCATCTCTCGCGTTCGACACGATCTATGCGGAAGGGCAGCGGCGCTATGTGGAATCGTTGTCCGCCTACGCGCGTCAGTTCCTTGACATGATGCAAAAGCCGGATGTGGATCACATTTCCGGCCTAAGCCCGGCGATTTCCATCGAACAAAAGACGACATCCAAGAACCCGCGTTCGACTGTGGGCACCGTGACCGAGATCTATGACTACATGCGGCTGTTGTTCGCCCGTGTCGGCACGCCTTACAGCCCCGCCACCGGCAAGCCGATCGAGGCGCAGCAGGTACAGGATATGGTCGACCGGGTGATGCAGATGGAAGAAGGCACCCGCGCGTATCTGCTTGCCCCGATCATTCGCGACCGAAAGGGGGAGTACCGCAAAGAGTTTCTGGAGTTGCGTAAACAAGGGTTCCAGCGCGTGAAGGTGGATGGCGCGTTTTACGATCTGGACGAGCCGCCCACGCTGGACAAGAAGTTCCGGCACGACATCGACGTGGTGGTGGACCGGATCGTTGTGCGCGATGGGCTCGAGACGCGGCTGGCTGACAGCTTACGCACAGCACTTGATCTGGCCGATGGTATTGCGATTATCGAGACCGCCCCGAGCGAGGGCGAACCCGAGCGTACGACGTTTTCAGAAAAGTTTGCCTGCCCGGTCAGTGGCTTCACAATACCCGAGATCGAGCCGCGCCTGTTTTCATTCAACGCGCCTTTCGGGGCCTGCCCTGATTGCGACGGGCTTGGTGTGGAACTGTTTTTCGATGAGAGACTGGTTGTACCGGACCAAAACCTCAAGATTGCCGACGGTGCATTGGCGCCATGGCGCAAGGGCAAATCGCCTTACTTCCTGCAGACAATCGAAGCCATTGCCAAACACTACGAATTCAAACAGTCCACCAAGTGGAAGGACCTGCCGAAGTATGTACAGCAGGTTTTCCTCTATGGTTCGGGCGAAGAAGAAATTCAGTTCCGCTATGATGAAGGCGGGCGTGTTTATCAGGTAACGCGTGTTTTTGAAGGCGTCATTCCAAACATGGAACGCCGCTATCGCGAAACGGACAGCAACTGGATCCGCGAGGAGTTCGAACGTTATCAGAACAACCGCCATTGCGGCACGTGTGGTGGCTATCGCCTGCGAGAAGAGGCGCTGGCCGTCAAAATTGCCGGTCTGCACGTGGGTCAGGTGGTAGAGATGTCGATCCGCGAAGCTTTTGACTGGTGCGAGACAGTGCCGGATCATCTGACTTCCCAGAAAAACGAAATCGCCCGTGCGATCCTTAAGGAAATTCGTGAACGGCTCGGTTTTCTGAACAATGTTGGTCTGGAGTATCTGACGCTTAGCCGTAATGCAGGGACTCTGTCCGGCGGCGAGAGCCAGCGTATTCGTCTGGCCAGCCAGATCGGCTCCGGTCTGACAGGCGTTCTTTATGTACTCGACGAGCCTTCCATCGGATTGCATCAACGCGACAATGATCGCCTGTTACAAACGCTGAAAAACCTGCGCGATCAGGGCAACACCGTGATCGTTGTGGAGCATGACGAGGAAGCCATTCGCGAGGCTGACTATGTTTTTGACATCGGGCCAGGCGCCGGGGTGCATGGCGGGCAGGTCGTAAGCCATGGTACACCTGCTGTGATCGCGGCTGATGACAAGTCGATCACCGGGCAGTATCTGACCGGAACACGCGAAATCGCTGTGCCGGCTACACGCCGCAAGGGCAACGGCAAGAAGGTGCGGGTTGTCAAAGCCACTGGCAACAACCTCAAGAATATCACAGTGGACTATCCGCTGGGCAAATTCGTCTGTGTGACAGGCGTGTCCGGGGGCGGTAAGTCCACGCTGACGATTGAGACTTTGTTCAAAACCGCGTCGATGCAGTTGAATGGCGCCCGACAGACACCGGCCCCCTGCGAGACGATCAAGGGGTTGGAGTATCTGGACAAGGTGATCGACATCGATCAGCGTCCTATTGGCCGTACACCGCGCTCGAACCCTGCGACCTACACCGGCGCGTTTACTCCTATCCGCGACTGGTTTTCCGGTCTGCCCGAAGCGAAGGCACGTGGTTACAAGCCCGGTCGCTTCAGCTTTAACGTCAAAGGCGGGCGTTGCGAGGCATGTCAGGGCGATGGGGTTATCAAGATCGAAATGCACTTCCTGCCTGACGTCTACGTCGAATGCGAAACCTGCAAGGGCAAACGCTATAACCGCGAAACGCTTGAGGTCACATTCAAAGGTAAAAGCATCGCCGACGTTCTTGATATGACGGTCGAGGACGCACAAGAGTTTTTCAAGGCGGTGCCGTCGATCCGCGAGAAGATGGATGCGTTGATGCGCGTGGGATTGGGCTACATCAAGGTAGGCCAGCAAGCGACAACCCTTTCAGGCGGCGAAGCGCAGCGGGTCAAGCTTTCAAAAGAACTGAGCAAACGCTCGACAGGGCGCACGCTGTACATTCTGGATGAACCCACGACGGGCCTGCATTTTGAGGATGTGCGCAAGCTTCTCGAAGTTCTGCACGAGTTGGTTGAACAGGGCAATTCCGTTGTCGTGATCGAACACAACCTCGATGTTGTCAAAACGGCGGATTTCATTATCGACATCGGCCCCGAGGGCGGCGATGGAGGCGGTATGATCGTGGCTACAGGCACGCCCGAAGAGGTCGCTGAAGTTCCAGAGAGCTATACCGGCAAGTACCTCAAGCCGATGCTGCAGCACAATCGCAAGGTTGCTGCCGAATAGCGTCAACCCTTAACGTGCTGTTTACACTTTAGGCGTTTGATGAAGGCACTCCCCTCCACAGCGAACCTGTCGCGTGCGTCTCACGCTGGCAGGTTCGCGCAGGACTAGTCCAGAACGGCCGCAACGGCTCCGATCAGATCCAACACCTCACGTGTTTCCCTGTCGACGCGAAACACATACCCTTCCGAAGAATAGAAGGTGCCCTTGCGGTCCAGACCAAAGCGTTGCGGTTGCCTGATAATCTCGAAGTCACCGATCCGTATGATGTCACCGCGTTGATACTTGGGCGCGTTGTACCCTTTGCCAACCTGACCGGGTGGCACGCAGGGCACTGCTTTCTTAGCCAGCCCGGGCGGGCAGCCTTTTGGGGCCGCGGAGACAGGTGCCGCGACTGCGATGGAAAAAAGGGTGACTGCGATCAAGACCCGATGCATGCTACTCTCCTTGCAGTTCTCTAGTGGACGACCGTATTCATAGACATACCATGCCACGGTATTATGGCCTTATTTTGCCTTCAAGGGGCCGAGAGCGCCAGATCGCACAACCTCTGCAACCCGTCTGCCGGCAGATTGTCAAATTCGGCGCAGAGTTTTTCGATCTCCAAAGCTCGGGTCTCGCCCAGAACCGGATCGGCAAACAGGTGGAACTTCTCCGAGATTTCTGTATCACTAAGCGGCTGGTCACGGTCGCCGCGTGGCGTACAGGGGGGCGCTGAGACACTGCGCCCATCCGTCAACGTCAAAGACACAGCGGCCCAGCGTTTGCCATGGCTGATTTGGGTCAGGTGTGGATCGTCAATCAGCTTTGTGGCTTGGCTGACGCGCAAAATGTCAGGATCGGACAGTGTTTCGGGTGCAAGCTCGGCCGCTCCCAACTGGCCGCGCACGATCATCGCCGCCACGGGAAAGGCTATGGCGTAGGCGAACTCATCCGGTGTTTGAGGGCGGTGCCCGGCAAGGCGCGTCGCATTGTGAAATGTCTTGATTTCCACGGCACTGATCTGTGCGTGGTGCAGGCGGTGCTGTTTCATCAGCCTCTGTGCGGCATCAATTGCCGGATGGGCCCAGCGGCAACAGGGGTAAGGTTTGTAATGCGTATCCTCAACCAGACGCCACGCCGCGCCCAGGTCATCCCAGAACTGCGGCGCGTCTTCGCAGGTAAGGGCAGGGGCGCCGGTAAAACCGGCCTGTGCCAGAAACGCCGCCGTCACACCTGTCGGCGCGCCCCAACCAACCCCGTCGCGCAGCATGGTCGGATGGTCGATACAGCGCATCATCTGACTGCGTGGCCCGTGGTACTCTGCAATGCCGGCAGCATGGCGTAGTGTCGCCGCATCGCACCCCAAAGCGCGCGCCCAGGCCATGGCAACCCCGACGGCCGTCCAGGCACCTGAGGTGTGATAGTCGGGGCAACTGTCGTGTTGTGCCAGTCCGGCGCGATAGCTTACCTCATAAGCCAGCGCCAGCAAGGTCGCAAAATCGGCGCCTTGCAAGTCTTGCTTCATATCTGCCAGAGCGAATAGCGCCGGAAACACGGCAGAGCCTGCATGACCCTTACAGGGAGAGGTGCCATCATGGGCATCAATACTATCAACCATGAAAGCGCCTGCCATGGCCGCACCGGCGGCGCTTAGTTTTGTGCCGTTCATCAGCACGCGCGCGTCACCCGCCGCGCCACTTGCGAACACCGCAGCTGCTCCCTTGCGTGCGGCTTGCGCCATTCTGGTCGTCGATCCGACAGCCGCAACACCCAGAGTATCCAGCAGTGAACGCCGCAGTACCGCCAGAACCTCTTGGGGCAGGTCATCGGCGTGCAGATCGATGGCAAAGTCTTGGAAAGCTAGCGGCATGGGGTGTCTTTCTGTTCCCGGCAGACTAGCCGCATTTCAAGCCCACTTCAGGCCCGTTTGCGACCTCTCAAGACCTTCCCCGAGCGGCCAGACGCGGTAGCATCGCGGAAAAGTCCTTTCCGGTGCCGTTCTCTTCTTCCACGAATTGACGGTATAGCTCCAACGCCAACTCCCCCATGGGGGTATCCGCGTCGACAGCCTCAGCAGCTTGCTGCGACAGTCCGAGGTCTTTGAGCATTAGTTCAGCTGCAAAGCCGGGGGTGTAATCGTTGTCCGCAGGGCTTTGCGGACCCACACCGGGGGCGGGGCAGTAGGCATTCATAGACCACGAATACCCCGACGACGTGCTGACAACGTCGAACATTTTCTGCCGGTCCAGACCCAGTTTGTCGGCCAGCGCAAAAGCTTCGCAGGTGGCGATCATGGTCGCGCCCAAAATCATATTGTTGCAGATTTTTGCCGCTTGCCCCGCACCGGGGTCGCCGCAATGTACCGCCTTTTGCCCCATGATCTCGAACAGGGGAGAGGCCGTTTCAAAGTCCACTACCGTGCCGCCGGCCATAAAGGTCAGCGTGCCTGCAGCTGCCCCACCAATCCCCCCCGAGACGGGTGCATCGACAAAACCCAGCCCGTGTTCAGCGGCCTGTGCCGCGACGTGACGTGCGCTTTCCACATCGACGGTTGAACAATCGAGAAACAAGGCGCCCGTCTTCATTTCGGGGATAATATCATCTGCGACTGCGCGTAGGATTGCTCCGTTTGGCAGCATGGTCAGCACCACGTCGGCGCCTCGCACGGCCTCGACCGCCGAATGTGCAGAGCGGACGCCTTGCGCGGTTGTACCGGCAGCGTCATACCCAACAACATTCATTCCGGCCTGCGCGAGATTTGAAGCCATGGGTGCGCCCATGTTGCCCAATCCGATGACGGCGACGGTTGTTTGAGCCATTTGTTTTCCTTCCAGATGCAACGCGTTTTCTTTTAGGGGCATCAGCATTTTGCTGACCGCGATAACGGGGACGTTTTGATCTGCGAACTGCCAGGAAGGTGTACGGTCTTTGTCGATAATGGCTGCGCGGATGCCCTCCAGCAGATCGCCATGTTCCATGGCGCGGGAGGTAAAGCGGTACTCCAGATCAAGCGCTTTGGCTATGGAGATCGACGGCCCCCGCAGCCTGTGCAACACCTCAACGGTCGCCGCCATGGACAAAGGTGCGTTGCGCGCCATTGCCTTGAGGGTTGCAATTGCAAAGGGGTCATCGGACTGCCTGAGCAATGTCAGAATGTCCGCCAGCCGGTCACCGCCGAAAAAGCTGTTGAT
Organism: uncultured Roseobacter sp.; assembly: GCA_947501635.1. Lineage (GTDB taxonomy): Bacteria > Pseudomonadota > Alphaproteobacteria > Rhodobacterales > Rhodobacteraceae > Roseobacter. Next base: position 151,911 of record CANMWT010000005.1, read on the forward strand.
CACGTCTTGCTGGCCCTGCAGCGCGGCGTCACCGGGCGCTTTCGCATAGTCTGTCAGTATGTCGGGGGAGCCGCCCGTTTCCAGTGTCTCGATGATTTCGGGCCAGTGCGCCTCGGGGATGAACGTATCTGCAAAACCGGCATAGATCGCGTCGGCGGCGTCCATTCGGTAGCATGTGGTGCCAAGGTATTCTCCCAATCTGCCCGGGGCCAGCGCCAGCATCAGGCTGCCACCGACGTCCGGTATCAGGCCAATCCCACATTCAGGCATCGCAATCTGGCTGCTCTCGCCCACCACGCGGTGTGATCCGTGGCATCCAATGCCAACCCCGCCACCCATCGTGAAACCCTGAAGAAAAGAGACCACCGGTTTGGGGTAGTTGAAGATTTTGGCGTTCAAGCGATACTCATCCGCCCAGAATCTCTGACCATAGGCGAAATTGCCCGCACGCCCCGTTTCGTAAAGCTGGGCAATATCTCCTCCGGCGCAAAAGGCGCGTGTACCTTCCGCATCAATCACGATGCAGGAGACCTCGGGATCATCCTGCCAGCGGTCAAAGGCAGCCTCTATTTTGAGGCACATTTCATAGGTGGCGGCATTCAGGGCATCGGGCCGGTTCAGGGTGATGCGCCCGGAAGTGCCCGCTTTGCGGATCAATACGTCAGTCATAGGGATGTGTTAATCCAGTGGCGCGCGCTCGGCAACTGCTCAGCGCTTCCTAACGGATCGGCAGCGGACTGTCTTGCAGACCCGCGCCAGAATTACAAAAGCGGCCCCCCGGGAGGAGAGCCGCCTTGCATGCGTGTCACTTTTTGTCAGACGAAGCTGCTGTTGCTGTCGTATACGGTTTCGAACCCCATATCCTCAAGGATCGCGAGGGTCAGGTCGGTGATGTCCTCAGCGCCGTTGCTGATAAAGGTTGTGCCCATTTCATTGCCAACGGATTCGTCCAGATGACCGTTGCCATTCAGCGGCACGGCAGACCCGTAGACATCAACTGCAGTGGCGCCGATGAAGGTGCCGTTTGAAATAAGCCCGTCACGGTTCCACGTGGTGCCAAAGCCGATCGCGTGCAGCATCTCGTGCATGAAAAGCTCATCCATCATGTCGCGCGATTCCGCGGACCCGATGTCATTCACATCGACGCGCACGCCCCCTTCGGCGACCATGCCGTCAGAGCGCAATTTGATCCAGCCACCTTCGCCCCAGACACCGTTGGCACCATCAATATTCTCATTGTACATCTGGATGCGCACATCATCGATATCACCATAGTTCGGCAGGTCGCCGATGATGATATCGCTCAGGATTTCGGCTTGTGCTGCGGCGGCGTCTTTTTGTGAAGACGTCCAGCTGCCACCGTAGAAAACCAGCTCGACGTTGAAGCCATCGGGCGTGTCGCCGCCGCTCAGGTAAGTGCTGGAGTTCAGCCAGCCAAACTCGTCCGGAGAGTCTGCGACAGGCGTTGGCGCAGGTTCTTCTGGTTCCGGTTGGGGTACGGGGGTTGGTGCCGGGGCAGGGTCCGCCTCAGCCTCCGGCTCTGGCGCAGGCTGGTCGTCAGTGCTGCCTGTGTCGGTGTTGTCTTTCTTCTTGCCCTTGCCGCGACCGCCGCCGCTGTCCGTGCTGCCATCGGTGTCGGTCGTTTTGTTGCGCCCACCACCTTTGGTGCCGCGCGCCTCTGCAAAGTTTTCAGGCGTCTCTTCGACATGGTCGTCACCATGGTCATGCATGTGATCGTGGTCATGATCGTCGGCGTCTTCGTGCCTGTGGTCGTGATCATGGTCGTGCATATGCGCGAGCATGTCCGCTTCGTCCGTGGACAGGGACCCGCCGAATGCGATAGTCTCGCTGGCCGGCTCGCTGTCTGTGTCGTCGTTCTTGGCGCGTGCAAGCTCAGATACGGATCTGCCAATACCGCCTTCGTTGCTTTCCTTCGCTGCCAGAACATCAAGTTTCATACTGCGGGTGTTTGCAAAGAAGTCTGCCACAACCTCTTTGTCGAACCCATCCGGCAACATCTCATCGAGAGGATGCGCCTTTCTGCCATACATGTTTTGGTGTTTGCCCATGCCGTCTGCTCCACATTATGTGTCCGCACCCCCGTGTTGCGGTTTATGTAGGCAATACGTCAAAAAAAAGGCGCCCCACAAGGCGCCTTTCTTTAAAACTTTAAACGTCTAAGCGTTTAGGCGGATTTCCGCGAGCGCTTGCGCATGTATGCGCCGATACCAACGATCGTCAGCATAAGCGGAAGACCGGCAGGCAGCGGGATCGGGTTTGTTGGTTCACCACAGTCCGGGCCAAATTGTCCCTGTTCGCACTCGCTGGAACCCCCGAATTCGAAACTGCCATCGGTAGAAGTAGCGGAAGCAAACTTAATTGCGAAGTCGCCCAGTGTGATCGAGGTCTCAATTGCTGCTGTTGTAAGAACGAAACTGATCGTGTCTGAATCCTCGGCTTGTAGGCCGTTCGATGCGCCTCCCGTAGCTGACTGGCAACCGTTCGTAGCAAACACGCAAAGCTCGACCTCGCCATTGAAACCAGGGATGAACCCTGCTCCAACATCCCAATCAAGACCATCCCCATTGTTCAATGGGTTGCTAATCACGGCGTCTGGATCTGAAGAGAAACCGAACGCAGTGATGCGGTTGGTACCGGCCGCTGAAGCGAGCACGGTATTCGTAATATCCACAGTCAAGCTAAACTCTGTGGTGGAGCCCACGTTCATCACGTTGTCCAATGTGAATGTCGCCGACGCGCTCAAGTCTGCATTCGGCTGGTTGCCAGAATCCGGGCAATCATCGCCTGCTTCACAAAGAAAGCTAACGTCAAAGCTGTTTCCGATGTCGGCAGCCGAAAGCGTTGCAGCATCCGAACTTGTAGCAGAAACTGTCAGGCCGAACGCGGCTACTACCGCCGTCAGCTTAGTTAAATCTTTAAGGCCAATCATAATCGCGCCCCTTCCTGTTAAACTGGGTCGATGACCCACACCATCCACTCGAGATGAATTGCACCCAAGCCCTCTGCCTTAAAAGTGCCACAATTGTATCGGGCATGCAATTTATTAGTAACTTATTAACTAACGGATTTGTGATTTCCACCTGAGGTGGCTGAACCTGCGCTCTGATTCTCGGATGGGCTGTATTGTTGTGTTTATCATCTCGACACAATGACGAGATTTTCTGGGAATTGTACGCAAATCGGGGCCCCGGTGTTCACTCGGCAGCCCCGATTCGGTTTTGAATTCGTCAACAATAGGCACCCAGAAAGCTGGATGGTGCCGAAGCGTGTCATGTCACTCCATCACAGGAATGGAGAATTCGCCGCCTTCCTTGATCCCTGATGGCCAGCGCGACGTGACCGTTTTGGTGCGCGTGTAGAATTTGAACGCATCCGGGCCGTGCTGGTTCAAATCACCAAAGACCGACTTTTTCCAGCCGCCAAAAGTATGGTAGGCCAAAGGTACAGGGATCGGGACGTTGATACCGACCATGCCCACGTTCACGCGGTTCGCAAAATCACGCGCGGCGTCGCCATCGCGGGTGAAAATTGCAGTGCCATTGCCATATTCATGGTCCATCGCCAGACCCAGCGCCTCTTCATAAGACTGAGCGCGCACGGTCGACAGGACAGGGCCGAAAATCTCTTGCTTGTAAATCTCCATGTCCTTGGTGACATGATCGAACAGGTGCGGTCCGACGAAGAACCCGTCTTCGTATCCCTGCAGATTGAAGTTGCGCCCGTCGACAACCAGTTTGGCCCCCTGATCGACGCCCGACTGCACGAGCCGTTCGATGTTAGCCTTGGCCGCCGCCGTCACGACGGGGCCATAGTCCACATCGTTGCCAGCGGTGTAGGGGCCGACCTTGAGCTTTTCGATACGCGGCAGCAGCTTTTCAATCAGGCGGTCAGCGGTTTCGTCCCCAACCGGTACCGCGACCGAGATCGCCATGCAACGCTCGCCCGCTGCGCCATAGCCCGCGCCGATCAGCGCGTCCGCCGCCTGATCCATATCCGCATCGGGCATCACGATCATGTGGTTCTTGGCACCGCCGAAACACTGAACGCGTTTGCCGTTGGCACAGCCGGTTCCGTAGATGTACTCGGCAATCGGGGTGGAGCCGACAAAGCCGATCGACTGGATCACGTCGTGGTGCAGGATCGCATCGACCGCTTCCTTGTCGCCATTCACAACCTGCAAAACCCCCTTGGGCAGTCCGGCCTCTTCCATCAGTTCAGCCAGCATCAGCGGCACGGATGGGTCGCGTTCGGATGGCTTTAGGATAAAGGCATTGCCGCAAGCAATCGCGGGGGCAAACATCCACATCGGGATCATGGCGGGAAAGTTGAACGGGGTGATGCCCGCGGTCACACCCAGCGCCTGACGCATTGAGTACATGTCAATGCCGGGGCCCGCGCTGTCGGTATACTCGCCTTTGAGCATATGCGGCGCGCCGATGCAGTATTCGACCACTTCCAGCCCCCGCTGCACGTCCCCCGCCGCGTCGGGCAGGGTCTTGCCGTGCTCGCGGCTCAAAGCTTCGGCAAGCTTGTCCATGTCGCGGTTCAACAGATCGACGAATTTCATCATGACACGGGCGCGGCGCTGGGGATTGACCGCGGCCCAGGCCGGCTGTGCGGCAGCGGCGAATTCGACTGCCTGTGCGACCTCTGCACCCGAGGCGAGCGGCACTTTGGCTTGAACTTCGCCTGTGGCGGGGTTCATGACATCCGCAAAACGACCCGAAGTCCCTTTGACATGTTCGCCGTTCAGATAGTGGGTGAGTTCCTGCATCGCGATCTCCTGTGAGTGCTGTGCCCGCAAAAATGCAGGCCGTTCGAGCGCAGAGTAGTCTTGCAAAAAACACATATAAAGGTGAAATAAGACAAAATAGCTTTGCATTTTTGCATGATGGAGGCGTCGGTGCAGACCAATTGGGACGACTTGCGCCTGTTTCTGGCGGTAGCACGGGAACATAGCCTGTCGGCCGCGGGCAAGGTTTTGCGGCTGGATCCGGCAACGGTCGGGCGGCGTATGCAAAAGCTCGAACAAAGTCTGCAGGCCACGCTCTTTGCCAAGTCGCAACAGGGGTACGCGCTTACCGACGCCGGAATAGCTCTGCTTGCGCGCGCCGAACAGGCCGAAGCGGCAATGCGCGCGGCGGTCGCGGAATTGCCGGCACCCACCGACCGTCTCAGCGGTCAGATCAGGATCGGTGCGCCGGACGGAGCTGCCAACTATTTGCTGCCCAAGGTTTGTGCCGATATCGGAACGGCCAACCCCGCGTTGGAAATCCAGATCGTCGCCTTGCCGCGGGTCTTTAACCTCTCACGGCGCGAAGCGGATATGGCGATCGCCGTCAGCGCGCCCACGGCGGGGCGACTGGTCGTGCAGAAGATCACCGATTACCGCCTGCATCTGGCTGCGTCCGAGACCTATTTGGCCGAGACCCGGGACATCACCACACCGGCGGATCTGCGGCACCATCGCATTGTGGGTTACATCCCCGATATGATCTTTGACCGCGAACTGGACTACCTGCAGGACCTGGGCATCACCCAAGTGCCGCTGGCGTCCAACTCCGTCTCTGTGCAGCTGAACATGATACGGCAGGGCGGCGGCGTTGGAGTGGTGCATGACTTTGCCCTGAGCGCGGCACCGGGCGTGCGGCGGGTGTTGACGGAGGCTATCAGCTTGAAGCGCGCGTTCTACCTGATCCGCCACGAGGATGACCGCCGAAACGCGCGCCTGAGCCGCTTTGCGGACATGCTCAGCAGCGGGATCAGGGCCGAAGTGTCGCGTCTTGAAGCGCTTACTTGACACGCGCCGGCTTTGCGGTGACGCTGTTTATGTCACAACTTTTTCATCTCGAGGTGCAGTATGCTGGTCTCTCAAATCCTGAAATCGAAACAGCTAAACGATGTTGTGACTGTTCCGCCGTCGATGACGATCTCTGATGCGGCACGCATTCTTTCAGACAAGGGAATCGGTACGGTCGTGGTGTCGAAAAGCGGCAGCACAGCAGACGGTATCCTGTCAGAGCGTGACATCGTGCGCGAGATTGGTGCGCGCGGGGCCGGCTGCCTGCCTCATACCGTGCAGACGCTGATGACGACAAAGCTGGTCACATGCAGCAGCAACGATCTGGCGGACGAAGTGCTGCGCAAGATGACCGAGGGGCGTTTTCGACACATGCCTGTTGTCGAGGATGGCGAATTGAAAGGCATCATCTCGCTTGGAGATGTGGTAAAGGCGCGGCTGATGGAACTGGCCATGGAAAAGGACGCGCTCGAAGGCATGATTATGGGCCACTGACCGGTATCGGTACGACCCCGCGTTAACAGCTTGCATACCAACAGAAAAAATGATCGGTTAGTCCGAATTGACCATGACAGGAGGGCCTGATGCGCGTTGGCCTTTATCCCGGCACTTTTGATCCGATCACTTTGGGGCACATTGATGTCATTCGCCGCGCAAGCGTGCTGTTGGACAAACTCGTCATCGGGGTTGCTATCAATCGCGACAAGGGGCCGCTGTTCGGTCTGGAAGAACGGGTGGCGATGGTCGAGGCGGAAACTGACAAGATCGCACAGATGACGGGCCTTAAGATCGTCGTACATCCCTTTGAAAACCTTTTGATAGATTGCGCGCGGGATGTGGGCGCTTCGGTGATCATCCGGGGTCTGCGTGCGGTTGCGGACTTTGAATACGAGTACCAGATGGTTGGTATGAATCGGCAGTTGGACGACACGATCGAAACGGTGTTCCTGATGGCCGAGGCGCAGCACCAGGCGATTGCGAGCAAGCTGGTCAAGGAAATTGCCAGGCTGGGCGGAGACGTGAGCAAATTTGTCACGCCCGAAGTCAACGCCGCGTTGCTGCACCGCTTTAATCGCAGCCGATAGGACCGGGTGGTCAGGTCTTGCGTGTCGCCGCGATGACGCGTGTCATGTCGATGAGACGGTGCGCAAATCCCCATTCATTGTCGTACCAGGCGAGCACTCTGGCCATACGCCCCTGAACACGTGTCTGGTCGCAGGCCACCACCGCGCTGTGGGCGTCCTGCCGGAAGTCGGCTGAAACCAGCTTGCGGTCTGTCGTGTCCACAATGCCAGCATAATCCGTTTCTGCGGCTTCACGGAAGATGCGGTTGATTGTGGCCACATCGGCCGGTTCCGCCAGTTCTGCGACAAAGTCTATACAGGACACATTCGGGCTGGGTACGCGTATGGCATGCCCTGTGACACGCCCTGCAAGCGCAGGAACGACTACCCCCAACGCTTCCGCTGCGCCAGTCGAAGTGGGGATCATGGACACTGCCGCCGCCCGAGTGCGGTACAGGTCTGCATGGGGTGCATCATGGGTGTTTTGAGTACTGGTATAGCTGTGCACGGTTGTCATCATGCCTGCTTCGATCCCGAAAGCATCCTGTAGGATTTTAGCCACCGGCACGAGGCAGTTTGTTGTGCATGAGGCATTGGACAGGATCCGATCCTGTGCTGTGACAGTCGTATGATTGACGCCATAAACAGTTGTTTTTATGTCCCCTTTCGGAGGCGCGGACAACAGCACAGCCTGTGCACCATTGGTCAGATGTCGCGCGGCGTCCTGTGGGGTAAGAAATTGCCCGCTGCACTCAAGCACCACATCCACATGGGCCCAGTGCAGGCCTTCAGGGGTGTGAGACTGGGTTAACGACGCACTTTGAGAGCCTGCGGTCAACTGTCCGTTGTCAAGCGTCACGGGCACGCCCAAGCGTCCGTGCAGGCTGTCAAACTCCAGCAAATGTGCCATCGTCTCGGCCGGTGCGGGGTCGTTGATTGCAGCAACGCGGATATCGTCCCGCCCTGATGCCAACAAGCTGCGAAAGACGGCGCGGCCTATGCGGCCGAACCCGTTGATGCCTACGCTGATTGCCATGCTGTGTCTTTCTGTCTTCTGATAAAGCGTTGTGCGACGGGTCAGCGCCAGAACGCCATCCAGTCGATAAGCTCGAACATCTTTTTGCCCAAGAACACCAGATGCTCGCTGCCAAATAGCAGTAGATCAACAACAATCAAGCCGAGCAGGACGCCACCGAGGGCAAATGCAATCCGGTTTGTCATGACAAAAGGCCTCTGGTCGAAAGCTGCGATACATCAGGTCTGACCTGATTGGTCAGACCCCTGATCGCGGTATGCCAGTGCCGACAGGCGCCCGCAAGCGTTGAGGCGGGCAGGGGTGGTGTCAGAGGCGGCCCATCGCCACTGCCACATCCGCCATACGTGCCGAAAAGGCCCATTCGTTGTCATACCACGCCAGCACGCGCACGGTCCGGCCTCCTACCACCTTGGTCTGGTCAGGCGCAAAGATCGAGCTGTGTTCCGTGTGATTGAAATCGACGGAAACCTTTGCCTCGGCATCATAGGCCAACACACGCGACATCGGCCCCAGTGATGCGGCTTCGACGGCGGCATTTACCTCGTCCACGGTCACATCACGTGCGGCTTCAAACGTAAGATCAACCGCAGAGACATTTGGCGTGGGCACCCGCATGGCTGTGCCGTCCAGCTTGCCGGCAAGGTTTGGCAGCACCTCTCCCAGTGCTTTCGCCGCCCCTGTGGAGGTCGGGATCATCGCCATCGCGGCGGCGCGCGCGCGATAGAGATCGCTGTGCCGGCGGTCGAGTGTCGGCTGGTCGCCGGTGTAGGAGTGAATGGTGGTCATGATGCCACGCTCAATACCGATCGCCTCGTCCAGCACCTTGGCCAGTGGGGCCAGACAGTTGGTTGTGCAGGAACCGTTGGACACGACGCCGTCTTTCGAGATCAGGTCGCGGTGGTTCACGCCAAAAACTACCGTGCGGTCAACGTTCTTGGCTGGCGCCGAGATCAGGACGCGTTCGGCACCGCGCGCGATGTGCCCTCTGGCCTTGTCGCCGTCATTATGCTGACCGGTACATTCCAGCACCACGTCCACACCTTCCCAGTCGAGCGCGTCGATGTCGTAGCTGGACATCATGCGGATCGGACCGCGACCCAGATCAAGGGAATTGGCCCCCGTAATGATCTCGCCGGGGAAGCGACCGTGGACGCTGTCATACTTCAAAAGATGTGCCGCGGTTTCCAGCGGGCCGGTCGCATTGACCGCCACCACATCAATGTCATTTCGTCCCGAAGAAACAATGTGGGAAAGTGTGCAACGACCGATGCGGCCAAAACCGTTGATGCCTACTTTGATCGTCATGTCACTCTTCTCCACTCTGTTCCGCATTTGCCCTGTCTATACCTTGACTGCGGCTGTCGGGGAATGACTAAATAGGCGTGTTTTCCGTGTGTTAGCGTTAAACTTGCCGCAGCGCGGAAAAATGTTTGCGCCAACGTATACCATGGTCGACAGATTGTCGCAGAATCTGCGACAGTGCGGCGCAGGCGTGCTAAGAGAGAGTCGCACAAGGAGGTAGTGATGGTATGAGTGGTCTTCTCGCACTTTTGGATGACGTCGCCGGTATTGCGAAGGTGGCCGCGGCGTCGGTTGACGACGTGGCGAGCCAAGCCGCAAAAGCCGGATCAAAGGTGGCGGGCGTTGTGATCGACGATGCTGCCGTGACGCCAAAATACCTGACCGGATTTGAAGCCAAGCGCGAGTTGCCGATCATCTGGAAGATCACCAAGGGGTCGCTGTTTAACAAAGTGGTTGTTCTGCTGCCCGCCTTGCTGTTGTTGAATGCCTTCGCGCCATGGTTCATCACACCGCTTTTGATGCTCGGCGGCGCCTATTTGTGTTTTGAGGGCGCGGAAAAGGTGTTTCACTGGCTCTTTCCGCATCAAGACGCCCATGTGGAAAAAGACATGGACATCGGCGATCCGGTACATCTGGAAGAAAAGCGGGTCAAAGGGGCGATCAAAACCGACTTTATCCTATCGGCAGAGATCATGACGATCATCCTGTCCAATATCGAAGAAGGCAGTTTCTGGTTCGAGGCTGCAACGCTTGCTTTTGCCGGTATCGCCGTCACGATTTTCGTCTACGGCAGCGTCGCGCTGATCGTGAAGATGGATGATATTGGTGTCTGGCTCGCGGCGAATGGGCTGACGGGCATCACGCGCTCATTGGGACGGGGCATGGTCAAAGGCATGCCAAAACTGTTGAAGCTGCTGACAATCATCGGCACCGCAGCCATGCTGTGGGTGGGTGGGTCTATCGTCGTGCATGGGCTGGACGTGCTGGGCATGCCCTTCCTCTATGACAGTATTCACAATATCGCGGTTGCGGTCGCACATGGTTTGGAAGGAGCCGCAGGCTTTGTCGAGTGGGCCGTGACGGCCCTGCTTGACGGGATCATCGGTATTGTGTTGGGCGCAGCACTCATTCCGGTTGTAACGCGCGTTTTGGGGCCGCTGATGGACGCACTCAGCGGCCAGAAAAGCGAAAGCCACTAAAACGTCCGGGGGCTGCGGCACGGGAGCTGGATACGCGCCCGGGCCTGCCTTTGTGTGTTTGCGTTCAGACGCGTGTGGAAGGTGCCCATTTGCCACCGAGCAACTCGCGCACCTTTTCTGCCGTGGCTTCTGCGGTGATGCCGAATTCTTTGAACAGAACATCCGCCGGGGCCGATGCGCCAAAGTCATGCATACCGATGAACCCGGATTTCTCGCGCTTGCCGCGTTCGCCAAAGAGCCAGCGGTCCCATCCCAGGCGGATGCCTGCTTCGATAGCGACGCGCACGGGGCCGCCGGGCAAAACCCGCTTGCGGTAGCGTTCGTCCTGTTCCTCGAAAAGCTCCCAGCAAGGCATGGAGACCACGCGTGTCCCGATACCTTCAGCTTGAAGAATGTCGCGCGCGGCCAGAGCAACGGAGACTTCGGAGCCGGTCGCCATCAGGATGGCTTGTCGCTTGCCCTCGGCATCTGCCAGCACATAAGCACCTTGCGCTACCATGTTCTTGGTCTTGTGTTCGGTCCGGACCGTCGGCAGGCCCTGACGGGTCAGTGACAGCACTGAAGGCGTTTTCTTGCTGCTAAGCGCGAGTTCCCAGCTTTCCGCCGTTTCGATCGTGTCAGCGGGGCGGAAGACATAGGTATTTGGCGTGGCGCGGCTGATGGCGAGATGTTCAACCGGCTGATGTGTTGGCCCGTCTTCGCCCAGTCCTATGCTGTCGTGGGTCATGACAAAAACAGTGGGGATCTTCATCAGTGCCGCCAGCCGCATAGACGGGCGTGCATAATCGGTAAAACACATGAAGGTGCCGCCATAGGGGCGGATGCCACCATGCAGCGCCATGCCGTTCATTGCAGCGGCCATGCCGTGCTCGCGAACCCCCCAGTAGACGTAGCGCCCACCGCGGCTGTCGAGATCAAAGACACCCAAATCCGCCGTTTTGGTATTGTTGGAACCGGTCAGATCCGCCGACCCGCCGACGGTTTCGGGCATGATCGGGTTAACGACTTCCAACACTTTTTCCGAGCTGGCGCGGGTGGCGAGCTTGGGGGCGCTTTCGGACATCTGCTTTTTGAAGGCCTTGATCGTGGCACTTAGTTTTTTGGGCGTCTCAAGGGCATATGCGCGGTTGAACGTCTCGCGTTTGCCACGCGGCATGGCGTCAAAACGTTCCTCCCAGGCTTCGCGCACAGCCTTGCCGCGCGCGCCGATAGCTTTCCAGCCAGCCTGTACTGCGTCGGGCACTTCGAAGGGGCCTGTCGTCCAGCCCCATGCAGCCTTGGCCGCGACGTTCTGCTCTTCGTTGGTCAGCGCTCCGTGACCTTTGGACGTGTCCTGCGCTGCGTGACCCAAAGCGATGTGGGTTTTGCAGGCAATCATTGTAGGTTGCTCGCTTTTCTTTGCCGCAGTCAGAGCCACGTCGATCGCAACGGGGTCGTGGCCGTCAATCTCGATGACCTCCCAACCGGCGGATCGGAAGCGCCCTACCTGATCGGTGCGGTCGGACAGGGTTACGGGTCCGTCGATGGTAATGTTGTTGTTGTCCCACAGCACGATCAGCTTGGACAATTGGTGCCGCCCTGCGAGCGTGATGGCCTCCTGGCTCACGCCTTCCATCAGGCAGCCGTCGCCCGCGACGACATAGGTGTAGTGATCGACGATCTTCCTGCCATAGTGCGCGCGCTGGATTTCTTCGGCCATGGCAAAGCCAACGGCATTGGAAATACCTTGTCCCAAGGGGCCGGTGGTGGTCTCGATGCCTGTCGCATGGCCATATTCGGGGTGACCTGCGGTGATGGCGCCCCACTGGCGGAAGTTCTTGATTTGCTCCAGCGTCATATCTTCGTAACCGGTCAGGTGCAGCAGCGCGTACAGCAGCATCGAGCCGTGCCCTGCCGACAAAATGAACCTGTCACGGTCCGGCCAGTTCGGGCTGGTGGGATCGAAATTCAAATGCTTTTCAAACAGCACGGTTGCAGCGTCGGCCATCCCGATGGGCATCCCAGAGTGCCCGGAGTTTGCCGCGGCAACCGCGTCGAGCGTCAGTGCCCGAATGGCGTTGGCCTTGGCCCAGTGATCGGGGTGCGCGGCTGCAAGAGCTTTAAGATCCACGAAAATTTCCTTTGTTGGCTGAAGGCCGCCTCGGGGGGCCTTTTGGTGTTTGGCAGGGGCTTTACCCGGCGCTCAATATCAGCCCGCCCGCAAAGATCAAGAGGATGTGGGCGGGCAGGTCGCCCGGCAACTTGAAGAGACCCGCGCAAGTGGTTGATGCCGCTCAAAAGCATGTTTGTTGAACCGCTGCGATCGGAGTAGGCTCTGGGCGATGACAGTCGATTCGCCGCGCAGAATGCGCAATGCGAGCGACAGTCTACCGGCATTGAGGTGGGCATGAGTGACAGCATAGAAGAATTGAGCAGCCGCATTCTGGCTGCGATGGACCGCGTAGCACAGCGCGTGGATGCTTTGGGGGGTAGCGATCCGTCGGCAGTGGACGCGCTGAAACAGGCGTTGGAAGCGGAGCAGCAGGTCAATGCGGAACTCACCGATCGCGTGCGTGCATTGGAAGAACGGCAGGAACAGGCAATCAGCGCGCTGGAAGCGAAAGCCTCCGAGGCGACGGAGCGGGTGGCTGCGTTGGATACGGAGTTGCAGCAACTGCGCAGGGCCAATGGATCATTGACCGATGCTTGCGTGGCCTTGCGTGAAGCGAATGCCGCCGGCGTCGGCGAGCCGCATCTTATCAACAAATCGATGATGGCCGAGCTGGAAGCCATCAGAGCCATGCGCAGCGCGGAGATGGCCGAGGCGCAGGAGATCATTTCAGCCTTGACGCCGTTGCTCACAGCAAGCGCAACCGCGCAGGGTGCAGAGGAGGCGCACTGATGCCCGAAGTCAGAGTATCTATCGGTGGTCGCGATTTTGACGTGGCCTGTCAGGAGGGCGAGGAGCATTACCTGCGCACCGCGGCCAAGCTTCTGGACGACGAAGCGCGCGTTTTGACTGAACAGGCCGGCCGTATGCCAGAAGCACGCATGTTGCTGATGGCGGGGCTGATGCTCGCCGACAAAACCGCAAGTGTCGAAGACCGGTCCGCTGAAATTCAGGCGCAACTGGATGAGCGCGAGGCGGAGTTGTCCGCGCTCAGGGCATCGCAGGCCGAACCAGAAAAGGTAGAGGTGCCTGTCGTTCCCCAATCTGTGACGGACACGCTCGCGGAACTTGCCGCGCGGGCAGAGGCTCTGGCGGCCTCGGTCGAAGAAAAGACTTCTTGATAAAAAAACGCGCGGCCCAACCGCCGCGCGCTTTTTCTTGTCACCAAAAGGTGATGTCAGCCGTTTGCTTCACGGATTTTGTCGGCGGCCTCTTTGTCAAACCCGACGCCATTTTCTTCGAACAGCGTATCAAGTTCGCCCGACAAGGTCATTTCAGTGATGATATCGCATCCGCCCACGAACTCGCCCTTGACGTAAAGCTGTGGAATTGTGGGCCAGTCGGAATAATCCTTGATCCCCTGGCGCACGTTTTCGTCCGCCAGCACATTAACGTCGGTAAAGTCGACGCCCATGTAGTTCAAGACGCCGGCCACACGGCTTGAGAATCCGCATTGCGGCATGCTCTTGGTGCCTTTCATGTAAAGCACCACGTCATTGGCTTTAACGGTTTCATCGATCATGGCTTTTGCATCGGTCATTGGTTCAGGACCCTTTTTTGTTGTAGGCGCGATGGAACCGCGCGGCATAGGTTTCGTCATCTGGCAGCGCATCCACGCTGGTTTCGGCATGTTCCAAAAAGCTGCCGACGCGGCCTTTTGGAGCAAAAAAGGTGTTTACGCGCTCGAGCGAGGCGTTTCGGCGATTGGCCGCCTGTACAACGGACATATCCACTGCCTCAAGACCAAGCGGTGTTTCTTCGGTGTGGCGCTGTTGCGGCTGGCGTGAAGCCAGCGGACGCCGCGGCCCGCTTTTGAAAGGATATGTCAGCCAGCCCCAGAGGGTCATCTGCGTCAGTCCGGCGCGCGGGTTGTCAGGGCCAGGGCGTGCAACTCGCCGTTCGAGCCGTCCATTTTGCCCTTAAGGGCGGCATAGACCGCACGTTGCTGTTGCACCCGGTTTTTGCCACGAAAGCTTTCGTCAACAACCATCGCCGCCATATGCACGCCGTCGCTGCCATCTACCTGAATTTGGGCGTCAGGAAAGGACTGGCGCAACAACTCTTCTATTTCATTCGCTTGCATCGGCATCAGAAAGGCCCTCTTGATTAGTGCTGTAGATGTAGTCGGACAGTATCGCGGTAACAAGATGTGAATTTATCTAAGTGGCGGTGTCAAACAGACTGTAGGCCGCCAGCAAATGCGGCTACAAGCATGCACAGCACATGGACTTTACATGCGAAGGGGAGAGCATGGAAGCTTTTGACAACGCGCCGGAGCAGGCGCTGGCCTGGCACGAAGCGGGACGTGGCGCGGTTCTGGCTACAGTCATCGAGACCTGGGGCTCCGCGCCGCGTCGCGTTGGTGCGCAACTGGTGATCTCGGGCGATGGCGAGATGCAGGGTTCTGTCTCTGGCGGATGTGTCGAGGGCGCGGTTGTTCTGGAGGCGACGGATGCTTTGGAGAAAGGCGAGCCGCGCGTACTGGAATACGGTGTGAGCGATGGAGATGCCTTTGCGGTCGGGTTGGCGTGCGGAGGTACGATCCGTGTGCTGGTGGAACCCGTGGGGCCCGTGCTGCCGGCTGATCTGTTGCGCGCGTTGATCGAGGCCCGCGCGGCCCGCAAGCCTGTGGCCTATGAGGTGCGCCTGTCCACCGGCGCGCGCCAGCTGGTATCTGAAGGCTATCCGCAGCGCTTTGCGATGGACCGGTCGGGGTTCGAAGAAGACGGTGATCTATTCGTCGCGGTCCATAACCCGCCGTTGCGTCTTTTGGTGGTGGGGGCGGTACATATTGCGCAGGCTTTGGTGCCGATGGCGCGGATCGCGGGCTATGATCCGGTTATCATCGACCCGCGTGGCGCTTTCGGGTCGGAAGCACGTTTTCCCGGCGAGCGGATCGTGGCGGACTGGCCGGACGAGGCGGTCGCGCAGGTCGGGCTGGATACGCGCACTGCACTGGTTTTGCTGACGCATGATCCGAAACTGGATGATCCTGCCTTGCATCTGGCTTTGAACGCGCCCTGTTTCTATATTGGCGCGCTCGGCTCCAGACGGACCCACGCCTCGCGGGTTGCACGGCTGGAAGAGGCAGGGTTCAGCCACGAACAGATCGCGCGCATTCATGGACCAATCGGTTTGGATATCGGCGCTGCTGGCCCCCCGGAGATCGCGGTATCCATCCTGGCGGAAATGACACAACGCCTGCGGAAAGGCGCATGAAGTTCGGCCTGGTTGACCCCGCACGGGCGGTGGGTGCGATCCTTGCGCATTCCGTCCGGCTGCACAGTGGCGTGCGGCTGCGCAAGGGGCGCAGCCTGACGCAAGAGGATGTGGATGCTCTGCGCGCCAGCGGACTGAACGAGGTTACGGTTGCGCGGCTAGAGGCAGAAGATGTGCATGAGGATGCGGCGGCCACTGCTTTGGCCGCAGCCTTTGTACCCGACCCTGAAGCACAGGGGCTGACCTGTACCACCGCTTTTACCGGACGCGTCAATCTGCTTGCGACCGGTCCGGGTATTGTGGAGCTGGACGTTGCTGCCATCGAGGCGGTCAACCGCATCCACCCGATGATCACGATTGCCACGGTGCCTGCGTTTCAGCAGATGGCTGAGGGCGGGATGGTGGCCACGATCAAGATGATCTCATACGGCGTGCCTGCTGAGGCGTTGGAGAAGGCCTGCGCGCTGGCGCGCGCGGCGGTTCAGCTGAAGCGGCCCACGCTGCGCAGCGTTGGGCTTATCATCAGCGACATCGAGGGCGGGGCAGGCGACAAGGGTTGGCAGGCCAGCGCGGATCGTGTGGCCGCATTCGGACTGGAGATGGCGCCGCCTGTGCTGGTGCCGCATCGGGTGGACACCATCGCGGAAGCCCTTGCCGCTTCTGCGTTTGACCTCACGCTGATCCTGACAGGTTCAGCCACATCTGACATTGACGATGTCGCCCCCTCTGCCGTGCGTGCGGCGGGCGGAACTGTAAGCCGCTTTGGCATGCCGGTTGATCCGGGCAACCTGTTGTTTTGTGCCACCTTGAACGGACGGCCCGTGATCGGGCTGCCCGGATGCGCGCGCGCGCCAGCCCTGAACGGAGCGGATTGGGTCATGGGGAGGATCATCTGCGGCATAGACGTGAGTGATGCAGACATATCTGCCATGGGGGTCGGGGGGCTCTTGAAAGAGATACCCTCGCGACCACACCCGCGGCGCAAGCAAAAGCCGGTCTGATCCGCCTCTTGGCAATTTCTTTGCTAAGGCAATGAAATTAGTGGTTCTCATCTGGGTTGTGCCATGCTTAACTCCGGTCAAAGAACAAACCATCAGGGAGGAAGCCATGACACAGGTCTCAATGACTGTGAACGGCAAAGCCGCGTCCGGCGAGGTCGAAGGACGCACACTTTTGTCGTCGTTTTTGCGTGAAAATTTGCATCTGACGGGAACGCATGTGGGTTGTGATACCAGCCAGTGTGGGGCCTGTGTGGTGCATGTGAATGGCGAAGCCGTCAAAGCCTGCACGATTCTGGCAGCGGAAGCCGCAGGAGCCGAAGTCACCACGATCGAGGGGATGGCCAATGCGGATGGGTCACTTAGTGTATTGCAACAATCCTTTCAGGACCATCATGGCCTGCAATGCGGTTTCTGCACGCCGGGGATGGTCATGTCCGCCGCAGCGCTGTTGAAAGAAAACCCCAAGCCGACGGAGGCTGAAGTTCGGGACTATCTTGAGGGTAACATCTGTCGTTGCACGGGGTACCACAACATCGTCAAAGCAATCATGGCCGCTTCTGGTCAGGAGGTGGCGGCGGTCGCGGCTGAATAGCCGTGATGCGCGCGCCGTGCAGCAGGGGTAGTCGGGCTGTTGGCCTGTTTGCCCCCAGAGACATCGGCAGATGTCCTGGCCGGCGGCGTGCAAAGGATCTCGCCCCTCCGGAGCTTTCTGGCAAGATGAAAGTGCTTCGGGGGTTGGACATCGCGGCTGAGTGTGCGCCGCGCGACATTTTTAGGGAGAACGAATATGCCGAAGGATAGTGGGATTGGCGCAAGCTCAAAGCGTCGCGAAGACGTCAGGTTTCTGACAGGTCAGGGAAACTATACGGACGACATCAACATTCATGGACAGGCGCATGTGCATTTCCTGCGCTCTGATATCGCGCATGGAACAATCAACAGGATCGACACAAGTGCCGCCGAAACGATGCCGGGCGTCGTGAGGATTTTTACCGGCGCCGATTTCGAGGCGTTGGGCGGCATGCCGTGCGGCTGGCAGGTCACGGATAAACACGGTGAGCCTATGCAGGAGCCCAAGCACCCCATTCTGGCTCATGGCAAGGTGCGCCACGTGGGCGAGCCGATCGCTGCCGTGGTTGCGGATACGCTGGAGCAGGCGCGCGACGCCGCTGAGGCGATCGTGCTGGATATTGCAGAGTTGCCCGCGGTTGTGGACATGAAGGCTGCGGTCAAGGCGGATGCGCCCAAGGTGCATGACGATCTGCCGTCGAACCTGTGTTATGACTGGGGGTTTGTCGAGGAAAACAAGGCCGCGACGGATGAGGCTTTCGAGAAGGCGGCACATGTCACGACGCTGGAGCTGGTGAACAACCGATTGGTTGCCAACCCCATGGAGCCGCGGGTCGCTGTCGGCGAATACGCACGTGGTACTGACGAGCATACGCTGTATACCACGTCGCAGAACCCGCATGTGATACGCCTGTTGATGGGCGCATTTGTTCTGGGCATTCCAGAGCACAAACTACGTGTGGTGGCGCCAGACGTGGGAGGCGGTTTCGGCACCAAGATATTCCACTATCAGGAAGAGGCATTTTGCACCTTTGCGGCCAAAGCCTGTAACCGGCCTGTAAAATGGACGTCGTCCCGTTCAGAGGCCTTTATGTCGGATGCGCATGGACGCGATCACGTCACAAAGATCGAACTGGCGTTGGACGCAGACAACAACTTTACGGCGCTGCGCACGGACACATACGCCAACATGGGCGCTTATCTGTCCACTTTTGCGCCTTCGGTGCCCACGTGGTTGCATGGCACGTTGATGGCGGGGAACTACAAGACGCCGCTCATCTATGTGAACGTCAAAGCCGTCTTTACCAACACAGTGCCGGTCGATGCTTATCGTGGCGCGGGCCGCCCCGAGGCCACATTCCAGCTGGAGCGGGTCATTGACAAAGCCGCTCAGGAACTTGGCGTTGATCCGGTGGCTTTGCGGCGTCAGAACTTTATCACCGAATTCCCTTACGCGACGCCGGTGGCTGTCGAGTATGACACAGGGGATTATCACGCGACGATGGACAAGGTGCTTGAACTGTCCGACCGTGCGGGTTTTGAAGCGCGCCGCAAAGACTCTGAAGCGCGTGGCAAGCTGCGCGGCTTTGGTATCAACTGCTTTATCGAGGCCTGCGGTATTGCGCCCAGTAACCTTGTGGGTCAGTTGGGTGCGCGTGCGGGTCTTTACGAAAGCGCCACAGTGCGGGTGAACGCCACCGGTGGACTTGTGGTGATGACCGGATCGCACAGCCACGGACAGGGACACGAAACATCCTTTGCCCAGGTCGTCGCCGATATGATCGGAATCGATGAGAATATGATCGAGATCGTGCATGGTGACACGTCCAAGACGCCGATGGGTATGGGGACTTATGGGTCGCGCTCTATCGCGGTGGGCGGCTCTGCCATGGTGCGCGCAACCGAAAAGATCATCGCCAAGGCCAAGAAGATCGCAAGCCATCTGCTGGAGGCCTCGGAAGGGGATATCGAGTTGAAGGACGGTGCCTTCTCGGTTGCGGGTACAGATAAATCCGTGGCTTGGGGTGATGTGACGCTGGCCGCATATGTGCCGCACAATTACCCGCTGGAGGATATGGAGCCGGGTCTGGAAGAGACGGCATTTTACGATCCGTCGAACTTTACCTATCCTGCCGGTGCCTACACCTGCGAAGTGGAGGTCGACCCTGAAACTGGTGTGGTTTCAATCGAACGCTTTGCCAGTGCGGATGACTTTGGCAATGTGATCAATCCGATGATTGTCGAAGGGCAGGTGCATGGGGGGATCGCCCAAGGCATCGGGCAGGCGTTGCTTGAAAACTGTGCCTATGACGAGAACGGTCAACTGCTGACAGCAAGTTATATGGATTACACCATGCCGCGCGCTGATGATTTGCCCGGCATGGCGGATTACATCGTTGACCACTCCTGTCAGACACCTTGTACACACAACCCGCTGGGCGTGAAGGGTTGTGGTGAGGCCGGGGCCATCGGATCACCGCCCACAGTTATCAATGCCATCATCGACGCGCTGCGCTCGGGTGGGCATCAGGTGGATCATATCGATATGCCTGCGACACCGGCCAAGGTCTGGGCGGCGATGCAGGGCTGAACGACGCACGCGCGGGACAGGTCCCGCGCGTGCTGTTGAGTTTATTTGGCAAGATGAAAGAGCTTTTGATCTGTGCCGAGATGAAAGGACGAAAGAATGTATAATTTTGATGTGGTAGTGCCCGGTTCGGTTGCAGAGGCTGTTGCCGCTTTGGGTGAGGAAGACGCGCAGGCGCTTGGGGGTGGACAAACACTGATCCCGACGTTGAAACAGCGTCTGGCAAGCCCGTCGGTTCTGGTCAGTCTGAGCGGGATCGCGGAAATCAAAGGGGTGTGCAAAACCGATGACGGTCAGTTGAGCGTTGGCGGCGGCACGACCCATGCGACTGTCGCGCGCGAGGCTGCGGGCACATTTGCCGGGCTGGCAGGGCTTGCGGGTCATATCGGCGATCCGGCCGTGCGCAACCGTGGCACCATTGGTGGATCTTTGGCCAATAATGATCCGTCGGCCTGTTATCCCGCAGCAGCCTTGGGGACGGGTGCCACGATCATCACAAACGCGCGCGAGATTGCGGCGGATGACTTTTTTCAGGGCATGTTCACCACAGACCTTGAAGAAGGCGAGATCATCACGGAGGTCCGCTTTCCCGTGCCGGAGGCGTCGAGTTATCAGAAGTTCGAACAGCCCGCATCGCGGTTTGCACTTGTGGGTGTCTTCGTCGCGAAGTTTGCAGATGGCGTGCGTGTCGCGGTCACAGGCGCCAGTAACGATGGTGTCTTCCGCTGGGACGAGGCGGAAGCGGCGTTGTCGGCCAATTTCGCGCCTGAAGCCTTGGACGGGTTGACGGTTTCGGGCGACGATATGATCAACGACTTGCACGGAACGGGTGCTTACCGCGCGCATCTTGTCGGTGTTATGGCCAAGCGAGCGGTCGCCGCCGCAAGCTGACGGATGTATGAACGTCGCAGTGCGTTGTCTGCCGACCGCGCGCTGCGCCGCTTCGTATCAGACCGAGATTTCCTTTACCGTGTCGCGGTCAGCGTCGAGGGGAAGACCTTGCAACGCATAATCCAATGCGCGACTGGCCACGATAGGGGCGGCCCGTGCCAGTTCCGGCTGTTCCGACAAAGCCAGCACTGCAAGAGCGCGCCGTATGTGAACGGCGATTTCAACATGTTCCGCGCCGTCGCGTGCAATAGAAGCAAATGCAGCATCCATCAGCGCGTGATGGTCGAGTTCCGGCACAAAGACCTGCGGGGCTGTGACGGTGGGCGTGTCGGTGCAGGCTTTTGCATAGGACCAGAGTAACGCCTGCATCCGGTCCAGCGTGGCCACGGCGGTGCCGCAGTCATTGATACCGGGTGACAGCGCCTTGCTGGCGATCTCTGACAGAACAATCAACCCGTAGGGCGCGTCTTGCTCGATGGTACGCAACGTGCCGATGGTAAAGCCGGCCTGCAAAGTCGAGACGGTTTTTGATAACGCCTCTGCATCGATTTGGCCTGTAACCTGTGCGATAGGCTGACCTTCCAATACATAGGCGCCGGGCCGGTGCAGGATATAGATGTTGCAGAACTCCGGCAGGCATTTCTGAAGGTGCGGCACGTCCAGCAGCTGGATGTATCCAGAACAGGGTGCTGGCACTGCGGTGTAGTCGGATGCCGCTACCGTTTCCGGGGTGATGGGATGCGCGCCAAACAATGGCGATTTGGCCAGACCGTCCAGTGCTTCGGCGGCGCGCATCGCAACGGTGTTCAGACTGTCATCTACGCTGCCCAGCGTCGTGAGGTGTTGTATCCAGTGCAGCATGGCAAGCACAACCAGAGCAACAACCAGAACAGTCACACCCATCACGATCATGACGGAGCCTTCTTCGTAGACGTTGGCCTGATAGAGGATGATTGAAGCGAGAGCGTAGACAAAAGCACCGATGAAGGTGGCAAGTACGGATTGTGTGGTGGTGTCTTCCAGAAGGATGCGGTGCACCCGGGGTGTCGTGGAGGCCGCTGCGGCGCGATAAGCGGAAACCATGATGTTGAGCGAAAAGGTCGAGACGGCGAGCATGGAGGTGGCCAGGATCGACAGTACCGGCATGATGGCATCTGTTCCCAGCCGCGCCGAAGCAGCGGGGGGCAGAAACTGTTGTGCAAGCGGGCTGAGCACGGCGGCGGCCAGCGACAAAAGTGCGTAAAGGCTGACCCGCAATCCAAGGTGGCGGTAGTAGCGTTTCAGAATAAGGACAAGCCAGTTCAGGCGGGACATATAAGGACCTGTTTTTCAACGAAAACAACAGTAGCGCGAAATGCGCGGCCAGACCAGCACCAGCTCGAACGGCAACGGCCCCGTCTGTGAGGACGGGGCCGGGCGACCGCCGAGCGGTGTTTTGGGGTGTGTGCGTTACTTCGGTAGTGGGCCAATCAGCATGACCATCTGGCGGCCTTCCATTTTCGGGAAATTTTCCACCTTGCCGTGGTCTTTGGTGTCTTCTGCGACCCGCTCAAGCAGTTCACGTCCCAGATTCTGGTGCGCCATCTCCCGACCGCGGAACCGCAGCGTGACCTTGACCTTGTCTCCATTGTCGAGAAATTTGAAGACGTTGCGCATTTTCACGTCGTAGTCGTTTTTGTCCGTGTTGGGACGAAACTTGACCTCTTTGATCTCGATGATCTTTTGCTTTTTGCGCGCTTCGCTCTCGCGTTTTTGCTGTTCGTATTTGAACTTGCCGAAATCCATGATCTTGCACACGGGCGGGTTGGCGTTCGGCGAGATTTCCACAAGGTCCAGACCGGCATCTTCTGCCATGGCCAATGCCCTTTCGGGCGAAACGACGCCTACGTTCTCTCCGTCTGCGCCGATCAGGCGTATGTCCGAGCCGCGGATTTTCTCGTTGACGCGCGGGCCTGTTTCTCTTTGTGGCGGCGCGTTATGTGGTCTGCGAGCGATGATGGTCTTCCTTCAATTGTTGTCCAAACTGCGCTCGCAAATTAAACGCAGGGGCGCACTACTTCAAGCGACAAAAGCGAGAATAGGCAAGGGATGCAGCGATTTGGCCGCAAGACCCGTCTGCGATGTCCCGGAGGCGCTGATTGTTGGACGTGCAGGCCGGGGGCTGCTAGTCAAGGAATGCTTTTTCCACGACATATTGCGCCGGTTTTGAATTTGCGCCTTCTTCCAGCCCGTATTCCTCCAGCATGTCCTTGAGTTCGAGGTTGAACGCGAGGTTGCCGCAAATCATTGCGCGGTCGGTTTCGGGTCTGAGCGGGTCGACGCCAAGGTCCGAGTAGACCTCGCCCGAGCGCATAAGGTCCGTGATGCGGCCCATCTTGTCGCTCTGTTCGCGCGTAGTGGTCGGGTAATACTTTATCTTTTTCCAAAATCCGTCGCCGATCACCTCATTAAGCAGCTCATCTTCCTTGAGGCTTTCGATGATGTTGCGACCGTAGGTCAACTCGCCGGCTTCCCGGCAGGTGTGGGTTATGATGATCTCGTCGTAATCCTCATAGGTTTGCGGCTCTCGCAGCAGGGAGGCGAAGGGGGCAAAGCCGGTGCCGGTTGCAAAGAACCAGATGCGTTTGCCGGGAAGCAGCGCGTCATGCACCAGCGTGCCCACGGGCTTGGGGCGCAAGATGATCTGGTCTCCGGGGGTGATGTGTTGCAGGCGCGACGTGAGCGGTCCGTCTGGCACTTTGATCGAGTAGAACTCCAGCTCTTCATCCCAGGAGGGCGAGGCAATGGAATAGGCCCGCAGCAGCGGCTTTTGTTTTCCTGTTTTGGGATCGGGATCGCCCATCAGTCCGATCATGACGAATTCGCCAGAGCGGAACCGCAAAGTAGCAGGACGCGTGCATCGGAACGAAAACAGCCGGTCTGTATAGTGCTCGACCTGTGTGACGGTTTGTGCATCTGGCAATGTCGGTACTTTTGTTGCGGTCGCTTGGGTCACTGGCCTGTGCTCTGTCATAAATGTGTCAACGCAGGCTTACACCTGCGTGCCCCTTTTTGGAAGATGAATGTGGGATGCGGAAGAGGACGCTTTGACGCGTTATCCGCTTTGACGGCCGCGCAGACGGTTTTGGTAGTCATGTGCCTGCCAATTGGCGCGGAACTGCCACTGGTCCTGTGGTTGCCGCTCGGCGAGGTCTGCGTCGATTTCGACTTCGTCAAACCCAGCGCGCCGCGCCATCGCGTATTGATCGGCAAGGATGTGCCCCTTGGCGCGCAGCCGGCCGCGATATCCGCGCAACCGCAGCGCCCGCGCAATCGTAAAGCCGCGCCCGTCGGCGGACGAGGGAAAATCGATGCGCACCATCTCCAGCGCGCTGGACACCGGAATGTCTTCTGGCGCGGCATCTGACGGTACATCGAGCGCGGTTGCGTCATTTGCAGCCCCCAGAGCGACAAAGCCCTCTGTCCAACTGTCTGTTACAAAGCCAGTGTCGTTTACAATAACGGTCACGTTTTCTCTCCTGATCTGACGGCCTTTCCATTTGCAAAATGGATGCCGCACTCCTGTTTTTCGATGTTACGCCAACGCCCTGCGCGCATGTCTTCACCCTCTCTAACAGGGGACGTGCACGGCGCGCATCCGATGGACGGGTAACCTTTGGCTACCATCGGGTGGCGGGGTAGTCGATTTTCCGCGATGTATTCGGCGACGTCCTCTCTGGTCCAAAAAGCCAGCGGGTTGACCTTTATCCGGCCTGTCTCCGGCTCAACCTCAAAAAAGGCAAGCGACGCTCTGGTGCCGGACTGAAACCGCTTGCGCCCGGTGATCCAGCCGTTTGCGCCGGTGAGAGCCTTTTGCAATGGCTCGGTCTTGCGCAATGCACAGCAGGCATCTGGATTGGTTTGATGCAGCGTGCTGTCGGGGTCGCGCTCCGCGGTGTTTTTACTGCGCAGGATGCGCAAATTGCGCAAGCCAAGCCTTTCAGCGACTTCCTGTTGGTAAACCAGTGTTTCGGTAAAGAGCATCTCGGTGTCGACAAAAAGCACGGGTATGTCTCTGTCGACCATGGCCGACAGGTGCAGCAGCGCGACCGATTCCGCACCAAAGCTGGATACCAGCCGCAAGGGTGTGATTTCTGTCAACGCGGTGCGGATCACATCGGTTGCGCTGTGGTGGCGCATTTTGATGTTCAGTTCCGCAACCCTGTCCAATAGGCCCGCGTCCAGATCCGCTGCAGGCTGCGGCGTCGGGGCGCGCTGTGGGGCGCGCGTATCAAGCGGCATCGGCCCGATCCTGCGGGTAGAGGGCTTCTTTGAAAGGAGAGAGGCCCAGACGGCGATAGGTTTGCAGGAACGTCTCTGCCGGCGTGTGCCTCAGGTCGAGATATGCCAGAACCAGACGCTCGATCGCAGGAATGATTTCATCAGCAGAAAACCCGGGGCCCGCGCGCTCTCCGATGGTGGCGTCTTCGGTGCCGTCACCACCCAGTGTGATCTGATAGTTTTCCACGCCCGCACGGTCGAGACCGAGAATGCCGATGTGCCCGACATGGTGGTGTCCGCAGGCGTTGATGCAGCCCGAGATTTTGATCTTGAGCGGGCCCACGTCATGTTCAAGCTTGAGCGCATCGAAATGGGTTGCAATCTCCTGTGCAATCGGAATGGAGCGTGCTGTGGCAAGGGCGCAGTAATCCATACCGGGGCAGGCAATGATGTCCGAAATCAGACCGATGTTCGCAGTCGCAAGATCTGAGGCTTTGAGCGCCGCATGGATCGCGGGCAGGTCGGATTTGTGCACGTGCGGCAGGATCACGTTTTGCTCGTGGCTGATGCGCAATTCGTCATGTGCGTACACGCGGGCAATTTCCGCCATCGCGCGCATCTGGTCCGCGCTTGCATCGCCGGGCGTCTGGCCGTGCGCCTTGAGGCTGATCGAAGCGATGGCATAGCCCGGCGCGCGGTGCTCGGAGACATTCGTATCCACCCAGGCGCGGAACACGGGATCGTTGGTATACGCGGCCTCAAAGGTGGCAAGCGACTTTTGCTTGAACTGCGGCGCGGCAAAGTCCGCCTCGATCGCGGCCAGCATTTGCTGGTCCACGCCGGTGAACTTCGGACGGATCAGCGCAAAACGCTCTTCGACGCGGGCGCGGATGTCGTCAAGTCCATGTTCGTGCACGGTAATCTTGATGCGCGCTTTGTATTTGTTGTCGCGCCGCCCAAGCAGATTGTAGACCGACACGATGGCTTCGAGATAGGGTAGCAGGTCTTCTTGTGGCAGGAAGTCCTTGAGCACCTTGCCAATCATCGGGGTGCGTCCCAGCCCGCCGCCGACGATCACCTCAAACCCCGCCTGACCTTCGCGGGTGACCATCCGCAGGCCGATGTCATGCGCCTTTGTCACGGCACGATCATTGGGGCTGCCAGTGACAGCGACTTTGAATTTGCGCGGCAGGAACTGGAATTCAGGGTGATCGGTTGACCATTGACGAATAAGTTCCGCAACCGGGCGGGGATCAGCGATTTCATCTGCGGATGCTCCGGCAAAATGGTCGGCAGTCACATTACGGATCGTGTTGCCGGAGGTCTGGATGGCGTGCATCTGTACCTCGGCCAGCGCATCGAGCATATCAGGGACATCGCGCAGTTCTGGCCAGTTGTACTGGATGTTCTGGCGCGTGGTGAAATGGCCGTAGCCTTTGTCCCA
This sequence comes from uncultured Roseobacter sp., assembly GCA_947501635.1. Classification (GTDB taxonomy): domain Bacteria; phylum Pseudomonadota; class Alphaproteobacteria; order Rhodobacterales; family Rhodobacteraceae; genus Roseobacter. Next base: position 178,454 of record CANMWT010000005.1, read on the forward strand.
ACGGTCGGCGATATAGGCAAGCTGCTGCATCTGGCGGCTGTTGATCGTGCCGTAGGGGATTGCCACGCGCAGCATATAGGCGTGCAACTGCAGGTACAGCCCATTCATCAAACGCAGGGGTTTGAATTCGTCTTCGGTCAGTGAGCCGTCAATGCGGCGTTCCACCTGTGCGCGGAACTGTGCATTGCGTTCCTGCACAAAAGCGGCGTCAAAATCAGTATAGTTATACATCGCTCAATTCCTCTTGCTTGCCGTGGGCGTAGTTCGAGGGCCCGCGAGCCCTGAACTCTTCCCGAAAGTGGGTAGGTCTGGCTGTGCCGGATTGTGTTTCAACCTCCGCAAGGTAGGCGCCCACAACCTCGGCCTTCTGCTGGCTTGCCTCGATCAGGCGCACAGTGGCATCGGCCTCATCGGTCAGCACTTCGGCTTGCGCCAGATCACGCGTCCAGCCTGTTGCTGTCTGATAGACAACATCGCCTTTCAGCAGGTGATTGGCTGTTACGACTTTCGGGGTGAATACTTTGGCCATTACAAAGCCTCCTGTGCGATTTTGGGGTTCAATCCGTCACGTCGGTGCGGCGTCGGTATTATGTCGGTATTATGTTGGTGCATCGTCAGCGCGGCTGCGCGCGGCGCAAGGCCATAGAAGGTCAGCGCGGGGCCCACCATATCGGCCGCAGCGAGGGCCGCCGGCAATGCCTCGAGCGTGGTTTCCAGAATACGCTGTTCGGGACGCGAAGCGTTCTCGATCACGGTGACGGGGGTCTGACGGTCAGCGCCGTGCATGATGAGCCGGCCCTGAATGAAGCGGGCGGACTTCTTGCCCATGTAGATGGCGGCGACTTCGCCGGCGCGCGCAAGCGACGCCCAATCGTGATCGGCAAAGCCTTTCATGTCGTGTCCTGTCAGAAAGCGCACCGAGGAGTTGCGTGTGCGTTTTGTCAGGCTTTGCCCGATGGCGGCGACAGCGGCAGAGGCAGAGGTGATACCGGGCACGATCGACCACGCGATGGCCTGCGCATCTACTGCGTCGATCTCTTCGTCAAGGCGCCCGAACACGGTTGCGTCCCCGGATTTCAGGCGCACCACCTGCGCGCCTTGTTGGGCATGCTCGATAATCAAATCGTTGATCGTGTCTTGCGACATCGAGGGGCCGAAGCCTTCCTTACCGGCGTCGATCATGATCGCTTCGCGACGGGCCAGTTCAAGGATCGGCTGGCTGATGAGCCGGTCGTAGATGACCACATCTGCCTCGTCGAGCACACGGCGTGCTTTCATCGTCAAAAGATCAGGATCGCCGGGACCTGCGCCGACAAAATGTACATGCCCCGCGCGGGCTTCACGCTCCAGATGTTCGGTGAGCAGGGCGTCAAGGCTTTCCTGTACCTTTGCCTCACCCTGTTTGATCGCCTCGGGGCCGGCGCGGAAGTAGTAATCACGCCAGAAATCCCGTCGGGCGCGGCCGAAGGGCAGCGCATCCGCCACTTTGCGGAAGGACTTTCCAATGCGCGCAAGGGTGCCGAGCGCTGCGGGAAGGCGTGCTTCCATGTCCGCCTTGATTGCGCGGGCCAACACAGGGGCCGCACCCTCGGTACCGATTGCGATGGTCACCGGGTCACGGTCAATGATGGCAGGGGTAATGAACTGGCTGTCTTGCAGGTTGTCCACGATGTTGACAAGCGCCCCATCCGCACGCGCCAAAGCGCTGGTGCGCGCATCTTCTGCGTCGTCTTCGTCAGCGGCATAAAACAGCGCCGCGCACAGCGCATCCCCGGGGGCCATCGCGCGGGGCACAAGCGTCAGTTTGCCTTCTGCCTGCCACCGCAGGATTTCAGCTGCGGGATCGGGCGCAAATACCGTGAGATGTGCGGTGGTCTTCATCAGCAGCCGCAATTTAGCCAGAGCGGCCTCACCCCCGCCGGACACCACAACCCGGCGGCCGTGTACGCGCATGAATACTGGAAAATGGTCCATCTCTGTGCCTTTCAGTCTTTGAACGCAATATAGGAAAAAATTCTAAAAAAAGGCTATAGACTGCGGTTGATAAGGACATATGTTCCGTTTATTGCAGGAATAGGAACATCAGAGCGACAAGAGGCGGGAAACAGGAATGACAGTTCGGATTGACGCGACGGATCGGAAAATCCTCAAGACATTGCAGCAGGACGCCGGCCAGTCGCTGGACGAGATTGCGGCTAAAATCGGCTCTTCCAAGACGCCGGTATGGAACCGGATTCGCAAAATGCGCGACGCAGGCGTGATCGGGCAGCAGACCGTGGTTCTGGATGCAGAGGCGTTGGGCTTTGAGGCGTGTTTCTTTGTGCTGATCCGCACATCGGAGCATGAAGCAGAGTGGCAGGCAGCCTTTCTCAAGGCGTTGCAGGACCGGCCCGAAGTACAGGAGGCACACCGTCTTGCCGGAGACATCGACTATATACTGAAGGTACGTGTCCAGAATGCGCGCGCCTATGATGCCTTCTATCAGGCGTTGATCTCGGAGGTGCGGGTGCACAATGTGACGGCGCTTTTGTCTATGGAAGAAATCAAATCCACCACCATGCTGCCGCTCTAACAGTCATCTGACGGTGCGGCTGCGCCGCCTTTCTTTTACAGGCGGCGGCTGGCACGTGATCCCCTTTGAGCAAAGCCGCCTCTTGGTTTGACCGCTCAGGTGGTCACTGTAAGCGTGTCCAAGCCATGAAAGTGATAGCTGTCAGCGTAGTGGGGCGCCGCGGCCAGCGACAGTGTCGGCACCGTGTGAAACAGCGTTGCAAGAGCTATTTGCAATTCCAGCCGTGCCAGCGGCGCGCCGAGGCAAAAGTGCAGACCGCCACCGAAGGCTGCGTGGGCGACGGGCGCGCGGGTGGGTTCAAAGCGGTCGGGGTCAAGGCAAAGTGTCGGATCGCGGCCGGCGGCGCCCAGGACCAGGGCCACTTGCGCGCCTTTTGCCAGCCTGTGCTCCGCGCCAATTTCGATGTCTTCATAGGCGTAACGTGTGAAGATATGGAGTGGCGGGTCAAAGCGCAGTACCTCTTCGACAGTTGCTGCGATATGCGCGGGTGACAAGGCTTGAGGGGGCACGGGATGTTCCAGCAGGGTTTTGACCGCGTTGCCCAATGTGTGCACCGTGGCCTCGTGGCCGGCATTCAACAAAAGCACGCAGGTTCCGATCACTTCGGCAGATGTCAACTGACCGGTGTCGGTTTCGGCGCGGATCAGCTCTGTTATCAGATCGTTGCGCGGCGTGTCGCGCCGGGCGGTGATATACTCTGTCAGAAAGGTCGTGAAAGCGCGCGCCGCGGTGTTGGCCGCCACTTCGGTCGCATGGGTTCTGCCGGCCTGATACATGGCTACCATGGCATTGGACCAGCGCAACAACTCCGGCCACATCGCCTCGGGGACGCCGAGCAGACGTGCGATGATCCGCACGGGCACCTGTGTGCAATAGGCGGACAGAAGATCGAAAGGGCCACGGGGAAAATCCGCGATGAGGTGGTGGCAGATCTCTTCTATCTGAGGGGCCAGCCCCGCGATCTGCCGGCTGGTAAAGGCGCGGAGCACAAGGCCGCGCAACCGGGTATGGGACGGAGGCTCGCGGTCGAGCATCGAGACGGCCTCGAGGGCTGCAAAATCGACAAGGTGGTCGGGCGTGGCGCTGCGTTGGTCTGCAGGTATCGCGCGGCCCAGTCGGCGGTCGCGCAGCAGCGCCTGCACGGTTGCTGCGTCGAACACCGCCAGCATGCCATAGTCCTGCCAGTAGGCGACCGGTGTTTCTGCCTGCGCCCTGCGGTAAAAGGGGTAGGGGTTCTGAACGAAATCGGTATCTGTAGGCGACTGGTGCAGTACTTTCATGCCGTCTTTAACGCTGGGAGGGAGTACTGTGGCAAGGGGTGGCGCGCAATCAACGGCTGCATTTCGCGGTTTGCGGACCGGGCGTGCAGGGTGGGCCGCGCTTGGGGATTTTGCGTCTCGCCGCAACCGCGGCGGTGTAGTCGCCTGATTTCACAAATCTTATTCTTTGCCGCTGTGGGATGTTATCTGTGCTTGCACAAAGCGCCGTAAGGCTGTTTGCTGTCCTATAGCGCACCGTTGGGAGGCGGTGCGATGCAAAAGCAAAAAATCATCCGGGAGGAAATCATGAGAATACTGACAGCTGCAGTGGCGGCATTGACTTTGACGGTAAGCGCGGGCGCTGTGCAGGCGGCCTGTGACGACGGCGAGGTTGTCATCAAGTTCAGCCACGTGACCAATACAGACCGGCACCCGAAAGGGATCGCGGCGAGCCTGCTTCAGGAGCGTGTGAATGAAGAAATGAACGGCAAGGCCTGTATGGAGGTTTTCCCGCAGTCCACGCTTTATAATGACGATCAGGTGCTTGAAGCACTGCTGCAGGGCGATGTTCAACTGGCTGCGCCGTCCTTGTCCAAGTTCGAGCAGTTTACCAAAAAGTTTCGGATCTTCGATTTGCCGTTCATGTTCAAAAACATCGAGGCGGTTGATGCCTTCCAGGCCTCGGACACCGGTCAGGCGATGAAGGAATCGATGACCCGCCGTGGCCTTCTGGGGCTTGAATTCTGGCACAATGGCATGAAGCAGATGTCGGCCAATGTGCCGCTCAACAGCCCTGCGGATGCAGACGGTCTGAAATTCCGCGTGCAGAACTCGGACGTGCTTAAGGCACAGATGGCCGCGCTTGGCGGATCGCCGCAGCCGATGGCCTTCTCGGAAGTTTACGGCGCGCTGCAGACCGGCGTTGTGGACGGTCAGGAGAACACGTGGTCCAACATCTATGGGCAGAAGTTCTTCGAAGTGCAGGACGGTATCACCGAAACGAACCACGGCATCATCGACTATATGGTCGTGACATCCGTGGATTGGTGGGATGGTCTTGATGGCGAAGTACGCGACCAGCTGCGCACGATCCTTGCAGAGGTGACAGCCACGAGGAACGCTGAATCAGCGGCCGTCAACCAGCAGGCCAAGCAGGCCATTCTGGATGCCGGTGGTGTTGTACGGGAACTGGACGCGGCGGCGCGCGATGAATGGGTCGCGGCGATGAAGCCGGTCTGGGATCAGTTCAAAGATGACGTTGGTCAGGAGAACATCGACGCAGCTCAGGCGATTAACGCAGGCTTCTAAAGCACTTCGCAAGATATTCTCCGGCCCGCGCGGCATGTGCGGGCCGGAGACACAAGACCACAGAGGAGAGCGGGACCATGTCGCACGCGTATGAAGCGGAGACCGTCCTTGGGCGGATCGTCAACGAAATAGAAGAAACGGCTATCGCGCTGATCCTTGGTCTGATGACCATCCTTACCTTCATAAACGTGGTGCTGCGCTACGGGTTCAACACGGGCATCATCTGGGGCCTAGAAGCGGTGACGTTTCTTTTTGCGTGGCTGGTGCTTTTTGGTGTGAGCTATGCGGTGAAGGTGACCGCCCATCTGGGGGTGGATGCGGTTATCAATCTTTTCTCGCCGCCGGTGCGACGTGTGCTGGCCCTTTTTGCCGGAGCGATCTGTATCGCCTATGCGGCCTTGGTGTTCAAGGGAGCCTGGGACTATTGGGCGCCATTTGCCGGGTTTGACGCAACAAGCGGGCGGTGGTTCCCCACCGGGTTCGAGGACAGCCGCGATCAGGCGTGGTACGAGGTTGTCGATATTCCGATGCCCGAGTGGTTGCGCTGGATCGAACCTATTTTCAACATGGGTGAAGAATACGAAAAAATCCCCCGGTTCATTCCTTATGCCATTCTGCCGTTCGGTATGGCTTTGCTGTTGTTCCGGTTCATTCAGGCGACGGTACGCGTCTGGCGCGGGGATGCGACCAATCTGATTGTCAGCCACGAGGCGGAAGATGCTGTGGAAGACGTGAAACATATGAACGCAGGGGACTGATCCATGGAAGTCGCAATTCTTTTCGCCATGGTCGTGGGCCTGATGTTGGTCGGTGTGCCGATCGCGGTCAGCCTTGGCATGTCTTCTATCGTGTTTTTGCTGGTGTTGAGCGACACCTCGCTCGGTTCTATCGCGCAGACGCTGTTTCAGGCGATGGCGGGGCATTACACCTTGCTGGCCATTCCGTTCTTTATTCTGGCTTCCTCTTTCATGTCGACGGGCGGGGTGGCGCGGCGCATCATCAGGTTTTCCATTGCACTGGTGGGGCATTTGCCGGGCGGTCTGGCCATTGCGGGTGTATTCGCCTGTATGCTCTTTGCGGCACTCTCCGGCTCTTCGCCAGCGACTGTCGTCGCCATTGGCTCTATTGTGATCGCAGGCATGCGGCAGGTCGGCTACACCAAGGATTTTGCCGCCGGTGTGATCGCGAACGCGGGCACGCTGGGCATTCTGATCCCTCCTTCGATTGTGATGGTTGTCTATGCTTCTGCCACGGATGTTTCCGTGGGGCGGATGTTTCTGGCCGGTGTGATCCCGGGCCTTCTGGCCGGGTCGATGCTGATGTTCACCATCTATATCATCGCCAAGCTGCGTGATTTGCCCAAAGGTGAATGGCGGGGCTGGGGCGAGGTTTTTGACGCCGGGCGCGAGGCGGGCTGGGGCCTGTTTTTGATCGTCATCATTCTGGGTGGGATTTACGGTGGAATTTTCACACCGACAGAGGCTGCGGCGGTTGCGGCAGTCTATGCGTTTTTTATTGCCTGCTTTGTCTACCGCGACATGGGTCCTCTGCATGTGAAAGGGGATGAGGTGCAAAACCTGACCCTGATGCGCAAGCCGATTGCGCTGATCACGGCGTTTGTCCACAAGGACACCAAGAACACGCTGTTCGAAGCGGGCAAGCTGACGGTGACCTTGATGTTCATCATCGCCAATGCGCTGATCCTGAAACACGTGCTGACAGACGAGCAGATACCTCAGCAGATCGCGGCAAGCATGCTTGAGGCCGGATTTGGGCCGGTGGTCTTTTTGATTATTGTGAACGTCATCCTGCTGATCGGCGGGCAGTTCATGGAACCGTCCGGGCTGCTGGTGATTGTCGCACCGCTGGTGTTCCCGATTGCGATCGAATTGGGGATCGACCCGATCCATCTGGGCATCATTATGGTTGTGAATATGGAAATCGGGATGATCACACCGCCTGTTGGTCTGAACCTCTTTGTGACGTCAGGGGTGGCCAACATGCCGATGATGTCTGTTGTGAAGGCCGCATTGCCGTTTACCGCCGTGCTTTTCGTCTTCCTTATCATGGTGACATATATCCCGATTATCAGCACATGGTTGCCGACGACGGTGATGGGGCCGGAGATCATTGTGAAGTAGCGGGGGCGCTGCCCCCGCAGACCCCCGGGATATTTTCAGACCAAAGAAACCGTCAGCTATGGGCCAGAGCCGTGATGATGGGTGAAAAATCTTCAGCTGTGAGGCTGGCGCCGCCGACCAAAGCGCCGTCCACATGGGGCAGGGCAAAGATCTCGGCGGCATTTGAGGCTTTGACCGAACCGCCGTAGAGCAGTCGCACGCTGGCGCCGGTGTCACCGAGCATCTCGCGCAGGTCGTTGCGCAGGCATGCATGTACCTCGGCGATTTGCGCCATGGATGGTATTTTGCCGGTGCCGATGGCCCAGATCGGCTCGTAGGCGATAACGAGCGTGTCGCCGGTGCTGTTTTCGGGAACGGAGCCCTGGAGTTGGCCGCGGATCACAGCGAGTGCCTCACCTGCGTCGCGTTCGGCGAGGCTTTCGCCGAGGCAGACCAGCGGCAGAAGTCCGGCGTTTTGTGCGGCGGTGGCCTTGGCGCGGACGTCTGCATCGCTTTCGTGGTAGGCTTCGCGGCGTTCTGAGTGGCCCAGAATGACGGCGGTTGCACCTGTCTCGCGCAGCATCCCGGCAGAGATGTCACCGGTATGGGCGCCACTTGCGGCATGATGGCAGTTTTGTCCGCCGATGTTGACCGGACCTGGCGCGGCCCGTGCGACGGCTTGCGACAGAAGATGTGCGGGCGGGCAGATCAGGATGTCGGTCTGTGCTTTGTTATGTGCCTGCGCGAGGGTGTCGAGCATCGAGAGCGCTTGAACATCGCCGTTCATTTTCCAGTTTCCGGCAGCCAGTTTACGTTGCATCAGGGTGTCCTTTGTCCAGTCTCAGCCCTTGGTAACAGGCTGTTGAACCCGCGGCAAATGCTGCATCGGGGTTGCGCCCCAGGCCCTGCTATGGCAGGTGCTGCGGCACCAAGCGGAGGCCCGACATGATCCCTAGACTTGATGCGCGCAAGTTGGCGAGCCACGATCCTCAAGAGATAGCAGCGATGCGTGAGGCCGCGACCGTGACCGGTTTTGCCACGGTCCATGGCACCGGTATCAGTCCCGACCGGGTGTTGGAGATCCTTGATTTGTATCGTGAGTTCTTTCACTTGCCGGAGGCGGAGAAGGCAGCGGTCGACATGGCGCGCACGGGGGCGAACCGCGGGTGGGGAGCGTCGGGATCCGAGCAGGTCGATCAGAACGCCAATCCCGACTACAAGCAATTTTTCGACAGCGGTTTTACCTTGCCCGAGAGTGACCCGCGCAGCGCGCTGGATGTCTATGCCCCCAATCTGTGGCCGGAAAGACCGGCGGCATTTCGTCCTGAAATCGAAAGCTATTATATGCAGGCCTGTGACGTGGCGATGGGGGTGCTACGTGCGTTGGCGAAATCGCTGGCGGTGCCGGCCAACTACTTTGACGGCGCCTTTGAGGCCCCGATGGCATTGTTGCGCGGAAACTACTATCCGGCCCGTCCTTCCTGGGCCACGGACCAGGATTTCGGCATTGCAACGCATACAGATTACGGCTGTTTGACGCTCTTGGCCACGGACGGATCGCCTGGCCTGGAGGTGCGCAAACGTGGCGGGGGCTGGATACCGGTCAGCGCGCCGCCGGGCGAGTTTATCATCAACTTCGGCGAGATGATGGAGATTTGGAGCGAAGGTGTCGTACGCGCGACGCCGCATCGGGTCATCGGTACGGCGCATGAGCGTTTATCGGTGCCTTTGTTCTTTAACCCTTCGGTGGATACCAACATCGCCCCTATGGGGTCTGGTGACACGATTCTGGCGGGCGAATACCTCGCGCGGCGCTTTAACGAGACCTATATTCACCTGAAGGAATGAGGTTCAGCCGAACTTGATCGATTCGCCGCAACCGCAGGCTTCGGTCACATTGGGATTGTGAAATTTGAAGCCTGATTCCAGCAGGCTGGTCTCGTAGTCGATTTCGGTGCCGAAGAGGAACATCTGCGCCATGGGCGCGATCATCACGCGCGCGCCGTCCTGTTCCACGATTTCGTCGTTGGGATCGGTCGTCTCGACGTATTCCATCGTGTATTCCATCCCCGCGCAGCCACCTTTCTTGACGCCAATCCGAAGACCGGCGTGGCCGGCGGATTGCATCAGTTTGGCGACCTGAGCGGCGGCCCGGGGTGTGAGGGTTACAGCTTGTTTGCCTGGAATGCCGAACATCGAAACGTCTCCTTTGGCAGTAACTTAATGGCTTGATGCGCGCGGAACAAGCGGGCGCGCGGGATTTCCGACGACGGTCATGCCTGCAGCGACCGGTTTGGTGACCACAGCACCCGCCCCGATCACCGCATCGTCGCCAACAGTGACGCCGGGCAGCAGGATCGCGCCGCCGCCGATCCAAACATTTCGACCAATTTCAATGGGTTGTCCGAATTCGAGCCCGGCATCCCGCGTCTTTGCATCGCGGGGGTGGTCTGCGGTCAGAATTTGTACGTAAGGGCCGATCTGGGTCATGTCGCCGATGCGGATGGGACATACATCGAGCAAGACGCATCCGTAGTTGCAAAAGCAGTTGGCGCCCAGAAAGATGTTGTACCCGTAATCGGCATAGATCGGCGCGCGCAGGCTGGACCCTGCGCCAACCTGTCCAAACCACGCGCTCAGAATGTCAGATCGTGCTGCCGTATCGCTGACGGTGGTTGCGTTGTAGCGTTGTTGCAGCGCCTGGCTGCCAGCGCGCTCTGATACAAGTTCAGGATCGCCCGGCAGGTAGAGGTCTCCGGCCACCATTTTCTGCTTTTCCGAGCGCACTTGCGGGGATGTCACATAAAGCCAAGTTCGAGGCGGGCTTCATCAGACATCATGTCCATACCCCAGGGCGGCTCCCAGACCAATTCCACGTCGACCTGTTTAATCCCGGGAATAGGTTCTACGGCGTCGGCGACCCATCCCGGCATTTCGCCAGCCACAGGGCAGCCCGGCGCAGTGAGTGACATCTTGATCTGCACGGCATTTTCCGTATCGATATCAATGGTGTAGATCAACCCAAGTTCGTAGATGTTCACGGGGATTTCCGGGTCGTAAACAGTGCGGCAGGCTTCCACCACCGACTCGTACAGAGGATGGTCCGTGGAAGAGGGCGCAATAAGCGGTGTCCCTTCTAGTGGTTCTGGCGCGTCGTTCATAGGTGCCTCGGATCTGTTCCTGAGCATTTATATAGGGTTTGTGGCGGGCGGGGTAAAGAGGTCGAAAGCAGCCATGTTACACTGGTGGCGGGATATTGGCGGCCGGCAGGCGGTTCGCTTTGAAAAATGGTTGCCCGCGGCGGGCCTGCGCGGCTAGGCTGAGCTCACCTAACCGGGCAGCGGGTGTCTACCGGACGCGCCCGACGCCGCATGAAGCGGCGCGTGAAACCCCAACATGTGCAAAATATGCTGCGCCCATGGCGGCAGCGGGCTTTGGAAAAGAGCGCGCGGTGAGGCGCGTGATGATGGGAGGAAACGATGAAGACAACGGGTATAGTCGGAATCGGCGATATGGGTAGCGGCATTGCCAAGAACCTGATCGCAAACGGTTTTCAGGTGACTGGCATTGATTTGGACGCAGACAGGCAAGCCGCTTTCGAGCGCATGGGCGGCAAGCCAGCAGCCAGTGTAGCGCAAGTCAGCGTGGCCTCGGATGCTGTTTTCGTGATGGTGATGAAAGGGGACGAGGCCAAGGAGGTAATCCTTGGGCCGGATGGTCTGATGCAGAACATGGCGGCGGGAGGCGCCGTCATTCTGTCGGCAACCATTAAGCCGCGCGAGGCACAGCAGATTGGTGCTGCGATGGCCCGAAGCGGCGTGCATCTGATCGACACGCCTGTTTCAGGTGGCTACCCCGGCGCGCAGAGCGGGACGCTGACCATGATGGCAGCAGCGCCAGAGGCGGTGCTGGACGCCTTTGCGCCGGTGATGCAGGCGGTGTCGGCCAATATCCACCGTGTGGGCAGCAAACCCGGAGACGGACAGACCGTGAAGGCCTGTTTGCAATCGCTGATCGGCGCGCAGTTCTCGGCCACGTTCGAAGCGGCTGCACTGGCGGCCAAGGCGGGTGTGCCGGGTCAGGTTCTTTTGGATGTTTTCTCAACCTCCTCAGCAGGTTGCGGGGTGGTCAATAACGCGTTGGAGAAGATCATCGACCGGCAGTTTGAGGGCACGGGCAGCCATATCAACACGATGCACAAAGACCTTACGATCTCGATGAATCTGGGTGAGGAACTGGGGGTTCCGCTACACACGGCAGCGGCTGCGATGCAGATTTTTCACGCTGGCAGAACAAAGTACCCTCAGGGTGACAACTGGGTCTGCACCCGCGTCATTGAAGAAATTGTTGGGGCGGAGTTGCATCGGAAGGGTGCGAAATGAAACTGGGTGTCATTTGTGACGGCATTAGCCGCGATCTATCGCAAGCCGTTGATGCCATGGACGAATTCGATTTGCAATATGCTGAACTGCAATTCGTCGGGGACACGGAAGTGGGTGATCATTCGGCACAGGAAGTCCGCGAGATCGATGCGCTGCTGCGCGCGCGCGGCAAGCCGGTATCCTGCCTGTCGCGCCATGTTTTTGCGGGCATGACCAGTGCCAACCGCCCGGGCGACGCGTTGCACCTCAGCCATATGGAGGCGCTCAAGCGGGTGATCGATATGGCGCATGTGCTCGGCAGCCCGCTGGTGCGCATCATGACCCCGAAAAAGGAGCAGATCCTCTGGGGCTATGGCGGTGCGGAAAAGTGGAATGTGGCCCATGGCGCGTGGGACGCGATGCTGCCACTGATCGCGCCTGCCGTTGCTGTCGCGCGTGATGCCGGCGTGACGCTGGTGGTGGAGACGGGCAATGGCACCATGGTCAATTCCAACTACACCGCCCGCAAGCTGATCGACGATCTGGACGCGCGCGATGTGCTGCAGGTGTTGTGGGATCCGGCCAACAACTGCTGGTGCCACGAGCGCGCTTTTCCCGAGGGATATGAGGAGGTTAGGGGGGGATACCTTGGTCATGTCCATATCAAGGATGTGCAGGTGGACACGCCGCGCGCCACGCTGACGGTCAAGCGCATGGGCGAGGGTCAGCTGGCCGATCAGTTCCAACCCATGGCCGATGCGATGCGTGCGGATGGCTATGACGGGGTGGTGTCCTTTGAGAGCGTCTACCACCCGGGCAACGGCGACTTTGAGGCGGGGTTCCGGTTGTGTGTGGAGCGGTTCCGGGCGACCTTTGGCTGAAGGTTATGCAAGCGTGCGCGCAACGGGGCGGCGCCCTGTTGCATGCGCGCATGAACGACGCCGCGTTAAGCATTGAAATTGCGCGTAAAAGCATAATCCAGAATCCGTACATAAACCGTATGGTTTCCATACAGACAAGGGGTGGGTTTCCGGGTTTTCCGCGCCGGTTAACGGCCCGCGCGCGCTCAGGGGTTAACGCGCGGTGACCCGGAGGGGCGCAGCCCTACGCCGCGGCGCGGGCGGCCGCTACTGCCCCAGAACTTCGGTCAGTACCTGCCCGGTCGCGCCAGACGGGGGGCGGGTTTGCGCCACGACCGACAAGGTCAATGCCACGTCGATGGTATGAACGCGCCGCGACACTGTTTGCGGCGTGATCCCCTGTCCGGCAAAGAAGATCGGAACGAAGGTGTCATAGCGCCAAGGCGATCCATGCGTCACGGTGACGGACAATCCGTCCATATCGTTGATAAAGGAATCTGGTTCGAAAACCACATAGATATCGCCGGAGCGGTCGGGGTGATAATTGTTCAGCACGGCCTGCATCAAGGCATTGTCGGGCACCGAGCCTTCCTGCAGGCGGGTGCTGGGAATGGCGTAGGCCACGCCTTCAAAGGCGACCAGTTCATTGGCGATTGCGGTCTCGAGTGCCACGCGGTCGATATCGGGGTTGGCGCGCACCTCCTCTGCCAGATTCAGATAGGGGTGATCGTAGCCTTCCAGCAGTGGGCCGGTTATGCCGAAACGCTCTTTGATCCGTGCGGCGGCGGGGGCTGTATCCCATTCATCGGGTGACACATAGCTTCCCGGCATGCCAAGCGACGCCAGATAGCCGGGCGCTTCGGGGGCGCCGTGGTCTGACGACAAAACAATCAGCGTGTTGTCCAGACCCACTTCGGCGTCGACATAGGCAAAGAGATCGGCCAGCGTCCGGTCAAGCTGCAGCAGGTTGTCTTCTGCTTCGAGGCTGGAGGGGCCAAAGAAATGCCCCACGTAGTCGGTGACAGAGAAGCTGACGCCCAGAAAGTCCGTCACATCGTCATCCCCCAGATCTTCTGCGTCGATCAGGGTCTTTGCAAAATCGGCGGTGATGCGATCTCCATAGGGGCTTAGCGTCAGCAGGGTCGTGAAGTACTTGTCCTCGGTGGTGCCGAGGGGGTGCGGAAAAGTGCGCCCGAAGCCTGCGAAATCGGGCTCCCACTCCTGATCGTCGCGATCTGCGAAAAGATAGCCACTGATTGGATTCAGCAGCTCCCACGATTGGCCGCTGAAGCTTTGTGGCAGGCCTTTTTCGTTCCATGCGTCGACCCAGTCGGGATAGGCATCATAGTAGTAGGTGCTTGTAACGAACTCTCCGGCTGCTTTCGAAAACCAGATTGCCTTGCCCGCATGCCCGGCCATCGCAACGGCTCCGCGATCCTTGATCGAGACGCCAAAGACTTTTGCCTGTCCGGCCGTATTGACGGCAAGCTCGTCGCCGAATGTCGATGTCAGAATGGTGCGTGGCGACCGGCCGTCGCTGTTTGCAGCGCGTTGCGTGGGGTCAATTTCGGTTGCGTCGTCGACATCCGCGCCACTTGTCAGGATCGCATAGTCGGGATCTTCGATGTTGTAGACGGTGCGTCCGGCTTCGCGGTCATACCAAAGGTTGCCGACCATACCGTGCGCTGCGGGGTTGGCACCGGTTGCCAGCGTGGTGTGACCCACAATCGTTTCGGTGTTGGCATGGGTGTGATGGGCGTTGTTGTAGTGAATGCCTTGTTCCATCAGATAGCGTAAACCGCCTTGGCCCAGTTGATCGGCATGACGGGCGGGCATATCACCGCGCAGCTGATCAACGGTAATTTGCAGTATGAGTTTGGGCTTGTCACCGGCATGGGCGACGAGCGGGAGGGCACAGAGAAAGCACAAGGCAGCGGTTGGCAAGGTATTCACGGGACATCCTGTTTTGAGATCTGCTTTTGGGGAAGTGTCAGCTATTCGTGCAGATAATTCAACCTGTGCACATGGGCGGATCGCGCGCCGACAGCTGCGAAAAGCGGCCGGTCGTCGCCGGCTTGTCCCGACTTGTCCCGGCTTGTCATGTGGTGCTTGAAATGTTCGCGCAGCCCAAAAAGACCCGGCGCGCGCCCAAGCCTGCTTGGCTGTCGGTGACAGGCTTTCGCGGCACGCAGGGCGGAACCCGCGGTGCGTGCCGCTGCATGGTCTTATTGGCCTTTGGTCGCCACCTAGACCCTACAAAGTCTGGTCGTTGTTGAGGCGCAGCTTGTGTCTGTCATCCCGTCAGACGGCACGCCGGATCCCCGCGCCGCAGGTTTCGAGAGTAGCTTGCGGTTTCTCCCTAGGTGAATTCTGTCGGTTTAGTTGTTGCCTTGATTGTTGTTCTGGTTCTGATTTTGGTTGTTGTTCTGGTTCTGGTTTTGGTTGTTGTTTCGGTTTCGTGGACCGTCACGACCCAAAACATTTTCACCGCCCAACATCATGCCGCGATTTTCGCCCTGTGCGAGTTTTATCGGAGGGCAGTCCGCGATCAGACGGGGATCGTCGTCGGCGAGCTCGAAACATTTTCTTTCTGCGGCTTGTGCTGTGTTTGCGGCGAGGGCCAGCACAGCGATGGCGGTCATTGTTAATCGGGTCATTGGGTACTCCAGTCTGATATTGAAACTTTTTACATTTGTGCGCCTATCGTATTCGTGTTTTGGAATGTATCGATTGATTTTTGTCAATTAGAGCGGGTCGCGTCCACGGCCACCGGGATATCGTCCTGCCCTTGTTGCGGGTGGGCCGCCGACGTCACTGACCGGCGTGAAATGCGCGCGGTCTCGCGGCACTTCGGGCCCATAGGACAGGCCCTGTCGGCTTGATCGCGGGCTGCGTGATCTTTAGGGTCTGGCGGGGCAGGGAGTACCGGAAAATCATGGCAATCATTTATTGTTTGATGATCCTTGGTGTGATCGGTTTTCAGGTCGCTTTGATCCTTGGCGCCCCCTGGGGCAGGGTCACGCAGGGCGGGCAGACCGAAGGGCCCTTGCCGCGGTCCGGTCGGGGTGTTGCGGCGGTGTCTATTCTGGTTCTGGTGGGCATAGCGCTTGGTGTGCTGTCTGCGGACGGGCACTGGCCGGGGTGGCCGTCCTGGACGGGATGGGCCGCCGTGGTGGTGAATGCCGTGAGCATGGTGCTGAACTGGATCACGCCGTCGGCGGCGGAGCGCAAGCTTTGGGGGCCGATCATGACGGTCATGCTTGGTCTGGCCCTCGCGGTGCATTGGGTCTGACCGAGCGCGGTACATCGCGGCATTGCGTGTCACGATATGGCGCGGCACTTTCGCAACCGGCCCCGGAGAGAGCACCCTGTCGGCGAAACACCCGCAGCCGCGCCAATAGGCGGAGCATGGCTGGCAGTCTCTGGGCGGGAGGGCTCTTTGTGGCCGGGGTGTTTGCTTCGGGGGGGTGGTATGAAGGGTCTTGCGCGCGGAATATGTGCGGATAGCGCAGGCGCAGTTCAATATCGTTAAAATTCATCGCAAAGCCTTTCGTAATGGAGCTGGTTGCCAGTTTAGGCTTTCACAAATAGAAATAATTCGGTAAACACCGAAGTATGGCATCCTCGAACCAAATTGCGGTCGTCGCTGCGGCCATGGGTGATCCGGCGCGGGTCAACATGTTGCTGTCGCTGCGCTATGATGGCGTGCTGACCGCGACGGAACTGGCGCATGTCGCCAATATCGCCCCGAGCACAGCAAGCGAACACCTTGCGAAGTTGGCGGCGGCTAACCTCGTGTCGCAGCAAAAGAAGGGCAGAAAGAGGCTATACGCGCTGGCGGACGGCGACGTTTGTGATCTGGTCGACGGTGTGTCGGCGCTGGCGGAAAAGAACCGGCAGAAAACGGCTGGTGCGGCTTTGCTGCCCAGGGGTGTGCTGCACTCGCGTTTGTGTCTTGATCATCTCGCCGGTGCACTGGGATGCCTTGTGACAAACGCCCTTTTTGATCGTGGTCTGCTGCACCACGGTATTTCAGGCCCTGAAATCACTGCAAATGGGCGCGTTTGGTTTGACCAGATTGGCGTTGACGTGACGGCGCAGGACCAGAGCGCGCGATGCCCGCTCAGACTGTGCCATGACTGGAGTGAAGATGCCTACCACCTTGGCGGGGGAGTGGCGGCTGTCCTTCTTGCGACCTTCCGCCGCCACGACTGGGTGCGCATGCGACGTGGCGAGGTCGATGTTGTCCTCACGCCCAAGGGGGTCCGTGCTTTGAAAGACAGGCTTGGACTTGATGCGCGCCAGACGGTGAGACAGCGGTAAAGGCAGCGGTTTTGCATGGTCCGATACCTCCGCGATGGCGATGTCGGCTGAAGGGGTGAGCCCGTGGACGTCCGCCGGGGCATTTCTGGAGCCGCCACCACAAGGCGGCGCGCGGCTTCATACTGTGCAGGATTTGATTTCAGACCGAAATGATGAACGGGGCAGCCGCGCCGTCGCGGGGCAAGACCCGCGCTTATCCACGCGCGTGCGGGGGTTTAAGCCGCATCCAGGAGCGTCGTTGCCCCGTTTGCGCAGCGGGTGGGCTGCGCCTGCGCGTTAGCGCCGCCATGCGACGTCTGTGCGTCTGCAAGATGTGGCATAAGGCGCCGGAAGGCGGGCAGAAACTTGTTGAACCGTGGCACCATGCCAAGGGCCGCAAGCCCCACGCAGTACTTTGAGCATGAGCCGACAGGGTGGTAGCCGCTTTTGCGCAGAATAGTATCTGCAATTCCGCGGCCGAAAGCGGATTTCGTCTCGATCACAGCCATGTCGTCCGCGATCTCTTCCGACGAGGCAGCGTTCCAGAAGCGCAGGCCCCGGTCAATCGTCAGGCGCTCGCCACCCTCGCGGGCGACAAGGGTCATGCGGTTGTACTGCATCTGGATCACCGGAGCGTAGGACGCGAGTGCGTTGCGCTCGTAAAGGTCCAGATGCGCGTCTTCTACGAAACGGATTGCAGGCTCCGTCAGTTGCTCAAGTAGCGAGGGTTCGTAGGCAAGGCGTTTTTTGACAGTCACTTTGCGCACTGTCTTGAGCTTTACCTCGACAAAACAGAGGTTTGCATCCAGATACTGACGCGTGCGCACCTTTGACCGCAGGCGACGTCCCTGCACGTGATGGCGATAGCTGCACAGATCGGGCGTGTCGAAGTATTGCGTCCGATACTCAAAGCTTCTTTTGCCATCGATATCGAGTATATCGAAATCGCGCGCCAGTTCGTCCGACAGATCGGCAAGCGCGCGCATCGGCACGACATATTTGTTGTCGAGCCGCGTCAGCATATCTGCCTTGGCGTTCAGTTCTTGGAGGGACAGGCCGGCAAATCTGTTTTCCATCATTTCGCCGGTTTCTCTGCAACTCTGCTGTAGGTCAGTTGGATGACCGCCAGTTCATTGACGAAATTGACGCTTTCAATCTCGAATCCGGTCACATTGACCCCCAGTCTTTCGGTAAGTGTCTTTTTCATGGCCTCGGGCGCCGCCAGCAGGTTGGGATCGATACGGTCCACGGTAACGCGCACAGCGCGCGACCCCTGCACCAGGGCGGGGTGGTCAAAGACATAGGCGCCAGCCAGAGCGAAGGTGACAATGGCCATCAGGTTCGCGGTTGATGCCCCTTCGATCGAACAGATCACGGCGATGGCAATTGCACCGAAGAAGTAAGCGATTTCGATCCGGCCAATCTGCTCTGACCGGAGGTTGAACAGCGCCAGAATGGCGAAAAGACCAAAGCCTGCGGCAAGTCCGAATTCAACGCTGGACAGTGTGCCCAGGACGGCGAAGGCAAAAACGTTGAACATGGCTGCCGTCGTCGCAAGGGTGCGGTCGCCGTGCCGGCGGTAGTATATTCCGAAGATGAGTGCAGACATGGCTGCAACGTTGATCGCGAAGCGAAACAAGAGTTCGTAAAAAGCTTCCAAGAGTCGTCCCTGTATGTTGCCGTGCCGGCAGTTTTGCTGCCGGGAATATTTTACAAAGGTGTTACATAGTTGTTACTTTCGGATCGTAAAGCTCTGATTACCGGGGATGAGCGGACTTTTGCGTGTCAGCAAAAAGGCATTTTCGGGGCTCGGGGTCCGATCGGTGATCCCGCCCAAGACACGGCAGAGCAAGAACATAGAGACCGGCAGATCGAGTGATTTGTTCGCAGCCGCATTGCGCGCCCCGATGATCTAAGCCCTTGCTGCGCCTTGGTCCTGAAGCACATGACTGCGTGCCCCGTTAATCGCCTTGATCCCGGGGTGTACAAAGGCGGGGCCAAGAACCTTGGGCTGGCTGCGCGCAGAAAAAGAGGGCGGCGCGTTGCAGTACAATCGCGCTTGGCCTATGTCATTGAGCGAGTTATGTCTGACGACCCAAGGTGCCGGAGCGGATACCCTAGCATGATTGCCTATGTCTCAGTCGGCGCAGATGATATCCCGCGCGCCAAGCGGTTTTACAATGCCTTCCTGCCAGCGCTGGGGTACGCATTGGAAGAAGGCCCCGAGGGCTTGAGCTATACGCCGACGCTTGAGCCGGGCCAGTCTGCGGTCGTCCCGGATTTTTATGTGAAACCGCCCTATGACGCAGGCCCCGCAACGGCGGGTAATGGCGCCATGGTGGCTTTCGATGTGGGTGCACAAGACCGGGTGCGCGCGCTTCATGCAGCCGCGCTGGCTGCAGGCGGCACCAATGAGGGCCAGCCTGGTTTTCGCGCCAATTACGGGCCGCATTTCTACGTCGGCTATCTTCGCGACCCGCAAGGCAACAAGATCGGCTTGTTCTCGTGCGATCCGAACGAACCGGGCCGTGACGATTGAAGCGGGGCGTCTGGCGTGGTCGCGGGCCAAAGGTCTGGCCGAGTACACCCACGGCATAAGCCATATCCCGGTTGTCGCACCGTCCTTGGCGGATCGCATCGTGACACATCTTGTGTGGCGCACGGATCAGGGTCAGCCCTTTTTCCCCACTCGGGTAACAGGCGATCTGCACCCACAAGCGCGCGCTTGATATTGGCTGTTGTGCGGGAAGTCTGCTGGCGACCGTACAGGCGCAGGGGATGCAAGCGGTGGGTGTTGATCCTGACGCGAATGCGCGTTTCCTGCTGTCAGAGCACCGGAGAAGCGGTATGATTGTATCGGCATTCTCGCGCGCCCGGCGCAGGCTGGGATATAGGACACAACCGGCGCAGGCCGCGCGCGGTGTGCCTTAGCGGCGCGGTTTTCGGGCCGGTTGGGGTTTGACGCGCGCTTCGATCTCGTCGTAAAGCTTGCCGACAATGTCCTTGCCCGAGGCTTTTTCGATGCCTTCGAAACCCGGCGAGGAGTTGACCTCGAGCACTTTTGGGCCGGTGGAGGAGCGCAGCAGGTCGACGCCTGCCTTGCCCAGACCAAAAGCGCGGGCGGCGCGCACTGCGGTGTCGCGCTCTTCGCGCGTGATGCGCACGACCTTGGCCGAGCCGCCGCGGTGCAGGTTAGAGCGGAAATCGCCTTCGGCGCCGGTGCGTTTCATGGCCGCGACGACCTTGCCGGCGATCACCAGACAGCGGATGTCTTCGCCGGCGGCCTCCTTGACGAAATCCTGCACCAGAAAGTTCGCCTTGAGCCCGCGGAAGGCGTCGATCACGGATTCAGCGGCCTTTTTGGTTTCGGCCAGCACCACGCCCTTGCCCTGCGTGCTTTCCAGCAGTTTCACGATCAGCGGTGCGGTGCCCACAAGACCCATGAGGTTCGAGGTATCCTTGGGCGAGGCGGCAAAGGCCGTCGAGGGCATGCCGATGCGCTTGGTGGCCAGCACCTGATGGGCGTGCAGCTTGTCGCGACTGGCGGTGATCCCCGCGCTGCCATTGACGCAATAGGTGCCGATGGCTTCGAACTGGCGGATGACGGCGGTGCCGTAGGGGGTGATTGATGCGCCAATGCGGGGGATGACCGCGTCATAGCGCGGCAGGCGTTTGCCGTCATAGTGTACTTCGGGCGCCATCGTGTTGATCGCCATGTAGCAGCGCGTGGTGTCGATGACTTCGACGGAATGGCCGCGCGCCTCTCCCACTTCGACAAGACGGCGGGTCGAGTAGTTGTCTTCGCGGCTGAGCACGGCAATGCGCAACGCGCGTTTGGGCGCAGAGCGTTTCAGCGTGGCAGAGTGATAGGCGTCATAGCTCAACTCGGGCTGGAGCCGCTTTTCCGTGGGCGAGATCGAGATGTGATCGCTGAGCGCCTGTCGCCCCAGCAGCATTCGTGAGGTCATGGACGCGCGGTTGGTGAGGGTGATTTCGATGGGCCAAGACTGCTCGCCCACATGTAGCTCCGAAGCGATCACAAAGCGTTGCTCTGCCTCGCCGTTGGAGGAGGTGACTTCGCGCCGGTCGATCAGGGGCGCAGAGCATGTGATCGAGACATCATCACGCCCCGAGATCGGATGGACATTAAAGCGCACTTTGGGATTTTTTGCGGGCCCAAAAACTTCGATGTCATGGGCATGCAGGGCGGATGTGCGTGCGCCGGTATCCACCTTGGCCTTGATCGCAGGCAGGCCCAGATCCGGCAGCGCAACCCATTCTTCCCATCCGAAGGTAAGCTTCTGCATGGTATCTCCCCTTTGTTTCTTGCTGGCCCGTTGGGTATCAGGTGGCCCGCTCAACCTCAACCTGAAGGGACAGATCGCGGGTGGGCGCGTAAAAATGACGTGGCGTCCGGCAGGTGCCCCTAGCCGCAAGCTGACCTGACGACAGCCTTGATTTTTGACCTGCACCCGCTTTTTCCTGCGCCGAGACTGGGAGGAAATAATGTTAGATTGTAGAATGTTGCGTGCAGCCTGCTGCGTATTTTTCATGGCCGGCAGTGCCGGTGCGTCGACCCTGACAGAGCAGTTCAGCAGCTTTTGGGTCTTGGGCGACAGCCTCAGCGCCTATGCGGGCGAGACCGGCGGCGAGGATACCGTGCGTGCCAGCGACGGCCCGCTTTGGAGCGAGCAGATCATCAGTGAGTTCGACACAGCGAACCGAGAGGCGCAAAGCTTTGCGAGAGGTGGTGCGACGGCGGGACTAAGCCGTGACACCGTGGTTGATCTGGCGGGCCAGACAGAGGAGCTCGTTGCCCAGCAGGACCGATTTGGCGACAACCCGCTGGTGGCGATATGGATTGGTGGCAACGATATCCGGGCGTTTCAAACCGGACTGGCACCGACCACCAGCCAGACGGTGTTCCGCAATACACTGGAGGCGTTGATCGCTCATGATGTGAAGAACTTTCTGTTGTTTGAGGTGCCCGACGTTGGCTACACCCCGCTGGTGCGAAGTGGCCCGGATGGCGCGCCGACACCCGAGACACTGGTGGCAAGCGCCTTGGCAAGCGGTGCATCCGCCAGCCTGAACGGTTTGTTCTTTGACGGTTTGGCCACGCCAGAGGGGTTCTTTATCGAAGGCGTGGTTCAGGGCTTGGACGCGGGTATCCACACCACAGTGATCGACGCCTTTGATCTGACGCGACTGGCCTATGACGTGCCCGACTTTTTCGGTGCTGACACGCGTGGGCCTTGTGAGGGCAGTGAAGCGTTAAACTGCGAGATGACGACCTTCTGGGATCCATTCCATCCGACCGCCCGTTTGCACGACTATATTGCAGACGAAGTACGTGCAGCCTATGCGACGCCTGTACCGCTGCCGGCGGCGGGATGGTTGCTGGTGGCGGCTGTGGGCGGCCTTGTGGTGATGCGCCGTCGCGCCTGATCCCGTCGCTTTACGATATCGAAAAGGATGGGGTGGCCTTTGGGTCGCCCCTTTTGCTTGCGATGCTTCGCGGCCGCATCTTGGGAGGGAGCCTGCGCTGTGATAGCATGGCGCAGGTTTTGAAAGGAAGGTGGCCCATGTCGGATCCTTATGCAGACCTTGCCGCGCAGGACGAAGCATTGCAGGAGCGGATTGCGGATGCGATGGATACGCGTTGTCGCGAACCCGAACAGATTGCGATCCGTGCGGCTTACCTTGCTGACATCCGTTTGCCGGCGGGGGCTCTGGCCGTGGAATTCGGCTCGGGCACCGGGCATGTGACAAAGGATTTGGTCAAGTTGGCGGGAGCTGCGCATGCGCTTGGACTGGAGCCGTCGCCGGTCATGGTCGCACGCGCCCGGCGGCATTTCGCAAATGCTGCGGATGTGTCGTTCGAGACCGCAGATGCAAAGGCGACGGGCCTTGCGACGGGCAGTGTCGACATGGTGCTGATGCATACGCTTTTGTGCCATGTGCCGGGGCCGCAGGATGTTATCCGCGAGGCGTTCCGGGTGCTCAAACCGGGCGGTGTGCTAGCGATTTGTGACGGTGACTACGATACGGCGACCTGTCAGATCGCGGATTTTGATCCGCTGGATCAGCTGGTGCGTTTCATGATCCATCAGAATGTCACCAACCTCTGGATCATGCGTCAGATAGGCGCGATGTTGGCTGGGGCAGGGTTTGAGCTGGGGCAGCGCCGCAGCCATGGGTACGTGGCACAGGGCGATGCCGCTTATTTCCAGACGGTGATCGAGCGGGGCGCCGACCGGATGACCGAGACGGGGCTGCTCTTTGAGGAAACAGCGCAGGCCCTCAAGGCTGAGGCACGCAAGAGGGTGTCTAAGGATCGGTTTTTCGGTTTTATGTCTTACGTCAGCCAGATGGCCTACAAGCCGCAGGGTGGGCAGGTGGGTGCCTAGCTGTCGTTCACATCATCGGTGATGACTTTGACGCCGCTGGACTGGCGGCGGAAGGCAAAGCGCAGGCCGAACCACGACAGCAGCGACACGGCTGCAAAGACGGCCAGCAGCGCCGGTGCCGACGGGGCAAAGGCGAGGCCCACGATAAGGCCGGTCACCAGAGCGCCAAGCGCGAACCCCAGAAAGATGAAACCGGGGGCCAGAACTTCGATCAGGCCAAAAACCAGCGCCGCGGCGATCCACATCCACCAAATGCCCAGGAGTGCTTCGATCATGAACTGCGTCCTTTCAGCAGCTTGAAGGCGTCCCCAAAGGCGTCAATCGCCTGTGTGGGCACCAGAATGGTCTGTTTGCCATCGCCTGCGCCCAGCGCATTGAGCGATTCAACCTGTTTGAGCGCGATTTGGTACTGTGCCGCTTCAAGCCCGTTTTCGTTGATCGCATCTGCGACGACCTGTGTGGCATAGGCTTCTGCGTCGGCCAGAATACGGCGCGCCTTGGCGCTTTGCTCGGATGCATAAAGCTCGGCATCGGCAGCCAGTTCAACGGCGCGCTTCTGGCCTTCGGCTTCGGTCACCGCGGCACGGCGTGCGCGTTCAGCGTTGAGCTGTTGCAGCATCGCTTCTCGGGTGGCCTGATCGAGGTTGACGTCAAGGATTTCGGCCCGGGTCACTTCGATGCCCCAGTCGTCGACCGCATCTTCGACCAGCGCCTTGATTGTCGTGATAAGCTGCGAGCGGTTGGCCTGTACATCATCAAGGTCCATTTTGCCGATCTCTGCGCGTACAATACCCGCGACCGTAGTCGCAATCGCGGCGTCCACGTCACGGATGCGGTAAACGGTGCGCTCGGGCTCGGTTATGCGGTAAAACACGGATGTTTCAACCTGCACCAGCACGTTGTCCTTGGTGATCGCGTCCTGGCTGGCGTTGGGCAATTGACGTTCGAGGATCGAGATTTCATGGGCGACACGGTCGATAAAGGGCACGATCAGGTTGATGCCAGGCCCCAGCACTGACCGCAGGCGGCCAAACCTTTCGATTACATATTTTTCGGACTGTGGCACGATCTTGACGCCCTTGACGACGAGCGTAATGAGCAAAGCTGCCAGAAGCAGCAGCACGATGTTGCCTGACAGCAGTTCGATAATGACTGTTTCGATGTCCATATGACGTGTCTATTCCCGTTTGATTGTCTATATATGTGGTTACAACGACATGTGTTTGCAAGTTTTCGAGTGAGAAGGTATCGCCCGTGTGCGACCAAATTAAGAGCAGTTGATGGCAGTTTTCAGTTTCCGCACAGATGCACAGGACGGCAGGGCGCGCAGGGGGGTGATCTCTACGCCGCGCGGTGATATCCGAACGCCTGCCTTTATGCCGGTTGGTACGGCAGCGACCGTAAAGGCGATGCTGCCCGGGTCGGTGCGCGAAACCGGTGCCGATATCCTGTTGGGCAATACCTATCATTTGATGCTGCGCCCCACAGCGGAGCGGATTGACCGTTTGGGCGGGTTGCACAAATTCATGAATTGGGACCGGCCCATTTTGACTGATTCCGGCGGCTTTCAGGTGATGAGCCTTGCTGATTTGCGCAAGTTAACCGAAGACGGCGTGACCTTCAAAAGCCATATTGACGGGTCAAAACATACGCTTACCCCCGAAAGATCGATGGAGATTCAGCGCCTTTTGGGCTCTGATATCGTGATGTGTTTCGATGAATGTCCCGCGCTGCCGGCGGATCGCGATGCCATCGCGCGCAGTATGCGCCTGTCCATGCGGTGGGCGAAACGCTCGAAAGAGGCCTTTGGCGACCGGCCCGGACATGCGCTTTTCGGCATCCAGCAAGGCGGGTTGGAAGAAGATCTGCGGGCAGAAAGCGCGCAGGCGCTCCGGCAGATCGGCTTTGACGGCTATGCGGTTGGCGGGCTGGCCGTGGGCGAAGGGCAGGAGGCCATGTTCGACTGTCTGGACTATGCGCCCGAGCAATTGCCGCAGGACAAGCCGCGGTACCTGATGGGCGTGGGCAAGCCCGATGACATCGTAGGAGCCGTCGCACGGGGCATTGACATGATGGACTGTGTGCTGCCCAGCCGCTCGGGGCGCACCGGGCAGGTGTTTACGCGCCGCGGTGTCGTCAACATCAAGAATGCGCGCCATGCGGATGATCCGCGCCCGCTGGACGAAACCTGTACCTGCCCCGCCTGCAGGTCCTATTCACGCGCCTATCTGCACCATGTGTTCCGTGCACAGGAGATCATCAGCTCGATGCTGCTGACATGGCATAACCTGCATTATTATCAGGAGCTTATGGCTGGTATGCGCGCAGCCATCGGGCAGGGCACTTTTGTCGCTTGGCAAAAGGATTTTCACGACATGCGCGCGCAGGGCGATATCGACCCGCTTTAGCCCGTTTGGAGGCGGTGTGGCGCGCCCGTTAACGTCGGTTTAATCCAATGGGTTCTAAATGGCAGTGGATGCTGTTTGGAGACTTATGATGAACGCCTTGCCTCAGGACTTCGACGCGGAAGAAGTGCCTTCGCTCGACAAGACACTTAACAACATGCGCGAAGAATTGGCGGCTGCGCGGGTGGCGTCCATGCAGATCGTCGTGT
Source organism: uncultured Roseobacter sp. (assembly GCA_947501635.1). Taxonomy (GTDB): domain Bacteria; phylum Pseudomonadota; class Alphaproteobacteria; order Rhodobacterales; family Rhodobacteraceae; genus Roseobacter. Next base: position 204,260 of record CANMWT010000005.1, read on the forward strand.
TCCAGATGCAACGGGACGGCGCGCAAACCGATGTAGTCTGTCCCGAAGAATTCATGCAGGCCGTCGCTGATGTTGAACGCGCATACGGCAGTCTGCGCGACATTCATGCCCGCCACCTGAAACCTTTGGGTGTGACCTTGCCGGATGCGCTTGCCAGTATGGTCAAGCAAGTGACGGGCGATCTGGGTGAGTTGATGCGCATACTTGAGCGGTGCCGGGCCAGCGCGGATGAAGGCATCCGTGGCTTTCAGGCGGGCAAGAACCTGTACGAATTGTGCTGCACGCGGGTTGCCAAGGGGCTCAATGCGCTCAGCAGCGGCATCGCTACCCATTTTCTTGAGCTGAAAGAGAACGAAAAAGCGGAGGAGTTGGAGAAAACCAATAAAATTGCACTTGAGATCGGTAAGATCGGGCGAGTCATCAACATGGTGGCCACCAATGCGTCGATCGAGGCGGCACGCGTGGGGGACGCCGGCAAAGGCTTTACCGTGATTGCCGATGAGGTCAAAACCCTCTCTACCAGAGTGTCTTCATTGTCTGTCTCGCTCACGGAGCGGCTGGCGTGACTTCTGCGCAGGTTTCGCGCAAAAAACACACCGCCAGAGCCTTGTAGTTTTGCGCGTCTGTGGTCATGCTGGCATCAGACAAACGGCATACAGGTTGATTTCCGCAGGCACGGGCCCCACCTGTTAACCCGTGACACGGAGATGGACGTGTGTTGCTGCTGATGCGGGACCGGTTCCATCTTGCCAAAAACAAGGAAAGAGCATGCAAGAGCCTCTCAACGCATCATACCCGGTACTTCCATTGCGCGATATTGTGGTATTCCCACATATGATCGTGCCGCTTTTCGTGGGACGAGACAAATCCGTCCGGGCCCTCGAAGAAGTCATGGCCGATGACAAGCAAATTCTCCTTTCAAGCCAGATAGATGCGGGCGATGATGACCCGGATGCGTCCGGCATCTTCAAGGCAGGCGTGCTGGCCAATGTGCTGCAACTGCTGAAACTGCCCGACGGCACCGTAAAGGTGCTGGTCGAAGGGCAGGCGCGGGTGCGCATTACCGAATACCTCGAAAACGATAACTTCTTTGAAGCGCGGGCCGAATATCTGACGGAGATGCCGGGCGATCTGGCGACGACCGAGGCCTTGTTGCGCACGGTGACCGACGAATTCGAGCGCTACGCAAAGGTCAAAAAGAACGTTCCCGAAGAAGCGCTTGCGGCTGTGGGCGAGTCGACCGAACCTGCAAAACTTGCGGATCTGGTCGCCGGCCATCTGGGAATTGAGGTTGGCCAGAAGCAGGATTTGCTGGAAACGCTGAGCGTGTCGGAACGCCTTGAGAAGGTCTATGGCCTGATGCAGGGTGAGATGTCGGTGTTGCAGGTCGAGAAAAAGATCAAAACCCGCGTCAAATCGCAGATGGAGCGCACGCAGCGCGAATACTATCTGAACGAACAAATGAAAGCGATTCAGCAGGAGTTGGGCGACGGCGAGGACGGCAAGAACGAGATTGCCGAACTGGAAGCTAAAATCGCCGAAACCAAGCTGAGCAAGGAAGCGCGCGAAAAAGCGGAAGCAGAGATCAAAAAGCTCAAGAACATGAGCCCGATGTCTGCCGAAGCGACCGTGGTGCGCAACTACCTTGACTGGATGCTGTCGATCCCGTGGGGTGTCAAAAGCCGCGTAAAGAAGGATCTTTCGCGCGCTCAGAAAATTCTGGATGACGACCACTACGGCCTTGAAAAGGTCAAGGAACGGATTGTCGAATACCTTGCGGTGCAACAACGTTCCAGCAAACTGAAAGGCCCGATTATGTGCCTTGTCGGACCCCCTGGTGTGGGTAAGACAAGTCTTGGTAAATCCGTGGCCAGAGCGACGGGGCGCGAATTTATTCGCATCTCGCTGGGTGGGGTGCGCGACGAATCCGAAATCCGCGGCCACCGCCGGACCTATATCGGATCGATGCCAGGCAAGATCATCCAGGCGCTCAAGAAGGCCAAGACAACCAACCCACTGATCTTGTTGGATGAAATCGATAAGATGGGCCAGGATTTCCGCGGCGATCCGGCCTCGGCCATGCTGGAAGTGCTGGACCCGGAACAAAACTCGACCTTTGTGGACCACTATCTTGAGGTGGAATATGATCTGTCGAACGTGATGTTCCTGACCACGTCGAACAGCTACAACATGCCGGGGCCCTTGCTGGACCGGATGGAGATTATCCCGCTGGCGGGCTACACCGAAGACGAGAAACGCGAAATCGCGAAACAGCACCTTGTGCCCAAGCAGATCAAGAACCACGGGCTGAAGGCCAAGGAGTTTGTGCTTGAGGATTCGGCGCTGACTGAAATGGTGCGGACCTACACGCGCGAGGCTGGGGTGCGGAACCTTGAGCGGGAGATCGCAAAGGTTGCGCGCAAATCGCTGACGAAGATCATCAAGAAGGAGGCTGAAACTGTAAACGTGACAGCCGACAATATCGATGAGTTTCTGGGCGTGAAGAAGTATCGCTACGGGCTGGCGGAGAAAGAGGATCAGATCGGTGTTGTGACGGGTCTGGCCTACACCTCTGTGGGTGGCGAATTGTTGAGCATCGAAGCCTTGCGCCTGCCGGGCAAGGGGCGGATGAAGACCACCGGCAAGTTGGGCGATGTGATGAAGGAATCGATTGATGCGGCGTCGAGCTACGTCAGATCGATCAGCCCTCAGATCGGGATCAAACCGCCGCAGTTCGACAAGATCGACATTCACGTGCACGTGCCAGATGGCGCAACGCCGAAAGACGGCCCGTCAGCTGGGCTTGCCATGGTCACGTCGATCGTTTCCGTGCTGACACAGATCCCTGTGCGCAAGGATATCGCAATGACGGGCGAGGTCAGCCTGCGCGGCAATGCGATGCCAATCGGCGGATTGAAGGAGAAGCTCTTGGCGGCTTTGCGCGGTGGAATCACGACGGTCCTGATACCGGAAGAGAACACAAAGGATCTGTCCGAGATCCCGGACAACGTGAAGGAAGGGCTGACGATCATTCCCGTTGGGCATGTATCCGAAGTGCTGAAACACGCGCTGATCTCGGAGCCGGAGGCGATCGAGTGGGATCAGGAAGCGGAAGAAGCTGCCGCGGCGGCGCTCAGCACGTCGGCAGATGGCGGAGGGTCCGCCACGGCCCATTGACACCGTGCTGCAGAAAAGACAGAGGCGTCCGATTTTTCGGGCGTCTTTTTTGATTTCAAACAGAATCTTAGAGCGCCCTCTTAAAGTAAGTGTGCGATTGGTTCCAAGTATTTGGTTTTGGGGCTATGCACATTGGTCAGACTGGGCATAGTCTGGGTGACAGTGCAGATGGCGCTGCGCGGCAAAACACGGGCGTAAAGCGCCGCGAGGAGGGATCGTGACAACGAAAAAGACGCCAGCGGCGAAAACACGGAGCAGAGCAGCAAAATCAGTTTCAAAGCCCAAGGCCACGGCTGCAGAACCGGTGAAGCCGCCGGCTGACCTGCTGCGCAAGAAAGAACTGGTTGAGCGGGTCGTGAAACGATCCGGCGTCAAAAAGAAAGATGCAAAACCTGTCATCGAAGTGCTTTTGGCAGAGTTGGGCGAGGCTTTGGCGGCGGGGCGCGGCTGTGCCTTGCCTCCTTTAGGCCGACTGGTAGTTAATCGCGAAAAGGAACTGGAAGACGGCCGCGTCATCATTGTCAAAGTCCGACAAAAAGCGCTGCCGGAACCGGATGCAGGCGACTGAGCGCGCCGCCCGCAGGTCAGATGCTTCTGTTTGGTATCAGATTGTGAGCTTTCCTCCTCTGTATATCCTGCGCCACGGCCAGACCGTCTGGAATGCCGAAAAACGCATTCAGGGCGGGTTGGACTCTCCGTTGACAGCACTTGGTCGGGCGCAAGCGGCCCAACAGCACCAGATCCTGGCCAGGCGCGATCTGTCGGGATTTGATGCCGTAAGCAGCCCGCAAGGGCGCGCGGTCACGACGGCGGAAATCGCGCTTGCGGGGCTGTGCCCTACGCTGCGCCAAGATGCAGCACTTGCCGAAATCGGAGTTGGGTCGTGGGAAGGGCTGTTGCGGTCGGAGTTGCCGGTTTCAAGCCCGGCAGACGAAAGTGAAGAAAACGCATTGGCGCTTTATGACAAAGCGCCCGGCGGAGAAGGCTTGGCGGGTTTGCGACTGCGGTGTGAGGCTTTTTTGTCTCGCGTGACAACGCCTTCTGTCCTGGTGACGCACGGGATCACATCGCGGATGCTCCGGCTTGTGCTGACCGCGCAAAGCCTTGACCAGATCGCGGACGTGGGCGGTGGACAAGGGGTGGTATTTTTTGTGCAGGGCGGCAGACAGACCAAACTGTCGATAGGGGCTTGAAGCCCGCGCGGAGTTTGGCTAAACCGCATCTCAACGGGTCGTTAGCTCAGTTGGTAGAGCGCTTCGTTTACACCGAAGATGTCGGGAGTTCGAGCCTCTCACGACCCACCATTCTCTTTAGTTTCTATGGCCATCAAGACGCCCATGAGGTGGCACTCGCGCCGTGTCTTGTGAACAATTCAAGCAATTTTCGCATATTGTTTCCATGGCTTTTGAGAAGTTTTCGAAACGCAAAATTTGGGTCTGTTATGTCGCGTTTTCTTGTGTCACCCATGGCTGTGTGGCGGCGCTGCGTTAGGGATAAATCCAATGTGCGATTCAAACAGTAACATCTCGATGGTGCCGCGGTGGGCAGACCGGAACGGGACGACCGCGCTTGATTTGTTGCTGGAGTATTTGAAGGGGTTGCCCGCCGACCAGCGGGGGCCTGAAGCCATGCGCCTGTCATCAAAACTGTTGGAGTTTGCGGCCTTTGAGATGGCGGGCAGCCTGACCAGCGACCGGATTGGTGCGTTGATCGAATGCGCGGCTCAATTGGAAAATCCTGAGCATGTTGGATGCACTGTGACATCAGCGGCGCGGCCAAAGCTGAAGTCAAACACACACTAGCGCGAACGACAGCCCGGCCGAGCCGTCGTTTTAAGCGCGGCCAGAGCAGCCGCCACCTTGAGCGACTTGATCGAATTGCAATGGTGGGTCATCCTTTTGGGCAGAATGCTGATCCTAGGGGGATGTGATGGCTGTTGCACGCTTGTTTTTAGTTGGTCTGGCCTGTGTCGGGTTGTGGGTCGGGCAGACCGAACAGGCGGGTGCGACACCGCTGAGTAAATGGCAGGTGTCTTGCGGCGTCGACCCAGGCGCCATTGTGCGCGATGGCAAGACATGGGTTTTCCGAACAAGCTCGAATCATTGTCCGGGAGGGGTGTGGAAACAGCGTGCCGAAATTTTCACCGATCGGATCAAGCCCACCCACAAGGGTGCGTATCTGTTTAGCGCGACCGTTGCCATGGAAGCCGGAACGAATGAAAAGTTCGATATTTTCCAGATACATGACGGTAGGCGCGGCTGCGCGCCACCGCTGAAAGTGGATGTGCTGCCCTCGGGCCGTATCGAATTGACCAGTGACCTGAAAACCGGCCCGGGAGAAAGCTGTGAGCGGGGGGCCCTGGGGCGCAGCGCATCGAGCAAGGTTATTAGGCGGGATGGGACCCGGCATTTGCTTGAGGTCGTGATAGACTTTGATGGGCGCGGCGGTTTCGACGCCTTTGTGAGTGTCGACAAAAAGCTGCAGGTTTCAGGCACATACAAGCCGCCCGTTGGCACGCGGTACTTCCAGTCAGAATTCTTTTTCTTCAAGCACGGCGTTTATTCGCAACGCATCTTTCCCTACGTCCTGACGTCACAGGACATGAAGGTGAAAAAGGTGCGCCTGAAGAACCGGTAAAGCACGGACAGTACGCGACTGCGGCAGGCTTTACCGGTCGGGCAGGGGGATATGCTCCTGATCGTCGCCGGGTGGCAGATGAAAGCGCGGATTACTGTTCCAGTCCTCTTTGCGCCAGGCTTCTTTGGCTTCCTCGATCCTCTCCTTCGAAGAGGCCACGAAATTCCACCAGATGTATCTTGGCCCTTCCAACGTCTCGCCGCCAAGCAACATCAGGCGCGCGCCCTGCTCACCGGCCTTGAGCGATACGCGGTCGCCGGGGCGGAACACCATCATCTGTCCGGTGGAGTAGGTAACACCTGCAACGATGACCTCGCCCTCAACAACATAAGCGCCACGGTCTTCGTGATCGTCTGGCAGCGGGATCTGCGCGTTGGGCTCCAGCACGGCGTCCAGGTAGAACATCTCGGCGGCCGTCTCGACAGGGGCTTTTTCACCAAAGGCAGTGCCAAGGATCAGTCGAACGTTTTTGCCTTCGCCTTCAAGCAGCGGCAGGCTGTCGGCAGGCGCGTGTTCAAACAGCGGTGCGCGGTCTTCGTGGTCCTTTGGCAGCGCGACCCATGTTTGAATGCCAAAAAACGGCATCGGGTCTTTCTGGGTTTCGTCGTCGGTGCGTTCGGAATGCGTGATCCCGTGTCCGGCCACCATCCAGTTCACCGCCCCCGGTTCAATCCATCGGTCTGTCCCAAGGCTGTCCCGGTGATGCATCCGCCCCCGGTAGAGATAGCTTATCGTGGCCAGACCGATGTGGGGGTGCGGGCGTACGTCAAGCCCCTTGGTCGGCAGAAACTCCGCGGGTCCCATCTGATCGAAGAAGATAAAGCTGCCAATCATTTGGCGCTTGGGTGCGGGCAGGGCGCGGCGCACTTCAAAGCCGCCCAGATCCCGTGCACGCGGGATGATGAGGGTTTCGATGCTGTCCACGGCGTCGCCGACGGGGCAGTCGGGGTCCAATGCGGGGTTCCAGGACATTTTGGTTCTCCTTTAGCGGTTCGAGACGAAGGTAGAAGCGACAGGCTTGTTCATCAATGAATGATTCCCGAACAACATCGGTACGTAGGTGCACAGGACGCTTTCTTGCATCACCGGCGCTTTGCGGCCAAGAGCTTGTCGCGCGCGGCCTGACGAGAGGCGTTCACCGCCTGCCGTTCTGCGAAACTCTGCCCGATAGAAGAAACGCCGCAACAAAGGGCGCGCTGCTTGAAACAGAAACGACTCACTCTCGCGCCGCGTACTTTGGGTTCTCGGCATGGAAGACCTGCCCGCTTTAGCCACTTTTTTCAGGATGGCACGGGTCAGCCATTTGTTGATGCGCGCCCCGTTTCGCTGCACACAGCATCGGCCATCGAACCTGCGCCGGGCGACACTCATGCAGATACGCCTTTGGCTGTTTTGGTATGTGAAAAATCCAAGGCCCTGATGCCCGATGTGGCCGATTTCTATGACCTGCGCCTCTGTCGCGATTTGATTGGCAAGCGGGGGCTGCCGTTCTCAGAGCGCGCGCAAGGCTGGGCTTGGGCAGATGTGCGGTCTGGTGTGCGGTGCTCACAAAAGGAAAAGCGCCAAAAGCTGCAAAATTATTCAAAGAGCCGCTTGACGCCGCAAAGAGCCCGCAATACTACGTCCCAGCACGCCGCTTGCCGGTGTGTGCAGTGGGCGGTTGTAGCTCAGTTGGTTAGAGTACCGGCCTGTCACGCCGGGGGTCGCGGGTTCGAGCCCCGTCAACCGCGCCACCGCTGCAAAAAAGGGTCTCCTTCGGGAGGCCCTTTTGTTTTGCCGGCCTCACATTGCCGGTCGTCGGGTAAACGTCTGGAAAACCGTCAATCCCGCGCGGCGATTGGCAGCAGGAAATACAAGAGCGCTTCGGTCGTTTCTTTCGGGGACTGATCGATAAAGAAATGCCCGCCCGCAACCGCGCCCGCCTGCATGTCGGTCAGACGCGCGGTCCATGTTTGCGGCACGTCATAGGCCCGCGCCATCGCACCATCGGCACCGTAGAGCACTAACGCGGGCGCCGTGACACGTTTGTCCAGATCGCCCGCATCGAGGTCATAATCAGTCTGCAGGGCCGCGCGGTAGTCTGCACACATGCCGCGTATCGTGTCCTTGTCGCGCCACGCCGCGCGGTAGGCGGCCAGCGCGTCTGGGTCAAAGTCATCAAGCTGTGCAGCCCCCCATCCCAACAGGCAGCTTTCAAAATAGGCGTCGGGATCGTGTGCGATCATCGTTTCTGGAAAGGGATGCGGTTGCGCCAGAAAGAACCAGTGGTAGTAGGCCGCCGCCACGTCTCTGGACAGATCCGACAGCAAATGGTGCGTCGGCACGATATCCATGACCGTCAGGCTGCTGACGGCTTCCGGTGTGTCGAGCGCCAGGCGGTGCGCCGTGCGCCCGCCCCGGTCGTGACCCACCACATGAAATTGCTGGTGTCCCAGATGCTGCATGAGCGCGCGCTGGTCTGCTGCCATGTGGCGGAAACTGTAGGGCGAAGTGCCCTGTGGTTTGCCACTTTGGCCATAGCCGCGCAGGTCGCTTGCGACGACAGTAAAATGCTCGGCCAGCGCGGGGGCCACCGCGTGCCACATTGCATGGGTCTGGGGGAAGCCATGCAGCAAAAGCACCGCCGGGCCAGACCCAGCCGTGACATAGTGGATAGACTGCCCGTCCAACTGTGCTTGTGCTGTTTCAAACCCGTCAAACATCGGCTTTTCCCCGTCGCATCCCTAATGAACCGTGCCCTGCCTTGTGGTGCGGCGAGGGTCTGTACCCACCCCGTCGGCGCTTTATGTCAGTGCCGCGAGAATGCGCACCCAGCTGCGCGTTCCTTTATGAAAACTGTCCATATCGTACTTTTCGTTAGGCGAGTGCAGCGCGTCATCGTCCTTGCCAAAGCCAATAAGCACAGGCGTTGTGCCCAGGATTGACTGGAAGTGACCCGCTATGGGAATTGAACCGCCCCCACCGATGTAGGCTGCGGGCCGGTCCCATTCCTCGGACAGAGCTTGGCGCGCCTTTTCAAAGCGTGGATCGGATACGTCGATGGTACAGGCTTTATCTGCTCCATGCGCCGTGAAACTGACGGAACAGTCTGCAGGCAACAACCCATCTACCATACGCCGGAAATTCACGCGGATCGCTTCCGGATCCTGTCGGCCGACCAGCCGGAAGCTGATTTTGGCGTGAGCTTCGGAGGGTAGCACGGTTTTAAAGCCTTCTCCGGTGTAGCCACCCCAGATGCCGTTGACTTCGCAGGTCGGGCGGGACCACGTCATCTCGAGCGGGCTCCGGCCCTGTTCGCCGGCGGGGATGCTCAGGTCAACATCGGCCAGAAACTGCGCATGTTCAAAGCCCAGAGCGTCCCACTGGGCACGCATTTCATCGCTCAGCTCCGGCACGCCGTCATAGAACCCCGGGATCGTCACGCGGCCGGTCTCATCGTGCAGCGCTGCGATGACCCGCGACAACACGCGAATGGGGTTCATGGCCACACCGCCGTAATAGCCCGAGTGCAGATCTTTGTCCGGGCCGGTCACTTTAAGCTCTTCCTGCAGCATGCCGCGCAGGGAAGTGACGATGGCCGGTGTCTTGCTTTCGAACATGGCGGTGTCGCAGATCAGGGCAAGGTCCGAGCGCAGCTCGTCTGCGTTTTGCTGCATGAAGGGTACCAGCGACGGCGAGCTGGATTCTTCCTCGCCTTCCAGAAAAATGGTGATCTTGCAGGGCAGACTGCCATGTTCGGCTTTCCAGGCGCGGCAGGCCTCGATGAAAGTCATCAACTGGCCCTTGTCATCTGCGGTGCCGCGCCCGCGGATCAGCTTTCCTTTCGGAGTTTCCTCGATCTGTGGATCAAAAGGGTCGTGGTTCCAAAGCGCGAGCGGATCGACAGGCTGCACATCGTAATGCCCGTAAAACAGCAAATGCGGGCCGGGGCCGTCCGCATGTCCGACCACCATCGGATGGCCCGGGGTTTGACGCTTTTCGGCGGGGATGCCGATGCTTTGCAGATCGCTGACCAGCCAGTCCGCTGCTGCATCGCACTGCGCTTTGTAGGCCGGGTCGGTCGAGATCGAGGGGATGCGCAACAACTCGAACAATCGTTCAAGCGCTTGGGGCAACTGAGCATCAACGCGGGATAATACGGCCTCAACGGACATCTGGTTCTCCTGATTAGTCGTGTCGGGCGCAAGGTATCAGGGCAGGTGGGACTGTCCAGCCATAGGCTGCGCAAAGCTTCGCGCTGGCGGGTGATACTGCGACATGGCGTCCACCGCGCGCTTATTGAATAATTTAGAGCGGTTCTATAGTTAGAATCGACAAAACGTTTAAAGACGCAGGCTGCGCTGCGCACCATCTCAGAAAGAGGTCTTTCGTGGACTATACAGACCAACTGGACAAGGCCATTGCGCGCCTGCACAACGAGGGCCGCTACCGGACGTTCATTGATATTGAACGCCGCAACGGCCAGTTCCCGCATGCTGTATGGACGCAACCGGATGGTACAACACGTGACATCACTGTCTGGTGTGGAAACGACTACCTGGGCATGGGGCAGCACCCTGTCGTGCTTGCCGCGATGCACGAAGCGATTGAGGCGACTGGCGCGGGGTCGGGTGGCACGCGCAACATTTCCGGTACGACGGTCTACCACAAACGGCTCGAGGCAGAACTGTCCGATTTGCACGGAAAAGAGGCAGCTTTACTGTTCACGTCCGCCTATATCGCCAATGACGCGACGCTGTCGACGCTGCCCAAGCTGTTCCCCGGCCTGATAATCTATTCCGATTCTCTGAATCACGCCTCGATGATTGAAGGAGTGCGGCGAAATGGTGGCGCCAAGCGCATCTTCAAGCACAATGATCTGGCGCATTTGCGCGCTTTGCTCGAAGCGGATGATCCTGCTGCGCCCAAGCTGATTGCCTTTGAATCGATCTATTCAATGGACGGAGATTTCGGCCCCATTGAGGCGATCTGCGATTTGGCGGACGAATTCGGCGCACTGACCTATATCGACGAGGTGCACGCGGTGGGCATGTATGGCGCACGCGGTGCTGGTGTGGCAGAGCGCGATGGCCTGATGGACCGTCTTGACATCATTAACGGCACCTTGGCCAAAGCCTATGGCGTGATGGGTGGCTATATCGCAGCGTCAGCGAAAATGTGCGACGCCATAAGGTCTTATGCGCCGGGGTTCATCTTTACAACCTCACTGCCGCCTGCCGTTGCCGCCGGTGCCGCTGCATCTGTGGCCTACCTCAAGACCGCGCCCGAATTGCGCGAAACGCACCAGCTGCAGGCGCGAATCCTCAAGATGCGGCTTAAGGGTCTGGGCCTGCCGATCATCGATCACGGCAGCCATATCGTTCCCGTCATGGTGGGCGATCCTGTGCATACCAAAGTGCTGAGCGACATGCTTTTGGAAGATCACGGCATCTACGTTCAGCCGATCAATTTCCCGACCGTACCCCGCGGAACAGAGCGTTTACGCTTCACGCCGTCGCCTGTGCATGGACCAAAGGAGTTGGATGCGCTGGTCCGGGCGATGGACGGACTTTGGTCACATTGTGCGCTAAATCGTGCCGAAGAGGCAGGTTAACTTTCCCCTGTAGGAATTTGGAGTTGCCTTGTGTTAACCTAACCTAAACAACGGGTCAGGTACGAATCGTGGGGGCGATTCTACAAGTTGATGACAGCTGGTTTGGCAGACACTGGAAAGACGGGGCAGTAGAATGATCGGACGCAAACACTCAAAGAGTGTTGACGAAGTAGTCGAACCGAAAGCGTTCGACGATTTCGAGTTGCGTCTGGGCGATGTGATGCGCGGCGAGCGCGCCACAATGGGCAAATCACTGCTGGATGTGCAACGCGAGCTCCGTATCAAGGCCGCCTATATCGCCGCAATTGAAAACTGTGATCCCGATGCCTTCGATACGCCCGGCTTTATTGCAGGTTACGTGCGTTCTTATGCGCGATATCTGGGGATGAACCCGGATCAGGCGTTTGACACCTTTTGTCAGGAAAGTGGGTTCTCGGTCGCGCACGGCATGTCGGCTGAGGCGTCGGTCATCAAAAAATCCAAGCGCGCACCGAATACGGCGCGCAATGGCGATATGGACATCTTCAATCGGCCCAGCACACCGTTTGTGCCCGCCGGTGAAAGCATCTTCTCGCGGATCGAACCGGGGGCCGTTGGCTCATCTCTTGTTTTGATCGCGTTGATTTCCGCCATCGGTTTTGGCGGCTACTCTGTCTTGCAGGAAGTGCAGCGCGTGCAGGTCGCTCCGGCGGAACAAACACCGGTTGTTCTGTCTGATCTTGACCCGCTCGATGGTGTGTTGGCCGCGATCCCGGCGAGCGATGACGAAACAGCCTTGCCCGATGGAATTGATCTGGAACGTGCAGAGGCGCTTGACCGCCTGTATCGTCCGGATGCGCTGGATATGCCTGTGCTTGTTGCACGGGACGCTCCGATTTCAACGCTTGATCCGCGTACGATCGGCAATTTTGCCCAATTGTCGTCGCCCGAGCCTGAACCTGAGGCGGACAGCCTGTCTGAAAGCCTGTTTGCACAGATCAAAACGCCTGAGAATGCAACGGTTGTAGAAAACCCCGTGCCGATTGTGTCGAAAGACCCGGGACCCGCCCTGCGTATGGTTGCGGTTCGCCCTGCATGGGTGCGCGTTAGCGCAGCCGACGGAACGGTGATCTTAGAAACCATCATGGAACCCGGTGATACCTGGGACGCACCGGTCGGCGACGCACCCGCCACGCTGCGCACGGGCGAAAGCGGCGCAATCTATTTCGCGCTGAGCGGTGAATACTACGGCCCTGTGGGCGAGACGGGTACGATCACTTCAAACCTGCCGCTAGAAGTCGATGCGCTGAAAGCAACCTATGACGTTGCTGATCTGTCAGCCGATGATGCGCTGGCAACGATGGTAGTGCAGCTTCAGACACCGGTCGAGCCTGCGTCAGAATAACCTTCAATGCTTTGAAAAACGATCATTGCGGGCGCTCCTGAGAGTGTCTATTTTGTGTGACAGACACAGCAATGAAAGCCATCCCATGTCGCTTAACCACATTCGTCCCTGGCGCAACATATACCGTCGCAAATCGCGGCAGATCATGGTCGGGAACGTACCTGTCGGAGGGGATGCGCCGATCTCGGTCCAGACAATGACCAATACACTGACGACAGATGTGGCTGCAACAATTGCACAGGTGAACGCAGCAGCGGAAGCAGGTGCAGATATCGTGCGGATTTCCGTCCCGGATGAGGCGTCTTCGCAAGCACTCAAGCAGATTGTACCCGAGGTGTCGGTACCCATCGTTGCGGATATTCACTTCCACTACAAACGCGGCATTGAAGCGGCCGAAGCGGGGGCCGCCTGTTTGCGGATCAACCCCGGCAATATTGGTGATGAGAAACGTGTTAAGGAGGTCATCAAGGCCGCGCGCGATCATAACTGTTCCATCCGGATCGGTGTGAACGCTGGCAGTCTGGAAAAACACTTGCTTGATAAATACGGCGAACCCTGTCCTGACGCGATGGTGGAAAGCGGGCTGGACCATATCAAGATTTTGCAAGACAACGACTTTCACGAATTCAAAATCAGCTGCAAGGCGTCAGATGTCTTTATGGCTGCAGCGGCTTACCAGCAACTTGCTGAAGCCACGGATGCGCCGATCCACCTCGGTATCACCGAGGCGGGCGGGCTTGTGTCGGGAACAATCAAATCGGCGATCGGCCTTGGAAACCTGCTGTGGATGGGTATTGGCGACACGATCCGCGTAAGCCTGTCCGCCGATCCTGTCGAAGAGGTGAAAGTTGGTTATGAGATTCTGAAATCGCTTGGCCTGCGGCACCGCGGCGTCAATATCATCAGTTGCCCCAGCTGTGCGCGCCAGGGTTTCGACGTTATCAAAACGGTCGAGACGCTCGAAAAACGCCTTGAACACATCAAAACTCCGATGAGCCTGAGCATCATTGGCTGCGTGGTCAACGGTCCGGGTGAAGCTTTGATGACAGATGTAGGATTTACTGGCGGCGGGGCGGGATCCGGAATGGTCTATCTTGCCGGCAAGCAAAGTCACAAGCTTGATAACGCCCAAATGGTCGAGCATATCGTCGAGCAAGTCGAGAAAAAGGCCGCCGAGATCGAAGCTGCGGCGGCCGTTTCCGATGCGGCGGCGGAGTAGGGCGCGGCCTTATCCGCGTTTATCGTCCACGATCATTTGCAACTGATCCGCTGGCAGATAGCCGCGCAGCATTTCGTCTGAAAGCACAAAGGTGGGCGTACCGTTGATCTGCAGGCGTTGCGCCAGTTCGCGCGTGGCACGCAGGCTTGCCGTGATTGTCTCATCCTCCATGCGCGCCTCGATCGCGTCTGCATCATGACCAAACGTGCCTGCAAGGCGGCGCAGGGCGGGCAGGCTGATCTCGCCGTTGTATTCCATCAGCGCGTCGTGGATTGCTTTGTAGGCCGCGTCACCTTCAACCAGTTTCGTGGCCATGGCAAAGCGCGAGGCGACGACCGATTGCTCTCCCAGAATGGGAAATTCTTTGACGATAAAGCGGATGTTGCCGTCCGCTGCCAGCAATTGCTCGACCTCGCTAAAGGCCCTTTTGCAAAACCCGCACCGGTAATCCATGAACTCTACCAAAGTAATGTCGCCATCGGGGTTACCGCCCACGTAAGAGAACCCATCGTTAAAGATCGCGTCGGCATTTTGGGTGACCAGATCAATGTCAGCCTGCGCCTGAGCGTTGGCCTGTTGCTGCTCAAGTGCGCTGACGGCTTCCATGATCACCTGCGGATTTTCCATCAGGTAGGCGCGGACCTGTTCGCCAAAGAGCGCACGTTCTTCCGCCGTCATGGCACCGAGGTCCAAGGCGCTGGCGGGTGCAGCGGCGACGCCAAGGCACAGTACCAGTGCCGTGAGTGGTTTTCTAAACATTCATTATCTCCTTTTCGCGGCGCGTTCTGCCGCAATCACCACATCCTGAGCCCTTTGCCAAGGGCCAGATCCTTCGGGCAAGAGGGCCGTGGCCCGCTTGGCATGAATTTCAGCGTCCTTCAGACGGCCGCTGACAGCATATCGTTCCGCGGTCACCAAAGACGCCATGCCGCGTTGTCCCAGATTGGCATAGGCCACGGATAAGTCCCGCAGCATCGAGCCGTCTCTGAAGTCTATTATGCGGGCTTTTTCAAGCACCTGTCGTGCTTCCTTATAGCGATCTTGTATCAGAAGTGCACGACCGTATCCCGATAGTATCAGCGGATCGTTCGGGGCCAGTTTCACCGCGCGACCGTAGGCTGCCACAGCCGGTCCGAAGTTGCGCGATTCCAACAGGATCTGACCGCGTTGGTCGTGCAAAAAAGGATCGTTCGGGCGCAGTGCGATAGCCGCGTCAATCGCGCGCAGAGCCGCTTTGGTGCGCGATTGCCGGTGCTCGGCCACAGCTTCGCGCAGCAGGCGCACGTCCTGATAGGGCGTTTCTTTCAGGCGGCGCAATGTCCATTTCGGGGATCGCGTGTAGGCGTTGATCTTTCCCTTGACCCGTTCGAACCAATACGCCGCGGACGGATCAGCTGTGGGCCCGCCGGAATAGGCGGCGACATACCCTTCAAGGGCGCGGACGCGGTCACGTGATAGCGGGTGGCTGCGGGTGTATGGGTCCTGACGCGTGTCGGACAAAAGCTCCTGACCGCTGAAAAGCTCCAGCACCTGAGACATGCCCTTGGGATCGACACCGGCAGAGCGCATGAAACGCACGGCAGATTGGTCTGCGGAGGCTTCCTCGGCGCGGGTATGGCGCAAAAATCGGTTGAGGGCCGAACTTTGTGTGCCCAGCAGGATGCCCCCTGCGGCATCGCCTGCGCCAGCGGCCGCCACCACAGCCGCCATTGCGGCTCCAAAACCGGCGGCCGTCCGCGCCGCGGACAGGTTGTTCATCCGGCGCGTGATATGTCCGTTGGCAATATGTGCGGCCTCGTGCGCGATGACCCCTTGCAGCATGGCGGCGTTGTCCATCCGGTTGATCAGACCGTAGTTCAAAAAAATTGCATCTGTCCCAATGACAAAGGCATTCAGAGAACTGTCATTTACGACGAGCATTTTGACACGTGTCGGGCTTAGGCCCGCAGCGGTGAGGATTGGAGCCGCAAGCTGTTTCAGCCCGTATTCGATGTCCGCATCACGCAGCAGCCCTTGCGCAGAAACGGTCTGGGCAAGCAAGCAAAAGTACAGTGCCGGGATTGACGCCAGCCTGAATACGCGGTGAAACCTCATGACCTAATAAGGAGCGGTTTCCATGCGAGTTTCAAGGCGTTCTTCGGTTGATCCCTTCATTGTGATGGATGTGATGGAGGCAGCACGGCGGGCCGAAGCCGCAGGGCGGCACATCATCCACATGGAAGTGGGACAACCGGGCACAGGCGCGCCGCAGGCGGCCACCCGCGCCGTTGCGCGCGAAATGGCGCAAGGTGCGATGGGGTATACCGTTTCGCTTGGGCTGCCCGCACTGCGCCAGCGCATCGCACAGCTTTACGGGGAGTGGTATAATGTCGATCTTGACCCAAACCGCGTCATCGTCACACCGGGCTCTTCCGGAGCGTTCATTCTGGCCTTTACGGCGCTGTTTGACACCGGCGATCGTGTTGGAATTGGCGCGCCGGGCTATCCAAGCTATCGCCAGATCCTCAGCGCGCTCGACCTGACGCCAGTGGACATTCTCACGTCCCCCGAAAACCGCTTGCAACCTGTCGCCGGTGAACTTGCCGAGAAGGACCTTGCGGGACTGATGGTTGCGTCCCCCGCCAATCCAACCGGCACGATGCTGGATCGCGCGGCAATGTCGGCTTTGGTCGATGCGACATCGGCGCAAGGTGCTGCCTTCATCTCTGACGAGATTTACCATGGCATCGAATACGAGGCGAAAGCTGTGACGGCGCTTGAAATCACCGATGAAGCCTATGTGATAAACTCGTTTTCCAAATACTTTTCGATGACGGGCTGGCGCGTCGGCTGGATGGTCGTGCCCGAGGATCATGTACGCGTGATTGAACGGCTTGCGCAAAACCTCTTTATCTGTGCGCCGCATGTCAGTCAGGTCGCAGCCCTCGCGGCGATGGAGGCCACCGAGGAACTTGAGGCGAATATGGAAGTGTATCGCGCCAACCGTGCCTTGATGATCGCGGGACTGCCCGCAGCGGGTTTCGACAAGATCGCGCCACCTGACGGCGCGTTTTATGTCTACGCAGATGTGTCGGACCTGACGCAGGACAGCCGTGCGTTTGCGGCGGAAATCCTCGAAAAAGCAGGTGTCGCAGTGACGCCGGGGCTGGATTTCGATCCGGTCCGCGGCCATCAGACGCTTCGGTTTTCCTATGCAGGCAGCACCGAAGACATGACCGAGGGATTGGCCCGTCTCAAGGCATTCATGCAGGCACGATAGGGGATTCCCTTACTGCGCGCATTGCGCTAGCATTGCCAAAACAATTCGGGCCGGGCAGACGATGATCCGATTTATTCTTTTATGTGCCGCCCTTTGCGTTGGCACGTCCATGCTTGCGGCTGCACAGCAGACGGAAGGCGCGGCGCGTGTGGACCCCGTTTCGAGCGGGATCGAGCAGAATTGGTTCGGGCGTAGCACGTTGCGTCTTGAGATGTCTCGGGGGGTGCCTTTCCGCGTCTTTACATTGGATGCGCCCGCGCGCCTTGTGCTGGATTTTCGCGGACTGACATGGGAGGGCGTCGCGCCACAGGATATACTTGGCGATGTGACAGGTTTTGACGGTGTCCGTTTTGGCGCTATTCAACCGGGCTGGTCAAGACTGGTGGCCGACATGACGCGCCCGATGCTGCCCGATCAGGTCGAGATGGCTGTCGATCCACAAACCGGACGCGCAGTGTTGCAACTTGAACTGACCTCGGTGGAGGCGGCGGATTTCGCGCGGCAGTCTGGGGCTCCTCAAGATGCCTCGT
Source organism: uncultured Roseobacter sp. (assembly GCA_947501635.1). GTDB lineage: Bacteria > Pseudomonadota > Alphaproteobacteria > Rhodobacterales > Rhodobacteraceae > Roseobacter. The sequence goes on from CANMWT010000005.1 coordinate 222,059, forward strand.
GGCCAGAAATGCAACGCCTGAACCAAGGCGCGCCACCCGTGTCGGACGACCGTTTTGTGGTGGTCATCGATCCGGGCCACGGGGGGATCGATCCCGGGGCCGAGCGCGAGGGGCTGTCGGAAAAGGTGTTGATGCTGGATGTCGCGCTTGGCTTGCGGGATATACTCGACGGGGTGGATGATGTGGACGTCGTTCTGACCCGTGAAAGCGATATCTTTGTGTCGCTGCAGTCCCGTGTTGCGCTGGCGCATCGCGTGGGGGCTGATCTTTTTGTGTCGTTGCACGCTGATGCGCTTAGTCAGGGTGGCGCGCGGGGTGCCACCATTTATACGTTGTCGCAAGAGGCCAGCGACACCGCCAGCGCGCATCTGGCCGCGCGCCACAACCGCGCGGATATTCTGGCTGGTGCTGATCTTTCAGGGTCAGATGACGAGGTGACACGCGTGCTGCTTGACCTGGCACGCCGCGAGACGGAGCCGCGCTCGCGCAGTCTGGCGCAGGCTTTCGCGCGCAGCATGGCCGCAGCAGGCGGTCCTATGAACAGCAGGCCCCTTCGGGAGGCGGGTTTTTCGGTTTTGAAATCCGCCGACATTCCATCGGTGCTGATTGAAATCGGGTTTTTGTCCAGCAAGCGTGATCTTGAGAACCTGCGCGATCCGCTCTGGCGTCAGGGCATGACCGAAGCGATGGCGCTGGCGATCCTGAACTGGCGCGAGCTTGATCTGACGCAGCGTTCTCTGGCGCGCCAGTAGCGACCGCTTGCCGATCAGGCCTTCGACCTTTGACCATTCGTGTGGCAATGCATATATGTTGAATACGCGCGCAATAAATGAGGCGGCTTGCAGTGTTTCGGTTCATCCTGTCCTTCTTCGGCGGTATTTTTACGACCCTGACCATGGGGTTGGGCATGGTGGTGCTGAGCATTGGCGCGATCTTCTGGGTTTACGGAAAAGACTTGCCAAGCCACGAGTCGCTTGCCCAATACGCGCCCCCAACGATCAGCCGCATCTATTCCGGACAGGGCGAAATAATCGACGAATTCGCCAAGGAACGCAGGCTTTTTACCCCGGCGGAAGACATCCCGGACCTTGTGAAGCAAGCCTTCATTTCGGCCGAAGACAAGAATTTCTACGTACATCAGGGGTATGACCCGCGTGGTATTGCGGCGGCTGCCGTTGATGCGGTGCGTTCGCGTGGCAAAGACGTGCGCGGAGCGTCGACTATCACGCAACAGGTCATGAAGAATTTTCTGCTGTCGGGCGACCGGCGCGCGGAGCGCAAGATCAAGGAAATCATCCTTGCCTCTCGCCTGGAAGAGACGCTTGAAAAAGAACAGATACTGGAGCTTTATCTGAACGAAATTTTTCTGGGCCAGAATTCATACGGTGTGACGGCTGCGTCCCAGACCTATTTCAACAAACCGCTCAGTGATTTGTTGCCGCGCGAAGCTGCATTTCTGGCCTCTTTGCCCAAGGCACCAAGCGATTATCACCCGGTCCGCCAGAAAGACCGATTGCTGGCGCGCCGGAACTTTGTGCTTAAGGAAATGATGGAAAACGGCTTCATCTCGGATGCAGTCTACGAGACGGAAGTCGCCGCACCACTTGAATCCGTGCAAAACGGTGATTTTGAAAGCTTCCGCGCCGAATTGCCGCCGCGCGACTATTTCACCGATGAAATCCGCCGCCAGTTGAGCGAGGACTTTGGCGAGGGCGAGTTCTTTACAGGTGGTCTGAGCGTGCGTGCTACGATTGACCCTGAACTGCAGCCTGTGGCAGCAGCGTCCTTGCGCCGCGAGCTTGAGCTTTACGACCGCAGGCAGGGTGTCTGGCGGGAAACCAACATAAAAATTGACCCGGCGCGCCTGACAGACGAGGCAAGCTGGCGAGAGGCCCTCTCCGAGGTTGAAATCGCGCGCGACATTGATCTTGATGGCCCTTGGTATCCCGCCGTGGTTTTGTCGGTTGGGGACAGTGCGGCAAGGATCGGCATTGAAGGTGTGGTCGAAGATGACGATGGCCACTTTGTTCCGGCAAGAGATGTGCAATGGGCGCGCAAGCGAAACCTTGACGGTAGCTTGGGGCGCAAGGCGCAGGTTGCCGGTGATCTGCTGTCGGTGGGTGACGTGGTGCATGTGCGTGCCATGACTTCAGATGAAGACCAAAGCTTTATCCGCTGGACGCTGCGGCAGGTGCCAGAGGTGCAGGGCGGGTTCGTCGCGATGGACGTGAACTCCGGCCGCGTTCTGGCGATGCAAGGCGGTTTTTCGTATCAGGACAGCGTATTCAACCGCGCCACGCAGGCGCTGCGCCAGCCCGGGTCCAGCTTTAAGCCGTTTGTTTACGCCTCCGCACTCGACAGCGGCTATTCGCCCGCGACCATTGTCGTGGATGCCCCAATCGAGATCGATACCCCGCAGGGACTTTGGCGGCCACGTAACGCGTCTCGTGAGTATTACGGACCCACACCGCTGCGCACGGGGATCGAAAGGTCCCGTAACCTGATGACGATCCGACTGGCACAGGAAGTGGGCATGCAAACTGTGGCCCGCTATGCCGAACGCTTTGGCGTATATGACAATATGGGCACCTTTCTTGCCAATGCGCTGGGGTCCGAAGAAACAACGCTGTACAGAATGGTCGCTGCCTATGCGATGTTTGCCAACGGCGGCGAGCGTGTCCAGCCGACCCTGGTGGACCGCGTACAGGACCGCTACGGCAAGACGATTTACCGGCATGACGAACGCTATTGCTTTGACTGCGAACTGGCGAGCCTTGATCCCGGATTTGCGCCCAAGATCATTTCGAACCGCGAACGCGTGATGGATCAGATCACGGCCTATCAGCTGACATCGATGATGCGCGGCGTCGTTGACCGTGGGACCGCGGCCCGCACCGTAAACCTCCCAGTTCCGACCGCAGGCAAGACAGGCACCACCAATGACGCCAAGGATGTATGGTTCATCGGCTTTACCAGCAACATCGTTGCGGGGTGCTACATCGGCTACGATCAGCCGCGTTCGTTGGGCCGCGGTGCCTCGGGCGGCGGCATGTGTGGGCCGGTGTTCCAACGCTTTATGGAACAGGCAACACAGAAGTATGGCGGTGGCCCGTTTACCATTCCGCAAGGTGGGCGATTTATCAAGATCGACCGCTTTACGGGTGCGCGCTTGCCCGATGATGCAAGCGGAGAGGCGGTTGTGGCGGAGTATTTTCGTGCTGGCGAAGAGCCGATCTTTGGCGTGATGTTCGACGGTGGTTTTGCGATGGGTCAGGACCTGCCGCTCTTTGAAGAGGTTCAGGGTCGTCCGGCACAGCAGGTGACAACCAGCACCGGCGAAACTGTCGAAGTGGGCCCGAACGCGAACTTTGGCACGCTCAGCTCGGGTGGTCTTTATTAGCGGATCGCTCCCGCCCCGCTTGTCGTGCAGGCGGCGCTGGTCTATCACCTCTGAAAGATACAAAACCCGAGGCACTCATGCGCGCTGACGTCCAAAATACTGTGGAACAAATCCAGAAATCACTTGATCTGCTGGCGCAGCGCTTGGACGTAGAGACAGCGCCTTTCCGGCTGGAAGAATTCAACGCTCGCGTAGAAGACCCGACGCTTTGGGATGACCCCGAGGCTGCGCAAAAACTGATGCGCGACCGCCAGATGCTGGTGGATGCGATGGCAACGCATGACACGATCAAGCAAGAGCTGTCGGACAACATCGAACTGATCGAACTGGGCGAGATGGAAGAGGACGAAGAGGTCGTGACCGAGGCCGAAGCGGCCCTGAAGGTGTTGGCGGAAAAAGCTGCCCAGAAGGAACTTGAAGCGCTTTTGGACGGTGAAGCAGATGGCAACGACACGTTCCTTGAAGTAAACGCGGGGGCAGGTGGTACGGAAAGCTGCGACTGGGCGTCGATGCTTGCGCGGATGTATGTTCGCTGGGCGGAAAAGAAGGGTTATAAGGTCGAACTGCAGTCCATGAGCGATGGCGAAGAGGCAGGCATCAAATCCGCCACGTACAAAATCAGCGGGCCTAATGCCTATGGCTGGCTGAAATCAGAATCGGGTGTGCACCGTCTGGTGCGCATTTCACCCTTTGACAGTGCCGCCAAACGGCACACCTCGTTCAGTTCTGTCTGGGTGTATCCTGTGGTGGATGACAACATCGAGATCGAGGTCAACCCAGCCGATATTCGGATTGATACCTACCGGTCCTCCGGCGCGGGCGGCCAGCACGTCAACACGACCGATTCCGCCGTGCGGATCACCCACCATCCGACGGGAATTGTCGTGACGAGCTCGGAAAAGTCTCAGCACCAGAACCGCGACATCGCAATGAAGGCGTTAAAGTCGCGCCTGTATCAGCTTGAACTGGACCGCCGCAACGCAGCCATCAACGAAGCCCATGAAAGCAAAGGCGACGCAGGATGGGGCAATCAGATACGGTCTTACGTTTTGCAGCCCTATCAGATGGTCAAGGACTTGCGGACGAATTTCGAAACGTCGGACACGAAAGGGGTGCTTGACGGGGATCTGGATGGGTTCATGGCGGCGACGCTGGCCTTGGAAGTCTCAGGTAAAACCCGGGCCGAAGCGCAGGGTGCCTGAACGCCATCTTTGTGTTTTTGACATGGTGACGCAACTGATGCAGTTTTTCAAAGCGGTCTGCCAGGGAGGGTAGGATGAATACAGCGGTCTCAAACGCGCCAGAGCTTGGTGTTCCGGAATTGCGTGAGGCGCAGTTCGACATGCTGGGTGCTGCATTGAAAAAAGGGGCGGCCGACTTCAAGGCGCGCCCGCTCTACGGGCTTCTTTTCGCTGCGTTCTACGTTCTGGCGGGTTGGGTGATGGCTGCTGTCACTGCGTCAACCGGGCATACGTTCTGGCTTGTGCTCGCCGCGATAGGCTTTCCGTTGCTCGGCCCGTTTGCAGCGGTTGGTCTTTACGAAGTGTCACGCCGTCTTGAGGCGGGTATGGATGTGCCGCCAGCGCGTATTTTTGGCGTCATATGGGAGCAGCGCCACCGGCAGTTGCCGTCAATGTGCACGATGATGGTCGTCATCTTCATGTTCTGGTTCTTTTTGGGCCATATGATCTTTGCGCTGTTTCTCGGCTTGTCGACGATGACCAATGTGTCCAGCTCATTTGAGGTGTTTCTGACCGCGAATGGACTCATGATGCTGGCGTTTGGCACGGTGGTCGGCGCGGGCTTCGCGGTTTTGATCTTTTCCATCGCTGTGATCGGCTTGCCGTTGTTGCTGGACCGGGAGGTTGATTTCATCACGGCGATGCTTACCAGCATCAAAGCAGTACGCACCGCACCGGTTGCTCTTTTGGCCTGGGCGGCCTTTATCGCGGCGCTGGTGTTTGTCTCCATGCTTCCGGGGTTTTTGGGGCTGTTTATCGTTCTGCCGCTTTTGGGACACAGCTCGTGGCACCTGTACCGCCAGATGGTGGTAGAGGGCTAAAGTGCTGTTTCACGCCCCATAGCAACCAGTCTTGCGCGCAACGGAGGAGCAAGATCGCTGCCCGCTTCCAGCGCAAAGACATAGGCATGCGTCAGATAAAAACTGCAGGCCTCCGGATCAGCTGTTTGATCTGCCGCTTCTGTGTAGAGCTTTATTAGCTGCGCCCGGTCACCTGCTGCATGGGCTGCCAGCAACCGCGCGTCGAGATCGCTCATTCTGCCGCTTGTCTGCGCGCACGGGACGCATCGATCCTGCTGGCCACCCACTGGTGAAACAGGTGCGTCGGCCCATCCATTGCCGGCGAAAACCGTCCGCCGTCGAAGGACACCGCATGGCGCCCACGCTGCATCCCCTCAACCACGAAAACATCCTCCGCAAAAACCGTTTTCCATTGCGCGGCGTTGCGCGCGCGCAAATCCTCGCTGGTACCGGCTTGGGCATAGTAGAGATGTACATGTTCTAGCGTTTTTTCAGGACCGTCCGGTTGCAGAACAATTGCAAAAGTATGATCGCGATGCACGCCCAGCAGAACGTTCGGGAAGGCGGTGATATACTCCGCCGCTTCGTTCCATTTGGGCGTCAGGCCGGCAAAATCGGGAAAGACTTCCTCATTGTGGCCCTTGATCTGTCTGTAGACCAGTGTGCCCTGTCCGGAAAACAGTCCGGGCTCTTCAATGTGGTAATGATCTTCCAGCCGAGAATAGCTGTTCAGGCCTGGATGGACCCACGGCAGATGGTAGCTTTCGCAGTAATTCTCGACCGCGAGTTTCCAGTTGCAGTTCACTTCCAAGGTAAAGTGGCTTTGCGCGCCGCCGTGATACAGTGGTTTGTCGAATTCGTGCCAGCGTGCCAGCAAAGCCGCGTTGGCCTCTTCAAAGGGCGGGGCGTTGCCAGATACGTTGATCCAGACCACATCCATCCAGATGTGGCTGCGCACTTCAATCAGGCCAAGCAGTGCACGATCGATACCCTCGTGCGTGTTTTGTCCGGGCCCGCCCACATGTGGCGTGCTGACCAGCCGCCCGTCTGTTGCGTAGCACCAACTATGATAGGGGCAGCGGATCGCTCCTTCGATCTTGCGACGCTCTTCGACAAGGATCATGCCGCGATGGCGGCAGATATTCTGGAACACGCGGACGGCGTTGTTGCGGTCGCGGATCACCAGCAGCGGCATGCCCATAAAGTCAATCGGCAGCGCATCTCCCACTTCTGGCACTTCGGTAGCGACAGTCAAACCGGACCAGCCGTCATACAGAAGCACCTGTTTTTCTTCGGCAAAGACATCCGGGTCGGTGTAATGGGCGTTGGGCAAACCGTTGGCTTCGGCGATGGGCCTGCAAACTGTATTGAGATCGGTGGCGGAATGATCCATGGCGGGCCTCCTGATGTTGTGGTGGCCAGATACTAGGGAATTTTAAGCGCAGCGCCCGCGCTGCAGCGACTACAGTAGCCTCTGGGCGACATGTTTGCGGTCAGCGAAACGGGTCGTTGGGTTGCAAAAGGCGCTGATGGAAGGGAATGAGATCATCAAAAACGCAAAACCCCGCGCTGCGTCCGAGCTGCATCGCGCGTTGGAAATCATTACCGAGGTGCTCGTAGACCAGACGCGCCATGCGGTTGCTGTTGGAGTTTTCCCGAACCGTCCGCGCCACATAGCCTACCCAGAAGTTATTCTGAAAAGAGGTGACGCGGTTCAGAAAGTTGATTGACGCCGTAAGTCCGTTGCGGCGCGATGCGATGATCGTGATACCTTCTTCGATCTTTTGGACGTAGCCGCGATACTCCCGTGCCTGCGGTGCCGGCGGAATACCCTGCATGGCCATCGCGACCTTTGGCTCAAAACCGCGAACAAAGGTGCTGTCGCCGATCCGTTTTACAAAAACGAGGCCGCGGACATAGTCGATGTCTTTGACAAAACTGCGCCGCGAAAAGTGGTAGAACCCGCTGGGAAAATCTGTTTCCGGCACGTTTTGCACCGCATCGCCCATAAAATCCACCAGAAAGCTGCTGCCGGTTGCCCCGCCGTTCAACGGTATCTCATCAACCGGTTCCAGCAAAACCCGCGCATCGACATCAAAAAAGGCGCAGATACGGGCCAGAACATCGGGCCGCGGAAAGCTTTCTCCGCTGAGGTATCTGTTAAACTGTGTTCGGTTGATCCCAAGATCGCGCGACAACGCGGAAATCGACGGGTATCCTTCGGACAGTTGCCGTAGATTTGCGCCGAACATGTTGCGCAACTGTGCCGGAGATCGCTTGGTGAGTGGCATCGCTATCTCAAATCAATCCTTTTCGTGTCAGGATTGTAGGATTTGCCTTGGCTCACCTACTGGTTACTAATTTGCCTGCATTTTTGACGCTATTTAGCGCCAAATTGGCGCGGAACTGTGTCAACCATAGTTGAAGGCGACACAAAATCCAAGCGTGCGTTGCTCTTTTTATTGTATTCGTGAGCTCCAACTTCTTGGTATGGTTGAAAGAATGGCAAGAAGGATTGGATTTCATCATGTTGGGCGTAGTGCTCTGGAGCGACGTTTCTGATCGCAAGGCGGTAATCTGGTGCGAAGACCAAGGCGATTTGGCCTATGTTAATGCATCCAGTGACGTTTTGAACAATGACGCATTTTTTGATGCGGGCGATTTGGTGCAGTTTGATATGGAAACATGTCAGTCCATGCGTTTCGCCAATAACCCGCGATTGGTTATTGAAAAAGCAGGGCAGGAGTTGCCTGCCGTGCTGAAAAGTGGCCGTGACAACGACACGAACGAGCGGCGAAGCGCAGATGTGATCCCGCTCACGAAATACCGCGGAGCGCGGCGCGACGTGGCTTTCTAAGCCCGTCGCACAATTTGGTCTGTCGAGACCCGTTATTCTCCACGAGAAAGAGCAGCAACACCCGTGCGTGCCACTTCGGCAAGGCCTAAGGGGCGCATCAGATCTGCGAAAGCGTCGATTTTTTCCGGCGCGCCGGTGATCTCGAACACAAAGCTCTCAAGTGTGCTGTCGACGACGTTGGCGCGGAAGATATCGGCAAGCCGCAGCGCTTCGACGCGTTTGTCACCTTGACCTACGACTTTGAACATCGCCAATTCCCGTTCAACACTTGCACCTTCGACGGTTAGGTCATGCACATCATGCACTGAAACGATCCGGCCCAACTGCGCCTTTATCTGTTCGATGACCTGAGGGGTCCCGGAGGTGACGATGGTAATCCGGCTCAGGTGACCTGTGTGGTCGACTTCGGCCACGGTCAGGCTGTCGATGTTGTAACCCCGTCCTGAAAACAGGCCAATCACGCGCGCCAGGACACCCGGTTCATTTTCGACCAGAACGGCCAGAGTATGGCGCTCCACCACGTCGGAGAAAGTGGGGCGAAGGTTATAGGCGGAATGGCTGCTGGAGCCTTTTTTAATTTTTAGGGGTGACATGATTTGATCCCGTTTCGGTAAGATTGGAGCGGCAATCCGCACTGCGCCGGGCGCGGGTGCAGTGAACGGATGCTTTGATTTTGCTTGCTGTGTCCTGAAGGGTGCGTCAACCTATCGGCAAGACAGGAAAACAGCGAAGCATGGTGGCACTTATGACTGAAACAACGCAAGGAACGTGCTTTTGCGGCGCAGTGCGGGTTGAGGTGACGGGCCCTGCTGTTGTCCAGGGCTTTTGTCACTGCACGAGTTGCCGCCGGTGGAGTGCGCAGCCGTTCATCGCCTATGCCATGTGGCCAAGCGATATGGTCCGCGTTATCGCGGGACAGGACACGCTTGCCCATATCGCCCGGAATGCGGATTTGACGATGCACTTTTGCAGCGCGTGCGGCGGACATGTAATGGCTGTGTCCGGCAAGGCGGGGCTGACCGACGTGTTCCCGATGCAGTTGCACGACTTTGACTTTGAACCTGCCGCTCATGTCAACTACGCCGAGCGCGTCATTGATATGCCCGACGGGCTGCCCAAGTTCCGCGACATGCCAGAGCGCGCGGGTGGCACTGGCGAGATGATCGCGGAATAGGCTGCCACCCGGATCACGGGGCGTCTTCACACTAGCACCGACCCTTTGGCGTCGATCACTCCTTGGGTTTCTGCTTCACCCAGCAGCATTTCGTTATGCGCTTTGCCCGACGGGATCATGGGGAAGCAGTTCTCATGTTTTTCAACCAGACAGTCGAAGATAACGGGCCCGTCATAGTTCAGCATTTCCATGATCGCATCGTCCAGATCATCCGGATCCGAGCAGATGATGCCTTTTGCCCCAAAAGCCTCTGCCAGCTTCACAAAGTCGGGCAGGGCATCCGACCAGCTGTGCGAATAACGCTCGCCATGCAACAGTTCTTGCCACTGCCGAACCATGCCTAAGCGTTCGTTGTTGAGGATGAACTGCTTGACGGGCAGGCGGTATTGCACGGCTGTGCCCATCTCTTGCATGTTCATCAGCCAGGACGCTTCGCCGGCCACGTTGATAACCAGCGCCTCCGGATGGGCAATCTGCACGCCGATCGATGCCGGAAAGCCATAGCCCATTGTTCCAAGACCGCCCGAGGTCATCCAGCGGTTGGGGTCTTCAAAACCCAGATACTGCGCGGCCCACATCTGGTGCTGTCCCACTTCGGTACAGATGTAACGGTCGTGCTTCTTGGTAAGCTCTTCAAGACGTGCCAGTGCATGCTGGGGTTTGATTGTCTTGCCAGACTGGGTGAACCGCAGGCAGTCGACTTTTTGCCATTCCTTGATTTTAGACCACCACTTTGCAACACCCTCGGCGTTGGTTTTGCGCCCGCGCGACTTCCAGACCTTCAGGATGTCTTCGAGCACATGTGCAACGTCGCCAACGATGGGGATGTCGGTTTTTATCACCTTGTTTATTGATGAAGGGTCGATGTCGATATGGGCCTTGGTCGATTTGGGGCTGAACGCATCAAGCCTTCCTGTAATGCGGTCGTCAAACCGCGCGCCGATGTTGATCATCAGATCACAGTCGTGCATCGCCATATTGGCCTCATAAAGGCCGTGCATGCCCAGCATGCCGATCCATTTGTCACCCGACGCGGGATAACATCCAAGCCCCATAAGGGTGGATGTGATCGGAAAGCCTGTGGCCTCGACCAGCTCGCGCAGAAGCTGGCTTGCAGCGGGGCCCGAATTGATGACGCCGCCGCCGGTGTAGAAAATCGGCTTTTTCGCCCTCTCCATGGCTGCGACCAGTTCAGTGATCTCTTCCATATCCCCTTTGAGCCGCGGCTGGTAATGGGATGTGGACGGTTTCGGCGGCATGTATGTGCCGGTGGCGAATTGCACGTCCTTGGGAATGTCCACCAGAACCGGGCCAGGGCGTCCGCTGGTCGCTACGTGAAAGGCTTCGTGAATGGTACCGGCAAGGCGGTCGGTTTCCTTGACCAGCCAGTTGTGCTTGGTGCAGGGGCGGGTGATGCCGACGGTGTCGGCCTCCTGAAAGGCATCAGAACCGATCATAAAGGTGGGGACCTGACCAGTAAGAACCACAAGCGGGATCGAATCCATCAATGCATCTGTCAGTCCGGTGACCGCGTTCGTGGCACCGGGGCCTGATGTTACCAGAACAACACCCGGTTTGCCCGTTGCTCGCGCGTAACCTTCTGCGGCGTGAACCGCGCCCTGTTCGTGACGCACCAGAATATGGCGAATCGCGTTTTGCTGAAACACCTCATCATAGATGGGTAGTACGGCACCGCCCGGATAGCCAAAGACAGTATCCACGCCCTGATCGATCAGCGCTTGGACAATCATTTTCGCACCAGACATTTGCCGTGACATGTTCTTCGTTCTCCGTTTTGGTCCGTTTCGGACCCGTTTCGCTCTTGCGCATAAAAAAGCCCCCGTTTTTCGGCGGGGGCGCATGGGGTAGATTATGGATTTCCGTTACCGGCCCATGCGCTTGTTTCTCACAATGACGACTAGTTCAGTCATTTCCAAAGCTTCCTCTTGCTTCGCGCGACATTATGAGCGGGTTGCAGGGCCGTCAACACCGAAAGCGGCGAAATTAATGTCTCTGAGCGAGAAAAATGCGACATTTTCTTTCATTTTGCGGCCAGAGGTCGCAATTAAAGAAAATTGACAGGGGAATTCGGGCTGGAAAGACCTTTGCGACGCGCGGGCATTTGCTGTGGCGATGCTCCAGGGTCACAGGGTGCGTGTGAAACCCCAACAGGTAGCATCGATAGGCGCGCGGATGCCGGGGTTGCGGGCGGCATCAGCAGCGGGCCATAGCGAATGGTGTAAAGCAGAGGGTTTCAGCGGTTGCAGTTGCCGTGCCCTTTAACGAGGCAGTCCAGCAACGCAACCGAAACGGACGGGCGCTTTAGTGCAGGTAGACGGGTGCTTCCATGCGGGTGCGCGAGGAGATGAACATCGGAATCTCGCTGCGGCGTTCCGCTGCGGTTCTGATTTTGTCTCCTGCGGGGGTAATGTTCGAGATGCGGCGGTCTGCACGGTTCTGAAGTGCTTTGGTACGTCCGGCGCGGGCTTTTTCGATAAGGTTGGTCATCGCATTATCCTTTTATTCGAGCGACTTTCTTTCACCTTTAATCCAACACAATCACTACACAGTTCAGACATTCTTCAATGTTCATGGCTGTCCTGCGTCCAAGACTGGGTTTTTAGGGGGCATTCTTGGTCCATTTTTGTGGCATTGCACCTGCTTAGTGTATGATTTCCTTACCGGTACTACCTTTAGTAGAGTTGCGCTGCCTCAAATTCTCCTTCATTTGGAATTCGGGCTCTGAAAAGGAGTTTGAACTGCATTGAAAACGGGCAAAAGTCGCCGCGGCAGCAGTGTCATGCGCTAACAGTTTCCAACGACGGGGGTGTTGTTGTTGCGAGACAGGCGTCGGGCGAAGAAAAATTAATCAACAGCCCCCAGAATGAGCGATTTTCGCAGGTTTGTGTTTGATTATGCGGTATTTAGTATTCCATTGCGGTGAAGCGTCGTATATCTCCGGGCTCGCGAAACCCGGCGTGCAACAGGCGCGCCAATAAAAAAACACGGGAGGATTACCCTACATGGATCGTCGTTCTTTTCTGAAGACATCTGCACTTGGCGGCGCAGCCGCTACTACAACAACTCTGGCGGCACCTGCGTATGCGCAGGGCAACCGTACACTTACAATGGTCACGTCGGTTCCTGATGGCTTCGCCATTTTTGATGACGCCGCACAGCTTGCAATCGACTACATCGCCGCAATGACCGATGGGCAACTGACGTTCCAAAAGAACTCGGCCGGCTCCCTCGTGGGTGCTTTCGAGGTATTTGACGCTGTTTCTTCCGGGCAGGCAGACGTCTACCACTCGGCTGAGTACTACTTCCTCAACCAGCACCCCGCTTTTGCGTTCTTCACGTCCGTTCCGTTTGGTATGACGGCACAGGAAATGGCGAACTGGTACTACCGTCGTGGTGGTCAGGAATTGCACGACGAGTTGTCCGGCCTCTTCGGACTGAAGCCACTGATGGTTGGCCAGACCGCGATGCAGCCTGGTGGCTGGTTCAACAAAGAGATCAACTCGGCAGACGACCTGCAAGGCCTGCGTTTCCGTATGCCTGGTCAGGGTGGTCAGGTGCTTGGTCGCCTTGGTGCCTCCGTTCAGAACATTCCCGGCGGCGAAATCTACCAGGCGCTTGCGTCCGGTCAGATTGACGGTGCGGAGTGGATCGGTCCTTATGCAGACGAGCGCATGGGCTTCCAAGAAATCACCAAGATCTACTACGCATCGGGCTTCCACGAGCCGGGTTCGACCTTGTCGATGGTATTCAACCAGCAAGTCTGGGAGTCGTTGACACCAACGCAGCAGACCATCTGTTTCCGCGCATGCGAAGCAGCACACGCTCAGAACACCGCGTTGACGCTCTCTGAGAACGGTGCGGCGCTGGCACGTCTGCAGGCGGACGGCGTACAGGTTCGCCAGTTCTCGGACGATGTGTGGGATGCCTTTGGCCGTGCCTCCGCTGAAGTACGCGAAGAGAACATGGGTGATCCGATCTACGCGAAGATTGCGGAGAGCTACTTCACGTCGCTGACAGAATCTGCGGACTGGTACCAGATCGCCGACGGTGAATTCATGCGTCAGCGTAACCGCGTTAACGCCGGTTAATAACGTATTGAAAAAACGCCTCTCCGGCCTCATTGTGAGGCCGGAGAGATTTTGCATCTATACGTTGCCTGTCACAGGACACAGGATGGGCAACCCCGGGGGGTAACATATGGTCGACTTCATCCTTTGGGTGCTTCAGAACTTTGTTCTGGCGCCGTATAATTTGCTTATGGCCATCGCCAAGCCGGCGGCCTGGCTGGACTGGTCAAATCCTGAAGCCGTGATGCGGTTCATTTACTATGGCGCATCCGTCGAGTTTTTCTTCGTCATTCTGACCACTATCATCGTGGTCACCGTGCTGGGCATGTCCTGGAAGCGCGACATCCTGTGGTGGGGCGTCCGCATTCTTGAAGGGATCGGCAACACGGTCGGTCGGCTCGCTGCTTGGGCGGGCCTCTTGATGGTTCTGCAACAAGTGATGATCGTCTTCCTGCAACGCATCTTCCGTGTGGCCGAGATTCAGCTTGGCCCGCTTGGTACCGCGTTTAGCATGGACCTCAGCTGGTGGGCCGAAGAACTAAAACTCTACAACGCGCTCGTTGTGACGATGTGTGTCTCCTACACCTTTGTGCAGGGCGGACATGTGCGCGTCGACCTGATCTATTCAGCGGTGAAATTCCGCACCAAGAAAGTGATCGACATGTTCGGCTGCATTTTCTTCATGATGCCCGCGATCATCATCACCTATCTTTACGCGTGGTTCTTCATGTGGCGCCACCTGATGACACCATCGGTCACGGCCACAAGCGATCTGGACCGCATGTTGATGCAGTCGCGCATCTTCCGCTGGAATGTCGAAACCATCGGCTTCAGCCCCAACGGCTTTAACGCTTACTTCCTGTTCAAAGTGCTGATCGTTGCTTTCTGTATTCTGGTCTTTATTCAGGCGGTTGCCTTCTTCTGGCGGTCGTATCTCGAATGGCTGGAAGGCGAAGAGAGCGCCGGCAAGTATCAGGACATCGATAAAACCGGCGATCCGGCCGAGGATATCGAACACGCCATCCATTCAGGGTCTACCTGACACAAGAACAAAAACGCCGCTCATCGGGGTAAACCAAGGGGATAACACGGGATGCTTTTCGGAATGGATGGGGTCGAAGTCGGCCTGATCATCGTCTTCCTGACACTCTTTGCAGGGATCATGACCGGATTTCCGGTGGCCTTTGCTATCGGCGGAGCCGGGGTAATTTCATTTGCCATCATCGCGGCGCTGGATTCTGCGGGGCTGTTGATCCACGAAGCAATCGACAAAGGGTCGGCAGAATACGCGGCTTTGATCGCTGAAGGCGTTGCGCGAGAAGCCGTGTCGGTGTTCCGATACCCCGAACTGCCCCGCGTAGAAGAGGCGCTTTTCCCGGGTGGTTGGGAGCAGGCGATGGAGCGGAACCTGTCGTTTATCGTCAACCGTATGAATGAGCGCGTCATTGCGGGTCAGTCCATCGAGACACTGCTGGCTGTTCTGATGTTTGTGATGATGGGGATCACGCTCGAACGTTCGAAAATCGCCGAAGACCTTTTGACCACAATGGCGCGCGTCTTTGGCCCGCTGCCCGGTGGTCTGGCGGTTTCCATCGTGATTGTGGGCGCATTCCTTGCTGCCTCGACTGGTATTGTCGGCGCGACCGTCGTGACAATGGGTCTGCTGGCGCTGCCCACCATGCTGCGGAACGGATACTCGCCGCAGTTGTCGACGGGGGTAATCGCTGCATCCGGCACACTGGGGCAGATCATTCCGCCGTCGATCGTGATTGTTTTGTTGGGCACGCTTGTGGGCGACCTGTATGCGACGGGTCAGGAAACGCGCGCTCAGGTGGCGGGCTGCTCTGACGCGTTGACCTATCTGGGTCAGCCTGCCGTTTTGTCCGTCGGCACATTGTTTCAGGCAGCTCTTTTGCCGGGCCTCTTTCTTGCCTTCCTCTATGCTGCTTACGCCTTTGGCTTTGCATTGGTGCGTCCGGACGCTGCACCGCCGGTACAGATTGCAGGATCTCAGGGTGAAGTCGTCACCCGCAGTGAAGCATTGACATGGTTCCTTTTCGCGCCAGTCGGTTTGATCTTTGCCGTCGTTCTGGGCGCGAGTGTGGGCGTGATCGGCAGTCAGACGATTTCCGTATCCGACTATGCTGACAGTGGCCCCACCGCCAGCCTGCGTACAAATGTGTCTGAGCAATGTCAGACCGCGATGATCGACTTGCATGGGCAGGACGCGTGGGACGCGGCGGTAGCAGAGCGTCAAGCGTCGGTTGATGCCGGCAACACAGGCGAAGTCGTCGAGTTGACCGAGGAAGAACGCGTCGAGGCCTTGGCTGACGCGATCGAAAATGCAGCCCCGATCGGCTCTGGTGTCGCAACCATCATGACTCTGCTGGCGCTGATCCTCATCATTGCGCGTGGTGTGTCGCCGTCTTCCAATCCGATCCCTCTTGCCATCGGCGCGGCAGGTGTTGTCGTGGCGGTTCTGTTCGACATCGCCTTCATCTCGCCTCTGACCGGGTCGGGCAGCACTTTCCTCATCCTCGGTATTCCGTTGATCGTAGCGCTTTACGGTGCGCGGATCGCAATGGGTCGGTTGTCGCAAAACGAACTATTGCGCGTGGTCTTCCCCCCGCTGGTTCTGATCGTTGCGGTGCTTGGGTCCATTCTGGGCGGGATTACCAACCCGACACCCGCGGCCGCTTTGGGCGCTGCCGGTGCGATCATGCTCGCGGCGTACCGCAAGCTGAAAGAAGAGCAGGGCAACTCCAAGCTGGTGATCTGGGCTTCCTTCTCGCTGGTGATCCTGATCCTTCTCGGTGTGAACTTCGATTTGCGCATCACACGCGAGGTTGTGCCTTTCGAAGACTGGGTCGCCTATGTGTTTGCGCAGGTTGCCTATCACTTCGCCTTCTTCGGCCTGCTGTTCAGCTGTTGGGTGCTGTTCCGAAACAGTATCCTGACACCTGTGGTGCGTGAAACGGCCAAGGTCACCTCGATGGTATTCACCATTCTGATCGGGTCACAGCTGTTGAACCTCGTTCTGATTTCTTTCGGTGGAGAGCACTACATCCAGCAGTTCCTGCGTAGCTTCGATAATGAGATGGTCGTTTTCCTTGTGGTAATGCTGATCCTCTTCATCCTCGGCTTTGTGCTCGACTTTCTTGAGATCATCTACATCGTTATCCCGATCGTCGGGCCGGTGATCTATGGCGGGACGCTGGATCCCGCCTGGGTGACAATCATGATCGCGATTAACTTGCAAACGTCGTTCCTGACACCGCCCTTCGGTTTTGCGCTTTTCTACCTGCGCGGTGTGGCTCCGAAAGAAGTCACGACCGGAGACATCTACCGCGGAGTTATACCCTTTGTGCTCATTCAGGTGGTTGGGCTGGGCCTATTGTGGACCTTCCCGGGCATCGTGACGATTGTGCCGGATCTGCTGCGAAACTGACGCGGCAGACAAACCAGAAAAAAGGGGGCCGCATGGCCCCCTTGCTTTTGGAGACACTCAGTTTTTAAGTCGAGGCTGATCGCGCCGTACAACAACACCTGCCGGGAACAGACCATCCGGCAGCCGTTTCGCAAGTGTGGTGGTCAGCGTGTGGGTCGTGTATCCGGCAGATGGATGTTTGCCACTTGCTCTGCAATTGGATCGGTCGAGAGCGGATGCATCTCGGCGCTGAAATCTTCAGCGTTGCTCATTTTCTTCCATTGCCCGCCGGCATAGACTTCGAGGCCAGAGAATTTGGATTTGTATCCCATCTTCTGGCTGCCCGGCACCCAGTAGCCCAGATAGACGTATGGAAGCCCCGCTTCGCGCGCGATTTCGATATGGTCGAGGATCATGTACGTGCCCATTGAGCGCCGCGGCATGTCCGGTGCGTAAAAGGAATAGACCATGCTCAGACCGTCGGTCAGAACGTCCGTCAGGCTGACCCCGACCAGCGCACCGCTGTCCTTGTTGGAGTATTCGACAACACGGCTGCGGATTGGTGTTTCCTCGATCATCGCGGCAAACTCGAAGACATCCATGTCTGCCATGCCACCATCTGCGTGGCGACTGTCGAGATACGATCGGAAAAGCTCGTATTGTTCCTCTGATGCCCAAGGCGAGGTCGCCCGCCGCAGCAGATCCGCGTTGCGTTTGGTCGCACGTTTCTGACTGCGCGAGGGGCTGAAGGCGTCTACATTGATCCGTGCTGACAGGCAGGCTGAACATTCAGCGCAAGAGGGCCGGTAGAGCACATTCTGAGACCGCCTGAATCCCTGATGGGACAGGCTGTCATTCAGCTTGTCCGCACTTTCGCCCTGCAGCGCCGTAAACAGCTTTCGCTCCATGCGTCCTTCGAGGTAGGGGCATGGTTGCGGAGCCGTCACGTAAAACTGTGGCGCAATTGGCAGCGTATGGCGCATTCACGTTCCAAAGGTTGGTTTGGAACACGATAGCAACGTCTGCGGGACCATTGCAAGGTTTCAAAAGTTAACGCAGCAACGCGCGCCGATTGATCATGACCGTACCCAAAACATGATCTGACAATCCCTGTCCACGGGCGGTACTGGCCATCATTACAACGGATATCAACTGGAATACGGGAACAAACCAGCTGAGCGTATAGCCGGTGGTATGTGCAAAGGCACTGGGTGCGTCCATTTGACTACCGTCTGCGCGGCGCAATTCGATGGCGCATACGCGCATCCCCCATGTGGCGGAGTTGTTGGCGATCGTCACCGTGCGGTAAGCGAATCCGACCAGCAAAAACAAAAGCGGGAAAAAGAATACACCGGTAAAGGCCGTAAACGGCAGGACAATGATACAGGCAAGACCTGTGATCAAAGCATCAATAAACCACGCCAGCAAACGCTTGAGTGGTACATCCTGATAGAAGTCCGGTTGTCTTTCTGGATCGGGCAGGACGCTCATCTTGGGTCTTTCCACTTTCTGGTCGCAGGGTGGTCTTCGGGCACTGGCCCGAAAACCTGTGTTTAGTACTCCGCGCCTCAGGCAGTATCGCCTGATTTGGTGGCGCGCTCGTCCATGAACTGATCAAACTCTGCCTTGTCTTTAGCGTCTCTGAGGCGCTCAAGGAAAGCTTCGAATTTGTCTTGTTCTTCTTCAAGCCGGCGCAGCGTGTCCGCTTTGTAGGCGTCAAAGGCTGTGTTGCCCGTGCTGCGCTGTTCGATGGGGTGTTTGCGCCAGTTGCGGTCGGATGATCGGCAAGCGGTGTTGAACATGCGTTTACTCCATATCAAATAGGCAAGTAGTGCCAGACCCACGGGCCAGAACAGTATAAAGCCAAGGACCATTGCCGCGATCCAGGCACCTTTGCCTTTGGAATCGAGCCACTGTTCTGCGCGGGCAAACCAGCCCTGTTGGTGCATCGCGGGGGCATTCTGGGTGAGGGAGGTCATTTAAGGTGCCTTTCTTTTTAAACATTGCGTAATCCGGAGGGCCCGGAATGTGAATGACTTTCACATTGTAAAGATTGGGATCAGCACGCAGAAATACAAGCCGCTATGTAAATGTTTTTTACATTATTTTAAAAACTGTTTTGAAACAGAGGTTTGTAGTGTGCCGTATGATTCAATGCGGCTGACAAAATACAAGTACAACTGCAGAACAGTGATTGACCTTCACTCCTACTGCGGCGAAACCTTGGGGTATGAATTTTGGACAGCCCATCATCCGTGTCCCACGCCCTTTCGATCCGCAGAAAGGGGCCGATATCGCTGGTAGGTTACCTTTTGCCGGACAGGAAAAGGAGTTGCTGGTCGGAACGGCAGGGTCGAGCCCTTATCTGGCAGGTCTTATCGAAAAGGAAGCGGGCTGGCTGATCGAAGCGCAAGAGGACATGCGCGCGGCGGTGCGGGCGGAGATCGACGCTTTGAGCGATCTTGAAGCGGTGGATTTGAGCGACGGGTTGCGCAAGGCCAAGCGGCGGGTGGCACTCGCGACGGCTCTGGCAGATTTGAGCGGCGCCTGGGCGCTGGAGGAGGTGACGCAGACACTCACCGCACTTGCAGACCAAGCCTGTCAGATTGCACTGACGCACGCAGTACGCCAGCAAGTCAAACGCGGCAAGCTGCCCGGAATGACGGAAGACAATGTGCAGGACGCCGCTGGCATGGTGGTTATGGCGATGGGCAAGATGGGCGCGGGAGAGCTGAATTATTCTTCCGATATCGACCTCATTTGTCTTTTTGACGAGACGCGATTTGATCCTTCGGACTATCACGATGCCCGCGCGGGTTTTGCACGGGCAACACGCGCCATGACCGCGACCCTTAGCGAGATCACCGCACAAGGCTATGTGTTCCGCACCGATCTGCGGCTTCGGCCAGATCCTTCAGTGACACCGGTCTGCATGGCTATGGAAGCGGCTGAGAACTACTATGAAAGTCTGGGCCGCACATGGGAACGCGCGGCCTACATCAAAGCCCGGGCTGCGGCGGGTGACATTGCAGCGGGCGAGCGGTTTCTCAAGGCCTTGCAACCTTTCGTCTGGCGCAGGCATCTCGACTTTGCGGCCATTCAGGACGCCCACGACATGCGGCTGGCCATCCGCGCGCACAAGTCCCTGGGCGGGCCGATCACGCTGCCGGCGCACAACATGAAACTCGGGCGCGGCGGGATACGCGAGATCGAGTTCTTTACCCAGACGCGACAGTTGATCGCTGGCGGGCGCGATCCCGACCTGCGGGCACGGGGCACCATTGCGGGTCTCACCGTGCTGGCAGAGAAGGGGTGGATTGAAACCGAAGCCGCGCGCAGCTTGTCGGATCATTACCGCGCGCATCGCACGGTAGAGCATCGGCTGCAGATGATACAGGATGCCCAGACGCATTCGCTGCCCAATACCGACACAGGATTTGCACGGCTGGCCGCCATGATGGATTGTGACGTGGCGGATCTGCAGTCCGATTTGCATCGGCGTCTTGCCGCAGTGCACGAGATGACAGAAGGTTTCTTTGCGCCGGGTAAAACAACGGACGCCCAGCCGCTGCCCGAAGTGGATGACGAGGTCTTAAACCGCTGGATGAGCTATCCCGCACTGCGCAGCGCGCGCAGTCGTGAGCTTTTCGAACGCGTCAAACCGGATTTGATGTCACGTTTGGCTGGCACGGAACGCCCAGACGAAGCCTTGCGCGCCTTTGATGGTTTTCTGTCAGGATTGCCGGCTGGTGTTCAGTTGTTTTCCTTGCTGCAGGCAAACCCACAGCTGACTGATCTTATCATCGACATCAGCGGCACATCTGCATCTCTTGCGCAGTACCTGTCCCGGAATGCTGCGGTATTTGACGCGGTGATTGGTGGCGACTTCTTTGCAGATTGGCCGGGTCAGGCAGTGCTAGAGGAGCGGCTGCAAGACGTCTTGGCGCGCGAAAACGACTATGAGCGGCGTCTTGATGCCACGCGACTTTGGTGCAAGGAGTGGCATTTCCGTGTTGGTGTGCATCTGTTACGGGGCCTGGCGACACCTGCCGAAGCGCAGACGCAATACTCCGATCTGGCGCGAGCAGTGCTGGCGGTCCTTTGGCCGGTAGTAACGCGTGAGTTCAGTGCGAAGTATGGTGACCCACCTGGTCGTGGCGCAATCGTTCTTGGCATGGGGTCTTTGGGTGCGGGAACACTGAACGCCGGGTCCGACCTTGATCTGATTGTGATTTATGACCCGCTGGATCAGGATGTATCGACCGGCAAAAAGAAAGTCCCTTCAAGGCTTTATTTTGCGCGGCTCACGCAGGCACTTATCACGGCACTGAGCGCGCCGATGGCCCAGGGCAAGCTTTTCGAAGTTGATATGCGGCTGCGGCCTTCGGGAAATCAAGGGCCAGTGGCCACAAGCTGGCAGTCCTTTCAGAGCTATCAAAAAGATGAAGCTTGGCTGTGGGAACATCTGGCACTGACCCGTGCATGTGTCGTCGCCGGGCCTTCTGATCTGGCGGCGGATGTCACTGCTTTCCGTGAGGAGGTGATCCAGGCGCCACGCAATACAGCCGATGTGGGCAGGGAAGTGGCCGCCATGCGGGCGCGTATTCAGGAGGCGAAACAACCGAAAAGCGTTTTTGAGGCCAAAATCGGCCCAGGCCGCTTGCAGGAGATTGAACTGATGGCACAGGCGGGCGCGCTTTTGGCTGCTGATACCCGTGCCGATGTAACCGCCGGTCTTCAAGCGGCGGCCCGGGCAGGACTGATAAGTACTTCGGAGGCCGACGATCTTGCCCGCGCCGGATGTCTGTTTGCGGATTTGCATACGGTGACGCGCTTGCTGTCGGATGCCCCTTTGGCCGAGAAAGCCGTCGGGCGCGCGGCACAAGGTTTTCTGCTGCGCACGCTAGAGCAACGGGATATGGAAACATTGCTTGGCACGCTGGAGCAAAGCTATGCCCGTTGCGATGCCATATTGACCAGCGCACTGGCCGCATATGCGCCATAGGGAGACAACAATGAAAGGTGATGACAACGACCCCAAGGGGCTCATTCGCGAGGCCTACAATATTGAGGGCATCACCAAGCCCGAGTGCCGTTCGATCTTTCTTGACTGGGCGCTCAGCCTGCCGATGGAGCGCGATACAGGACAGTCTTTGCGCCAGCTTCTGGGGATGTATTCCGCAGATAATCCGGGCCATCCCATGAACGAGGTGATGCAAGAAGGGTTAAGTGGAATGGAAGCACCCAGGCGACGCGGCGGATGGCGGTCGCGTGCGCGCAATTAGCCTGCTATTTGGCCTGCCAGTGCCTTCAAATCAGTTAAAATTCAACATAATTTTGCCGATTTCTCTGTCTATCCGGAAGGATAAACAATCGAGGCGCCGTGCATGCGATGCCCGAGGAGAGCAAAATGAGACTAGCAAAACTAATCTGTGCAATGACAGTCGCGATTGCGTTGGCTGGATGTGCCAGTTTCGATACGCCAAGCCGGAACACAGCGTTTGATCAATCGTTGCCCGCAGGGCCGGCATTCGGTGTAACACAACCGGTTTTCTCCGAAGCATTGCCTTCTTTCAGAGTTGACGAGATCAACGTCGTGGTACCCCCGTCGCTGATCGTCTCGGAAGAAAACGTGTATTATCCCCGTGGCGACATTGTCTGGCGCGGAGACCCATATGGCGATCGTCACATGCAGGTTCAGGCCATTTTTGACGAAGCATTGACCCGTGGTACTGCAGATATGCAAGGCGAGGTGCCTGTCATTCTGGACGTCACTGTAGAACGCTTCCATGGGTTAACGGAAAAGACACGCTATACGGTCGGCGGCGTACATTCGATACGGTTCACGCTGGCGGTACGCGATGCAGAGACCGGTTTGTTGTTGGAAGAGCCTCGCAGCGTAAAGGCGGACCTAAAAGGATTTGGCGGACAGCGCGCGATCAACGCCGAACGTCAGGGGCAAACCCAGAAGGTACGGATCACCGATCACCTGAGCCGCGTGATACAGGACGAGTTGCGCCAGCCTGAAGGATTTGAAAACCCACAACTGGGTTTGGTTCAGTTCCTCAACAGCACTTTCTGAGCTTTCAGACAGCATCAATTCAAGATAAAGGGGCGCTATGACAGCGCCCTTTTCCGATCCCGCCCCGCAAGATGCAAAACATGCCATTGTACGGCTGAAACCCAAAGCCAATGCACGTGCAATACGCCATGGCTTTCCTTGGGTTTACGCGGATGAAGTAGTCACAGACCGGCGGACACGATCATTGCGTCCGGGCACGGTCGCGGTCTTGCAGGACGGGGCGCAAAAGACGTTGGGGCTTGTGGCGGTGAATCCCAAGTCAAAAATATTCTGCCGTATGCTCGATCGTGATCCGGAAGCACAGATTGACCGCTCTTGGTTCGAGGCGCGATTGACGCGTGCGTTTGCAGCGCGGACACGCATGTTTCGTGAGCCCTTTTATCGTCTTGTGCATGCAGAAGCAGACGGTTTGCCCGGCGTAGTCATCGACCGCTTTGGAGATTATTTCGTGGTTCAGCCCAATGCGGCATGGGCAGATGTTTTGGTCGCACCCTTGGTGGAAGCTTTGGTCAACGTCACAGGTGCGCAAGGCGTCTACAAGAATGCAAGCGGGCGGACGCGGTCTCTGGAAGGTCTTGATACACAAAGTCACGTATTGGCCGGAAGCATGCCTGAGGCACCGCTGCCTGTGCCGATGAATGGTGCGACCTAT
The DNA here is from genome assembly GCA_947501635.1 of uncultured Roseobacter sp. Taxonomy (GTDB): domain Bacteria; phylum Pseudomonadota; class Alphaproteobacteria; order Rhodobacterales; family Rhodobacteraceae; genus Roseobacter. The sequence continues at coordinate 245,780 of CANMWT010000005.1, forward strand.
ATGGCGGACCTGACCGGCGGGCAGAAAACGGGACTGTTTTTTGATCAACAGCCCAATCACGCCTTTGCTGCATCGCTGGCACGCGGGGCGCGGGTGCTTGATGTGTTCAGCCATGTGGGTGGTTTTTCGCTGGCCGCTTTGGCGCAAGGGGGGGCTTCTGCACTTGCGGTTGATGCATCGCAACCGGCGCTTGATCTTGCCATTCGCGGCGCGCGCGCCATGGGAGTTGCCGAGCGGTTTGAAACACGCCGGGGAGATGCCTTTGACGTTTTGACCCAGTTGGGCGAGGCGGGCGAGCGCTTTGATATTGTCGTGTGTGACCCGCCTGCTTTTGCGCCGGCCAAACCGGCCTTGGAGGCCGGTCTGCGTGCCTATGAGCGGATTGCGCGTCTCGCTGCGCCCCTGGTGGCGGACGGAGGTGTGTTGGGGCTTTGTTCGTGCTCGCATGCGGCGGATCTGGCGGCCTTTCGGGGCGCGTGCGTGCGCGGCATCGGGCGCAGCGGAAGGCAGGCTGCGTTGATCTATACCGGCTTTGCCGGACCGGACCATCCGCAATTGCCGCAGCTGGCCGAGAGCGGCTATCTCAAGTCGGTCTTCTTTCAGTTGTGACACAGATGCGTGTCGTCATTGACGCCTGCGTGCTCTATCCGACAGTGATGCGCGAAATGGTTCTGGGGGTTGCTGCAACGGGGGCTTTCGTGCCGGTGTGGTCGGAGAGGATACTGGAAGAATGGGCGCGGGCAGCGCGCAAGCTGGGCACTGACGGTGAACCACAGGCGCGGGCCGAAATCGCTTTGGTGCAGGCTGCTTTTCCGCAGGCAAAAGTCGAAGTGGCCAAGGGGCTTGCTGATCGACTATGGTTGCCGGATGTGAATGATATCCATGTTCTGGCCACTGCCGTGGGGTCCTCGGCAGATGCGATCATGACGTTGAATGCGAAAGATTTTCCCAAAGGGACGCTTGCAGAAGAAGGGATCAGCCGCATTGATCCTGACGGTTTTCTGTATGCGCAGTGGCTGGCGAAGCCGCAGAGTGTGGAAGTGGTGGGTGCTCGGGTTTTGGCGCAGGCAAGGCAGTTGTCGGGCACAGCCTGGGAGATGCGTGCCTTGCTGAAAAAAGCGCGGCTACCGCGCCTTGCCAAGGCTTTGGTGCACTCCCAATCTTAGCTTTGCGGTGGTTGTTCCCATTTGAGTTGCAGCTTTTCGAGCGCTTTGATGCGTTCGGCGGTCTTTGGGTGACTGAGCAGCCACGCTGGGGCTGCCCCTCCGGCCGAGGCTGTCAGCTTTTCAAGTTTTCGGAACATGCTGATCTGCGGGGAGACGCCGATGCCGGCCTTGGTCAGCAAAGCGGCCGCATAGGCGTCCGCCTCATATTCGTCGTTGCGGGACAAACGTGCGGCAACCAGCGACGTCAGCGCGCCTGCAATGAAGGGACCCACGCCGGGGATAAAGCGGCCGATGACCATCGCCAGCGCGGTGCGCAGCGCATTCTGGCCTGAAAAATCGATCATCCGGCGCCGTGAGTGCCCCAGTGCCACATGGCCCAGCTCGTGAGCGATGACGCTTGCCATCTCATCAGCCGACACCTCGCCAGCACGGAATTTATTGTAAAAGCCGCGCGTTATGAAAATACGCCCATCTGGGGCGGCAAGGCCGTTCACGGGTTCGATTTCGTAGATGTTGACGCGGATACGGTCCACTTCCAGCGCAGCGGCCATGCGGTCGCTCATCACTTTGAGCATGGGATCGGCAAGCTCGGTCGATTGTTCGTCCAGCATTTTGGCTGTGCGCCAGGCGGAAAAGCGGTACATAACGATGCCGTACATGAGCGCGAGCAGGATGGGCGTAAGTTTTATCATGCGGTTTATATGGGTTGGGGCAGGGGCCGGGGCAAGCGGTGGGAGCCTCCGGCGGGGATATTTGAGGACCAAAGAAGCGGGCAGGGTGGCGTTTCAGCGGCTGAGCAGGCGCATCCCGCGTCCGATGCCTTCGAGCGTCATGGGCACCATGGCGTCCGGGCCGATCACCTCTTGTATCATGGCGATCGACTGGGTGTAGCCCCAATAGCGTTCGGGAACGGGATTGATCCACAAAAGTCCTGGCCATTGGGTGCGCACCCGTGCAAGCCATGTGGCACCGCTCTCGGCGTTCCAGTGTTCCGAGGCGCCGCCGGGATAGGCCACTTCGTAGGGCGACATGGAGGCATCGCCCACAAAGATGCATTTATAGTCGGACCCAAAGGTATTGAGCACATCATGGGTAGGTGTTTGCGCATCCCAGCGTCGCCTGTTGTCGCGCCATACGCCTTCGTAAAGGCAATTGTGGAAGTAGTAGTATTCCATATGTTTGAACTCGGCCCGGGCTGCGGAAAAGAGCTCTTGGACAACTTTTACATGCGGGTCCATTGACCCGCCCACGTCCAGAAACAACAGCACCTTCACAGCGTTGCGGCGTTCGGGTCGGGTCTTGACATCAAGGTATCCATGCTCGGCTGTGGCGCGGATTGTACCGTTCAGGTCGAGTTCTTCCTGGGCGCTGTCACGGGCCCAGCGGCGCAGGCGTTTGAGCGCTACCTTGATGTTTCGGGTGCCGATTTCGACGCTATCGTCGAGGTTTTTGAAATCGCGTTTGTCCCAGACCTTGACGGCGCGCTGGTGACGCGAGCGGTCTTGCCCGATGCGGACCCCTTCGGGGTTGTAGCCGTAGGCGCCGAAGGGCGACGTGCCTGCCGTGCCAACCCATTTGTTGCCGCCCTGATGCCGGCCTTTTTGTTCTTCGAGGCGTTTTTTGAGTGTTTCCATGAGTTTGTCGAAACCGCCCAAAGCGTCGATCTCGGCCTTTTCTTCCGCGGAAAGGTGTTTTTCAGCCATTTTCTCAAGCCAGTCCTGCGGGATATCCACCGCGTCAAGAACCTGGTCGGCCGTGATGTTTTCCAACCCTGAAAAGCTGGCCGCGAAGGCGCGGTCGAACTTGTCGATGTTACGCTCGTCCTTGACCAGCGTCAGGCGCGCCAGATAGTAGAATGCCTCAACATCGTAGGTTGCAAGTCCTGCGCGCATGGCTTCGAGAAAGGACAGGAACTCTCGCAGTGAAACTGGGACCCGATGGGATCGGAGCGCGTCAAAGAAGGGCAGGAACATGATATACCTCGTCTAGATGAGCGTCCTGTCCAGGATCACGGCGAGGATCATGCTGACAACTGTGAACGCCATGGCGTAGCCTGCTGCGTATTGAGCGACGTCGAGCTTGTTGCCCTTGCGTTTGTAGGCGGTCATGCCGCCGATGGCTGCACCCGACAGGGCGCTGATAAGGATTAACATTTGACCTCTTTTATCGAAAACTTACGCTAACCTAGTGCTGTGGCGCGTATCAGACAGGGGGAGTGCGTTCTGCCAGTGCAGAGATTTCCTTGACCTTTGTCTCGACCGCCCAATCGGCACCGAACCCGTAGCGTGCCCATCCCAGACTGTCCAGCCGCAGAGCATTGGCTTGTGTGAACCGGCCCTCGGCGCTGAGTGTTTCGGCACGCAGCAATTGCAGCGTTGCAAGCAAGGCTGCATTTTGGGCAATGCGGGCGCGTTCGATATGCGGTGTGACGATGTTGCGGGCCTTCGTGGTCTCGCCGATGGAAAGCGCGTAGGCCCCGAGTTGGGTTGCAACAAATGCGCGGTGCAGGCGTGTTTGTGCAGAACGGGCGTAGAACCTGTCCGCGGTGCGGAATTCCTGCTGTGCTGCAGCGCTGTTGGTGGCTTGCAACACGCGTCCTCTTGCGTAATGCGCAAATCCGCGCCGGTTGTCGGTCCAGCCGCTGCGTGTCGCGATACGCAGCGCCTCGTCGGCGGCTGTGCGCCGGCTGGCGTAGCTTGCGCCGGGTCCCAGCGCAGTTTGGATAGCTGAAATAAAGGCTTGCGGCGTATACGTGTTGCGCGCGGGGCCGGGGGCTTTGCCACGGGGATTGATGCGCGCCAGAACTGCGGGCAGGCGAGCCGCTACCATTTCGCGCGACATCCCGGATGCAAGTTCAGGTGCATATGTGGCGCGCAGAACAAGCATGTCGAAATTTGTCAGCACCGTGTGCACATTGTCATCGTTGAAGACCGAATTGGGCAAACGGTAGAGATCATTGAGCGGGCCCAGTGCTTGCGCCAGTTCTTCATGCAGGCAGTCGCGGACTTCTTGTGGGCTCGCGTCATTGGGCAGGATAATCGCGAGTTTGCTGCGCGTTTTTAGCCCGGCCCAGTTCGTTTTAGGAGTGCGGCGCGCGGATCTGAATTCGGACAGCGATGACACGTTAGGTGCCACGAAACAGGCCGCTTGTGGCAGGACACGCTGTATCGCGGAACGCGAAACGGAATCGATTGTGATGCTGGCGTTTTTGTCCTGAGTGGGTGTTATTGTGATCCCTGCTTCTGTGCGCAAACGATTGAGCAGCCCTCGTAAATCCACATTCAAGGTCGGGGCCGGTCGCCCCGTCAACCGCAAGGTGATTGGTCCTTCAAAGCGTGTCAGCACCGGAAGTTGCCGCCCGCTTTCCATCTCGAACAACAGCTCGATAAAATCCTCGGCAAGGTGGTTGTTCGGCGTGCGGTAGTTTTGCGGTGCGCGGGCCGCGAATGATTTCATCGGAGGCAGGGTTGTCTCGGCAATGGCTGTGCGCGAGGGCACGTCACCTTGCGATACAGGCGCGCAGGCACTCAGCGCCATGAGCAGAACGAAGGCAACACGGCGCTTCATCGGCGGTTATATTTGATAAAGGGTGTCTGGATGCCGATGCGGTCGTAGAGCCTGCGTGCGGTTTCGTTGAAATCCTGCGTCAGCCAGTAGACGCTGGGCGCACCTGCTGCATCCGCCGCATCATACACCGCTTCGATCAACGCGCGCCCCACGCCTTTGCCGCGTACTTGGGGGTCTGCATAAAGGTCCTGCAGGTAACATGTATTTTCGACCGACCAGCCGTGGCGGTGGAAAAGATAGTGCGTCAACCCGACGGGCGCCCCGTCGATTTCCGCAATCAGTCCGTTGTAGTCCTGCGGATCATCCCCCAGCAGCCTCTGGAAGTAGAGGTCGTATAGTTCCGGTGGTCGCGTGGTTTCATAAAAGGCAAGGTAGGCCTTCCACATCCTCGCCCACTGGTCTTTGTCTGAAGCCCGCAAAGGGCGCACGATCACTGATCCTGCCGCTGCCATGAATTCTGCCCGTCTCAATATGCTCTGGTCCCGAGGTCTTATGCCCCGAGTTATCCACAGCTTAGGAAGAAAATGTGGCGATTTCCAGCTAAACTATCGACCGCTGCGCGCTAAAAAGGCCAACCGTTCGAAAAGATGCACGTCCTGTTCGTTTTTCAGCAGCGCGCCATGCAGTTTGGGCAGGCTGTTTGCACCTGATGTTCTGAGATCTTCGGCCGTCATGTCTTCGGCCAGCAGCAGTTTCAACCAGTCCAGAACTTCTGAGGTTGAAGGCTTTTTCTTAAGTCCAGCCTGATCGCGGATTTCATAAAACTGGGTCAGCGCCGTGGTCAAAAGCGTTTCCTTGATTCCCGGGTGATGCACTTCCACGATCTTGCGCAGCGTGTCGACGTCGGGAAAGCGAATGTAGTGGAAAAAGCAGCGTCGCAGAAAGGCGTCGGGCAGTTCCTTTTCGTTGTTGGATGTAATGATCACGATAGGACGGTGCGTTGCGCGGATCGTCTCACCGGTTTCATAAACGAAGAACTCCATCTTATCGAGTTCCTGCAGCAAATCGTTCGGAAACTCGATATCGGCCTTGTCAATCTCATCAATCAGCAGAACCACCTTTTGTCCCGCTTCGAAGGCCTGCCATAGCTTGCCCTTACGAATGTAATTCTTGACGTCGTGGACGCGTTCTTCGCCCAGCTGACTGTCGCGCAGGCGGCTGACGGCGTCATATTCATACAACCCCTGTTGCGCTCGCGTGGTGGATTTCACGTTCCACTCAATCATCTCAAGGCCCAATGACCGGCTGACTTGACGTGCCAGTTCCGTCTTGCCGGTGCCGGGCTCGCCCTTGACTAAAAGCGGGCGCTCGAGCGTGACGGCTGCGTTGACGGCAATGGTCAGGTCATCTGTGGCGACGTAGTCGTCCGTGCCTTGGAATTTCATGTGAGAGTCAACCCTTTGCAGTGTTTTTTTCGTGGTCCTTTTAGACAGAAAACTTCCCGATTGTGTAGTGACAATTCAAAGACCTTCCGTTAGATGCAGGCGCAGGGGCAGCTTGGCCAAGGGACAAGATACGTATGAATGACGTAAGCCGTGTTGAGGGGAAGCAAATGAAACAAGAACTGTTTCTGCCGGATGATTACCGTCCGGCTGAGGATGAGCCGTTCATGAATGAAATGCAGTTGGAGTATTTCCGACGTAAGCTTTTGAACTGGCGTTCGGATCTGCTGGCGGACAGCAAGGACACCATTGAGGGATTGCAGGACGGCACGCGCAATATACCCGATGTGGCCGACCGTGCGTCGGAAGAGACGGACCGTGCGCTTGAGTTGCGCACACGGGACCGTCAGCGCAAGCTGGTCAGCAAAATCGACAGCGCGTTGCGCCGTATCGACGAAGGTGAATTCGGCTATTGCTCGGTAACGGGTGAACCGATCTCGCTGAAGCGTCTGGATGCGCGTCCGATCGCAACAATGAGCCTTGAGGCGCAAGAACGCCACGAGCGCCGTGAAAAAGTGCACCGAGACGACTGAACTGCGCGAGATTTGGTATCTGGAAAGGGCGCCGGGCAGCAGCTTTGGCGCTTTTTCCTTTTGAGGGGGCAGTATGATCAAGAACGCGCTGGTTATTGGCGGCGGCATTGGCGGCTTGGCGGCAGCATCCGCACTTGCGCAGGCGGGTGTCGCGGTCACGCTGGTCGAGCAGACACCCGGCATCAGCGAAGTTGGTGCCGGCATTCAGGTCAGCCCGAATGGTCTGGCAGTCTTGCGGGCGTTGGGGCTTGAGCAGGCGCTCGACCGTTCCGGCGCGGTGCAGGCACAAGCCGTCTTGCTGGAAGACTACCGCGCGGGCGATCCTGTCGCACGGCTTGATCTGGCGCGCCTGAAAGATCAGCGATATCTTTTTGTGCACCGCGCCGATGTCGTGGCCCTTTTGCTGCGCGCTGCCAAACAAGCGAATGTGTCTATCGAATTGGGCCGCCGCGCGGTCACGGTCACGCCCGCTGCCCTGAGTGTGGTAAAATTTGCCGATGGCGGGGAGGCACGCGCTGAGCTTGTCGTGTGCGCCGACGGGCTGCATTCTGTCGGGCGCGCGGCGATTACAGGGCACAGCGATGCAACTTTTACAGGTCAGGTGGCATGGCGCGCTCTTGTGCCCGCGTCAAACCCGGCACCACAGGCGACGGTAACGATGGGTCCGGGACGGCATATTGTCAGCTATCCGCTCCGAGATGGATCACTGACCAACATCGTCGCCGTGCAAGAGCGCGATCAATGGGCGGAAGAGGGATGGCATATCGAGGATGATCCCAACAACCTGCGCGCGGCGTTCAGTGATTTCGGAGGCCCGGTAGCGCAGGTGCTGCGACAGGTTGAAAGGGCAAACCTGTGGGGATTGTTCCGCCATCCTGTGGCAGAGAAGTGGGTCAGACAAGGGGCCGTCCTCTTGGGAGACGCGGCGCATCCGACGCTGCCATTTCTGGCACAAGGGGCCAATCTGGCGTTGGAAGACGCTTGGATGCTTGCGCGGGTGGTCAAGTCCGGGCGTGAACTCGAACACTATGAGAGACTGCGCAAGCCACGCGCCGCCAAAGTGGTTGCCGCGGCATCTGGCAATGCATGGAAGTACCACTTGCACCCCGGTCCGCTACGCCGCGCGGCCCATTTGGCCTTGTCCCTTGGCAGCACATTGGCTCCGGGCAGGATGATGGGGCAGTTCAACTGGATCTATGGTTATGATGTGACCAAAGAGGTCATCTGACACCACAGCGGGGAGGTATTTGCCCAACCGCGTCCGTTTATGGTTTCGCACGCAGGCCTGTGCTAGGACCGAGCGCGCTGCAGCATCCCGAACAAATCGCGCGGATCATCCGGATCGGCCAACAGGTCCAGTGGATGATAGAACCCGGTTCCCGCAATCCGGTCCCGTACAAATCGCAACGCGCTGAAGTCTTCGATGGCAAACCCTACGGAATCAAACAGCGTAATCTGCTTGTCAGAGGTACGCCCCTGCGCCTTGCCCGTCATGACCTCCCAGATTTCAGTCACCGGATGGTCGGGTGCAAGCTGCTGAATCTCACCCTCGATGCGGGTCTGATCGGGGTATTCCACGAAGATATCCGCACGGTTCAGGATAGCCGGCGCCAGTTCGGTCTTGCCCGGACAATCACCTCCGATTGCGTTGATATGCACGCCCGCACCGACCATATTATCCGTCAGGATCGTCGCGTACTGCTTGTCCGCTGTGCAGGTCGTGATAATCTGCGCGCCCAAAATCGCCTCCTCCGCGCTGGAGCAGGAGACCACATTCATGCCCTGGCCCTGAAGGTTCGCTGCGCATTTTCGCGTCGCCGCAGGGTCGGTGTCATAAAGCCTGACCTCGGTGATGCCGCAGACAGCCTTCATCGCGAGGGTCTGGAACTCCGATTGTGCCCCGTTGCCGATCATCGCCATGGTCGCGGCCCCCTTGGGGGCGAGAACCCGCGCGACCAGAGCAGAAGTTGCTGCTGTGCGCATGGCCGTCAGCATTGTCATCTCTGACAGCAAGACAGGGTAGCCGCTGCTTACATCCGCCAAAAGCCCGAAAGCGGTGACAGTCTGCAGCCCTTCAGCCGTGTTTTTTGGGTGCCCGTTCACATATTTAAAGCCGTAGACTTCGCCGTCCGACGTAGGCATCAACTCGATCACACCCTCTTTGGAGTGACTGGCAATGCGCGGCGTTTTGTCAAAGAGCTGCCAGCGTTTGAAATCTGTTTCTATGTATTCCGCAAGGCCTTGCAACATGGGCTCGATGCCGATGTGATGGATAAGCTGCATCATGTGGTCTACCGAAACGAACGGTACTAATGCCTTGTCCGAGGGGGTCAGGTCAGTCATCGGTCTCTCCTGTCAATAAGCGCGGGTCGGGCGGTCAAACACACGGCGACCCATGGCCGAGGCGGCAAGGTCAACCATCACCTGCGCCGTCCGGCCGCGTTCATCAAGAAAAGGGTTCAGTTCGACCAGATCCAGTGACGTCATCAATCCGCTGTCGTGCAGCATCTCCATCACCAGATGGCCTTCGCGCACCGTCGCCCCACCGGGAACCGTTGTGCCAACCGCGGGCGCAACAGACGGGTCGAGAAAGTCCACATCAAGGGACACGTGCAACATCCCCTGCGCCGCAGCTACGCGTTCCAGAAAAGAGGACAGGGGTTTTGCGATGCCGGTTTCGTCAATTTCGCGCATGTCTACACGCTGGATTGTGGTGTTCTGCAATGCCGCGCGCTCTGCCTCATCCACCGAGCGTAACCCGATGATGGCGATATTATCCTCGGGCAGGGCAGTGTTAATCCGGGGAAAGCCGTCGAACCCCGCACGCCCCGTGACATATCCCAAGGGTGTTCCATGCAAGTTGCCGCTGTCGGTGGTGTCGGGCGTATGAAAATCGCTGTGTGCATCCAGCCATAGCACGAAAAGGGGTCGGCCCGCACGCTCTGCGTGGCGCATGGCCCCCAACACGGTGCCCAACGACAGAGCATGATCGCCCCCCATGAATATCGGCATGCCGTCTTGCAAACCATCCTCGGCCGCCGAGGCCAGCGCAGAGGTCCAGGCGATGGTTTCTTCAAGCGCATGCAGCTTAGGATGGGGACTGGCTTCAAAAGACAGAGGCGAGACGTTGCCGCGGTCTTCGACCTGGTGCCCCAATGCCTGCAAAGCCTTGGCAAGGTCTGCTGTGCGATAAGCATCCGGACCCATCAAACAACCGCGCCGCTGTTTTCCGCTATCTACAGGCGCACCGATCAGGATACAGATTTTATGGGTCATAGGACTCTCTACTTTCCGTGTTGCGACCGAGATATCGATCAATGCGGTCACTTTACAAGGTATCATTTTGCGCATAATGATGGTTAATTACTCAATATGAGCATCTATAATGGACGAAATGGACATCAAGCTGATAGGTGCGCTGCGTCATGATGCACGCGCATCGCTGGCGCAACTGGCCTCTCTTTTGGGGTGGTCACGCGCCACGGTACGCACTCGCCTGGCAAAACTGATCGACAGCGGAGAGATCGCGGGGTTTTCCGTGGTCCTGAAAAGTGAGCTGGCCCGCGATCCTGTGCGCGGCCTGATGATGATTGCGATCGAAGGCCGCGGAACGGACCGGATCATCCGGCAACTGGGTGCGATGCCAGAAGCCCGGCAGATCTACTCAACCAACGGACGCTGGGATGTGATCGTCGACATAGGTACCGAAACCCTGGAACAATTCGACGCGGTGCTGTTTCGCATCCGTCGTCTGGAAGGTGTTACCGCAAGCGAGACAAGCCTGCTGCTTGCGACGCGCAAGACCGGTTAGGCGCGCCGGTACGCTATCACCCAAAGCCCGGCAAGTGCCAGCGACACAAGAGCGTTCCAACCGGCCATGCTGATGCCGAACATCTCCCACGGGATGTCGTCGCAGCGTACAAGCGGGGCCGACAAAATCTGGTCAAGCAGGGCATCCGGGCTGAGATTGTCGATTGCGCCAGAGCTGCAGGTCGATGGTCCTTCCCACCACGCCTGTTCCACCCCCACGTGATAGAACCCGATTGCGGAGGTAGTGGCGGCTGCCAGCGCGCCCAAGAGTGCAAGCCGCATTTGATTGACCCACAGGGCCAACACACCCAGCGCAATGGCTACAACATGGGGATACCGCTGCCAGATGCACATCTTGCAAGGTGCCATGCCGCCGATGTGTTGAAAGGCGAAGGCCCCCGCCATCAACAATGCTGAACCCATGGTTGCAAGGAACACTACCTGTCGTGCTGTCATAGGAGTTTCAAAACCGCAAAGCCACCAAAGAGAAGTATTACGAACAAAACGAACATAAGGCCCAGCCTGCGTTCGATAAAGTCACGAATGGGTGCACCGTACTTCCAGAGGAGCAGGGCCACCAGATAGAACCGCAGACCACGCGCGAGAATGGACGTCAGCACAAATGTCATCAGGGGCATGCTTGTCCAACCAGACATGATTGTGATGACCTTGTAGGGGAAAGGGGTGACACCAGCAGTAAGCACAGCCCAGAATCCGAAATCGTTAAACCTTGTGTTAAAGGCTTCCATGGCATCGCCTTTTCCAAGGCTTTCCAGAACAGGCTGACCGATGGTTTCAAAAGCGAAAGCTCCTATCGCGTAGCCAAGCATGCCACCCAGAACAGAAGCAACAAGAGCCACTGTCGCAATAAGCCACGCGCGTGACGGGCGCGCCAGGATCATCGGGATCATCAATACATCGGGCGGGATTGGAAAGACGGAACTTTCGATGAAACTCACAAAGGCCAGAACCCACAGCGCATGCGGGTGATTGGCCATGCCAAGCATCCAGTCGTACAGTTTTCTGAGCATCTGCCCGTGCCTCTGATTTGTGATGCACGGAAGACCATGCGAAGGCTGACAGGTCAAGCGCGCTGATACGAAAAATGCGAAAACCCTCTTGCCGCTGACGCTGCCGCGCGGTAAGCCGCTATCGTTGCCCAAGTGGCGGAATGGTAGACGCAGGGGATTCAAAATCCCCCGCCTTCGGGCGTGCCGGTTCGAGTCCGGCCTTGGGTACCACCGGCAACCGCACCCAGAATAACCGCGCACAAAGCTGCGGCAGAAGCGCCGATTCGACGGACGCGAAGGTTGATTGTTCCAGTATCATAACCAGTTCGCGCCTAGCTCGTTTTACTGTTGCGCAGATAATCATGCATTGCGGCGAAAGCGGACACGCGAAGTTGTGGGAAAAAAGCGTGCCGAAACCCAAAAACCAAGTCTTTGAAACCTCGCAGATTTGTCCGGCGCGGATCGTGTCTATGCTTTGGTAGAATTAGCTCAATATATTGATAATTATATTATTTTTTAAGTTTAGTCGCATTGATAGAATGGGTGCCGCTGTCTCACTTCCTTGGCAGATCCTGTTGTGGAACTTGCCCACTTAGACCCACCGGGTGCCCCATTCTTGCTGCTTTTTTGCCATGTTTCGCTTTCTCCGGCCCGGCAATGCGTTTAATCCTGTTAGCGGTCGTGTGTTTGGCCATCTGATGCCCTGAGTTGGCTGACGGTTTAGTTTTGAGTTTTGTGCGCTGTTGGACTTCGGTTGGAACGCGCACGTGTAAGGAATGGTAATGTCTGGTAGCGGTGACGATCCAAACGCAAATGCGCTTATTGGATTTTGGAATTTCCTGACAGGTGCAGAAACTGACGATACCGGACTGGCAGACGGTATCGCACAAAACGGCCGCCTTTTCGATGACGCCCGGATATCTGACGGCAAGCTATTCCTAGATGGCCGCAAAGACTATTTCACGACCAACGGCGATGACACCCCCTTCGACATAGATGAAGCAACAGTCCGGATCGTTTTTGTTCAGGGCGATCAGCGGCATCGCGCCGCTGACATCCTGATCAATCGCGGCGAATTCAATGATAAGTCCAAGGACGGTTACTTCGCGCTGGGTGTGACGGGCGATGGCAGGATCGAAGCCACGCACTTATCCGGCGACGCGTCGCTTTCATTGGAAACCTCTCGCGGGCTTTTTGACGAAGGCGACCGTGTGGAGGTCACATATGCCTTTGACAAGGACGCGGGTGGCACACTGATTGTCAACAACCTGACGACAGGACAAAGCGAAGCGCTGGAATTCGCAACAACGGGCCTCAGCTTTGCAACCGATGATGACGATGGTGAAAACTTTACCATTGGCGTACGCGAGGTGAACGAGAATGCAAATTCCAAGTTCTTCACCGGGACGGTTGAATCGGTTGCAGTCTACAATGAAGACATCATCACGAACGGTGGGCGCGACGGTATTGTGTCTGGCACAGATGGCGATGATCTGATCGACATTAACTACACCGGAGACCCTGACGGCGACAGGATAGACAACGAAGATGCGATTCTGCCCGGTCAGGCGCCCAACGATGACATTGTTCTGGCAGGTGACGGCGATGACACCGTGCTGGCCGGTCTGGCGAACGACAATGTCTTTGGCGGCGATGGTGGCGACGAGCTGTTTGGTGAAGCTGGTGATGACACGCTGTCGGGCGAAGATGGGGACGACACCCTGTCCGGCGGCGACGGTGATGACACGTTGCTGGGCGGTCGCGGTGACGATGATCTGAGCGGCGATGACGGGAACGATGAAGTCTCGGGCGGGGATGGAGATGACACGGTCTCGGGTGGAGCAGGCAATGATGTGCTGTCCGGCGGGGACGGCGATGATACCCTGCAAGGGGGTAACGGCAATGACACCTTGTTTGGCGGCGCCAACGATGGCGTGTTCGATGGCGACGATGAAATCTTCGGCGGCGATGATCGCGATACGATCGCCAATGTAAGTGCTGGTGACACGGTAGATGGCGGCGACGGCGGGGATGACTTTGACACGCTTGATCTGCGCGGCAGCGCAAATGGCGGCAGCGCCACGATCACATATACATCCGACGATCGCGAGGATGGCTTTGTCACCTATTTTGATGAAGACGGCAACGAAACCGGCACGCTAGAATTCACCGAGATCGAAAACATCATTCCGATCTGCTTTACTCCGGGTACATTGATCGCGACACCCGAAGGCGAGCGCCCTGTCGAAGAGCTCAAGCCCGGGGATCACGTGATTACCCGCGACAACGGCATTCAAGAGATTTGCTGGGCTGGCGCGCGCGGGATGCAAGGCGCTGAATTGGAGGCAAACCCACATCTGAAACCTGTGCGGATCGCCAAGGGTGCCTTGGGCGCGGGACTGCCGGAACGGGACATGTGGGTAAGCCCAAATCACCGCATGCTTGTTGCCAATGATAAAACCGCGCTTTACTTCGAAGAAAGTGAGGTGCTGGTGGCAGCCAAACATCTGACGGCGCTGGAAGGCGTCGATATCATGTCTCCGCGCTGGACAACTTATATCCACGTGATGTTTGAACAGCACGAAGTCATTCTGTCCAATGGTTCATGGACGGAAAGTTTTCAACCGGGTGACTACAGCCTGCAAGGCATCGGCAATGCACAACGGCTTGAGATACAAGAACTTTTCCCAGAATTGAAAACAGATGCGGGCCTTGAAGGGTATCAGGCCGCGCGCCGGTCTCTCAAGCGATATGAGGCCCGGCTTTTGACAAGAGGGTAAACCCCAAATCCGAATACTGATAACGACATATGCAGCCCTACGCGTCGCCTTGATGCGTAGACACCAAAACGGGGAGCTTTGCTCCCCGTTTTAATGTCCGTGTCACGATGCACGTCCGGCCCGCCACTCGGCCCAGTCTTCCGGCGTATCCAGGTCTCGGCGCGCGCGATCACCGGGCAGGGACACCAAAACCGTTTTATCGCGCAGCGCCTTTAGCACTTCTGCGCCGCCCTGATCCCCCCGCAGGCGCTGGAATGCGTCAAAGACGCAGGCTCGTATCACCAGCGGATGCCCCGGCAGCCCTGTTTCGGTTGCTCCGCGCCAAACCTCGGCGTCGCTCTCAAGCGCAACCGCGCCAAGCACCTTCACCATGTCACGAGCGTCAAGGTCGGGTAAATCCGCCGGCAAGATCATGGCCGCTGGGGCCGCGCGCGGTAGTGCATTTATCCCGCGCTTCAGACTCGCACTCATCCCGGTCGCGGCATCAGGAACTTCGATCGATATGAAATTGCAGCCTTCAAGCGCTTTGTAACGGTCATGCGGCGGACTGGGCAAAGCCACAATCACCGGCCCCGTCGTGGCCGCACAGGCATGCCGGACTTGTCTGCGCAAAAGCGGCTCTCCGGCAACATCCTCCAGCAGCTTGTCACGTCCGCGCATGCGCGCGGATTGTCCCGCGGCAAGCACGATAACAGGCAGTTCGCTTTCAGGCAAAGATGTCATGCCCTTTCGTATGCCATTGATGTGCGCAGCGAAAGTGTCAGCCGCGCATTCTGTGACCGGCCGGATCGAAAGTGGGGGTGCGCACGACTTTGGCGCGGCGCATCTCTCCGAGGATTTCAATCTGTACAGATTCGGTCGTATTGAGCAAATGGCGCGGTAGAAAACCCATTGCCAGTGAGGCCTTGCTATGATGCGCATATCCGCCGGAGGTGCAAAATCCAACAACCTCGCCATTGACCCAGATGGGCTCATAGCCCTGCACATCAGCGTCTTGTGCCTCTACCTCGAACTGCACCAGCTTTCTTGCCGGTCCCGCGGCGCGTTCAGCTTCCGCTGCGGCGCGCCCGATGAAAGCGGTGTCTTTCTTCCAGCTGATGAAGCGATCCAACCCTGTTTCGGACGCCGTATAGTCAGGCGAAAACTCCGCCATCCAACTGCCGAAAAAGCGGTCCAGCCGCAAAGACATCATCGCGCGCATCCCAAACGGCGTGATACCGTATGGCTGGCCCGCCTGCCACAAGACGTCCCAAAGGGCGCGCTGGCTCATGCTGTCGCAGTAAATCTCGTAACCCAGATCGCCGGTGTAGCTGACACGCTGCACGATACAATCGACCATGCCGATAGACATTTTGACCACATCCATGAACTGCAAATCGACAGGCTGATCTGCACTGGCAAGCAGCACATCGCGCGCGTGGGGCCCGGCAATCTGAAACCCTGTACGCTGGTCCGAGATGTTGCTGATTTCGACGCCCTCTTCCATGTTTTGCAAAAACCAACGCCAGTGAAATGCCTGAGCTCCATAAGACGCAGTCAACTGAAACTCGGTCTCTGACAGGCAGGAAATCGTGAAATCTCCGATCAGGCGACCTTTGTGAGACAGCATCGGCGTCAGGCTGAGCCGGCCCGGCACAGGTATGCGCCCCGCCATGATCCGGTCAAGCCAGGCGCGCGCATGCCGTCCTGAAACACGGTACTTGCCAAAGTTCTGCACCTCGTTGATTCCAACGGCAGTGCGCACGGCCGCGACTTCGCGCCCGATCGCGTCAAATGCATCGGAGCGGCGGAATGATGGTGTTTCGTATCCGGGCTCCTGGCCTTGCGCGAAGTAATTGGGCACCTCAAGCCCGTATTGCTGCCCCCAGACCGCACCCAGAGCACTGAAGATATCGTACATCGATGTGGTGCGGAACGGGCGTGCGGCGGGCAACTCTTCGTTTGGGTAGGCGACGGAAAACCGCTTTTGATAATTCTCGATGACCTTGGGGCGCGTGTATCCGGGTGTGATCCACGCGCCGAAACGTGCTACATCCATCGCCATAACATCGCGTTCCGGCTCGCCTTCAATCATCCACTGAGCCAGCGTCAGGCCCACGCCACCACCTTGGCTGAACCCTGCCATAACACCACATGCCGACCAATAATTGCGCATGCCCGGCACAGGCCCAACAAGTGGATTGCCATCCGGCGCAAAAGTGAAGGGGCCGTGGATCACCGATTTGACACCGGCAGTCGCCAGCACCGGAAACCGCTTGTAGGCAAAGTCGATGCTCGCTTCGATCTTGTCAAAATCGTCGGGCAACAGTTCATGGCCAAAGTTCCAAGGGGTGCCGTCAACGGCCCATGGTTTGCAGGGCTGTTCATAAAACCCGATGCACAACCCACGCCCTTCCTGGCGTAGATAGCTTTCTCCGGCGGGGTCCATCACATGAGGATGTTCAGCGTCGCGTTCATAAATCTCGGCAATGTCGTCCGTGACGATATACTGATGCTCCATCGGATGGAGAGGGAAGTATACACCTGCCATCGCGCCTACCTCGCGCGCCCAAAGACCGCCTGCATTGACCACATGCTCCGCGTGGATTGTGCCTTTGTCGGTGACCACATCCCATGTTCCATCAGCGCGCTGGTTGGTCTCGCGCACCATGCAGTGGGTTTCAATCACGGCACCGCCCATGCGGGCGGCCTTGGCATAGGCATGGGTTGTGCCGGACGGGTCCAGATGGCCGTCCAGCGGATCGTAAAGCGCGCCGATAATACCGTCGAGATTGGTGATCGGCGCGATTTTTGCGATCTCTTCGGGGCCGACAATTTCCGTATCAAGGCCCATGAAGCGGTGCTTGGCACGTTCCGCGAGCAGCATGTCGAAACGGTCCTGATTGTCTGCCAGCGTCACACCGCCGACGTGATGCAACCCGCAGGATAACCCTGTGATCTCTTCCAATTCGCGGTAAAGCCTTATCGTATAGCCTTGCAGCGCGGCCATATTGGTGTCGCCATTCAGCGTATGAAACCCGCCCGCCGCATGCCAGGTCGAGCCGGACGTCAGCTCCGACCGCTCCAGCAGCATGACATCAGACCAACCCAGTTTCGTAAGGTGATACAAAACCGAAGCCCCCACGACGCCTCCGCCGATGACGGCTACTCTGGTGGTTGTCTGCATGTCATACTCCGCATGTTCGCTTGCGCGTATGATGCGGTGCATCGTGATAACGGGCTGGACTGAAAGCGACCAAATCTGACGCAATCAGGGTCGGGTTTCCCATTGTGTCCGACGGTTCAGAGAAAGCCTTCGCCGCTGCAACTCGAACACCGTCTGGCCCGTGTGCCGTAGCACGCGTCGCATCGCGAAAACACAGGCTTGCCCAGCCGATCCTTGCTTTTGGCCACGCGGCCCTGACCTCCACAACTCACACAGGGGGCCTGACCTGAACCGTGACAGCGGTGACACCGCCTTTTAGGATCTGGCTTGGGTTTCTTGCGGTCGTAGGGCGTATACTTGTCCATTGGTGCTCGCTACCAAACAATTGTGAAAAAATTGGGTCCATTGAATATGAAATAGCGATTTTGCATATTTGTCACCTACAGCCTGCAGGCTGTGCATTCTGCGGCGGTAACCTGCTTAGTCCGTTGCCGTCAGTATTTGCACCCATTGTACGCCCGCGACGAGAAATGTCGCCTATGCGCAATCGTGCTTGTCGGTTGCCGGTCAGGATGGCCGCAGAAAACTCAGGGAGAGACCTATGCGCACCCATGCCCAGGCCGTCGTTATCGGAGGCGGCGTTATTGGCTGCTCCATCCTTTACCATCTGACAAAAATGGGCTGGACGGATGTCGTGCTGCTGGAGCGTGACGAGTTGACGTCCGGCTCGACCTGGCATGCGGCGGCAAACATCCATGGTTTGCATGACAGCACAAACATCAGCCGCATCCAGCACTACACAATGAACCTGTACAACAGTCTGGAAGCTGAAACCGGACAGTCATGTGGCGTGTTCCAGCCCGGATCGCTCTATCTTGCGCAAACTGAAGCACGCGAGCACCAGTTACGCCTGCAAGCGGCCAAGGCGAAACTCTACGGGATGAACTTTCACGAGGTGACCCGCGACGAAGCGGAAAGGTTGCATCCTCTGGTGGATTTTGACGGTATCCGCTGCATCATGTGGGAGCCAGACGGCGGTAATGTCGACCCGTCAGGTGTCACGAACGCCTATGCATCAGGCGCGCGCCAAAACGGGGCCGAGATCATTCGCTTCTGTCCCGTCACTGGCACAGAACAGCAACCGGATGGCACCTGGATCGTGCGCACCGCCAAGGGCGATATCGCCACAGAATGGGTGGTGAATGCCGCCGGCCTTTGGGGCCGGGAGGTCGCAGCCCTTGCCGGCCTGGAACTGCCTCTGCAACCCACCGAACACCAGTATTTTGTTACCGAGACAATCGCCGAGATTGCCAGAATGGACAGGCGATTGCCCTCTGTGGCTGACCGCGATGGCGAATACTACCTGCGGCAGGAAGGCAAAGGCCTGCTGGTTGGCGCCTACGAACGCGACTACCGGCTCTGGGCCGAAGACGGCACGCCACAGGGCTTTGGACATGAGCTGTTCGCTGATGATCTGGAACGCATCGAAGAAAACATGATGCGAGCAATCGACAGGGTGCCTGCCGTGGGCGAGGCGGGCATCAAGCGGGTTATCAACGGGCCGATGATCTGGTCTCCGGACAGTAATGTGCTTTTCGGACCCGCACCCGAACTGTCGAACTATTTTTGCTGCAATGGTATTATTCCAGGGTTTTCACAGTCTGGCGGTATGGGGTTGTTGGCGGCCGATTGGATCGTCACCGGAGAGACACGGTATGACATGTTCGCTTGGGACATGGCACGCTTTGGCGACTGGGCCGACAAGGCCTTTACCAAGGCGCGGGTCGGGGACCAGTATGCCCACCGCTTCAAAATTCATTTCCCGAATGAAGAACGCAGTGCCGGCCGCCCCATGCGCCGCCGACCGGTCTACGATGTTCAGGCCGGTCTGGGCGCGGTCTTTGGGCTGAACTATGGCTGGGAGCATCCTCTTTACTTCGGTTATCCGGCAGGTTCCGAAGACAAAACCGAAGGTTTTACACGGCAGGACTGGTGGGAACAGGTCGGCAAGGAGTGTCGGATGCTGCGTGAAAATGCGGGGATCATCGATATCTCGAACTTTGCCAAATACCGCTGCGCGGGCCCGGACGCAGAAGCATGGCTGAACTTGGTTTTTGCAAACAACATGCCCAAATCTGTCGGTCGGTCGTGTCTGACACCACTGATCGGAAAAAGAGGCGGGATTGCGGGTGATTTCACCGTAACGCGCACGGCGGAAGACACCTTTTGGGTGATCGGCTCCGGCATGGCAGAACGATATCACAAACGTTTTTTCAAATCCGTTCCCTTGCCCGAAGGCACAACCTTTGAAAGCAAAACCGATACCATGTGCGGGTTTAATGTTGCAGGCCCCAGATCGCGTGAGATGTTGCAGCGCTTGACCAACGCATCGCTGACGACAGAAGATTTCCCCTTCATGCGGTCCAAATGGATCGAGATCGCGGGGGTTGAGGCCCTTGCGCTGCGTGTCAGCTTTACAGGTGATCTGGGATGGGAGTTGCATTGTGCGACCCAGGACCAGCCAAGGCTGTATCAGGCGTTGCTGGAGGCGGCGGAGGATGTACAGGCCGGCCCTGTCGGCAGCCGCGCCTTGATGAGCCTGCGTGTGGAGAAGGGCTATGGCTCATGGAGCCGCGAATACAGCCCCGAGTACTGGCCACAAGAGGTCGGTCTTGAACGGCTGTGCAAGATGGACAAGAACTTTCTCAACAAAGAAGCCGTGGCCGAAACTTTGGCCAAAGCGCCACGTGAACGCCTGGTCCTGTTGGCACTGGATGCGGCAGACACGGATGCCTCTCTTGCAGATGCAACCGGTGGCGAGCCGATTTTCATTGGTGAACAAGGCATTGGCCGCGTAACTTCAGGTGCATATGGCTATAGTGTCGGCATGAGCCTGGCCTTGGGATACGTGACTGGCGCGCAGGCTGGGGATCGTGTGGATGTCATGGTATTGGGCAAACCGCACAAGGCGACCATCTTGCATGAGCCGCCATTCGATCCAAAAGGCGAGCGCCTCAGAGCCTAGTTGCCCACCCTGATGCCGGCCCCGCGTTCTTCCGCAAGGCGAAGCGCAAGAACCGCGGCGGCATAGTCGCCCAAGGCGATACCGCGGAAAGCAAACGCAGACGGGGTACTCGTCGGCTTATGCATGTCTGGTCCGCAGACCAGAGACGTCAGATCACCATCGATCCGCTCGTATGGCAGCATGGGTTTGGCACTTTCCGCTTCCTGTTGCAGATCGTCGACATAAATGGTTGAAAATGCGTCCATACTCTCGGCAAGCCAGGGGATACACAGGTCGGTAATTGCGGCGAAGGCGTTGTCGGACAGAAGGTGCGCATCCAGAAAAGGCGCGATGGAATAGTCGAGAGTCACCGAGGTCACCACGATATCTGCGCCTTGCAAAACGTCTTGCGGCCCGGCGCAGACAGTTGTTTCAAAGCCCATCGCCTGTGCTTTTTGCGACAGTTTCTCGATATTGGCCCCACCGCGACCCAACATGCGCACCTGCTTCAGCGGGAATAGGGTGGCAAAAGCCTCCAGATGGGAATGCGCCTGAACACCGGTGCCCACAAAAGAGATGGTCTTGGACGCGGGATCCGCAAGGCGTTTCGCCGCAACTGCGGAAAGTGCCGCCGTGCGCACCGCGGTGACCCAATTTGCCCCTACAACGGCGCGCAAAAGCCCCGTTTCGGCATCCAGCACCATAATGGCCCCGTTGATCGCGGGCAGTCCGCGTGTGGGGTTTGCGGGGCAAACGCTGACTTGTTTTATAACGGTAAAGCCGTCGTCGCCCACAGCCATGGTCGACATCATATAGCGGTCGCGACCCGGCAAGATCGGGGTTTTAGGGGCCGTATGCAGCTTGCCCGCAGCCTTGGCGCGCAGCGCATTCTCAATCGCACCAGCCACATCTGCAGGCGCAATTTTCATGGCATCCAGCATCGTGTCCGGCAGATAAAGAAAGTTTTCAGACATCACGGTGGTACCTTTCGCGCCTCAGGCCAACGGCCTTATCTTAAGCTCGGTGATGCGGTTGCCGTCGCGCGCACAGACCTCAAACCGGAAACCGTGAAATGAAAACACCTGCCCGCTGGTTGGAATCATTTGCGCTTCGTGGATCACGAGACCGGCCACGGTGTTTGCCTCTTCGTCAGGCAAGTTCCAGTCGGTTGCGCGGTTCAGGTCACGAATTGTCATCGCACCTTCCACCACATAGTCGCCATCCGAGGTGGTTTGCAGGACCTGTTCATCCGCCGGGTCATGTTCGTCCGTAATCTCGCCCACGATCTCTTCGAGGATATCCTCAAGTGTTATCAATCCCTGCAACGATCCATATTCATCCACCACAAGGGCAAAATGCGTGCGCCGGCGCAGAAACTGGCGCATTTGCTCGTCCAGCGTAGAGGTTTCGGGCACAAAATACGGCTTCATGGCCACATCAGACAGCTTGAAACTACGCAGCTTGGACGCGTCTCCTTCCGGTCCGCCGATGATCTTGTACATGGCGCGCAAAAGGTCCTTGGCGTGAATCACACCGATGATGTTTTCCGGATCGCCCTGAAAAACCGGCAGGCGGGTGTAGTTAGACTGCAGGCACTGGGCCAGAATATCTTCGGGATTATCGTCGGCATTGATCATCTCGATCCCCGAACGATGCAGCATGATCTCCTCTACTGCGCGCTCCTTGAGATCCAGCGCACCGAGAATGCGGTCGCGGTGCTCTTTCTCGACCACGCCTTCGGAATGCCCCATGGCAAGCGCGCCTTCAATCTCGGCGTGGACATCAAGGATGTTGCTATCAGGGTCGATTTGCACACCGAACAGCCGTAACACGCCGCGGACCAAGAGGCGTACAGCCGCTACAACGGGAGCAAATACCGTGACCACCACGGAAATTGGCGCTGACACGAGGCTTGCCGCCTTCTCCGAGTTGGTAATCGCATAGGTCTTGGGCAAAACCTCCGCAAAGATAAGCACGAGCAATGTCATGACGAGCGTGGCGAGTGCCACACCGCTCTCGCCAAAAGCGCGGGTGAAAATTGACGTGGCCAGCGAAGCGGCCAAGATGTTGACGAGGTTGTTGCCCAACAGCACAGAGCCAATCAGTCGTTCATTGTCTTCGGTGATCTGCAGTGCGCGTTCCGCACCTTTGTTGCCCTTGTCAGCGATCGATCTCAGCTTGCCGCGCGACGCAGCCGTAAGCGCGGTTTCAGACCCCGAAAAGAAACCTGAAAGAACCAGAAGAAAGAGGATCACACCCGAGGTGATCCAGAATGCAGCGTCAAGCGTTGCGGTGGCCGTTTCCATTTTAGGAGATACCTTTTAAGTCCATGACCTTGGTTATGGGGGCGCAGGCTGTGTCAATCAAGGGATGTGGCGCAATTCAAGCACAGGTGCGTTGCAGGGGCCGCGGTGGCGGCCGATCTCATGCGTCTTTTTCGCCGCCGTCTTTTGCCAAGGGATGATGCGTCATCACCAGTTCAGACAGACGCGCCTCGAGCACATGTGTGTAGATTTCGGTGGTCGCCACATCCGCGTGCCCCAAGAGCGTCTGGATAGACCGAAGATCCGCCCCATTGGCCAGCAAATGCGTGGCAAAGGCATGACGCAGGGTATGTGGTGTCACCTTTTCAGGGCTGATCCCTGCAGCCACTGCCATCTCCTTTATCAGCAGATAAAACATGTGCCGCGTCAGATGTCCTGCTGCGCCCCGAGACGGAAACAGAAACTTTGACGTGGCACCGCACAGCTTTTTCCTTTCCTCCTGATCGGCGTCGCGAATTTTTAGCCAGTGGCTCAAGGCTTCGCGGGCAGGCGGAGACAGCGGCACCATCCGCTCTTTGCCGCCTTTCCCAAGAATTAAAAGCATCCGTGGATCGCCCCGCGTTGCGGAAACTGGCAGGCTGACCAATTCCGTGACTCGCATACCGGTGGCATAAAGCAGCTCCATCAGGCAGGTGTTACGGGCTTTGTCAGCCGGTTTCCGGCCAACAGTGCGCGCGGCCTGCAGCAAGGCATCTACCTCTGCTTCCGACAGGGTCTTGGGCAACTTTTTGTCGCGTCCCGGACCGGTGATCTGCAGCGCGGGATTGTCCGTGCGCCAGCCTTCTTCGAAAGCGAAACGGTAGAGTTGCTTGATAGCCGACAGGCGCCGTGCGCGTGTAGCACGCGACAGACCCTCAGCGTCGCAGGAAATCAGGTAGGCTTCAACGGTGGGCTGATCGACCTCCTCGAAAGCGGTATGACGTGCAGCCAACCATGCCTGAAAGTCTTTGAGGTCACGGCCATAGGCTAGCAGCGTGTTCCGCGCAGCACCGAGCTCGGCCGCCTGCGCCTCAAGAAAGGCGGATATCCAGCTGTGTTCCGTGATACTCAACTGTAGCGGTCCAGCAGCATGATCTGAAGTGCCGCGCGGCGTGCGGTGTCTTCCAACCCGAAGGCCCGCAATGTGGCGATGGCCTGCGTCAAAGCCACCGGATTTCCTGCCGCACCGCTGTCCAGCAACACAAGTGCGCGCAAAATAGCCTCTCCCATGCGGCCGCTCCGCGCCATTTCTGTCAAGTCACTGCGGGCGTTGTACGGCTCAAATCCCGCAAGTAGGGCGTTCGCCCGCGTGTCCTGTACCTGAGGCACTGTGTCTGAAACTCCTGCCAGCGCAGCGAGCAGCGGAGATACCTCGCGGCTGCGGGCGGCCTGCGCGTAGTCCGACGACAAAAGCGCCATCGTAAGAGCAACATCGGCCGCGGCTCCTGAAAGCGCATAACGGCGCAGCGGCGCGGCGAACAAATCCGCAAAGAGCATTTCCAAACCAACTTTCTGCATCTCTTTCCATGCGGTCGGCAGGCTTTCCTCAATAGCGGCCGTGGACCGAGCACGCAGGGCAGTCTCGAACCTTTGTATCGCAATCACACGGTCCCACACGCCGCCCGAAGCTGCCGGGTCGCGTGCGGTGTAAAGCCCAAGCAGGCGGTTGGCCGACAAAGCACCCGTAACCGCAAGACGCTCTGCCGCCTCAAGTTGCGGCTTCCATCCGGCAAGGTCGCGCAGATCGGCAACCGCGTAGCTGCGCGGCAGGGTACCCGTTGGCAAGGGCTCCCCGATCGCCTCGTGAAGCCGGAACAAAAGTGGGGTCATGACGTCCGGACGCTGAAGCGGCGGGTTGAATTCAAAAGCTTCAGGATGCAGGAAACGCTCAAGAGCGGCGCTTTCGGCACCGTTGATCTCTCCCAGACTATGTCCGGTATCAAACAAAAGTGCAGCCGTTGGCCAGTCGCCGTCGCGTGCGGCGCAAAAGGACCGATGCGCGAGGGACGGGGACAGAAACGGTTTGCCGGAGAGGATCGCGCAGGCGCGGTCTTCTTCCCCAGTCAGCAGGGCAAGGTCCATATAGGCTGCAAAATGCTGCGCATCACGCGAGACATCTGCCTGCTCCAGCAAGGCGATAGCCGCGTCATGCGCGCCATAGCGGGCCAGCGTGGCGACGCGCGCGAGGGTCAGAGTATCGTCATTCAGTGCATCCTGGCCCGGTGCGACCGCTTCGGTCAGCAACACGGTGTAAAGCAACGCCTGTGCGGCGGGCAGCCTGAAGTTCGGCAAATCCGCCATCTGCTCGGCAACGCGCGGGGCTGAACTGCCGGACCAGAGCGTTTCGGGCAGGCCAGTCACTGCGGAGGGCACAATGCCGATGTATCGTGCGGTTTCTGTGCCAAGCGGCTTTACAGACACTTCCGGCACACGGGCATCTGGCGACACTGGGGGTTCAAAACGTGGGGGCAGCACTGCTGATGTCATCGGCGGTTGATCCGGATTACGTTTCACCCAGTCGATCACCGATAACGGCTCTTGCTCGGCCGCAGCGGAGCCTGCAAGCCAGACACATGCCGTCAAAACATATGTTAGCGTTTTAGTTTGCATCCAGCGTCACGGGCACGCGCGTTTCTGTTTGAGGGGCGGAGAAGTCCACGCCGAAAAACGGGCCAACGTAGGCGTAAACTGCCAGCCCTGCGAACACCAGGATTGCGAGGTAGATCAGTACTTTGAAGAGACGAAACATTTCACTGCCTTTTATGCCTGCCGTTTTTTGATAAGTTATATATGGCCTTTTCGACAATATCACGTCATTCAATCCTTTATGAGCGAAATTGAGCAAACCACAGCCGATAATGGCCAAACGCGTAAATATGTGTTGAAAAAGACGGTTGTTATGGTGGGCATGATGGGGGCCGGCAAGACCGCGGTAGGCCGTGCGCTTGCTCAGGTGCTGGGTGTGCCGTTCCTTGATTCGGATCACGAAATCGAGGAAGCGGCAAATATGACAGTTCCCGAAATTTTTGCCCGTGACGGAGAAGCATTTTTCCGCGCGCGTGAAACCGAAGTTATCAACCGGCTTCTTGGCGGGGCCGCTTGCGTGCTGTCGACGGGGGGTGGGGCATTTCTGTCGGCCATCAACCGCGAAACCATTTCCGCAAATGGCGTATCGGTGTGGCTGAATGCAGATGTCGAGCTGTTGTGGAGCCGAGTGAAGCATCGCGACACCCGCCCGTTGCTGCGTACCAGCGACCCCAAATCGACGCTCGAAGCGATTTTTGCCGAGCGTGTGCCGTCTTATGCGCGCGCGGATGTCCATGTGCCCTGCGCGCCTCCCGTGGCGATCGAACAAATGGCGCACAGGGTGGTAGAGGCCTTGTTGGCGCGCCCAGACGTGTTGGAGCAGCAAGATGCGTAAAACAGTGCGTGTGGACCTGCCGGGCCGGGCCTATGAAGTGCGGATTGGAACGGGATTGATCGAAGAAGCCGGCGCACAGATCGCACCGCTGCTCACGCGGCCTAAAGTGGCTGTTATCAGCGATGCGACAGTAGCCCATTTGCACCTTTCGGCTTTGGAAAAGGGGCTTGCGGGAGCAGGGATCGAGATGTCGGCTCTTACGTTGCCGGCCGGAGAAGCAACCAAGTCATGGGGCCCGCTGGAACAGACTGTCGGCTGGCTGCTCGATCAGAAAGTGGAGCGGGGCGATCTTGTTGTGGCGTTCGGCGGCGGTGTGATCGGTGACCTTGTTGGTTTTGCAGCAGCTATTCTGCGCCGCGGGGTCCGGTTCGTTCAAATCCCCACGTCTCTGCTGGCGCAGGTCGATAGCTCGGTCGGCGGCAAGACAGGTATCAATGCCTCACAAGGCAAGAACCTTATCGGAGCCTTTCACCAACCCAGTCTGGTGCTGGCGGATGTCGATGTTCTGGGTACGCTGACGCCGCGCGATTTTCTGGCCGGCTATGGCGAGGTTGTGAAATACGGTCTGCTTGGCGACGCGGAGTTTTTTGACTGGTTGGAAGAGCAGGGAC
The DNA here is from genome assembly GCA_947501635.1 of uncultured Roseobacter sp. Lineage (GTDB taxonomy): Bacteria > Pseudomonadota > Alphaproteobacteria > Rhodobacterales > Rhodobacteraceae > Roseobacter. The sequence goes on from CANMWT010000005.1 coordinate 272,572, forward strand.
CAGCGCTCGCTGCAGGAGACGTGCCCGCGCGCGTCGAAGCGGTACGCAGATCCGTCCAGATGAAGGCCGATATTGTCACGCGCGACGAGACAGAGCAGGGCGATCGCGCATTGTTGAACCTCGGCCATACCTTCGGACATGCGCTGGAGGCGGCCACTGGCTATTCTGACCGTCTTTTGCATGGAGAGGGCGTGGCGATAGGCTGCGCGCTGGCATTTGAGTTGTCCGCGCGCATGGGTCTGTGTTCCCAGGAAAGCCCGAGCCGGGTGCGGGCTCATCTGAAAACCATGGGGATGAAGACCGACCTTGCCGACATTTCTGGTGACTTGCCGGACGCGACGGGCCTCTTGGCGTTGATGGGGCAGGACAAGAAGGTCGTGCAGGGACAGCTGCGCTTTGTTCTGGCGCGCGAGATCGGCGGCGCCTTCGTGACCGCGGATGTGGCGGCACAAGATGTGCTGCAAGTTCTGGAAGATGCGCTGCGCCTGCGCTAGGCGGCGCTATGTCTTGCGGATGACCAGACCGTGTTTGTCCTCGCGTGAAAAACCAAGGCTTGTATAAAACCCCAAAGCCGCACGCTTTTGACCTGTCAGGACCATGACTTTGTAGGCATCGGCTTCCCACGCCTTGGACAGGGCGCAGGCCATGGCTGCGCGTCCAAAGCCACGGTTTCGGCGGTCGGCGCGGGTCACTACGTTTTCCAGAACGCCATAAGGTCTGCCGCCCCATGTCACATTTGGCAGCAGGTGAAGCGTGACCATCGACACCAATGTGTTTTCGGCAAACGCACCAATCACCATGGTGCCATCATGGTCTAACACACGGTGGAAGTGTTCAGGGTCACTGCACGCAGGCCCGAACGTCAGCTCACTGTAAAGCGCCAGCGCATCTTCAGTGTCGCGACGCGTAAGGGCGCGCGACACCGAAGCCGGGCACATCAGAACGGGATTTCGTCGTCAAGATCGCGCGACGGTGCCGGGCTGGGCGTACTTCCACCACCCCCGCTGTAGCTGTCTCCGCCACGATCATCATACCCCATCTGGCCACCGCCGCCGCCACCACCGTAGCCACCGCCACCCCCGCTGTCGCGGCCGTCCAGCATGGTCAGCGTACCGCCATAACCTTGCAAGACGACTTCTGTCGAATACCGGTCCTGGCCGGATTGATCCTGCCATTTGCGAGTTTGTAGTTGCCCTTCGATGTAGACCTTGGAACCTTTGCGCAGGTACTGTTCTGCAACGCGCACAAGCCCTTCTTGGAAAATGGCGACCGAATGCCACTCTGTCTTCTCCTTGCGCTCGCCCGTATTGCGGTCTTTCCACGTCTCAGATGTTGCAATCCGCAAGTTGCACACCTTACCGCCGTTTTGAAAACTCCGCACTTCGGGGTCGCGCCCGAGATTGCCAATCAGAATAACCTTGTTCACCGAGCCGGCCATAATGCCCCCCTTATGCTCTTGTCGTCTTTTGTCCGCTGCTGCAGTGCACCCCGAATCCGGATGCCGCCAATTTGTCTCAATCTATACTGAGCAGGAAGGCGTGAAAACATCGTAAAAATCAAACTGCACAGGCATTTTGTGTCGCGGCGCTCGGGGCTGGAAAAATGCGCCAGACTTGATATGGTCGTCAGACCTTGGGGAAGGATGGGGATGTTCGTGCTAAAGCCGATTGCCATGATACTGATTGCGACTCTTGCTGCGACAACAGCGGTCGAGGCACAAACCGTGTCGAGCAAAAGCCGCAGCAAACTCTTCAAATCGCAAATCAAAGTGCTCGATTCCCGCGCGGCAAGCCAATACAATAATTCTATTCGCCTCAAACCACCTTCGGTGGTGACACCGGGGCTTGTAAACATACCAGCATACAACGGCAAATACCGCGGTGCTTTTTTGGAAATGGCCAAAGAGGCCGCGCGCAGACACAATGTGCCCGAGAACCTGTTTTTACGGCTGGTGCAGCAGGAATCCGGCTGGAACCCGACGGCAAAGTCTCACAAAGGGGCTTTGGGTCTTGCACAGTTGATGCCGGGTACTGCACGCGCGCTGCGGGTTAACCCGCTGGACCCAAAGCAAAACCTTGAAGGCGGCGCACGCTATCTGCGCAAGCAATTCGAAGAATTCCGGTCGTGGCCGCTTGCCTTGGCCGCCTACAACGCAGGCCCGCAGGCCGTAAAAAATTACGGTGGCATTCCTCCCTTCAAGGAAACTCAGAACTATGTCCGTCGCATCACTGGCGCCGGAGCAGGCTGAAGACAGCTCACAAGAAAGTTAGCGTTTTAAACAAGCCTCCATAAAGCCTCCCTTTTCCTGTCACAACTGCGCCCAAATTCACCCATAGGTCGTACTTAAAGACGATTAGGGGAGAGCCCAGTTGGCCACAGCTAATTTTCAAGCCCGCATTGAGCGTATTCAGAATGCCCAAAACAATGCACCCATGACCAAAAAGGCGAGCTTTCGCACGCCGGGGATCGGTGGTGTCGCGGCGGTCATGCAAACCAAGCGTCGCCGCCGCCATCCCGTGCGGGACCACATCACGTCCATTGCTCTGGGGCTTGTGATCGGGGGTCTGCTGGGTGTGCTGTTGATGGGGCTGTCGATGGAAGGCGCCCCTTGGGGGCCAGCCGGGCAATTCCATACAATTGCCTATTACGCCACTATGGGCGGTCTCGGCCTTGCTCCGCTCCTGGTATTTCTATCGGTCATCATGGCGACAAAACGCCCAGGCTTTGCGCTGTTTACGCTGGCCTACGTCACAGGCATCGCAGCGCCAATGATGTTCTGAAAAGAAATCTGAGGTGGTGCAGGCGTGCTGCCCGCACCACGCGTCCGCTCACTCGGCGGCTACGCCCACTTCAATCACCGGCTCCATCTTGGCGAGGATCTCATCGCTCAGGTGGCATTTGATCTGATGGTTGCCAGCCAACGTGCGCACCGGCGGCACTTCCTTCTCGCAAAGCCCGCCGGGTACTTCAGACTTCCAGCGACACCGCGTCTGGAACGGGCACCCCGACGGCGGGTTCATGGCTGACGGGATATCCCCATCAAGAACGATGTGCTTTTTCTTCACAGAAGTATCCGCAATCGGCACCGCAGACAGCAAGGCCTCCGTGTAAGGATGATAGGGCGGGGCAAATACCTGATCGGTCGTCCCAAGTTCGACCACATGTCCCAGATACATCACCATCACACGGTCACTGAGATAGCGGACAATGGACAGATCATGTGAGATGAACAAAAGCGTGGTCTTCTGTTCCCGCTGGATTTCCATCAACAAATCCGTCACCGCCGCCTGCACTGAAACATCAAGCGCAGACACCGGTTCGTCCGCGACAACAATACGCGCATCCCCCGCAAAGGCGCGCGCAATGCCGACCCTCTGCTTCTGACCGCCCGACAACTGTCGTGGCATCCGGTTGGCAAACTCTCGTGGCAACTTCACCAGATCCAACAGCCGTAGCATCCGCTGGGTGCGGTCCTTCTCGTTCTCACCGATCCCAAAGATTTCAAGCGCCCGGATAATCTGACGACCAACCGTCATCGACGGGTTCAGCGTGTCAAAGGGGTTCTGGAACACCATCTGAACATCCGCGACAGTCTGCGTGTCGCGCTCTTCGATCGGCACATCCTGAATTGGTTTGTTGCCCAGCAGGATCTCGCCCTCGGTGGCCGTCTCAAGACCCATCAGCACCTTGGCAAATGTCGACTTGCCGCAACCCGATTCACCAACAATAGCCAGCGTTTCGGATTCGCGCGCTTCAAACGAAAGCGTTTCATTTGCCTTCACCACTTTTTTGTTGCCGCCGCCAAAGATCGCATTCGCCGCAACCTCATAATACTTCTTGAGGTTGTCCATCTTCAGAACCACATCACCAATCTCTCCCTTGGTCTTGGTATCTTCCAAAACCATCGGCGCAGCCCAGTCGATCTCCTTGAACTTGAGACATCGCGTCGCGTGACGCTCGTGACCGGGCACATCCTCCATCATGATGACGCCCTGATCGCAGCGCCCTGCTTCAAAGTAGTCACAACGGGGCCCGAAGTTGCACCCGTTGGGGCGCTCATGGGGCAGGGGGAAGTTGCCCGGAATAGCCTTCAGAGGACGCGCATTCTTGTCCGCCCCCGGCAACGGTATAGACCGGAACAAGGCCTGCGTATAAGGGTGCTGCATGCGATCAAACACATCTTCGATTGATCCACGCTCAACAGCCTCTCCCGAATACATGACGCAAATTCGGTCGCAGGTCTCGAGTACAAGGCCAAGGTTGTGGCTGATAAAGAGCATGGACGTGCCGTACTTTTTGCCCAGGTCCTTGACCAGCTCCACCACGGCAGCCTCCACGGTCACATCCAGTGCGGTCGTCGGCTCGTCCAGAATAAGCAAGGAAGGCTCGGACATTAACGCCATGGCAATCACAATACGTTGCTGTTGCCCGCCCGACAATTGATGCGGAAAACTGTTCAGCATCCGCTTGGGGTCAGGGAGTTTCACATCCGTTACGACTTGCAGCGCCCGCTCATAGGCATCTTTCTCGCTCATTCCCTGATGGATCATGGGCACTTCCATCAATTGCTTGCCGATCTTCATTGCAGGGTTCAGCGACGCCATGGGCTCCTGATAAATCATCGCAATTTCCGAGCCACGGATGTCGCGCAACTCCTCATCGCTCATGTCGCCCAGATCCCGCCCCTTGAACTTGATCGACCCGCCGACAACCCGCCCATTCTTACCCAGATCCTGCATAACACCCAGGGCCACAGTCGACTTTCCGCAACCGGATTCGCCTACCAGTCCGACCGCCTCACCCGGTTTTACCGTGACGGAAAAATCCATAACGGCAGGAATTTCCCGCAACCGCGTAAAGAACGATATCGACAATTTGTCGATCTCTAGAATAGGACCGTCATAATCCAGTTTCGCCATTTTCATCTCTCCCTGTCTGGAGCGGAGCCGCAAAACCCAACCGGTTCTTTGGTCCCGAAATATCCCGGGGGTCTGGGGGCAGCGCCCCCAGCCACTCTCATTAATCGCGCAAGCTCTCTTCGCGCAGCCCGTCCGCCAGCAGGTTCAGCCCCAACACCAAGGTCAGAAGTGCGACAGCGGGCGCGATCGCTGCATGCGGATAAAGTGCGAGCAATCGCCGCCCGGCATTGATCGTGCTGCCCCAGTCAGGGCTTTCAGACGCAAGACCCAATCCAAAGAAACCAAGGGTTCCCAAAAGGATCGTCGTATACCCGATGCGCAGGCAGAAATCGACGATCAGCGGACCACGGGCATTGGGCAGGATCTCCCACAACATAATGTACCAGGGCCCCTCACCACGGGTCTGGGCTGCTGCCACATAGTCCCGCGTCTTGATGTCCATCGCCAGTCCGCGCACGATACGAAAGACCGTGGGCGAGTTGACAAAGACAACGGACACGAAGACCACCAGAATGCCGGCGTCAATGTCAAAAAGATCAAGAAACGACGGCAATCCCGGTATCGAATAGGTCGGTGTCGCGACCACAGACCCGTTTGTCGACACCAGCGACAGATACAACCAGCCGAGCCCGCCCAAAACACCGATCAACAGGGGCGTTCTGATCTTGGGCTGCGTATAGTAGCGCGAGTTCAGAAGGATGCACATGAAGATCAGCGGGAAGACGAACAAAAACAGCGCCATGTAATTTGGAATGCCTGTCAGGACAATCTCGGGTGTCACCAGAAGGTAAAACAGCAAGATGACCGGGAAGGCGAGGATGAGGTTGGCGAGGAAGGACAGCACAGTATCCAGCCGTCCCCCGTAATAACCGGCCGGCAATCCCAGTGTAATCCCCACCATAAAGGCAAAAAGCGTGGCGATCGGGGCGATCTGCACCACGATCCAGGCCCCTTTGATAAGGCGGCTGAACACGTCGCGCGCCAGATTGTCCCCGCCCAGAAGGAAGTAGGCATATTCGCCTTCCTCGGCCCCCCGCATTGGCGTGCCGGGCACCTTGTTTTTCATGCCCGAGACCTGACTGAGCGGATCATGGGTCACCAGCATGTCCAAAGGTCCGCCGAAAATACCGACAAAGACCCAGAACATAACAAGCGCAAATCCAATCATCCCGATGGTGCTGTCAAACAGCTTACCGTAAAGGCCCAGCTTGCGCTTGTAGGTGATCGAGATCGTAAACAGGACGATAAGGGAAATCCAAACCGGTCCAAGTTGCATAAACATACGGGCGATGATGCTGCCCCAGGAAAGTTCTTCCATGACCAGCCTCCTTTACGCGATGCGAATACGTGGGTTGAGATAAACGTAACCGATATCGGATATCAGCTGCGTCACCAGAACCACGAAGACAGACACGACAGAGACGGCCAGCAACAACTCAATGTCGTTGTTGGACGCTGCCTGCACCAAAAGCCAGCCGAAACCCTTGTAGTTAAACAGCGTCTCGACAATCACCACCCCGTTTAGCAGCCATGGAAACTGCAGCATGATAACTGTAAACGGAGCGATCAACGCGTTACGCAAGGCGTGCTTGAGAACGATGTCGGAAAACTTTACTCCCTTCAGTCGGGCAGTACGGATATACTGTGCGGTCATAACCTCGGTCATGGAGGCGCGTGTCATTCGGGCGATGTACCCCATGCCATAAAGCGAAATCGTGATGACAGGCAGGGTAAAGTTTTCGAAGGTCGCGTTCTCCATCGCCGACGTGGCAGAGCCTTTGAACCATTTCAGTCCAAAGGCCGAAGACGCAAAGACTGCAATAAAGATAACGCCGGAGACATATTCAGGCGTCGCGGTCGAGGCAATCGAGAAGGTCGAAAGCGACCGGTCCAGCTTGGACCCCTCGCGCATCCCGGCCAGCACCCCGACAATAAGCGCCATAGGGACCATAACCAGCATGACCGCAAACATCAGTTTGCCGGTCAGCGCCAGTCGCGTGGCAACGATCGTGCCAACTTCATCCTTGAAGACCGTCGAGACCCCCCAGTCTCCCTGCAAAACGCCGCAATAGCTGCTACGTTCCTCGACCGGCGTGTCTGCAGGAAAACAACGACCCGTCACGACGCCGTCTGCTTCATGCACCCAGCCGGGCAAAACGCCCAACCACTGGCCAAATTTGATAGGCATTGGCTGCAAGTAGCCGTTTTTATCGAGGTAACTGGCCACGGCTTCATCCGACATGCGGAAGTTGCCCTGGGTTTTGGCCAGTTTTTCGAGGTTAGGATAAAGATTGGTCAGCCAGAACACGATGAACGTCAGGCAGAGCGCCGTCAGTAGCATCACGCCCAGACGTCTGAGTATGAATAGTCCCATAGTAGCCCCTGTTGTCAGGCCTGGTGTGTCAAGCACACCGTCGCGCGCGATTTTACGCTGCCCATTACTTGTCAGGTGCCATCAGGCATCAGTTTTTAAGCCGCGTCAATGGAAGCGAACGCCGCATACTGGTTCATTTGCGACATTCTCAGCGTCGCAAATCAGCCCCTAACGATGTTTGAAAACAGCGCCAGGACCCTTCAGGCCGCAGTTTTGCGAAGCTTTGACGGGGTTGTTTTCGTATGGTGCAAGATAAAGCGTGTGAAATAGGCTGCGCTGCCAAATCCCAAAAAGCGGGCAATGTCTTGGGCGGGCACTGTGCTGGAGGATAGCAGGTGGCGTGCCTCATACAGAATACGTTCGGTCAGCAGTTCTGCCGCGGTCTTTCCGGTCGCCGCCTTGCAGGCGCGGGTCAGATGCGTTGGCGTCACCTGCAACGCCGCTGCGTGGTCGGCCATCGTCATAGGTTGCTGAAAATGTTCGGAAATGCGCAGGCTGTAGGCCTGGGTCAGGCGCGCGGCGGCATTCGGGCGTGGTGCTACATGTTCTTCCAGCGCCATCTGGCGTTGCAGCCAGACCGAGATCAGAGCGCCATGCGCATCCATCGCCGTGTTCAGCAACGGCCGGTTTTTTTGCTGTTCGCGCGTTGCCGCTTCCATCAAAACCGTCAATTCAGACATCGCGTCCTGTTGGCGGATACGCAGTTGCGCGGGCGTTTGAGGAAAGACCAGACCCGTGCCCTGCGGCACGACCATGACCTGCGCCACTCCCTGACGCCCAAGCTCCAGTGCGAAAAGCTGTCCTGCGGGCACCACAATTGCGTTGTGCGTTCCCACGCCTCTGCGCTGGCCGGCCAGAAGAAGACGACCTTGTCCGCGCGTAATCCAGATCATCAGGCTTTCAGGACGGTCATGTGCCAATGACAGTCGCCAGTCCTGACCGCCCGTCAGCTGCGGCAAGGTCAGGATTCTGAGGTTCGGATCATACATGGAAAAACTGCACAATGTCTGAAAACGTAAACATCACGCCAGTATATGTTGAAAACTGTCACCTGTCAGGAGGTTTTCATCAAATAAGTTCAACCGCTGCCGGCGTAAACAGCCCAGTCACGCATCTTGGACCTGAACCAGGTGCGCTGTCTTTTGGCGAACTGGCGCGTAGAAACCACTGCGGCCTCACGCGCGTCGTTCAGGCTCAACAGGCCCTTGAGATATGCCACCAATTCGGGCGCGCCGATGGCACGATGTGCCGGCAGCGTGGGGTCAAAAGCGGGCAAAACGGCGCGAACTTCATCCAGTGCACCCGCTTCGATCATCAGATCAAAGCGCCGTTCAATCCGGTGATTCAACCAGTCCTTCGGCGCGTCAAAGACAATCGGGTGGGCGTCACTTAACGCAAGCAATGGGGGCGGCGTATCTGCCTGCCAACGCGCCAGACCGCGACCGGTCGCTTCAAGGACTTCCCACGCGCGCTGTACGCGGGCGCGGTTCAGGCTGTCTATGCCGGCGCGTGTTGCGTCATCAAGTTGCTCCAGCATCGCTTCGCGGGACAGCGCGTCTCCACGTTTACGCACGGTTGACGGCACGGCAGGAATCTGTGCCAGACCACGGGTCAGCGCTGAAAAGTACAATCCGGTGCCGCCAACGATAATCGGGCGCGGGCCCGCCTCAAGCCGTGGCGCTACCTCTCGCAACCAGTGGCCCGCGGAGTACTCTGCCGTCGCCGCCACATGGCCGTAAAGCGCATGTCGGGCCCGGGCTTCTTCCTCTTGCGAAGGACGTGCGGTCAGCACACGCCAGCACGCGTAGACCTGACTGGCATCGGCATTTATTATCACGCCCCCCTGCGCCTCGGCGATGCGCAGCGCGAGATCGGATTTGCCCGACGCAGTAGGCCCGGCGATCAGAACAGGTCTATGCGGTTCAATCGCGTCCAGAATAGTGTCGGCTGTGAAATGCGGGCGGAGTGTCATTTTTCACCGTCTTTGGCTGGAGCGCGCATTGAAGTCCGCCCGCTTTTGCGACATTTTGCGCGGGAATACAATTGACCGAACAGGAGCAGCCCCATGTCATCATCCGAACCTCAGGCCGCTTTCAAAAGGGTTATGCTGAAAATCTCGGGCGAGGCGCTCATGGGCGATCAGGGGTTTGGCCTGCATCCGCCAACTGTTGAGCGTATCGCGCGCGAGGTGCTGTCCGTCCACGACCTGGGTGTCGAGATTTGTATGGTGATCGGGGGCGGTAATATCTTTCGCGGCTTGCAGGGGTCCGCACAGGGTATGGAACGGACGACAGCCGATTACATGGGAATGCTCGCTACGGTTATGAATGCCTTGGCCATGCAGTCGGCCCTTGAGAGTCTGGGCATCCATACGCGGGTCATCTCTGCGATAACGATGAATGAGGTCGCCGAGCCATACATACGCCGCCGCGCCGTGCGACACCTTGAGAAAAAACGCGTGTGCATTTTCGCGGCGGGCACCGGCAATCCATATTTCACGACAGATACCGCAGCTACGCTGCGCGCAAACGAAATGTCCTGCGAAGCGATCTTCAAGGGCACCAAGGTCGATGGCGTCTACGACAAGGATCCGACAAAGTTTGAAGATGCAAAACGCTACGATACTGTGAGCTATGATGATGTTCTGGCAAAACGCCTCGGCGTGATGGATGCATCCGCCATCGCGCTGGCCCGCGACAATAACCTGCCTATCATCGTCTTTTCTCTGGATGAGCCCGGCGGTTTTCGCGGCATTCTTGCGGGTGAGGGGACCTACACAAGGGTGCAGGGTTAAGAGACGCGACACATCTGTACAGCGCTGTTTGCACCGCGCTATAAGCTGACAAACAAATAAAAAGGCAGACAACATGTCCGAAGACTTCATGCTTGACACCGACGACCTTGAGCGGCGCATGGATGGCGCAATGGCCAACCTGCGCACCGAATTCGCCTCGTTGCGGACCGGACGGGCCAGCGCGTCCATGCTTGAGCCGGTGATGGTGGATGCCTACGGGCAGCAAACGCCGATCAATCAGGTTGGAACGGTCAACGTACCAGAGCCGCGCATGGTGACCATCAATGTCTGGGACAAAGGTTTGGTCAACAAGGTTGAAAAAGCGATCCGCGAAAGCGGTCTGGGGATCAATCCGCAACTCAACGGCACAATCATCATGTTGCCAATCCCCGAATTAAACGAAGAACGCCGCCGCGAGTTGACAAAAGTTGCCGGGCAATATGCCGAAAGTGCGCGCGTGGCCATCCGCAATGTGCGCCGCGATGGCATGGATCAGATAAAAAAGGCCAAAAATGACGGGATGTCGGAGGATGACCAGAAAATCTGGGAAGGTGAAGTACAAGACATCACCGACCGGTTCATTAAGGCCATTGATGACCAGTTAGCGACAAAACAAGCGGAAATCATGCAGGTATAAGGCGTGCCGCGAGGACGGCAGCACCCGTTTCTCCTCTGTGTGACAGGCGATTTGCGACTGTGCGCGGAAAATATAGAACTTTGTTTGTCTTTCAGATATAGCATCTGGCAAAAGAAGCAGCAGAGCATACCAAGGTCGGATTGAGCGTGCGGGCGCGCGTCGCAATCGGAGGACGAAGCCATCGAGCAACAGCAACAGCTAGACCCGGGCCACATTCCAGGATGTCCACGCCATGTGGCGATCATAATGGACGGCAATGGCAGGTGGGCGACACAACGCGGACGGCCCAGACTGTTTGGTCACCACGCAGGAGCGCGCCGCGTGCGCGAGATCGTGGAGACATGTCCCGAGATCGGTGTCGAGTATCTGACCATCTTTGCCTTCTCCACGGAAAACTGGAAGCGCACACAGGTGGAAGTTGCCGGACTGATGAGCCTGTTCCGCCGCTACATCATCAAAGAGACACGTGCGTTAAACAGTTTTGGAGTGCGGGTACGCTTTATCGGGGACAGGGTCCGGCTTGATGACAAACTGACCCGCTTGATGAGCCAGCTGGAAAATGCAACCGCCGGCAATTCGCGCGTGCATCTGACAATCGCATTGAACTACGGTGGTCGGGACGAAGTGGCGCGAGCAACGCAGAGACTGGCGCAGGATGTGGCCAGCGGACGGTTGAAGCCGGATGATGTGGATGAAGAAACCTTGCCGCGCTATCTCGACACTTTTGTGTTGCCTGACCCGGACCTTGTGATCCGGACGAGTGGAGAGGCGCGCATCTCCAACTTCCTGCTGTGGCAATCCGCCTATGCGGAATATGAATTCATCGATACGCTATGGCCTGATTTTACCCGGGCCGAATTCGAAAAACTCTGCACCGTTTACGGGGGCCGTGACCGACGGTTTGGCGGCGTGAAAAAGTGACAATCGATGGCGGGTGAAAACGAAAAATGGTCTGACCTCGCCGTTCGGCTCGCTTCGGGTGCATTGATGGTTATGGTCGGCCTGACCGGCATATGGCTGGGCGGGCATGTGTTTCACGTCATGGTCGCGCTGATTTGCGGACTGATGGTGTGGGAACTTGTTCGCATGGTGCAGCCGCAAGACGCGAGCGTTGCGGTGCAATTGGGTTTCACGAGTGCTCTCGCCACAGGAATTGCGATCTATCTGCCGACGGGCTTTGCCTTGCCGCTCTTGCTGGCCCCGGCATTGATCGGCTTTGGCCAGCTCAAGAGGTACCGCACCATTTTCATGGTCTTTACCGTTATGGTTTTGTTGGCGGGCTTCGGCATGATGTCGGTGCGCGACGATCTTGGCTTTGAATGGATGCTTTGGCTGGTGCTGGTGGTGGTCGCGACGGATGTTGTAGGATACTTCGCCGGCCGGTTGATTGGCGGCCCCAAGTTCTGGCCCCGTGTTAGCCCCAAAAAAACTTGGGCCGGTACAGGGTTCGGGTGGGTCGGCGCAGCAGTGGTTGGGGCTTACTATATGACCACAACGGGCGCGGGTGCGGAATTGATCGGCGTTTCAGTTGCAGTTTCCATGGCCAGCCAGATGGGCGACATCGCGGAAAGCGCGATCAAGCGCCGGGTGGGGGTCAAGGACAGCTCAAACCTCATCCCCGGTCATGGCGGCCTGCTGGACCGGTTTGACGGGATGCTTGGGGCCTCTGTCTTTCTGCTGATCATCGGCCCTTTCATAGGGCTCCCTCCGGGGCTGGGATAAGGTGGCGATGCGACGGGTCAGTATTTTTGGAGCCACAGGCTCTATCGGCCAAAACACCATTGACCTGATCGCACGCGATCCGGGATCGTATCAAGTGGTGGCGCTGACCGGGGCGTCCAACATCGAGTTGCTGGCGCATGATGCGAGACGCTTAAACGCGGAAATTGCCGTCACTGCGGATGAAGCCTTGCTGGCGGATCTGCAAAATGCGCTTGCGGGTTCTGGGATAAAAACAGCGGCAGGCACCGCTGCGCTGACCGAAGCTGCCATGCGCCCTGCGGATTGGGTAATGTCATCCATTGTCGGCGCGGCGGGACTGGCACCGGGGCTGGCAGCGCTGGAGCAGGGTGCGACGCTTGCCCTGGCCAACAAGGAATCACTGGTATGTGCCGGTGCGCTCATGCTTCGGACAGCGGCGAAGCATAAGGCCCGTCTTTTGCCGGTCGACAGCGAGCATTCCGCCGTTTTTCAGGCTTTGGTGGGTGAAGATATGTCAGCGGTTGAACGCATTATCATCACCGCAAGCGGCGGCGCGTTCCGCGACTGGCCCGTCGAAGACCTTGCCAGCGCTACGCTGGATCAGGCGTCAAGCCACCCCAACTGGGATATGGGGCAGAGGATCACGATCGACTCTGCTTCTATGTTTAACAAAGCGCTGGAACTAATTGAAACAAAAGAGTACTTTGGCGTATCTCCTGATCAGATCGAAGTGCTCGTCCACCCTGAATCGCTGATCCATGCCATGGTCGGGTTCAAAGACGGTGCTCTGATGGCCCACGTCGGTCCGCCGGATATGCGCCACGCGATCGGCTACGCGCTGCACTGGCCCGACCGCAAGGCACTGCCGGTCGAGCGCCTTGATCTCGCGGCGATCGGGCAGCTGACCTTCCGCGCCCCGTGCGAAACACGCTGGCCGGCGTTGCGACTTGCCAGGGAAGTCATGCAGACCGGTGGTCTTGCAGGCGCGGTGTTCAACGCTGCCAAGGAAACCGCTCTGGACGGCTTTATCGATGGGAGGTTGCGTTTTACCGATATGGCCGGGATCGTAGAAGACGTTCTAAGCAAACTGTCAGCGCAGCAGGGACATATTGATGCCATCATGACCCTTGATAACGTCGCTTCGATAGACCATCTCGCTCGTAAAGAGGCCCAAGAGGCGATCAACAGGAAAGCAGTTTAAATTGGATATTTTTGCGTTAATTCCGCAGTTTGGCGGGTTGATCTGGACAATCGCAGCCTTTGTTCTGGCGCTATCCGTGATTGTGGCCATTCATGAGTATGGTCATTACATCGTAGGGCGCTGGTCTGGTATCCATGCCGATGTGTTCTCGGTGGGGTTCGGGCCCATTTTATATTCGCGCGTGGACAAGCGCGGCACACGCTGGCAGATCGCCGCCTTGCCCTTCGGCGGTTATGTCAAATTTGCAGGCGATTCCAACGCAGCCTCCGGCAAAGACGAGGACGCAATGGCGCAAGTCGAAAACGATCCCGTCAGACTAAGGGCCACAATGCATGGCGCACCACTGTGGGCGCGCACGGCCACTGTTGCTGCAGGGCCGATTTTCAACTTTATCCTGTCTATACTGGTGTTTTCCACGGTGATGCTTTCTTCGGGCGTTTCGCGCGACCCGCTGACCGTGGGAGAGATGCGGCCCTTGCCGGTCGAGACAAACGGCCTGACCGCCGGTGACGAGATACTGGGCATCAATGGCGGTGATCTGCCAAGCACGGAAGACAGTGAAACCTATCGCGCGTTCATCGACGCGCTGCCTCAAGAGCCGGTCTTGACCTATGACGTACGCCGCGACGGGCAGCTGATGTCGGTGCCAGGGCCTTACATCCTGCCGCCACTGGTCAGTGCGGTCAGCCCTCAAAGTGCAGCGATCCGCGCCGGGATCGAACAGGGTGATGTTATCGTGGCGATCGGCGGCCAGGAGATTTTTGCTTTTGACCAATTGAAAACTGTGGTCGAGGGCGGCAACGGGGAAAGCCTTGATCTGACTATCTGGCGCAACGGCGAAACTATTCCGGTCACATTGACGCCAAAGCGGGTGGATGAACCCCAGAACGATGGCGGTTTCGAAACCCATTGGCGGATCGGGATCGTCGGAGGCATTGCTTTTGAAGCCGCAACCGAAAGCCCCGGTGTGGGGCAAGCGCTGGTGAGTGGCACACAGCAGACTTGGCGCATTATAGAAGGGTCCATTTCCGGATTGACCCATATGATTACCGGCGCCATCAGTAGCTGCAATTTAAGCGGCCCGATTGGGATTGCGCAGACATCGGGCGCGATGGCCAGTCAGGGTGCGCAAAGCTTTATCTGGTTCATCGCTGTGCTGAGTACGGCAGTGGGTCTGCTTAACCTGTTTCCGGTGCCGGCACTGGACGGCGGGCATCTTGTGTTTTACGCCTATGAGGCGGTCAGCGGTAAACCGCCCAGCGACAAAGCCCTCAAAATACTCATGACCTTTGGACTGGCAACAGTACTGACGTTGATGGTGTTTGCGCTGGGGAATGACATTTTCTGCCCTTAAGCGACCCTTCTTTATAGTTTTTTGTCCGCGCCATGAATTTGCCTTGGTTCGCCAAACTTGAGCCGCAATCGGAATGTATCCATGAGGTAGTTTTATGGAGAGCAGACATGGAAACGATGCAAAATGGATACCGCGGGCTTAGCCTGCTTATGGATCTCAACTGGGATCGGGCGCTTTACACCACGACGCTAGTGCTTGCACTGGGCGCCGGTGCATGGATCGCCACTCTGGCCGGCTGAAAAGCCCCCAGACACACAGATGTTGAAAGCGCGCTGCCCGGCCAGCGCGCTTTTTTGTTGTCCTGTCATCATTTAGTGTTTTCCGTTTTTTGGGCCACATGGTTTTGACATTTGGCCCTAAAATCGCTACGCAGAATAAAAGAATTCATTGAGGATCGGGGCAGAACATGGAACGGGGCAACTCTGGTGTGGCAACACCTTCGCGCTCGTCTGCGGTGGCGCTAAAAAGCGCGCTTCGGAACGGTTTATTTTGTCTGGCAATTTCAGGGGCTTGGCTGACCGTCGCACCGGGGGCCAGCGCGCAAGGCATCACAGTCAACACTGTAAACATCGAAGGCAACACCCGGATTGGTGATGCCGCCATCCTGTCACGAGCCGGAATCGAACGCGGCGAGACGCTCACTCAAGGCGAGTTAAATGCCAGCTTGCAAACCTTGGTGGCGTCGGGATTGTTTGAAAGTGTTGATTTTCAGCCACGTGGCAACACGCTGAATATTACTGTCGTTGAGTATCCGACGATCAACCGCATCAATTTCGAAGGCAACCGTCGCATTGATGACGACACACTGGCAGCGGCGATCAATTCGAATGAAAGGCGCGTGTTCAACCCGTCTCAGGCTGAACGCGACGCTGCGCTTATCGCCGAAGCCTATGCGGCAGAAGGCCGTGTCGCTGCACGTGTGTCACCGACCATCATCCGCCGCTCTGACAATCGCGTCGATCTGATCTTTGAAATCTTCGAAGGCGACAATATCGAGATTGAGCGGATCAGCTTTACAGGCAACAGGGTTTATTCCGACAGACGTCTGCGCCGCGTGCTCGAAACGAAACAAGCCGGGCTCTTCCGGTCGTTCGTACGCGCCGACACGCTGGTTGCGGACAGGATCGAATTTGACAAGCAGGTCCTGCGCGATTTCTACCTGTCGCGCGGCTACGTGGATTTCCAGACCAATTCTGTCAACGCTGAACTGACCGAAGAACGCGATGGCTACTTTTTGGTGTTCGACATTCAGGAAGGACAGCAGTTTCGCATCGGTGACATCAGTGTAAGCAGCGAGGTGCTTGAGGCCGACAGCGAAGTCTACCGCAACGCAGCCGCAATCAAGGCGGGCGAAGTGTATTCTCCTACGCTGATTGAAACGGATATCGCGCGTATGGAGCGGCAGGCGATCGCGGATGGTGTGGACTTTCTGAGGGTTGAACCTCGGATTACGCGCGATGACCGCAATCTGACGATCAATGTGGAGTATCTGCTCACCCGGGGGCCGAGGGTGTTCGTGGAACGGATTGATATCGAGGGAAACACAACAACGCTTGACCGTGTTATCCGCCGGCAGTTCACCAGCGTAGAAGGGGACCCGTTCAACCCGCGCGAAATCAGGGAATCTGCGGAACGTATCCGTGCCTTGGGTTTCTTTGCAACGGCAGAGGTCAACGCGCGCGAAGGTTCCACCCCAAGCCAGGTCATCGTGGACGTGGATGTGGAAGAACAACCGACAGGGTCTCTGTCCTTTGGTGCGTCTTTCTCGACAAACGATGGTCTTGGTTTCGCGGTGCAGTTCCGGGAAAGAAACTTTCTGGGCCGTGGGCAGAACCTCGGTCTGTCCTTTGCGACGGCGACAGATGACAGGCTTTATCGTTTTGACTTTACCGAGCCCGCCTTCTTGGGACGGGATGTCGCCCTCGGCTTTAGGTTTGATATTTCCGAGAACAGCAGTTCGACCGTTACATATGACACGGAGCGCGGCCTTGTCAGTCCGACTTTGACGTTTCCTGTTGGTCCGAATTCCCGTTTGTCGCTGAACTATGTCTATGAACAGACAGAGATGAAAGACCGCGGCAGCAGCAGTCGGGCGGGCCCGATCATCCTGCGGGACATTGACGAGGGCGAAAGAACCAACAGCTCAATCGGCTATCGTTATACATATGACACACGGCGCACCGGCCTGAGCCCGACCTCGGGCTACCTGTTCGAGATCGGACAGGATTTTGCGGGTGTCGGTGGCGACAACACATTCGTCAAAACAACTGCGCGTCTGGCCGGTGAACGCAAAATCTTCAATGAAGACGTGACTATAAGAGCCAGTCTTGAAGGCGGAGCATTGAATTACTCCAGTGGTGTTAACCGTGCCGTTGATCGCTTTTTGCTCAGTTCTGATGTCTTGCGCGGTTTTGAGCCCGGCGGTATCGGTCCGCGCGATCTGACCGAGACCAGGGAAGACCCTTTGGGTGGTAACTTTTACGTCGCGGCGCGCTTTGACGCGGAATTCCCGCTGGGTCTGCCTGAGGAATATGGCATCACCGGCGGTATATTCTATGACGTGGGTAACCTGTGGGACTTGTCGGATGTGAACCTTGCCGGCGGCAACGTCGTGGGCGAGGGCGGATCATACCGCCACGTGATTGGTGTTTCGATCTTATGGGACACACCTGTTGGTCCGCTGCGCTTCAACTTCTCGGATGCGATCCGCAAAGAGGATTTCGACCGCGAGCAAAGCTTTGAAGTCACGGTCAGTACGACCTTCTGACCCGGTGAGCCGCACGCGCGCCATATGTATTGTGCTGGCTATGCTGCTTTGTGGACCCACGACAGAGGCGTCGGCGCAACAGGTGCAGCGTGGTCTGATCCAAAGTCCCGTGCTTACAATCGATTCAGACCGTCTGTTTGAAAACAGCGATTTCGGGCGTGAGACCGTCAAAGAGTTCGAAGCTTTGGGCGCGGCCCTTGCAGCAGAGAACCGCCGCATTGAAGAAGCCCTGGCCACGGAAGAGCGAGAGTTGACGGAACTGCGCCCGACACTGCCGCCCGCCGAATTCCGGGTGCTTGCGGATGCTTTCGACGAGAAAGTCCAGGAAACGCGCCGCACGCAGGATGCCAAGGGCCGGGATCTGAACGCCGATCTGGAAGAGCGCCGCGTTATCTTTCTGAACGCTGCCGTGCCGATACTTGAACAACTGATGCGCGAGGCGGGTGCCGCCATGGTCCTGGAACAGCGATCGGTTTTCATCAGCTCCAACGCTGTGGATGTAACTGGCATTGCAATAGAACGGTTGAACCTCGTTCTGGACACGTCTGATTTTCTACCAGACGAAAACTAAGACACGGCAGGTCGCTTGCCCACCGCTGGCGGAGTTGCTACGCAAGACATCACGTCTTTGAAGACAAAAGGACCTCAGAATGACTACGGACCTCCCCTCAGCAGATATTCAGCTTATTCAGCGCATTCTCCCGCATCGCTATCCGTTTTTGCTGGTGGACAAGGTTGTCGAGATTGACGGCACATCATCCGCTTTGGGGATCAAGAATGTGTCTATGAACGAGCCGCATTTTCAGGGGCATTTTCCGGGTATGCCTATTATGCCGGGTGTGACGATTGTTGAGGCAATGGCCCAAACTGCGGCCGTGATGGTCGGCGTGACGCTCGAGATGGCTGACAAGGAGATGAAAGTTTATTTCATGGCC
Source organism: uncultured Roseobacter sp. (assembly GCA_947501635.1). Lineage (GTDB taxonomy): Bacteria > Pseudomonadota > Alphaproteobacteria > Rhodobacterales > Rhodobacteraceae > Roseobacter. The sequence goes on from CANMWT010000005.1 coordinate 291,254, forward strand.
ATCGACAAGGCAAAGTTCCGCCGCAAAGTAGTGCCCGGTGATGTACTTGAGATGCGCTTGTCAACGCTGCGCGGCAAACCCGGCGGCAAGGTCTGGCGCTTTGGTGGTGTGGCCTCCGTGGAAGGTGAGATGGCGGCGGAAGTGGAATTCACCGCCATGATGGATATGGGCTGACGGATGGGCAGCATTCACCCAAGCGCTGTGATCGAGGACGGGGCAAACATCGATCCGAGCGCAACGATCGGGCCGTTTTGCGTTGTCGGTCCCGAGGTTCAGATCGAAGCAGGCGTCGAACTCAAGAGCCACGTTGTCGTCACCGGACGCACCCGCGTGGGTGCAGACACAGTTATTTTTCCATTCGCCGTGATCGGTGAGATTCCGCAGGATCTCAAGTTCAAAGGTGAGGCGACCGAGCTTGTAATCGGGCAGCGCAACCGGATACGCGAACATGTGACAATGAACTGCGGAACAGAAGGCGGCGGCGGTATTACACGCGTGGGTGATGACTGTCTCTTTATGGCGGGCTGCCACGTGGCCCATGACGCGGTGATTGGTAATCGGGTGATCCTTGTCAATTCGGTCGCGATTGCAGGCCATTGCGTGTTGGAAGACGATGTAATCGTAGGGGGGTTGTCAGGGGTACATCAGTTTGTGCGCATCGGGCGCGGTGCAATCATCGGTGCGGTTACCATGGTGACAAATGATGTGATCCCCTATGGCCTTGTTCAGGCACCGCGCGGTGCGCTGGACGGTTTGAACCTCGTGGGGCTGAAGCGGCGCGGCGTGACGCGGGCTGATATCACGGCGTTGCGTGCGGCTTTTCAGATGCTGGCGCAGGGCGAGGGCACATTTCAAAACCGTGCGCAGCGGCTGAAGGAAGAAGCGACAAGCGAATACGTGCTTGAGATCGTGGATTTCATCACAGCCGACAGCGACCGCCATTTCCTGACACCCGGCTGATGTTGGCTCTGGTGACAGGACGCGGGGGATTGCCCGCGCGTGTGGCCGCCGCCCAAGCACAGCCGCCACTGGTGTGCGTGCTCGAGGGCTTTGCGCCAGAGAGTCTGCAGGCTGACATTACTTTCCGGCTTGAGCATCTTGGCAGTCTGCTGGCCGAGCTGAAAGCTCGAGGGATTACCGACATTTGTCTCTGCGGCGCAATAGAGCGTCCGCAATTCGACCCCAAAGCTTTGGATGCGGCAACACTGCCTCTGGTGCCGGTCATGATGCAGGCCATGGGCACGGGCGATGACGCTGCCCTGCGCGCTGTGATGACGCTTTTTGAACAACACGGGTTCACCATACGGGCAGCGCATGATCTGGCGCCGGACATACTGGCCCCTGCAGGCATACTGACGGATGTCACCCTTGACGACAGAGCAAAGGCCGATGTGTCGCGTGCAGATGCGGTTCTGTCAGCGCTTGCACCGCTTGACGTGGGGCAGGGGTGTGTTGTCGGCGCCGGACTTGTCTGGGGCATCGAGACGGTTGGCGGGACAGATCACATGCTAAAGCACCTGCCGGCTGGTGCGCGCAAGGCTCAGGCGGTCTTGGTCAAAGCCCCAAAGCACGGTCAGGATAGTCGCGCCGATATGCCGACCGTCGGGCCTGACACAATCGACGCGCTGGCGGCAGCTGGCCTCGTCGCGCTGGTCATTTCTGCCGGAGCGGTCATTCTGCTGGATCCCGAAGAGACAATCGCACGGGCGAATGACACGGGGATTGCTATATGGTCGCGCGAGCCCGGGTGATGCGCGTTTTTCTCATCGCAGGCGAGCCATCGGGGGACAAATTGGGCGCGGCCTTGATGCGCGGGCTAAAAGAGCTGAGCCCAAGGATTGATTTCGATGGGATTGGTGGCCCGATGATGCAAGCCGAAGGGCTTGAGAGCCGGTTTCCGATGCAAGAGCTCAGTGTCATGGGAATTGCGGAGATTCTGCCCAAGTATCGCGCTTTGAAACGCCGGATCGCGCAAACCGCTCAGACCGTAATTGAGATGCAACCGGACGTACTGATCACCATCGATTCACCTGATTTCAGCTTTCGCGTGGCAAAGGCCGTTAAATCTGCCAGCCAAGTCAGAACCGTGCATTATGTCGCCCCGACCGTCTGGGCGTGGCGGCCGCGGCGTGCGGAAAAGATATCGCACTTTGTCGACCATCTGCTGGCACTTTTCCCGTTCGAGCCGCCATATTTCACGAAACATGGGATGGCCTGCGATTTTGTGGGCCACCCGGTCGTCGCTGAACCTGTACCGTCCGCGGCAGAGGTCTCGGCCTTTCGCCAGAAGTACGGCTTGGGTGATGCGCGGCTTCTTTTGGTATTGCCTGGATCGCGCGAGGGCGAAGTAAAGCGGTTAAGCGGCGTTTTCGGAGATGCGGTTGCGCAATTCGTGGCAGAAGATACATCTTTGCGCGTGATCGTGCCAGCAGCAGCACCTGTAGCGGATTTCGTCAAACAGGCCGTGGCTGGCTGGCAGGTTGATGCGCTTGTGCTGGACCCGCGCGACATGTCCCATGACGCTGGTGCGGCGCAGAAGCGAGCCGCCTTCAAAGCTGCGGACATCGCGCTGGCCGCCTCGGGCACGGTGTCATTGGAGCTTGCCGCAGCGCAAACGCCTATGGTTGTCGCCTATAAAATGAATGCGCTGAGCTATTTCCTGATCCGGCGCATGGCACTGGTTGATACAGTCACACTGGTCAATCTGGTGGCTGATGCGCGGGTCGTGCCCGAATTTCTGGGCCCGGACTGCGAAGCGACGGCGATTGCAAACGCCTTGAGGGACACTCTGGCGGCACCGGCATCACAAAACGATGCCATGAATGTCACTATGGAGCGCCTTGGCCGTGGCATGGAAGACCCCGGATTGCGTGCCGCACGTGCTGTGCTGTCTGGGATGAACGAATAATCCAAAGATCGAGTGAGGCCGCATGCCATTTCTTGCGCGGCCTTGTTGGGGCGCGCACTTCAGCTGGCCTAGCCCTTGTGAATCCAGCCTCCGCCGAAGATACGGCTGCTGTCGGGGTCATAGAATACGCAAGCCTGTCCCGGTGAGACCCCCTCTTCCGGCGTGATAAGCTCGACAGTGGCTTCGGTATCGCTAAGCGGTCGGATAACGGCATCAGTGGGTGGACGTGTTGAGCGCACTTTAACGGCCACATGCCACGCATCGCGCGAGCTCAGCGGGGCGTCTCCAAGCCAGTTGATTTCGCGCACCGGAATGGTTCGTGTGGAAAGCATGGATTTTGGCCCCACAATCACCTGCCGTGTGTCGGGGTCCAGTTTTACCACGTAGAGAGGGTCGGCCAACCCGCCGATGCCCAGCCCACGGCGCTGACCAATGGTGTAATTCACGACACCTTCATGCATGCCCAGAACGCGCCCGTCGGCATGCACGATCTCGCCCGGCGCTGCAGCTTCGGGCCGTAGCTTCCTGATAACCGAAGCATAATCTCCGTTCGGGACAAAGCAGATATCCTGACTGTCCGGTTTATTGGCAACACTCAGGTTGTATCTGTCGGCCAGTGCGCGGGTATCGTCTTTTGACGGTAAATGCCCAAGCGGAAAGCGCAGGAAAGCAAGCTGTTCAGGCGTGGTGGAAAACAGAAAGTAGCTTTGGTCGCGATTGGCATCAGCTGCGGCATGCAGTTCAGCACCGCTTGCGCCCATTTTGCGCTGGATGTAGTGGCCCGTGGCCATACAGTCGGCTTCCAGGTCCTTCGCCGTTTCGAGCAGGTCTTTGAATTTAACGCGCTCATTGCACCTGATACAGGGCACAGGTGTCGCGCCACCAAGGTAGCTGTCAGCGAATTCATCAATGACCGCATCTTTAAAGATGTTTTCATAGTCCAGAACGTAATGCGGAAAACCCATCTTTTCGGAAACACGCCGTGCGTCATGTATATCGATACCTGCACAGCAGGCGCCCTTTTTCGCCAAAGCCGCCCCGTGATCGTAGAGCTGCAAGGTCACGCCAACCACGTCATAGCCTTCTTCGGCGAGCATTGCCGCCACGACAGAACTGTCCACGCCGCCCGACATCGCGACAACAACGCGTGTGTCTGCGGGGGCCTTGGCGAATCCAAGCGAATTCACAGGCGGTGTTTTGTCCAGGGGCATTACGTCTCTCCGAAACTTCGAGTGAAATATAGGAAAATCCTAAGCACTCTCAAGAGCAGGCTTCATCGGTCTTTAAGGCGGTTTCGTCAAGGTGCAGAAAACGAGTTGGAGATGGGTAAAGACATGTATCTCAAGAAAGTTGACGGTCCGCGATCCGTCACCCTTGCGGATGGATCTGTTATGACACTTGCGGATCTTCCGCCAGCAAAAACAAAACGTTGGGTTGCCTCGCGCAAGGCGGCTGTGGTGCGCGGAGTGGCCTATGGGCTGATCTCGCAGGCGGACGCACTGAAACGTTATCAAGTCAGCGAGGACGAATTTCTGGGTTGGGTGCGTGCGGTGTCCGAGCATGGGGAAGAGGCACTAAAAGCAACTTCAGTACAAAAATATAGACAACCTTAAGTTGTTAAGGTAAATAATTTGATACCGGTAACGTGTAGTTAACCTTTTTTCTTCACGGTTAATGCAAGTTCCCGGACACATCCATGCGGAGAAGAAAATGCGCGTTTTGCTCGTAGAAGACGACCCAACCACCTCAAAAAGCGTCGAACTGATGCTGACACATGCCAACCTGAACGTCTATGCAACGGACCTTGGCGAAGAGGGCATCGATCTGGCAAAACTATACGACTATGACTTGATACTGCTTGACCTCGATCTGCCGGACATGAATGGGCATGAAGTTTTGCGCCAGCTGCGCCTGTCACGGATTGAAACCCCCATACTGATCCTTTCCGGTGCGGATGACACGGAAAGCAAGATCAAAGGGTTTGGGTTCGGCGCGGATGACTATCTGACAAAACCGTTTCACCGAGAGGAATTGGTCGCGCGCATCCATGCGATTATCCGACGTTCCAAAGGGCATTCGCAGTCTGTTATCGACACTGGCCTTATTTCGGTCAATCTGGATGCAAAGACGGTCAGCGTTGAAAGCAAGACCGTGCATCTCACGGGGAAAGAGTACCAGATGCTTGAGCTGTTGTCGCTCCGCAAAGGCACAACACTGACAAAAGAGATGTTCCTCAACCATCTTTATGGGGGCATGGATGAGCCCGAGCTGAAAATCATTGATGTCTTCATCTGCAAGCTGCGTAAAAAGCTGAGCACGGCGACCGGTGGTGATAACTATATCGAAACGGTTTGGGGGCGCGGATACGTCTTGCGCGATCCGGAACCTGCGCACATTGACGATCCGCAGCGCCTTGCGGTTGGTGCATAGCACTCTTCAAAACGCGATGCCTGTGCCAGCTGGCATCGCGCCAAAGGCTGTGTTTCGGCCTTTCTTTCGCCTAGACCTGCCGCCCGCCCAAGCCTATCTAAAGGGGGAGTTAGGTATAAGGCAGCACCCATGGCATTCTCATCTGTAGACACGCTTGACGAAAAAGAAGCCGGCGCAGAGCTGGCGCGTCTTGCGGACCTCTTGGCAAAAGCCAATGCCGCTTATCACACAGAAGATAATCCTTTCATATCAGACGCGGAATATGATGCGCTCAAAGCGCGAAACGCAGAATTGGAAGCCCGGTTTCCTCAGTTGAAAAGGCCCGACAGCCCCTCTGACACCGTTGGTGCTGCGCCCTCAGACGGATTTGCCAAAGTTACTCATGAGATTGCGATGCTATCGCTGTCCAATGGGTTTGACCAAAGCGACATTGAGGATTTTGACCAACGCATCCGAAAATTTCTCGGATTGGGCACCTCGGCGCGCCTCGACTACACAGCAGAACCCAAGATCGACGGTCTCTCCTTGTCCCTGCGGTATGAGAACGGCGCGTTGGTGCAGGCCGCGACCCGGGGCGACGGAAGCGTCGGAGAAAACGTTACGGCAAACGCCCGGACCATCTCCGACATACCGCAAACGCTTACGGACGCGCCGGACGTGTTGGAAGTGCGCGGCGAAGTTTACATGTCGCATGAAGATTTCGATGCATTGAACCAAAACCAGAAAAACCGGGGCGGTAAACTCTTTGCCAACCCGCGCAATGCCGCGGCGGGTTCCTTGCGCCAGTTAGACCCGGAAATCACGCGGTCCCGCCCTTTAAAATTTTTCGCCTATGCTTGGGGTGCGTTGTCAGAACCGCTGGGCGAAACGCAGACTGCGTCACTTGCACGGCTGAATGCGTTGGGTTTTGTCACCAATCCGATGACTCGTTTGTGTGCGGGCACCGCCGAATTACTAAGTCATTACACAAAAATTGAACAGGCGCGCGCGACATTGGGCTATGATATCGATGGGGTCGTCTACAAAGTGGATGATCTCAGTTTCCAGCGTAGGCTCGGCTTTCGATCGACTACCCCGAGGTGGGCCATCGCTCACAAGTTTCCGGCAGAACTGGCCTGGACCAGACTGGAGGCTATCGACATTCAGGTTGGGCGCACAGGGGCCATGTCGCCGGTTGCGCGCCTGCATCCAGTTACAGTGGGCGGCGTGGTCGTGTCAAACGCGACGCTGCACAATGAAGACTACATTGCGGGCAAAGACAACAAAGGCGGAACGATCCGTGGCGGCAAGGACATTCGCGTCGGAGACTGGGTTCAGGTCTATCGCGCGGGGGATGTGATACCTAAAGTGGCGGATGTCGATTTGTCGAAACGGCCCAAGGACGCCACGCCGTTTGCCTTTCCCGAAACCTGCCCGCAGTGCAACAGTGCCGCCATCCGCGAAGAGGGAGATGCCGTGCGCCGATGCACGGGTGGTCTGATTTGCCCGGCGCAAGCCGTTGAAAAGCTGAAGCATTTTGTGTCGCGCGCAGCTTTTGATATCGAAGGGCTTGGGTCCAAACAGGTCGAACAGTTCTATGCGGACGGCTGGATCAAAGAGCCCGCCGATATCTTTTTGCTTCGCGAGGGTTTTGGCTCGGGCGTCAGGCAGTTGAAAAACCGCGAAGGGTGGGGTGAGAAATCTGCCAGCAACCTTTTCGACGCCATTGATGACAAACGCCGAATTTCTTTGGGTCGTTTGATTTTCGCGTTGGGAATACGCCACGTTGGAGAGGCTGCGTCCAACCTGCTTGCACAGCATTACGGGTCTTTTGCGGCTTTCGAGAAAGCCATGAATGACGCGCAAGAGCTTTGTGGGCCCGCATGGGAAGACCTGATCGGTATCGACGGGGTTGGCGAAGTCATGGCGACATCGCTGGTGCGTTCGATGGGGCAACCGGCCGAACGCGGGTCCATCGACAGGCTTGTTGCACAGTTGGACGTACAGGATGCGGCCCGTCCCAAGCTTGAAGGCAGCCCGGTTGCCGGCAAAACGGTAGTGTTCACCGGCACGTTGGAGAAAATGACCCGTGCCGAGGCCAAAGCGCGGGCCGAGGCCTTGGGGGCAAAGGTGTCGGGCTCTGTTTCCGCCAAGACCGATTTGCTGGTCGCAGGTCCGGGCGCGGGATCCAAAGCGCAGAAAGCCGCGCAACTTGGTATCGAAACACTGGACGAAGACGGCTGGCTAGAGCTGATCGCCGGCATATGACGGGCAGGCCGGAAACTCTCTTTGCACTGTTTGCATCACTTGAATCGCTGGACGGCGTAGGCCCGAAGACAGCGCAACACTTTCGCGGACTTGATGTGACGGCCCCGCGTGATTTGGTGTTTACCCTGCCGCATGCGGTGATTGATCGCCGGCTGCGCACGACGGTCGCTGGCGCAGCACTGCCGGCGGTGATGACCGTGCCGGTCGAGGTTCTGTCCCACAAACCCGCGCGCAACAAAGGAGCGGCTTACCGTGTGACGGTCGAAGACGCTGAAACCACCTTTCAGCTGGTTTTCTTTCACGCACGGGGGGACTATTGGGCTAAAGTGCTGCCGGTCGGGGCGCGCAGGATTGTATCTGGCAAGGTTGAAATCTTTGACGGCTTGGCCCAAATGGTTCACCCTGATTTCATCGTTCCGGAAGATGATGAAACGGGCATTCCACCCTTTGAACCCGTCTACCCGCTGACGGCTGGCGTGACGCAAAAGCTGATGTTCAAAGCAACGCGCAGTGCCTTGAACCAAGTGCCCCAGGTGTCAGAGTGGATCGATGCGGAACAACTCAAAACTGCTGGCTGGCCCTCGTTCAACGAAGCGTTGACGCAGGCACATAGCCCCACTGATGAGCAGGACGTCTCGGTCTTTGCACCGGCGCGCGAGAGGCTGGCTTATGATGAGTTGATGGCGCATCAGCTCACGCTTGCCTTGGCCCGCGCGCAAGAAAGGCGCAAACCTGGTCGCTCAAGTGTCGGGTCTGGCACGCTTCAGGCGCGCGTTCTGGCGGCATTGCCTTACAGGCCGACGGGGGCTCAGGAACGCGCGATAGCGGACATAAACTCCGATCTTGCCAGTTCGCAGAAGATGAACCGACTTTTACAAGGGGATGTCGGGGCAGGCAAAACGCTCGTGGCCTTTATGGCACTGCTACGTGCTGTTGAAGCAGGCGGGCAGGGCGTGATGATGGCCCCGACGGAGATTCTCGCCCGCCAGCATCTGGAAGGATTGCGTCCTTTGGCCGAACAGGCCGGTGTGGTGCTTGAGCTTTTGACCGGTCGCGACAAAGGAAGGGAACGCTCGGACAAATTGTCGGCTTTGGCGCGGGGGGATATCAAAATTCTGGTTGGCACCCATGCGGTGTTTCAAAAAGATGTAGCGTTTTACGACCTGCGCCTTGCCGTTGTGGACGAACAACATCGCTTTGGTGTGCGCCAACGGCTGGAACTTGGCCGCAAAGGGCAGGGAGTGGATGTTCTGGTCATGACCGCGACGCCAATCCCACGTTCTCTTGCGCTGGCCCAATATGGCGACATGGATGTTTCGGTGCTCGATGAAAAACCCGCCGGGCGCAAACCCATCAAAACTGCTTTGGTCAATACCGAACGCATGGAGGAAATTGTCGACAGGTTGCGTGCGGTTATCGCAGAAGGCAGGCAGTGCTACTGGGTTTGCCCGCTCGTCGAAGAGAGCGAAACACTGGATCTGACCGCGGCTGAGCAACGATTCAAACATCTACGCGCGACCCTCGGCGAGGGCACGGTGGGTCTGGTGCACGGGCAAATGCCCCCTGCCGACAAAGACGCGGCCATGGCCCGATTTCAATCGGGTCAGACGAAGGTTCTTGTCGCGACGACAGTCATTGAAGTTGGCGTAAATGTGCCAAATGCGACGATCATGGTGATCGAAAGGGCAGAGACCTTCGGACTGGCACAACTGCACCAGTTGCGCGGGCGCGTTGGCCGTGGAGACGCCGCTTCAACGTGCCTTTTGCTGTATCAAGCGCCGCTGTCAGAAAGTGGTCGGCGCAGATTGGAGGTTTTGCGCGAAACCGAAGACGGTTTCGTAATCTCCGAAACCGATCTGCAAATGCGCGGAGCTGGTGATGTGATCGGCACAGCGCAGTCTGGGATTCCACGGTTTCGCATCGCTGATCTGGAACGTCAGTCCGGATTGATGGCAACTGCGCAATCTGATGCAAGGCATTTGTTGTCTCAGGACCCGACACTGGAAAGCTCAAGGGGGCAGGCCGCGCGGTTACTTTTGTGGCTCATGCGGCAAGACGAATCTATTCGTTTAATTTCAGTGGGTTAAATCTTTTGTTCACAAAAGTTCTTAAAAAGTTCTTTACATGATCGGCCGGAAATGAGAACAAATAGGCAACAAGAGATGAGGTACAGACCGATGTCAGCATTAAGCCAGATGAAATTAGTAGCCACCCGGGCACGCGGCACTTTGGTTCAAGACGCATTGGGTGCGTCGGCTTTGATGGTAATGCTGTTGGTCGGACTACATCTCCCGAATTTCTTTTAAGGTTTCTGCCTGCGCTCTCATGCCGGTTTTGTCACAGCGCTCCCCCCAATGGGCGCACCCCCGAGATGAACACTGCCTGTCCCATCTCAGTGCGGTTATCCCGCGTGACCTGACCGGACCCCACATGAGTAACGCTTTGACTACGCCGCGGTCCTTTCATGGCCCGCGGCGTTTTTTTTAATCAAAACCATAGGCAAGCCGGAGTCCACCCCAGTGACGGTCCTGCACGATAATGGGGGCGGACAGATCTTTCATCATTTTGAATGTGCCGCCGCCCATGTCACGCCGATAGACCTGCAGCAAAAAGGGGGCTGTACTCTTTCCAGCCTTCAAACCAACCCGATCGTCGAAAATGCGCCGGTTCCGACAATTTGCCGTGTTCCAAACCGGATCATCACTTGGTGGTTTGGAGAATTTCTTATTGTGCGTAGGCAAATACCCATTTACGTCGACCGCAGCGCAGAACACGACCTTAGGGTCAAAATCCAGCGTAGGTTCCTGGATCGGGGGCAGGATTTCATCAAGTAACGTTGTGGCCTCGGTTAGCACCTGTTCGGGATTGGTGCCGGGAATTGGCCGGTAGCTGCGGTCAAAGAGCCGCGAGAGAGTGATCCGCCCGGTTTGTACCGCCTCTTCCATGCCGGACGACACCTCGGCGGCGCGGTCGCACACCGCCGCGATGAATCGAGCGTCTTCGGCGTTTTTGTCAAGATGCGCGGTCGCCTGTACAATCGTTTCGGACGTGTCGATGAGACGCAAAACCCGTTCATGTGTCTTAGTGATGCCCGAGGTCGTACCCGAAACGGCGTTCCCGATCTTGAGGAGTGCCGGTGTGAAATCAGCCATCGCCACCTCAACCCGTTCCGTCTGTTCAAAGATGCGTCTTGCCCGCGCTTCTGCCGATGTCACAGAGGTTTCGACCCGTGCCAACGCCTCGTCCGTGACGCCTGCGTCGTCAAGAACGTCGGTGGCTTGCTGTGCAATTGTGCCGGCTTCCTCGCGCAGTTCCGATATCCATCCAGTCAGGGTTTCAACGTTCTGTGTGATCTGGCGCGCAGCATCCCGCGTCTGACGAGAAAGCTCGTTAATGGCCTCCGCGACGACGGCAAAGCCCCGCCCACTTTCGCCAGCGCGCGCGGCTTCGATTTTTGCGTTGATTGCCAATGTGTTCACCTGGGTAGCAATGCCGGCAATCTGTTGATTGTTGTTTCTGACAGCGACCAGAGTCGCGCTTACCTCTTCGGTCCGGGTCGATACTTGCTGCACCCACACAGCGACATTGCGTGACCGCTCGCCAGTGCGACGCACCAGCGTTGCGGAAGCCGACACATCCTGAACCGTCGCCGCGGTTTGTTTGTTCATCGCGTCGACAGCCACGCGCACATCTGCATTGACGGCGGCAACTTCATCCGCGCGGGCACGCAATATGGCCAGCCCGTTTGATTGTGCCTGTGCATGTTCCTCAACAAGGTCAAGAAAGCCGGCAATATCCACGATTTCATACCCGAGTGCCGCGGCCGCCGCCGTAAGTCTTCTGGATTGTTCAGCAGTCGGTGAAGGGGAATGACGGACAGCTTGCATAGAACCTCGGTATTCTGGGTCTGTCACATCTCTCACAAAGGGTTTTAAAAAAGCCTAACGCCGCAGTGGCATCGGGCCATCAGGCGCAATCAGACTGCAACGCCTGTTCAGCTGCTTCGCTCGCGGCCTCGATGCACAAGAGAATGGAAGCGTGGCGGTTCTTGTACTCGCGTGCAGGTTCAAGAACCTCAAAGCCCTCAAATGGTGCATCAGGAACTGGCCCGCCCTCTTTAAGCATGGCGCGAAGCGCGTCGCGGGCCTGCTGCAATTCCGGCAGGGTCCGGCCGATTACGGCAGCGCCCGTGACCGCAGCTGCCGCTTGACCCAATGCACAGGCTTTGACGTCCTGCCCAAACCGTGACACGCGCCCATCTTCCATTGAAAGATCAACAGTCACGGCCGACCCGCACAGTGGAGAGCGTTTCTTGACCGTTGCCATTGGCGCCTCCAGCCTTTCCAGATGCGGGATATCGGCGGCCAGTGCCAGAATGCGCCCCGAATAAAGCTTTATCAGATCGGTGTCCGCGGACATTACTGTGTTCTTTCGGTTTTGTTTGTCAGTTCGTTTCTTTAAATAGTCGCTGTGCCCCGATTGCAAAAGGATTTTTGACATGGAAGCAACGCGCAGGCGATTTGATCCCACAACGCTACGTTTTGACAAAGCGGGCCTGATACCGGCGATTGCACAGGATGCACAAAGCGGAGAGGTGTTGATGCTGGCCTGGATGAACGCGCAAAGCATCTCGCGCACCATCGAAACGGGGCGCGTCACCTATTGGAGCCGTTCGCGTCAGGCGTATTGGATCAAAGGCGAAAGCAGCGGCAACATACAGGAACTGGTGGAACTGCTTTTTGATTGTGACCGCGATTGCCTGCTTGTGAAAGTGCGGCAGACGGGCCCGGCATGCCACACGGGGCGTCGCACCTGTTTCTATACTGCTGTGGAAGACGACCACGAAATCGAATTACTAACCCCTGAAAACGAAACCTAGAGCCCGACGCGCTGCCGGATGTCGGCCGGTGTCAAACCCTCTTGACGGTACTTTTCGATGGCGCGGGCGTCATCGCGTTTGGCCAGCCGTTTACCGCTGTCGTCGCGGATCAGCCGGTGATGGTGGTAGACGGGAGTTTCAAGGCCCAAAAGGGCCTGCAGGACAATGTGAATGTAGGTAGCGTCAAACAGGTCCTTGCCACGTACGACATCTGTCACCTCTTGTGCCGCGTCATCCAGAACCACGGCAAGGTGATAGGATGTTCCCATCTCGCGCCGCGCCAGTACCACATCTCCAATCCCGTCCCGTGCATACCCAGGATCAAGTATGAAAGTCTCTGGCGTACCACCGCCTGCTTCTTCAAAGGACAAAGGTGCACTAAGCAGGGCAAGCGCTTTTTCCATGTCGAGGCGAAATGCAACAGCGCGCGGATCATAGTTGGTGGGAGGATGACGCTTGCAGGTGCCGGGGTAAATCGTCCCATCGGGTCCGAAAGCAGGTGCGCCGCCTTCCTGCGGTGCCGATGATGCCATCTGAATGTCGCGGCGCGTGCAGATACAGGGATAGACCACCCCCAGAGCTCGCAAATAGTTCAAGCCTACGCGATAGCTGTCTATCCGGTCTGATTGGCGAAAAACCGGCTCGGGCCAGACGATACCAAGCCACCGCAAATCATCAAAGATCTGCTTCTCCCAATGGCGCCGCGCACGGCTTTGATCGATATCTTCGATGCGTAGCAGAAACGTACCGCCGGCGGCGACAGCCATATCATAGGCCAAAAGCGCCGAATAGGCGTGCCCCAGATGCAATGGCCCTGTAGGCGAAGGCGCAAAACGGGTGATAAAGGTCACTCTTTTTCAATAACGTATACGTTGGAGTTCAAGTCGATTCCGGGAAGGTGTGGCCCATGTTCCTTAAACAGCAACTTGGCCGCGCCGCAGTCAAGCCACTCGTTCACGCCTGCTTCGTTAATTGGGTCCTCGAGCGCATGGTCATTGAAGGAAAAAACCAGCTTGTTGCCCTTGGCCAACCCCTTCATCAGCGTGTGAAAGACGGAAATAGGCGCTGCGCCGGCCCCGATGACACCGATTGCGGCGATGGCGGCATAGGTGCCCGGCGCATGGGCCAATGGCACTCCCGCCTCGATTTGTGAAAGGTTGCGATAAACGCCCTTTTCACGCGCTTGCCCCAGCATTTCAGCCGAAAGATCCAACCCGTCTATCGTCTCGAACCCCGCAAGCTTCAAGGCCAGCCCCGACAACCCCGTTCCACAGCCGAAATCCAGCACAGGCTCGGACAAATCGCCGGAATGAGCGGCAAGCGCTTCGGCGCACCGTGCGGGTGTCGCATAGCCATTACTGGCGACTTCCGCGTCGTAACTGTCCGACCATGAATCGTAAAGCGCACGGGTCGAAGCCGCATCGCGGGCACCGTAGACTTTATCCAGATACTTTTTAGTCATGCAGAAAGGTTAACGCCTGCGGCGTGGTGCTGTCCAGTATCAGGCGGGTTCCTGCATCGGTGCCAGCCACGCCGACCAGTCCAGCTTGGCGCGGTCTGTATAGGCTTTGTAGCGGTCCTTGCGGCCACGCCGACCACCCTTCTGACCTTCAACCGGCGGGAAAAGACCGAAGTTGACATTCATTGGCTGAAACGTCTTTGCCTCGGCGCCGCCAGAGATATGCGTGATAAGCGCACCGGTTGCAGTTGTGTCGGGAGGCGTGTCAATTGAATGGCCCAGAATCTCGGCCGCCGCCAAACGCCCTGCCAATAGTCCCATGGCGGCCGATTCCACATATCCCTCGACACCGGTAATCTGGCCCGCAAAGCGTATATTGGGCTTGGACCGAAGGCGCATCTGCGCATCCAGCAAGGTCGGCGCGTTCAGAAAGGTGTTTCGGTGAATACCGCCCAACCGAGCAAAACGCGCGTCTTCCAGACCCGGGATCGTCTTGAAAACATCCGTTTGCGCGCCGTACTTCATCTTGGTTTGGAAGCCGACGATGTTGTAAAGCGTCCCCAGCTTGTTGTCGCGGCGCAGTTGCACCACGGCATAGGGTTTGTCCTCGGGCGCATGCGGGTTGGTCAGACCAACGGGTTTCATCGGACCAAAGCGCAATGTCTCGCGCCCCCGCTCGGCCATAACCTCTATCGGCAAGCAACCGTCGAAATATCCTGCGGTCTCGCCTTCCTTGAACTCGGTTTTGTCAGCAGCCAGCAGGGCGTCAATAAAAGCTTCGTATTGCGCCTTGTCCATGGGACAGTTCAGATAAGCTGTACGCTCTTTCTCTGTGTCGCCTTTGTCGTAGCGCGATTGCATCCATGCACGCGACATATCAATGCTGTCGAAATAGACAATCGGTGCGATCGCATCAAAAAAGGCAAGCGCCTCTGCGCCGGTCTCGCGCGCGATGGCGTTGCCAAGCTGGGAAGACGTCAACGGACCCGTCGCGATAATCCAGTGCCCGTGATCGGGAAGCTCCGTCACCTCCGCGTATTCAACGGTAATGCGCGGATGCGCGAGCAGGGCATCGGTCACGGATTGCGCGAAAGGGTCACGGTCCACCGCCAAGGCACCGCCGGCGGGCAAGCGGTGCTTATCTGCGGTTCTGATGATAAGCCCGGCAGCCTGACGCATTTCCCAGTGGAGCAGGCCCACCGCATTCTGTTCATGGTCATCGGACCTGAATGAGTTGGAACAGACCATCTCGCCCAACAGGCCAGTCTGATGAGCGAATGTAGCCACGTTCGGGCGCATCTCATGAATCACCACGTCCACGCCAGCCTGCGCCGCCTGCCACGCCGCCTCGGATCCGGCCATGCCGCCGCCAACAATATGCAATTTTTCTGTCATATCCCGCGATGTAGGCCAGCGGCCGGCACTGTGCAAGCGCAAGAAACGCTTACGCCCGACATAACCGGTAATGGGGTAGGGGAGAGTGTTTTGGGGTCGCCTTTATGGCCTTGGCGGATCAGTGAGAAGCTGATCTGGAGGGACCTTTCCACCAAGGCGACCCAAACACGGACGTAGCATTACGCTGTGCCTAATGTTTGCCACACTCCTGTCGAATTTAAAATGGTTGATGTCGAAACTGTCCGGCGCGATTCTCGAAACAATCCGGACCCGCAAATTCTTACGGACTTGCACTTTGCCACGCGACAGATGAATAACGTTCCAAGGGGCCAGGAGGAGCGAACATGCTGAAAATGACACTACAGGAACTGACAGCATTCGTAGACACTGAATTCGAACAGGTTGAAGGCGACTTTTCAGTTCTGTCTCTGTCAGAAGACGAAATCAGAGTGCGCCTGAACGTTCAAGACAAGCATCTGCGTCCCGGTGGTACGGTGTCAGGACCCGCCATGTTCTCACTTGCAGATGTCGCGGCTTATTACATGACGCTGGCCCGGATCGGGCGCGAGGCTCTGACGGTGACCACGAGTTGCTCAATCGACTTTATGCGCAAACCGGAAGCCGGCGTTGATCTGATTGCAGACGCGCGTCTGCTAAAGCTGGGGCGCCAGCTGTCTGTGACAGATGTGCTGATATTCTCAGAAGGCGGCGATCTACCGGTCGCACGGGCCACTTTGACTTATTCAATTCCACCTGCCAGAAAAGGCTGGAAAGTGGGGTAAAATAATACCTATTTATCAAGTGTATGTTTTTAAACATTTTATTATCACATACTGCGCTTGACGTGATCTGGCCCTCCTATATAACCCACCAATCGAATTTTGGCGGGCCACGTGACGGTCCGCTGGTCACTTAAACGGGGAACCGTCCATGAAAACCTACTCTGCAACACCCGCAGACATCGACAAGAAGTGGATCCTGATCGACGCGGAAGGCGTCGTTCTGGGCCGTCTCGCGTCGATCGTCGCCATGCGTTTGCGCGGCAAGCACAAACCGTCTTACACGCCCCATATGGATTGCGGCGATAATGTCATCATTATCAATGCCGACAAAATCCAGATGACCGGCAAGAAGCGTGAAGAAAACTTCTACTGGCACACAGGCCACCCCGGCGGCATCAAATCCCGCACCAAGGCCCAGATCCTTGAAGGCGCGCACCCTGAACGTGTCGTAACACTGGCCGTTAAGCGCATGCTGCCCGGCAATCGTTTGTCCCGCCAGATCATGACAAACCTGCGCGTCTATGCCGGCGGAGACCACCCACACGAGGCGCAAAGCCCCGAAGTTCTGGACGTGAAGTCCATGAACAGCAAAAACACCCGGAGTGCATGACCATGGCTGATGAAATCAACACATTGGAAGATCTCAAGGACGTTGTGGCCGAAACCGGCGCTGCCGAAGAGATCCTCGCGCAGGAAGTAGTACAACGCGAGCCTGTCCGTGACGAGCTTGGTCGGTCTTATGCGACGGGCAAGCGAAAGGACGCGGTTGCACGCGTCTGGATCAAGCCCGGATCGGGCAAGGTCACCGTGAACGGCAAGGAACAAAACGCCTACTTTGCACGTCCTGTTTTGCAGATGATCCTGGCTCAGCCCTTTTCGGTGTCCGGCACCGAAGGTCAGTTTGACGTGGTCGCAACTGTCAAAGGTGGTGGTCTGTCCGGTCAGGCCGGTGCGGTCAAGCACGGCATTTCCAAAGCACTGCAGCTTTACGATCCCTCACTGCGCGGCGCGCTGAAAGCGGCAGGCTTCCTGACCCGCGACAGCCGTGTGGTCGAGCGTAAGAAATACGGTAAAGCCAAAGCGCGTAAGAGCTTCCAGTTCTCCAAGCGCTAACTGCGAGCGAGCTAAAAGCGAAATTAAATCAAGCGGTCGCAAGAAATTGCGACCGTTTTTTTATGCGAGAAAGATCGCAGCATATGCGGCCGACAGCTGTTGGGTGCAAAAACTGTATCCGAAATGCGCCTTGTTTCCACGACGCCTGTCTCACCCAGATTAGCGTGATCTGAAAACAGTAGCTCCGCCTGTCGTCTCAGCCGTTTTAAACTCTCGATGTGCTTGAGCCCATGCCCGTGTGCGCTGCGGGTGGTAAGGATTGAAGAATACACGGCGCCAGGTGTAGGCTTCTCATCGTGGTATATGCCTTGCCATCCTATGGAGGTGCAAAGCGCTGCAACTTACAAAAAATGGAGCAGTAGAATTGACGTACAATACGGTAACACGGCGCGGCGTAGTGATAAGTTTACTTGTGCTTGCAGCCTGTCAGACAACGGGCACGAGGGTCATCACAGATAGACCGCTGGCCGACAAATACGACGGCACATACGAGATATACATTGGAAGGTTTGGGCGAGATACGGCGTTGCAGAGAACGAACAATGAAGTTGGGACTGAAAGCGAATTGGCAAGGCTTACGGTTCAAAGTTCCGCTGGGCAATTGCAGTTGGTTTCTTTGCAGGATCGCACCCGTACAGGACCAAACTATCAGGACTTGAAAGCGAGTTTTGCAGAGGACGGCACACTTAGTTTTAATACATTGGGCAACATCCTTTTTGACATACGCGACACGCGAAGGCTGAGGTTTGAGGTTAACGCTGGTGAAAGTCTGTTGGCGGGTGAAACAGTATCTTTTTTGGTGAACGATTGGGACGCGAATTGGGCTGCTTCAGTCAGAATACGGAAGCTGTAAGTATCAAGGCATTTAATTTGTGACTGAGCATATGCCCGTGCACGCGGAGAAGAACGGAGATACCCTATGATACAGTATCGGGTAGGAGGTGATGTCGGTACGCTGGAAGACTGGCCTTTCGATAACCCCCTAAGCCAATACAGGATTACGCGGGCGACCCCGCGCGCTTCGGGCCGTCTGGACGCCGGCGGGCCGGGGCACACCACGCGCTTTGGCATCTGGCGCTGCACACAGGGCGCCTTTGAATGCATTGAGCAGGGCGACGAATTGATGACGGTCCTTTCCGGTACCTGCACGTTGACGAACCATACCGAAGGAACCTCCATAAAGCTGGAACCAGGCGACAGCCTGTTCATCAGGGACCAGTCTCACGTCACCTGGGATATTGAAAATGACCTCACCAAGGTGTTTCACGGCTTTAAACGCGACGGCTATTGACGCGCTCATTCATCCGTATCGATAAGCCCCAGCCCCCGCAGATAGATACCGATACCCGTTTCCAACAAATCATCAGGCGGAAACGGCGATGCACGACCGGGTGCATTCCGGGCAAACAGCTCGACCACACCATGGCTCATGGCCCAGATATGCGCCGAGAACATGGACGCAGGCGGCCGCTTGTCTTCTGGGATGTGCTGGCTCAGGTCGGTTGCGGCCTTCTCCAGAACCGCATTGGCCCGTGCCGCGGCGGCTGCAAGCTCCGGGGTTCTGTTCACCGACACGCCACTTTCGAACATGGCGATGTAATGCCCGGGATGTTTTCGAGCAAAAGCCAGATAGGCCCGCCCTGTCGCCTCGAATGCCGCAAGCGCGGACGGCTGCCCTGATTGATAGGCATATTCCATCAGGTCCGCAAAA
Organism: uncultured Roseobacter sp.; assembly: GCA_947501635.1. Lineage (GTDB taxonomy): Bacteria > Pseudomonadota > Alphaproteobacteria > Rhodobacterales > Rhodobacteraceae > Roseobacter. Next base: position 310,178 of record CANMWT010000005.1, read on the forward strand.
ATTTCATAGCCCTGCAGGGCGGCTTCGGCGATCAGGTCCTCGCGTCCCTCAAAGTGTCGGTAGACCGCGGCTGGGGTGACACCTGCCTGCTTGGCCGCTTCTGACAAGGTGAACCCCATAGGGCCTTTCATCTCGACAAGTTCAAGCGCGGCATCAATCAATGCCTGCCGCAGATTGCCGTGATGGTAGCCTCGTTTAGGCATCCCAGATGTCCAATCCGCCACAAATCGACCTATCAATCGCGCCAATCGCCGCTTTGTCTTTGTGCGTATAATCAAGAGCGTGAAGCACCGTGCGGATCGCATTCAGGCGCGCCCGGCGCTTGTCGTCAGAGCGTATCACCGTCCACGCGGCGGTGCCGTTGCTGGTGCGCAGCAGCGTCTCGCCGATGGCAGAGGTATACGCATCCCAGCGGCGCAAACCTTCCACGTCAATCCAACTGAGCTTCCATTGCTTCAAGGGGTCCTGTTCACGTTTGAGCATGCGGCGCAACTGTTCGGCCTGACCGACGTTCAGCCAGAATTTGAAAAGATGCACATTGTCTTCCACCAACATCTCTTCGAACGGGTTGACCTGCGCAAAGAAATGCGCGCGCTGTTCATCAGTGCAGAAGTCGAACACATGTTCCACGACACCCCGGTTGTACCAGCTGCGATCAAAAAAAGTGATCTCGCCCCCGGCCGGCAAGTGCTTGATATAGCGCTGAAAGTACCATTCTGTCTGCTCGGTTTCGGTCGGCTTCGACAAGGCAACTACGCGCGCGCCTCTTGGGTTCAGGTTGGTGCGAAACCGGCTAATCGTGCCACCTTTCCCGGCACCGTCACGTCCCTCAAAGACCAAGGCCACACGTGCTCCGCTGTCCTTGACCCACGCCTGAAATTTTACCAGTTCGATCTGCAACGCATCCAGCTCGCGTTCATAGGGCTTGCGGGCCATACGCTCGGGATGTGGATAACTGGCGGCTAGAATATCGCCCTTTTCAGAGCGCAGGATCGCATCGCGCACAACGGTTGGTGCTTCGTTCTTGAAAAAGACGCTGATAGCACCGTCAAAAGGCAGATCCATAATCCCTCCGCAACTGCAGCTTGCTTGCCTGTATGTAATGTTAATCGGATTAACGCAAATCTGCACGCGCGATCACACGCGCAATGGCCTCACCGACGGCTTCGGGCATGGCGTGGTGGGGCATATGCCCGACACCTTCCAGCTTTGTCAGCCTTGCTGTCGGTATTTGCCGCGACAAGGGGATCGAGTGGATGTCTATCGGAACAGTCACATCTTCTGTGCCATGCAGTATTTCGACGGGCAGACGCAGTTGGTCGTATTGCCCGGCCATGGTCGTGATATGCGGTTTCAAACCGTTTACCTGTTGGGCGTTGGCGCGCATCGTGCTGCGTCGCAGGGTCATGTCAGGCCCAAAGTGGTCCATGTAGCCATCGGGCGGCTGTTGTGGTGCGAAGATCTGGCTCAGTGTGTTCTGAATGACGGTATGCGGTGTGAACGCCGTGATAAGTGGGATCGCGACCAGACTACCAAAACGCGTTGAGTTCAAACGATAAAGCAGACCCAGATCGCCGGGCCACGGATTTGATGCGGCACCCAGCAGCACCAGACCGCGTGTGCGGTCGGGATGCTCAAGCGCCCACGACAAGGCGATGGCACCACCGTATGAGTGACCGATCACGACGGGTGAGGTTGCGCCCACCTGTTCCACCGCAGCTTGCAGCAACCTGGCCTGTAGTGCAGGCGGCTCGGACGCGGTATTCCACGCGCCACCATAGCCCGGCGGGCGCTCGGAACGGCCCATCCCAGGACGGTCAACTGCGATTACCCGATACTGTTTTTCCAGCAGCGGCACCAAGTCAAAAGTGAAGTCACGCAAGCTACCACTGGCACCATGTATCAAAACAATATCAGGGCCTTGTCCCGTAATATTAAGGTGAATTCTGGTGCCGTCTACATCGATGAACTGCCCTGAGGGAGGAAACTCTGCTTCGACAGCAGCCTCGCGTGCGGTGACGCGCCACTGCACCAAGGCAACCAGCGCCAGCCCCAGAAGAAAAAGACCCAGAAAGATTTTAACGACCAATTGCATCTATGTCGTAAGGTGTTTCCTGATAGACCTCTGTCAACCAGTTGCCGTAAAGCAGATGGGCATGACTGCGCCACCGGTTCAGCGGGGTGCGGCTGGGGTCGTCTTCGGGATAGTAGTTGCGCGGAACATTGATCGGTGTGCCAGAGGCAACATCGCGATCATATTCCTGTTTGAGCGTGTCGCGGTCATACTCGAAATGGTTGAAGATGTAGAGCGCGCGATGCGCCGGATCCTGCACAAGACAGGGACCTACCTCTTCGCTGCCCAATAATGTCGTCAAGCCATCGGCCGCGTCGATCTCGTCTTGCCGCATCTCCGTCCAGCGCGAGACGGGGATGACACAATCATCCGAAAATCCGCGCAGATAGGGCGAGGCAGGGACCATGTTACTGTGCCGGAAGCAGCCGAAGGCTTTCGCGTCGAGAATGTGCTTCCTGACCCCGTGGAAATGATTGATCATCGCCATTCCGCCCCAGCAGACACCAAACGTGGATTGCACATTCGTCTGTGTCCAATCCATGACCTCGCACAATTCATTCCAATAGGTGACGTCTTCAAAATCCAGATGCTCGATCGGCGCCCCGGTTATGATAAGGCCATCAAACTTTTCGTCCCGCACCTCCTGAAAGGGCCGGTAAAAGCTCTCCATATGCTCGGCCGCGGTGTTTTTTGTCTGATGCTCCGACATACGGATCAAGCTGAGTTCGATTTGCAAAGGCGTGGCACCGATTAACCGGGCGAACTGGTTTTCCGTCTGGATTTTCTTGGGCATCAGGTTCAGCAGCCCGATCCGCAAGGGCCGGATATCCTGACGTGCCGCCTGATCAGGATCCATGACCATGACACCCTCACGCGTTAACACGTCATAGGCGGGAAGGTCGGCAGGTATCTTGATCGGCATTGTTTTGATCCGGTTCGCAGGGTGAGGGTGGTCAGATAGAGTGTTCGGGTCTGCTTCTCAAGGGGGTAGGGCTCACGACAGGGTGATGGCGCTAAAGGCAGGACGCGACCATATCATCAAAGTCTTTCTGGCTTTCTAGTGCAGCGACCTGATCGGCGGTCACAGTAATCCCCCAACGCGCCATGGCGGCATACCGCGGCTGTCGGTGGGCCAGCGCTTTGGCATAGGTGAAGCGGATAAAGTCATCCGGATCGACGCTGGCCTCGCTGCAGCCTTTCTCTTTGAGATAGTCGTGCCAGACTTCGGCAAGAAACGCGGGCTGATATGCCATTGGTTTGGGGGCCTTGTCAAAACGGCGGATCAGCTCCTGTGTATGTGCCTCATCCCCCTTGATCCAGATCATCAGGCAATTGCGCGATAATTCTGTCAGGAGCGGATCGTTGTTATCATCCGGGTCCACCCATTCGCATATCGAACCGCCTGTATCGCAAATGAAATTGGGATAGCCATAAAGCGCTTCTGCCCGTGCCGCAAAATACGCGGTATCCTCAAGCGCTGCGATCTCCGCCTGCCGGAACTGTTCCTGACGGCGGGCGTACTCAGTCATTTCCAGCCCGCCCTTGTCTGGGTTGCCCGGTTTACCAAGATACGTGGCGACCGGTGACAGGTTATCAAACGTGATGTTAGAGCCGATGTAGATGCTGTCGCTCATCAGAAGGTCCCGCAGGAAAGGCACCTTCATTGCTTCGGCTTTGGCATTATCCGTGATGTATTCGCCCATGTATCGGGTGCCGATCCGGTAGTCGATCGAGTAGTGGAACCATGATCCGGTGTCACGCAGCAGATTTGACATATGCGTCTTGCCAAGCCCTGACATGCCGTAAACCAGCACAGATTTCTTGGTGGCGTTGCGCCAGTCAGAGGCGGAGGAATAGAGCATAAGCGCCCCTTTGGTGGTCAGGTTTTACCGCTTTGTCCTAGCGTTGCCGGCGGGCCGGGTCAATCAGTCCGAGGCTTGCGCGCCATCCTTGCTTTTGCGTGACACCAGCCGCCCGTCCAGAATGACCAGACCCAAAGCCAGCAGACAAAAACCGGCATAGGCGTTGGGGGAAAGCTTTTCCCCCAGCAATAGCGCGCCTGCGATGATCGCCACGGGCGCGATCATCAAAGTGACCAGCATCAGATTGCCGCTACCTGCCATGGCAAGGATCCGGTAGTACAAAAGATAGGCCCCCGCCGTTGCGATCAGCGCATAGTATCCAACCGCTAGAAACGTCTCTGGCCGCAGCGATAGCGTGATCGGGCCCTCGACCCAGATCGCCAGCGGGACTGTTACAAATGTTGAGCCTGTCAGCATCCCCGCCGCCGCAACTTGAAGCGGCAGGTGGCCAAGCGTTTTGCGCGCCCACGCACTGGCCAAAGCATAGGACACAGTGCCGGTGATCACCGCGATCTGAGCCATCGAGCGAATGTCAAAATCGCGCAGGTTTTCGAGGCCAATGGCTATGGCAACACCAGCAAACCCAAGGCAAACCCCGATAAGTTTGCGCGGGGTCAGCCGCTCATCCGCAAAACACATCGCGGCGACCAAGACCCCGAAGATTGCAGTCGCCGCGTTAAGAATTGAGGTAAGGCCGCTCTCGATATAAAGCTGTCCCCAAGCCATGAGCGAAAAGGGGATCACATTGTTCAACAACCCCATCACGAAAAATGCAGCCCAAGTTCCGGCTGATCGTGGTACGGGCAGGCGCATGGCCCAGACCACGCCCCACAACACCAGCATGGCCCAGACTATCCGGTGCGCGACCGAGGTCAACGGGCCAATCTCGTCCAAAGCGATGCGGATCGCCACAAAGCTGAGCCCCCAGATGACCGCCAATGCCGTCATGGATATCCACGCGCTGGAAGATATGGTTTTCTGGTCTGTCATGCCGGCACGTTAAGAACTCGGTCTTGGCGCAAAAACCCGAATCTTGCGCAAAAGAAAACCCGCGCCGTCGGGCGCGGGTTCTTGTGGAGCTAAATGCGATCAGATCAGAAGTTATAGCCGATCTTTACACCAAAGGCGACGACATCGTTGTCGTTGAATTCCGCCGCCGGAACGCCTTGAACGGCTGTTGTCGTATCGCCAATCCGGATGTAGCGCACACCGGTCGTGATCTTCATCGGGCCTTGCGTGTAAATCGCCGCGAGGCCGACACCGATCTGACCATCATTCGGGCCAAGGTTCGTGAACAGGTTCTCGGTGTTTTCTTCGTAAGAAAGCGACCCTGCAATCGACCATGTGTCATTGATACGGCGGCCAAGGCCGATGGTATAGGTCGTTACATCGTCCACGTAGCTCAGCAAAGGCTGGCCGGCGATCAGGGGTGACGAATAGACCTCTGGCGACAGATCGAAATCAGACCAATCCACCCAACGCACGCTACCAAACAACAGCGTATCCGCCGCGATGCCTGTCTGCATGGCAAGATTGATGGATTGCGGAGTTTCAAACTCTGCTTCGCTTTCAAAGCTTGGTCTGAAGCCGGGTGCCACAGTAACCTCTTCGGTCACATCGTTTTTGTGCGACACTTCTGAATTGTAGGTAAGAGACACACGCAACGCGATGTCGGGACGCTCATAGGCGACACCGGCAACATATCCTACACCCCAGTCGGCGTTGGCTTCGACTTTGTAGTCACCAGCGAAAGCGATTTCGGCTTTCGCTTCGGTTTCCTGGAACCTCAGACCGCCGTAGACCGAAAAGCCGCTTTCCAGTCGGTATTTCAGCAAGGTTGTTACCGCGATCGAATTAAACTCGGCCGAGGAGTCAGAGCCGAAGTAGGCGGGGTTTGTCGGGTAGTCGACTTCGACCTTGTAAGGCTGGTCGATGATGATCGCATAGGACAGCTTTTCGTTGATGTCTGCTTTATAGGCGGCACCAAAGTTGAAGTTGCTGACACCGATGTCGCCCGATTGCGCGCCGGTCACACCGCCACCCAGAAACGGGTTTATGTTTTCGCCGGTCACGTCCGGAGAGATATAGCCCAAGCTGAATTCAACATAGCGCCCGTCCTCGAACAAAACGTCGATCGACTGGCCAGTCCGGTCCAATGCTCCTGCATGCGCGCTACCTGCTGCCAGACACACTGCCGTTACACTCGTCATGTATTTTTTCATTTATCTCCTCCCCAGAAGATGTGTCCTGCGTGGTAAACGAAAAATAAATGCAGGCCGGGGCAATTAAGCAGGCTGACCTTATGCGTCAATTAGTGACGCAGGGGAAAACTTTGTTGTGACCTAACGTAAAATCAGGATTTCGCGCGTGTTTCAGACCATATGTTGAGGTAGTTCCCGGCGAAAATGATCGCCGCACCCGCAAACACCCAGACGTCAAGGGCCTCATTGTAAAGCAGCATACCGACAACGGCGATGGTCGGCAGACGGATAAAATCCATAGGAACGACAACGGTCGCGGGTGCCAGGGCGAGGGCGTTGGTAATGCAGAAATGCGCCAGAAGTCCGGCAGCACCGATAACGAGGACATAAGGCAGGCCGCTTGCCGAAGGGACGGCGATATCGCCGTCAAAGCCAGCCATCACAATGCCAAATACCAGTTGCATGGTTGTGAGGTAAAACAGAATGCATGTGATGCTTTGCGTGCGCGTCAGCTTTTTGGTGAACATCATGGTCAAGGCAAAAAAGATGGCGGAAGAGGCTGCCGTTATCACTCCGGCGTTGAGCCCCGCCATATCGGGGCGCGCGACAATAAGAATGCCGATGAACCCCATAACGGCCGCGAACGCGCGCATGACCGTCAGCCTTTCTCCCAGTATCAATGGAGATAGCACGATCACCCAAAGAGGTGAGGTAAACTCCAACGCAAAAACCTGTGCCAAGGGGATCACTGTGACGGCATAAAACCACAGATTCTGGCCCGTGAAATGCGCCATGTTGCGGATCACATGCAAACCTATGTTCTGCGTGTTGATTTGAGAAAGTGTGCCCGCAAGCCAACCCACCGCAATCACGATAAGCGCACCAAAAAGGCTGCGGTACATCATGATTTCGAATGTATCGAGTTCAGAAGCGATTTCGCGGCCCGCGACGGCCATGGTCGAAAAGGAGCCAATCGCGCCAAGCATCCAGAACGCGGCCTTGAACGTCGCACTCACGCCGGCACCGCGTCTTCACATAGGGGGGGCTTGCCCGCTGTGGTCATTCCCACTCGATCGTGCCCGGGGGTTTTGAGGTAATATCGTAGGTGACGCGATTGATCCCCGGCACCTCGTTGATGATGCGGGTTGCGGTTTCACCAAGAAACTCGTGACTGAAAGGGTAGTAATCCGCCGTCATGCCGTCCACGGAAGTGACGGCTCGCAGCGCGCAGGCAAAGTCATAGGTACGCCCATCGCCCATCACACCGACTGTTCGCACCGGCAGGATCGCCACAAAGGCCTGCCATATCTCGTCGTACAGGCCGTGTTTGCGTATCTGGTCGATGTAAACCGCGTCGGCCTCGCGCAGAATGTCCAGTTTTTGCCGCGTTATTTCTCCGGGGCAGCGGATGGCAAGACCCGGTCCGGGGAAGGGGTGGCGACCGATAAAGCTGTCTGGTAGCCCCAGCTCCCGGCCCAAAGCGCGTACTTCATCTTTGAAAAGTTCGCGCAAGGGTTCAACCAGTTGCATGTTCATCCGCTCAGGCAAACCGCCCACATTATGATGCGACTTGATCGTTACCGAGGGCCCGCCGGAAAAGCTTACGGATTCGATGACATCCGGGTAAAGCGTGCCCTGCGCAAGAAAATCCGCGCCGCCAATCTCGTTGGCGTATTTCTCGAAAACGTCGATGAACAGGCCCCCGATGATCTTGCGTTTGGTTTCGGGATCACTGACGCCTTCAAGCTTGCCGAGAAAAAGGTCACTCTCGTCCGCGTGGATCAAAGGCAGGTTGTAGTGCTCGCGGAACATGCCGACCACCTGCTCGGATTCGTTTTTGCGCATCAACCCGTGGTCAACATAAACGCAGGTGAGTTGCTCACCAATTGCCTCATGGATCAAAACCGCCGCGACAGAACTGTCAACGCCCCCCGAGAGCGCGCAGATAACACGACCGCCGCCGACTTGTTCGCGGATACGCGCCACGGCCTCTTCGCGGTAGGCCCCCATTGTCCAATCCCCTTTGAAACCCGCAAGCCGGACGAAATTTTCATACAGCTTTGCACCATTGGGCGTGTGGTGCACTTCAGGGTGGAACTGGACCGCATAGAAGCGACGGCTGGTGTCTGCCGTGATGGCAAATGGCGCGTTAGGCGAGGTGCCATAGACCTCGAAGCCCGGTGCGATGCGGCTGACATGGTCGCCGTGGCTCATCCAGACCTGTTCACGGTCTTGGTCGGTTTCGAACCACCCGTCGAGTATTTCCAGCTTTGAGCGTGCAGGCGTCACAAAGGCACGTCCGAACTCGGCCGTGCCATGCCCGCGGTCAACCTGCCCGCCCAGGCAATGCATCATGACCTGCTGACCGTAGCAGATCCCCAGAATGGGCACGCCGCGTTCAAACACGGATGCCGGCGGCATCGGCGCGCCGTCCGCAAATACCGAAGCGGGGCCGCCGGAGAAGATGACGGCTTTGGGGTCGAAAGCGTCGAGAAAGGCGTCATCCACCAGATTGAACGGGTGGATTTCGCAATAGACGTTCAACTCGCGCAAGCGCCGCGCAATCAGCTGCGTGACCTGGCTGCCGAAATCTATGATGAGAAGGCGGTCGTGATCGGGTGTGCTCATGCGGGCTGATTATGCGTTGCGCGCTGCAGTGGCAAGCCTGAGATTGGGGGCCAGCCCCCAAACCCCCGGGATATTTGAAGACCAAAGAAGCCGCACTTTGGGTTGCATGTCGTTTTTTTCCCTGCAAGGCCGTTCCCGGCGAGCGTCATTGCCTGCGAATGCGTTAGGTGCGGTTCACGTCCGGATCATGAGGGGAAAAGCATGGCAGGGGAAGAACGCAGAAGAGGTCGTGGTGGCGGTGGAGCAGCACGGCGGGCGGCGCGCAGTGCCGTATCGTTTGAAACGGCGCGCTATATCGAGCGCAAGATCCCAAATCTGGAAATCTTGGATGTTGAGGCTCTGGAGGTGATCGAGGCGAATGCCGAGATCATTCTTGAAGAAATCGGCGTCAACTTTGTCGAGAACCCGAAAGCCTTGCAGCGCTGGCGCGACGCTGGTGCGGATGTGGATGGCGAGCGGGTGCGCATTCCGCGTGGGCTTGCCCGCCAGCTCTGTGCGACGGCTCCGTCTCAGTTTACCCAAATGGCCCGCAACCCTGAGCGGCACGTCGAGATCGGCGGCCGCAATCTTGTTCTGGCGCCTGTTTATGGCCCGCCATTTGTGCGTGATCTGCAAGGAGGTCGGCGCTATGCCACGATGGCGGATTTCGAGAAGTTCGTGAAGCTTGGGTATATGTCAAAATGGCTGCATCATTCGGGCGGTACCGTGTGCGAACCGACGGATGTGCCGGTCAACAAGCGCCATCTCGATATGCTGCACGCTCATATGACGTTGAGCGACAAACCCTTCATGGGCTCTGTGACCGAGCCCAGCCGTGCGCAGGATAGCGTGGAGATGTGTGAGATTCTTTTCGGCAAGGATTTCGTGCAGGAAAACACTGTGATGACTTCGCTTATCAATATCAACTCGCCGATGACATTCGACGATGTGATGATGGGGGCGCTGGAAGTCTATGCCCAGAATAACCAGGCCTGCATCATTTCGCCTTTCATCGTTGGAGGCGCGATGGCGCCAGTGTCTGTGGCGGGGACTTTGACACAGGTGATGGCGGAAGTTCTTGCTGGCATCGCCTATAGCCAGCTGTGTCGCCAGGGGGCACCCGTCATTATGGGTGCTTTTGTGACCTCGATCGACATGAACTCGGGCGCGCCGACTTTCGGCACCCCGGAGGCGTCGCAAATCACTTATGGCGCGGGCCAGCTTGCCCGGCGTCTGGGGCTGCCATTTCGGTCGGCGGGATCTTTCTGCGGATCGAAACTGCCTGACGCGCAAGCGGCCTATGAGACGGCCAATAGCTTGAACATGGGGCTTTTGTCGGGTGTGAACTTCATGCTGCATGCCTGCGGCTGGCTGGAAGGCGGGCTGGTCGCCTCGTTCGAGAAATTCGTGATGGATGCAGACCAGTTGGGAGCGTTGCATCATATGGCAAGGGGGGTCGCGATCGACGAGGACAGTCTGGCGATGGACGCGATCCGCGAAGTGGGCCCCGGCGGGCACTATCTGGGGTGCGATCATACGCAACGCAACTTCAAGACTGCGTTCTGGAAATCGGACTTGCTGGATTACAAACCCTTCGAAACCTGGGATGACGAGGGCGCGCGCGATACGCAGGCGCTTGCCAGTCTGCGTGTTGACAAGATGCTGGCCGACTACCAGAAACCTGCGCTCGATCCGGCTATCGAAGAGGCCTTGGCCGCCTATGTAGCGCGCAAAAAGAGCGAGGCGCCTGACAGTTTCATGTAAGCTGGTGCGATTGCGCGGCGCGCAGCACGCGCGCTTCGCCCACCATGGCGATCAGCACGTCGACGTGTTTCAACAGGCTGTAACCGGTGTCACCGCTGGCCCGTTGTGTATTGAGATCATTCTCGAGTTCGATGAGCTTGATAAGCGCCGCCCCGTGCCTTGGTAGCACTCCGTAGCCCAAAATACGCGGCAGATGTGTCGTTCGACGGTACTCGTCCGCGCCGATGCGTGCGGCGCGCATTAAAAGAGCGGGACGTCGAAGGGCATTCAACATGGAGAGAACGTCTTGCATAGGCTTCATCCTTGAGTTGCGTGACATCGGACTTTGAGATGTCGGATGAAGCTTTATTGCACAACTTTTGCGCGTGTTGCCGCTTGTGCCGGTCGGTCGTGCGGGGTGGTTCAGAGGCTGTTTACCTTTTTTACCGCGATTTCAGCTTGCCCGATTGTGGCAGGACTGTTGCCTGACTCCGTGGCAGACCGTGCGTTGGTTTAAATACTGTTTATTCAATAGATACAATACTCTGAACATGCCGCGGTATTAACGGTCAGGTAACACTATGCGCCTTTAGGTTGTATTCAGTATAACTCACACAACCGTATTATGGAAAGTTCAGGGTTACAATGATGGAAACCGACAGTCTGCCAAAAGCCTTGCTCAAACCGTCCTTTAAAATGCCGGACTGGGTGCCTGAAACCGCGCAGACATATCTGGCGCACACCGAAGCGGGGCTTTCGATCCGGGCTCTGGCGCGGGCAGCCGGATGTCATGCCTCAACCATACTGCGGCAGATCAGAAGAATTGAAACGCGTCGGGATGATCCACTGGTGGATGCCGCCCTGCGCAATCTGGGACAGTTGCACTTTGAACAGCATGTGTCCGACGCGCTCACGAACCAAGATAAGGAGAGTGCCATGAGCCTTGAGCAAAAGTTTCCGACCATCACCCAACGGATCCCGCAGGGCGCGCATTTCAATGCGGAAGCTGCGCGTGTTCTAAGCCGGCTGTGCGAAACAAACGCGGTGCTGGCCGTTGCCGCGGACATGGAAAAAGCGGTGATTGTCCGTGATGGCGCAGGGGCTGCGCCGACGCGCACCGGCGTTGTGGACAGACAGTTTGCCGAAGCGCTGGCCCTGAAGGAATGGATCACCGCCCGAAAGAACGGCAAGATAACGCGTTACACCATTACTGCAGCCGGGCGTTGTGCCCTTGAAAACATGTATGGCGCAGAAGGGACGTCCACAGGGAAGGGGTTTTGCGAAGCACCGGCCCAATTTGTGACGGTGGACCGCGCCAGACGGGCCGATGCTTTCGACGATAGCGAGACTGAGCGCCCCCGCCGCATGCGCTACAATCTGGCTGAAAGCCCTTTGACCGCACTGGCGCGGCGCAAGGATAAAAACGGTGCTCCGTTTCTTAGCGATGATCTGGTGACAACTGGTGAAAGGCTGCGCGAAGATTTTGAATTGGCACAGATGGGCCCACGGGTCACGCAAGATTGGGATCGCTTTCTGACATCGGGAGGGCGCGGATCCTATATGCCAGATGCCGGCATAGGTGATGGACCTTCTGCTGCGCGCCAGCGCATCGCGGATGCGTTGACAGAACTCGGGCCCGGATTGTCTGACGTCGTATTGCGGTGCTGCTGTTATCTGGAAGGTTTGGAAACCGCCGAAAAGAAACTGGGCTGGTCAGCAAGATCAGGAAAAATCGTTTTGCGCATCGCACTTTTGCGCCTCAAGCGTCACTATGATGAAACGGTAGGGCCGGGCGGTCCGCTGATTGGATAGGCTTGATACAAAGGATTTCTATGCCAAAGCGGCTATGTTTTAGCGGCACACTGCGATTTCATCCGCTCTTTGGTTGAAACCAAGGCGCTACTCAGATATCCGGAGTATCAAGACAGCACTTAATCTGCAGAACCTATACAATCGGGCAGCGAATGCGAAAATTTGTTACTTTCTGTGGGGCAACCCGACAGCTTCTTAGTGTTCTTTTTGTCTGCGTGTCGTTCCAGTTGCCCGCTGTGGCCATGGCGGATGCGGGCTCCAAGAAAGGGGGCGAATGGTGGGCTGGATATCAGACTGGTGTCATGACGGACGGCCGCGCGCATGAGATGTTCATCCCTGCCGACGTTGAATTGGTTGATGCCTTTCTGGCTGGCGTAATCGTGGGATATGAACGCCAGATCGGTAACAGCAGGTTCTCTTACGGAGCAGAGTTTCAGGCGAATGCGCATTTCGGGCAGGACGGGTTTTACGAAATCGCAATCCCTGCGGTGCTGCGGTATCACCCTGAAAAGAGTTGGTGGAATGCGTTTGACAGCTTTGCCTTTGCGCTTGGCGGCTCTCACTATTCTGAGATTTCTGCGCTTGAAAAAGAAAACTACGGTGAATCCCGCCGCAACCTTTTTTACTGGTACGTAGAGACTGAATTCAAAACGCGCGATCCGAAATCATCTTTGTTTGCGCGCATTCATCACCGGTCAAATGCCTGGGACACAGTGGAACCGAACGGCGGGTCCAATGCATTTGTTTTGGGGTTCCGCAAAAAGTTTTGAATAGCGGCTATGCGTCGCGGGACCTTTCCCTTTATCGCGTGAACGGCTATTTATTTAACGACCGAAGACACGGGCGGACCACCAGCATGCGCGACCTCAAGATACCTCAACAGCGGCACCCCGAAAAGCAGCGGCGCCCTGACAATCCTCAGCCAAAGAAACCGGATTGGATCCGTGTGAAAGCGCCCGGCGGCAAAGGATATACCGAGACCGCCAAGATAATGCGGGACAACAAGCTGGTCACCGTGTGCGAAGAGGCCGGATGCCCGAACGTCGGCGAATGTTGGAGCCAGGGCCACGCCACCATGATGATCATGGGTGAAGTCTGCACCCGCGCGTGCACATTCTGCAACATTGCCACTGGCAAACCTCCCGAAGATCTTGATGCGTTTGAACCCGGCAGAGTGGCGCATGCTGTCGAGAAGCTGGGGCTCAATCACGTGGTTATTACATCCGTGGACCGCGACGACATCGAAGATGGTGGGGCGGAGCATTTTGCGCAAACAATTCGTGCGGTCCGGCATCGTAGCCCTGCGACCACGATTGAAATCCTGACCCCGGACTTCATCAAATGTGCGCCCGAAGCACTTGAAAAAGTCGTCGAAGCGCGCCCCGACGTTTTCAACCACAACCTTGAAACTGTTCCGGGTCTTTATCCCGAAGTGCGCCCCGGCGCGCGGTACTTCCATTCGTTGCGGCTTTTGCAGCGCGTCAAGGAGTTGGACCCTGGGATGTTTACAAAGTCGGGCATCATGGTCGGATTGGGCGAAGACCGTCAGGCGGTCATGCAGGTCATGGAAGATATGCGCGCAGCAGATATCGATTTCCTCACAATAGGCCAGTATCTGCAACCGACACCAAAGCATCACCGTGTTGACCGTTTCGTGACGCCGGAGGAATTCAAGGCATATGAAAAGGCCGCGTTCGGAAAAGGCTTTTTGATGGTATCAGCGACACCGCTGACACGGTCGTCTTACCATGCTGGGGATGACTTTGCCCGATTGCGCGAGGCACGGAACAAACGTTTGGGATTGGCATAGTTGTATTGCCGCAACTGTGACAATCTATACTTGTGAAAAACTAGACTTAACTCAACCCAAAGGTTAATGTTTCGGGTAGAAATTTATTCGTGGAACAATCACTGTCGGAACCCGCTATATGAACGACAAACACTGGGCGATTTTCGCTTTGCGCGATATTCAGAACGCTCTTGATCGCGAAAAATATGACATCGCAGCCTATCATATTGACGACGCGATCCATGCGATCATCGCAATGGACGAACAAAGCGCCAACGAAGATCAGCAAGAGAACGATGCGTGCTCCGGACAAGCGGCGCGTCGGCTTTGATCCCAGTTCGCTAGGGTTCAGGCAAAGCCAGTAGATAGGCCGCGATAGCGGCGCGATCTGGTTCAGGCAGCGTTGCGAGATTATCGATAACCTCTGCCATATCGCCGCCCGCACTATCATAGTCAGGCGTTAGCCCGGTTGAAAAGTAGGCCACTAAATCGCTTTTTGACCAGTCAAGCTGCAGAGGTGTAATTGCTGGGATGCGTCCTTGGCCGGCGGGATCAGGTGCGCCGGCCATCCAATTGCTTCGGTCCAACCCACCAAGCGCTGTGCGCGGCGTATGGCATTCCGCACAATGCGCCAAAGCTTCGACAAGATACCTGCCGCGCTCCAATTCCTGGGTCGACACTTCTTTTAAATGATAGCTGCCATCAAGATAAAGCCGCTTCCAGATGCCAACGGCTCGCCGCCACGAGAACGGAAAGACCAGCGCATGTTCCGCATTTGCGCGCGCGGATGCAGGCAAGCTTTGAATGTAAGCGAAAAGGTCGACCACGTCTTGCGGTAGCATTTTTGCATATGCGGTATAGGGGAAGGCGGGAAAATAGTGTGCCCCATCCGGAGAGACCCCCAGCGTTACGGCACGCGCAAACTCCTGCAGGCTCCATGCCCCGATGCCCGCGACAGGGTCTGAAGAGATATTGGAGGCGTAGAAAGTGCCGAACGCAGTCGGGAAGGATTTGCCACCTGACAAAAGCGGTCCTGTCTCTGCCGCGCTGACGGCACTTTCTGTGTGGCAGGATTGACAGCCGGCAGCAGCAAAAACCAATGCGCCCTTTTCGACGTCACCCGGGGGGAGTTGCGCCCAATCTTCTGCCAAGTCGGCGGGGCGGGTCAGCACCCAGAACAAGCCGAAAAGCAGCGCACAAACGCTCGCAAGCAGACCTAGAAACCGCGGCATCGGCACCGTCTAATTGCGTGGGCCGCGGTATGCCTTGTGACAAGCACTGCACGTCTGTCCCGCCGCGCCCATAGCAGCCTGCAAAGCGGCCAGATCGCCACCAGCCGCCGAAACCAGCCCATCGGCAGCCGCCTCAAGATCAGCTGACGCCTTCTCAAAACCTGCAGCATCGCTCCAGATTTCTGCCTTTGCCCTTGTACCCGGAACATCACCTTGAACAGAACCTTCAAGCCAAAGGATCGAACGGTCTAGTTTGGCAACAGCGGCAAGGTTGGTTGCCGCCGACGTCGCCCGTGCGTTGTCAAAGGGGGCCTCTCCTTTGGCCATGCTGCCCAGGATGCCCATATTATACGACACCAGCTGCATCTGTGCCTTGCGCGCATCTATTGCCGCGGTCAGGGCCTTGTCGGCGTGGCCATCCCCAAGGGCCGCGTTGGATGACAATACAGCCACTGCAAGTGCGGCGACGGGCAGAGCAATGAATTTTGACATGAAAACGTCTCCAGAGTTGATTGTTCTGCGCACGGTAAACTAACCTAGCGCGGCTGCGGAAACGGTCCAGTCACGGCCTCATACGCTGGGCGGTCAACCCCTCGGGCCACAGACCAAAGTGTTCCAGCGCAAACACCACCAGAAGCACGCCAACAATCGCGGCCACGAATTTCACACGGCCGGCGGAGGGCGGGTTTCGCGCCCATTGCGACATGCGCAACAGCCATCGCGGGTTCATGTGGCGTCATCTCCTGTAAAGCGGACTTTGCCGATATAGGGCAGGTTCCGGTTCCGCTGGGCAAAATCAATTCCATAGCCCACGACGAAAGCGTCGGGTATCTCAAACCCAGTCCAATCCGCTTTGAAATCCACTTCACGTCGGCTGGGTTTGTCCAGCAAGGCGATGGATTTGAGCCGCGCAGGCAACCGGCTTTTGAGCAGTGACACCACATGGTTTAACGTGTGGCCTGTATCGACGATGTCTTCCACGACCAATACGTCACGCCCTTCAATTGCGCCGCGCAAGTCTTTGAGAATACGGACTTCTCGCGAACTCTCCATACCGTCGCCGTAGCTTGAGGCTTCCAGAAAGTCCACTTCGATAGGAAGGTCCAGTTCCCGCACCAGATCGGCGATAAACACAAAACTGCCGCGCAACAGGCCGACCACGACCAGCTTGTCAGTATCACAAAACTCTTCTGCGATTTCCTTACACAGCTCTTCGACCCGCGCCGCGATGGATTTGGCTGAAATCATTTCGTCTATGACATAAGGACGCGTTGGCATGTGTTTCACCTTGATTTAAGCGCGGTCTCGTAAAACATGATGGCTAAACGGACCAAACAAACAAATCAATGCCGACCCATTCTGAAACCCGTAAACTTCCCTACACTGCGCAGGAAATGTATGATCTTGTGGCGGATGTCGCACAATATCCCAGATTTCTGCCGTGGTGCGCTGCGGCAAGGGTGAAATCGGTTGTGCCGCAGGGGCATACTGAAGTGATGGAGGCTGATCTGGTCGTCAGCTTCAAAGTGTTCCGGGAAAGATTCACCAGCCGCGTTGTTCTGATGCCTGAAACCCGGCAGATCGATACCGAGTATCTTGACGGTCCCTTCCGCTACATGAAGTCGAACTGGTCTTTCAAAGACGTGGACGGCGGATGCGAGGTGTCATTCTTCGTTGATTTTGCGTTCCGGAACGTTGTGCTCGAAAAACTGATTGGCGTCGTTTTTAACGACGCCATGCTGCGCATCGTGCGCGCGTTTGAAATGCGGGCCGAAGCGCTTTACGGCGATCCTGAGCGCATATGATCCAGTGCTGAGACGAGCAGTTTGAGCGCGTGGTCGCGCGCGCCGGCCCTGACTGCTGCGCGTCCAAGCGCTCCGAACTCGACTGTCTCGCTGTGCACATGTTCACCAGACGCGCAGGCAAAACATACGCGCCCCTCTGGTTTGTGCTCAGAGCCGCCGGGCCCCGCAATTCCGGTGATGGAGACCGACAAGGACGCGGTGGAATATCTGAGCGCGCCGCGCGCCATTTCCGCAGCAACCGCCTCGGACACAGCACCATGCTGCGCCAGTGTAGCGGCCTGCACGCCAAGCATTTCTTGTTTGGCCGCGTTGGAGTAGGTGACAAACCCTCGATCGAAGATCGCGGATGAGCCGGCGCAATCGGTTATTGCCGCAGCAACCATCCCGCCGGTGCAGCTTTCCGCGGTGGCAACGACCACCTGCGCTTCAATCGCACGCTCAAGAAGGAACTGTGCCTGCGTCATCCCTGCAGCACCCCGTGATAAAGACCCGCCAGCACCAGCACTCCGAGCGCCGCAAAGACACCCGCGATCACATCATCCAGCATGACGCCCAAAGCATCCCCGCGCCGGTCCGCCCAGCCCACAGGCCCCACTTTCCAGATGTCAAAAAGTCGAAACAGCGCAAAGGCCGCAATCCAACCCGGCCACATCACCAATACGGACATACCCATGGACCATGCCGCGTATGACAACGGCAATAGCGCGATCCACTGACCGGCTAGTTCGTCCACGACTATTTCGGAAGGGTCATGGTCGTCGCTGTCGCGGGTCATGACCGCTGTTGCCCACCAACCTGCCGCGAAGGCTGCAACGACACCGATGCAAAGGAGTGGAAAGCCGCCCAGGACATGTAACAGCCAAGCCCAGGGCAAAGCCACAAGCGAGCCCCATGTGCCCGGTGCTGGGCGCACGTAACCGACCCCCAGTACCGTACCGGTCAGGCGTGCGAGCGCCGTCACGGGCGCACCAGCGCGACAGTTGCGATGCAGGCGATTCCCTCGCCCCGTCCAGTGAACCCCAACTGCTCTGACGTGGTGGCCTTGACCGAAATACGGGACAGTTCAAGCTGCATAAGCTCCGCCATTTTCGCGCGCATCGCCTGCGCGTGCGGACCGATCTTCGGAAATTCGCAGATCAGTGTGCAATCGACGTTGCTGATTGCAAACCCCATTTCACGTGACAGCTGCACTGCATGCTCCAGAAACAAAGCGCTGGCGGCGCCTTTCCACTGCGGGTCGCTTGGCGGAAAGTGCTGTCCGATATCACCAGAGGCCAAAGCACCGTAGATCGCGTCGGTCACCGTGTGCATTGAAACATCCGCATCCGAATGCCCCACCAGCCCGTGGCTGTGCGGGATATCGACGCCACACAGGGTCACATGATCTCCCGCGCCAAAAGCGTGCACGTCAAATCCGTTGCCTAGTCTAATATCCATTCCGTGCTTTCAATATTGCTGCCGCGCGCTCGAAATCCGCTGCGGTGGTGATCTTGAGATTATCTTCATCTCCCGCCGTGATAGCAACTTCAAGACCGGCCGCGCGGGCAATCTCGACGTCATCGGCCGCGTCTCCCTGAAAAGCCTGATGCGCGGCGATAATCTCGGAGAGGTGAAAACCCTGTGGCGTCTGCGCGCGAAAAAGGCCCTCGCGGCTTGTCGTTCCGGTCACTTTACCGTCCGCGCCAGTCCAAAGCGCATCCACAACCGGAATGGCCGGCGCTGCGGCGGGCGTGGTCTTCAAAGCAGCAATTACACCGTCGATGATTTCGGGCGTCACGCAGGGCCGTGCCGCATCGTGAACCAGCACCGCCTCGACGCTGTGCTGTAGTCGTTTCAGGCCGGCCAATACCGAAGCGCTCCGGGTGTCCCCGCCCGTCACGACATCGCACGCGGGGCTGCGCGGCAACAGATCCGCATCGCGGTCATCTGGATGGACGACCAGTACCAGCGCCGACACATCGGGATGATCCGAAAACGCACGCAATGAAAACTCGGCCGAAGTCGCACCACAAAGCGGTCGCCACTGCTTGGGCGTACCGCCGCCGGCACGCACCCCGCGCCCTGCTGCAACGATCACCGCACCCACCCGCATAAAGTTTCCTTTACTATCAACGCCCCTCTGTCTGATCTCTGTCTAGGGGTTTGGAGCACTTGGTGCAATCACCGCCTTTTACGCCTAATTTTTAGGCAGTGCCATCGCGAATGATGCCTAGAACGCCTTTGGAACATTGAGAGAATTGGGCTAGTTTGATAGGCAAAGGCAACTGCTCAAGGATTAAGCAATTGAAGTCTGGTTCCTTCCCTTTGGATTTGACACCGCCGGTGCTGCTTGCGCCGATGGCGGGAATCACGGATCGACCGTTTCGTGATCTGGTTGCGTCTTTCGGCGCCGGTCTTGTCGTGTCTGAGATGGTGGCAAGTCATGATATGCTGAATGCGCGCCCCGGCAGCCGCGAAAAGGCGGAACTGGGTCTGGGCCGTATCGGGACGGCGGTGCAACTGGCCGGACGCGAAGCGGTGCCCATGGCAGAGGCTGCGCGAATGGTCGAGGGGCAGGGCGCCCAGATCATTGATATCAATATGGGCTGCCCCGCCAAAAAGGTGACTCAGGGCTATTCGGGGTCGGCCTTGATGCGCACACCCGACCACGCGCTGACCCTGATCGAGGCCGTGGTTCGGGCCGTCAAGATCCCGGTCACACTCAAAACCCGTCTTGGATGGGACGAAACAATGCTCAATGCCGCTGCAATCGCGCGGCGCGCCGAGGACGCAGGCATCGCGATGATAACCATACATGGGCGTACGCGGTGCCAGTTTTACAAAGGCCGTGCAAACTGGACGGCCATCGCCGAGGTCAAAAAAGCCGTGGGCATTCCCGTCGTGGCAAACGGCGATATCGTGTCGGCGGAAACGGCGCGTCAGGCACTGGCCCAATCCGGGGCGGATGGCGTGATGATCGGGCGTGGCGCGCAAGGCAAGCCATGGCTTTTGGCGCAGGTCGCGCACGCCCTGTTCGGCACAGGTGCTCCACATGTTCCAACCGGTCGCGCTTTTGCGGATATGGTGCGTGCGCATTACGCAGATATGATCCGCTTTTACGGCACCGAGCTTGGTCTGCGCGTCGCACGTAAGCACTTGGGATGGTTCATGGACACCTGCAGCACGCCAGCTGAGTTGCGCAAGGCTGTCCTGACAGCGCGTGATGTCACCTGCACTGACAGGCTTTTGGCAGAGGCGTGTATGCCACACGACACGGTGGCCGCATGATGCGTGACAATGCACTTTGGGCCAGCCTGCCGGTCCCGACGATACTGATCGATCCTCAGAACATGATCGAAGACATCAACTCTGCGGCTGAGGGTTTCTTGAACGTCTCGGCCAAATCCGTCCGACAGTCGCCGGTGTGGGACCAGATTGCGGTAAACGACCCCCTTGAAACCGCTTTTGAACGCGCTCGGGCGACGCAGACACCTCTGTTTGTGAATGACGTGGATGTAGGTGGCGGCGCGCGCGCGCCAATGCAATCCGACCTGCAGGTTGCGCCTTTGGTAGGGCGTCCCGGTTTTATGATCCTGATGATCTCACCGCGCGAACTTGCCGGCCGCATGACGCAAAACTATTCGGTGAAGTCCGCTGCCAAATCCGCCATTGGCATGGCCGAGATGTTGGCTCATGAGATCAAGAACCCGCTTGCAGGCATTACCGGCGCGGCTCAGCTGCTTAGCATGAACCTAGGGAAAGAAGACCTTGAACTTACTGATCTAATCGTTGAAGAAAGCCGCCGGATTGTGAAGCTTTTGGGCCAGGTTGAACAGTTCGGCAACCTGTCCGTGCCCGACTTTCAGCCTGTCAACATACATGACGTGCTGGACCGCGCGCGCCGCTCTGCGCTGCTGGGTTTTGGCGCGCACATGAAGATTATCGAAGACTACGATCCCTCTTTGCCCCTGGCGTTTGGTGACCCGGACCAGCTGTTGCAGGTTATTCTGAACTTGTTGAAGAACGCCTCGGAAGCGGCGGGCAACAGCCCCGGCACAATCCGGCTGCACAGCTATTTTGAACACTCTTTTCGACTGCGCCGGTCCGACGGCTCTGGCCAGTCCCTGCCACTGCAGATCGAGATTATAGACGACGGGCCCGGCCTGCCCGAAAACATCAAAGGCGACGTATTTGACCCATTCGTTTCAGGTAAGGAAAACGGCACAGGTCTGGGCCTTGCACTGGTGAGCAAGATTATCTCGGACCACAACGGGTGGATTTCTGTCACCTCGGTGCCGGGCAAAACTGTATTTCGCATCTCTTTGGCCAGAGCGCCGAAAGATGCTGCGATGAAAGAAGAATAAGGAGCGCGGAATGGACGGCACGGTACTTGTAGCAGACGACGACCGGACAATCAGAACAGTTCTCACACAGGCCCTGACACGTGCGGGGTGCAAGGTGCATGCGACATCAAGCCTGACGACACTGCTGCGGTGGGTCGGCGAGGGTAAGGGCGACGTTGTTATTTCCGACGTCGTTATGCCTGATGGGAACGGTTTGGAAATGCTGCCCAAGATTGCGCAGGACCGTCCTGGGCTTCCGGTCATCGTTATTTCAGCTCAGAACACCATCATGACCGCTATTCAGGCCGCCGAGGCCGAGGCCTACGACTACCTGCCCAAGCCTTTCGACTTGCCGGACCTGATGAAACGCACCGCGCGTGCACTGGAGTTGCGTCAACAAAACCGCAGAGCACCAGCGGTCACGGACGAGCGGCCGGATGAATTGCCCTTGGTGGGCCGCACACCAATCATGCAGTCACTTTATCGCGTCGTGGCGCGGGTCATGAACACGGATCTGCCGGTTCTGATCTGGGGAGAATCCGGCACCGGTAAATCGCTGATCGCGCGCGCCATCCATGATTTTTCCGACCGCCGCAGTCTGCCCTTCGTCTCTGCGACTGCAGCGGACCTGCAAGAACTTGAAGGCCCCGCGCGGCTGATGGCGCGGGTCAAGGGCGGCACATTGCTGGTTGAGGAAATTGCCGACCTGCCCGAAGAGTTGCAGGCGCGTCTGGTGCGCATGATGGATGCGCCAGGCGAATACAGCCCCAGATTTCTTGCAACAAGCCAGAGTGATCTGAACGGTGAGATGGAGGCTGGCAACGTCCGCAAAGACCTTTACTACAGGCTGAGCGGCGCGACCTTGACTGTACCGGCATTACGCGAACGGGTGGATGATATCCCGCTTCTGGCAGAGCACTTTCTGGCGCGGGGTGAAGCAGGCGGCGGCGCTGCGCGCAATCTGTCCGCAGAAGCGACGGAAATCTTTCGGAACTACAGCTGGCCCGGCAATGTGCGCCAGCTCGAGAACGCGATCCGCCGCCTCGGCCTAACCAGCCGCGCGGCTGAAATCACAGCCTCTGAAGTGGAACAGGTTCTGGGTGCCCAGCCCGATCTCGAACCGATGCGTGCCGCAGGAAACACCGAAAAGCTAGGCGCGTCGGTCGAGCGTCATCTGCGGCGCTACTTCGACCTGCACGGCAATATGCTGCCGCCCGCGGGTCTCTATGCGCGACTTTTACGCGAAGTCGAAGCACCTTTGATCGAAATCACGCTCGAAGCGACTGGTGGCAATCAGGCCAAATGTGCTGATTTACTTGGAATAAACCGCAATACCCTCAGAAAAAAGATCACAGACTTGGATATTGAGGTGACACGACGCCGCAAATTGATGTAAAACCGCAACACAAACCGTGGCCATTGGGGGACACTCCTTTCAGGACCACAAAATAGAGCGGTAGGCGCCAAGCGCGCTACATCATATGTGAGGACGTCGAGTGAGCTCCCGAGCGGATCGGTCACTTTGGATGAAAGTCGGGCGTTTGCGCCGCATCAGGCGTGTCCGAAATGCCGCGACGCTGGGTCTTGTTGTTCTGGGGCCGGTGCTTGCACTGACAACCTATCTGATCCTCGGGCCGCTGGGCCAGGCGGGCAATACCCTTGGCCTGCGACTGATCCTGCTTGCCGATCTTGTGTATATTCTCGTAGTTGCGGCGCTGGTCTTGGCGCAAGTCGCACGGCTGATCGCAGCACGGCGGGCAAAATCCGCCGGTTCGCGGTTGCACCTGCGGCTGACAGGAGTGTTCGCGCTCCTTGCCCTGATCCCGACGGTAACTGTCGCGGTCTTTGCCGGTCTGACCGTGAATGTCGGGCTCGAAGGTTGGTTTTCAGACCGTGTACGGCAGGTGGTTGGCAATTCTCTCGCGGCGGCGCAAGCCTATGAGGCCGAACAGAGGCTCGATCTTGCAGAAGACGCGCGGGCGTTGGCCAACGCAATTGATCAGGCCAACCGTGCCGGCGTCATCATCTCTGACAGCGAATTGCTGAGCGATGGTCAACGGCAAATTCAACGCGGTCTGCGCGAAGCCTATCTGATCGACGGCACAGCCGAAATTCGCGCGCGCGGCGACCGGTCATACCTTTTCGATTACGAACCGCCCTCCGAGGCCAAACTGCTTGAGGCCAGCGGTGGCGATGTTGTTATCATCGAAGACTGGCAAAACAACGAGTTCCGCGCGCTGGTGCGGCTCTCTGCCTTTGTTGACCGCTTCCTCTATGTCAGCCGCGATGTGGATGGTGAATTGCTCTCTTTGCTGGATGAAACCCAAGAAACAGTGCGGCTTTATCAGCAATTGGAAAGTGAACGGGGCAGGTTGCTCTTTGAGTTCGGCCTTCTCTATCTGGCTTTCGCAATGATCCTGATACTTGCCGCCATCTGGCTGGGGCTGTGGTTTGCCGAACGTCTCTCAGGACCGGTGGGACGGCTGACCGGTGCAGCGCAACAGGTCGGCGCGGGTGATTTGAACGTGCAGGTGCGCGAAGAAGACGGTGACGATGAAATCGCCATGCTCAGTCGGTATTTCAACCAGATGACCAAACAGCTTAAAGCGCAACGCGATACATTGATCGACAACACACAGCAGATCGAAAGACGCCGACGCCTGTTTGACTCTGTGCTAAGTTCGGTAACCTCGGGCGTTGTCGGACTTGATCCTGAGGGGCGAGTGCGGTTCGTTAACCGCTCGGCCGAACGGTTGCTCGATTGGGATGATGACCGCCAGTCCCTTGCCATCTCGGACGCTATTCCAGAGTTCGCGGATCTGTTTGAAGCCATCAAGAAGTCGCCTTCCAACACCGTTCAAAGCGAAGTGAAAGTGACCCGTCAGGGCCGTCTGGAAAACCTGCTGGTCCGCATGGCGACGCGTCGTGCGGAAGACGGCAGTCTTGAAGGGTATGTTGTCGCCTTTGACGACGTGACGGATCTGGTGAGCGCCCAGAGAATGGCCGCGTGGGGTGATGTGGCCCGGCGCATCGCACATGAGATCAAGAATCCGCTCACCCCGATCCAGCTTTCGGCTGAACGGATCAAACGCAAGTTTTCACCGCGCCTTGGGGAAGACAGTGAACTTTTGGATCAGATGACCGGTGTGATTGTCCGCCAAACGGGCGATCTGCGGCGCATTGTTGACGAGTTTTCCAAATTCGCGCGGATGCCAGAACCTGAACGCAAGACTGTCAATCTGACACAGATCGTCAAAGACGCGGTGTTGTTGCAACAGACTGGCCAGCCAGAGGTTACGTTCAGTTCAGCCTTTCCTGACCATGATATTGAGTGCAGCCTCGATGCCACCATGATCAATCAGGCACTGACAAACCTGATGAAGAACGCAGGCGAAGCCATTGAAACCCTGGCTGAAAAAGGCGCGCCCGAGGGACATGTCCCGATGATCCACGTGGCACTGTCGGACAGCAACGGCACCGCCCGCATCACCATTGCCGACAATGGCATCGGATTGCCCGAAGACCGCGCCCGACTGTTTGAGCCTTATGTGACAAACCGCAGTGAAGGCACCGGGCTGGGCTTGCCTATCGTAAAAAAGATTATCGAAGAGCATGGCGGCACCCTGTCTTTGGATGACGCGCCGCTGTTTGAAGGCCAGAGCAAGGTCGGGGCCATGGCTGTCATAGGCCTGCCCACAATACCCAAAAATATCGAACGGACACCCGCGAAGAAGGAGAGTTGAGCTATGAGTGACATACTGATCGTCGATGACGAACGCGATATTCGAGAACTTATCTCAGACATTTTGATCGATGAGGGGTTTGCCACCCGGCTTGCCGGCAATTCGGACGATGCCATGGCCGCGATCAATGCCGATGCGCCCGCGCTTATCATCCTGGACATCTGGCTGAAGGACAGCCGCATGGACGGGATCGATATCCTAAAGACGGTCAAGCGCGACAATCCTGACGTGCCCGTTGTTATCATTTCCGGACACGGAAACATTGAAATTGCCGTCGCGGCCATCAAGCAGGGGGCTTACGACTTTATCGAGAAGCCTTTCAACATCGACCAGCTTCTTGTGGTGATCCGGCGCGCGATGGAAACATCCCGCCTGCGCCGTGAAAACCAAAGCCTGCGCCGCCGAGATGTCACACAGGCTGAAATGATAGGCTCTTCCGGCGCGTTCCGGACCCTCGTGGGGCAACTCGACAAGGTGACCAAATCCAACGGGCGTGTGATGCTGACGGGCCCTGCCGGCTGCGGCAAGGAGGTTGCCGCGCGCTACATCCATGCCCATTCCAACCGCGCGTCAGGTCCGTTTGTTACAGTAAACTGTGCTGGCGTTGCACCTGACCGGATGGAAGAGGTGCTTTTCGGACGCGAAACACCCGAGCGTGGCGTAGAACCGGGTTTGCTTGAGGAAGCACATGGTGGGATCATCTATTTTGACGAAGTCGCCGACATGCCCGAAGGCACGCAGTCAAAAATACTGCGCGTTCTGGTCGACCAGCAGTTTCAAAGGGTCGGCGGGAATGACAAGGTGCGGGTCGATCTGCGCGTTATCTCCTCGACCAACCGCGATCTGGATCAGGCCATTGCTGCAGGTACATTCCGCGAAGAACTTTACCATCGACTGAATGTCGTGCCTATTCCGGTGCCGTCCCTCGAAGAGCGCCGCGAGGACATTCCAGAGCTTGCAGAGCATTTCATCGCCGAGATGAATGCGTCTCAAGGCTTGCCGCTGCGTCCACTTTCCGAAGATGCGGTGGCGCTGATGCAAACCATGCAATGGCCGGGCAACGTGCGTCAGCTTAAGAACCTGATCGAACGCATTCTGATCCTGGGTGACAGCAACGGGGCCATTGAGACACGCGAATTGCCCGGCGCTGGCGAGACCGGCGACAACGAAAGCCGCGTGGTGTTGTCTGGTGCTCTCGCGACGTTGGCGCTCAGAGAGGCGCGTGAAGCCTTCGAGAGGGAATACCTGCTGACGCAAATCAACCGGTTTGGCGGCAACATCTCGAAGACGGCTAATTTCGTGGGAATGGAGCGCAGCGCCTTGCACCGCAAACTAAAGTCGCTTGGCGTTGTTACATCTGCAAAATCGGGCACGCGAGTGGCCCATATCGACGAAGAGGCCGAGGCCGTCGGCTAGCGCAAGGACATATCCGACAGGATATCGACGCCCTGCATCTTGAGAAAATGCAGCATGTCGATGAAAATCCAGTTTTCGACCAGTTTGTCGCCCTCACGGCGGTAGACGTCGACCACGCGCATATCGGCTCGGGTGTCATTTCCGGCAACGCCCATGAACCCGTTCTTGTTGGTCAGCGTCAGGTTCGGCCAGCCGAAAAAACCACCATAGTGGCCTTCGGCCATGCGGCACAGATGCCCGTTGAACGTACGGTTTTCCATGGCTCTGCGAAAGGGTCCCTGGTGTTGTTCGATGTATCGGTCGATCGTGTAGGTCGCGCCAATGCCTGTAGGCCCCCACCAGATCATGTCATCTTGCCAGTCGATCGCCAACTCATCCTGCGGCGCGAGCGGCTTGTCTGCCGCATTGGCATGATCGATTGATCCGATCATGTTGTTAATGCGTGCAAGCGTTTTTTTGCCTTCTTGCGGGTCTTGCGGTGACAGAATGAGACCGTCATGCGTGCGCGGCCCGGGCTGCACCAGTTGCGCGCCCGTCTGCGGTGCATTCAGCGGGTTCAGGCCGGCTTGGGCCATCAGGTGCAGAATATCTATGAAAAGCGCGCTTTGTGTTATTCGACCGTCTGCAATCTTGTGAAACTCGGCGTAGCGCAGCATAGCGATCTTGCGCGTCGGCGGGATATTCAGGAAACGCGCATCGAAAAGTCCCATAAAATGCCCCATCGACAGGGTCCAGACACTGCCAAAGCCATCGATTTCATTATGTCCGGCAAAAAAGATGTCTTCGCGGCGTTGCATATGGCTGAACGCGTTTAACAACGGCACCCAGAACACATCGGCTATCGCATCCGGACCGGTTTGTTCGTTGAAGGGGTGAACCCCCCGCCAGTCGCAGTCCGGCGCAAGGTGCTGTGCCAGAACTGAGCTTGCCGATGCGGGGGTGGCCTGCTCAAGTGCGGCAGCATAGGCACGCGTGACTGATTTGGCGCGTTGAAGCTCTGCGGTGTTTGGGGGAATCGTTTCTGTCATATGCAAAGAAGTAAGCCAGCCAGAGCGGACAGGCAGTCAAAAAACGACAGAGATTACCCGGCCGCGTCGATTATCCGGTTTTGTCCCCCTTCACCCTCAAAAAGACAGCTGTTTGGCGACAACGGGGGCATGGCATCGGTCAGATCGGTCGACAGGGCAGGCGCCGTGCCCGTGCGGCAACGGGGCAATTCGACGGGGCTGAATCCCCGTGCGGCCATACAACGGTTCAAAAGATCGCGGCGCAGCCCGGCATTCACATCGACGGAGTAAACGTCGCCGGGATAAAAGTAACCGCCCGAGCGATAGCATCGCCCTTTGCCGTCACAATGCCGGTATCCCGGCACATAGCGCGGCGGACCACGCCTGAGTTGCGTAGAGACTGGCGCATCCGCAAGCGCTGCTACCTTACAGTCCAGCAGGTCGTTTTCCATTTTCGCCATACTGGCGCCTTCCCTGTAGTACACCGACGCGGGAGCACAGGCCGAAAGGATCAGCAGAGCGCTAAAAACATGCCAAAATCGTCTCATACCACCAACTTGCCCCGATCACCTGCGCAAGACAATTGAATTGACCACCAGAATGCCTTCTGCCATTCAGAAAGTCCGACAAACGGCCTGAAGGACGTAAAACATGAAGGTCATCATTTGCGGCGCGGGTCAGGTCGGCTGGCAAATCGCCCGTCATCTGTCGGGGGAGCGCAACGACGTCACTGTTGTCGACAGCAACCCCGATCTTGTGCGGCGCGCGACGGATTCGCTGGACGTTCAGGGCATTGCGGGCTTTGCAAGCTATCCAGACGTGTTGGCACGGGCCGGCGCGGAGCACGCGGAAATGGTGATTGCGGCCACCTATTCCGATGAGGTCAACATGGTGACCTGTCAAGTCGCGCACTCGGTCTTTGGCGTGAACCGCAAGATCGCGCGCTTGCGCAGCCAGTCCTACCTCGAGGCCATATACTCCGACCTTTACCGACGCGACCACATGCCGATTGACGTGGTCATCAGTCCCGAGCGTGAAGTGGCCGCCGCCGCGCTGCAAAGGCTTTCCGCTCCGGCGGCTTTCGATACTGAAGTCTTTATGGACGGCAAGGCGCATCTACTGGGCATCAGCATCGAAGAAGAATGCCCGGTGGTAAATACGCCGCTGCGACAGCTGACTGACTTGTTTTCGACACTGCGCGCAACCGTTGTAGGAGTGCGCCGCGAAGGGACGTTGTTTGCCCCCGAGGCCAAAGACCAGATTTTCGTGGGCGATGATTGTTATGTTTTCTGTCATGTCGACGACATTCCCCGCACCATGGAAATCTTCGGCAAGACTCAGTCCAAGCAGGAAAGGGTCGTTCTGGTGGGCGGCGGCAACGTGGGCCTTGCCGTCGCGCAGGAGCTGGAAAAACGCACAAAACGCATCCGCACCAAGGTGATCGAAAAGAACCGCCATTGTGCCGAACTGGCTGCCGAAGCACTTGAACGCACGATTGTCCTGAACGGGGACGGGCTGGACGCAGGCCTCCTGGCCGAGGCGGGCATCTCGCGAGCTGACGCCATGCTTTCAATAACGGATGATGACAAAACCAACATGTTGGCCTGCGTGCGTGCCAAGGCCGAAGGCTGCCCCTATGTGATTGCGCTGATAAACGATCCGACACTGGTACCGCTGATGGGTCCGCTGGGGATCGACGCCTATATCAACCCGCGCGCGACAACAGTCAGCTCGATCCTGCGGCACATCCGCCACGGGCGCGTGCGTGCCGTCTATTCCATCGGCGATGCCGAAGCCGAAGTCATCGAAGCCGAGGTGCTGTCTACTTCGCCTCTGGCAGGTAGCCGCATTGCCGATGTCGAATTCCCGGAAGGTGTGCTGGTGGGCGCTGTTCGCAAGGGGGACGACGTGATACGGCCGATGGGCAGCACGCGCATCGATGAAGGCGATGTGGTGGCAATTTTTGCACTGGCAGAAGACGTGCCGGAGGTGGAGCGCCTTATGCAGGTTTCCATCGATTTCTTCTAGCTGATGGCCCGCAGCGCCTCTGCCCGCCGCAACAAGACGGTGCTGGCCACTCTGATGGATCAGCAGCTTTTCGTGCTGATCTTCGGCGTCGCTGCACTGTCTATGATCATCCCCGCGCTCCATGGCGGGGCAAGCCGGTCGCTGGAAACTGCACGGGCATTTTTATACACGGGCATCTTCGGCGTGGTGATTTTTGCCATGATTGTCATCGCTCAGGCCGGTCGCAGGCCGCGGCACGGGGCCGTGGGCAACCTGATGTCGATCTTCGCGACCTTTGTTTTCTTGCCTGCATTTCTTGCGCTTCCACTCTACGAAAGTCTCAAGACCACGACTTTTTTGAATGCCTATGTGGAGATGGTAAGTGCGCTGACCACCACGGGGGCCACGCTGTTCGATGACCCTTCCAGACTGAACAACACCTTGCACCTTTGGCGTGCTCAGGTCGGCTGGATGGGGGGGCTGACCATGTGGATCGCGGCATCCGCCATACTTGCGCCCATGAACCTCGGTGGTTTCGAGGTGACGGCACAGGCAGAACCGGGCCAGCGCGAAGGGCGGTTCAGCGCGATTGACCGGGCAGACCCGCGCGCCAGACTGATGCGCGTCGTGGGAACGCTGGTGCCAATATACGTGGGTCTCACGCTGCTTTTGTGGGTATTGCTGATGATCAGTGGCGATAGATCACTTGTAGCGCTCAGCCATGCCATGTCGATCATGTCCACGTCGGGTATATCACCAACCGGCGGACTGGACAGCAGCGGGTCCGGCGTAACCGGCGAAGCGCTGATGATACTCTTCATGCTGTTTGCTCTTTCTCGGCTGACCTTTTCCTCTGACACGGTCACAGCCACGCAAGGTGGTATGCGCAACGATCCCGAGTTTGCGTTGGGTTTGCTCATCATTCTGGGGTTACCACTGGTGCTGTTCCTGCGGCACTGGATCGGCGCGTTCGATGTGGCCGCCGAAGACGATTTGGAAAGCGCCGCACGTGCCCTTTGGGGCAGCTTTTTTACCGTTATGTCCTTTTTGACGACAACGGGCTTTACAAGCGCCGACTGGGCCGAAGCGCAGGCTTGGTCGGGGTTGAACACGTCAGGGCTCATCTTGCTGGGTCTTGCGTTGATCGGAGGAGGGGTTGCGACCACCGCAGGCGGAGTGAAACTGTTGCGTGTTTTTGCGCTGTATCTCAACGGAAAACGCGAGCTTGAAAGGCTGGTACACCCGTCTTCTGTCAGCCGCATGGGAAAGGAAAGCCGGCGATTGCAAAGCAACGGGGCCTTTATTGCATGGATTTTCTTCATGCTTTTTGCCCTCACACTGGCCGTTCTGACCATGCTCTTCGCGCTAAGCGGCGTGGCTTTCGAAGATGCGCTGGTTCTAAGCATTGCAGGACTGTCAACAACGGGCCCGTTGCTGACCGTAGCGACGGACACCCCCATTGAACTGGCTGTCTTGGGACCCTTCGCCAAAAGCGTTTTTTGCGCCGCGATGGTCTTGGGAAGACTCGAAACCCTTGCAATTATAGCGCTTTTCACGCCAGATTTGTGGCGCAGCTGAGTGGAACGGCGCTTAGGTCCGTAACGGACTGTTTTTAGGGGTGGAAACTCCTAGCACAGCGCTCCATACTGATAGAGAGGGACGGGTTCGGCACGCGAGCCCTTACAAGAAAAAAGGCGAGAACCAGAATGGCGTCGGACAGACAGAACCTACAGGATGCGTTCCTGAACCATGTGCGCAAGACCAAAGTTCCTGTGACAATCTTTCTTATCAACGGTGTAAAGCTGCAGGGTGTTATCACTTGGTTTGATAACTTCTGTGTACTTCTGCGTCGCGATGGACAATCACAGCTTGTCTACAAACATGCGATATCAACCATAATGCCAAGCCAGCCTATCAGTCTTTACGAGGGCGAAGACGCTTCTTGAGCCGTCCGCCATTCCAGATAAACGAGACCAATACACCATCGGTCACGCGCGCATGGGTTGTGCATCCGGAGATCAAAACAGACGCTGACAGGCGCATGGCTGAACATGCGCTGCAAGAGGCTGTGGCGCTGGCCCGCGCGCTGCCCGAACTAGAGGTGGTGGGCGCCGAAATAGTGCCCCTCAAGACAGTACGCGCCGGCATGCTGTTCGGGTCGGGCAAAATCGAAGAAATCAAAACTTCTCTGAAAGCGAATGACGTTGAGTTGGTGCTGGTCGATGGACCTGTCAGCCCAGTACAGCAGCGCAATCTGGAAAAAGCATGGGGCGTCAAGCTTCTGGACCGCACCGGATTGATTCTTGAAATCTTCAGCGACCGGGCCGCCACACGCGAGGGCGTTCTGCAGGTCGAAATGGCGGCGTTGAGCTATCAGCGCACAAGGTTGGTCCGGGCCTGGACACACCTTGAAAGGCAGCGTGGCGGATTGGGCTTTGTTGGCGGTCCGGGCGAAACACAGATCGAAGCGGACCGACGCGCGATTGACGAGCAACTCACCCGGTTGCGCCGTCAGTTGGACAAAGTGGTGAAAACACGCGCGCTGCACCGTGCGGCACGCGCGAAGATACCCTATCCGATCGTGGCGCTGGTCGGGTATACGAACGCCGGGAAGTCTACGTTGTTCAACCGTCTGACGGGCGCAGAGGTGATGGCAAAAGACATGCTCTTTGCCACGCTGGACCCGACCATGCGGCGGCTGCAGTTGCCTGACGGCCCCGAAGTGATCCTGTCCGATACCGTGGGGTTTATCTCTGATCTGCCGACGGAATTGGTGGCGGCTTTCCGAGCGACGCTCGAAGAGGTTCTGGCGGCTGATGTTATCTGCCATGTACGGGATATTTCGCATCCGGAAACCGAAGAGCAGGCACAGGACGTTGCGCAGATCATGACCTCACTGGGCGTGGAAGACGACCGGCCCACCTTTGAGGTATGGAACAAACTGGATGCGCTGGACGCCTCGGAAGCGGATGCATTGCGTGCCCGCGCGGCGCGAAACGATCATGTGTTTGCAACCTCTGCCCTGACCGGGGATGGCATCGAAGCGCTGCTTGCAGCGATCGCTGAGACACTGCAAGGCACGAAACGTTCAGCCACCGTACACTTGGGCTTTGCGGACGGCAAAAAACGCGCCTGGCTCTATGCGCAAGACCTTGTGGACGGCGAGGATCAAACCGACGAAGGCTTTGCACTTTCGGTGCGTTGGACCGTCGAGCAGGAAGCGCAGTTCGAACGTCTTTAGCGCCCGCTGTCGCTAGCATACCGCCATGCTCCAGGCTGCAGGCCGTTCAACGACCACGCCCCGATACGCATGCGCACCAGACGCAGGCAGGGCAGGCCCACATGCGCTGTCATGCGCCGCACCTGACGGTTGCGCCCTTCGGTGATTGTCAACTCAAGCCAAGCGTCCGGAACTGTTTTACGAAACCGGACAGGCGGGACGCGTGGCCACAGGTTTTCAGGGGGCGCCACCTGCTGAACCTTGGCCGGGCGCGTCGGGCCATCTTTGAGTGTAACACCACCGGCCAAAGCGTCGATCTGCGCCACCGTCGGGGTGCCTTCCACCTGTATAAGGTAAGTTTTCGCCGTTTTGTGTTTGGGGTTTGAAATCCGTGCCTGAACCTTGCCGTCATCCGTCAGCACCATCAGCCCTTCGCTGTCGCGATCAAGCCTGCCGGCGGGATAGTACCCGGGCATATCGATATAGGCCGACAGCGTAGGCCGCGCAGACCCTTCCGTGCCCTTGTCAGTGAACTGTGACAGCACACCGAACGGTTTGTTGAACAGGATCAATCGCGCCATTTAGCGGACGGGTCGCAAGATCGTGACACCCACTGCACCCGCGCGGGCAAGGTCTTCGTCCAGCGACATGGGAATATACTCACCCCGTCGCCAAAGCTGTGCCATGTCATCATAGTGGCGTGACAGGAAATGGCCGGACTGACCGGTCGAGATCACAAAAACAGAGCTGTCGGGGTCGGCAAAATCATAGACCCCCCGGTAGCCTGCGCCATGGACATTTTCAAATGGGTTAGGGCCAGTGCCGCGGGTCAAACCGCGCTGCAACGTATTATCGCCGCCGTTGGTCGATTGGCGAATGTTCACAAAGTAGCGTAACACCGGCACTTCGCCCAGTACCGGATGGTCATGCGTAGCCTGATGCGCATCCCCCCAGCGCAGGCTCTCCAAGGCAGGGCCCCAGGTTTCTCCGATCCAGACCAGTGCGTCGTCCAGCGCCAGACGGGCCATATCCGCACAGGTTTCCACGGGTGTTGACTGGATCACATCACACCAGACCGATGCACCGTCGACGTCGCGGAAAACCCGCTCGATCAGCAGAGGCTCCACATGTGTCAATTCTTTTGCCAGGGGCCCAAGCTCGTCTTGCACAATTCTGGCCTGAAGCATTTGCAGCCATGCGGCAAAGATCAGAGGCTCGGGCATATGCTCGTTCATTTCACCCGACCAGTCGCCCAGCAACGACAACGCCCGTTGCCGCTGCCGGAGTGGGGTGCCTTCAGGTGCGGCTTCACCGGTGAACCACAGCTCAGCCGCGATCAGGGGCAGCAGCGATTTGGCGGTGAAGCTGACGGAATCAAGCTGCGCTTCGATAAAACTGTCGCGGGTGTGAACCTGCCGCGCCTGCATCAGCGTCTCCCAACGTTTAACGCGCTGCGTGTCCCCCCAGTCGAACGACACATGGTTTGGAAAGGGGCGCTCCACAGTCTTGTTATTGGTGTTGCCCAGAATGCCACCCGCAGGCGCCACGAACTCAGGGTTGGCCGCGTAGGGTAGTCTGCCTTGCCACCGGTTGGTCTCAATCCATCCCGGGCTGGGCAGACGCCCCTTGCTTTGATGGCGCGCGTCACGCCGTGGCATGGCGCCGATCATCTTCATGCCGATGTTTTCGCGGTCCACAAGCATCAGGTTTTGGGAGGGTGCTACATAGTCTTCGATTGCTTTGAAACCATCTTCGACGGATTTCGCTTCCATCAGGCGCAGTGCCGCCGCCATCGACGTATCGCGCGGGGAAAGTGCAGTCCACGACAGTGCCGCCACATGACCCGGGGGCGTAATGCTGGACAGATTGTAATGCGTGCCGGGAAGAACCGGGCCGTTGTCCGTCCAGCGCAATGTAACCGTTACCGGCGCTTCGTCTTTGATGTTGATGATTGACTTGCGCGTCACGAAAGCCTTGAAGCCGTCGGGCGTGCGGTATTGCTCTGGATTGTCGGGATTTACTTCTTCGATAAAGACATCCTGATCGTCCATTTTGGCCGAAGTGATCCCCCAACCCAGATCGTTACTGCGCCCTGTCAGAATAACTGGCATGCCCGGAATCGTGCCGCCGATCACACCGCCAGACTGCAGTTCCAGCCGTGCCAGATACCAGATCGCGGGAGCGGAAAAGCCAAGGTGCGGGTCATTGGCCAGCAGTGTCCCGCCCGACGCCGACCGGTTTGGCGCTGCGGCCCAGACGTTAGAAGCACCGGCAAGAGTTTTTCGTGCAAAGGGCTGCAACGGGCCCAGATCCGGCATCGTGCTGATGGCATAGCGCGGCACCGTCGGAAAAAGTTCTGCATATTCCGGCAGGGCCGCAACCCCGCTTCCCGGCGCGTCAGGCAGAATATCGCGCAACCGCGCCGGATCAGGTATGGCCAGAGACATTCGTGCGCGCAGCACTTCGGAGTCCAGATGACCGGCCAACCGAAGCGCCATGAGTTTTATGATGGCCAGCGAATCTGCCGGGCGCCAGGGGGCGACAGGCGGGTTAAACAGGAACATCTCCGGCGCGCCGCGGCCCAATGCCTGCTGGTTCACCTGATCGAGGCGCGCATTCACACCGGTCGCGTAAGCCTGCAATATGCGCATCGTCCGCGCGTCCTGCACCTCGAGCGACGCCACCGAAAGCGGATAGATATCCAATCGGCGCACCAGTTTGTCGATCTCCAGCGTGCGGGCCCCAAAAACTTCGGACAAGCGGCCCTGAGCGGTGCGCCGCAGCATCGTCATCTGCCACAGGCGGTCCTGCGCGTGCGCATAGCCAAGCGCATAAAAGGCATCCTCATCCGCCTGAGCGAAAATATGCGGCACATTGGCATTATCGCGCACGATCTCAACCGGTGCGGTCAGATACGGCACCCCAAGATCCGTGTCATAGTCGGGCAGGGAACGCGAGCCGAGATAGTAGACAAGCGCGACACCCGCGACGATCAGCAGGATCATCATGCCTGTCAGACGCAGCAACCATGTAAAGACAGTTCCCATTTGTCCCCTAGTGTGGAAAATCGCACGATTGAATTGACCCTCGCCATTTGACTGTTAGGTAGGACAGCTAGACAAGGCAACACCCAAAAGGGGGGACAAAATGGCCAAACTGGCATTTCTGGGACTGGGCGTGATGGGCGCACCGATGGCGGGGCACCTGCAAAAGGCGGGACATGACGTGACCGTCTACAACCGAACAGCGGCAAAAGCCGAAGACTGGGTTGCTACCTACGGTGGCGCGATGGCAAAAACGCCGGCATTGGCGGCCCAGGGCGCTGATTTTGTGATGGCCTGTGTAGGCAATGACGACGATCTGCGCAGCGTCTGTCTGGGCGCAGATGGCGCCTTTGCCACGATGTCCGCCGGTTCGGTTTTTGTAGATCACACGACCGTATCCGCAGCCGTCACGCGAGAGCTTTATGCCGCAGCCAACGACAAGCAGATCAGCTTTGTCGACGCCCCCATATCCGGTGGGCAGGCAGGCGCAGAAAACGCAGTGCTATCCATCATGTGCGGCGGCGATCAGGGGGCTTATGACCGCGCCCAGCCGGTGATGGAGATTTATTCCAAGATTTGCCGGCGCATCGGGGACAGCGGCGCGGGGCAGATGACCAAAATGTGCAACCAGATCGCCATTGCCGGCCTGGTGCAGGGGCTGAGCGAAGCGCTGCATTTTGCTGATAAGGCAGGCCTCGACGGGCGTGCAGTTGTGGAGGTTATCAGTCAGGGTGCCGCCGGCAGCTGGCAGATGTCAAACCGGTACGAAACAATGCTCGACGATCATTTCGAACATGGTTTCGCAACTGATTGGATGCGCAAGGATTTGGGCATCTGCCTGTCAACGGCTGATGAAACGGGCGCAAGCCTGCCGGTAACCGCGCTCGTCGACCAGTTCTACAAAGATGTCCAGAAAATGGGCGGCGGCCGCTGGGACACATCCAGCCTTTTCAAACGCCTGCAGGCGTCCGGGTAATATCTTAAAATGGCGCGCGATCCCATCGCGCGCCACATTCATCCCCATCAGGGAATGATACGTGTGTATTTGTTGCCTTCCAAGGACACGCCGGCAAAGAGCCCCGCGCGGTTGAACACGGCTGCAAGCACGGGAGAGAGCGCCGTTGTCGTGCTCGCTGCCGCACCGTCGCCCTGATCTGAAATTACGTATTCGATGTCGCCGCCAACCGCCCAGCCGGGCCCGGTGCGGAAACTGTTCAGCGCGTCCTCGGTCATGAAGAACAGTACATGTGAGTACTGCTGGCCACCAATCTGGAACCCCGCCGACGCTTCCGTCATCGAGTAGTAGTCAACCGTGCTGCCGCCGATGCGCAACGCGCCGCGCCCGTAGGCCCCGCCGAGCCACAGGCCCGCCTCTGTCACCAAAGGCATTACCAGAATGCCATTGGCCTTCGCCGCCAGATCCTGCGTGTTAGGGTATTGCCGGTACATGTCCGCGAGAACCTGATCCGACCGCGCATCGATTTCGCTGGCTCCGGTCGATCCGACACCGTTTCCGCATGCCGCCGTAACGCCAAGTCCGGCCAATGCACCAAGGGTAAATACCCGCCGTGAGTATTCTAAACGTTTCATATGATTTGCCTGTGTTTTTGTTGCTCTTTTGTCGGTTGATCCGACTTGTGCGCGACATTACGCCGATCCGCGGGGAAAGTCACGTTAAAGAGCAGCAATCGGCGCTAAATTGCTACCCACGCAGCAAACGGGCGGCGGCAGGCGCGAAATAGGTCAGGATACCATCACAGCCGGCCCGTTTGAACGCCATCAGGCTCTCCATCATAACCTTTTCACCGTCAATCCAACCCTGCGCCGCAGCGGCTTGAATCATCGCGTATTCGCCAGACACCTGATAGGCATATGTCGGCGCACCAAAGGTTTCTTTCACGCGCCTGCAGATATCAAGATAGGGCAGGCCCGGCTTGACCATGACCATATCCGCGCCTTCCGTCAGATCGCGATCGATCAGGCGCAGAGCCTCATCCGAGTTCCCCGGATCCATTTGATAGGTCTTTTTGTCCCCCGTCAGGGCGCCGGAAGCACCAACAGCATCGCGGAAGGGACCATAAAACGCAGAGGCATATTTGGCCGAATAGCTCAGGATCATCACACGTTGGTGACCCACCGTCTCCAGCGCTGACCGCATTGCCGCGATACGTCCGTCCATCATGTCAGAAGGTCCGATGATATCCGCGCCCGCATCAGCCTGAGCAAGTGTCATTTTGACCAAGGCCTCGACCGTGCGGTCGTTCACGATCTCGCCATTTTCAACAAAACCGTCGTGTCCGTTGATGTTATAGGTATCCAGTGCCACATCCGTCATGACCGCAAGCTCGGGCACCGCCGCCTTGATCGCGCGGATGGCGCGGTTCGCATGATTTTCAGGATCCCACGCACCGGCGCAATCCTCTGTGCGTTCTTCGATGCCGGTATAGGGAAAAATGCATATCGCCGGGATGCCGAGGTCTGCCGCCTCTTTTGCCGCTTCAACGATTTCGTCGACCGAGCGCCGGAAAACACCGGGCATCGACGGGATCGGCTCTTTGATGCCTTCGCCCGAGCGCACAAAAACAGGCCAGATAAAATCGTCGACCGAGACCGTGTTCTGGCGGGTCAGCGCCCGTATGGCAGGGCTTTGACGCAAGCGGCGCAGGCGTGTTGCGGGATAGGGGGCTTGTGTCGGGCGCATCTGATATCTGTCCATTTTGTGTTACACAGCATGATTGGCATGTATTTTTCCGCAAGCCAAGGCTAGGAATTGCCGCATTCCACCGCTAAGACAACGCGAATAAACGAAATCAAAAAGCGCGCCTCGTGGATATCTACAGCAGTATTTTCGAACTTATAGACATGCGGTCCTTCTCCAACCTCTGGTATTGGATCGCGCTTGCCGTCATGTGGTCAACATCAAGCCATTGGGTGCTTGGTGTTCCCTTCGACATGGTACAACGCGCGCGCCGCGTTGGCGGGCAGGCGGAAATCGACCTTGAGGACCTGGTACGCATCAATACAAACCGGTTGCTTTATATCGCGCGGATGTCCGGCATCTGGTTGCTGGCCTTCAGTTGCTTTGTGCTGTCAACTCTGGCCATCACCGGTTTCTATTACGAGTTGGAAATCGCGCAGGCGGTGTTTTTGCTGGGCTTTCCGATGACCGTTGTCGGTGTCTTGTCGTTGTCGACTGCACGCCTGATCCAACAGGAAAACGCCACAGGCGCATTGCTGCGCAAGCGGTTGGGACGGCACCGGCTCTACACCCAGTTGGTGGGCGTGGTGTCCATCTTTGTGACGGCGATGTGGGGAATGTACCAAAACATGTCGATCGGCGTTTTGGGCGGTTGACACTGCAGCGCTTAGCGCCAATTGACACAAGCCATGAGCCAGCAACCAAAGCATATCACCGTCTCCGGCGTGCCGGAAGGGTACGACGCGCGCATTCTGCTTGACGAAGTGAGCAAAAAGGATGGCGCGGTCCTGCATATCGCACGCGATGACAAGCGCCTTGCCGCCCTGCGTGCGGCCTTGCGCTTTTTTGCGCCCCAAATGCCCGTTGTTGTGTTTCCCGGCTGGGATTGCCTGCCCTATGATCGCGTGTCGCCCAATGCGGATATCTCGGCGCAGCGTATGGCCACGCTTGCAGCGCTGACCCATGGCATGCCAGACCAGTTTATTTTGTTGACGACGCTGAATGCGGCGAGCCAGAAAATTCCCGCCCGCGCGCTGCTGGCGAATGCCGCATTTCAGGCGAAGGTGGGCAACCGCATAGATGAAAAGGCACTACGGGATTTTCTGGTTCGGATGGGGTTTGTCCAAAGCCCGACAGTCACCGAACCCGGTGACTACGCAGTGCGCGGCGGGATAATCGACATCTATCCACCCGGTGATCTGGGGCCTGTCAGGCTTGATCTGTTTGGCGATGTTCTGGATGGCGCGCGCAGGTTTGACCCTGCCACGCAACGCACCACCGAAAAGCTCGAGGCGATCGAACTGGCCCCTGTGTCTGAGATTGTTCTCGATGACGCCGCCATCACGCGTTTTCGCCAGAACTACCGAATTGAATTTGGCGCGGCGGGCACAGATGACCCGCTGTATGAGGCGGTCAGTGCCGGGCGCAAACATCAAGGTGCGGAACACTGGCTGCCCTTTTTTCACGAGACATTGGAA
The DNA here is from genome assembly GCA_947501635.1 of uncultured Roseobacter sp. Lineage (GTDB taxonomy): Bacteria > Pseudomonadota > Alphaproteobacteria > Rhodobacterales > Rhodobacteraceae > Roseobacter. Next base: position 350,238 of record CANMWT010000005.1, read on the forward strand.
ACCCTGTTCGACTATCTGCCCGATGCCACTGTCACGCTCGACGATCAACTGGACGCGGCGCGTACTGCGCGTTGGGACGGGATCGTCGACCAGTATGAGACGCGTAAGCTTGCAATGTCGAACCGGTCCAAAATGGACAGTGTTTACAAGCCATGCCCACCAGATGCGCTCTACCTGAACGACGTGGGCTGGACGCAACGGCTGATCGGGCGACGGGTTTTGCAACTGGCGCCACTGCCGCAGCCCACTGGCTTGGGCGTGACAAATGCCGGCGCCCGGGTCGGTCGCAACTTCGCCCCGGAGCGCCAGCAGGAATCCCTTAGCCTTTTCGGTGCCTTGGCCAGCCATGTTAAAGCAAAGCTGCAAGAAGGTCCGGTCGTCATCGCGAGCTATTCGGAAGGTGCCCGCGAAAGGCTCATGGGCTTGATCGAAGACGAAGGTCTGGCCGAAGCGGTGCCGATCCCCGATGCAGGCCGTATTGGCAAACGGGGCCTTTACCTGTCGGTCTGGGCGCTGGAGCATGGATTTGAAGCGCCTGGACTGACGGTGATCTCAGAGCAAGACGTATTGGGCGACCGCCTGATCCGCAGCGCACGCAAGAAACGCCGCGCTGAAAACTTCCTGACCGAGACGCAGTCGCTCAGTCCCGGCGACCTTATTGTGCACGTCGATCATGGGATTGGCCGCTACAAAGGGCTTGAGGTTGCGACCGCTGCGGGCGCTGCGCATGAATGCATCTTGCTGGAGTATGCAGAAGGCTCAAAACTTTATCTGCCGGTCGAGAACATCGAACTGCTGTCAAAATACGGCCACGAAGAAGGCCTTTTGGATCGTTTGGGCGGTGGTGCTTGGCAGGCAAAGAAAGCGCGGCTCAAAGAACGCATTCGCGAGATCGCCGACAAGCTTATTCGCGTCGCGGCAGAACGCGCGCTGCGCAAGGCACCGGTGCTGGAGCCGCCGACCGGTATGTGGGACGCCTTTAGTGCGCGTTTTCCCTACACCGAAACTGACGACCAGTTGCGCGCCATCGAAGATGTCGTAGCTGATTTGACCTCGGGCAACCCGATGGACAGACTGGTGTGCGGCGATGTGGGTTTTGGGAAGACCGAAGTTGCGATGCGGGCAGCCTTTGTAGCGGCGATGTCAGGTGTTCAGGTTGCCGTCATTGCCCCTACAACACTGCTGGCACGACAGCACTACAAAAGCTTTGCCGAACGGTTTCGCGGGTTTCCGATCAATGTGCGCCAACTCAGCCGGTTTGTGTCGACCAAAGACGCCAATGACACGCGCGATGGTATGGCGCGTGGCACCGTGGACATCGTGATCGGGACGCATGCGCTATTGGCCAAGGGAATACGGTTTCAGAACCTTGGACTTCTGGTGATCGACGAAGAGCAGCATTTCGGGGTCACCCACAAAGAGCGGCTCAAGCAGATGCGCACAGACATCCACGTGCTGACCCTGACCGCAACACCCATCCCGCGCACTCTCCAGCTAAGCCTGACCGGCGTGCGCGATCTGAGTATCATCGGAACACCGCCCGTCGATCGATTGGCGATCCGGACCTATGTCAGCGAATTCGATACGGTAACCCTCAGAGAAGCGCTCCTGCGAGAACACTATCGGGGGGGGCAATCGTTCTACGTCGTGCCACGGATCTCTGATCTGCCGGAAATCGAAGAATTCCTGAAAGAGCAGCTGCCGGAGCTGACGTATGTTGTCGCTCATGGCCAGATGGCGGCGGGTGAACTCGATGACCGGATGAATGCCTTTTATGATGGAAAATTCGACATTTTGCTGGCCACAACAATTGTGGAATCGGGTCTCGATATTCCGACGGCCAATACAATGATCGTGCATCGTGCAGATATGTTCGGACTTGCGCAGCTTTACCAGATACGCGGGCGCGTGGGACGATCCAAAACCCGGGCCTATGCCTATCTGACTACCAAACCGCGCACCCGCCTGACACCAACGGCAGAGAAGCGTCTGCGCGTTCTGTCCAGCCTTGATACTCTGGGCGCGGGTTTTACGCTTGCCAGTCAAGACCTTGACATACGCGGGGCTGGCAATCTTCTGGGCGAAGAACAGTCAGGGCAGATGCGCGATGTGGGCTTCGAACTGTACCAGTCCATGCTCGAAGAGGCGATCGCGAAAATCCGCGCCGGCGAGATGGAAGGGCTTAGCGATGCCGATGATCAATGGGCGCCACAGATCAACCTTGGCGTTCCGGTTCTGATCCCCGAAGATTACGTACCGGATCTCGACGTGCGTCTGGGCCTTTACCGTCGGCTCAGCAGCCTGACCAGCAAGGTCGAGTTGGAAGGCTTTGCGGCTGAGTTGATCGACCGTTTCGGCAAACTGCCTCGAGAGGTAAATACACTGCTGTTGGTCGTGCGCATCAAGGCGATGTGCAAGAAAGCCGGCATCGCAAAACTGGACGGCGGTCCGAAAGGTGCCACGATCCAGTTTCACAATGACAAATTCGCCTCCCCGCAGGGCTTGGTGGAATTCATTCAGGACCAGCGCGGACTGGCCAAGGTCAAGGATAACAAAATCGTTGTGCGGCGCGACTGGAAGGCGGATGCCGACAAAATCAAAGGGGCATTTGCTATTGCAAGAGACCTTGCTGAAAAGGTTGTTGCGGCAAAGAAAAAGGCCAAGACAAAGGCCGGCTAGAGGTTTGGCGCGGTCAGCCTGCTATCAATGCGTGTCATAAGACGCATCAGCGCAAACGCGGCGCAGGCCAGCACGAAAATCGTCCCAACCAGTGGCCTAATCGTTCCGTCAAACATCAACCCCGTCGGCGATGCGATGACCGCCGCGAGAATGGTCGAGATAGCGCCGATAACGCTTGCTGCCATGCCTGCGATATGCCCCATTGGTTCCATCGCAATCGCGTTGAGGTTGCCGATGGTCAGCCCGGCCTGAAAGAACACAAAGCCTTGCCAGATCGCGAACATGGCAAATCCTGCAGGCGTACTGCCCTGATCAAAAAGCAAAAGCGTAGCTGACAAAACGATCTGCACGCCCAGGGCGACGGTCACAAGTCGCTGCATACCCAACCGGACGACAAGCAGGGCATTCAGAACGCTTGACGTCGCCGAGACCAGAGCAATCGCGCCGAACCAGAAGGGGAAACTATCCAGCTTGTCGAAGACAAACTGATAGGTTGGCTGGATCAGCACCAGCAAGCTAAAGAGGATGGCCATCGACAAGGTTTGTACCACGATCGCGATGCGCACTACCGGTTGGCGGAACATTTCCCGCACCGCATCGATCATCAGCGGCAGTTTCAACGGGCGCCGGTTTTCGTCGGCGAGTGTCTCGGGCAGGCGGAAGGCCAGCCATAATGCCGAGATCAGCGAAAAGACCATGAAGGCAATAAAAATACTGCGCCAACCGGCAAAGGCTATAATCACGACGCCCAAAGCAGGTGCGAACGCGGGCACAAGCGTAAAGATGACCATGACAATGGACAGAATCCGCGCCATCTCGCGCCCTTTGAACAAATCACGGATAATCGCGATGCACACAACACGCGGGCCCGATGCGCCGATCCCCTGCAGTATCCGCGCTGCCAGCATCATTTCGAGCGACTGGCTGCTCCACGCGACCGCAGCGGCTGATATGTAAAGACCGGCACCCCAAAACATCACGCGGCGACGCCCGTAGGCGTCCGACAACGGGCCGGAAAAAAATGTTCCAATCCCCATGCCCAGCACAAAGGAAGTCAGTATCAGGGACGCGCGTGTCGGCATATCCGGGCTGAGGTCTGACGCGATGCTGGGCAAGGCGGGCAACATCGCATCAATGGAAAACGCAATTGTCGCGAACATCATCGCCATCAGGGCAATAAACTCTGACCGTGACATCGCAATATCGCGCATTTGTGAGGTCACACTCTAAACCTTATACCGTTCGGCTGAGTTTCCTGCGCCTGAGCAAACAGCCTCTGCCTGATACGCGCCATTCTGCTACGCCGCGGCGCTGAATTCCTCGATCACCTTCAGCCACAAGTCCGGCGGTTGTGCACCGGGAACAGCATGTTGGCTTGCCACGATGAATGTCGGCACAGAGTTGACGCCCATTTTCCGGCTATGCGCATCGCGCGCCTTGATCTCCGCGACATCCGCATCGGATTTCAGAAGCTTGGAGATCAACGCGGCATCCAAACCGACGCCATCGGCAATATCGGCCAGAACCTCGGCATCTCCTATGTCTCGCGCCTCGACGAAATAGGCCTCAAAAAGCGCGGACACAGCGGCGATCTGGCGCCCCTCAATGCCAGCCCAGTGGATAAGCCGGTGCGCGTCAATTGTGTTGGGGGTGCGCTTCATGGCTTCGAAGTTGATCTGCAGACCTGCGGCCTCTGCGTGTTCGACAACCGGCGCGTAGGCACGCACAGCCCCTTCTTTGCCGCCGAATTTTCCTTCCAGATAGGCGCGTCGATCCATACCCTCTGCAGGCATGTCGGGGTTCAACTGAAAAGGATGCCATTCAATCAAGAAAGGATGGTCCGGCTTTTCGGCCAACGCGCGGTCGAGATATGTTTTCCCGATATAGCACCACGGGCAGATTGGGTCAGACAGTATGTCCAGCTTGACGGTGTCGGTCATTGGGTCCTCTTGAACCGCGCGCGCAAGCTGCGGCGCAGTATTTTGCCATTCGCCCCAAGCGGGAGTTCGGGCACATGAATAAAAAGCCGCGGTTGCTTGTAACGCGCGAGCCTCGTCGACACATATGCGCGCAGCAGCGCCTCGTCCAGTGCCTGGGGTGCGGCATAGAAGGCAGCAATAACGGTTGCATCGGCCTTGATCTCGATCTCACAAGCCGCAACGGCGGTAATCCCCTCCACCTCGGAGAGCACCGTTTCCACCTCGATCGGCGACACGCGAAAGCCGCCGGCGTTCATCATATCGTCATCACGTCCCATGTAGGTCATGTCACCCGAAGGCAGCATGACGGCCTGATCTCCGGTTAAGAACCAGTCGCCTGACATGCGTAATGCAGTTTCTTCAGGCTGGCCGAGATACCCCAGCATCAAACCCGGATCATCGCGATGCACCGCGATGGTCCCCTCGACGCCGCGCGGCACCGGCTCCCCGTCTTTGAGCAGGGCGATCCGCCGCCCGCGCTGTGGGCGCCCCATCGTGCCCTTCGGGGCGGGATCAGGCGGTGGTTGCGAGATGAAGGTCGAGCATTCGGACATACCATAAGCCTCAAAGACCTCGCATCCTGTTGCCGTCCGCCAGTGCTGCGCAGTCGCTTCCGGCATTTTTTCACCCGCACTTAGCCCGTGGCGCAGATATGGCAGGTGAAACCGCTCTTCCGTTTTGAGTAACTGGCGGTAAACGCCTGGCGCGGCTGCAAAAATGCTTGCATTATGATCGGCGAGCAGCCTCGGCAGATGGTCCGCCGGGGTTCCCGGCGCGGGGATCAGCGCGGTCGCTCCTTTGGTCCACGGATCCATAAGTCCCGTTCCCAGAGTATAGGTCCAGTTGAATGCGCCCGCGTGCAGCACACGGTCGTCGGATGTAAGACCATACCAGTCGTGAAACATCATCTGCCGCGCCCAGATGGCCCGATGAGCGTGTGCTACCGCGCGCGGTTGACCCGATGTTCCGGAAGTGAAAATCACATAGCCCAGTCGGTTCGGGTCCCCCATATGCACCGACGCAGGCGGCATGTCACGCCACGCTGCCAGTGCATCCAGCCCAAAGCAACGCGGATGCTCCACACAAGGGACCGCTGGATCCCTCAGCACGCCCTTTGGCCTGAGCATATCCACCAATGTGCTGGTCTCGCGTTCGGTCAATGCAGCGGACGTGGGCACAGGAACAATGCCAGCGGTGATCGCCCCAAGATAGGCGATTGGAAAATCCACCGTATTTCCCAGCCGCAGCATAATCAGATCACCCGCGTCAAACCCACTGCGCAAAAGGCCCGTGGCTGTGCCTAGAACCGCGCGGTGTATGTCCGCGTAGGTCCAGACGTCTACAGTTTTGTCTCCGAGCACCAGAAGCGCTTCTTTATCGAACGCATCCTGAGCGGACCGCAGCACGTAGGCGGCCATATTGAAAGGATCGGGGCAGGGCGCAAACGGCCCATTGTCGAAGACGGATAACATGGGGTTGCTGCTAGCCTGCCGCGCAAGTCGTTGCAAGCTCTGCAACTTCTGCATAAAACTCAGGCCATGGATGCAAAAGACCCCAAAAACCTGATCCGCATTGCCCGCCAGAACGGAGATGCCGCCGACGGCACACCGCTTGATCTTGGGGAACGTGTCCGCGCATTGCGCAAAGCACGCGATTGGACGCTGGAGCAGGCGGCCCGTCAGGCGGGACTGGCGCGCTCGACCCTGAGCAAGATCGAAAACGGTCAGATGTCCCCGACTTATGACGCATTGAAAAAACTCGCCGTCGGGCTTGAGATTTCAGTGCCCCAGTTGTTCACCCCGCCGCAGGCCGAAAAGGTCAACGGCCGCCTGTCGATTACGAAATCAGGGCAGGGCTCGGCACAGGCGACAGTAACCTATGAGCACGAGTTGCTGGCCGAAACGCTTACCAAAAAACAGATGCTGCCGTATCGCGCGCGGGTCCGCGCCCGCGACATGTCTGAGTTTGAAGGCTGGGTGCGGCATGACGGAGAAGAGTTTCTATACGTGCTGACTGGCGTGATCCGGCTTTACACAGAGTTTTACGAACCCATCGAAATGCGCCGCGGAGACAGCGCCTACTACGATGCGACCATGGGGCATAATGTGGTTTCGGTCAGCGCCGAAGACGCCAACATCCTCTGGGTCACCTCTTTGACGTGAGCCTCTTTTGCCGTCCTGATGCGCGTCAGGACGGGTCGTACCACCACACCTCAGGCATGAAATTCGGACCATCGCCATAGATGGGCAAACGGTCGGGGAACTTCATCCTGGCATCATGTGCAATGCGTCCGGTCGTATACTGCCAGAACGGGATCACGTAGCGACCCGCCGTCAAAAGCCGGTCAAGCGCGCGCACGGCATGCACGAACTCCTGCTGACTGCGCGCGGTCAGCATCGCGTCGATCATTGCATCCACGGCGGGCGAGGCTGCCCCCATAAGGTTGCGCGATCCTTGTTGTGCCGCGGCTTCTGAGCCCCAGTAAAACCTTTGCTCATTGCCCGGGGACAGGGACAATGCGCGCCGAAAGGTCGTCATGTCGAAATCAAACGCGTTCGTGCGTTCAACAAACTGCGCACTGTCCGTGGTTTCGATCGTTGCTTCTATCCCGAGGCGGGCAAGTGCGCTGACATAAAGATCAGCTATTGCTTTGTTCTCACTGCTGTCTTGCGTCAGCAGGATTGCAAAGGTGAGTGCGGTGCCGTTTTCATCACGCATCACACCGTCCGATGCAACCCATCCGGCCTCTTCCAGCAGCGCCATCGCCTTGCGGATGCCTTTCCTGTTGCGCAGCGATCCATCGGTTTGCGGAAAGCTGTAGCCTTCCAGAGTGCCGGGGATCAGATCACCCGCGAAAGGGGCCAGAAGCTGTGCTACGGGCGTGGGCGCGGGCCCGGGTTCAAAGGCAAGTGCTGAATTCGAAAAATAGGAGGTGATGCGCGGCTGCGCACCGCCTGTCAGGGTGTCGTTGATGTATTCAAAATTGAAGGCTTGAATCATCGCTTCACGCACCCGCCAGTCGTCAAAGGGGGCTTTGCGGGTATTCATCACAAAGCCTGTCATGCCAGATGGTTTGCCGTGGGGAATTTCAGATTTGACCACATCGCCACGGTCAACCGCCGGAAAGTCATACTGGCGGTCCCATTTCTGCGCATTGAACTCGCGTACCGCGGATATGTTGCCCGCCTTGAACGCTTCAAAGAGCACGGACGCGTCGCCATAGAAATCCAGTTTGATTGTATCAAAATTGTTGGTGCCGCGGCGAAAGGGAATATCCGCGCCCCAATAGTTCGGGTTACGCGACAAGGTGACAAAGCGGCCCGCTTCAAAGTCACTTACCACATAAGGTCCCGATCCGATTGGACTGTCGGACAAAGGCGCGTTCGCAAAATCCTTGCCCGCCCATTGTGCTTTGCTGAGGATCGGGCGCAACCCCGCCAGCAATGCCAGTTCGCGGTTTTGCGTATTGAAGGTGATGCGCAAACGATCCGGCCCGGTCTGCACGATGCTGTCAATTTGATTGTGAAGGCTCAGGTAGCGCGGATGCCCTTCGGTCCCCAAAAGCTCATAGGAGAAGATCACATCGTCGACGGTGACCGGGGTGCCATCGGAGAATCGCGCCTCCGGTCTGAGGGTGAATTCGACCCAAGCGCGGTCTTCCGGCACCTCAATCGATTCGGCCAGTACGCCGTAAAGCGTGAATGGTTCGTCCCAGGAACGCCCCATGAGGGCTTCATGTGTGAAAAAGCGAAGCTGCCAGGGAACCGTACCTTTGCGCACAAACGGGTTGAGACTGTTGAACCCCCCGGTGTTGCCTAGCGTGATGCTGCCGCCTTTGGGCGCATCCGCACGGACATAGGGTAGGGACACAAAATCCGGTGGAAGCGCGGGTGCTCCATACATAGATATCCCGTGCTGCGTGTCAGACGCCGCAGATTGCGCAAAGAGAATCGCGGCGAAAACCGCCACAAATCGCCGAAGCACGCGGAAATAAACAATACTCATTTTGGAGACAATCCCCTGCTGCCCTTGTTTTATTGCGCCTTAACGTATCGGGGTATTTCCATCTTATCAAACTTTTAGCTTGGACAGACGCGTCAGATTGCTTATAAAGGGACCACTGCTCGATAGGTTTCTTGCCTGTATGAAACCTGCCTCAATAACTTAACGCCTGCCTTGTGCAGGCGTTTTTTTTGTCCGCTGACATCCCGGTTTTTGTCCAATCCCTTCAGCGCGGCCGCGGCGGGCGCTTTAGCGGTTTTCTTTGCGCCCGCAGCACGACATGATGTGCGTAGTGCAGCATACCGCGCAATCGACAAAGGAGTGGGCCATGAGCTTCGAGATATCACTAGCAGGAAAAACAGCCGTCATTACTGGATCGAACTCTGGGATTGGACTTGGCATTGCCTGGGAGCTGGCCCGTGCCGGTGCCGACCTTGTGCTGAATTCCTTTACCGATGCCGAAGAGGACCATGCGCTGGCGGCGAAGATTGCCAAGGAAACCGGCGTGAAGGCACGCTACATTCAGGCAGACATGTCCAAGGCGGATCAGTGCCGCAAGCTGATTGATGAGGCAGGCGTCTGCGATATTCTGGTCAACAACGCGGGTATTCAGCATGTTGCCGGTATCCCCGAATTTCCTGTCGATAAATGGGACGCCATTATTGCGATTAACCTCAGCTCTGCTTTTCACACAACTGCCGTGGCGCTGCCGATGATGCGATCGGCCGGCTGGGGGCGGGTTGTCAACATTGCCTCGGCGCATGGACTGACGGCATCGCCCTATAAATCTGCCTATATCGCCGCGAAACATGGCATTGTCGGTCTGACCAAAACCACTGCACTTGAGACGGCCAAAGAGCCGATCACGGCCAATGCCATTTGCCCCGGATACGTCCTGACGCCGATTGTTGAAAAGCAGATACCGGACACGATGAAGGAATATGACATGACCCGCGAAGAGGTGATTGAAAATGTGATGTTGACCCGGCAGCCTTCAAAGGAGTTCGCTACCGTTGAACAAATGGGCGGTACCGCGACCTTTCTGTGCTCTGATGCCGCGGCACAGATCACGGGGACAACCATCAGTGTGGATGGCGGCTGGACGGCGCTTTAAAGATTTGGTGCCTCCGGCGGGGATATTTGAAGACCAAAGAAGCCGGACAGCTGTGCGGCCTGCAGAGAGGCGATTGAGCTGATGGCGAAGAAAAAACGTGTCAATCTGGCTTTGCAGGGCGGTGGCGCGCATGGCGCTTTTACCTGGGGTGTGCTTGACCGGCTGCTCGGGGACGAAGATCTGGAAGTGTCAGCAATCTCGGGGACGAGTGCCGGTGCGCTGAACGGTGCTGCCTTCAAGGCCGGCATGATCGAGGGAGGCCGGGAAGGGGCGCGGGCGCGGCTGGACTGGTTGTGGAAAGAAGTTGGCGCAAGACCGGATTTGCGTATTCCCGAGTGGATGACGCCTTATTCCTTGTCGTCGGTGGCCAAAGCCATGGAGTTATCAGTGCCTTTCATGGCGTCCGATGTGTTTTCGCGGGTTGTGTCGCCCTATGCCTATGGCGCGCTTTACAAAAATCCATTGGAGCCAATTGTCGCGCAGTTCAATTACGATGAGGTATGTGCCGAGACGAGTGACGGCCCGTGTCTGTTTGTTTGTGCCACCAAGGTGCGCAGCGGCAAGGTGCGTGTTTTTAAAGACAGTGAGATCAGCACTGACGCCATTTTGGCATCAGCCTGTTTGCCGACCGTCTTTCAGGCGGTGTCGGTCACGGATCCTTCTACAGGTGTCATGGAAGACTACTGGGATGGGGGTTACACCGGAAACCCTGCACTTTTCCCGTTGTTCCACGAGGATCTGCCGGAAGATATAATCGTTGTGAACATCAATCCGCTGGACCGCTATGAGACGCCACGCAGTGCCCAGGATATCCAGAACAGGATTAATGAGATCAGCTTTAACTCGTCTTTGCTGCGTGAACTTCGGGCGATCGATTTTGTGCAGCGTCTGATCCGTCAGGGCAAGGTGGCGGACGGCGAAATGAAGCGCGTGTTGATCCACATGATTGCGGATGACGCTCTGATGAACGAATTGTCAGTGGCCACCAAGCTGATCCCGACGCCTTACACATTGGCGCGTCTGAAAGAAGCAGGTCAGCGGGCTGCAGATGATTTTCTGGCAACGCATCGCGGCGCGTTGAACAACCGCAGCTCTGTCGATCTGGTCGAGATGTTTCAGTAGTACCGGGCGAGGATTATTCCGGTTCGGGTTTGCCGTTCGGATAGACGAGCCCCGCCGAGATCACCAGTTTCGCCGCCTCTTCGACGGACATATCCAGAATCGTCACGTCTTTTTCAGGCACAAAGAGCAGAAAGCCCGATGTGGGGTTGGGCGTTGTCGGCAGGAAGACACTGAGCATCGGTTCGCCCTCATTGCCGCGGTCCGCGATCTCACCCTTTGTGTTCGTCGATATAAAGCCGATGGCCCAGATGCCCTGACGCGGATACTGGATAACGCAGGCTTTTTCGAAAGACCGTTCCGACTGTGCAAAGACAGTTTCGGATATCTGTTTGATGCCGGAGTAGATCGAGCGCACGACTGGCGTGCGTTCGACAAGGCCTTCGGCAAAGGAAATGAAGGAGCGACCGATCAGCCCCTTGGCCATCCAGCCCACAATCACGGTGAAAATCAGGAAGATTACAACGCCGATGCCACGCACGTTGATCTGCACCGACGGGTCAAGCCCAAGCAGGTCCTGCAGCATCCGGTCCGGCTGGTACTTATCTGGCACCAGTGGCAGAACAAACCCGTCAATCCAGCCGACGACAGACCAGATCAGCCAGATCGTCAGTCCGACCGGCGCGATAACCACAAGGCCGGTCAGAAAATTTGCGCGCAGCCGCGCGAGAAGACCGCGTCGCGGCGGGTGGACGTCAGGGTCGAAGGGCGTGTTCATTGCGTGTCCGAGCTCTTTGGCACGAGGTTAGTTAGGCGGTTTGATACGCAACTGCAATGGCTTGCACCACGTGACATGATGGCATGGTCAATTAACGGCTTTTTTCGCTCAAGGCTTGGGCAATTTCCCCGGCCAGACGCGCATTGTTGCGGACAAGGGCAATATTGGCCGTGAGCGACCTGCCATCAGTTAACTCGAAAATGCGCTGCAGCAGGTAAGGGGTAACGGCCTTGCCGCTGATGCCATGCGCCAACGCGTCGCGATGTGCCGTGGCGATGATCGGAGCCAGGTGCTGAGCGGCGATTTCATCCTGTTGCGGAATGGGGTTTGCGACAAGTTGGCCACCCGGCAATCCAATACGCTGCCTGAGCAGATGTGCCTCGGCAATCGTTTCTGCTTCGTCCATACGCAGGGGGGCTTTGTGTTCGGACTGCGCGCTCCAGAATGCGGGGAAACTGTCTTGTCCGACGCTGATAACCGGTACACCGTGCGTTTCAAGAACTTCAAGCGTTTTGGCCACGTCAAGGATGGCTTTGGCACCGGCCGCGACAACCGTGACCGCCGTCTGTGCCAGCTCCAGAAGATCGGCAGAAACGTCAAAGCTCTCTTCTGCGCCGCGGTGCACGCCACCGATGCCACCGGTGGCAAACACCTCAATGCCAGCCAGCCGTGCGGCGATCATCGTCGCGGCGACGGTTGTGGCTCCGGTGCCTTTGGTGGCCAGACAGGCGGCAAGATCTGCCCGCGACAATTTTGAAACGGCCCTGGCTTGCGCCAGCGCTTCTAGGGTTTCGTCTTCCAGCCCGATGTGCAGCACACCGTCGATCACCGCGATCGTCGCGGGGGTGACGCCCATGGCGCGCAAATCGTCTTCGACCTGACGCGCGACTGTCAGGTTCTGCGGATAGGGCATCCCGTGGGTGATGATTGTGCTTTCCAGTGCGACAACGGGGCGCCCGCTGCTTTGTGCGGCAGCAACTTCGGACGAGCGGATCATGGGTAGATCATTCACAGGGGGGTGTCTCCGGATACATAAGTCGCAGCGGCCTTTAGCGCCTGGTCCAATGCCGCATCGGGCGGCAGTCCACGCGCTTCAGCGGCGATATGGGCTGCCATGAAAGTATCGCCGGCCCCCGTCACGCGCGTCACGAGAACCTGTGGCGGGGTTTGCGTGATAAGACGGTCTGCCAAACCGGCGCTGGCGGCTTGTCCGCCGTCGGTCACCAGCACGCGGACGGCCCCTTTGTCCAGCAGAGCCCGGGCGGCCGCGGTCGAGGTGTCAAAGGTTTCGTGGCACAGCACTCCCGCTTCTTCAAGGTTGACATAAAGCGTGCCGCGGCTGTTTTTGATGAAGGGCATCAGCCGTTCAGCTTTTCCCGGCGAGGCGGGGGCCACGCGCAGATCGGCGGAGGCAAGCAGCGGGCTTGATGCGATTTCATCCAGCAGTTCAAGCGTCAGATTGCCATCAAGCGCAGCTAGACCCGTGTAAGGCGTATCGGCCCCTGCAATCCGGCCGTCGGACAGCGGCGCGAGGATCTTGGCACCGGCCGCTTCCAGCGAATGGGCATCCGCAATGGCCGCCACCAACCCATTGGCGCCTTCGACGGCCATGTAACGATCAGTCGGCAAATCCTCGGATCGGTAGATGGTCTGCGTATACATCCCGCGCGCAGCACAGGCCGCAACCAATTCGTCGCCCTCCGCATCGCGTCCGACGGCTGTCAACAACGCCGGTGTCATACCAAAGCGCGCAAGCGTCATTGCGATGTTCAGCGCCACGCCGCCCGGCAGCCGGGTGATCCGCCCCGGCACGTCGGATCCTGTACGCATGACGCTCGCGGACCGTCCGATCACGTCCCACAGGACAGAGCCGATGCAAATGATGTCAGGGCGTGGTGTCATGCGCAACTTCTGCGCACAAACTGCGGCAAGTGCAAGTCACTGACCTGCGGGAACAGCAAAAGTCAGAGCAGCCCACAACGTTTCCCAGACCGGTGCGTTCTCTTCCGTCCCGGCCTGTGAGCTTGGGCGCAGAACAACCGCGTCAAACAGGTAGCTGTGACCGGGGGTTACTGCAATACGAGCGCGGCCCTCGGCGTCAGTGCGGTGCAACGTGACCTCGACAGCGCCGTCCGGATCACGGTCAAACACCTCTACCTGTGCATTGATACGCGGTTCCTGCTGATAGGTGACTTCAACCGTCATCACACCATCAAATGCCGGATCGTAAGGGTTCGACAGCGCAACAAACTCAGTCTCAAGCCCCAGCGCACGATCCGCACCCTTGCCATGCCCGACCGCAATAAGCGCTTTGGCATGGCGTGTGTAGGATTCACGAAAGAGTTCCCGGGACCAGCCGTTCGCCTCATGCACTGCAATGGCGTGCTCGAAATCCTTGTGCTTAACGAACTTGAGGAATTTTTCCCATTCACGATAGGTAACCGTTGATGCTGTCGTTTCATGGGCGACGACAAGCAATCCCTCCTGTGGCGCGACAGACTGCAAAGCGGGCGTGTCGCCCATGCGGCCATCCACAGGCTGCATCCCTTGCGCCGTGACAAGATCAAACCGCGTAAAACGCTGCTCAAACCACGCCAGCGATATCCCTTTGAAATTTTCGCCGTTTTTAAGGTCGGCAACTAGTGGCATTCCGCTTTCAACTTGATATTCCTGAGGCTCGATCCAGAATTCATGGCTGACTGCCGGAACAGACCACAGCAGTGTCAAAACCAAAGAGAGGCGCGCGAGACCCATGTCGAAACCTTTTCACTATTCAGCGCTAAAGCTCATGTTTTTAGGTTTGATGTCAACGATGATCTTGCTGTTGCCGGCCCCAAGGAGCGCCGCGCATGAGGTGGTTCCGACGATCGTGGATATGACGGTGGCCGAAGATGGTGCTTTAGCCTTCGATTTCAGGATCAATATCGAGGCGTTTCTGGCCGGCATTGATCTTGATTCCGTTGAAGACACCGACGCGGATGCCGCCGCGGCCGATTACGATGCATTGCGCGCGCTGCCTGCCGCCGATATCGCAGCACGGGTCGAAGAGATCATCAACGCGTGGAACGCACACCCTTTGGTGTCAGCCGGCGCACCGGTTGAATTGAGCGTGCGCTCGCTCATTATTCCCGAAGATGTGGATTTCGAACTGCCCCGCGTGACAGAACTGCGCCTCGCTGGTGTGCTGCCGGAAGGCACCGGCAGCGTGACGTTGAACTGGCCACAAGGGGCAGGGGCGCTCGTGGTGCGCCAGCAGGGGGTAGAAGCGCCTTATACGGGCTATCTTGACGGTGGCACCTCAAGCCCCGAGATATCGCTTTCAGGAGGTGACGCGCAAAGCTCGACAGAGGCTTTTGTCAGCTACATTCCGGTGGGTTTCGACCATATTCTGCCCAAAGGGCTCGACCACATCCTGTTTGTTCTGGGGCTCTTTTTCCTCAGCACCCGCTGGGGGCCGCTGCTGTGGCAGGTCAGTGCATTCACGTTGGCACATACCGTGACGCTTGCACTTGGCGCGATGGGATGGGTGAATATCCCCGGCAGCATCGTGGAGCCGTTGATTGCCGCATCTATTGTCTATGTAGCGGTCGAAAACCTATTTCAGCGCGGCCTGACAAAATGGCGGCCCTTTATCATCTTCGGTTTCGGGTTGTTGCACGGCTTGGGCTTTGCATCGGTGCTTGCCGAATTCGGCCTGCCGGACGACCAGTTCATTCCCGCGCTCATAGGCTTTAACGTCGGTGTGGAAATCGGGCAGCTGACGGTTATCGCGATCGCGGCCCTGCTTTTGCTGGGCTGTGTGAAACTGGCAAAGCGCTCGGACCTTACAGAGGTCGAGCAACCGGTTGCCAGCTATCCGGTGATGTTCCGCGCAGTGTCGATCCCCGCATCGCTTCTGATCGCGCTTGTCGGCGCTTACTGGTGTGTCGAGCGGGTCTTTTTCTGACCGCTCAGCCCATCGCCTCGACCAACTCGCCCAACCGCTGCGCCGGATCATCC
This sequence comes from uncultured Roseobacter sp., assembly GCA_947501635.1. Taxonomy (GTDB): domain Bacteria; phylum Pseudomonadota; class Alphaproteobacteria; order Rhodobacterales; family Rhodobacteraceae; genus Roseobacter. The sequence continues at coordinate 365,848 of CANMWT010000005.1, forward strand.
GAGCGCCATATCTCATCGCCGAAAGCAAAGAAATCCGTATAGGGGGTCAACTGGGCAATGCGCGCCGCATCCAGCCCCCCTTCGGCGACGACAGGAACTTCGATCATCTCCGACCACCACTGAAAGATATCCTGCGCAGCATAGCTGCCATCCCCAAGCGCCGAGGCGGTCACCGGCCCAAAGCAGACGTAATCCGCACCTGCCTCACCGGCGGACATCCCGTCGTGACGCGATGTGCCGCAAAAGCTACCGACAATAGCATCTTCGCCCAACGCCTTGCGTGCCTCGCGCACCGAGCGCGCGGCGTCCAGCAAATGCACCCCATCCAGACCAAGCCGCTCTGCCAGCAGTTGATGCTCGCTGAGCACCAGCGCGATATCGCGCGCATGTGTGACTTCGCGCAGGGCATCTGCAGCGCGTGACAGCTTGTCCTCATCGCGGGTTGCCATCTGCAGCCGCACACATGCCACTTTTTGCGCATCCAGCACACCCGCCAGCAAATCGGGAAAGGTACTCAATTCAAACTCCGACGGGGTAATAAGATAGAGTTGCGGCCGTTCTGGCATGTCCATGGGTCTGCGGTCCTTTGGTCTTCTGCGAACAGCAGTAGCCCAAGTGGCTGGAAATGAAAACGTATTTGCCAAACCGATGTGTTACGCGCCGAAAACGCGTTGCACCCCGCCTGGTGTCCGCATATGAGGCGCGCATGTCTGTTGCAGTGGAAAATCCGCAAACCCCCGCTTTTGTACTGGTGCGTCCGCAGATGGGCGAAAACATCGGTGCCTCGGCGCGCGCTATGTGGAATTTCGGCCTCGACCGGATGCGGGTGGTGGCACCGCGGGATGGCTGGCCAAATCAGGCTGCGGTCGCTTTGGCAAGCGGGGCGGGCCGGCTTTTGGATGAGGCGCAGATCAGCGCGGACCTTGCCGGCAGCCTGGCTGATTGCACATTTGTATTCGCAACGACAGCAAGGCCACGCGACCTGACAAAACCGGTGTTCAGCCCCGAAGAGGCAATGCGCGAAACCCGGCGCATGATTGGCGAAGGCCAGCGGGTGGCAGTGCTGTTCGGCCCAGAGCGCGCGGGGTTGGAAAACGACGATATCGCGCGGGCAAATGCGATTATCTCAGTGCCGGTAAATCCTGATTTTCCCTCGCTTAATCTGGCGCAATGCGTGCTTCTTGTGGGCTATGAATGGATGCGTGCCAGCACGGATGTACAGCACAAGACCACGGAAATGGCGGGCACAGTCTGGGCTGATCACAACGAAATCGAACACCTTGCCGGCCATTACGAGGAGCGTCTTGAGGAGATGGGCTTTTTCTTTCCGGCGCATAAATCTGACTCAATGCGCCTGAACCTGCGGAACTTCTGGAGCCGCATGCCCTTGACTCGCGCCGACGTACAGATGATGCACGGCATCTTGCGGCAGGTCGCACGCTGGGCGCGGCGGAAAGACGGCGACGGCTCATAGCAACTGGAATGAGATGCGGCAAAGCGCGTCGCGGCGTCTGGTCGCGCTGGACCTTCACCCGGCCACGGCATAGGGTCGCGGAGCTTGGAAATTGAGGATTTCTGATGAGCAGCAAACGTAAATTGTTCGAAGAAGTAAGCAGTGGCGAAGCAGTCAAACCCGCCGCGCAACCGGGCCTTATCGACAAGGGCCGGACCGGCGCGCGTGGCGCGATACGCGTATGGTTGAAAATCCTGTTTGCGCTGGTCTTTATCATGATCGCCGTTGGCGGCCTCACACGTCTGACCGACAGTGGGTTGAGCATTACCGAGTGGCGGCCGCTGACCGGTGCTTTGCCCCCGATGACCGAAGCGGAATGGCAATCTGAATTCGACAAGTACAAACAAATCGACGAATGGCGCATCCAGAATCAGTGGATGGAGATGTCGGATTTCAAAGTGATCTACTGGTGGGAATGGGGGCACCGCCAACTGGGCCGCGTGATCGGCGTTGTCTGGGCCTTGGGCTTTGGGTATTTTGCCCTGCGCCGCCAAATTCCCACCGGGTGGAACGGAAAACTGCTGTTTCTTGGACTATTGGGTGGTGCTCAGGGGGCGATTGGCTGGTGGATGGTCGCGTCGGGCGTCACCCAAGGGGAAGGGATGACAGATGTTGCCAGCTACCGTCTGGCGACGCATCTCGGTCTGGCCTTCGTCATCCTGGGCTTTATTGCGTGGTACATCATGCAACTGGGGCGCAGCGCCTCCGACCTGATGCAAGCGCGCCGTGCCAGAGAGAACAAACAATGGGGCATGGCCACGGGTCTGCTGCATTTCACATTTCTGCAAATTCTGATTGGCGCGCTGGTGGCCGGCATCGACGCGGGCCGCAGCTATACCGATTGGCCTATGATGGGCGGTCAGTGGTTCCCCGCCACGGCATTGGCACTGGAGCCCATGTGGCGCAATTTTTTCGAAAGCCCTGGCCTTGTGCAATTTATCCACCGCGTCACAGGCTATGTACTGTTCCTTTTTGCAGTCATCGTGTGGATACGCGGCCGCAAATCCTCACACCCCAACACGCGCTTTGCCTTCAATGCAGTTCTTGCCGCAATGACCTTGCAGATCGTTCTTGGCATCGTCACCGTGCTTTACGGCGCACCGGCGTATATTGCGATTTTCCATCAGGGGCTTGCAGTCGTCCTTTGGGTCCTGATCCTGCGCGCGCGGTTCCTGAGCGGATATCCAATTGCCACTTCCGTAAGGGGGGCGCTGCGATGACCAGAGCCTATGACGACCTCTTGGCCTATGTGCAGGAGACACAGGCGCTGGCGTCTGTTGCAGGCCGGCTTCAGTGGGATCAGGAGACCATGATGCCCAAGGGCGCCGCGCCCCAGCGCGCTCAGGAAACCGCTGCCCTAGAAACAGTTTTGCACGCGCGACGCACCGATCCACGCGTCGCAGACTGGCTGGACAAGGCTAATGACGCAAAGTGCGACGAGGTCGCCGTCGCACAACTGCGTCACATTCGCCGCGACTATGAACGGGCATCGAAAGTACCTGCACGCCTCGCCACCGAAATCGCGCGCGCAACATCGACAGCGCAGGGCGTCTGGGCAGACGCACGCACCGCAGATGACTTTTCCGCCTTTGCGCCAACGCTAGAACACGTCATCGCGCTCAAACGCGAAGAGGGGCAAGCACTAGCAGCGGGCGGGGACGTCTATGATGCGATGCTGCAAGACTATGAACCCGGCACAACGAGCACTGATCTCGACGCAATGTTCGGAGTACTGCGCCCCGAACTTAGCGCGCTGCGGGCAGCTGTTCTTGACGCGCCGCCTCCCGACAGACTGGCAGGCGACTTCGATGAGGCCGCGCAGATGAAACTGACCCGTAAGCTTGCAAAGACCTTTGGGTATGACATGCAGCACGGGCGCGTGGACAAGGCTGTTCACCCTTTCAGTTCCGGCTCCGGCCTCGATGTACGCATCACCACGCGCACCAGCGCACAAGAGCCTTTCGACTGTTTTTACTCGACCATTCACGAGGTTGGTCACGCCGCCTATGAGCAGAACATCAGTCGCGACTACCTGTTGACCCCCCTTGGCCGCGGCGTGTCGATGGGTGTTCACGAGAGCCAAAGCCGGCTTTATGAGAACCAGATCGGGCGCAGCCGTGCCTTTACCGGCTGGCTCTATCACGAAATGAAAGACGCCTTCGGAGATTTCGGCATCCCGGATGAAGAGGCCTTCTATGCATGCGTCAATCGCGTGTCCAATGGCTATATCCGCACTGAATCCGATGAGTTGCAGTATAATCTTCATGTGCTACTACGCTTCGATCTCGAACGCGCATTGGTGTCGGGCGACCTGCAGGTTGCCGATCTTGAGGCCGCGTGGAATGACCGCTTTCTGGCCGACTTCGGATTTGCCGTCGATAAACCGTCCAACGGCGTGCTGCAGGATGTTCACTGGTCCGTCGGATTGTTCGGGTATTTCCCGACCTACAGTCTTGGCAATGTCTACGCGGGCTGCCTGCATGAAGCGATGCGCGCCGCTTTGCCAGATCTGGACAGTCAATTGTCACAAGGTGATACGGCGGCGGCAACAGACTGGCTGCGACAGAACGTGCAGCGCCACGGTGGGCTGTACGAACCACGCGACCTGATCGCACGCGCGCGTGGCGCAGACCCGTCAGAAGCGCCACTGCTGGCCTATCTGAAGGAGAAATTTACCCGGCTTTACGGTCTGTAGCGCTGCACCTGGTTGGTCGGGCACTTCCTGAAACGCCCGACCGCCGGTGCTTTAGTTCAGCTGGCCGTCGCCGTCTTTGTCGGCCTGCTTGAAGTTCTCTTCCATGCGCGCCTTGAACTCGGCCTGCGTTACGGTCCCGTTGCCATCTGCGTCTGCGCGGCCAAAAGCCTCTTCATCAGCATGGGCATCCACCTCGCTTTTACTAAGCGAGCCGTTTTTATCCGTGTCCATCTGCTCAAACGCGAAATCGGAAAACACGCCGAATTCTTCCATTGAAATCGACGCGTCGCCATCCGCATCAAGCGCGCGCAGATGCGTTTCATTGAGCCCGTTTTCCTGCGCCAAAGCACCTGTTGCGATAAACAGGGCTGCCGGAATACCGATAAGCATCTTTGTCATATGATTTCTCCCCTTCAGCATGCGTAGCGGCTGCCGGAAACCGCACCGGCTGCAGCGCCACCCGCTGTCAGAATATCGCGACCGCTGCCGCCCCCGAACTGGTTTCCGATGGCGCCGCCAATCAGGGCCCCACCAATAGCGCCTGACATGCAGGCAATTTCATGTTGACGCTGTTGCTGCTGTTGCGGTGTCGCCGCCGGCGCACAAGCCTGCAGCACCACCGCACCGGCCAAAAGTACAATTGGTAGAAAGTTTTTCATCGATACTTGTCTCCTGTTTTCGCCTCCGCCGTCCGCGACGGAAGGTGGTCTAAGATAATTCAATCAGCGTCCGGGCTATTCTTCACCACCGACATCCGGGGCTTCATCGCCTTGATCCGCAATCCATGCGACACTTACGACGACCTCGCCCTTGCCGGTGTCAAAGACCTTCACCCCGCCTGCCGAACGAGAGCGGAACGAAATCCCCTCGACAGGTACCCGGATGGATTGTCCCTTGGACGTGGCCAACATGATCTGGTCATCCATCTCAACCGGGAAGGATGCCACCACGGGACCGCCCCGCATTGCCTTGTCCATCGCCTGAACACCCATACCACCGCGTCCGCGCACTGGGTAGTCCTGACTGGAGCTGAGCTTGCCTGACCCGCTGGCCGTGATCGTGAGGATAAGGTTTTCAGCCGCCGACATCTCTGCATAGCGCTCTTGGCTGATGGTGGCGTTCGCGTCGGTTTCCTCGTCATCGGTGGGCGCGTCCGCATCATCGGCCAGCCCCGCCATCGCACGGCGCATCTTGAGATAGGCCGCACGTTCATCCGACGTTGCATCAAAATGGCGAATAACTGACATAGACACCACCTTGTCGTCACCGCTGAGTTTCACACCGCGCACACCGACAGAAGAGCGCGAATTGAACACGCGGACATCGGTCGACGGGAACCGGATGGCCCGACCCGATGCGGTCACCAGCATCACATCATCTTCAGGAGACGCAATGCGCGCATTTATCAGCGTGGTCTCTGCATGGTCATCTTCAAACTTCATAGCGATCTTGCCGTTGGACTTCACATTGGTGAAATCCGACAAAGCGTTGCGCCGCACCGTACCAGCCGAGGTGGCAAACACGATCTGCAACTGGTCCCATTCGTTTTCGTCCCGGTCGATCGGCAAAATGGCCGCCACGGAAACACCCTGCGGGATCGGGAGAATGTTGACGATCGCCTTGCCCTTCGACGTCCGCCCACCCTGCGGCAGTCGCCATGTCTTCAGCTTGTAGGCCATACCGTCGGTCGTAAAGAACAAAAGCTGGGTATGTGTATTGGCCACAAAGAGGGTGGTCACCACATCCTCTTCCTTGGTCTGCATACCCGCCAGTCCCTTGCCGCCGCGTCGCTGGCTGCGGAAGTCCGCCAAGGGCGTGCGCTTGATATAGCCGCCAGAGGTGACCGTCACGACCATATCCTCGCGCGCGATCAGGTCTTCATCTTCCATGTCGCCAGACCAGTCGACAATCTCAGTGCGGCGGGGCACGGCGAAAAGCTCTCGCACTTCGCGCAGCTCATCCGCAATGATGCCCATGATCCGCTCGCGCGAGCCCAGAATTTCAAGGTATTCCTTGATCTTGCCCGCCAGTTCTTCCAGCTCGTCTGTCACCTCTTTGACACCGATCTGGGTCAAACGCTGCAGACGCAACTCGAGAATGGCGCGCGCCTGCGTCTCCGACAAATTGTATGTGCCGTCGTCATTGGCCGTATGGGTCGGATCGTCGATCAGCGCGATGTAGTCAAGGATCTGCTCAGCCGGCCAGCGCCGGGTCATAAGCTTCGCGCGCGCCTCGGCCGCATCTGCCGAGGCCCGGATGGTAGCCACGATCTCATCGATGTTTGTGACCGCAACCGCCAGACCGCACAGGATGTGGCTGCGTTCACGCGCCTTGCGCAACAGATAGGCTGTACGCCGCGCCACCACGTCTTCGCGGAAATCAATGAAATACGTCAGGAACTTGCGCAGGGTCAGTTGTTCGGGCCGGCCGCCATTCAGCGCGAGCATATTGCAGCCGAAATAGGTCTGCATTGGCGTAAAACGGTAAAGCTGGTTCATCACCACTTCGGCCGTGGCATCGCGCTTCAACTCAATCACGACCCGCACGCCATTGCGGTCGGACTCGTCCTGTACATGGGCAATACCCTCGATCTTCTTTTCGCGCACCTGTTCGGCGATTTTCTCGATCATCGAGGCCTTGTTCACCTGATAGGGGATTTCATCAATGATGATCGCCCAGCGGTCTTTGCGAATCTCCTCCACCCGCGTTTTCGCCCGCACAATGACCGACCCGCGACCTTCCAGATAGGCTTTGCGCGCACCGGACCGACCCAGCATGATGCCTCCGGTCGGAAAATCGGGGCCGGGAACATATTCGATCAGCTGCTCAGAGGTAAGATCGGGCTCTTCAATCAGCGCCAGCGTAGCGTCGACCACCTCGCCAAGGTTGTGAGGCGGAATATTGGTTGCCATGCCCACAGCAATACCGCCCGCGCCATTGACCAACATATTCGGAAAGCGCGCCGGCAGAACCGTCGGTTCTTGTTGCTTGCCGTCATAGTTGTCCTGAAAATCAACGGTTTCCTTGTCGATATCCGCCAATAGATAGGCGGCAGGCTTGTCCATGCGCACTTCGGTGTAGCGCATCGCAGCCGGATTGTCGCCGTCCATCGACCCGAAGTTGCCTTGCCCGTCCAGCAGCGGCAGCGACATTGAAAAATCCTGCGCCATACGCACCAAGGCATCATAAATCGCACTGTCACCATGCGGGTGGTACTGACCCATCACATCGCCAACGGGCCGGGCGGATTTTCGGTAGCTTTTGTCGTGCGTGTTGCCCGTTTCATGCATCGCAAACAGAATGCGGCGGTGCACGGGTTTCAGCCCGTCGCGCAGGTCAGGAATCGCACGGCTGACGATGACAGACATGGCATAGTCCAGATAGGACGTGCGCATCTCATGCTCAATACTGACGGTCGGCCCATCATACTCCGGCGCAGGCGGCGCCATTTCATCATCATTTTCAGGTGGTTGTGGTGTATCGCTCACGTGGTCTGCCCAATTTTTCCGCAGGGTCTATATATTGTGTTCAGACCATAACAGAGTGAGCATATGAGGTGCAATCACTGAGTTCCAGTACGCTTGGCAGCCACAGCGACACTCTGCTAACATGCTGTTTTTATTGAAAAGTAAATTTTTCATGCCATGCTGCATTTATGAAAGCAGCAAAGAGGTGAAAATGCCCCAATCTGAAATGGAAATGATGTTGAAAGGATACGGCCTCACAACAGCCGAGTTTTTCTACCATATGCCGGATTACACACATGTTCTGAACACCTATATCTGGCAGGACTACGACATCGCCCCGGATCATCCGAAACTTTTTAAATTTGTAGAATTCTGGCAGTCAAAATTGGATGGCCCGCTGCATTCAGTGCGTTTTACCCACCGCAAAATGATAAGCCCCGGCGAATGGCGCAATGTGACCGGTGAATTCACCCTGCATTAAACCCGCCAAAGCTCAGGCAGAACAGCTGGCCCCGCCAAGCACGCAAAACTTTGCGCAATGCGGATGGTTGAGGGCCACGTCTTTTTCCGCCTCTTTCAGTGTCGCTCCTAGTTCGAACTCGGGCGCATAGGGCAAAAGCGTACAGGCCAGAACTGACGGCGCATCAGCCCCTTTGCGCTTCACGACCATCCGTGAGGAAGCGCACATCAGACTATCGGGCGATTTTCCCAGTATGCCCCAGCAAGACGTGGTGATTTCTGGCACTTCCACCTTCATATCCATTTCCGGAAACAGCACCGTGCTTGTCGGATCCTGCGCGTCGATGTCAAAACCGTGTTTGGTGTAAAAAGCGGCAAATCCCGCGCGGCTTTCAGCATCATTGTCAGCCATGATGGAGCGCCCCGCAACCGTCATCCTGATCCCGTTGTCGCGCAGCCATTTCATGCCCTTAAGGGTTTTTTCAAACGCACCCACACCGCGCTCGGCATCATGCAAGGACGCATCGTAATGATCTACTGAAATGCGCAGCGTCATCTTGCCGGGAAAGGCCGTGTTCAAAGCCACAAGGCCGTCCTGAACCTTTTTGCGCATCATCGGGCGCATCGCATTTGTCAGGATCAAAACCTCATACCCGCGGTCCAGTGCGGCCCGCGCCATGCCGATCATGGCAGGGTTCATGAAAGGCTCGCCCCCGGTAAAGGCAATCTCTGTGATCGGCCAGGCGCGCGCATCAATCTGGTCCAGATAGCCCACGACGTCTTCGACAGAGATATAGACCAGCGCATCATTGGTGGGGCTGCTTTCAATGTAGCAGTTGGTACATTCTATATTGCACAAGGTGCCCGTATTGAACCAAAGCGTTTTCGGCTGTGTCAGCGCCACGCGCGCGCGCGGCTCTCCTTTGGCCGTAACGGCCGGATCCTTGAACTTTCCGATATTCGCGTCGAACTGGTCTTTCATGGGGCATCTTTTCTTTTTTCGTTTCTGCCTTTTTGTGCGTCACCGCCTATGGGAAGGCAAGATTTGAGGGTATGAATGCTGTGCACAGTGTCGTGAGTGCTTTACGTGACGGGTATGTTTGCGCTAACAGTCGGGCAAAAGTCGCAAGACCGCGAATCTGGTTCAACCCGAGAGGTGCCAAAAATGGTTTCACGCGTAATCCCCGTTGATCCCTTCGATCTGGTGATATTCGGCGGCACGGGCGACCTTGCCCGCCGCAAGGTGTTGCCAGCGCTGTTCCGACGATTCTGTGCCGGGCAAATGCAACAGGCGTCCCGTATCATCGGCGCTGCGCGCACGGACATGGACGAAACAGCCTACCGGCGGGTGGTCTCGGAGGCGATCCACGAATTCAGCCCAAGCACCGCGTGCGAAGACGGCACGCTTGAGCAGTTTCTGCAATGCATCCACTACGTGACTGTTGATGCAATGGGGGAACAGGGTTGGGCGGAACTGACTGAAAAGGTCACATCGGTTGATCGTGTAGAAGCGTATTATTTCTCCGTCGCCCCGTCACTTTTTGGCCCGCTGGCCGAACGGCTGCAAGGTCACGGGCTGGCAGACCGACGCGCGCGCATCGTTGTGGAAAAGCCGTTCGGCAGGGATCTGGCAACAGCCCGAGAACTGAACGGGACACTCGCGCGCTACTTTGACGAAGGCCAGATTTATCGCATAGACCACTATCTGGGCAAGGAAACGGTACAGAACCTGATGGCGGTCCGTTTCGGCAATATGCTCTTTGAACCGCTTTGGAACAGTCAGTTCGTGGATCATATCCAGATTACTGTGGCCGAAACAGTAGGTGTCGGCGGACGTGGCGAATACTATGACCGTGCCGGTGCGATGCGCGACATGGTGCAAAACCACCTGATGCAGCTTTTGTGCCTGATCGCAATGGAACCGCCGTCGCGCTTTGACCCCGATGCCGTGCGCGATGAAAAACTCAAGGTGATCCGTGCCCTCGAACCGGTAGAGCCGCATCACATCGCACGAGGCCAGTATGAGGCCGACCCCGATGATCCGGAGACGCACCCAGACTACCGGACTGCCGTGGACAATCCACGCTCGAAAACCGAGAGCTTTGTGGCCCTCAAGACCCATATCGCGAACTGGCGTTGGGCCGGCACACCGTTTTACCTGCGCACGGGTAAAAGGATGCGACAGCGCTCGAGCGAGATTTCGATCGTCTTCAAGGAAACGCCCCATTCGATCTTTGGTGAAGAGGCGGGGCGTCACAGGAATGTTCTGTCGATCCGCCTGCAACCGAATGAGGGCATCACGCTGGGTGTTACCATCAAAGAACCCGGACCGGGCGGTATGCGGCTGATTGATGTCCCGCTCGATATGACCTTTGCCGATGCTTTGGGGGCAGATGGCGGTGAAAGCGTCGATGCTTACGAACGGCTCATCATGGATGTGATCCGCGGCAACCAGACATTGTTCATGCGCGGCGACGAGGTCGAGGCTGCCTGGGCGTGGACCGATCCGATTATCGAAGGTTGGCAAAACCGCGGGGAAGTGCCCAAACCCTATGCAAGTCTGGGCAGTGGGCCCGACGATGCCAATAACCTGATGCGCCGCGACCACCGCGAATGGAGAAAGATCTGAGCAATGGAGTTTAAGGAGTATCCGGACCGCGAGCTTGCCATCATGAGCCTTGCGGACAAACTCGCAAGTGATCTACGCAAACTGTTGTCGAATTCTGAACATGTGAGCATCGCAGTCCCCGGTGGCACGACGCCGGGTCCGATATTTGACGCGCTCAGCGCAGCCGAACTGGACTGGTCGCGCGTGACTGTCATGCTGACCGACGAAAGATGGGTGCCGGATGACAACCCGCGTTCAAACGCAGGGCTTGTGCGCGCCCGCCTTTTGCAAGGGCCCGCGGCGGCGGCAACCTTTGTTCCGTTTTACCGGCAGGGCCTAAGCGCGGATGCAGCGGCAACTGTCTTGTCGCAAGAGCTTTCGGGTCAGTTTCCCTTGTCGCTGGTGCTCTTGGGCATGGGCGCCGATATGCACACAGCTTCACTGTTCCCCGGCGCACCGGAACTGGATGCCGCTCTGGCACGCCAAGCCCCCGCGTTTTGCGTGGTCACACCGGACAGCCAGCCCGAGAAGCGGATCACGCTCAGCGCACGGGTGCTGGACGATGCGCTTGAAAAACACGTGGTGATCTTTGGCGCGGACAAACGCGTGGCGCTGGAAAAAGCGCAGGGGCTTGATCCATCCCAAGCGCCAATAAACGCCGTTCTGCAAGGGAGCATAGTACATTGGGCCAATTGAATTCAGAATGGGATGCGTTGCGCGCCCGTCACGCAGCGACCAAAGACCGTACGATCCTGTCACTTTTTGATGCCTCGGACAGGGCAGGGGCCTTCACCGCCAGCACCGGCGACATGATGCTGGATTACTCAAAAACCAATATCGACGCTGAAACACGCGAACGGCTGGGGGAACTGTTCACCGCAGCGCAGGTGCCCGCGAAACGCACGGCAATGTTCAGCGGACACCCCATCAACGACACCGAGGGGCGTGCCGTTCTCCACACGGCCCTGCGCAACCTTGATGGCGGCCCTGTCAAAGTCGGGGGCAAGGACGTGATGCCCGCTGTGCTCGACACATTGGCGCGCATGCGCGCCTATGCGACCGAGGTGCGCGACAGCGCCATCACCGATGTGGTGAATATTGGCATCGGGGGCTCTGATCTTGGCCCCGCGATGGCCGTGGAAGCGTTAGCGCCTTACCATGACGGACCGCGGTGCCATTTCGTATCGAACGTGGACGGCGCGCATATCGCTGATACGCTACGCGGGCTTGATGCCAGCACCACGCTCGTGATTGTCGCGTCCAAGACCTTTACCACCATCGAGACCATGACAAATGCCCGTACCGCTCGGGCGTGGATGCAAGAGCACGGCGGCGACCCGACAAAGCAGTTTGCAGCGCTTTCGACAGCGGATGACCTCACGGCGAACTTCGGCATTCCGGCAGAACGGGTCTTTGGTTTCGAAGACTGGGTCGGCGGGCGCTACTCCATGTGGGGACCCATTGGACTGTCCTTGATGATTGCCATTGGCCCCAAGGCCTTTGACGCCTTTTTAAGGGGCGGACAGGCGATGGACCGGCATTTTCAGGCCGCGGACTGGCACGAAAACCTTCCTGTACTGCTGGCGCTGGTGGGCATTTGGCACGCGCAGGTGTGCGGCTACGCCAGCCGGGCGGTTTTGCCCTACGACCAACGCCTCAAACGGCTGCCCGATTACTTCCAGCAGCTTGAAATGGAATCAAATGGCAAGAGCGTGCGGATGGACGGCACCGCCGTCGAGGTGGAAACTGGTCCGATCGTCTGGGGGGCTGCCGGCACAAACGGCCAGCACGCCTTTTATCAGCTGTTGCACCAGGGCACCCGTGTGATCCCCTGCGAATTCATGGTCGCCGCTGTCGGGCACGAAGCTGATCTGGCGCATCACCACAAACTGCTCGTTGCAAACTGTCTGGCCCAGTCCGAAGCCTTGATGCGCGGGCGCAGTCTTGAAGAAGCGCGCGCGAAGATGGTCAAAGCGGGCTTTACCGGTGCCGAACTGGAACGCCAGGCGCGCCACCGTGTGTTTGCGGGCAACCGGCCGTCGGTGACATTGGTCTACCCAACACTCGACCCGTTCACGCTCGGGCAGATCATTGCGCTTTATGAACATCGTGTATTTGTGGAAGGCGTGATACTGGGCATCAACTCTTTCGATCAATGGGGCGTGGAGCTTGGCAAGGAGCTTGCAACCTCCCTGCAACCGGTGGTCGAGGGCACGGCCCCCGCCAGCGGAAAAGACGGCTCGACCGCGCAGCTGGTCGACTACATCCTGCGCCACGCCGGCTAACCTTCGAAGGTTGCACCGTCATGGGTCAGAAAATGGGTGCGCAGGCCTTCGGGGATCGGGTAGCGGCCCGACCCGTCGGGGTTCAGCAGAACCAGAACGCAATCCAGCGTTGCTCGTTCAGTGCCGCCTGACCAAAGTTTCTGATGCATCGAAAACGATGTGTGGCGGAAAGCTGTGCAGGTGCAAGTAACCACATAATCCTCATCCATCAGCATTTCCTGCTTGTAATGGATGGCGGCCGACCGGATCACGATGCGCGGGCCCGCGCCGTTTTCGGCATAGCGTTTGAGACCAAAAACCTGCGTGTATTTCACCCGCACCCGCTCGAACCATTGCATATAGACCGCGTTATTGACGTGGTTCAGCACATCGAGCTCGCCAAAGCGCACCTGATCGGCAATGGCCAACGCAGCAGGCGGCGCGATGCCAATCGCGCGCTGTTCGTCTTTCGACAGAGGTGTCAGATACTTGAGCGCCATGCACCGGAGGTAATACGCGGCGCGGCAATTGCCAAGCCCGCAGTACTGCAGCCCGTCGTAAACCCGTGTTAATCAATTGTCGGTAGAGTTTCCAAGCGATGGTTTCGGTCATTTGGGAAGGTCTTGATGAAACGGCGACTGGTGTCTTGTTTTTTGGCGGTCTGGCTGTCTGGCCCGAGCATTGCCCTTGCCGGCCCGGACAGGCTGTCGGTTCTGCTCGGGTCTGAACATGTGAATGCAACGCGCAGCTTTCAGGAGTTCAATCCCGGGGTTTTCCTGACTTGGGAACGCGGACTGAACTACAGCGCCGGCCTCTACTACAACAGTTACAAAAAAGTCTCACCGCTCGTCTCCGTCGGATATGATTGGGAGGTGGCGCAAGACTTCGATCTGGGCGCTTTCTTTGCCGTGGCCGTCTACCCCGGCGATGGGGACGAATTCAGCCATGCCATGGGCGATGTCGTTCCCTTCGTGGGTCTTCAGGCGCGCTACAAGAACGTTTTTGTGCAGCTCATTCCAGCAGACGGCGATTCGCTGGACGCTCTGTTCACCTTCGGCCTGTCTTTCGAGTTGGAATAGCGCCTCAAGGCTGTCCGCAGACAACGAGGGGCATGGAATGGAGCGGGTAACGCGCATCCAATTACTATATCTTGATGCATCAGTATGTTTCAGAAACGCCTAATTATTCAATAAATCTTTAATTTTTGTGTTTCAGCTCGTTCCATATTAACCCATTATATCCTATATGTTGAAGGGGACTGTGAAGGGGACCTTTTGGCACGGACGCTAAACAAGTTGAACAACGCAACCGTCAAAGCGGCGGGCGCAGGTAAATACTCAGACGGCGGTGGCCTCTGGATTTACAAGAATGCCAATGGCGGCGCGAAGTGGGTGCTACGGTATTCGCTTTACGGTCGACGTCACGAGATGGGTTTGGGTGGATACCCTGAGGTCTCATTAAAAGAAGCCCGTGAAAGCGCAGAAGAGTGGCGGTTGGTTGTGCGGAAGGGCAAGGATGCCATTAAGGAACGCGAACGCCAGCGCCGTGAAGCTGAGCGAAACATGCACATTCTGAATGATGTTGCTATTGACGCCTTCGAGAGCCGCAAGGCGGAGTTGAAGGATGAAGGAAAAGCAGGCAATTGGTTCTCACCGCTTGAATTACATGTTCTGCCAAAACTAGGCAAAATGCCGATTACTCAGATCGACCAGCGCGACATACGCGACACGCTGGCTCCTATTTGGCACACCAAGGCAAGCACCGCGCAGAAGGCAATCGATAGGCTAGGGGTGTGTATCAAGCACGCCGCAGCGTTAGGCCTGAACGTAGACATGCAAGCTACGCAGAAAGCTAAGGCCCTTTTGGGCAAACAACGCCACACGGTTAAGCATATACCTGCAATGGCATGGCAGGACGTGCCGCAATTCTATCAAAGCTTGAATGGCGGCGGTGTTGGTGAACTTGCGTTACAATTGCTCATCCTCACGGCGGCGCGGTCTGCCAATGTGCGAAATCTCCACGAATACCACATCGACGGCGATGTGTGGACCATCCCCGCTGACGCCATGAAAGGCCGTATGGGTGCGACAACTGACTTTCGTGTTCCTTTGTCAGAGGAAGCACTGCGCGTCATTGAAGAGGCCCGCAAGATTTCGCGGGATGGCTTCTTGTTTCCTGGGGTAAGGCGGGGCGTACTCTCCGACATGACACTGAGCGCATATATGAAACGCCGAGGCATTGAGGCGCGCCCCCACGGCTTCCGGTCTTCTTTCCGCGACTGGTGCGCTGAAACCACCAATACACCACGTGAGGTCGCAGAAACGGCACTAGGGCATGTCAGTGGTAGCAGCGTTGAGCGGTCATACCGGCGAACAGATTATCTTGAGCAGCGGCGAACGCTGATGGAGCGGTGGGCTAAACATCTTCTAAAACCGAGGGCTGATGTGGCGCAAATCGCATGACTGAACCGTTTTCCTTGGAGCGCCTGAAATCAGAATGGCCAAAACTCCTAGAGTTGGAGGAGGCGGCTTTCCAACGGAATTGCGAACTAGATTCACATGGAGAGCACGTTTCGCAAGAAAAAAAAGATGCAGTTAGAGAATGGTGGCGATTGGTAAACGGTATTCTTTGGATGTTTGTAAGGACGCGGGCGCAACACAATCATGAGTTGCAGCCATTCCCTGCCTACACTCTGGGCAGGCTCGCAAATATTGCGGAAGAAATTTCAAATGGAAATGTGCCTTCTTTAATCTCTGATGCCCGAAAAGGTGGCAGGGCACTTTGGCGGGCAGAGCGACATCATATTGCATACGGCATTGCTTACATTGAAGCCGTGCGTGAAGGCAAAATCATCGACAAATCGCCAAACAAGACGGTAAGGCAGGCTTACAACGTCACTGCGAAAGCTGTTCAAAACTGGATGAAAAGACGGGATGAGTTTTGTGTTGGTGTCCCTTTCAAGCACCTGACCCCGAGCCAGCTCCAAGAAAAAATGGTCGAATGTGCAGAAGTATATGCAAGAATTGGGAGAGGCGCACCCTCCGATAACTAGGTGCGAATGCAAACCCGTACCTGCGTTCGCTATCGCAGTACAAAGGTCAGTCCCATTCTGTTCACCATGAAGCAGCGACACACATGCCGTTGCCTATTGGAGCAGAAGAACATGAACTACATATCGTTTAGCCAACTACAGGCAAAACTGGGCAACCGTAGCAGAAGCTCAGTATACCGCGACCTTGAAGCGGGGCGTTTGCCACCGCCGGTCAAACTCGGGGCCAGACTTTATTGGCCTGAAGACGCAATCGATGCTGCGATAGCAGACTTATCCAAATAAAAGCGACCCCCGCCCTGGGTTTAACCTTGGCGCAGGGGTCGCGGTATCCATTGCAGCGGATGCTCCAGACATAACCCCTGCGCCTTTCCTAAACAACTGTTTTCGAAAGGAAAGCATATGAAGAACAGCAAAAATCCGATGTTGTCTGCTAATCCTGTTGTCAGTCCGACAGCCGAGATGATGGCGGAAAGACACAAAAACCACTTCCAGATCATGTACCTGCGCCGCCTGCACGGGCTTACAGAGGCCCAGGCACAAATGATGGCCATTCTGATTTGGGGAGGCCTGCAATGAAAGCGCAATTCGCACTGGAACACCCTTCAACGCCGCCGGTATTCTGCACCGGCTTCGGTCAGAATGATACACATGCCGTCACGCTGAGCGATGGTCGCACCAATCCACACCCGTCTGCAGGACATCCCTATGATACGATCACCGGCCCGGAAATCGTAGCGCTTGTGGAGCACCCGCCGAGCGTTGCGAAAGAACGTGCGCAATGGTTTATCCCGTCTGCCTATGCGCAGTCCGACGGGCGGAGTCACGAAGTCCAACAGGCGCATGGCGCGTTTTTCTGGCTGGCGCTCGATGTGGACCAAAACAACCTTTCCCTGAGCGAGGTCAGAGAGGCTCTGAACCTTGTTCTGGGTCCCTGCAGCATGGTGATCTATGCAACCCGGTCGGCAACTCCAGATGCCCGCAAATGGCGCGCTCTTGTGCGCCTGAGGGAACCTCTGGCGGGGGCTGACTACAGCGATACGGTGGCGGCCTTCTACGATCTTCTGGAAGAACAGACAGAAGGTGTGCTGATCTGTGACCGGGCGCTGGAGCGCACTGGTCAGCTGGTCTATCTGCCAAATCGGGGCGACTTCTATGAATACCATGTTGAACGCGCCACACCGCTGGCTCTGACGCCTGACCACGCGGTCATCCAGCGCCGGGAAACAAACCGGGCCAGACGCTTACAGGCCGAAGTTGAAGCGCGGGCCGCGCGCGCCAGAAAAGCCGCACAGAGGCTGGAACGTGGCACATCGGACGACACCGATCCCGTGGTCCGCTTCAACGAAACGCACAGCATAGCCGATCTTCTGGAACGTTACGGATATACCCGCGGCGGCCATGGTAATGACTGGCGCAGCCCCATGCAGCAGTCCGGGAGCTTTGCGACGCGGGACTATGGTGACCACTGGATCAGTCTCAGCGGTTCAGATGATGCTGCAGAAATCGGCGCGGCCTCGAAAAGCGGTCACCGGTTCGGAGACGCGTTCGATCTCTATGTTTACTTCGAGCATGGGGGCGATCTGTCCGATGCCGTGCGCAGCTACGCGCAGGAAGCGGGGCTGGACGATCGCGTCGGGGCGTTCGCTTGGAAGCCTGAGCAACCCGCTTCTACGCCCGCAAGGGCGAACACGTCGGAAAAAAACAGCGGGCATGGCATTCTGCCATCCTCTGACTGGCCTGCGCCGTCTCCGGCATTGTTGCGCCCCAGCCTGCCAGAACCGCCCGTGCTGCCCTTGATAGACATTCTGGGGCCGCGCGCGGCGGAATGGGTCAGTGCGACAGCTGAGGCAGCAGGCGCGCCTGCGGATTATGTGCTGAGCGCTCTCTTTGCCGCCGTCGGTGGTGTTATGGGCAACGCCAGATGGGTCAGCCCCTGGAAAGGCTGGACCGAGCCTCCGGTGATCTGGTCTATGTGTGTTGGTCTGCCCAGTGCGGGCAAGTCACCCGCGATAGATGCAGTTTTGTCCGGTGTCCGGCGCGCGGAAAAGCCCATGCGGACGCGCTCGAGTGCCGAGCATGAAGCTTGGGTAGAGCAACAAAAACTGGCGAAGATTGCCGAGCGGGCATGGGAAGCCAAATGCCGCAAAGCCATGGCCAAGGGGGCTGAACCACCGTCTCTGCCAGCAGAGGCGGAGGTGGGCCCGGAGCCGCATGTCCCGCGCCTCATTGTCAATGACGGCACAGTAGAGCGGATCGGGGTCATTGCCGAGGCGCAGCCCAAAGGGGTCCTGCAGGTCCGTGACGAGTTGTCCGGCTGGTTGCTGACAATGGAAGCGCGCAACGGTGGATCTGACCGAGCCTTCTGGCTGGAGGCCTATGGGGGGCGGTCGTTTACGGTGGAACGTATGGGGCGCAAGCCTCTAACCATCGACCGGCTGACAATCGGTGTGCTGGGCGGTATCCAGCCCGACAAGCTGAATGACCTTCTGATCAAGGCGTCAGACGACGGGTTGGTTGCACGCTTCATGCCGACATGGCCGGCACCGGCACCTGTGCGACGTCCTACGCGCTATGCAGATGATGCCGTCGCTGATGATGCCTGGGCGCGACTGGTGGCGCTGGACATGCCCGTTAATGAGGATGGCGAACCGCGCCCGTGGTTTGCAGGCTTTGACGATGGTGCAGCCGCGTTGATGGATGGATGGCGGCAGCAGTGCAGCGACTGGGAAACGGAGGCTGGAGGGCTACTGATGTCTCACATCGGCAAGTTCCCGGGGCTGGCCGCACGTCTGTCTTTGGTGCTGGCGGCAATCGACCACGCCTTTGACGGGGCACCACAGCCCAATACAATAACGGTGTCCGAGTTCGGACGGGCCTGCCACTACATCGAGGCCTACGCGCTTCCCATGGCGCGCCGATGCTATGCAGGGGCTTCCGTTCCCGCCAGCGAGGCCGCGGCGCGGCGGTTGTTGGCGGTCATCCGGGAAGAAGGATGGCAGAGATTTACGACACGGCAGGTTATGCGTCAGGAGAGAGCTGCTCTGGGCACCAAGAACAAGCTCGATCCAGCTTTGGCCGTTTTGCTTGAGGGAGACGTCATACGCCC
This sequence comes from uncultured Roseobacter sp., assembly GCA_947501635.1. GTDB lineage: Bacteria > Pseudomonadota > Alphaproteobacteria > Rhodobacterales > Rhodobacteraceae > Roseobacter. The sequence goes on from CANMWT010000005.1 coordinate 385,012, forward strand.
CGCGGGCACCGCGAAAGACGAGCCCAAGGGCGGTCGGGCTGTGAAGGCCTATGAGGTCAATCCGGGGGTTCTGGGGGGGCGCAAATGACAAGATGGCTTAAAGCAGCCCAGCAGGTCAGGACACGGGACAAATGGGACAAAACGGACGAAACCCCGCCTGAAAGCCCCGAAACGGAGGTTTTGTCCCAAAAGTCCCATTTGTCCCGTGTCCCATGCGGTGAAATACGTACTTTTGAGCCGAGGTCGCGTGACGATGATGTCAGTCCTTACGGACAAGCTATCGGCGGTCTGCAGCGCACCTGGACAGGCAAGGTGGTCAGCCTGTCAGACTGGCACAATCTGTCGGAGTGGGAGCGCCACGGCAGCACCGGCAAATTGTGGAACGGCATCACCCGCAAATGGGAACCGGACGAATGATGCCCGAAAAGAACCCATGCAACGACTGCTTTTACCAGAAACGGACGTTCGTTGCACTGTGGACGAGTGTCTCAGTTGCGGACGAAGCTGCCTGATGCTGACGCAGCAAAATGCGTCGCCGCGGGGCGGTCACGTTGTTGAGCTTGTCGCCGGTTTCAGCCTGATTTCCGCAGAACTGCCATTTAAAAAACAGACAGTTTGCGTGTTAATTTACGATGCCGACAATGCTATTAAGCTCGGTGCGGTTCAAGGCAGCTTGTAGTTTTATCAATAGCTGATCTTTCTCTTGCGAGGTTAGTCTTGTGCGTTAGGGCGGGACCAACTGCAACGCTCTTGAGAAACCTGAAAATACTGCTAATCTGTAATGACGAGTTTCGAGGATGTCGCGCACAGCTATGGGCGCAATCGTCTTTGTGAGGCTTTAAAACAGTTGAACATCTTTTTAGGAGGAAAACGGATGGCTTGGAAGAAACCTACAGCGATAGAGATTTCGTGTGGCATGGAAATCAACATGTACGGCCCTGGCGAAGACGACGAGCGTAGCGGTGACGACCTGTTCTGAAGAACGACTCAACTAAAAGCCTTTGAGCGTGACATTTTCAAATTGTCGAGTCTGTTCAAACGGCAATCTGAATTTGAACCAGTAAAACGACCGCATTTTGCGGTCGTTTTTTTGAAGTGTTCTTCAGTACCCTTTGTGGTCAATTAGGCTAGCACGCACTGGCCGCTCGAAAAGTGGTTATTGGGTTGACCAACCGCCGTCTTATCCAGTGTTTTTGGCAAGCAAATTGTTTAGAGCCCTCGATGCTCTAGGAAACCACATCACAGAATGTATTGAAAAATGCTGCGAAGCTTTGACTTCAGCCGGACATACAAGCCAAGCTTTCGAGATAAAGGCAGCGCGTTAAACTGGGCTTGCTTCGGTACTGACACCTCGCAGTGGAAAGATTTAGTAAACAGCTTTACGATGGAAGAAGGCGTCAATCAGAGGCGCAATAGAAAATATTGATGACTTTGTGAAATCTGACATTCTAATTGTTTTGGCGCTGAACTTGAACAGAAATTACGAATATATTACAATGGATTACAAAGTTTTTGGAGGTGCTGCGAAATGAAACTGGCTATACTTGGCGCAGGCGCAGGTGGCGGCTTGCCGCAATGGAATTGCGGGTGCGCAAATTGTCTCGATGCGCGCGCAGGTAAAATTGCCTCAATGACGCAATCTTCTGTTGCAGTGTCCGCCGACGGGGAACGGTGGGTTGTATTGAACGCGTCTCCGGACATTGCAGCACAGTTACAACGCACAAATGCCCTGTGGCCAAAATCTCTGCGCGGCACGCCCATTGCAGCCGTTGTTCTGACCAACGGCGACATTGACCATATCGCAGGCCTTTTAACGCTGCGCGAAAAGACTCCGTTTACGGTTTTTGCAACCCAAAGCGGCTTGGATATCCTAACGACAAACTCCGTCTTTAATGTCTTGGATTCTGAACTGGTTGAACGCAGTTTGATATCGGTTGATGAAACTTTTGAACCACTCTCGGATGTTAAGATCACGCCGTTCTCAGTGCCCGGTAAGGTCGCGTTGTTCCTTGAAGACGAGGAAGCTCTTGATCTGGAAGCTGTCGGAGACCAAACAATCGGGCTTTTACTCGAAGTAAACGGGAAACGCGCGGCGTATGTCCCAGGGTGCGCGGCGTTACCAGATTGGTTGCTAACGCGACTTGAAGCAGTGGACTTGTTGCTGTTTGACGGTACTGTTTGGGAAAACGATGACATGGCAAAGACGGGTACTGGCCAGAAAACGGGTGCGCGCATGGGGCATATTCAACTTAGTGGACATGACGGTAGCCTAGAACGGCTTGCTGCGGTTTCTGCTCGTAAAGTCTTTGTCCATATTAATAATACGAACCCGATTCTTCAGCCCGAAAGTGGTGAGCGCGCGCAGGTAGAAAGTGCTGGCTGGGAAATTGCTTATGACGGGATGGAGATAGAGCTGTGAATCAGATGACATCGGACCGAGAAACCTTCGAGGCCCGTCTGCACAAGATCGGTGACGAACGGTACCATGATAAACACCCGTTTCATCATCTGTTACACTCTGGCGGTTGTACGCCTGACCAAGTACGCGCATGGGTGATCAACAGGTATTATTATCAGTCACGCATTCCGATGAAGGATGCGGCATTTCTTTCGCGCGTGACCGACCCTGCGCTGCGTCGGAGCTGGCGGCGCCGCATTGAAGACCATGATGGCACTGAGGAAGGCACGGGCGGAATTCATCGCTGGCTCAAACTCGCGGAGGGCGTCGGTCTTGACCCGGACTACGTGTCATCGGCGCGCGGTGTGTTGCCGGCAACCCGTTTTGCAGTGGATGCGTATGTTCGTTTTGTGCGTGACGAGCCGATGCTTCCCGCTGTCGCGTCTTCCCTCACAGAGCTCTTTGCGCCCAAAATCCACAAAGACCGGATCGCAGGCCTTCTACAACACTATGACTTCGCCAACCCTGATACAATTTCCTACTTTCAGCATCGTCTGTCAGAGGCGCCAAAGGACGTGGCCTTCGGGTTGGGGTGGGTTCTTGAACATGCTGTAACCAAAGCGGATCAGGATGCGGCAGCTAACGCGCTGATATTCAAGACTGAGGTTCTTTGGGCGCAGTTGGATGCACTCTACGCGGCCTACGTATCTCCTGCGCGTATCCCGCCCGGTGCGTGGCAGCCTGGGGAGGGACTTTTGCAATGAACGACTTGAGTGTACCGGTTTTACCGCGTGGCGTTCGCAGGCATTTCGACAAGGTGCGTGGTGTTCCCGTTTTACTGGGGCCAGAACGTGTTTTGATGTTGGATGAAATCGGATGCGCTATTCTAGATCATGTTGACGGCGTTTCCACCATTGATGAAATTTCAACAAAGCTTGCTGATATCTACGCGGCTCCAAAAGAAGATGTATCAACGGATGTCTCGGACTTTCTGACAGACCTTGGCAACAAGAAGTTACTGGACGCGACCCATGGTTAATCCACCGTTGGCGATGCTTGCCGAACTCACGCACCGTTGTCCACTATCTTGTCCTTATTGTTCGAACCCACAGGAACTGACCCAGAAAGACCGCGAACTGACGACGGCGGAGTGGACAGATATCTTTGCGCAGGCGGCAGATTTGGGTGTTTTGCAACTCCATTTGTCAGGTGGTGAACCTGCATCCCGCACGGATATTGTTGAACTTACTTCAGCCGCGCAGAAAGCTGGCCTCTACACCAATCTAATCACGTCCGGTATTGGATTGACGCGCCGCAGGCTTGAAGCCTTACAAGATGTGGGCCTTGACCACATTCAACTTTCTGTTCAAGGGGTTACTGCGCAAATTGCAGACCGCATCGGCGGCTACAAAGGCGGTTTTGAGCGCAAGATGCATGTCGCAGATCACATCGCCGAAATGGGTTTTCCATTGACGTTAAACGCTGTGATGCATCGGGAGAACCTCGATGATCTGCCTGCGACGATTGAAATGGCGCTGCGTCTTGGCGCGCGCCGTATTGAGGTCGCTTGTGTCCAATTTCAAGGCTGGGCACTTCAAAATAGGTCCGCTTTGCAGCCATCGCGGGATCAGGTCATTGCTGCGAAAAAAACTGTGCGGGATGCGCGTATGCGCTTTGAGGGAGAAATGGTGATCGACTTTGTACCGCCCGACTACTACTCGGATTTTCCCAAGGCATGTATGAACGGTTGGGGCTCAACAGGCGTTAATATTACGCCAGACGGTACAGTATTGCCGTGTCACGCGGCAGAGACGATCCCAGGGCTCCATTTTGAGAGGGTAACGGATAAACCTCTAAAAGAGATTTGGTATGATGGCGAGGCATTCAACGCCTACCGCGGCACAGACTGGATGCCCGAACTCTGCCAGTCCTGCGAGCGCCGTGACATAGATTTTGGTGGATGCCGTTGCCAAGCTATGGCGGTGCTGAACAACGCTTCGGCAACCGATCCAGTGTGCACTAAATCTCCGGGTCGCGCCGTGCTTGATGCCTTGCTGGAACAAGAGGTGCAGCCCGAAATTATGCCGGAACTGGTCTACCGAAAGTTGTGATCGGCGTGTGATAGCTGCACCGGCGCGGCCTTCGGCCTGAGCTGTCACTGGCAATCAATTATGGTGCCTTAGTCATAGATCCAAAGCGAACCCGCGCGCGAAGTTTCGCAGACGCCTTCTGGAAAACTAAAAGGCATCTGTACTGCTACTGAACCGGCTTGATCTCAAGCTCTATTTGAGCGAACCAATCGGCTACAGCACGTATCTGTTCATCTGTCATATCAGCAGCGATTTCAGACATAATTTCGTGGTTACGTTTACCAATACGGTACGCTTTCAGTTGTGTGTCAATGTAGATATTCACCTCGCCTGCAAGGTTTGGAGCGTCCAGCAAAACGGAAATCCCATTCGCACCGTGACACGACACGCAGGTTTGGGGCGCATCATCTTCGGTAACGCCCTCTGGAAGCGTCGCCGTTACGGTGTGTGCAGCGTACCACGATGACACATCAGAAATCTGCTGGGCCGACAAACTAGCCGTCACCACGGACATCATTTCATGTTCACGTGCGCCTGTCTTGAAGGCCATCAACTGGTTTTCAAGGTACTCTTTAGGTTCGCCACCAATATGCGGTGCAATCGGGATTTGAGCGTATCCATCAATTCCGTGACATGTCCGGCACATGTTAGCGATCTTACGACCGGCTTCAGCGTCATCCGCAAACACAGGCGGTGTCCCGGCGAGCATAAGCCCGCCGAGAAACGTTATTGCTACTTTCCGCATTATTCAGCGGGTTTCGGGTTATACGCGATGCGCCAAATTGCTCCCGCGAAATCGTCAGAAACGAGCATTGATCCATCTTTCAGGAACGCAATGTCCATCGGACGCCCACGGTACTCGCCGGTTTCCTCGTTCAACCAACCGTCAGCAAAGACCTGTGCGCCGATGGCGTCACCTGTTTCAGGGTCAAGCGCTGTATACATAACCCGAGCGCCCACTGGCGTGGTCCGGTTCCAAGAACCGTGCTGCGCCCAGAAGATCCCGCCTTGGTACTCATCGGGAAAGCTTGACCCTTTGTAGAAGCTCATTCCCAAGTCAGCTGCGTGCGCAGTCAACTCAAGCTGGGGCTCAGTGAAGACAACGCCTTCAGGACGCGGGAAATCACTCTCAGAGACGATCTCTACTCTGGAGTTTGTCCATGGGAAACCAAAATGCTCTCCTGCGACAGTCTGCCGGTTCAGCTCTCCTGGTGGGATGTCATCCCCCATGCCGTCAACTTGGTTGTCTGTCCACCAAAGCTCACCAGTTGCCGGGTTGAAATCCTGACCAACCGAGTTGCGTACACCGCGAGTGTAGACTTCACGACCCGATCCGTCAGTGTTCATGCGGATGATGCCGCCGATACCGATTTTGTCGTACATTTCGATCTTGTCAAGCGGCTGCACATTGTGGGGCTGACCTAGCGAGATATAAATCTTGCCGTCAGGGCCAATGTCGCAAACGCGGGCGGTATGGTTAAAGCTTTCTTCCTCTGGCGGTACCAACTCACCTTGAGGCACGACAATCGCGACCGCAGGGTCTGGTCCCTCAAAGAAAAATTCCGCCGCAGGGAAGTTCAACACGCGATTGCGTTCCGCGATGAACAGAAAACCGTCGGGCGAGAAGCAAGGACCATTCGGAATGTCGAAAGTAATCGATGGCGCAAAATCCTTTACTTCATCGGCGACGCGGTTGCGGTCACGATCGACGATCGACCAGACTTTATCCTTACGCGTGCCTGCAAATACGACAGTACCTTGCGGTGCCACGGCCATGGAACGTGCGTCAGGCACAACCGCGTACAGGCTAACCTCGAAACCATCAGGTACATTGATGTTCGGAATGATCGCATTAAGCGCTTCGGCCCGTTCCCCTCCCTGATCAATGAACGTGAAGGTTGCGTCCGTTTTCTGCATGTTGCCGAGTTTATCCATGTTGTCCTGAGCCACCGCAGAAGTAGCCAAAACAGTGCTCGCGAGGAGCCCCGCATACAATCGTCCGTTAATCATTTTTTCCTCCCAGTTGATTTAGTAAACAGGTGCAGGCCGCGCGGCCCATACATGTTCGCCAAGACACACAGTACGCTTTAAACACATGAAGTTGTCAATGTTATTGGATGATGAATTTGCGACCAAACCTGTTAGGCAATTTTTGGATGGGCCGTTTTCCAAACTCAACCGATGCCTTATCGACCTTCATTTTAACACAATTCCAGCCAGGCTCACATGCGCTCTAATTTTGCTATGCAAAAAATGATGGATGACAAATATTCAGAAATGTTCGGGGCGCATAGTCTGAAGCTTCACTTGATTCCGATGGCCAGTGATCATTTTGCCCTGCCTATTCCGGCATGCATCTCTGCTTTGCACTGTATGCTTACTCTTGGAGTTGCTGCAGCTTCGTACATTGGCGCAAACAAAAAAACATGCGATAACGTATGGTCAAAAAAGAATCCGCTTTGAAGAAAATCAAAAGTGCGCGATGGTGCGTGTGGTGTAATTTCTAAAGATTTAAGGAGCTCGTATTGCACAGACTTTCCAGTGCCGCAGTATTTTTTGTCGCGTTAATCGTACCCGTGTATGGGTTCGGCGCCGACAAGGAATTAGGTGAAACCAGATATTACGAGTCTTGCGTAAACTGTCACGGACAAGCCGGGAAAGGAGCGTCCAGTTATCCAAAAATAGCTGGCAATGAATCGTCGTACACGATCGAAAAACTAAGAGCGTACAGAGAAGGCATTAAACAAGGCCCAAATTCGTCTCTTATGTTCATGTTCGCCAAGCCGTTATCAGATGAGGAAATCGCTAACCTAGCCGCGTATCTGGAGGACGCAATTTAGAAATAGCATCAATCTGCTAAGGGAGGAAAAAATGAAAACACTCAATCGTAAAGTCTACACCGGGGTTACAATAGGTGCCTTGGTTCTGGGACTACCGCTTGCTGCTCAGGCGGATGGCCACCAGGGCATGGACGTACCGAAGATCACACCGACTAAAGTCTTGGAAGGTCTTGAGAATCCTTGGGACATGGCGTTTTTGCCAGATGGTACAATGTTCTACACCGAAAAATGCAAAGGTCTGTCAGTAAGAACCACCGATGGCACCGTAAATGCATTGTACGGAATGAAGGACAGTTCGGGCTACGCAGACAGTGCCGACGACCTGTTTTGCGAGGGTCAAGCCGGCATGCTTGGCGTGGTCGCGGACCGGAACTTTGCAGAGAACAGAACGATCGCTGTCTATTCGTCATCAAGCAAGTATTTCGGCGATGGCTGTGAAACGAACTTCGGAAAATGCGATGGCAACATCGTGATGACTTTCACTGTCAGCGATGACCTTTCCAGCGTTTCCGATCGAACCGATATCGTAACGGACATCCAATACAAGCCGCTGGCATCAGATCAGCCGTTTGGCGGACCTGGTGCACACAACGGTGGTCGCATCCGGATTGGGCCCGGAGGCTACCTGTGGGTCGCAGGTGGTGACCGCCACCGCGGCATCTGCCCTCAGGACGGTACATTGCTGTGCGGAAAAGTTCTGCGGATCGATATGGACGGGAATGCCCATCCGGAAAACAATCCACCCGAGGGCTTTGACAAGCGGATTTACACTTACGGACACAGAAACGTCCAAGGAATCGATTTCCGCCCCAGCGATGGCAAAGCGTTCACAGCAGAACATGGCCCCTGGCACAACGATGAGATAACCGCTCTCGTGAATGGTGGCAATGCCGGTTGGGACCCTGCGCAGAATACCGCGGGACGAGGCGAATGCCCGGATGAGTACTGTGGTTACGAGCCAAACCAGATGGATGGAATGGATCCTGCTGTCCGTGCTGCATACACCCCGATGAGCGACACGCGCTTCGCTGATTTGATGCCGCCAAGCTGGAACAACAACGGTTTCTCGCAAGGCACCGGTTCTGCCGCTTTCCTGAAAGGAAGCAACTGGGGCATCTACGAAGGCCGTTTGGCGGTTGGCATCATGGGTATCGGTTTTGGTGACACGCCAGCCGGTTCCAGGATAGACATGATTAGCCTGACGCCGGATGGTCTGGGTATCAACGGGATCACGCGCATGCCGCTTGGGTTTTCGACGCGGTTCCGTGGCTTGGTCATGGGGCCTGATAACGCGCTTTACGTTGCGACGGATGATGGTGACATATACCAGGTCACAGCGGAAAGCATGCAGTAAGATCAAACGCTCGAGATAACTCTCGAAGGAAGCCCCCGCGCTACGCCAGTACCGCGGGGGCTTTAATGTTCAAACAATCAAAGTTCTTCACCCCGAACCGTCGCTGATCAAAGGTTTTATTGATTACACAAAATACCGGCCAGCTGTTCGACCGTGGAACCCGCCTCAATCCGGCGCGTCGCGGATTTTGAAGTATCAGTCTTCATCGCAGCGTTTTCCCAGTTTTTGTCCGAAAAGAATGTACTTTGCAGTGTTGTTTCTGTCCTGTTGGAGCAGTTGATCTCCAAAAGGTTCGCGAAACTGAAGGCACCCATGAGGGACGTTTTATACCGGATACCGTTCCAGACATGACGCAATGTGTCAGTCTTTTCTACACGCGACGTATCGTAGAAATAGACGTCGCCGTTCGCTGCCTCAGTGTACATTACCCATTCGCTTGTTTCTGCATCGGCAGCCGATGCATTGCTCGTTGCGACAGTCGACGATGCAAAAACAATCAATACCGCTGTTAATTTGGTTCGGTTCATAAGGGACAGTCTTCGACAAAATCCTTAGTCTGGCCAGCAAAAAATGCGGGTGCCCGCACTTAACCCAGCCACAGTTGGGTCATTCCGCTTCGATGAAAACGAGAACGAACTCTGCGCCAAAGCCAGCCAAAACAGGCAGCAGAAGGCAGGACAGGTTGCGCAAGATTGCAAAACGCCACCCCATTATGGGCGCCTCATAGGTGAGCAGGCGATTCAAGGCGAAAATGGACCAGCCGGAAATCAGGGCGACCAGTTGCGGCCACCCAGCGCCTGACTGCTGCAACACGACCGCAATCGGAAATGTGACCATGGGCCCGCCGGGAAGAAACCCACCCGCTGCGGCCGCGATGGCGATACCACGCATGCCTGTGTCTCTTCCTAACACGCCGGAGACTGCGTCCACTGGAACAAAATGGACTAGAAAGGAGGCGGCCAGCAGGGCGCAAGGCAGTCGGATCGCCAAGGCTTTGAAGGTGTTGAGCGCGTCTTTGCCGGCGGCTCTGAGCCCCGGCGTGCCGGATTGTCTGTAGACAAAAACCGACAGCACAACCGCGGTAAGCCCCAGTGTCCCAAGCGCCAGACTCATGAGCCAGGGTGATCCTTCATCTGAAACGCGCGCATCCGCGCGAGGCGGCGCGCCAGCACACCTGCCACGATTGGTAAGGGCAGGCTCACGAGAAATCGGATCCAAGCGAACTCAAATCCCATCAGGGGCAATTCCCAGACAACCAGTTTGACGAAGCCCAACAGCGCCCAAGCGGTGACGTAGGCGACCAGAGCTCCGGCTTCGGCACCCGCGGTCCATAATGCGAAAACAATGGGAAAGGACATGAATGGTCCACCTGGCGTGAGACTGCCCGCAGTGGTGGCAATGAAAAGGCCGCGCATTCCGGAATTGGCACCGAGAAGTGCCGTGATCTTGTCCTTGCTAATCAGCTGTTTTATGAGCCCGCCGATGAGCAGCCCACCTGCCAGCTGAGGCAGAATGGCCAAAAGTAGAGACATAGTTTGTACCAGCGCCTCACGCAGTGCGACGGCGCCTGTCGTAGCGTAGCAGAGCGCCCCAAGGCAGATGGCGAAGCCAATGAAAATGAAATCGGTTCCGTCAAACTTCATCTGTGGCCGTTTGGCATGTTTCGATCCATCGCACTATCATAAAGCCGAAATGCAATCGCAGTGAACCGATAATGGGCGTTTCAGTTACAAGATTCTCGTACGCTGTACAGCGACCACGGGCCTGATATACTAGAAAGACGCCTTAAGAGCCCAGAGGCATCAGCGAAGCACGCGCAATGAACTTGCGGTCTTGGGGTTCATCCGCTCGGGGCACATTGGAGAGCATGATGAGATCAAATTGGATTGCAGGTTTTCTGTTCGTTGTGCTGGGTTCGGCAGGCGCGCCGACGCTTGCGCAGCCTTCGGGCGGGCCGCCGAAGGACGTTTTCGTCGAGGCGCGGCTCTCTGCCAATGGAATAGCGCTGTCGCCTGCAGAGATTCAGTTGGACCGCGGCGCGTATTACCGTCTGAACTTGGTTTGCCACGCCTCGGATCAGGGTGATCCGAACTTTACGTTCGAAACCGACCCACTTGTGCGCAATGCGCATCTACGTGTTCTGACGGTGGAAAACATAGAGGTCTATGTTCAGGGTTTGTCGTTCAGAGCCTTGCAATGTGAAGGCGAGGGAGCGGTCAAATTCAGCTTCTACCCGCTGCGATCCGGCACTTATGAAATCAATGTCTCGAACGACGAGGAGAGCAGCAGCTTTTCCTTGATTGTCGAATAATCTCTGTGGGCATGTACCTATCAAGACGCTTCGACTTTCACTCAAATTTTTTTCCGTCGGACCCGCAAAGCTGAAAAAGTACACTCATGATGATAACCGCGGAACTGACGTTCTGTTTAACGTCAGCAGTGGGCTCGACGCGGTCATCTGAGTGTTTTGGTCAGGTGACTGCTAAGCGTTGTTGAGCAGTCATTCGGCACGAAGAATGCGGACTTTCGGCCTCTTATGGCAGCTTCGCACGATAGCGGACACTGACCAAAAATCTGGCTATGACCGAGTTGCGGACTTTGCCGCCATTTACTTTGTATCTACGACGTGGGTCAGCCCCGCACCGTGAATGGCGAGGAATGAACAA